>NZ_PDWS01000009.1 GCF_010093305.1 Pseudoxanthomonas sacheonensis | reverse complement strand
CGGGCCAAGTGATTACCTGCACCCTGGCCGCTGGCAGCGCCATCGGCAGCTACACCTTCGTCTACACGGCGACGGTGGCTGCCACGGCGACCACCTCCGTCAGCAACAGTGTGGTCCCCAGCACCGGCACCTGCTCGGCGTGCACGACCACCAATCCGGTCAATCCGACCCTGACGGTCGACAAATCCGTGAACCCCGGCAGCGGCACCGCAGTGTCGGTCGGCGATACGTTGACCTACACACTCGCAATTTCCGTGGCCAATGCCGTCACGACAGCCGCAGAAGTATTGACCGACACGCTCGGTGCCGGTTTGACGGTCGGCACCCTGCCGGCGGGCTGCACCTCTTCGGGTCAAGTGATCACCTGCACCTTGCCTGCCGGCAGCGCCATCGGCACGCATACCTTTGCCTACACCGCGACCGTGGACACTGCGGCGACCACGTCGGTCAGCAACAGTGTGGTCCCCAGCACCGGCACGTGCACCACGTGCACCACCACCAACCCGGTCAACCCGACGGTGACAGTCAGCAAGTCCGTGAATCCGGGCAGTGGTACCGCGGTGTCGGTCGGTAGTGCATTGACCTATACGCTGACGGTGAACGTGGCCAACGCGGCGACCGCCGCGGCCGAAGTGCTGACCGATACGCTCGGCGCCGGCCTCACCGTCGGCACCTTGCCGGCAGGTTGCACCTCTTCGGGCCAAGTCATCACTTGCACCCTGGCGGCCGGCAGCGCCATCGGCAGCTACACGTTCGTCTATACGGCGACGGTGGACGCCACGGCGACCACCTCGGTCAGCAACAGTGTGGTCCCCAGTACCGGCAGCTGCACCACGTGCACCACCACCAACCCGGTCAACCCGACGGTGACGGTCAGCAAGACCGTGAACCCAGGCAGCGGCACCGCGGTATCGCCCGGCGACACGCTGAGCTACACGCTGACGGTGAACGTCGCCAATGCCGCGACCACCGCGGCCGAAGTGCTGACCGATACGCTCGGCGCCGGCCTGACGGTCGGCACCCTGCCGGCAGGGTGCACTTCTTCGGGTCAAGTGATCACTTGCACCCTGGCGGCCGGCAGCGCCATCGGCACCTACACCTTCGTCTACACGGCGACGGTGGACGCCACGGCGACCACAACGGTCAGCAACAGCGTAGTGCCCAGCACCGGCACTTGCGTGGCCTGTACGACCGTCAATCCGGTCGATCCGACCCTGACGGTCGACAAGTCCGTGAATCCGGGCAGCGGCACCGCGGTGTCGGTCGGTAGTACGCTGACCTACACGCTGACAGTGAACGTGGCCAACGCCGCGACGACCGCGGCCGAAGTACTGACCGACACGCTCGGCGCCGGCCTGACCATCGGCACACTACCTGCAGGTTGCACGTCGGCGGGGCAGGTGATCACTTGCACCTTGCCTGCCGGCAGCGCGATCGGCAGCTACACCTTCGTCTACACGGCAACGGTGGCCGCCACGGCGACCACTTCGGTCAGCAACAGCGTAGTGCCCAGCACCGCTACCTGCCTGACTTGCACCACCACCAACCCGGTCAACCCGACGGTGACGGTCAACAAGTCCGTGAACCCCGGCAGCGGCACGGCGGTGTCGGTCGGCGACACGCTGACTTACACACTGACGGTGAACGTGGCCAATGCGGCGACCACCGCCGCCGAAGTGCTGACCGATACGCTGGGCGCGGGCCTGACCCTCGGCACCTTGCCGGCAGGGTGCACGCCTTCGGGCCAGATCGTCACTTGTACGCTGGCTGCCGGCAGCCCTGTCGGTGCGTATACCTTCGTCTACACGGCGACGGTGGCCGCCACGGCGACCACTTCGGTCAGCAACAGCGTGGTGCCCAGCACCGGTAGTTGCACCGTGTGCACGACCAGCAATCCGGTCGATCCGACGGTGACGGTCAGCAAGTCCGTCAATCCAGCCAGCGGCACGGCGGTAGCGGTAGGCGATACGTTGACCTATACGCTGACGGTCAACGTCGCCAATGCGGCGACCACCGCGGCCGAAGTGCTGACCGATACGCTCGGCGCCGGCCTCACCGTCGGCACCTTGCCGGCAGGTTGCACTTCTTCCGGCCAAGTCGTCACTTGCACCCTGGCGGCCGGCAGCGCCATCGGCAGCTACACCTTCGTCTATACCGCGACGGTGGCTGCCACGGCGACCACGTCGGTCAGCAACAGTGTGGTCCCCAGTACCGGCAGCTGCACCACGTGCACCACCACCAACCCGGTCACGCCCCGAATTACGGTGAACAAGTCCGTCAACCCGGGCAGCGGCACGGCCGTGTCGGTGGGCGATACGCTGACCTACACGTTGATGGTGGATGTCGCCAACGCTGCCACGACCGTTGCGGAAGTGCTGACCGATACGCTGGGTACAGGGTTGACGGTCGGCACCTTGCCGGCTGGCTGCACAGCTTCGGGTCAAGTCATCACTTGCACCCTGGCGGCCGGCAGCGCCATCGGTAGCTACACCTTCGTCTACACGGCGACAGTGAACGCCACGGCGACCACAACGGTCAGCAACAGCGTAGTGCCCAGCACCGGCACTTGCACCACGTGCACGACCACCAATCCACTCGAGCCGACAATAACCGTGGGCAAGAGTGTGAACCCGGCCAGCGGCATGGCCGTGGCGGTTGGCGACACGCTGACCTACACGCTGACGGTGAACGTCGCCAATGCCGCGACCACGGCGGCCGAAGTGCTGACCGATACGCTCGGCGCCGGCCTGGCCGTCGGCACGTTGCCGGCGGGCTGCACGTCTTCGGGCCAAGTGATTACCTGCACCCTGGCCGCTGGCAGCGCCATCGGCAGCTACACCTTCGTCTACACGGCGACGGTGGCTGCCACGGCGACCACCTCCGTTAGCAACAGTGTGGTCCCCAGCACCGGCACTTGCTCGACCTGCACCACCACCAATCCGGTCAACCCGACGGTGACGGTCAACAAGTCCGTGAACCCGGGCAGCGGTACTGCCGTGTCGGTGGGCGACACGTTGACCTACACGCTGACGGTCAACGTCGCCAACGCCGCGACGACGGTAGCGGAAGTACTGACCGACACGTTGGGTACAGGGTTGACGGTTGGCACCTTGCCCGCGGGCTGCACAGCTTCGGGTCAAGTCATCACTTGCACCCTGGCGGCCGGCAGCGCCATCGGCAGCTACACCTTCGTCTACACGGTGACGGTGAACGCCACGGCGACCACGTCGGTCAGCAACAGCGTGGTGCCCAGCACCGGTAGTTGCACCGCGTGCACGACCAGCAATCCGGTCGATCCGACGGTGACGGTCAGCAAGTCCGTCAATCCGGCCAGCGGCACGGCGGTAGCGGTAGGCGATACGTTGACCTATACGCTGACGGTCAACGTCGCCAATGCCACGACCAATGCGGCCGAAGTGCTGACCGATACGCTGGGTGCCGGCCTGACCGTCGGCACCTTGCCGGCCGGCTGCACGTCTTCGGGACAGGTCGTCACTTGCACGCTGGCAGCGGGCGCGGCCATCGGCACGCATACCTTTACCTACACCGCCACCGTCGACGCCGCAGCGACTACGTCGGTCAGCAACAGCGTGGTGCCCAGCACCGGTAGCTGCCTGACCTGTACCACCACCAACCCGGTCACGCCGCGAATTACGGTGAACAAGTCCGTCAATCCCGGCAGCGGCACCGCGGTGTCGGTGGGCGACACGCTGACCTACACGCTGACGGTAGAGGTGACCAATGCAGCCACGACCGCACAGGAAGTGTTGACCGACACGCTCGGCACTGGTCTGACGGTCGGCACCTTGCCCACGGGGTGCACCTCTTCCGGCCAGGTCGTCACTTGCACCCTGGCGGCCGGCAGTCCCATCGGCGCGTATACGTTCGTCTATGCCGCGACCGTGAATGCTGCGGCGACCACGTCGGTCAGCAACAGCGTGGTACCCGGTACCGGCACTTGCGGAACCTGCACCACCACCAATCCGGTCGATCCGACGATCACGGTCAATAAATCCGTCGATCCGGCCAGCGGCACGGCCGTGGCGGTCGGCGACACGCTGACCTACACGCTGACCATCGATGTCGCCAATGCGGTCACGACCGTCCAGGAAGTGCTGACCGATACGCTCGGCGCGGGTCTGACGGTCGGCACCCTGCCGGCGGGGTGCACCTCTTCGGGTCAAGTGATTGCCTGCAGCTTGCCTGCCGGCAGCGCCATCGGCACGCATACCTTTATCTATACCGCCACCGTCGACGCCGCAGCGACCACCTCGGTCAGCAACAGCGTGGTGCCCAGCACCGGCACTTGCGGAACCTGCACCACCACCAATCCGCTCACGCCGACGTTGACGGTGAGCAAGTCCGTCGATCCGGCCAGCGGCACGGCCGTGGCGGTAGGCGACACATTGACCTACACATTGACGGTAAACGTGGCCAACGCGGTCAGCGGCGCGCCGGAAGTGTTGACCGATACGCTCGGCGCCGGCCTGACCGTCGGCACGCTGCCGGCCGGCTGCACGGCGGCCGGACAGGTGATCACCTGCACCCTTGCTGCGGGTGCGGCCATCGGCACCCACACCTTCGTCTACACGGCAACGGTCGGTGCGGACGCCACTACTTCCGTCAGCAACACCGTGACGACCAGCACCGGCAACTGCGCCAGCTGCACCACCACCAATCCCATCGTGCCGCGCGTGACGGTGAACAAGACCGCCGATCCGGCCAATGGCGAGACGGTGGAAGTGGGCGACATCGTCACCTATACGATAACGGTGAACGTAGCCAATTCCACGACCGTCGCGGCGGTGTCGCTGGCCGACACCGTGAGCGCCGGACAGACGCTGCTGCCCACCACGTTCCAGGTTCCGGCAGGCGGCGCATGCAATGCCGTCGCCAGCGGCCTGGAATGCACCCTGGCAACGGGCACGGCGCCCGGCAGCTATGCCTTCACCTACCAGGTGCAGGTGGATGCAGGCGCGACCGGCAGCATCGGCAATACGGTCGTCGCCAGCGGCGGCGGCGGCGAAGAGCCCGATTGCCAGAGCTGCAGCACCGAGCATCGCGTCGCCGAACCCATCGTCGCGGTGACCAAGTCGGCCGATCCCGGCGGTGGCGCGACCTTGCATGTGGGCGACACGATCCAATACACGCTGACTGTGGACGTGTCGCAGGCTGCGACCACCTCGGACCTTGTTCTCGACGACACGCCGAGCGCCGGCCTGACATTGGGCGCATTGCCGGCAGGTTGTACGCCCAACGGCGCCGGTCTGCGCTGCGTGCTGGCGAGCGGTTCCGCACCAGGCACTTATACCTTCACCTATCCTGCGACGATCAATGCCGACACCGGCGCCACGGTGAGCAACGTCGTGCTGGCCACCGGTGGCGGCAGCCAGCAGAATCCGCCGTCCTGCTCCACCTGCAGCATCGAGCACGAAGTCGCCGACGCCTCGCAATTGCGCGTGATCAAGACCAGCAGCGTGCGCGAAGCCCGGATCGGCGATCTGGTGCGCTACACGGTGACGGTCGAGAACGTGGGCGCGACCAATGTCGTCGACGCCGATGTGGTCGATACGCCGCCAGCCGGGTTCACCTACGTCGACGGTTCGCTGACGGTGGTGGACGGCGACAATGCCGCGACGGCCAGCGGCTACAACCCGATCCGGTTCGAAGGCCTGGACATCGGCGCGGGCGAATCGGCGACTCTGGTCTATCTGATGCGGATCGGCGCCGGCGTGCGGCCGGGCGTGCTGATCAACCAGGCGCAGGCTTATTCCAATGGCGGCACGCCGATTTCGAACGTCGCCACTGCGGAACTGACGCTGGCGGCCGATCCGCTGATCGACGACAGCCTGATTCTGGGTACGGTGTTCGACGACCGCGACGGCGACGGCTGGCAGGACAACGCTGCGCTCTCCGGCGTGCGCATCCAGGGCGGCTTCGACGCTACGGCTTACGTGCCCGGCTCGACCACGATCGATCGCGCCGATGGACCGCAGCCGGTCGCCGATGCCAGCGCGCCGCTGCTGCATGGCATCGCGTTGGGCGATATCGGTGCGCGCCAGTCGCCGGCCGATCCGGCGCAGCGCCGGCAGATCGTGTTGCGCCAGCGCCTGACCCGGCCCGATTTCAACAGCGATTTCGTGCTCAGCACCCAGCAAGGCGTGACCCTGCGCATGGACGCCGCCGGTGCGACCACGCTAGCGACCGAAGGCGAAGCGGCGAAAGGGCTGAACGCCGCCGTGCCGGAAGTCGAGCGCCGCATCGGGCAAGGCGAGGGCGGCTACGTGGTGGACTACCTCATCCGCAATGCCGGTATCGACGAACGCGGCATACCGGGCGTGCGCATCGCCTCGGTCGACGGCCTGTTGGTGGAGACCGACCAGTTCGGCCGCTATCACCTGGCCGGCATACCGGGCGGCGCCTGGGAACGCGGGCGCAATTTCATCCTCAAGGTCGATCCTTCGACGTTGCCGCCGGGCACGCAGATCACCACCGACAATCCGCTGGTCCGCCGCATCACCCCGGGCCTGCCGGTACGGTTCGATTTCGGCGCCAAGTTGCCGGTAGCGCTGATCCAGGGTGGCGAACGCAAGATCGAACTGGAACTGGGCGAAGTGATCTTCGCCGCCGGCAGCGCGCAGCTGCGCGAGCGCTATCTGCCGACTATCGACCAGATCGCCGCCAAGCTCGCCGAATACCGTGGCGGCGAAGTGGTGATCAGCGCCGACGGCGAGAGCGAAGGGTTGGCTTTCGATCGGGCGACCGCGGTAAGGACCGCGCTGTTGGCGAAACTGCCGTCGGAGACGGCGAACGCGCTGAGCGTAAGCGTGCGCACCAAGGTCAACGATCCGACGAGCCTGGTCGCAGGCGTGGGCCAGGGCGGGCCGCGGCTGGGCACGGTGTTGTTCGACACCGACCGCGAAACGATCCGCCCTGAGTTCGCCCCCTTGCTCGACCGCATCGCCGCCTATCTGGAACAGGCGCGCGGCGGCACGGTGTCGGTCGTCGGCCATGCGGACGTGCGCGGCGCCGACGCCTACAACCTGGCATTGGGGATGCGGCGGGCGAAAGCGGTGTACGAGGCGATCGCTCAGCGATTGAGCCCGGAGCTGCGCAGTCGGGTGCGCGTGGAAATGGAATCCAGCAACGGCCCGGCCCCTGCCGGCAGCGGCAAGTGAGGGGGCGGGCCATGACCATCAAAATGAAACTACTCGATTACACCTTGATCGGCCTGCTTGCGAGCATGCCGCCACTGGCGCTTGCGCAGGAAACGCAGGCTTCGGCGGACTGCGCCGGCGACGAGTGCAGTTCCGAAGAGGGCTTGCTGTTCCGGCTGCGCACGCTGGGCGAACGCAATCCGGTGGTGCCGGCCGATGCCGCATCGCCGGCGGCGTTGCAGCCGGACCGCCGGGTCGATATCGACACGGCCGCGCCGGGCAGGGCGACCGTAGCGGGCCAGTTCAACCTGCAGCTCGACAATGGCGGCGTGATCTGGGCTACCGAAGATCCGGCGCTGAGCCTGCCGGAACTGTCTATCTCCGCGCCGGGCTTCGTGGCCTTCGACGGCCAGGCCATCGTCAAGCCCGTGCAGTTCTATGTGCGCAGCAACTACTCCTCCTTCATCGAACGGTACGAGTTGAAGGTCTACCGCGCCGTCGATACCGACCTGGTGGAACCACTGGCCACGGTGCCGGTGGACGTGGCGGCCGTGTCCAACGCGGACTGGGACGGCGTGCTGTTGTCCAAATACCGTTTCCGTGCCGGCGACGAGCTGGTCTACGTGCTGCGCGCCTACGACAGGGAAGGGCACTTCGACGAAACCCAGCCACGCGCCCTGCAACTGGTGACGCCGGAAGAGGCCGAGCGCGGCGGGCGGCAAGTGCGCGAGAGCGTCGAGAAGACCCTCGGCACCGCGCTGACCACCGACCAGGCGCAAACCCAGGAACTGATCGACGATGCTTTTTCCGCCAATGGTTTGCGCCAGCAGAACATCCCGATCTACGGTTCCCGCATCCGCATCCAAGGCCGCAATCTGCCGGCGGGCTATTCGCTGCTGATCAACGGCGACAGCTATCCGGTCGATCTGGAACGCAAGTTCGTCGCCGAATACCTGATGCCGGTGGGCCGCCACGATTTCGAGATCGCCCTCAACGGCGGCAGCGACGGCCTGGGCGGCAAGCCAGCGAACGATCCGCAGGGCATCCGCCACACCTTGAGCGTCGATGTCACCGGCCGCTATTTCTTCGGCGTGGGCCTGGCCGACGTGACGGTATGGCAGAACAAGATCAGCGGATCGGTGGATGCGTTCGCGACCGACAGCCGCTACGCCGACGATGTGATCAGCGACGGTCGCCTGGCGTTCTACGGCAAGGCCAAGGTCAAGGGCAAATATCTGATCACGGCGCAGGCCGACACCACCGAACGCGATCTGGAGCACCTGTTCGACGGTTTCGGCCAGGCCGATCCGCAGGACATCTTCCGCCGCCTGGATCCGGATCTTTATTACCCGGTTTACGGCGACGACTCCACCACCTATCGCGACGTCGACACCATGGGCCGCTTCTACCTGCGCGCCGACTGGGACAAGAACCAGGCGCTGTGGGGCAATTTCAGCACCGGCTTCACCGGCACCGAATACGGCCAGTACGTACGCTCGTTGTACGGCGCCGCGCTCAATTGGCGCTCGCGCGGCAGCAACGCCTGGGGCGATCCGGGCACCGAGCTGCGCGCGTTCGGCTCCGAAGCGCAGACCGCGCCCGGGCACAGCGAGTTCATCGGCACCGGCGGCAGCCTTTACTACCTCAAGCACACGGACTTGCTGCCCGGCTCGGATGTGGTGGTGCTGGAGATCCGCGACGCCGCCACCGGCCGCATCGAGAACAGAGTGACGCTGCAGCGCGGCGCCGATTACGAAATCGACGAATTGCAGGGCCGCGTGCTGTTGACGCGGCCGCTGGCGATGCTCACCCGCGAGAATCTGCGCAGCATCTCGCGCGACACGCCGCTGGACGGGTACGAACAGCGTCTGATCGCGGACTACGAATGGGTGCCGTCGGACTTCGACGCCGACCAGGTCAGCGCCGGCGTTCGCGGCAAGCATTGGTTCGGCGACCATCTCGGCATAGGCGCCACCTACATCGACGAGAACCGCGCTGGCGAGGACTACACTCTCGCCGCGGGCGACATCACCTTGCAGGCCGGCCGCGGCACGTACCTGAAAGCCGAGTACAGCCAGACCGAATCGTTCAGCGCGCCGGTGTTCTTCTCCGACAACGGCGGCTTCACTTTCACCCGGCTCAATCCGGTCGGGCCGCGCGAAGGCGAGGCGAAAGCGATCGAGGCGCGCATCAACTTCCGCGAACTCGGCTGGACGGAACAGGACTGGTCCGCCGGCGCCTGGTGGCGCAGAGTCGGTGCGGGCTATTCGGTCAGCCGTTTCGACAACGGCATGGACGTGGAAGAGCAGGGCGTGGAAGTGCTGGGCCAATTCAACGCCAGCCTGGGCCTGTACGCGCGCTACAGCCGGGCCGAACGCGGCGGCGAATCGCTGGACCAGACGCAGATCACCGGGGAATGGCGCGCCACCGACTTCGCCACCCTTACGGCGGAGTTGCGCAGGATCGAAGAAAAGCGGCTGGCGGGCGATGCTTCGGGCACGCTGGCGGCGTTGCGCTATAGCCACAAGATCGGTACGTCTTTGGACCTGTACGGCACCGCCCAGTTCACCGTGGACGACGACGGCGGCGCCTATGCCGACAACGATGCGTACACCTTGGGCGGCAAGTATCTGTTCGGCGACTTGTCCACGGTCGGCGCGGAGATCACTCATGGCGACCGCGGCGATGCCGCGCAGGTGAATGCCGAATACCGCCTCAATCCCGAGCATTCGGTCTACGGCAGCTACACCTATTCGACCGACAGCACCCAGTACGACTCTTTGTTCAACCCCGCTCGCCAGAACGGCTGGACCCTGGGCCAGCGCTGGCGGCTGTCCAACCAGGTCAATCTGTTCAACGAAAGCCAGTTCCTCAAGACCCGGCAGGAGTCCGGCCTGGCGCATACCTTCGGCATGGATTTCTATCCGTCGCAGGGTTGGAACCTGGGCTTCACGTTGTCAGACGGCGAATTGACCAACAGCGTCGGCGAGCAGGTCGATCGTCGCGCGATCAGCCTGAGCGGCGGCCGCACCTCGCCCGACACCGACTGGAACAGCAAGCTGGAGTGGCGCCGGGATACCGGTTTCGAGCGTCGCCGGCAGTGGGTCAGCACCAACCGCCTGCTGCACAAGATCAACGAGAGCTGGCGCATCGCGGCGCGGTTCAATTATTCCGACACCGACGACGAGATCGATCCGACCGCCGGCGCCAAGTTCGTCGAAGGCAATTTCGGTTTTGCCTGGCGCCCCTGGAACAGCACGCGCTGGGGCGTGTTCGGCCGTTATACCTATCTTTACGATCTGGCCACGCTTGAGCAGGTCAACGGCGCCAGCTACGACCAGAAGTCGCAGATACTGTCGTTGGAAGGCGTGTACAAGCTGGACCGGCACTGGGAATTCGCCGCCAAGCTGGCGCGGCGCGAAGGCGAGGCGCGTTTCGGTCGCGGCACCGGCGACTGGTTCGATTCGGGCACCACTTTCGCCTCGGGCCAGATCCGCTACGAACTACGCACCCAATGGCACGCGCTGGCCGAATACCGGTGGCTGGACGTCGAGGACGGCGGTACGCGCAGCGGCTACCTGGTCGGCCTGGACCGCGATATCAACAAGAACTTCCGCGTGGGCGTGGGCTACAACTTCACCGACTTCAGCGACGACCTCACCGACTTCGATTACGACCATAAAGGGTGGTTCCTGAATATCGTGGGTTCGTACTGATGCGCGTTTGGGACAAGGAAATGATCAGCGATATGAAAACGAAACTGGTAGCTGCAGCCTCGTGCGCCATAGTTCTCGCCATGGCGCTATGGAGCGGCAGCGCGCATGCGCAGATCGCGTTCCGCGAGACCTTCGGAGCGGTCAATGGCACCTTGCCGACTGCGCAGAGCACCGCCGACGGCAACTGGCTCAGCGCCGCCTGCTTGAACGGACAGATCGTCGCCACCGGAGGCGACTCCACCTCCGATGGCGCCGCATCGACGCGTTACCTGTATCACAACACCGCAGCCTGCGCCTACACCGCGGGCCAGGCGGTCTGGCGTACCGTTTCCGCTATTACCGTGGAGCCGAACAAGAACTACGTGTTCTCGTACTGGACCATGGTCACCAACCAGGTCAGCGACCCGGTGCTGAGTCAGGTGATCACTCCCAACGCCGGCACGATCGCCGTGGTCAGCACCGTCAACACGGCCTATCCGGGGACCAACAACACCTGGATCCGGCGCCAGGTGATATTCACCACCAGCGCCACCACCACCTCGGTCAATCTGCGCATCAACAATGCGAGCACGGCCGCCACCGGCAACGATTTCGGCATCGACGACGTGATGCTGGCGACCATGCCGACGGTGACGCTGACCAAGACCACCCAGAACGGTGCGGGTGGCGCGTTCGGCTTTACGCTCACCAACACGGTGCGCACCACGGCCACGGTCACGACCGCTGCGGCGGGAGTACCCACCGTGGTGGATGGCGACGCCAATGCGGCCGTCACCGATTTCACCGCTTCGGCCCTGGGCGTGGCGATCACCATCAACGAATCCACGCTGCCGGCTCTCTGGTCGTTCGGATCGGCCAGCTGCACCAACTCCGCTGGCGCCGCGGTCGGAACGCTGAGCGCCAGGCAGATCACCATTCCGGCCGCGGCCGTGGTGGCGGGCGAGGCCTTCGAGTGCGCCTACGTCAACACGACCCAGCCCAGCTTCGGTACCTGCACTTCCACCATGTATCTCGGAGTGGGCGGTCCGACCCAACTCCATCGCATCGATACCAGCACCAACCCGCTTACCTATCCGTCGATAGGTTCGCCTGATGCCACTGGCTACAACGCCATGGGCTACGACCCTGCCAGCAATTACATCTTCGCCACGCGCTGGGACGCCACCACCAGCACCTACCGTCTGCTGCGTATCGGCAGCAACGGCGTGGTAGAGGACACAGGCGCCATCGCAGGCGGCGGAATCAATGCCAGTGGAACGGGAATAGCTTCGGGCGAGGTAGGCGCGGACGGCTTCTATTACATCAAGGACAACGCCACCATCAACCAGCTGTGGCGGGTCGATCTCACCACCCGGACCTCCACCCTGATCACGCTCAATCAAGCCATCGCGTCGGCGGACCTGGCCTGGTACAACGGCCGGCTTTACGCCCAGGACAATGTGACCGGCCTGCTCAACGCCATCAATCCGACGACCGGAGCCGTGACCGCGATCGGGCCTTCGGGGTTCATAGGGACTACCGACGCTTTCGGTTCGATGATGGGGGCCAGCAATGGCGTTTTCGGCCGTCGCAATAGCGGCGGGTTCTACAAGTTCGACACGACGACCGGCCAGGCCACCTTGATCTCCGATGCGCCGGCGGGCGCCGGCGACGGCGCCAAGTGCGTCACCACGCCGGTGGAGTTCGCGGTCGATCTGGCGATCACCAAGACCGACGCCAGCAGCATCTATACGCCCGGCAACAACGTCACCTATACCATCGTGGTCAGCAACAACGGCCCGTTCGGCGTACAGAACGCGCAGGTGACCGATTCGTTGCCCACCGGCATCACCACCGCCAATTGGACTTGCGGCGGCGCTACCGGCGGCGCCACCTGCGGCGCGGCCAGCGGCACCGGCGCGATCAACACCACCGCCAACCTGCCGGCGAACAGCTCGGTCACCTACAGCCTGACGCTGTTCGCGCCCTCCACGTTCTCCGGCAACCTGGTCAATACCGCAACGGTTACGGCGCCGACCGGCTCGCCCGATACCAATACCGCCAACAATACGGCCAGCGATACCGATACGCAGTTCCCGCTGCCGCCGGGCAATGTCGCCACCATCAGCTGCATCAGCGGCGGCGCGATGTTCAACACCGCCTACGATGGAGCGGGGGGCAGGAAGACTTCGGGCGCTGACAACTACTGGCAGGTCGCGCTGACCACCACGCCGATCACCGGCGCGCCGCCGGTGGGCCTGACCTATGCCGCGGCGCAGGTCGTCGCCGCACCGCCGGCTTCCTACATCGTCTCGCCTTATGGCAACGCGAACTGGATCTCGAATGCGGCCGATGCGCTCCATCCCGGCCCGGGCAACTACGACATCTTCTACCGCTTCCAGTTCAACATCGCGCCCGGCGTGGATCCGACGATAATGGCGCTGGACATGCAGTTCTACGCCGACAATTCGGTGTTCGAGGTCTGGGTGAACGGCAATGCGCAAGGCGTGCATTCCAACTACGGCGCCGCCGACCCTTATTTCTACACTGGTTTTCAGGCCGGCGGTGAGGCTGCGGGAGTATTGAACGGACCTTGGCTGAGCGGGCTCAACGAAATCGTCGTGCACATCAAGTCCGGCCCCGGAGCGCAAGCGTTCCTGGCGCAGGTGCTGCCGCCGGCGGCGGTATGCGCGCCGGCCACGGTGGCGCTCAACAAGACCACGCAGTTCGTCGCCGGCGGCTCGTTCGGATTCGGCTTGACCAATACCAGTCAGGCTACCGGCACGGTCGCCACCGTGGCCGCGAACACGCCGGTGCAGGTGGATGGCGATACGGCGTCTGCGGGCACTACTGAGCCTTTCGCTGTCGCCGCCTTCGGCAGCGATGTGGTCATCACCGAATCGTCGTTGCCGGCTGGATGGAACCTCACCGGCGCCACCTGCACTTCCGGCGGCATCGCCATAGGCAGCCGCTCAGGCAGCGCCTACACCATCCCGGGCAGCCTGATCGACAGCAGCGCGGAGAACTTCGAGTGCACTTTCACCAATACGCCGACGGTCGATCTGCGCATCGAAAAATCCGCCGCGCCGGCCGCTGTGCAGAGCGGCGGCACGGTGACTTATACGCTCACGCTCAACAACGACGGACCGGGTCCCGGCGATGGCGCAGTGCTCAGGGATCCGGCGATTGCCGGTGTGGACTGCAGCACGGGCACGCTGGTTTGCGGCAGTGCCACCGGCGGCGCGGTCTGCCCGGCATCGCCGACGGTGTCGGATCTGCAAGGGTCGGGGGTGGCGATTCCCACCTTTCCGATGGGCAGTTCGATGCAGTTCACCCTGACTTGTACCGTGACCGCCACGGGCGCGCCCTGATTGTGGAGCCAGAGCCTCGCTGATCGTGCCGAGTCGGATCGCGATTGTGCGATCGAACCTTCCAGTCAAAGCTTGACTGCGGTTCGCGCGGAATCCGCGTCCTCCAACCGCGCCCATGTAGCGGAGACGATCATCTCCGCTTCAACCCAGTCGATGCGGTCGCAGGCCGCTACGCCATCCTTGTACCGGTGGCACAGCCGGGGTAGCAGCTCCTCGGTGGAATTCTTTTCGCGATTGGGCAGGAAGGTGTCGTAGCCGAACTTGAAAGTGGCGATGTAGCGTTCGAACTCCAACCCGGACTTGAAGAATGGGCTGTTCGGATAACTGCGGCGCCAGTGCAGCAGTTCCCGCACCATGTCCAGCGTCCCGACCGGCAGCGGTAGTACAACGCAGTTGTTCATGTGCATCAGCAAGCCTCCGTGGCATGTGCCACCAACGTCGCCCTTGGAGCGACGTGCCAGCTATACAGCACGCATCTGAATGCAGCGCTCGAAAGGCCTTGGGACATGCTCGAAGCGAGCAATGCGACCAATATGAGCCGGCCATCGTCCCGCGCCCGTTCAGGTTGGAGCGAAGGTTGCGTCCCGATCGATGCGGTCAGGCATCAATCTATCCGGTAAACCCGCGCCTTGGGCAGGTCTTCGTCCACCTGCAGGAACCAGCGCCCGGCGATGCCGGGGACGACGACGATCTCGGGTGACTCGAAAGGCTTGCGCAGCTTCATGTTGCCTTTGAGCACCTTCCAGGTCTGGCCGTTCTCCAGTTCGAACACCGTGCCGGGTTCCCAGCCGCTGACCGGACCTTTCACGCGGCTGCGGATGGGCTGGTCGTTGAGACCGATCAAGGACGAAGAGGAGGCGCGTTCGGTTTCCGCTTCGGTCTTGCTGGCTTCGACCGCCTTCACCACGTCCTCGCGCAGCAGTCCGTTCAGCAGTTTCAATTGCTCGGCTGAAAGCGTGTCCAGGCCGGTGGCCCGCAATTGTTCGGCAGTCAGGCGCTGCTCGATGTCCACATAAGGCTGCTTGGCCAGTACGGCGAAGGACGCCAGAAAAAGCGTCAAACCAAGAGCGAACTTTGCGGACATGCCGGTTTCTCCAATGGAGCGGCCGGACAGCGCCCGGCATTACGCCCAAGCAACAAGTTTGCGTCGGTTTTGTTTCAGTCCGGTGTCACGCAGGTCGGGGCTACGCCCCCAACGCGACGCCATGCTTCTGGTCGACTCTATCGCGTCGGCCCGTCGGCCCGTCGGCCCGTCGGCCACGTAGAGCCTGCCCCGCACTTGATGCGGGGGCCGACCTACGACGGAACTACTGCTTCCAGAATCCGTTGGCCGGCCGCGACGGTCTCCTCGGCCTCGGCGGCGTCTTCCTGGCCTTTCGCAAGCTCTGCCTGCGCCATCATCAGCGGGCAGTGCGCGCTCATGTAGTCGATGTCCAGGTTCAGGCGCTCCAGCAGGAAGTCGACGAACGCGCGCACCTTCGGCGACTGGGTGTGGCCGCGGGGGAACACGGCGTTGAGTTCGTACTCGCCGCCTATCCAGCCGGCCAGCACGCGCTGCACATGGCCCATCTCCACGAATGGCCTGACCATCACGTCGGCGGCGATCACCACGCCTTCGCCGCAGAGCAGCGCGCCCTTGAGCGCGGCCGGGTCGTTGGCGACCAGGATCGGGTTGACGGTGAAATCGCGATCGCTGACGCCGTCGTTCAAGGTCCATGCGTAGCTGTTGCCGTGGCGATGCTTGGGCATGGCCAGCGTGCGGTGGTGCTGCAGGTCGTCCGGGTGCAGGGGTTCGCCATGCTTGGCGATGTAGCTGGTGCTGGCGTACACCTGCGTGCGCAGGCTGCCCAGGCGGCGCGCGACCAGGTTGGAATCGGGCAGGTTGCCGATACGCAGGGCGACATCGATCTCGCCGCCGATAAGGTCCAGCGGTTCGTTGCTCAACACCATCTCAATGCGCACTTCCGGGTGCCGTGCGTGGAATTCCCCCAGCAGCGGCGCGATCTTGTCGATGCCGATGGAATAGGGCGCGGTGAAACGCAGCCAGCCACGCGGGCCGGCATGCAACTGGCTGACCGCGCTTTCGGCTTCGGTCAGTTCGCGCGCGATGCGCTGGCAATGCTCGTAGTAGACGTTGCCGGCCTCGGTCAGGCCCAGCTTGCGGGTGGTGCGATGCAGGAGCTGCGCGCCCAGGCGCGTTTCCAGTTCCTGCACTTTGCGGCTGACCGTGGTCTTGGGCAGGCGCAGCGAATTGGCCGCGGCGATGAAGCTGCCGTGCTCGACCACCTTGACGAAAATGAGGGTGTCGTTGAGATCGTGGCTCATGTGGAACTCCCGAGGGGGTGGACGGGGTATTGGACCGCTGACGGGATTATTATTCCCTTTAATTCAGACTAATCAAGTCCTGATTGCAGGTTTATCTTGTCGGCATTCCCACCAATAGCCAGCTGCCGCCATGCTGTTCTCCCGCTTCTTCCGCCCCGAGCCGGACCCCGAAATCAGCGAAGAGACAACGCTTTCCGAGCTGAGAGCGTTGACCGATCGCTTGTCCGGTACGGCTTTTCGCGAATTCACCTCCCCCCATCGCAGCCAGACCGGCGGCGGGGTGCGGCTCGGGCGAAAGGGTCGCGGGACTATCGCCAGTATTGGGATTATCCCAGTAGCGGGAGTAAAAGTCCCATGAGTGGGATATTGAACCCGGAAGTCCTGGTATTGGGCGCTGACGGTACAGTCGGTTTCGGCGTGGTCGGTGCGTTGCTGGAAGCCGGCAGCCCGGTGTTGGCGATGGGCCGCGATGGTCCGCGCATGCAGGCGCTGGCCGAACACTACGCCGACGAGCCCGCGCTGGAGCTGATGACCACCGGATGCATCACCAGCGACGAGGACGCGGCGAAATTGGCGGCGGACCTGCGCAAGCGCAAGCGTCCGCTACGTGCGGTGTTCGCCAGTATCGCCAGTCCGCTGGAAGGCGGCCGGTTGATCGACAAGCCCACCGACTTCCTGCGCCAGAAGTTGGAAATGGATCTGTTGCCGCACCTGACCGCCGCGCGCCACCTGGTGCCGCTGCTGGCCGAGAACGAGGTCGCTTCGCATTACATCCTGATAGGCGGCCCATATGCCGAACGAGGCTGGGCGGGCTATGGCCACGCTTCCATCACCGCCGCTGCGTTGCGCATGCTGACCAACGTGTTGCACGAAGAGTCGCAACCGTTGGGCGTGCGCGTGCAGATGCTGTCCGTCGACCATCCGGTATGCACGCCGGAAAACGCGCGCAATGCCTGCGCCGAATGGCCCAGCGCCATGGCCGTAGGCCGCCATGCGGTGTCGTTGCTGACCCGTACCGAGCGCGCGCAGCCGGTGGTGCGTTTCGACGCCGGCCGCGCACTGACGCCGCCGCGTCCTCTTTTCAGCAGTTTTCCTCTCCCCTTGTCCACCCACGAGACCAACCAATGAATGCCATTTCCTTTCTCGAAAATCGTGCCCTACGCACCACGGCGCTGGGCGTGGTGCTGGCGCTTACCGTCGCCGTCATCGCCGGCTGCAGCGGCCAGGCCGCCGAAACCGGCATGCCGCCGCCGCCCGAAGTGAGCGCCGCGCCGGTGCTGGTCAAGCAGGTCAGCCAGTGGGACGACTTCAGCGGCCGCGTGGAGGCGGTGGAGAATGTCGACCTGCGTCCGCGCGTGTCCGGCTACATCGAACGCGTGAATTACGAAGAAGGCCAGGAAGTCCGCAAGGGCGACGTGCTCTTCACCATCGATTCGCGCAGCTACCGCGCCGAACTCGCACGCGCCCAGGCCGATCTGGCCCGCGCCCGCAGCCAGGCCGAACTGGGCCGCAGCGAAGCGGCGCGCGCCAAGAAGCTTTCCGAGCTGCAGGCCATTTCCACCGAGTCCTACGAGCAGCGCCGCTCGGCCGCCGCCGAGGCGCAGGCCAATGTCGCCGCCGCCCAGGCCGCAGTGGACGCGGCGCGCTTGAATCTTGAGTTCACCCAGGTGCGTGCGCCGATCAGCGGCCGCGCCGGCCGTGCGCTGGTCACCGCCGGCAACCTGGTCAGCGCCGGCGACTCGGCCAGCGTGCTGACCACACTGGTGTCGCTGGACAAGATGCACGTGCACTTCGATACCGACGAGCGCACCTTCCTGCATTACGCCGAGTTGGCGCGCAAGGGCGAACGCCCGAGCGAAAACGGCGCAGGCGTGCCGGTGCAGGTCGGGCTGGTGGGCGAGGACGGTTTCCCGCACACCGGCGTGGTCGATTTCCTCGACAACCAGGTCGACCCGGCCACCGGCACCATCCGCGCGCGCGCCTTGCTGGACAACGCCGACCGCGTGTTCACGCCCGGCCTGTTCGCGCGGGTCCGTGTGCTGGGCAGCGGCGAGTTCAAGGCGATGCTGATCGACGACAAGGCGGTGTTGACCGACCAGGACCGCAAGTACGTGTACGTGGTCGACGGCAAGGGCCAGGCCCAGCGCAAGGACGTGCAACTGGGACGCACCGCGGACGGATTGCGCATCGTTGAAAGCGGACTGGCCGCCGGCGACAAGGTGATCGTCAGTGGCGTGCAGAAGGTGTTCTTCCCGGGCATGCCGGTGAAGGCGAAGACCGTGACGATGGGCGCACCAGAACCCGCGCCGAAAGTAGCGATGAAGTAGCCATGAAAGCCCCCTCCCTTGCGTAGCAGGGGAGGGTTGGGGAGGGGTGCTCTTCGCGCTACCTCCCCGAAAGGCAAAAGCTTGCCCCCATCCGCCCTTCGGGCACCTTCCCCCGCAAGCGGGAGAAGGGTTCGACTTCCTGCTTTACAGGAAGACGGGTTCTCTTTTTTCAGTTACCAGGAAATCCACCCATGGACTTCTCAAGATTCTTCATCGACCGGCCGATCTTCGCCGCGGTGTTGTCGATCGTGATCTTCGCCGCAGGCCTGATCTCGATCCCGATGCTGCCCATCGGCGAATACCCGGAAGTGGTGCCGCCCTCCGTGGTGGTGCGCACTGTCTATCCCGGCGCCAACCCCAAGGTGATCGCCGAAACCGTGGCCACGCCACTGGAAGAAGCCATCAACGGCGTCGAGGACATGATGTACGTCAAGTCCATCGCCGGTTCCGATGGCGTGCTGCAGCTGACCGTCACCTTCAAGCCCGGCGTCGACGCCGATGATGCGGCGGTGCGCGTGCAGAACCGGGTCAGCCAGGCGCTGGCGCGACTGCCCGAGGACGTACGCCGGCAGGGCGTGACCACGCAGAAGCAGTCGCCGGTGTTCCTGATGGTGGTGCATCTGGTGTCCACCGACGGCAAGTACGACTCGCTGTACTTGCGCAACTACATGCGTCTGCACGTGAAGGACGAACTGGCCAAGATCCCGGGCGTCGGCGATGCGCAGGCCTTCGGCGGCGGCGACTACGCCATGCGCCTGTGGCTGGATCCGGAGAAGGTCGCCTCACGCGGCCTGACCGCCAGCGATGTGCTGCGTGCGGTGCGCGAGCAGAACGTGCAGGTTTCGGCCGGCCAGCTCGGCGCCGAACCGATGGCCAACGGCAGCGATTTCCTGTTGCCGATCAACGCCAAGGGCCGCCTCAGCACCGTCGAGGAGTTCAACGGCATCGTGCTCAAAAGCGGTGCCGCCGGCGAAATCGTGAAGTTGTCCGACGTGGCCCGCGTCGAGCTGGCCGCAGGCGATTACACCCTGCGTGCGCGCCTGGACGGCATGAATGCCGCGGCCATCGGCATCTTCCAGGCCCCGGGCGCCAATGCGCTGGAGATCCGCGACTCGGTGATCGCCAAGATGGACGAGATCGCCAAGACCCTGCCGCCGGGCGTGGAATACAAGTCGATCTACGACACCACCATCTTCGTGCGCGATTCGATCAAGGCGGTGGTGACCACGCTGCTGGAAGCCACCTTGCTGGTGGTGCTGGTGGTGATCCTGTTCCTGCAGACCTGGCGCGCGTCGATCATTCCGTTGATCGCGGTACCGGTATCCATCGTCGGCACCTTCGCCGCGTTGTATCTGCTCGGCTTCTCTATCAACACGCTGACCTTGTTCGGCCTGGTGCTGGCCATCGGCATCGTGGTCGACGACGCCATCGTGGTGGTGGAGAACGTGGAACGGCACATCGAGCTGGGCGCTAGCCCGCTGGAGGCCGCGCACCTGGCGATGAAGGAAGTGTCCGGGCCGATCATCGCCATCGCACTCGTGCTGTGCGCGGTGTTCGTGCCGATGGCGTTCCTGACCGGCGTGACCGGCCAGTTCTACAAGCAGTTCGCGGTGACCATCGCCATCTCCACGGTGATCTCGGCGATCAACTCGCTGACCCTGTCGCCGGCGCTGGCGGCCAAGCTGCTGAAGCCGCACGACGCGGCCAAGGACGCGCCTTCGCGTTTGATCGAACGCCTGTTCGGTTGGGTGTTCCGCCCGTTCAACCGCTTCTTCAGCAAGAATTCGAAGCGCTACGAGGGTGCGGTGTCGCGCGCGCTCGGAAAGCGCGGCGCGGTGTTCGCCGTGTACGTGGTGTTGCTGATCGGCGCGGGCGTGATGTTCAAGGCAGTGCCGGCAGGCTTCATTCCGCTGCAGGACAAGCTGTACCTGATCGCGGGCGTGAAGATGCCGGAGGGCGCTTCCATCGAGCGCACCGATGCGGCGTTGAAGAAGATCGCATCGATCGCGAAGGGAATCGAGGGCGTGGAAAGCGAGGTCGCGTTCCCCGGCCTGAACCCGCTGCAGTTCACCAACACGCCCAATAACGGCGTGGTGTTCTTCACCCTGAAGCCGTTCGACCAGCGCAAGAACAGCGCAGCGGCGATCACCGCCGAGTTGAACCAGAAGATCTCCGGTATCCAGGAAGGCTTCGCGTTCGCGCTGATGCCGCCGCCCATCCAGGGTCTGGGCAACGGTTCGGGCTGGTCGCTGTTCGTCGAGGATCGTACCAATCTGGGTTACGGCGCGTTGCAGACCGCGGTGCAGTCGTTCCAGGGCGCAGCCTCGCAGACGCCCGGCCTGGGCTTCCCGATCAGCAGCTATCAGGCCAACGTGCCGCAGCTGGACGCGGAAGTGGACCGGGTGAAGGCCAAGGCCCAGGGTGTACCGCTGACCGAGTTGTTCGACACGCTGCAGACCTACCTGGGTTCGGCCTACGTCAACGACTTCAACATGTTCGGCCGCACCTGGCAGGTGATCGCGCAGGCCGACGGCCAGTTCCGCGACAATGTGGAAGACATCGCCAACCTGCGCACGCGCAACGCCAACGGCGAGATGGTGCCGATCGGTTCGATGGTGAACATCAAGCGGACCTACGGCCCGGACCCGGTGATCCGCTTCAACGGCTATCCGGCGGCCGACCTGCTGGGCGAGGCCGACCCGCGGGTGATGTCCTCGGGTGAGGCGATGGCCAAGGTGACCGAACTGGCCGGGCAGGTGCTGCCGCCGGGCATGGGCATCGACTGGAGCGACCTGAGCTACCAGCAGGCCACCCAGGGCAAAGCCGCGCTGGTGGTGTTCCCGTTGGCGGTGCTGCTCGCATTCCTGGTGTTGGCCGCGCTGTACGAAAGCTGGACCCTGCCGCTGGCGGTGATCCTGATCGTGCCTATGACGCTGCTGTCCGCGTTGGCCGGCGTATGGCTGACCGGCGGCGACAACAACGTGTTCGTGCAGGTGGGTCTGGTGGTGCTGATGGGCCTGGCGTGCAAGAACGCGATCCTGATCGTCGAATTCGCCCGCGAGCTGGAAATGCAGGGCAAGGACATCGTCGAGTCCGCACTGGAAGCGTGCCGCCTGCGTCTGCGTCCGATCGTGATGACCTCAGTGGCCTTCATCGCCGGCACGGTGCCGCTGGTGTTGTCGCATGGTGCCGGTGCGGAGGTGCGTTCGGTCACTGGCATCACCGTATTCGCGGGCATGTTGGGCGTGACCTTGTTCGGCTTGTTCCTGACCCCGGTGTTCTATGTCGCGCTGCGCAAGCTGTCGGGACGTCCGCTGGTCACGCACGGCGAATCCACGATCGCGTCATCGCACGCGGTGCAGGCTTGATCGCGAAAACGGAAAACGGATAGCGCCGGTTGGCGGCGCGACCAATCATATCGACCGCACGGGCGGCGCCAATCCGCCGCCCGGCATCAGCTACTCCTCCCCCCAGAATCGGAGCATCCCCCATGAGCAACACCTCCAAGACCGCACTGGTTACCGGCGCTACCCGCGGCATAGGTTTCGAAACCGTCCGTCAGCTCGCCCAGGCCGGCGTGCATACCCTGCTGGCCGGACGCGACCGTGCCAAGGCCGTCGAAGCGGCGCTGAAACTGCAGGCCGAAGGCCTGCCGGTGGAAGCGATCGTCCTCGACGTGACCGATACGGCCAGCATCGCCGCCGCCGCGGACGAAGTGGCGAAGAAATACGGCCACCTCGATATCCTGGTCAACAACGCCGGCATCCTGCGCGACGAGCAGGGCAAGAAGATCTCCGAACAGACCTTGCAGGCCTGGCGCGAAACCTTCGATACCAATGTGTTCGGCCTGATTGCCGTCACCCAGTCGTTCCTGCCGCTGCTGCACAAGTCGCCGGCCGGACGCATCGTCAACGTGTCCAGCCTGCTGGGTTCGATGACGCTGCACAGCGATCCTTCCTCGCCCATCTACGATTTCAAGATTCCGGCCTACAACGTCTCCAAGAGCGCGGTGAACGCCTGGACCGTGCAGCTGGCCTACGAACTGCGCGACAGCAAGGTCAAGGTCAACACCATCCATCCGGGCTACGTGAAGACGGACATGAATGCGGGCGAAGGCGAGATCGATGTTCCGGACGGCGCCAAGACCAGTGTCGCATTGGCGTTGATCGACGACGCCGGCCCCAACGGTTCCTACCGCTATCTCGACAACGCCCTTCCCTGGTGAAGAACGGACGGACCGTGCGAACGGTTCGCAGTACAAGCAGAAGAATGTGAAAACGTCCTGCGCGCAACGCGCGCGTCAACGGAGTAGATCATGAGCAACAATCAGAAAATCGCGCTGGTGACCGGCGCAACCCGCGGCATCGGACTGGAAACGGTTCGCCAGCTCGCCAGCGCCGGCGTGCATACGCTGCTGGCGGGGCGCGATCTGGCCAAGGCGCGCGAGGCCGCCCAGGCGCTGAAGTCGGAGGGGCTGCCGGTGGAAGCCATCGCGTTGGATGTCAGCGACACCGCCAGCATCGCGGCAGCAGCCAAGCAGGTCGAAGCCAGCCACGGCCGGCTGGATATCCTGGTCAACAACGCCGGCATCTTCAAGGACGACTTCGCCAAGACGCCTTCCGAACAGAGTCTGGAAATCTGGCGCGAGACCTTCGACACCAACCTGTTCGGCATGGTGGCCGTGACCCAGGCTCTGCTGCCGCTGTTGCGGCGCGCGCCGGCCGCACGCATCGTCAATCTTTCCAGCAGCCTCGCTTCGCTGGCGATTCACAGCGACCCGGGCTCGGAACTCTACGATTTGAAAGTTCCTGCCTACAACGTGTCCAAGACGGCGGTCAATGCGTGGACCGTGCAGCTGGCCTACGAGTTGCGCGACACCGCGATCAAGGTCAACGCCGCCGATCCGGGTTCGGTGAAGACCGACATGAACAGCAACGGGCAGCTCGAACTGGTAGACGGCGCCAGCACCAGCGTGGGTCTGGCGCTGCTCGACGCCGCCGGCCCGACCGGTACGTTCCAACATCGCGGCGAGGTGCTGCCATGGTGATCCGTACTCTCACTGTCGCCGTCGCCAGCGTGTTGCTGGCGGCCTGCACGGTAGGCCCGGACTACGTGCGTCCGAACCTGCCGGCGGTCGATCAGTTCTCCAACAGCTCGTCGCAGCAATCCGCACAGGCGGCGACGCCGGCGGTGGATCTGGAGTTCTGGCGCAGCTTCGGCGATCCGGTGCTCGAGGAACTGGTGGACGAAGCGCTGCTTTCCAACCACGATCTGCGCATCGCGCTGGCGCACTACGAACAAGCCAACGCGTTGCTGCGCAATTCGAAGTACGACCGTCTGCCCACCCTGGGCGCGAGCGCCGAAGCCAGCGATGCGCGCAGCAGCAGCGACCAGATGCCGGGCGTGGACAGGCCGGGGCGCGACAACGACCAGTACAGCGCCGGCATCAGCGCGCTGTGGGAGCTGGATTTCTTCGGCCGCATCCGCCGCAGCATCGAGGCGCAGCGCGCCGAGACCGAGGCCAGCGCAGCCGATCTGGCCGCCGCGCAGGTGGTGCTGGTGGGCGATGTGGCGGAAACCTATTTCCGCCTGCGCGGTTTGCAGGAACAGCTGCGGATCGCGCAACAGAACGCCGACAACCAGGCCCAGACGCTGCGGCTGATCAATCTGCGCAGCAGCGCGGGCCTGAGCAGCAGTTTCGAAGTGGATCGCGCCAGCACGCAGCTGGAGAACACGCGTTCGCGGGTTCCCGCGCTGCAATCGGCGGTCGCCGTCGCCACCCATCGCATTGCGGTGCTGGTGGGGAAGACGCCGGAAACCGTGCTGGCCGGGCTGGAGTCGGCCACGCCGCTGCCTTCGTTGCCGGAAACCATCGCCGCAGGCACTCCCGCCGACTTGCTGCGCCGCCGTCCCGACGTGACCGCAGCCGAGCGCAGGCTGGGCGCGGCCACCGCGCGTATCGGCGTGGCGACCGCGGACCTGTTCCCGCGCTTCACGCTGGGCGGGCTGATCGGCACGCAGGCGCTGGATGCCGGCGCGCTGTTCGAACGCGATAGCGAAACCCGTCTGATCTCCCTTGGCATCGACGGTTCCTTCCTCAATGTCGGGCGGGTGCGCTCGCGCATTGCGGCGGCCAATGCGGCCACGGCTGCGGATCTGGCCGCGTACGAGCAGACGGTGCTATTGGCGTTGGAGGAAACCGAGAACGCGCTGGTCCGCGTTTCCCGCAGCGCCGAGGAGAACGCGCACCTGGAACGTGCCGCCGCCGCCGGTGCGCGCGCGACGGCCACCGCGCGGTTGCGCTACGACAACGGCGCCATCGATGTGCTGGACGTGCTGGAAGCCGAACGCGCCAGCCTGCAGGCCGAGGACGAGTTCGCCCAGGGCAGGGTGCGCAACACGGTCGCGGTGGTGTCGTTGTACAAGGCGTTGGCGGGCGGTTGGCCGCAGTACGTTCCGAAGGAAAGCACGGCATCGCGATAGGTTCAAAAATGAGGGCGTCTGGCCGATATTTCTGCCAGTGTTCCGAATTCAGAACAATTAGTCGGTTCCAGGGGCCTTACTTCACAAGGGTAAGGCCCTCATTCTTCGCGCACACCTCAATCGGAGCGCGAAACATGATCACCCTGCGACCCGCCGGCGAACGCGGCCACGCCAACCATGGCTGGCTGGATTCCTGGCACAGCTTTTCCTTCGCCGGCTACCAGGACGACAGTCATGTCCACTGGGGTCCGCTGCGCGTCATCAACGAGGATCGCGTAGCGGCCGGCCGCGGTTTCGGCGAGCACGGCCACCGCGACATGGAAATCATCAGCTACGTGCTGGACGGCGCGCTGGGTCACAAGGATTCCATGGGCACCAGTTCCAGCATCGTGCCGGGCGACGTGCAGCGCATGAGCGCCGGCACCGGCGTGCAGCATTCGGAATTCAACTACAGCGAATCGGGCACGACCCATTTCCTGCAGATCTGGATCATCCCGGCCAAGCAGGGAGTGAAGCCGTCTTACGCGCAGAAGAATTTCTCCGCGGAGGAAAAACGTGGGCGGCTGCGGCTGGTGGTCAGTCCCGATGGCGCGGACGGTTCGGTCGATATCCACCAGGATGCGCGGATGTACGCGGGGCTGTTCGATGGCGATGAACGCGCGGATCTGACGCTGGTTCCTGGCCGGCTGGGTTACGTGCATGTGGCGCGCGGCGAAGTCGTGGCGAACGGCCGCAAGCTGGTCGCGGGCGATGCGCTGCTTTACCAGGACGAAGCCTCGGTAAGCCTCGCCGAAGGGCAGGGTGCGGAAGTGCTGGTGTTCGATCTGCCGCGGATGTGAGGATCAGGCGTTGCGGGTCTGCAAGCGCCCGACGGCGGCTTTCAGCAGAATTCTCGAATACATTTTGTGGAACCCGAGCAGCAGCCGGAATCCGGTGCCGATATCGGCTCCGGATTCCGATCCTTTGGCGGGAACGACCGCCGAACCGAAATACAACCGCGTGCCATCGCCGGATTCGGCCGGTGCGGTCATCAACCATGATCGTGTGCTGCCATGCATATCGCACAGCAGCAGTTGGTCCGAGCGCCGGTCTTCGACGGTCCACGCGGAGAACGCATCCAGCCCGCCTTGTGCTAGCAGGGCCGCTTGCGCATCGGTGGATGGCCTGGCCACGGCCCATTTCAGGATCGTCCTTTCCAGCTTGAATACCCAAGTGGTGTAGAAAGCCTCCACGAACTCGGCCTGGCTCACGCTGCCGGCGATTTCGGTGTAGTAGCAATCGGTGTACGCGCCTTGCTGCAGGCGATAATGGCCTAACAGCGAAACCTCCGGAAGCGGGCAGGGACGGATGGATGACAAGTCCGGTTCCTGCGACTGGCGGTCAGGGTTTGGCGGGCAGGGCAGGAACGACCGGATGCTTGCGCCATGCATCGGCCGGGTCTTCGAGCAGCGAAATATCCGGAATGCGGTATTCGCAGCCCAGCAGCACCATACCTTCCAGACCCGGCGCGTCGGCATTGAAGATCACCAGCGCGTGCTGGTCGTCCAATGCGCCGGACAGCGGCGATTCGCTGGATTGTTCCAGCGCGTGCTCCAGCTGGGCGGTTACCGCATCCAGCGAACCTTGCACCGCCATCATTACCCGGTTCGGTGCGATCACGATGACGTCGCTTTCGTTGCCCCAGGCGGATATGGGTTCTTCAAGCCGGTACACATCCAGCATCGGCTGGCTGTGCTGGCGGTAGGCCTGGCGGAAATCCTCTTCGCGTTCGTCGCGGATTTCCTGCATCAGGCCCGGGTAGCGCTCGTAGCTGATCCGGCAGGTGAGCGCATCGGCCAAGGCGTCGGCCCCCGCGCTTGCGACCGGGGGCGGGACGGCGATCGGCGGAGCAGCGACGGTCGCGGGTTTTCCGGCGGGCGTCTGCGCGACCGACAGGCAGGCGCACGCGTACAGCGATGCTCCCAGCAGCGATTTATTCGAGCTGCGATTTCGCATATGCCGCGTCCAGCGCTTCCATCGCGTCCTTCGGTTTCAGCTTGCCGGCTTTTTCGAAGGCGCCGGCGGCGGCGTCTTCCTTCTTCTCGCCGTACAGCAGCAACAGCACGTTGCCGTGTTCCACATGGGCGATCGGCGAATCCGGGGTGAGTTTCAACGCGGTCTTGATGTGCGACTCTGCTTCGGCGGTCTTGGCCCCGTAGGTCAGGCCGCCGATCATGGCGCCGATCTTGCCGATGATCTCGGCGTGGTACAGCGCCAGCGCGGTATGCGCTTCGGCGTGCTTGGGCGCCAGTTCCAGAGTGGCGTTGAGCGATTCGCGCACCTTGCCGGCGATGCCCTGCTTCAGCGCCTTGGCGATGCTCAGGCCCTGGCTGTAGCGGCCCAGCGCGAAGGCGTGGCGGTAGTGGCTGTTGGCTTCGCCTGGCAGCGCTTTGACCGCCGCCTCGGCCAGTTTGGCGGCCTGTTCGAAACGCTTGAGTTTTTCGGCGTCATCATCGACCAGGTAAGTGGCGTGGATGCCCAGCGCCTTTACCGCGACCGAGGCGCCGAGCGGGCCGAGAGCTTCGCCGGCTTCGAAGGCGGCTTGGAAATCCCCACGGTGGAAGGCGCGCCAGGCCTCCTGCAGTTTCGTCGAAAGGGAGGCGGCGTCCAGCCCTTTGGCGGCTTTGCCGGCGGCATCCAGCAAAGCTTGCGCGCGCTTGGCGTCGGGGTAGGGTTCATTGTCGCCCGCATGCAGCGCGGGCCATGCTTTCTTCAAGGCATCGCCGGCATAGGCGAAGGCCTTGGCGTCGTGCGGAAACGCGGCCCACTTCGATGATTTTCCCGCCATGTTCAAATCCCCTCCAAGGAATTGATGACGAGCATGGCGGGCGGCACGGCAGCTGGCAAGTCCGGCGAGTCTCGTGGGAGCGGCGTCCCGCCGCGAGCCCTTGGCAAGACAAGCGACGAATGTTTCAGTCCCTAGAGCAAAAGCTCGCGGCGGGACGCCGCTCCCACGTCCTCGATTCCGGGACGGCTAGTGTGTTTGCTCCAGCCTCGCTGGGCAGTATCCACTGCGTAAACCGGCCATCGTGGCCGGTACCCCGGAGCCCCCATGGCCGCCAAGAAGAAAACCAAATCCAAGGTGCAGGAAACCACCCTGCGTCACCTGTGGCTCGCCGGTCTGGGCGTGGCCGCCGTCGCTCGCCGCGAAACCTTGAATGCCGCCAACGACGCCGTCGCCAAGGTCGTGTCGCTGAAGAAGCAGGCTGGCAAGTTGGCCGACGAAGCCCAGGCGAACGTGCTTGGCGGCATCGCCAGCGTCCGCGAACAGGGCGAGGCCAAGGCCAGCCAGTTCAGCGCCGAAGTGGAAGCACGCCTGGCCCCGGTGCTGGTCAAGCTGGGCCTGAAGCCGGCGCCCAAGAAAACCACCCGTGGCCGCAAGCCGGTGAAGAAAGCAGCCGCCAAACGCGCCCGCGCCACCCCGGCCCGCAAGCCAGCGGCCAAGCGCCTGGTGCGCAGGACGCGCGGCTGATCAGGGTTCAGAAGAGCGCGTTCAAGAGTTTTCAATAGTCCGAAAAAAATAATCCCGTCATCCCCGCGAAGGCGGGGATCCAGGGACTTTAGCTCCTGGCTCTTAGCTTTTCTGCAAAGCGCGAAGTCGCGGCACGAAAGACACTGGATCCCCGCCTTCGCGGGGACGACGAGTCAATGGTGCTGGTGGCTGCGCGCTCTTGGCGGGCTTCTTAGTGGTCTTCTTTGCGGGTTGACTCATGGAAACCCCCTTGCATCGGTGAATGATCGCCGGCTACAACGGCTCGCCGATATACAAAGTGTGGCCCTGGTCGTCGTGGATGACGATCTCTCTCGTATTCCAGGGCGTTTCGTGCACGTCTTCTACCAGGTGGACATCTTTTGCCTTCAGTTTTGCAGCGAACTCGATCACGCCATTGGTCTGAAGATAGAGATGGAAATGCCCGCCCTCGTCGACATACGGAATAGAGGGGTCCTTCTCGTCGACAAGCTTCAAGTGGAAAACTTGGTCCCCCGCGCGAATCCCGGTGTAGAAATCCTGGTAGTTGAATTCGATGGAAAACCCCAGCTTGCGTGTATAGAAGCCGATCGATGAGGCCATGTCGGTCGTACGCAACTGGGCAATCACGCCTGTAATGGCCATCGGTTCTCCTTTAGGGTGCGTCTTCGTTAGCGCAAGCGATCGCCTCTGGAGGCCAGATTCCGCCGCCGTTCTGGGCGCAAGCATGAGCGCATCCCCCGCCAATCTGACGCGCACCCCCTTGTCGCTCGCACTGGGTAAGACACTTGTCCTCCTTGGTGCTGCAGCGTAGCGCCGAGTACTTGATATGACACCAAGTGTCATGCGGGTAGTTGGTGGATTTCAAGGATGAGATATCGCACTCGGCAGCGTACTCCGGCAGTTCCCTGTTGGAAGCACATGCGACCAGCAGGAGCATGGTCCCACAGCAAGCGATCCATTGGGTGAACCTGATTGAGTGCATGGAAAACCCTAATCCCAGAGTTAAACCGATCCGTGAATCGACTTCGGTTTGATCAAATTGCTAGGCCCGCCAGACATTGAGTCCGCTCACGCCGAGGAGCCAGTACGCAACCACAACTGTCGCCGCAACGTACATGGCAAGGAAGGACCAATTCCTAGCACGGCGCGCAACGCAATGTTTAGCCAGTCGATTGATCCACAAAGCGAACCCAAAAGTGACTGCCAGCAGACCAGAAAACAGCAGCCCGGTCTTGAGGCTAAGAGAGATATGCCCGTCATTCGAGTAGCCGGCGAACTTGTGCCACTGCCAGATAGCGGCAATGAAGCGCTCAGCGATCGGTGCTGATAGCATTAAGGCGGCAACAAGTGTCGCCAAAGAAGCGATATTGAGCGCTTTTCTGAAATTGCTGCTTTGCATGCTTGAATGGATTCTTAGGCCGCAGCTACTAGGACCGGCGGCGAAAGAAAAGCCATAGACCGGTACAGAGGATCACAAGCCAAATCACCAGGTGCAGCGACGACTCTCCTATTGTTGGGGGAGGACCGAACGGATCAGCATCATTGGAGAGCTGTGCCTCGCGTGGGTCTATAAGGGCGTAGATGGAGAATAAGCATCCTAGGAAAGCGAACATCGACAGGAACGCACCTAGACCCTTTATTAAAATCCCCACCAGCTTATGCGCGGCGTTCGGCACGGCCTTGCCCGGCTGGCCGGCACTGGATTCTGGTGGAGAGTATGGATTGTGCGACATGCGGGCAAACTACGATTAGATCCCGAAGTGGGGTGTAGCACGTTAATCCAGATAAGCCTGCGTCAAAGTATTCAAATGCACCCGCTCCGCATCCCGCAGGAACGGAGCCAGCAGCATCATCACCTGCACGATGCCATGACGGATCGCGACCTGTTCGTCCTTGTCGCCGCGTGCGGCGGCGTAGTTGAGCCAGAAAGTGGCGATGACCAGCACGTTGGTGGCGGTGCCGGCCAGTTCCGCGGCCGAGGCGCGCATGATGCCCGCCTGCGACAGGCCGCGCATCACCGCGTGCGCGCTGTCGTCGGCGCGCTTGAGGATGCGCGCGAAGCGCATGCGGATGCGCCGGTTGCGGCTGAGGATCTCGACCAGGTCGCGGTACAGGAACCGGTAGTCCCAGATGCATTCGAACACCAGGTGCAGCTGCAGCCAGATGTCCTCCAGTTCCGGCAGGCGACCGGACGGCGTCGCCAGGGCCGCGTCCATGCGCTCTTCATAGCGCGCGAACAGCTGCTCGATGATGTCGTCCTTGTTGCGGAAGTGGTAGTACAGATTGCCCGGACTGATCTCCAGCTCGTCGGCGATGTGGTTGGTGGTGACGTGCGGCTCGCCCTGCGTGTTGAACATCGCAAGCGAAGCATCGAGGATGCGTTGGCGCGTGTCGCGTGCCACCCGATCGGTTCCGGCGCCGGGTCAGGCGGTCAGCTTCTTCACCAGATCCACATACTTCTTTTGCGCCTCTTCCTGCGAAGTGCCTTTCAGCTTGGCCCAGGCTTCGTACTTGGCGGTGCCGACGAAATCGAAGAACCCCGGCTTGTCGCCGCTGACGTCGCCTTCCGAACCCTGCTTGTAGAGCGCATACAGGCGCAGGAGAGTGTCGTTGTCCGGACGTTCGGACAGGCCCTGGATCGCCTTGGATGCCTGTTCGAAGCTGCTTTTCAGATCTGCCATGTAAAGATCCCTCCCAGTGATCGCGCGCATCACACCACGCGGGGCAGGACGGGTCAATGCCATTCCATACGCGGCGGCATTGTCGAACAGCGCCATCTCTGGCAACTTAGGCCGCAGGGGCGCAGCGGAGGGGCCGCGCCCAAACACCAGGGATAGACCGCACATGAGTTATTTCGTCACCGGCGCCACGGGATTCATCGGCCGCTACCTGGTCACCAACCTGCTCAAGCGCAGCGGTACCGTGTACGTCCTGGTCCGCAAGGATTCGCAGAAGAAGTTCGACGCCATCGCCAAGAAAGCGGGCTGGGACCTCAAGCGGGTCAGCGTGGTCTACGGCGACATGACCAAGCCCAAGTGCGGGCTCACCCCCGGCCAACTGCGAACGCTGTCCGGGAAGGTGAAACATTTCTTCCATCTGGCCGCCATCTACGATCTGGCCGCCAGCGCCGAAGCGCAGCGCGCCGCCAATATCGACGGCACCCGGCATGCGCTGGACCTGGCCGCCGCCATCAAGGCGGGAACCTTCCATCACACCAGCTCCATCGCGGCCGCCGGCCTGTACCCGGGCATCTTCCGCGAAGACATGTTCGACGAGGCCGAGGGCCTGGACGACCCGTACCTGCGCACCAAGCACGACTCGGAAGGGCTGGTCCGCAACGAGAAGCGCCTGAAATGGCGCATCTACCGCCCCGGCATGGTGGTGGGACATTCGCAGACCGGCGAAATCGACAAGATCGACGGGCCTTATTACTTCTTCACCCTGATCAAGAAATTGCGCGAGACGCTGCCGCCGTGGATGCCGGTGCTGGGCATCGAGGGCGGGCGCATCAATATCGTGCCGGTGGATTACGTGGCCGACGCCATGGACCACATCGCGCACAAGCCCAAGCTGGACGGTCACACCTTCCACCTGACCGATCCGGAGCCCATGCGCGTGGGCGAAGTGCTGAACGTGTTCTGCCGCGCGGGCCATGCGCCGGAAATGACCATGCGCATCGACGCGCGCATGTTCGCCTTCGTGCCCAGCGGCATCCGCGGCGCGGTCGGCAATCTGCCGCCGGTGAAGCGTTTCATCGGCATGTTGCTGCGCGACTTCAAGATACCGAAGGAAGTGCTTAAGTTCATCACCTATCCCACCCGTTTCGACAGCCGCGAGGCCGAGCGCGCGCTCAAGGGCAGCGGCATCGCGGTGCCCAGGCTGGAAGGCTATGCCTGGCGGTTGTGGGATTACTGGGAACGGCATCTGGACCCGGACCTGTTCATCGACCGCACCCTGAAGGGCAAGGTGCGCAACAAGGTGGTGGTGATCACCGGCGGTTCGTCGGGCATCGGCCTGTCCACCGCGCAGCGCGTGGCCGAGGCTGGCGCGATCACGGTTATCGTCGCGCGCGGCGAGGAAGAACTGTTCAAGGCCCGCGATGAGATGAAGAAAGCCGGCGGCAAGGTCTTCGCCTACACCGCGGATCTGGCCGACATGGCCGACTGCGACCGGCTGGTGAAGCTGGTGCTGGAGGAGCACGGCCACGTCGACATCCTGATCAACAACGCGGGACGCTCGATCCGCCGTTCGATCGAAGCCAGCTACGACCGCTTCCACGATTTCGAACGCACCATGCAGCTGAATTATTTCGGCAGCATCCGCCTGATCATGGGCTTCATGCCCACCATGACCCATCGCCGCAAGGGCCACATCATCAACATCAGCTCGATCGGCGTGCTGGCCAGTTCGCCGCGTTTCTCCGCGTACGTGGCGTCGAAGGCGGCGCTGGACGCCTTCAGCCGCTGCGCGCAGGGCGAGCTGTCGGGCAAGGGCATCAGCTTCACCACCATCAACATGCCGCTGGTGAAGACGCCGATGATCGCGCCGACCAAGATGTACGACAGCGTGCCCACGCTATCGCCTGAAGAAGCCGCGGACCTGCTGGTCAAGGCGATCATCGAGAAACCCAGCCGCATCGCCACGCGCCTGGGCATCTTCTCGGCCTTGATCAATGCGCTGGCGCCGAAGGCCTACGAGGTGATCATGAGCACGGCGTTCGAACTGTTCCCCGATTCGGCCGCAGCCAAGGGCGACCGCAAGGCGCTGAAGGAATCGGCGCCCAGCCAGGAGCAGATCGCATTCGCTTCGTTGATGCGCGGCGTGCACTGGTAGCCGCACCGCCTGCCGTGGCTCGTCGTCCCCGCGAAGGCGGGGATCCAGCGACTTAAGCTTTCTGCAAACCTATGGTCGCGGTACGAAAGACACTGGGTCCCCGCCTTCGCGGGGACGGCGGATCCATTTTTTACGAGATATTTCAGAGATCTTGGACAGGCTCTTGAAGCGCGCTTCCGTTAAAGCGGGCACTGCCGCCAACGCACTTGATCGGTGCTGCCCTGGGGTGGATTCATCTGCACCCGGGTGAGCTCCAGATCGGGGTAGGCCTTCAGCTGGCTGCAGACCAGCGGCCAGGCCTCTTGTTCGGGGACGATGCGGTCCACGGCAAGGGTTGAGCGCGATATCCATACGCCGCGGCTGATGCCCGGGGTCTTGGACAATTTCCTGGAGATTTCCGCGCGGTGCTTTTCGGTGTCGGCTTCGGTCGTAGCGGCGGTAACGCCGGCGGCGGGTGCTGCGGTCGCCGGCGCAGGCTTGGGCGCTGTCGCAATGCCGGGTGCAGGGGCGGCGGGTGCAATGGCAGGTTCGCCAGCCTCCGCGGCGGGCGCTGCAGGAGCAGCCGATACCGGAGTCGGCACCGGCGCCGACTCGGGGGCCAGTACGCCCGGGAAAGCCAGCGCCGACGCCAGGCCCAGGGTGAACGCACCCAGCCAGGCGATGCCGATGTGGCGGCGTGCGCGGGACGAGGCATTGCCGACGATGCGGCGCTGCAGGTTGCCTTCCACCATCGGCTTGACCGTTGGCCAGAGCAGGGGGCCATCGATGACTTCGATGTTGTAGCGGCCCGCCTTTTCCACACCGCCCTTGTCCAGCACGCCCTCGGTCACCAGGATTCCGCCCTGGACGCCGCGCAGACGGATCTCGGAAGCGAATTCGTCCACGGCTGCCGAACCGATGCGGTAGGCCGAACCATGCTTGCAGGCCAGCAACAGCTGCCTGCCCTGGCCGGAGAGCAGGAAACTGGAGCCGTGCTCCTGGCTGTCTTCGTTTGCGATGGGAATGCGCCCCAGCCCGCGCAGCTCCATGGCTTCCAGGATCAGGCGGGAAAAATCGCGCCAGCGCATTCCGGCCAGGGCCAGCAAGCCGGCCGCGGTTTCATCGTCGCGTCGGCGGACAAGCCAGAGGTAAGCAGTGGTAACGGCACCCACCAGGAGCGTAATGACCGATCCGAACAACCAGGCGGGCATGATTACCTTTCAAGCGGTACGAGGAAACTCACATTCTACGTCAGCAACCGATGGCGCCGATTTGCTTACGGGCACGAAAAAGCCCGCCAGTCCGAAGTCGTAAGGGGAGGGGAGCATACGTACTTCGAGTGGACTGGCGGGCTAGTAATGATTGTTACGTTTTATATTGTGCCTTGCAACAATTTTTTGGGAACAGTGTGTGCCGAGATTTAGTCGCGGCTTATTTAGCGGATTTGCGCACGCGCTTGCTGGCCGGTGCGGTCTTTTTCGCTACGGTTTTCTTGGCGGCGGCCTTCTTCGCGGCGCTCTTGCGCGGCGCGGCGGCGCCACCGAGCTTGCGCAGTTCGCCGTTCAGCGAATCTACGCGGTCGATCAGGGCGCTTAGGTCCTCGCGGCTGGGCACTTCCAGGCGGCGAAGCGCGCGCTGCACGCGTTCTTCGAACACTTTTTCCAGGCGGTCCCAGGTATCGGAGGCCCGCTCGCGCGCCTGGCCGACCGTGCTTTCGACCGCATCGCGCACCGCGCCGACCTTGCCGCCGGCGACCTTGCGGGTGAGCTGTTCGACCGAAAGGCCTTCCTTCACCAGCGTTTCGAAAAGCTTGCTGCCTTCGGCCTGGGCGCGGCCGAACGCGCCGACGCCGGCGAGCCACACCTGCTGCGCCGATTCGCCGAGGTTCTTGGAAAGGCGTTCGGCCTGCGCCTGCAGGTTGGGGTTGTTCGCGGAGGTGGTCTTGCGCGCGGTTTTCTTCAGCTTGGCCATGGGTTCCGTCGACAAAGGAATGATTGAGGAAGCCGAAGAATCAACCGCTTGTCTAGAGCTTTCACACCAGCTCGCGAAGACGGATGGCCTTGCCGTGCTTCAACCGGTCGGTTTCAGCGCGCGCGGGGCGCGTCGGGCGCGGCGCTTGGCCACCACCTGGTCCACGTCGTCCAGCGCGCGCCGCAGCCGCGCGGTCGTTTCGGTCATGCGCGGGGTCACGTCCAGTCCGTCCAGCAAAGAGCGGTGGCGGTCGTTGATGATTTCCTCGCGCAGGCCGATGCCGTGCGCAGCCAGCATCGGCCGCAGCACGTCGGCGCGCTTGCGCAGGTCGGCCAGGGTATTGCGGTAGGCGAGCTGACAGACGCGGTGGCGCGCGGAGAAGCTGAAGAGGTTGGTGAAGAACAGCTCGCTGTCCTCCGCATTCGGCTCGAACACCAGTTGGTCGATGTTGGGGAACTGGTGCGGGTATTTCTCCATGCCGATCTGCATGCGCGATTGCAGCAGGGTGCGCAGGGTCTGCGACAGCACGGCGGGCAGTCCTCCGCTGGCCAGGCCGCGCCGCTCCTCCTCGCCGGCCTGCGGGGCGGCATTGCCGGCGTCGAAGGGCACCAGCGGGTTGATGCCTATCATCAGGTCGATGCCGCGTTCCAGCACGGTGGAGGCGTGCATGGTCCGGCGCAACGCGCCATCGAGGAAATGGCGGCCATTGATCTGCACGGGGGAATACAGGCCCGGCAGGGCCGAGCTCGCCTGCACGGCCTGCGAGATGGGCACGCCGTCCCAACCTTTTTCGCCGAAACGCACCGCTTCGCCGCTGTCCAGATCCACCGCCACTACGAACAAATCCGCACCCAGGGTGCGGAAATCGTTGCTGCGCCCGCGGCGGGTGAAGATGTCGCGCAGGAAGCTTTCCACGCCTTCGCTGTCGAACAGGCCGGTCGGCACCAGCCCGCCGAAACGCAAAATCAGGTCCGACAGCCGCGTGGCCTTGCGCGGGTTGAGCATCAGCCGGCGCGCCCAGTCAGCGTACAGAGCGGGCAGGGTGGCGGCGCGGCGCAGGTACTCGCCGACGTTGGGCTTGAGGAATATTTCCGGACGGAACTCGGCATCGTCGCTGGTGCCGGTGATGAAGATGCGGCACATCTCGGCGGTGCTCATGCGGTTGGCCAGGCCCGCGGCGAGGAAAGCGCCCGAGCTGACGCCGACGTAGCAATCCATGCGGGTCAGGTCCAGGCCGTCCATCGCCTCGTCCATGGCCCGCAACGCACCCAGTTCGTACATGCCGCCGATGGGGCCGCCGCCCGCGATGGCAAGGCCGATACGGCCGCCGGAGCCGCGTTTCTGGGCACTGTGAAGTGAGAGCATGCACAATCCGGTGGCGAAAAACTGTCCGAGTGTAGCCGACATGCCGTAGAGCTTGGAAACGTCATTCCGGTAGCGATAAACGGCATGCCGGCTTGCGATCGCATGCCTTGCACCGGATCATTCGCGCATGGCCCGCGGCAACCCCCTGATCGAACGGCTCGGACGCCGCCTGGCGTGCCACCAGGCCCTTCACGACCCCAGGCGCGAACCCCGCAACCAGCTGCGCTGGCTGCCGGTCTTGCGCAGTTGGCAGACCAAGCGCCTGGAAACCAGTTTCGAGCATTTCCTTTACGACCCGCAGCGGCGGGCGGCGGCGCTTTTCTTCCTGACCGACGTTTACGGCGACCGCGATTTCAGCAAGCGCGACGCCAATGTCGCCAAGGTCCTGCCGATGATGCAGCGGCTGTTGCCGGCCGCAGTGCTGGGAACGGTGGCCGATGGCATCGAACTGGGCGCGCTGACCCATGCCCTGGACCTGCGCATGGCCGACGAATTGCAGCGCATCGCGCCTAACCGCAAGCGCTTGGATGCCGAGTTGTATGGGAAGGCCTACCGGGAAGTAGGGCACCGGCGCCTGCGCGGGCATCAGATCGACCTGATCTCGGGTGTCGGGATAGGCCTGGCCCGCGCCGTGAAGACGCCCGGCGTGGCCATGCTGCTGCGCTTGTCGCGCGGACCGGCCAAGGCCAGCGGATTGGCGGAACTGCAAGGTTTTCTGGAACGCGGCTTCGACGCGTTTGCGGCGCTGGGCGACGGCAAGGCTTTCGTCGCCGATATCGAAAAATCCGAACGCGTAGTGGCCAAGCGCTTGTTCGAAGCCGACCCGGATCCCTTCCGGTAGGTCGGGGCTACGCCCCCGACGCACGGACGGTCAAGGCGTCGGGGACGTGGCCCCGACCTACCCGAATTTCTCGTTGAGCACGCGCCTGATTTCGGACTCGATGGGGTCCTTAAGCATCGACAGCATGAAGCCGAGCTGTGCGGTGACGTGCAATTTCTTCGGCGACAGTTCGATCTTTCCGTCCACGCCGGAGCGGTTGAAGGTGAGCGTGTCGCCATCCCACTCGTGCTGCATGCCGAAGCGTTCGGACAGTTTTTCGGCGACGTCTTCCAGCGCCTTGCGCGCTTGCTTGGGCGTTTTGGAGTGTTCGTGGTGGATGTCGATGCTGGGCATGTACGTGGTTCCTGTCGTTCGTTGCCTATTGTGCGCAAGCGCGCCGCCGAGTCCAAGCCGCAACGCGGCATGTTAGTCTCCCGCGGCGTGGAAAACCTCAGACTCCATTTCGGCAACCGCCAACAACCCGATCGTGCGCTGGTCACCGGCGTGCACCGTATCGTGCGCGAAGCCAGCGGCCTGCTCGGCGTGGGCGACAACGCCCAGGGCGCCCTGCTGGCCCAGTTCTGCATGGACCGTCGCGGTTTGTGGCTGCAGGTGGCCGCAGGTATCCGGGGCGTCCACGTCAACGGCCGGCCGGTGCAGCGCATGGCGCTGGTGCGCGCCGGCGATACGGTCTACCTCGACGGCGCCGAAATCCTGGTGCAGGCCTCGCATCAGGGCCTGGACGCGGTGCCGCCGGCCGATCCGGCCGACAACAGCGATCCGCGCATCGTTCTTCGCGGCGTGGGGGGCAAGCACCATGGCCGCGCCTTCACTCTGTCGCAGCCCTGTCTGGTCGGCCGTGCGCCGGACGCGGCGATCCGTATCGACGATACGGATTTCGCGGATCGCCACGCTCAACTGGAACGCCGCGGCGATCGCGTGCTGCTGCGCGGCTCGGGTTCGGCGGCGGCAAGCATGGTCAACGGCGTCGCGGTGCGCGATGCGCTGCTGGCGGCCGGCGATCAGGTGGCTTTCGGCAGCCAGCACCGGTTTCTGGTGGAGGTGCCCTGGCAGGAAGCCTCCGGTGAAGCCACGGGCTTGGCCGACGATGGTGCCCAGGAGGGAGCCGAGTCGGATGCCGTTCCCGTCAACAAACCTTCCATGCGGCGTTGGCCGTGGCTGTTGCTGGCGGCTCTTTTCCTGGCGGCGATGCTCAGTGCGCTGTTGCTGTTCGGCGCCGGCTGAAGGCTTTCCACGCGCGCCAGCCCAGCGCCACTGTCAGAATCGAGGCGTACAGCAGTGGTTCGCGTATGTCGGATTTCACCAGCCACCAGAAATGCAGCACCGCCAGCACGCCGGCAGCGTAGACCAGCTTGTGTAGGCGTCCCCAGTTGCGCCCCAGACGCTTGATCCAGCCCTTGGTGGAGGTGACGGCCAGGGGCAACAGCAGCAGCCAGGCGCTGAAACCCACGGTGATGTACGGACGCTTCACGATCTCGGCGAATATCTGCGTCCAGTAGCCGCGCAGGTCCAGACCCAGATAGGCGGCGAAGTGCAGGCAGGCGTAGAAGAACGCATACAGGCCGATCATGCGGCGAAAGCGGATCAACACGGCCTGTCCGGTCAACTGCCGCAGCGGCGTGATCGCCAGGGCGACCATCAGCAGACGCAATGCCCACAGGCCGAGGCGGTGCTCGATCTCGGCCACCGGGTCGGCGCCCAGCGCGTCGCTATTGTTCTGCCAGACGTCGTAAAACTGCCAAGCCAGGATCGCCACCGGCATCAGTGCGGCAAGGTGTACGAGGGTCTTGGCGGCGATGATGCCGGTGGGGGTCTTGGCCATTGCAATCCGTTGTGGGTGGGAGAAGCGGCGCGTAGGAGCGACGTAAGTCGCGAAGGACGCGATAAGCACTTCGCGACTTACGTCGCTCCTACGCGCTCCTACGCGCTCCTATGACGTCCGGGTCAATACCATTTTTTCAGATCAAGCCCCGCATACATCGAACCCACCTGCGCGGCATAGCCGTTGAACAGCCGGGTGGGGATGCGTTCGGCGAACAGCTTGCTGGCGTTGCCGGCGATGCGGCGCTCGGTCTTCTGGCTCCAGCGCGGATGGTCGACGGCCGGATTGACGTTGGAAAAGAAACCGTACTCGGAAGGTTGCAGGTCGTGCCAGGCAGTCTCCGGCATCTTTTCCACGAACTTGATCTCCACGATCGACTTGATGCTCTTGAACCCGTATTTCCACGGCACCACCAGCCGCAGCGGCGCGCCGTTCTGCTGCGGCAACGGCTTGCCGTATAGGCCGGTGGCCAATAGGGTCAGCGGATGCATCGCTTCATCGATACGCAAGCCTTCGCGGTAGGGCCAGTTGATGGAGTTGTAGCGCACGCCGGGCATCTGCCTGGGGTCGGCCAGGGTGGTGAAGGCCACGTACTTGGCCTTGGAAGTGGGCGCGAACTTTTTCAGCACTTCGCCCAGCGGTACCCCCAGCCACGGGATCACCATCGACCAGCCTTCCACGCAGCGCAGCCGGTAGATACGCTCTTCCGGCGTCAGTCCCTTGATCAGATCCTCCATGGAAATGCGGCCGGGCTTGGCGCATTCGCCGCTTACCGCGACCGACCAAGGCCTGGTCTTCAGGGTCTTGGCGGCGTTGGACGGGTCGGTCTTGCCGGTGCCGAATTCGTAGAAATTGTTGTAGCTGGTGATATCGGCATACTTGGTCAGTTCCTCGGCGGTGCTGAAACCGGAACGCGCCTGCGCCGGGGTGACCACGGTCTTTGGCGGGGCGGGCGGCTCGGCTTCGGCGCATCCGGCCAGGGTCAGCGCCGGGGCCATGGCGAAGGCCTGCAGGAACGTGCGGCGCTGGCGGTAGACCGACTCGTCGGTGATCTGGCTGGCGGGGATTTTCAGTGCATCGCGGAGCGACATGGCGAGGTTCCTTGGGATTGCCCAACTATAGAGGCGGGCGGGCGGCAAAAGGTTTCGCGGCCGCGCGATCCAGACAGCAGAAGTTACGTTTGAAACCAGGACTGCTCCGGCTGCTGCGCTGCGGCATACTATGGATCCACTTTGCAGGCCCCTCATGACCCGCGTCTTCAATTTCAGTGCCGGCCCCGCCACCTTGCCGGAATCAGTATTGCTGCAGGCCCAGGCGGAAATGCTCGACTGGAATGGCGTAGGCGCCTCTATCGTGGAGATCAGCCACCGCAGCGCCGATTTCATCGCCGTGGCCGCCGAGGCCGAAGCCGACCTGCGGACCCTGGTGGGAATTCCGGACGATTACGTGGTGCTGTTCCTGTCCGGAGGCGCCACCACCCAGCAGGCTTTGCTGGCCCTGAATTTTACCGCGCCCGGCCAGACCGTCGATTACGTGGTGCCCGGCCACTGGGGCAGGACGGCGATCAAGCAGGTCGCGCCCTACGTCAAGGTGAACATAGCCGCCGATGGCGAACCGGGAGGCTTCCGCGACATTCCCGCCCGCGACAGCTGGAAGCTCACCCCCGGTGCGGCCTACGTGCACATCACCGCCAACGAAACCATCCACGGGGTCGAATTCCGCGATACGCCCGAAGTCGGCGCCGCGCCGCTGTTCGCCGACTTCAGCTCCAGCATCGCCTCCGAACCCATCGACGTTTCCAAGTACGGCGTGATCTACGCTGGCGCGCAGAAGAACCTGGGCCCGGTGGGCGTGGCGGTGGTGATCATCCGCCGCGATCTGCTGGAACGCAGCGGGCAGCCGCGCGCCGACATCTTCGACTACCGCTCGCATGCCGCGCGCGATTCCATGCTCAATACGCCGCCCACCTGGAACTGGTATCTGGCCGGGCTGGTGTTCAAGTGGATGCTGGCGCAGGGCGGGGTGGCGGAATTCGCCCGCCGCAGCGCAGTGAAGTCGAAGCTGGTGTACGACGCCATCGACGCTTCGGGCGGTTTCTACCGCAACGAAGTGGTGCCGGCGGTGCGTTCGCGCATGAACGTTCCGTACTTCCTTCCCGACGAGACGCTGACGGCGCGCTTCGTGGCCGAGTCGAAGGCCGCGGGCCTGCTGGCGCTGAAAGGCCACAAGGCGGTCGGCGGCCTGCGCGCCTCGTTGTACAACGCCTTGCCGGTGGAAGCCGCGCAGGCGTTGGTCGATTTCATGCGCGATTTCCAGCAACGCAATGGATAAAGCCCAATTCCGCGTAGGAGCGACGTAAGTCGCGACGGTGTCTTCGACTAGCAATCGATTCGCGACTTGCGTCGCTCCTACGTCCAGATCAAGTCCAGATTGATGAAAGCACCGGATTAGCCATGGCCTCGAAACCAAAGAAGAATGCGGCGAAAGCCGCCAAGCCCGCCGCGGAAAAAGTCGCCAGGACCGACGCAGCAGCGCCGGTCCTGGCCGACGTGCGCGCCCATATCGACGGCATAGACCGCCAGATCCAGAGCCTGATCGCCGACCGCGCCGCCTACGCGCTGCAGGTCGGCAAAGCCAAGGGCAAGCTCGCCGCAGCCGTGGACTATTACCGCCCCGAGCGCGAGGCCCAGGTGCTGCGCATGGTGGTGGACCGCAACCAGGGTCCGCTCAGCGACGAAGTGCTGGTGCACGTGTTCCGCGAAATCATGTCCGCCTGCCTGGCCCAGCAGGAGCCCTTGAAAGTCGGCTTCCTCGGCCCGGAGGGCACCTTCAGCCAGCAGGCGGTGATGAAGCACTTCGGCCGCTCCGCGCACGGCCTGCCGCTGGCCAGCATCGAGGAAGTGTTCCAGGAAGTGGAAAACGGCAACGCCGACTTCGGCGTGGTGCCGGTGGAGAATTCGGGGCAGGGCACCATCCAGGTGACCCTGGACATGTTCCTCACTTCCAACCTCAAGATCTGCGGCGAAGTCGAACTGCGCGTGCACCAGTACCTGTTGTCGCGCACCGGCCGCATCGAGGACATCGAGCGTATCTACTCGCATCCGCAGTCGTTCGCGCAGACGTCTTCCTGGCTGCGCTCCAACCTGCCCAAGGTGGAGAAGATCCCGGTTTCCAGCAACGCCGAAGGCGCGCGCCGCGCCCGCAATTCGGACGACGCGGCGGCCATCGCAGGCGAAAGCGCCGGCCACGTGTACGGCCTGAAGAAAGTCATCATGGGTTCGATCGAGGACGACGCCGACAACACCACCCGCTTCCTGGTGATCGGCCGGCAGATTTTCCCGTCTTCGGGCCACGACCGCACCTCGGTGCTGGTGTTCATCCGCGACCAGCCCGGCGCGCTGTTCAATGTGCTGAGTCCGTTCGCGCGCCACGGCATCAGCATGAACCGCATCGAGTCGCGGCCCTCGCACCACGCCAAGTGGGAATACGGATTCTTCATCGACCTGGCCGGACACGTCGAGGACGAGTCGATGAAGAAGGCGCTGGCCGAACTGGAAGCGCATTCGGCGCAGATCAAGGTGCTGGGTTCGTATCCGGTGGCGGTGCCGTGATCGGCCCCCTCCCTTGCGAAGCAGGGGAGGGTTGGGGAGGGGTTGCCTGCGATCTCCGAATGCATGAACTAGCGCTACGGCGGTTTCTACCTTTCCACGATGCAAAAAAGAATAATGATCGACAAGCAACAGCGTTTCGCGCTCTCGCGCGAGTCACTTTTCTTTGCTTGTGCAAAGAAAAGTAACCAAAAGAAAGCACACCCCGGCGGCACGCCCGCGCTATGCGCGGGTTCGCAAGCGCGGCGGGAATTTTCGGAAGGCACATCCATGTGCCTTCCGAAAACGGCGCACATCGTGTGCGCCGCCCTTTGGGTTTACCCACCGCGCTTGCCGTGCCTCAGGGGCCTCGTGGAGCTATGAAGCAAAAGCAACTACTGAGAATCATCGAATGACTGACAGGATGAACTGGACCGTTTCTCCCGGCCAAGCGCTGCACGGCGAAATAGAGATCCCCGGCGATAAGTCCGTCTCCCACCGCGCGGTGATGTTCGCCGCCCTGGCCGACGGCGTCTCCCGCATCGACGGCTTCCTGGAAGGAGAAGACACCCGCGCCACCGCCGCGATCTTCTCGCAGCTGGGCGTGCGCATCGAAACGCTTTTGCCCTCGCAGCGCATCGTGCACGGTGTGGGCGTAGACGGCTTGCGCGCGCCTGTGGCGCCCCTGGACTGCGGCAACGCCGGTACCGGCATGCGTCTGCTGGCAGGTTTGCTGTCGGCACAGAACTTCGACAGCGTGCTGGTAGGCGACGAGTCGCTTTCCAAGCGCCCCATGCGCCGGGTCATCGATCCGCTGGCGAAGATGGGCGCGCGCATCGACTCCGAGCCGGGCGGCGTGCCGCCCTTGCGCATCCATGGCGGGCAGCCCATGCGTGGCATGGACTACACCCTGGAAGTGGCCAGCGCGCAGGTGAAATCCGCGGTGCTGCTGGCCGGGCTGTACGCCGAAGGCGAAACCGTGGTGCGCGAACCGCACCCCACCCGCGATTACACCGAGCGCATGCTCTCGGCGTTCGGCGTGGACATCGAATTCTCGCCGGGCCATGCGCGCCTGCGCGGCGGCCAGCGCCTGCGCGCCACGGATATTTCGGTGCCGGCCGATTTCTCTTCGGCCGCTTTCTTCATCGTGGCGGCCAGCATCGTTCCCGGTTCGGAGCTGCGCCTGCGCGCCGTTGGACTGAATCCGCGCCGCACCGGATTGCTGACCGCGTTGAGGGCGATGGGTGCGGATATCATCGAAGAGAACCGCAGCGAGCATGGCGGCGAACCCGTAGCCGACCTGGTCGTGCGCCACGCGCCGTTGCACGGCATCGAAGTGCCGGTGGAAATCGTGCCGGACATGATCGACGAATTCCCTGCGCTGTTCGTCGCCGCGGCCTGCGCCGCCGGCAACACGGTAGTGCGCGGCGCTGCCGAACTGCGGGTCAAGGAATCCGACCGCCTGGCTTCCATGTCGGCAGGATTGCGTGCGTTGGGCATCCGGGTGGACGAAACTGCCGATGGCGCCACCATTTCCGGCGGCCGGATCGGAGGCGGTGCGGTCGATAGCCATGGCGACCATCGCATCGCCATGGCCTTCAGCGTGGCCGCCCAGGTGGCGTCGGGCGAAGTCGCAATCGCCGACGTGGCCAATGTGGCCACGTCGTTCCCGAATTACGATGCGCTGGCGCGAAGGGTCGGTTTCGGAACCTTTACTGGTTCTTGAACTCCACCGGCACCACCACCGCGCCCGGCACTGCCTTGCCGTCCTTCATCGCCGGCTCGAAACGCCATTTGCGCACGGCATCGGTCACCGCCCGGTCCAGGTCGCGGCTGCGTTCGCCGCTGCGCTCCACCACTTGCACATCGGTGGCGTTGCCGTTGGCGTCTACTTCCACGCGCACGCTCACGCTGCCTTCCACGCCGGCGCGCAGCGCTTGCGGCGGGTATTTCGGGGCCTGATTGCCGGCCAGGGGCGAGGGGTCCCGGTTGATCTTGGCTGCCGGCTTTGGCTTGGCCGCCGGCTTTTTCTCTACCGGTTTCTTGTCCGCCACTACGGCCGCGGGCGCCGCTGTTTCCTCCACCACCGCCGGCTGCTGGGTGGCGGCAGGCAGGTCGCGGGCTTCGGTGGCCTCGCGTTTTCCATACCACCACAGGCCCAGCGCGACCAGCGCCACCAGCAGGAGCAACCAGAGCAGCGCGCTGCTGGTGCGCGGCGGTGCGACTACGGGGGCATCGGGATCGACGCTGTTGTAACCGGGATCGTTCGGATTAGGTGTAGACATGCTTGACCTCCCTGAACATGTGGATGAACGGGTGCGAGTCTTGCATGCGGGTTTGTTGCGAAAGCGTCACGGCACCGTGAAAACGGCCGCCTGGAGCCGTGGCTGTTCAGGTTCCGAATTTACTCGTCGGCCTTGAAATCGATGGGAATCACCAGGCTCGACGCTATAGCTTGCCCATCGCGCTGCGCGGGCATGAAACGCCACTTGCGCACCGCTTCCATGGCGGCGCGGTCCAGGTCGCGCGAACCGCTGCGCTGCGCCAGCGCCACGCCCGCCGGTGCGCCGTTGACGTCCACTTCCACCCGTACCAGCACCGTGCCGCTTTCGCCCCGGCGCAATGCGTCGGAGGGGTAGCGCGGCGATGGCGTCTGGCCGCTGAGCGGGACCGGCTGGTCGCCCGGTGCGAGCGCTACCCCGGCCGCAGCCGGAACGCCGGCTTCGGGAGGTGTGGGCTGTGCGGTTTCGTCGATGGGCGCGGGCAGGGGCGGTGGAGGCGCTGTTTCCACCAGTTGCGGGCGCTCGGTCGGTTCGGCGCTGGCGGAGGGCATGTCGCTGGCGCTGTCGCCGCCAGCCAGGGGTTCCGGCAATGCTTCCAATTCGCTCAGCGGCTTGCCGGGTGCAGTGGGTTCGACCTTGTAGAACGCCTGATCGCGCCCCGCCCACCACACGATCAGGAACAGCACCAGGCCGATGCCGAAGGCGATGCCGGCGATGCGCAGGGCGCTGCGCGGCAGGCGGAAAACGTAATCGTGTTCGGGCGGGTTCGAGGCGGGCATGGCGGGTTCCGATGGGCTGCCCGCGATTCTGGCATAGCCCAGGCTGGCCGGGCGAGGCAGGGCATCGCATAAAAAGCGATAATTAAGGCGAATCGCAAGACACCGTTTCGATCGTCATTCCCGCGAAGGCGGGAACCCAGCGACTTTGCTTGAAAGCTTGAAGTCGCTGGATCCCCGCTTTCGCGGGGACGACGCCTAGCTTCTTTTGTTTTCAGATATTCACGAATCCACTTCAGCGAATCCATTTCATGCTCGATCCGACCCTGCTTCGCACCCAGCCCGCCGAACTGGCCCAACGCCTCAAAGCCACCCGCGGCTTCGACCTGGAAGTGGAACGTCTGCAATCGCTGGAGTCCACGCGCAAGCAATTGCAGACCCGCACCCAGGAACTGCAGAACCTGCGCAACACCAAATCCAAGGCGATCGGCCAGGCCAAGTCCAAAGGCGAGGACACGGCAGCGCTGATGGCCGAAGTGGCAGGTTTCGGCGAAGAGCTGAAGGCTTCGGAAATCGAGCTGGAGCGCATCCGCGGCGAGATCGAGGCCATCGCGCTGGGCATTCCCAACTTGCCGCACGACAGCGTGCCGCCGGGAAACGACGAGAGCGGCAATCTGGAAGTGAGCCGCTGGGGCACCCCGCGCACCTTCGATTTCGCAGTCAAGGACCATGTGGAACTGGGCGCGCGCCATGGCTGGCTGGACGGCGACGCGGGTGCGAAACTGTCGGGCGCGCGCTTCACCGTGTTGCGCGGCCAGCTGGCTCGCCTGCACCGCGCGCTGGCGCAGTTCATGCTCGATCTGCACAGCAACGAGCACGGCTACGAAGAAACCAACGTGCCGTTGATAGTCAACGAAGACTCGATGCGCGGCACCGGCCAGTTGCCGAAATTCGAAGAGGATCTGTTCGCCACCATCGTCGGCGAATCCAAGCGCTATCTGATCCCCACCTCGGAGGTTCCGCTGACCAACATCGTCCGCGACGATATCCTGGAAGACGCCGCATTGCCGTTGCGCATGACCTCGCACTCCATGTGCTTCCGCGCCGAAGCCGGCAGCCACGGCCGCGATACCCGCGGCATGATCCGCCAGCACCAGTTCGAAAAGGTGGAAATGGTCTCCATCGCACGGCCGGCCGAAAGCTACGACGAGCACGAACGCATGACCCGCTGCGCCGAAGTGGTGCTGGAGAAACTGGGCCTGCCGTACAAGCGCATGCTGCTGTGCACGGGCGACATGGGCTTCTCGGCCACCAAGACCTTTGATCTGGAAGTCTGGCTGCCGTCGCAGGACACCTACCGCGAGATTTCCTCGTGCTCCAACTGCGAGGACTTCCAGGCCCGCCGCATGCAGGCGCGCTGGCGCAATCCCGCCACCGGCAAGCCGGAGCCGGTGCATACGCTCAACGGCTCGGGCGTGGCCGTGGGCCGGGCGATGATCGCGGTGATGGAGAACTATCAGAACGCGGATGGTTCCATCACCGTGCCGGAAGTGCTGCGGCCCTATATGGGTGGTGCGGAAACCATCGCTTAATCGTCCAGCCGACACAAAAAAAAGAGCGACGTCATCCCAGCGAAAGCTGGGATCCATTTTGACTTTGCTTTTGTCTTTGCTGTTTTCCGTCTTGCGCAAATCAGATCAAGGTCAGGATCAAGATGGATCCCAGCTTTCGCTGGGATGACGATTCGGAATTCAACGTACTCATCCAAAAAAAGCGGGCCCGTATCAACGGACCCGCCTTGATCGGCACAACAGCTTCCCTTTATGCCGCCAGCCGCACCGGCTCCGGAATGGAAGCCAGCGCCCCGGCGATAGCATCGCTGCGGTGCTGCGGCGAATACGCTACGCCTTCAGCGCGCACGAACTCGATATCCGTTACGCCCAGGAAACCGAATACCTGGCGCAGATAGGCTTCCTGGAAATCCGTCGGCGAACCGGTATGGATGCCGCCGCGGCCGCTGGCGATGATGATCTTCTTGCCGCCGGCAAGCCCTTCCGGCCCGTTCTCGGTATAGCGGAACGTCTTGCCGGCCACGGCTACGCGGTCGATCCAGGCCTTCAAGGTAGAAGGAATGGAAAAGTTGTACATCGGTGCGCCGATCACCAGCACATCGGCGGCCAGGAACTGTTCCATGGTGCGTGCCGCGTCGGCCGCTTCTTCCGGATTGGTCTGGGCCAGCGACTGGCCGGTCAGATGGGGCAGGGGATCGCTGTCCAGGTCGCGGTATTCGACCTGCAACTGCGGGAGTTTGTCCTGCCAACGGGCTACGATGGCGGCGGTGAGTTCACGGGTGACCGAGCCGGTGCCCAGTGCGCTGGAGTCGAGGTGCAGGAGTTTCATGTTGGCTATCCACTTCAGGAAGCGGCGGCGCCGCGTTGGATGCCAAAGTAGATTGTTGTATTCATGGAATAAAGATGGTTAAATATCACTAATTGTTCTGAATATGGAATTATTGCCATGCAGGATCTGAATGACCTCTATTACTTCGCCATGGTCGTGGACCATGGTGGTTTCGCGGCGGCCGAGCGCGCATTGGGCATTCCCAAGTCGCGCCTGAGCCGGCGCATCAGTCAGTTGGAAACCGACATGGGCGTGCGCCTGCTGCAGCGCTCCACGCGCCGCTTCGCGGTCACCGACGTGGGCATGAGCGTGCACCGCCACGCGCAGACCATGCTGGCCGAGGCACAGGCCGCCCGCGAAGTGGTGGACCGTCTGAGCGCCGAGCCGCGCGGGGTGGTGCGCGTCAGCGTGCCGGTGGAAGTGGCGCAGACGCAATTGCCGAAGATCCTGCCGGCCTTCCTGGACAAGTACCCCAAGGTCCGCCTGCAGCTGCACGTCAGCAACCGCCGCGTGGACTTGATCAACGAAGGCTACGACGTGGCGCTGCGCGTGCGCGCCAAGCTGGACGACGACGGCAGCCTGGTCATGCGCAGTTTCGGCCAGATCCGTCAGTTGATGGTCGCCAGCCCCAAATATCTGGCACGTGCGGGCCGGCCCAAGAATCCTGACGAGCTCACCGATCACGTGACCCTCAGCACCAGCGAGGACGAAGCGCGCCAGCGTTGGGAGCTGCATGGTCCGGACGGCGATATCGTCCGGGTGGATATCCAGCCGCGGCTTTCGGGTTTCGACTTTCCGCTGCTGCAGTCGATGGCCAAGGATGGTTTCGGCATCACTCTGCTGCCGGAGACGGTGTGCGCCGAATCGGTGCGCAAAGGCGAGCTGGAAGTGGTGTTGCGCGACTGGACCTTGCCGCAGGGCATCTGCCACGCCGTGTTCGCCTCGCGCCGCGGCATGCTGCCGGCCGTGCGGGTGTTCATCGATTTCCTGGCCGAGCATCTGCCCAAGGAGATCGAGTCCTCGCGTCTGGATTGCGGCGGCAAGTGCGAAGAATCCGCGGACGGCAAAGACCTGCCCCAGATCAAGGTCAAGAAGGCGTCGTAGGCAAGCCAGCCCGCTTCATGGGAAAATGCCGCGCGGCCCGCAACGGGCCGCTTGCACCAGCAGCTTCGGAGAGATGGCCGAGCGGTTTAAGGCACCGGTCTTGAAAACCGGCGTGGTAGCGATACCACCGTGGGTTCGAATCCCACTCTCTCCGCCAAAACCCTTATTTTTGCTTGATTTCTTCCTAAAGTCGGCCCAGTGTCTGTTCCAGTTGGGACAATTGGGGATACTGAGAGTTGGCCACCATCGAGAAGCGCGTTGGTAAGAACGGCACGACTTGGCGCGTACGCGTGCGCCGACTGTCGGGGCCGCCGCCAACCAAATCCTCCCCGCGGAAAATCGACGCCGAAGAATGGGCGCCTGGCATTGAGCATAAGATCGACACGGGCGAGGAATCCGATTCCTAACGTGACGCGACTCCCAGACAGCAAGGGTAGGGAGGACTTTGCTATCCATCGTGATGTTTGCGGATGGGTGGTGGTGGAGTGGTGTGGGTTACTGGCCGTCGTTCGATACACACAGATCAAGACAGGATTGTGGCCATTACTCGCTATCCAGATGCTTCTCTGGATCTTTCTTTATTTCGGATCATTCCAGTTCGGCATCGCCGGCAGCGTACCCGTCCAACCCGGTTCTGGTAGAGGACCGCGAAAGTAGTAGTGACTCTCCATTGCCAATGGATGCCCGTTCATCTCGGTAAGCTGATGCAATTTAGTATCGTCAAAGATTATGGCTGCGTTCGCAATTGCGACAGAGGCAAATACGTCCGCTATAAGAAGGGCAGCTAGAACTTCTTCTTCCCGATAGCCTCGTAGCCGCCTTACTAGCTGTTCAATGCCGGCGTGCGCGAAGCTGTGAAACATATTTCCTTGTTTCAGCACTGCTTCCGCGATCGGCGTCAGACCTTGTAGCTTTGCCTTTACGAAATAGCGGCATATGCGATCTAGGTCAGGCCCACTAGGACGCGTCGTAAGTTCGTCTACTGCAGTGAATGAGGCCAGATATGTCAGCCAAAGCGCGCGCATCGTTGTTTCGACTAAGGGCCTCATCAAAGCGTGGGCCGTTGAGTAATGAGCCTGGGATATCAGCAGTGCGATCGCGCCGTGATGCTCAGCAGCCAATACTATAGCGTTGGATGCGACGCTGAGTCGCAGTGTTTTTGGTTGGGGGAGTCGCAGTAGCTCGATGGTGTGGCTGGAGTGAAGCACCTGAGAGCGTTGCGCCCTGAGAGCCAGCACTGGGCTGGCTGGATTAAAGCCACAGATTAGCTTGGGAAATTCCATGGAATCCATTGGCTTCTATGCCCCTTTCCCCTCATCCCATGTCTTCAGTAGCTTTGAGCACTGCTATCTTGCGGGGTAGGGTAAAGGTGTAGGTCAAGAAAAGTTCCGAAAAGCTTGCAAGGGTCTTGATGTCGTCTGCTGTAAGCTCCTCCTCCTCATGGGTAGCGTCATTCCCGTCAAGACGCACCTGGTGGGCCCATTCTTTTAGGTCATCGGTCAACTTGCCGGCAGCGTGAAGTGCGTTGATTCGCTGGAAAAGAAGCTTGCCAGCCAAGTTGATATCAAGCTCTTTAGTCGCAAGATCTATTGATTTTCGATACATTGACCCCGCCGCGTCAAAGTGATTCCGAAGGGCCGCTTCCCCCGCTTGCAAAAAGCAACGCCGCACTGCTGCAGAAATATGTTCTGGGGCGGTAACTGCTTTGGCTTCGGGATACTCCAAGTGAATTCGCCAATGATGACTTTGCTGCATTCCGATATCAAAATCCCCCACTTGGGAGCTGATCCAGGACATGTCGCTCCCACCTGTCTTCATGGAAACGCAACGGGCTTCCGAGCAACGGTTGCATGTGAACACAGCGGTCGCTTCTCTCGCCCCTGGGTGCGTGCGGGTCGCCAAATGGTTGAACGAAGAATTTGCTACGCCGCAATGCGGGCAGTCCCTCACCAAGTTCACTGCCATAGACCGTCCCCCTTACTTCCAGCTAAGAGGGTACGCTTTGCGCATTCCTGGGACAAATTTGGCAAAACGCTCCCAATCTGCGGCACTTGGGGCGATTCGTGTGCAGGTGTAAATCAGCTGGTTTTATTGGGTGGGGTGGTGTGGAGATGTGATGTAAGATACTGAAAAGTATGAATATTTTCACTTAAAAACCGACGTGATTGCGATACCACCGTGGGCTCGAATCCCACACTCTCTCTGCCAATGCATGGATCGCCACGCTACTAGTCGAGCGTCTTGCGCTGACAGGATCGGATTCCCTTCAGACGAGCCACGGCATGCAACAGATCATCGATTTCATACTAGAGCTGGACAAGCTCAAGGCCGTGACGCGCAAGATCCGTCTCCGGGATGCGGATCGCTACGAGAATTCCGCCGAACACAGCTGGCAGATCGCGTTGCTGGCTTCGTCGCTGGCGTCCTATGCCGAAGCTGCGGTCGATATCGACCGGGTGATCCGCATGCTGCTGGTGCACGACATCGGCGAGATCGATACCGGCGACACCATGGTGTTCGTCGAAGGCGGTTGGGAAGACCGCAAGGCCGCGGAGCTGGCTGCGGTGACGCGGATATTCGGTTTGCTGCCGGAGGCGCAGGGTGCGGAGTTCATGGCGCTATGGAAGGAGTTCGAGAGCGGCGAAACCGCAGACGCCCGTTTCGCCAATGCTGCCGACCGCGCCATGCCTGTATTGCTCAACCTGGCCAACGCAGGGCAGAGCTGGCGCGAGAACGGGATAAGTTACGAGCGAGTAGTGGCTCGGGTGGGGCTGCCGATCGAGATGGGCTGTCCCGCATTGTGGGATTACCTGCAAAGCAGGCTCGAAGAAGCCCGTGGCAAGGGGTGGTTCGGGGCCTGAGAACGGCCTGTTTCCGTTGCGGAAGACGTTTGCAACAGCAATGCAGCAGCTTCCCCCAACGCAATACGGAAACCCCAGCGCGGAAGGCGAGCGCCTCGAACTGATCGATGCATTGCGCGGTTTCGCACTGGCTGGCGTGCTGCTGGTCAACCTGGGTTCTTTCACCCTCTACGCTTTCCTGGACGATGCTGCGCGGGCGGCGCTGCCCACCGCCGGTTTCGACCGCGTGGCCGATGCGATCGAATCGCTGCTGGTCGAGGGAAAAGCGATCACGCTGTTCTCGATGCTGTTCGGACTGGGCTTCGCCCTGCAGCTGGAGCGCGCGCAAACGCGGGGCTCGGCCGGACTGCGGCTGTATCTGCGCAGGACCGGCGTGCTGCTGTTGTTCGGCCTTATCCATTCCTACCTGTTCTGGTGGGGCGACATCCTGCTGATCTATGCGCTGATGGGTTTGCTGCTGGTCCTCTGCCGCAAGCTTTCGTCGCGCGCATTGCTGTCGCTGGGCTTGTCGGTGGCGCTGGTGCTTCCGGCGTTGATCGAACCGTGGATGGAGGCGCTGCTGAAAGGCATGCCTGCGCAGGAAACGATGGAGAGGGCCAACCTGGCGGCATTTTCATCCCCGCACTGGACGACGGCGCTGGCGCAGAATGCGGTTTTTTCCAACTGGGCCTACGTGGTCTGGTGGGACGTGTGGCCGTTCGTCTTCGGACGTTTTCTGCTGGGCTATTGGGCCGGTCGCGCAGGCTTGCTGCAACGGCCGGAAATCCACCGGGAGCTGCTGCACCGCATCTTCACCGCCGCCGCGATCATCGGCATGGCCGCGACGGGGCTCGGGTATTTCGAGGAGTCGCTGGAAACGAATATTTCGGCTTTCGCGGGGCAACCGGGATTGGCGTTGCTGCGCATCGTCCTGCGCACCGGCCCCTTGGCTCTTGGCGTCGCTTATGCTGCTGGCTTCGCATTGCTGTTCCTGCATGCTTCATGCCGGCGCTATCTGCGTGCGCTGGCCCCGGTGGGGCGCATGGCGCTGACCAATTACCTGTTGCAGACGGCAGTGTGCCTGTCGGTGTTCTATGGCGCAGGGCTGGGTGTCGGACCCAGATATGGTCTTGTCGGCATATTGTCGGCGTGGATCGTATTGTTCGGAGCGCAGATACTCTTCAGTCGCTGGTGGCTGTCGCGCTATCGTTTCGGTCCGATGGAATGGTTGTGGCGCAGTCTGACTTACGCACGCCGGCAACCGCTGAAACGCATCCCGTAGGTCGGGGCTACGTCCCCGACTTGCAGAGCAGGCCGGTTTCCCATGCGTCGGGGGCGTAGCCCCGACCTACGGGATGCGGGTCGCTTGAAGGAAGCGTGACCGCTGGAGGATGCGCGACCGGAACGAATAAGTAGAATGCCCGCAATATCCATTGCTGCGAAACGTTGGTTACGTTGTTTGGTCTTGTTTTTCACTGCTCCCAAAGGAAAGTGTGAGTTGCTTCGTATCGATTGCCGAAGCTACTCTCGCGATGGGAGTGTCACTGAGGGGAAACAAGGATGACGATACGCGTATACCTGATCGACGATCATGCGCTGGTGCGAACCGGCATGAAAATGATATTGGCCGGCGAAGTGGACATCGAGGTCGTGGGCGACGCCGACAATGGCGAAGACGCGTTGCGCCAGATACGCAGCCTGAAACCCGATGTGGTGTTGTGCGATCTGCATCTTCCGGGAATGAGCGGGCTCGAAATCACCGAGCGCATCGCCCGCGGCGATCTGGAAACCAAGGTGATCATCGTGTCGGTGCTGGAAGACGGCCCGCTGCCTAAACGCCTGCTGGAAGCCGGCGCCTGCGGATACATCGGCAAGGCCGGCGATGCCGGCGAACTATTGCGCGCGGTGCGCGAAGTGGCGCGCGGCAAGCGCTACCTGGGCACCAATGTCGCGCAGAACATGGCGCTTTCCAACGTGGGCGGAAGCGCCTCGCCCTTCGACGGGTTGTCGCCCCGGGAACTGGAGGTGGCGATGCTGCTGATCCAGGGGTTGCGGCAGGAAGACATCGCCAAACGCCTCAGCCTGAGCGCCAAGACGGTGAACACGCACAAGACGCGCTTGTTCCAGAAGGTCGGTATCCAGGACAACATCGCACTGGCGCGGCTGGCCGCGCAGTACGGATTGCTGGATCCCGCGCATTCGCTGTAGCGAACACGCGGGATGCCTGATTGCCTGATCAGGCGCTGCGTTCGCTGCCCTGGTCTTTTTCTTCGCTGGCCGTTTCATCGTTTTCGGCAAGCAGGGGCAGGTCGTGCTCTTCGTGCTTTTCCACGACCGCCGCCGGCTGCGGGGCGGGCATGGGCTCGAACAAATGCCGCGTGACCGAAGATGGCGTGTCGGCATCGGCGGTGAAGAACAGCGAACCGGTATTGCCGACCGCCGGCCGCACGGGCGCGGGCTTGGGCGGCTCGACGGCGGCCACGGGCGCTGGGGTCGGTTCGGCGACTTCGTGCACGACTTCAGACGTGGTTTCAGGCTCGGCGGCTTGCGCGACAATCGAGGCCGCTTCCGCAGGGGCCGGACTCTCGACCAGCGTGAAGCTCTCGACGGTGTCGTTCTTCAGGATTTCCTGAGCCGTCGCATTGGCTTCGGCCGGCGTGGCGGTCGCCAAGGACTCGGTCTGTGCAGCGGCGGATTCAGTCTTCCATTCGACGGCCGGTGTCGCCGATGCGGCTACTGCTGACTGCGGCGTTTCAATTACGGCTGCCGACTGCGTTTCGACTGCCGCCGGAGCAACAGCAACTGGCTCGGGCGTGGCCGCTTCCGGAGTGGGGCGGACCTGCTCGGCAACAGGTGCGGCAACGGCGAGCGTAGCCACCACCGGCGCTGCGGGCGCCTGAGCAGCAGGACGTGCGGCGGGACTGGCGGCAGGCGTTTCGTCATCGAAATCGAACTCGGGCTGCGAGCCGTTGGCGATGATGACCTGGGGTTGTTCGTCGTCGCCGAAATCCTCTGAACCGCTGGTTTCATTGCTGGCGCCGGCTTCGCCCGCGCCACGGCGCCTGCGGCGTCCGCCGCGACGACCCCGGCGGCGGCGGCCAGTACCGTCCCCGGCATCTGCGGTTCCGCCCTCGCTGGAATCGTTGGCGGCCGCAACCTGCACGGAAGGCGCTTCCTTTTCATCGGTGGCGGTAGTGATGGGTGCAGGCGCGATGTTGCCGGTAGCGACGGGAGCAGTGGCAGGCAATGGCGCGGCCGCCGTCGCTGCGACCGCTGCCGTCGTTGCGATGGCGGGCGCTGCGGCCAGATCGGCCGTTTCGGCCGTTTCCTGACGGGGCTGCCTGGGCGCTTCGTTGTTGCGCGGCGGCCGCTGCGGACGGCCGCTGTTCTGGCCCGCTTCGTTCTGCGGCTTCTGCTGCTTGGGCTGGTTCTGCTGTTGCTTGGGTTGTTGCTGCTGCTTCTGCGGCTGTTCGTTGCGCTGCTTCTGCTGCTGGCCGCCCTGAGCGGCGGGCTGCGCGTTCTGCGGCTTGGGACCGCGCTGCTCGTCGCGGCGCTGACCGCCCGCGTTGCCGCGGCCCTGGTTCTGCTGGTTCCCGCGGCCGTCGCGGCGCTGGCCATTGTTGCGGTCGTTGCCACGGTCATTCCGCTGGCGGTTTTCGTGCTGGCGGGTTTGCTCGGCCAAAGTGGCATTGGAGGTTTCGCCGGAGCCGCCGCCGAACACGCGCTTCAACCATCCCACTACGCCGCCGGAGGCGGCTGCTGCGGGTGCGGACGAAGCGGGCGCCTTGACGAATGCCGGAGCGGGCGCTGCCGCTTCCTCGCGCTCTTCGCGGATCGGCGCGGGCTGGCTGTGCTTGACGTGGGTGACCGCGGGCGCGGGGATGTTCAACTGCGCCTTGGTCAGCGCGTGCACCGGCAGCTTGCGCGGCGTGTTGCGCTGGTAGCTGGGCTTGGAGGATTCCTCGCCCAGTTCGTTCTCGCGGATGCGGGTGACTTCGTAGTGCGGCGTATGCAGCGCTTCGTCGGCGACGATGACGATGGGCGCGTCGTGGCGCTTCTCGATCTCGCGCAAGGCGTTGCGTTTTTCGTTGAGCAGGAAGTTGGCGATCTGCACCGGGGCCTGCACCAGCACCTGTCCGGTGTTCTCCTTCATCGCGTGCTCTTCGGCCACGCGGATGATGGACAGCGACAGCGATTCGATGCTGCGCATGCGGCCGTGGCCTTCGCACTGCGGGCAGACGATCTGGCTGGATTCGCCGAGCGAGGGACGCAGACGCTGGCGGCTCATTTCCATCAGGCCGAAACGCGAGATGCGGCCGATCTGCACGCGCGCGCGATCGTACTTGAGCGCGTTCTGCAGGCGGTTCTCGACGTCGCGCTGGTGCTTGCTGCTGGACATGTCGATGAAGTCGATGACCACCAGACCGCCCAGGTCGCGCAGGCGCAGCTGGCGGGCCACTTCGTCGGCCGCTTCCATGTTGGTCTGGAAGGCGGTGTCTTCGATGTCGCTGCCCTTGGTGGAGCGCGAGGAGTTGACGTCGATCGCGGTCAGGGCTTCGGTCTGGTCGACCACGATGGAGCCGCCGGAGGGCAGGCGCACGTTACGCTCGTAGGCGCCTTCGATCTGCGACTCGATCTGGAAGCGGTTGAACAGCGGAATGTCGTCGGTGTAATGCTTGAGCTTGCGCAGGTTGTGCGGCATCACCTGTTCCATGAACTCCTTCGCCGTGGCGTAGAGCTCAGGGGTGTCGACCAGGATCTCGCCAACGTCCGCGCGCAGGTAGTCGCGCAGGGCGCGCACGATCAGGCGCGACTCCTGGTAGATCAGGAACGGGGCCGGCTTGCTGAGCGCGGCTTCGGCGACCGAGCGCCAGACCTGCAGCAGGTAGTCCAGGTCCCATTGCAGTTCCTCGGCGTCGCGGCCGACGCCGGCGGTGCGGATGATCACGCCCATGTCCTCGGGGATGACCAGCGCGTCCATCGCTTTCTTCAGCTCGGCGCGGTCGTCGCCCTCGATCCGGCGCGAGACGCCGCCGGCGGTGGGCGAGTTGGGCATCAGCACCATGTAACGCCCGGCCAGTGAGATGAACGTGGTCAGGGCAGCGCCCTTGTTGCCGCGCTCGTCCTTGTCGACCTGCACCACGACTTCCTGGCCTTCGCGCAGGAGTTCCTTCAGGCCGGCCTTGTTGTGGTCGACGCCGGCCTGGAAATAGTCGCGGGAGATTTCCTTCAGCGGCAGGAAGCCATGGCGTTCGCCGCCGTATTCGACGAAGGCCGCTTCCAGGGAAGGCTCGAGCCGGGTAATGCGGCCCTTGTAGATGTTGGATTTTTTCTGTTCTTTGGACGGTTGTTCGATATCGATGTCGTACAGGGTCTGTCCGTCAACGATGGCGACGCGCAGTTCTTCTTCCTGCGTCGCATTGATCAGCATACGTTTCATTGTGCGTTCCTCGCGCGCTGCTGCCGCGCGGAACACCGTGGGTTTCGCATTCTGGATACTGCTCGCCACCCCTCGCGCAGGCGCGAACGGGGCAGGGTTGGTTTCCAGCGCTGCAACACCACGGCAGGCCGCGGGAGCGCTTTGGTTCATTTAACAAATATGTTTCGGACCGGAGGCTGCTCGGGAATAACCCTTGCGCCTCACGGGGCGTGTTCAGCTACCGACGTCTGACGCATCGGGCGATGTCCGGATTCGCCGACCAGCCGCGGTAACATTCACTGCCCCGTGGGCGGTGGCTACGCACTTTGCCGGAATCGCGGAAAGCTGGGCTTCTGGCCCGCAGCATCGTGAAGATGCTGGTTAACTTCCAGCGAAATCAAACCCTTATCTCGCCCCCCGAGTGTATCAGAATAAAAGACGGATGACCGATCAGCCCCCCGCAAGCAAGCCCGAAGGGGCCACCAAGACCGCCGTTCGCACCATCAAGGTGCCTGAAGACCGCGACGGCCAGCGCCTGGACAATTTCCTGCTGGGCCAGCTGAAGGGCGCCCCGCGCAGCCTGGTCTACAAGCTGGTGCGCAGCGGGCAGGTCCGGATCAACGGAGGGCGGGCCAAGGCGGACCGCAAGCTGCTGTCCGGTGACGAGGTCCGTATTCCGCCGGTCAGTCTCAGCGATCCCGAAGACAAGGCGCCGCCGCCGAGCGGGTTCCTGCAACGGCTGGAGGCGGCGATCGTGTTCGAGGACGCGCGCCTGCTGGTGCTGAACAAACCTACCGGCGTGGCCAGCCACGGCGGCAGCGGCATCAGCCATGGCGCCATCGAAACCCTGCGGGCGCTGCGGCCCAACATGAACCTGGAACTGGTGCACCGGTTGGACCGGGATACCTCCGGCCTGCTGATCGTGGCCAAGAAGCGTTCCGCCTTGACCGAGTTGCAGGCGCTGATGCGCGAGGAGGGCGGCACCGGCATCCGCAAGCGGTACCTGACTCTGCTGGTGGGGCGCATGCCGGACGGGGTCATGAGCGTGGATGCGCCGCTGCACGTGGGTCTGCGCCAGGGCGGAGAACGGCACGTACAAGTGAACGCTATCGGCAAACCATCGCTGAGCCATTTCAAGGTGCTGGAACGGCGCGGCGGACATTCCTATTGCGAAGTCAGGATCGAAACCGGCCGCACCCATCAGATCCGCGTGCATGCCCAGCACATCGGCCATCCCGTGGCCGGCGACGACAAATACGGCGATGAGGCGGTCAACAAGCGGTTGCGCGAACAGGCGGGACTGAAGCGTCTGTTCCTGCATGCGGCGTCGCTGGAATTCGCGCTCGACGGCGGCAAGTCGCCTTATGTGTTGAACGCACCGCTGGCCGACGATCTGGCGGCGGCGCTGGATCGTCTGGCCTGAATCCCGGTGCTATCCAAATCCGGATCGCGCGTTGTAGAGCCGGGCTTGCTCGGCTGCTCTTGAATCCGGTCGCCTAACGAATGCAGCAGAGCAGCCGAGCAAGCCCGGCTCTACAAGGATTCATGGGTTAGCGCTGTTCGTCCAGGCTGAAACAGTCGTTGGGACGTATCTGCGGCGGTTTGAAATTCACCGGCACCCGGATGCCCTGGACTATCGGCTTGCCGCCGCGCGTGGCTGGTTCGAACTGCCAGGACTTCACGCCTTCCAGCGCAGACCTGTCCAACGCCTCCTGGCCGCTGCTGGCAAGCATTTCCACCTTTGCCGGCTTGCCGTCCGTGCCGATGGTCAGATTCAGCATGACCATGCCGCCAATGCCCGCACAGCCCAGTTCGGCGGGGTAGTGCGGCATGGGTGTGTTCAGCGCGGTTACCTGGGTCGAAGGGATTACCGGTGCCGGCGGGGGCGAATCGGCGCTGCAGGCCGACAGCAACGCGCCGATCGCCAGCATGCCGAAGAGCGCTGGCGGCGATTTGGAATGGAATCGGTTGTTCATGGAATGCATGTCTCCAATGGACGCTCCAGTACGGGAACCGGCGGCATCAGCCGGCCAGCAGATCGGCTTTGGCCGCGCAGATGAAGTCGTTCTCGCTCAGGCCGCCCACATCGTGCGTGGAGTAGCGCACGACGGCGCGGTTGTAGTGCACTCCAAGATCGGGGTGGTGGTCCTCGGCATGGGCGATATAGGCCAGCGCGTTCACGAAGGCCATGGTCTGGTAGTAGTTGTCGAAATGGAAGGTCCTGCACAGCGCACGGCCTTCTTCGACCAGGTCCCAGTCCGGCACTTCCAGGATCAGTTCGGCCACGCGGGCCTGGGTGAGTTTGTGCTCGCTGCCCTTGAGCGGCAGGCAGTGCGCTTGGGCCAGGGGGATCAGGTCGGACATGGGGGCTTCCTCGGCGTGGATTGGCTGAACGTAACATCCATGCCGTTATGTGCTCGAATGAGCGTCTAACAATAGGGTGGCTAGAATAGCCGCATGATCCATATCTCCGACACCGCCCAGGCCCATTTCCGCAAGCTGATCGAGCGCGAGGCGCTGCCCGGCCTGGGCGTGCGCCTGAGCGCGGTCGATCCGGGCACCGCGCGCGCCGACGCGCGTCTGGAGTTCGCCGAACCGCGCGATCTGGCGGGCGACGAATGGGCGGTCGACTGCGAAGGCTTCACCGTCTATGTCGATGCGCAAAGCGTCGCCTGGCTGGACGGCGCCGAGATCGACTACGTGACCCAGGGCGCCGGCAGCCAGCTCACCATCAAGGCGCCGAAGATCAAGGGACAGGCGCCGGCCGAATCGGCTTCGCTGGTGGAACGGGTGCGGTGGGTGGTGGAGAACGAAATCAACCCGCAACTGGCCCAGCACAAGGGCAGGGTGGCGGTGGAGCAGGTAAGCGCGGACGGCGTGGTGTTGCTCCGTTTCGGCGGCGGCTGCAACGGCTGCGGCATGGCGGACGTGACCTTGAAGCAGGGCATCGAGAAGACCCTGATGGCGCGCGTTCCCGGCGTCACCGCGGTGCGCGACGTCACCGATCACGATACCGGCGACGCACCGTACATCCCGCGCGACAACGCGGCCTGATTCCCGCTTCCCGGTGACGAGAGCCGCCGAAATCATCGCAGCGCTGCAGGCGGGCAAGCCAGCGCCCATCCTGGAACGCCACACCGGAATGCCCTACGGCTGGGGCCTGTGGCTGCGCGCGTTGAGGGAAAAGCTGGGCGTGATCCGTCACGACAGCGCCGAGGCCATCGTCCGGCTATTCGCCGAACGGCCCGTGCCCGAAACTCCGCGCCGTCCGGCGGCGTTGAACCGCTGGCAGGCTTTCCGCTCGATGTTCTACCAGGACTGGGGCCCGCCGCTGCGCGAGGACCGCAGACTGCGCTGGTTCGCCGGCGGCATCAGTTTCTTCATGCACCTGCTGTTCGTGCTGTTGCTGATGCTGCTGGCGATGATCAAATTGCCGCCTCCGCCAGCGGCCGAAGACGAGAGCCGCGTGCAGGTCGAGTTCATGGGGCAGGGAACTCCCAAGGAAGAAGGCGGTGGGCCGCCCGCGGCGCAATCCCAATCGGCCGCAGCCGCCGCGCAGTCCGCGGCCGCTCCTTCTTCTGGCGCGCCGGCCGAGACTGCGCAGGCTTCAGCGCTGCCGCAGGAACAGGTTCCTTCGCCCGCACCGCCAGTAGCCCAGCAGAACGTGCAGGTGACCGAAACGCCCGAGCCGACCAGTACGTTCGTATTGCCGCCCGCTACTCCACGTTCGCTGGAAATCGCGCCGCCGCAACTCAAACCGCGGGAGTTGGGCGTACCGTCGCGCGAGGTCACGGTGGTGGAAACGCCGCCGGCGCAGCGCGAGTTGCCGCAGCGCGAAATCGCGACGCCGCAGATCGCACAACCCACCCAGGAAGTACGGCAGCGGGAGATCGCCGCGCCGTTGCCGCAGATTCGCAGCGTGCAGGTTCCATCGCGTGCGATCGCAGCGCCCGAGCTGCGCGCGCCTGCGCAAAGCGTGCGTCAGGTCGAGATCGCAGCGCCGAATCGTGGCACGGCTTCTTCCAGCAGTACCGCCACTGCGACGAGTCCTTCCACCGCCGGCGATTCCGCGCGCGCACCGAGCGCGCAGCAGGGCACGCAACCGAACGCGACCGCTTCCGGTTCTTCAGCTGCGGCAAACCGTCCGGGCGGTCTGGCCACGCCGACCCGCGGGGACGACTGGGGCGACTCCACCCGCAATACGCCCGGTTCTACGACCGGCGGCCGTGCGGGCAATGGTCCTGGTCTGTTCAATGCCGATGGCAGCGTGCGCGTGCCGTCCAACGCCACCGGCAGCACGGCGCGTCCCGGCGCGCCCGGTTCCAAACAGCAGCAGCGCGCCGATGCCGACCGTGCCAGCAAGTGGATGGAGCGTCCGGAATTCCCTTACGAACCCAGCATGTTCGACAAGTACTGGCGTCCAACCAACGAGTCATTGCTGGCCGAGTGGGTGCGCCGCAATATCCGCGAAGTGGAAATGAAGATTCCCGGCACCAACAAGCGGGTAAGGTGCGTGGTGTCGGTGCTGCAGGTCGGGGGAGCCTGCAGTCTGTTCGATCCCAACCTCAACGAGCAGCCGGCCGTGGCCAGGCCGCCTCCGGATATTCCGGTCAAGCGCAATCCGATCCCCACCGACAGTTGATCGGCTTGGCGCGGCCGGCATTGCCAGGCCGCGTTCCCATCCATGCGCAGGTTGGGGGCTAGGTCCCCGACGCTTTGATCTTCGGTGCGTGCATCCGCGGACGTCGACGGTACAGTCTGTAGGCAAGATCCGCCACGATGATGGCCACGACCAATCCCAGGGCGCCTTTGGCGCCTTCGTCGGTCGCCGGCGACAGGAAAATATCTCCGGCTGTCATCCACCAGACAAGCAGCGCGACGAATCCCAGGCCGAAAGCGGCGGACAGATTTCGCGTCAGTTTCGACCAGCGGCCCTTTCGCATGGCTACGAACATGGTAACGAAGCCGCCCAGCCACAGCAGGATCACCGGCGGTGCCCGCTCGCGCAGGAACGTCGGATCGAAAGCAAAAATTCGCGGCATCGGCTCGGGCATCACGGCGGTTATCCAGGGCATGCAGATCATCAGCGCCACCCCGATGGCGTACCCGGCCAGCCCGAAGGCCATCGAGGTGCGGTTGATCCGCTCCGGATCGACGGTGCGAGACTTCCAGGTCGGCTTGAACATGCCCAGCTGGCATGCAAAAACGCCCATCAGCGACATCATCGCCAGAAAGCCGGGCCACCAGAAAGCGCCCAGGCCCCAGGTGAACCACCAGGCGACCAAAGGCTGTCCATCGAACACGCGAGGAAAGGTCGACGCCCACTGCAGAGCTATGCCTCCGAGCGAGAGCAGGGCGAAGGTTCTGGTCTGCTCGGCGGGAATAATCACCACACCAGGCGGGCGATAGCGTGCTGCGACTTCGGTGGGCGTGCCGAAGTCCCGCAGCATGTCCAAGACCACCTCATCGGCGGCCGCATCCTGCGCTCTCTCGGCCAGCATCTGGGTAAGCAAGTCGCGAAGCTCCAGGCCGATTTCATTGCGCTCCTTGCGGGGCAGGCGGCGCATCACCTCGGCTACATACGCTTCGATCACATCGTTCGAGCTCATTTCTCACTCCCCTCAAGTAGTCCGGCCATGGTCCCGACCAGGGCGTTCCATGTGGCCGTCAATTCGACGAGCAGCGCCTCGCCAGCGTCGTTAAGCCGGTAGTAGCGGCGAGGCGGACCGTCTTCGATCCGCCATTCGGAGGCCAGCAGGCCCTGGCCTTCCAGCCTGCGGAGCAAGGGATAAAGCGTCCCTTCCTCGATCGGCATGCCGCGTAGCGCCAGGGCTTGGCGCAAGGAGTAGCCGTACTGGACCTCCCGCAGCTGGGAGAGCACCGCCAGCACGAGCGCGCCGCGGCGGAGCTCCAGCTCCAGCTTGGGGATCGGGTTTGGGTTGGCTTCCACCATTCAGTACCTAATAGAGTTTGGCGCACATTACTGTGCAATGCACAGTATGTCAATACGATCTGTCCGAGGCCGGCGGATGGGTAGGAAAGAGCAGCGGGCAGCCACCAGTCAGCTACCGCGATATGTCCGCGCAAAAAAAACCCCCAGCTGGCTGGGGGTCGTTCGTTTTGCGTTTGCAGGACTCTCAATCGACGCCGTGCAGGTCACGCAATTTCGTGGGACGCGAGCCGAAGTAGGCGGCCAGGTCGGAAATCTCCTGGTCGGTCAGCGCTGCCGCTTGCGGCGTCATTTGCGGGTTCTGACGGTCGCCCGCGCGATAAGCCTGCAGCGCGTGGGCGATGTAGTCGCCGTACTGGCCGCCGAGCTTGGGGTAGGTCGGATCGATGGGCGCATTGCCTTCGGCACCGTGGCAGTCGATGCAGCTTTGCTTGGTCGCTTCGCTCTTCACCTGGGCGCGTTTCTCGCCGGCGGCGATGTGGCCATCGGGCAGACCGGCGGACGAACTGGAACCATGTTCGCCGCTGGCATGGCCGGGATCTTCGGCGGCGACTTCGTTGTTCTGGGAGCAGGCGGCCAGGGCGAGGGCGGCGAGCAGGGCGATGGCTAGACGCGGGGCGTGCACGGCGTTCGACATGGGCGGCTTACTTCACGGAAGAGAGATAGGCGGAGAGGTCGGCGATGTCCTGGTCAGAGAAGCTCTGCGCCTGGGCTTGCATCGTCGGGTGCTTGCGGTTGCCTTTCTTGTATTCGGTCAGCGCCTGGGTCAGGTACTCGGCCGACTGGCCGCCGATGCGCGGTACGTGGAAGCTGGGATAGGCGTTCTTGTAGCCTTCGACGCCATGGCAGCCCTGGCAGGTATAGGCCAGGGTGCGGCCGGCCTGGGCATTGCCGACCAGTACGGCGGGCGTTGCCGGGGCTGGCGCAGCGGCAGCAGGAGCGGGCGCTGCCTCGGCGGGCTTGTCGGCCGGTGGGGGAGGGGGTTGGGGTGTAACGACGGCCACCGAAAGGACGGCGGCCAAGGCAAGGCAAGCGGCGAGCGGTAGCGGTCGCATCATGTCGTAATCCGGGACTCTCTCATTGCGCGCGCTACGTCCAACCGCAGCGCTTGGCTTCGGCAAGTATAGCGTGCGACTCCCAAGACCTGCCATCCATGCAGGATCCGGGCGGACGCAACCGACCTGATCGCGCCCTTCGCGCCGTTGTCTTTTGCAGCAGTCAACATATCGCGCGACGCAAGTCACCATGACCTTCGGCGCATGCCGGAGTTGTACTTGGGTGATATACCTATGTACAACACCTAACAACCACCCGGTACCACCATGTCTCGACCCGACTTCACTGCAGGCCGTCTTCCTTCGCGCGCGCTCCGTGCGTCCGCGCTTATCTGCGTTTTCGTGTTCGCTCTTGCCGCGTGCAAGAAAGGGGATGGAGAAGCCCAGGCCAAGCCGGGCGATCCGCCCAAGGGTCCGGATGCGGTGCCGGTGGAGGTGGCCAAGGCGGCCCATCGCGCGGTCGCGGCCAGCTATACGGGCACCGCGGCGCTGGAACCGCGCGGAGAATCGCAGGTGGTGGCCAAGACCTCGGGTGTGGCCTTGGCGGTGCTGGTGGAAGAAGGGCAAACGGTCCACGCCGGGCAGCCGCTGGTGCGGCTGGATCCCGACCGTTCGCGCCTGGCCGTGGCCCAGGCTTCGGCGCAGATGCACAAGCTGGAAAACAACTACAACCGGGCCAGGCAACTGGTCACCCAGCAGATGATCAGCGCCAACGACGTGGACCAGATCAAGTTCGATCTGGAGAACGCGCGCGCCCAGTACACCATGGCCACGCTGGAGCTTTCCTACACCACCGTGTTGGCGCCGATCTCGGGCGTGATCGCCTCGCGTTCGATCAAGACCGGCAACTTCGTGCAGATCAACACGCCTATTTTCCGCATCGTCGACAACTCGCGGCTGGAAGCCACGCTCAACGTTCCCGAGCGCGAGATCTCCACGCTCAAGGCGGGCCAGCCGGTCGAACTGGCCGCCGACGCGCTGCCGGGCCAGACTTTCACCGGCGTCGTGGACCGCATCGCGCCGGTGGTCGATTCCGGTAGCGGCACTTTCCGGGTGGTCTGCGCCTTCGCCGGCGACGGGCTGCTGCAGCCGGGCATGTTCGGACGCATCAAGATCGATTACGACAAGCGCGCCGACGCGCTGGTGGTGCCGCGCGTAGCGCTGCTGGACGACGATGGCGACCCGGCGGTGTTCGCGGTGCGCAACGGCAAGGCCGCACGCGTTCCGGTCAAGCTGGGCTACATGGATGGCGAGTGGGTGGAAATCCGCGAAGGTCTCAAGCCGGGCGATGGCGTGGTGACCGCCGGCAAGATCGCGCTGCGCGACGGCACGCCGGTGGAGGTGATCGGCGATGCCAAGAAGAAGGCCGCCACCGCCAAGGTGGAGGTTGAAGCAGCCGGTAAGAAGAAATGAGCGGCCACGGCCCTGACCGGGGGGCTCCGGATCACGGAGCTGCGGGCCCCGAAGCGAACGATCCTCTGGCGCCGCCTGCCGCTTTGACCGGCGGCGGGCTGGTGGAATTCTCCACGCGCCGCCGCGTCACCGTGGCGATGTTCTGGGTCACCATGTTCCTGTTCGGCTGCATCGCGCTGGCCGCGTTGAAGGTCAATCTGCTGCCGGACCTCAGCTATCCCACCCTGACCGTGCGTACCGAATACACCGGTGCTGCGCCTTCGGAAATCGAGACTTTGATTTCGGAGCCGGTGGAAGAAGCCGTCGGCGTGGTGAAGAACCTGCGCAAACTGAAATCCGTTTCGCGTACCGGCCAGAGCGATGTGGTGCTGGAATTCGCCTGGGGCACCGACATGGACCAGGCCAGCCTGGAGGTGCGCGACAAGATGGAAGTGCTGCAGCTGCCGCTGGAAGCCAAGGCGCCGGTGCTGCTGCGTTTCAATCCCTCCACCGAACCGATCATGCGGCTTGCGCTGTCGTCGAAAGTCGCCGGCAAGACCGAGGCCGATTCCGTGCGCCAGCTCACCGAGCTGCGCCGCTATGCCGACGAGGACCTGAAGAAGAAGCTGGAGCCGGTTGAGGGCGTGGCCGCGGTCAAGGTGGGCGGCGGCCTGGAAGACGAAATCCAGGTCGATATCGACCAGCAGAAACTCGCGCAGCTCAATCTGCCTATCGACACGGTGATCCAGCGCCTGCAGCAGGAGAACATCAACATTTCCGGCGGCCGCCTGGAGCAGGGTTCGCAGCGTTATCTGGTACGCACGGTCAATCAGTTCGCCAACGTCGAAGAAATCCGCAACATGCTGGTCACCACGCAGAGCGGCGGCAGCAACGCCGCTGCCAGCGCGGCGGCGCAGATGGCGGCCATCGCCGCCTCCACCGGCGATGCGGCGGCCATGGCGGCGGCGGCTTCGGTGCAGAGCGCGAACTCCTCATCGTCCAGCACCATCGCCGGCGGCATGCCGGTGCGCCTGAAGGACATCGCCGACGTGCGCCAGGGCTACAAGGAGCGCGAAGGCATCATCCGTCTGGCCGGCAGCGAAGCGGTCGAACTGGCGATCTACAAGGAAGGCGATGCCAACACGGTCGCCACGGCCGATGCCATCCAGGCGAAGCTCGAGCAGCTCAAAACGCTGGTTCCGCCGGATGCCGAGCTGACCACCATCGACGACCAGTCGCAGTTCATCCGCCACGCCATCAGCGACGTGAAGATGGACGCGGTGATCGGCGGTTTGCTGGCGATCCTGATCATCTTCCTGTTCCTGCGCGACGGCTGGAGCACCTTCGTGGTCGCGCTGTCGTTGCCGGCCTCCATCGTCACCACGTTCTTCTTCATGGACCAGCTGGGCCTGAGCTTGAACGTGATGTCGCTGGGCGGCCTTGCGCTGGCCACCGGCCTGGTGGTGGACGACTCCATCGTGGTGCTGGAAAGCATCGCCAAGGCGCGCGAACGCGGCCTGGGCATCCTGCAGGCTGCCATCACCGGCACCCGCGAAGTCAGCATGGCCGTGGTGGCTTCCACTTTGACCACCATCGCGGTGTTCCTGCCGCTGGTGTTCGTGCAGGGTATCGCCGGTCAGCTGTTCCGCGACCAGGCCTTGACCGTGGCCATCGCCATCGCGGTGTCGCTGGTGGTGTCGATGACGCTGATCCCGATGCTTAGCGCATTGAAGGGCAGGCCGCCGATGGCTTTTCCCGAAGAAATGCCGCATCCGCGTTCGTCGCTGATGACAGCTGCCATCTCGACTGTCTTCGGTGTGACGAAGCTGCCTTTGGGCTTCGGTTTGCCACGTGTATTGGCCTGGGTACTGGCGATTCTCCTGTTCCCGGTTCTTTTCGTGCTGGGGTGCCTGAAGGCCGCAGTGGTCGGCAAGCCGTGGGTGTTCTGGTGGCCCGCGTACATGGAACGCTGGTCTGTGCCGCTGCGTTGGGGGCTGTGGTTTCTGCTGCTGCCGGTGCGGATCGCGCTTGTCCTGCCGCTCTGGATCGTAGTGCTGTTCTTTGCGGCCTGCGGCGCCCCGATTTTCTTCGGAACGAGTTGGCTGCTGGTACGCCTCTGGCGCATCCTGGTAGCCACGGTTGGCCCAGTCATGCGCAAGGCCAGCGACTTGGCGATGATGCCCTACGACGGTGCCGAACGTGGCTATATGAAACTGTTGCCAGGCTCGCTGCGCAGGCCTTGGCTGGTGTTGGGCTTTGCCGCCGCCGCCTTCGCTTTGACCATGCTGACGGTTCCCATGCTGGGCGCGGACCTGATTCCGCAATTGGCGCAGGACCGTTTCGAAATGACGGTGAAACTGCCGCCGGGCACGCCCTTGCGCGAAACCGACGGCCTGGTGCGCAGCTTGCAGGAGGTGCACGCCAAGGACGAAGGCATCCGCGCGCTATACGGCGTCAGCGGCACCGGTACGCGGCTGGATGCCAGCCCCACCGAGAGCGGCGAGAACATCGGCAAGATCACCGTGGTGATGGCCGACGGCGGCAGCAAGCAGCTGGAAGCCGATGAAACCGAAAAGCTGCGTTCGTCGATGAAGGACCACCCGGGCGTGCAAGTCGATTTCCGCCGCCCCGAGCTTTTCAGTTTCTCCACGCCGCTTGAAATCGAGTTGCGCGGTCAGGATCTGGACACGATCCAGCGCGCCGGCCAGAAGATGGCGGCCATGCTGCGCGCCAACCCGCACTATGCCGACGTCAAGTCGACGGTGGAGGAGGGCTTCCCCGAAATCCAGATCCGCTTCGACCAGGACCGCGCCGGTGCACTGGGCCTGACCACGCGCCAGATCGCCGACATAGTGGTCAAGAAGGTGCGCGGCGACGTGGCCACGCGCTACAGCTTCCGCGACCGCAAGATCGACGTGCTGGTGCGTGCGCAGGAATCGGATCGCGCTTCGGTGGAAAGCATCCGCAAGCTGATCGTCAACCCGGGCAGTTCGCGTCCGGTGACGTTGGAGTCGGTGGCAGAGGTGGTCTCCACCACCGGCCCCAGCGAGATCCATCGCGCCGACCAGGTGCGCGTGGCCATCGTCTCCGCCAATTTGCGCGATATAGATCTGGGCGGTGCGGTGAACGAAGTGCGCGACATGGTCGCCGAGAACAATCTTGGCGCCGGCATCGGCATGCACATCGGCGGGCAGGGCGAGGAACTCGCCGAGTCGGTCAAAGCGCTGCTGTTCGCCTTTGGCCTGGCGATCTTCCTGGTCTACCTGGTGATGGCTTCACAGTTCGAATCGCTGCTGCATCCGTTCGTGATCCTGTTCACCATCCCGCTGGCGCTGGTGGGCGCGGTGCTCGCGTTGCTGCTGACGCGTTCGCCGGTGTCGGTAGTGGTTTTCATCGGTCTGATATTGCTGGTCGGCCTGGTGGTGAAGAACGCCATCATCCTGATCGACAAGGTCAACCAGTTGCGCGAAGCCGGCGTTGCCAAGCGCGAAGCACTGGTGGAAGGTGCCCGGTCGCGACTGCGTCCGATCATCATGACCACCCTGTGCACGCTGTTCGGCTTTCTGCCGCTGGCGTTGGCCTTCGGTGAAGGCGCGGAAGTGCGTTCGCCGATGGCGATCACCGTGATCGGCGGCCTGCTGGTTTCCACGCTGCTGACGTTGGTCGTGATTCCGGTGGTGTACGACCTGTTGGACCGCCGTTCGGACGAGTACTACACCGAACGCGGCCGCCTGCATCGCGCGTCCCTGGAAGCGGACAGTGAAGGACTCGAACCCGCATGAGCATCGCCGAACTGAGCATCAAGCGGCCGGTCAGCGCGATCATGCTGTTCGTGTCGTTGACCGCGATCGGGCTTATCGCCGCGTTCCGTCTGCCCTTGGAGGCTTTCCCGGAAGTGTCGCCGCCCTTCATCTTCGTGCAATTGCCCTATGTGGGCTCGACACCCGAGGAAGTGGAGCGCACAGTGCTGCGGCCGGTGGAAGAGACGCTGTCCACCATGCCCGGCATCAAGCGCATGGACACCAGCGCCAATGCCGATGGCGCGCAGCTTTTCATCCAGTTCACCGATTGGGAGCGGGACGTCGCCATCGCCGCCTCCGATGCGCGCGAGCGCATCGACGCCATCCGCGACGATCTGCCGGACGACTTGCAACGCTACTTGGTGTTGAAGTTCTCGACCACGGATCAGCCGGTGTTGCGCGTGCGTCTGGCCAGCGACATGGACCTGGCCAGCTCTTACGACATGATCGACCGCGAGTTCAAGCGGCGCATCGAGCGCATTCCCGGTGTCGCGCGCGTGGATATCTCCGGTGCCCAGGCCAATGAGGTGGAGATCGCGATCGACCAGGATCGCCTGACCGCGCACAACCTGGGCCTCAACGATCTGACCACGCGCCTGCAGGCGATCAATTTCTCGGTCTCGGCCGGCACCATCACCGATGGCGGGAGCCGACTGCGCGTGCAGCCGGTCGGCGAGCTGACCGACCTGCAGCAATTGCGCGACCTGGTGATCGGCAACAACGGCGTGCGTCTGTCCGACATCGCCGAGGTGCGTTTGAAGCAGGAGCGCACGACCCTGGGCCGGCGCCTGGACGGCAAGAAAGCGGTGGGTCTGGACATCTTCAAGGAGCGCAGCGCGAATCTTGTCGAAGTCTCCAAGCGCGCGTTGGCTGAAGTCGAGGAAATCCGCAAGGAACCTTCGTTGAACGACCTGCAGATCAAGGTCATCGACAACCAGGGCGACAACGTCACCACTTCGCTGATCGAACTCGCCGAGGCCGGCGGCATCGGTCTGGTGCTGTCGATCGCGGTGCTGTTCTTCTTCCTGCGGCACTGGCCCTCGACCATGATGGTCACACTGGCCATCCCGATCTGCTTCATCATGACCCTGGGTTTCATGTATTTCGCCGGGGTGACCCTCAACATCCTGTCGATGATGGGCCTGCTGCTGGCCATCGGCATGCTGGTGGACAACGCGGTGGTGGTGGTGGAGAGCATCTACCAGGAACGCGAGCGCATGCCCGACCAGCCACGTCTGGCCTCCATCGTAGGCACGCGCCACGTGGCCATCGCGCTGTCGGCCGGCACGCTGTGCCATTGCATCGTGTTCGTGCCCAACCTGTTCGGCGAGCGCAACTTCCTCAGCATCTACCTGTCGCAGATCGCCATCACCATCTCGGTGTCGTTGCTGGCTTCGTGGCTGGTGGCGGTGAGCTTGATCCCGATGCTGTCGGCCCGCCTGAAAACCCCGCCGGCGGTGGGCAACACCAACGGCATCATTCCGCGCATGCAGAAGCGCTATGCCGGGCTGTTGCGCTGGACCCTGGAGCATCGCGGCTGGAGCGTGATGGGCATCCTGTTGATCATCATGGTCAGCATCGTGCCGATGGTGTTGACCAAGAAGAACATGTTCGGCGGCGACGACGGCGGCGAAACCAACATCTTCTACCAGTGGAAGGGTTCCTACAGCCTGAAGCAGATGTCCGACGAAGTTCTGAAGATCGAGAACTTCATGGATGCCAACCGCAAGCGCTTCCATGTCGAGCAGATCTACTCCTGGTACAGCGAACAGGGCGATGCGGGCACCCGCATCAAGTTCGACATGACCGAACTGGACAACGACGACACCAAGGCCCTGATCGACGAAATCCGCAAGGAGCTGCCCAAGTCCGCGCGCGCCACCATCGGCATCGGCAACGACGGCGGCCAGGGCGGCGGAGGCGGCCAGCCGGGACAGAACGTGCAGGTGCAACTGGTGGGCGATTCCACCGAGACCCTGGCGGAGATCGCCAAGGACATCGTGCCGATGCTGTCCAAGAGTCCGCAGTTGCGCGACGTGCGCGTGGATGCGGGCGACCAGAACAGCGAACTGTCGGTACGGGTGGATCGCGAGCGGGCGGCCGCGTTCGGCTTCAGCGCCAACGACGTGGCCAGCTTCGTCGGCATCGCATTGCGTGGCGCGCCGCTGCGGGAATTCCGCCGCGGCGAGAGCGAAGTGCCGGTATGGGTGCGGTTCGCGGGCGCCGAGCAGTACGGGATCGAAGACCTGGACAGTTTCATGGTCCGTGCCCCGGACGGGCGCACGGTACCGCTGCTGAGCATGGTCGATGTCGGCGTGACCCCGGCGGCCACGCAGATCTCGCGTACCAACCGTCAGACCACGCTGACCGTGCAGGCCAACCTGGCCGACAAGGTCACCGTGCCGGAGGCGCGCAAGGCGATGGAGGACACCCTGAAAGCGGCTTCGTTCCCCACCGGCTACAGCTATTCCTTCGACGGCGGCGCGTTCCAGGAAGAGGACGAGGCGGGTGCGCAGATGATGACCAACCTGGTCATCGCGCTGCTGCTGATCTACATCGTGATGGCGGCGGTGTTCGAATCGCTGCTGTTCCCGGCGGCGATCATGAGCGGTGTGCTGTTCTCGGTGTTCGGCGTGTTCTGGTTGTTCTGGCTGACCGGCACCGAATTCAACATCATGGCCTTCATCGGCATCCTGGTGCTGATGGGCGTGGTAGTGAACAACGGCATCGTGATGATCGAGCACATCAACAATCTGCGGCGTCGCGGCATGACCCGGACCGATGCGCTGGTGGAGGGCAGCCGCGAACGCCTGCGGCCCATCCTGATGACCATGGGCACGGCGATCCTGGCGATGATCCCCATCGCCTGGGGCAACACGCAGATGGGCGGCGATGGCCCGCCGTACTACCCGATGGCGCGCGCCATCGCCGGCGGTCTGGCGTTCTCCACGGTGGTCAGCCTGCTGTTCCTGCCGACTATCTACGCGATTCTGGACGATATGCGCAGCGGCACCGCGCGCCTGACCAAGCGTGCGCGGGTGCGCAAGGGAGAAGCCTTGCCTGCGGCTGCGATAACGGCGCTGAAAGCCGAGTAAACAAGGCGGGCCCCGGCCCGCCATGGTTGTATCGTTTGTAGGGCCGAGCTTGCTCGGCTGCTCCTGGCGTGGAATCGAAAGCAGCCGAGCAAGCTCGGCTCTACAAAGATCTGGCTCAGCCGACGAGTTTGCCCAGCATCCGCAGACCGCCCGTCCACACGCCAATGGCGGTACCCAGACTGGTCAGGAAGAAGTTCAGCAGGATCCGCGCGACCCGGTTCTTCCACCAGCCGCGCACCGTCTGCACGTCGTCGCGCAACGCCATGAAATCGGCGTGGGTGGGTTTGCGCAGCGCCGCTTCGACGAACGCACTGACCGTGCCCGAGGCCAACGCCGGGTGCAGGGGCGTCAGCGGAGAAGAAATGAAGGCGGCCAGGATGCTCAGCGGATGGCCGCCAGCGATGGCGCAGCCCAGCGCGCCCAGCAGGCCGGTGGCCAGCACCCATTGCACGATGAGGTCGGCGCCTACGTCCACGCCGCCGCGATAGAAGCCCCACGCGAATCCGCCGACCAGGAAAGCGGCCAGCGCGATGGTGAACCACGGCACTTTGCTCTTCTCGGGAACCGACTCCAGTGCGGCGCGCACCGTGGCCGGCGCTTCGACATCGCTCCGCAAATGCTCGGCCATGCCCTGCAAATGGCCAGCGCCGATCACCGCCAGTACCTCGCGCGCGCCGCTGGCGTGGGTGACCGATTCGCGCAGGCGCGCGGCCATGTAGCGGTCGCGTTCGGCGATGATGCTTTCGTACAGCGCCGGGCTTTCCGCCGCGAATTCGCCGAAGCTCGATTCCAGCATGTCGCCGTGCTTGAGTTTCTCTATCTCGTCGTCGCCGACTTCCTCGTCGGCGAACATGGCCATCATGATGCCGGCGCCGATCTTGGCGCGGCCCCACCAGCCCAGCCGGCTCAAGGCGCGCTTGAAGGTCAGCCCGACTTCGCGGTCGATCAGGTGCAGCGGCAAGTTGCGTTCGCGCGCATCCAGTGCGGCCGCTTTCAGCTCGGCGCCTGGCTCCACGTCCAACTGCTCGGCCAGGCGCCGCTGGTAGGCGGCCAGTGCGAGGTTGGCGGCGAACAAATGGGTCTTGCCTTCGCGGATCACCTTCACCAAATCGAGTTTGGCCAGGGCATCGGGATCGGTCAGCGCTTGCAGGCGCCCGGCGTCGAGTTCGATCGCGACCGTATCGTAATCGCCGCTGGCGATGGCGGCCTGTACCGTTTCCACGCTGGTCCTGGAGACGTGCGCGGTTCCCAGCAGGGTGTAGCGCACGCCATCGCGCTCGACGATCTGGTGCGGCTGCCCGGCGAGCGGATCATGCAGAGCGGAGGAAGATATATCGTTCATGGATTCATTCTTCGAAAGGTGCTTCGTGGTTGCCGCTGCCCAATGCGCGCTGCATCTGCACCGTATCCAGCCAGCGTCCGTGCTTGCGGCCCAGGCCGGGGAATATGCCGATGATGTGGAAGCCGAGTTTTTCGTGTAGGACCACCGAGGCGCCGTTGCCGGGCTCGCCGATCACCGCCACCATCTGGCGGAAGCCTAGCGCTTCGCAATCGGCGATCAGGCGGGCGAGCAGAGCGCGGCCGACCCCTTTCCCCTGAGCTTCGGCAGCTACATAGACGGTGTCCTCCACGGTCCAGCGATAGCCGGCGCGGCCGCGGTAAGCGCTGGCGTAGGCATAGCCGGCGAACGCGCCTTCGCGTTCGGCGACCAGAAAGGGATATCCGTTCGCCAGCAGTTCCTGCATGCGCCGCGCCATCTCCGTTTCGTCGGGTGCCTGATATTCGTAAGTCGCCACGCCGTCACGCACTTCCCGGGCGTACACCGCGTGGATATGCGGAATGTCGGCAAGGGTCGCCTTGCGCAGCTGCAGGTTCAATCGATATACCGCTTCAGCAGATCGCCATAGGCGTCGATGCGCCGGTCGCGCAGGAAGGGCCAGATGCGACGCACGTGTTCGCTGCGGGCCAGGTCGACTTCGGTGCTGAGGATTTCGGGCTCGCCACCGGCTTCGGCGATGAATTCGCCCTGCGGCCCCAGTACGTGGCTATTGCCCCAGAACTGGATGCCGGATGCTCCGAGCGGCGAGGGCTCGTGGCCTACGCGATTACACGACAGCACCGGCAGGCCATTGGCGACAGCATGGCCGCGATGGCTGAGGATCCAGGCATCGCGCTGGCGGCTCTTTTCGTCCTGCGCATCGTCCGGATCCCAGCCGATCGCGGTGGGATAAAGCAGCAGCTCCGCACCCGCCAGCGCCATCAGCCGCGCGGCTTCCGGATACCACTGGTCCCAGCACACCAGCACGCCGAGCCTGCCCACCGAGGTATCGATGGGTTTGAAGCCGAGGTCGCCGGGGGTGAAATAGAATTTTTCGTAGAAGCCCGGATCGTCCGGGATATGCATCTTGCGGTACTTACCCAGGGTGCTGCCGTCTTTCTCGAAGACCACCGCGGTGTTGTGGTACAGGCCGGCGGCGCGGCGCTCGAACAACGAGCTGACCAGCACCACGCCGTGCTGCTTGGCCAGCTTGCCCAGGCGTTCGGTGCTGGGGCCGGGAATGGGTTCGGCCAAGTCGAACTCCGCCACCGATTCGTGCTGGCAGAAGTACGCGCCGTTGTGCAGTTCCTGCAATAACACCAGCCTGGCGCCACGCTTGGCTGCTTCGGCCACGCGCGCTTCGATCACCGAAAGATTGGCCTCGGCATCACCATGGTTTTTTTCCTGGATCAGGGCGACGGGCAGAGTAGTGCGCAGGGTCATGTCGGCGGGGTGCGGGGTGGGGAGGGCATGTTATCGCGGAAGGCGACAGGGAAGGCCGCCGCGCGATGAACGCGGCTCTATTGCGCGTTGGCGGCGGCTTCGCGGCGGTGGTGCCAGCGTCCCAGCATGCCACCCGTGACGGCCCATGCCAGCGCGATCCCGGCGCCGATCAGCATCGCCAGCGCAGGATGTTCAGCGACCAGATCGAGCCCGCGTTTGACCCAGCCGCTCACCGCGTCGCCGCCCCGGTACACCACGGTGTCGATGAAGTTCTTGGCCTTGTACTTTTCTCCGGGAGTGACGACGGTGTAAAGCATTTCCCGCCCGGGCCGCACGAAGGCGTATTCGCCCGAGCGCCGCACCACCATCACCACCACGAACACGGCGAAGGTCGGCGCCAGCGCCAGCCAGACGAATCCCGCCGCGACCACGACCGGCACGGCCACCAGCAGCACGCCGACGCCCAGCCGTTGCGCGACGCGGCCGGTGAGGAAGATCTGGGTCAGGATGGCCAGGCTCTGCACGACGACGTCGATGGTGCCGAACACCTGCGTCTGCCGGGTCTTGTCGCTGAAGGTCTCGGCCACCAGCCGCGCCTGTTCGAAATACAGAAACGTGGTGACGCTGGTCAACAGCAGCACGAACAGCGCGATGGCCATCAGGTAGGGCGATTTGAAAACATCCGTGGCGCCTGCGAAAGGGTTGCCGCCTAGTGGTCTGCGTCGCGTTTGGCTGTCCTCCCGCTGCGGCAAGGGATTGGCATCGCGCCACCGTTGCAGATGACACGCGGCCAGTGCGCTACCGCCCAACATCGCCGCCGACAGGAGCAGCAAGCCCGAATGACCGATGGGCTCCACCAGCAAAGTGCCCAGCAGCGGTCCGACCAGACCGCCCAGGCTCGCGCCTCCGGCCATCAGCGCGAACAGGCGCTTGGCCTGATTGGAAGCGAATACATCGACGACCACGCTCCAGGCCACCGAGATCGACAACAGGTTGAACACCGACAACCAGATATAAAAGGTGCGTGCGGACCAAAGGTTGTCGGGCGCCAGCGCGAATGCTGCGGCGAAGGCCAACAGATTGGCGGCGAAAAAACCGTAGGTCCAGGGCAGGATGCGCCGCCGCGCCACTTTCGAGGCCAGCCAGCCGAACAGCGGCAACGCCGCTATCGTGGCCACGAAAGTGCCGGTGAACAGCCACTGCAGGTTGTCCACGCCGCCCGCTACGCCCATGGTTTCGCGCACCGGCCGCAACATGAAATAGCCTGCGAACAGCAGGAAGAACAACAGCAGTCCAGCGACGACTGCGCCGGCTTCCCGTTCCTCCACGTTGAACAACGCGGCCAGGCGGCGAGTCACCGCATTCGCTTGCGATGCCATGCGCGGGTCAGGCCAGCGCAGCGATCAGCGACTGGCGCTGCGCTTCGGTGAGGTCGGGGCCGCTGCCTGCGCCCAGATTATCGCTCTGGCGATCCGGTTTGCCGGTGGCGGGAATCACCGCGGTCACGGCGGGATGGCTCAACGCGAACTTGAGGAAAGCCTGCGCCCAGGAAGCGATACCGGCCTCGGCCGCCCAGGCGGGCAGCGGTTTGTCCTTGACCTGCGCGAACAGCTTGCCGTCTTCGAAGGCGCGGTTGATCAGCACGGCCACGCCAAGTTCACGCGCCAGCGGCAATACCCGCTTTTCGGCGCCGCGCGTCACGACCGAATAATTGATCTGCAGGAAGTCTGGCTTCTCGGCCTGGACCACAGCGGCCAGTTCGTCCTGCGCACGTTCGAGGTAGTGGGTGAGGCCGACATAGCGCACCTTGCCTTCGGATTTCAGCTCCCGCGCCAGCGCCAGCTGCGTCTTCAGGTCGCCCAGGTTGTGTACCTGCAGCAGTTCGACTTTATCGGTCTTCAGGCGGCGCAGGGTGTCGTTGAACTGCGCCAATCCCGCCTCGCGACCGCTGACGCTGGACAGCTTCGTCGCAATCCATGCCTTGGGGCGAAGCCCCAGTTCGGCCAGCAGCGCGCCCAGCACGTCCTCGGCCGTGCCATAGGTCGGCGCGGTGTCGATGAGGGACGCGCCGGCGGCGAAGAAGCGTTTCAGCACCTCGCGCAGCGGGTCGCGTTCGGCCGCGCTTTCGCCTACTTCGAAACTGCCCGAGGTGCCCATGCCGATGACTGGAAGGCGTTCCTGGGTGCCGGGAATGAGACGGGTATTCAGCGGGCCGGACCGCGCCGAAGGCCCGGTCTTTACCGCTTCCGCCTGTGCGGAGTCGCGGCAGGCGGCCAGACCGAAGCCGGCCGCGGCAATAGCGGCGGAAGCCAGGAACTTGCGTCGTGTGTACACGGCAGATTCCTCGAACAGGGAAGAGCTGCCGGTTATCGGCGATCAGGCGATGGGATGTGTGAACGAAACGTTTGCCGCCTACCCAACCAAAGTCATGTCGGGCCGGAATTGTGAAGTGCGGCGTGTCGTCGAGCCGGTTCAGGGATCAGGCCGGGTCCAGCACCACCACGGTATCGATGGCATCGGGCAGTTCGGCCGGCAATGCGACGACAAGCGTTTCGCCTTCCCGGCTTGTTTCCAGCGATGCGCCGCCCTGCAGCAGCTTGGCGCTGCGCTTGCCCGACAGTGGCAGACGCAGCATGCCGTCCTTGGTACGCTCGAAGACATGCAGGTACAAGCGTTCGCCCCGCGCGGTGACACGGCCCCAGCCGACCGCATCCAGCGGGCTGGCGGTGGTGGCGTAGACCGATTCGCCGTTGCGCTGCATCCAGGCGCCGATCTGTCGCAGCCGCAGCACGCTGGCCTGCGGCACGCTGCCGTCTGCCTGGGGGCCGATGTTGAGCAGGAAATTGCCGCCCTTGCTGGCGGCATCGACCAGATCGCGTATCAGGGTGGCGGTCGATTTCCAATGGCGATCGTGCGCGTTGTAGCCCCAGGTGTCGTTCATCGTCATGCAGGCTTCCCAGTCGACGCCGACGACGCCGTTGGCGGGAATCGCCTGTTCCGGCGTGGTGAAATCGCCGTGCGCGCGATCGAACCATTTCAGGCTGCCTTGCGGGTCGTCGTAACCGAGCGAGCGATACAGCCGGTTGTTCATGACGATGCCGGGTTGCCGCTCGCGCACCATCGCCATCAGTTCCCGCGCCCGCCAGGTTTCGCCTTCCGCGCCGGGATTGGAGTAGTCCCACCAGAGAATGTCGATCGGACCGTAATGTTCGACCAGTTCGCGCACCTGCGCCTGCAGGTAGTCCTGGTATTCCTTCAGGTCGGCGCGTTGCGGATAGCCGGGATCCTCGGCTGGAGTGGTTTTCTCCAGCGGATGCGGCAGCGGTTGCTCGAGCTTGAGGAAATCGCGGTACGGATAGGCCGGGTGGTGCCAATCGATCACGGAATGATAGAGACCGACTTTCAGGCCTTCCGCGCGCGCGGCGTCGACGATCTCCTTGACCAGGTCGCGGTCGGTGAAATCCTTGGCGTCGAACGTGGTTACCGCACTGTCGTGCAGGGCGAAGCCTTCGTGGTGCTTGCTGGTGAACACCAGGTATTTGGCGCCGGCCTGTCTGGCCAGCCTGGCCCATTCGCGCGCGAAGCCCGGCTTGGGACGGAACAAGGGACGCATCTGCCGCGCGTATTCGTCGGCGGGCACATGCGCGTTGCGCTGGATCCATTCGGCGGTGCCCGCGACCGGTCGGCCGTTCCAGCGGCCGGCGGCGCCCGAGTACAGGCCCCAATGGACGAACAGGCCGAAGCGCGCCTCGCGCCACCATTGCATGCGCGCATCGAACGCGGCCTTGCTTTCCGTCGACGCCACGACCGTCGGCGCGGTAGAGGTAGCCATGGACAGCGGGGCGGCCAGCAGGCACGCGCAGGCCGTCAGATATCGCAATGCGATGCGGAAACGTGCGATGGAAGCGAATCGTTGCATGGCTGATGGCTCCGAAGACAGTTGCGACCGATGCGATTGGATCGATGCAAATCTACGGTAGATCGATCGTCAGGTCGAACCCCGGCCTGCATATGCAACACGACTCACACTGCGATAAGCGGATGACCGGGCAAAGGACGGCAGGCGACGCATGCGCTTGCGATTCGCGGCGAAGGAATTCACTCCGATGATGGAGCGGACCGGTATCGCGCGGTCCGCATGGCCGCCACTCAGGGCAGCAGGCCTTCCGGCAACTGCATCGTGATGCAGTGCAGACTGCCGTTCTGCCAGATCAGCGGGCGGCAGGGCACCTGCACGATCTCCCGGCCCGGATAGGCGGAGGCAAGTACTTCGGCGGCTCTGGCATCGGCGTCATCGCCGTAGGCCGGAATCAGCACAGCGCCGTTGACGATCAGGTAGTTGGCGTAGGAAGCGGCCAGGCGACGGCCGTTGTCGAGGATCGGCCGGGCCCAAGGCAGCGGGAACAGCCGATAGGGCCGCCCATCGCGGGTGCGCAGCGCGGCGATTTCTTCGCCCATGGCGGTGAGTTCGGCGTAGTGCGAATCGGCCGCATCGTCGCAGGCCTGGAACACGATCGCATTGTCCGGCGCGAAGCGGGCGAGGGTGTCGATATGGGCATCGGTGTCGTCGCCCTCCAGATAGCCGCGGTCCAACCACAGCACGCGATCCTGCTGCAGCCAGCCGGCCAGCCGCGCTGTGATTTCTGCCCGCGAAACGTCCGGGTGGCGCTCGTGCAGGCATTGCCAAGTAGTGAGCAGCGTGCCGTTTCCGTCGGTTTCTATAGCACCACCTTCCAATGCAAAATCAATGCTTTGCACGAAATAGTTATGAAACAGGTTCATTCCGGAAAGCTCGCCGACAAGCCGGTCGTCGCGGCTCGCCTGGTATTTGCCGCCCCAGCCAGTGAAGCGGAAATCCAGCTGTTTGAACCGGTCGCCCGCACGCAGGGTGATGGGGCCGGTATCGCGCAGCCAGGTGTCGTCGTATTCGGCAGGCACGAAGCGCACCTTGGCCATGTCCACCCGCGCCGAACGCAGTCGCGCTTCGGCGTAGGTCTGCAGATCTTCGTCCGCCACGCAGATCACTACCGGCTCGAAGCGGGTCAGGGCCGCGACCAGTGCGACGTAGGTTTCCTCGACTTCGCCCAGGCGCTCGGCCCAGTCGGTTTCTGCATGCGGCCACGCGATCAGGACTGCGGATTGGGGTTCCCATTCCGCAGGGAAGCGAAAAGCATCGGTCATTGAAGTTCTTTCGGACTGTTATCGGACTGTTATCGGACTGTTTTATCGGATCGGAGGCTTGGGCCCGACTTCGTCAGGGCCGGCCTGGTTGGCCACCACGTCGATGACGCGGTTCTTCTCGAAATACACGGTGAAGGCCGGGTAGACCCAGCGGTTGATCACGGGCCACTGGCGTTTCTGGCCGCCGCGTGGTTCCAGTTTCTGCTGAGGCGCGCCGAAGCGGGCTTCCACGGCTGCGGCGGTGTCGCCCCGCACCGGCAAGGCGACGGCGGGTTTTTCCTGGGCGCGCTCTATCAACAGGGTATCGGCGCTGGCGGCGCCCGCGCAGCAGAGCAGGACGAGCATCGGGACGGCAAGCAAGCGATGGTTCATGGCGGTGGCTCCCCAAAGGACGGGTCTTTATAGCAAAACGGCCGCAACAAAAAACCGCCGCGCCGCGATGTAGTGCGGCAATCGTGACGGTGAGCGCGCCGCCACGCGCCCGGATAAAGAAAAACCGCCCGGAGGCGGTCTTTCTGTGTCGGACTGACCCGATATTGCAGCGCCTATGCGCCGTGGGTGCTTCAGCGCTGACGCGCCTTGAAACGCGGGTTCGACTTGCAGATCACGAAGACCTTGCCACGGCGGCGGACCACCTTGCAGTCGCGATGACGGGTCTTTGCCGACTTCAGGGAGGAAAGGACTTTCATGACATACCTCGGGAAATTTGGACTGTAACTGTCTGGGAATGTGGCCGGAGCGGACCAGTGGTCCGGCCGGGACAAAAATCAAGCCGCGCATTCTAGCGGATTTTTCCTTTGAGGTTCAAGCCTTTGCCTTACGGCGACCGGCGTCCTCCAGCCACTGGCGGGTGGCCGGGCATAATGCCCGGCAAATCCACGGGGTTCCCATGTCCGACAATATTCCGGTTCTGACCATCGACGGCCCCTCCGGCGCCGGCAAAGGCACGGTAAGCCGTATCGCCGCGGCCCGCCTGGGCTGGCATTACCTCGATTCCGGCGCCTTGTACCGTGCGGTGGGCGTGGCGGCGAGCTGGGCCAACCTGGACATTTCCGACCCCGCGGCCCTGGTGCGCTGCACTTTCGACACCGAGGTCAGCTTCAAGGAGAACGCCCAGGGCGACCTGCGGGTCTGGGTCAACGACTCCGATGCCACCGACGAGCTCAGGCTCGAGACCACGGGCGCGGTAGCCTCGGCCATAGCCGCCTTTCCCGAGGTCCGTTCAGCGCTGAAGGAGCGCCAGCGTGCTTTCCGGCAGCCTCCCGGGCTGGTGGCCGACGGGCGGGACATGGGGACGGTCATCTTCAAGGACGCCCCCTACAAGGTTTTCCTGACCGCCAGCGCCGAGGAAAGAGCGGAAAGGCGCTATAACCAGTTGAAAGACAAAGGGGTTTCGGTCACAATAGACGGTCTGCTACGCGAGATTCTCGCCCGCGACGCCCGTGATGCCCAGCGCACGGTGGCGCCGTTGAGGCCGGCCGAAGACGCCGTCCTCATCGATACCACCGGCCTGAACATCGATCAGGTCGTGGAGCGCGTGCTGGCCTTGGTGAAATCCTGAGTCCAGCCGGATCCAGCGTAGCGGACAACGCAACAAAACCAGCCCCGTCGGGAATCCTCCCGGCGGTTCATCCACCACAACACTCACGGTCACAGGCATCCCGCCCAGGCCGACAACGGGTGGACCGCCGCACATCCAACCAGTGCCCGGTCTGCGTCATCAACCGAGATTTATTCAATGATCGAATCATTTGCAGAACTGTTTGAACAGAGCCAGATCCACCTCACCAAGCTGAAGCCCGGTTCCATCGTCATGGGCACCGTGGTCGAAGTCCGCAACGACGTGGTGGTGATCAACGCCGGCCTGAAGTCCGAAGGCATCGTGCCGATCGAACAGTTCCGTAACGACGACGGCACGCTCACCGTGGCCGTCGGCGACGAGGTAAAGGTCGCCCTGGACTCCCTGGAGAACGGCTTCGGCGAAACCGTGCTGTCGCGCGAGAAGGCCAAGCGCGCCATGGTGTGGGACGAGCTGGAAGAAGCCCTGGAAGCCAACGCCACCATCACCGGCCGCATCAGCGGCAAGGTCAAGGGCGGCTTCACCGTCGACATCAAGGACGTCCGCGCATTCCTGCCGGGCTCGCTGGTCGACGTGCGCCCCGTGCGCGACCCGGGCTACCTGGAAGGCAAGGAACTCGAGTTCAAGCTCATCAAGCTGGATCGCAAGCGCAACAATGTCGTGGTCTCCCGCCGTGCGGTGGTCGAGAGCGAGCATTCGGAAGAGCGCGAGCAGCTGATGGACAAGCTGCAGGAAGGCGTGGTGCTGAAGGGTGTGGTCAAGAACCTCACCGACTACGGCGCGTTCGTCGACCTGGGCGGCATCGACGGCCTGCTGCATATCACCGACATGGCCTGGAAGCGCGTGCGCCATCCGTCCGAAGTGGTTGAAGTGGGCCAGGAACTCGACGTGCGCGTGCTGAAGTACGACCGCGAGCGCAACCGCGTCAGCCTGGGCCTGAAGCAGCTGGGCGAGGATCCGTGGGACAACATCGCCCGCCGCTACCCGGCCAACAGCCGCGTGTTCGGCAAGGTCTCCAACGTCACCGATTACGGCGCGTTCGTCGAGATCGAGCCGGGCGTCGAAGGCCTGGTGCACGTGTCGGAAATGGACTGGACCAACAAGAACGTCAACCCGTCCAAGGTCGTGCAGGTCGGCGACGACGTCGAAGTGATGGTCCTGGACGTGGACGAGGAGCGTCGCCGCATCTCGCTGGGCATGAAGCAGGTCGCCGCCAATCCGTGGGAAACCTTCGCCGCCATCCACAAGAAGAACGACAAGGTGTCGGGCCAGATCAAGTCGATCACCGACTTCGGCATCTTCATCGGCCTGGACGGCGGTATCGACGGCCTGATCCACCTGTCGGACATCAGCTGGAACTCCACCGGCGAAGACGTGGCCCGCAACTACAAGAAGGGCGACACGCTGGAAGCCGTGGTGCTGGCCGTGGACCCGGAGCGCGAGCGCATCAGCCTGGGCGTCAAGCAGCTGGAGCAGGATCCGTTCGGCCAGTTCATGGCCGCCAATCCGAAGGGCGCCAAGCTGGAAGGCACAGTGCGCGAAGTGGACGCCAAGGGCGCCATCATCGACATCGCCGAAGGCGTGGAAGGCTATGTGGCCGCGCGCGACATCAGCAACGAACGCATCGACGACGCCAGCCAGCACCTGAAGGTGGGCGACAAGATCGAAGCGCGCTTCATGGGCATGGACCGCAAGGGCCGTACCCTGCAGCTGTCGATCAAGGCGAAGGACGATGCCGAAATGCGCGAAGTGCTGGAGGACTACCAGTCGCAGTCTTCTTCCGCCGGCGCCACCACCCAGCTGGGCGCGCTGCTGCGCGCGCAACTGGACGGCAACAAGTCCGAGTAAGCAAGCCACTCGATCCACTCCGGCCCGGTCGTTCCGGGCCGGTAGTGGTGCTTTTCGCCTATCTCCGTGACGATGACCAAATCCGAACTCATCGAAATCCTGAGCCGTCGCCAGCCCCACCTGAAGGCCGACGACGTCGATCTTGCAGTGAAGTCGCTGCTGGAGATGATGGGCGGTGCCCTGGCCCATGGCGAGCGCATCGAGATCCGCGGATTCGGCAGTTTTTCCCTGCATTACCGTCCGCCCCGTCTTGGCCGCAATCCCAAGACCGGCGATTCGGTGGCCCTGCCGGCCAAGCACGTGCCGCATTTCAAGCCCGGCAAAGAGCTGCGCGAACGCGTCAGCGGCGTGACTCCCATCGAGGAAAGCGGCGAATAAGCGCTGCTTGCCGCATCCCGCGCGCTTTCGGCGTGTCCTGTCCCGCCACTCTCGGCTAAGCTAGCGGCTCCCAAGCATGGAGCTGCCCGATGAACATTTTCCGTCTGATCATCGCATTGATCTTCCTGGGCATAGGTCTGTTGGTCGGTGTGCTGAATACCCAGCCCATCACGCTCAAATTGCTGTTCGCAGACATCCAGACTTCTTCGGGGGTCGCAATCATCCTCTCGCTGCTGGCCGGTGTGGTCATAGGCGGTTTGATCGTCTTGGCTACTCTGGTCTGGCCTTTGTATACGAAGCTGCGCAAAGCCAACAAACAGGCCACTGCGTCATCGGCACCTCAGCTCGGCACCGGCGTCTGAGCCATCAGATAGGCTTCCAGTAGATGCAATTCCTCAACGAATGGTTCTGGTTCTTCCTGTTCCTGCCGCTGGCCGCGCTCAGCGGCTGGGTGATAGGGCGCAGAGGCGGGCAGCGCCATGGCGACACCCAGGTCAGCCGGCTTTCCAGCACTTACTTCCGCGGCTTGAACTATCTGTTGAACGAGCAGCCGGACAAGGCCATCGAGCTGTTCCTGCATATCGCCGAGCTGGACAAGGAAACCTTCGAGACCCAGGTCGCGCTGGGCCACCTGTTCCGCCGCAGGGGCGAAGTCGACCGCGCCATCCGCCTGCATCAGGGACTGGTGCAACGCCACGACTTGAGCGATCAACAGAAAGTGCAGGCGTTGCTGGCTTTGGGCGAAGACTACATGCGCTCGGGATTGTTGGATCGCGCCGAGACGGTTTTCAGCGATCTCACTCGCATCGACCAGCGCGCTCCGCAGGCGCTCAAGCACTTGATCGGCATCTACCAGACCGAGCGCGACTGGGAAAAAGCCATCGACAACGCCACCCGCTACGAAGAAGTGGCCGGTGAGCCGATGGGTAAACTGATCGCCCAGTTCGAATGCGAACTGGCCGAGCGCCACCGTACCGCCAACGATGTCGAATCCGCACGCGCCGCCATCGCGCGCGCCTATCAGGCCGATGCCAGCTGCGTGCGTGCGGGCATTCTGGAAGGCCGCATGGAATCGGACGCGGCCAATCCCGAAGCCGCGATCCGCGCTTTCGAACGCGCCGCGCGGCACGACCCCGATTATCTGCCCGAAGTGCTGCCCAGCCTGCTGGCCAACTACGAGCAGGGCGGGGATCTTTCCGGCGCCCGCGCTTTCCTTTCGGAAATGTGCGAACACTACCGGGGCATCGCTCCGGTCCTGGCGCTGACCCGTCTGGTCGAAAAACAGGACGGAGTGGCGGCCGCGCGCGCCTATCTTGCCCGGCAGCTGAAGGACCGGCCTTCGGTGCGTGGCGAAGCGGCGCTGATAGACCTGACCCTGGCCGAGGGCGCCGATCCGACCGCCACGTTGAACGATCTCAAGCACATCACCGATCAATTGCTGGTGCGCAATCCCAGCTACCGCTGCACGCGCTGCGGCTTCGGCGCACGTACCCACCATTGGCAATGCCCCAGTTGCAAGGAATGGGGAACGGTGAAGCCGCTGCTGAACTACGCGGTGGTCTGAATGACGGCACTTCCAGTATGGATGCTGCTGCACCTGGTGCTAGCGGCATCCGGTACCTGGCTGGCGCGACGCTATGCGTTGAAGAAGCAGTTGCTCGACCAGCCTGGCGAGCGACGGAGCCATGTCGTGGCCACGCCGAGAGGCGGCGGCATCGCGATAGTGGCAACGGTATTGGCGGCGATAATCTGGTTGGCGCTGCGAGGCGGACCGGAGTCTTTCTTGCTGAAATGTTTCGCTGCTGGACTGGTTCTGGTCGCGGGTATCGGCTGGGTGGATGACCATCGACCCCTCCCGGCCTGGCCAAGACTGCTTGTGCAGGCCTTGGCTGCATTCCTTCTGGCTTGGGGGGTGCACCGCTCCACGCCGGGACTGCTGGCTCCCATCCTGGCATTCGTTCTGGCCATGGTCCTGGTGAATGTCTGGAACTTCATGGACGGCATCGATGGGCTGGCAAGCAGTCAGGCGGCCATCGTTGCGCTGACCATGGCCTTTGTCCTGACCGGCGGGGCATGGGAGTGGGTCGCCGCCGGATTGGCCGCGGCCCTGGCCGGATTCCTGCCCTTCAATTTCCCCAAGGCCCGGATTTTTCTGGGCGATGTGGGCAGCGGGGCGCTTGGGTTCCTGCTTGCGGGACTGCTGGCGGCGGCTTTCGCCTCGGACCGGGTTGCCTGGCCGTTGCTGTTGCTGCCGATTTCGGCCTTCCTGGTAGACGCGGGCTTCACACTGGGTATGCGCATCCTGCGAAGGGAGCGCTGGTGGGCGCCGCATGTCCAGCACACCTACCAGAAGTGGGCGAATCGCAACGTGAGTCATGCAGGAGTCACCTTGGCTTACGCAGGATTCAGTCTTGTGGCCGCGCTATTGGTTGTTGTCGGAAAGGACTGGACGGACTATGGGTCGGCGGGTATTTGCCTGGTATGGTTTCTGGGCGCAGGCTTTTTATGGGCGCGTATGCGCAGGGATATCTCTATGAGTAAGGATGCGCGAAAGTGAATTCCTGGCGCGGAAAAATGGCTGCCCTGGTGCCCCGTTCGATGGTGGTGGGGCACGATCTGCTGATGGTCTGGCTGTGTTGGGAAGCGCTGCATCGTCTGCGCTATGCAATGCTGCCAAACCCCCCTTCATATCCCCTGTGGTCGCCCGAGATCGCGATAGTCGTGGTCGCGCAGGGACTGGTGTTCTGGTGGGTCGGTCTTTATCGCGGGCTCTGGCGCTTCGCCAGCGTTCCGGATCTGGGCAATATCCTCAAGGCCAGCCTGGTAGGCTTGCTTGCCCTTGCCTTGGGGCTGGCTCTCTACAACCGGCTAGGATCGGTGCCGCGCGCCGTGCTGGTGATGTATCCGTTCCTGCTGGTCGGCCTGCTGGGCATGCCGCGCCTCATGTTCCGGGCCTGGAAGGACAACCAGAACGCGGACAGCAAGAACGGCATAGCCCTGCGGGTGCTCATACTCGGTGCGGGCAGGTCCAGCGAAGCCCTGGTGCGCGACCTGCGGCGCAGCGGCGCCTATCAGCCGGTCGGCCTGCTGGACGATTCGGCCCGCCTGCAGGGCACCAAACTGCACGGCGTTCCCGTGCTCGGCGGATTGTCCGATGCGCCCGCCATCGCCAAGGAAACCGCCGCCAAACTCATCGTCATAGCGATGCCGTCCATGGATGCTGCGAGCATGCAGCGGGTGGTGGCCATCTGCGAGAGCACCGGCCTGCCATTCCGCACCGTGCCCAGACTGGTGGACGTGCTGGAAGGCCGTTCGCTGCCCGGCGAACTGAAGGAAGTCGCCATCGACGACTTGCTGGGCCGCAAGCCGGTCACTCCGGACTGGAAACTCATTCGCGGCTGGCTGGGCGGGCGCACCGTCCTGGTCACCGGCGCCGGCGGCTCGATCGGTTCGGAGCTGTGCCGGCAATGCGCGCGCCATGGCGCGAGCCGGATCACCCTGCTGGAAGTCGATGAGCTGGCGCTGGTCACGGCCCAGACGGAGTTGCATCGCGCATTTCCCGATCTGGAGATCATTTCCGTATTGGGCAACTGCGGCGACCCGGCGGTCATCCAGCATGCGTTGAAGATCGCCGAACCGGACGCGGTTTTCCACGCCGCCGCCTACAAGCAAGTCCCGCTTCTGGAACAGCAATTGCGCGAAGCGGTGCGCAACAACGTGTTGGCGACCGAAGTCGTGGCGCGGGCCTGCCGCGAGGCGAACGTGGCGACCTTCGTCTTCATCTCCACCGACAAGGCCGTCGATCCGGTCAACGTGCTCGGCGCGACCAAGCGCTTGGCCGAAATGGTTTGCCAGACCCTGGACGACCGCGTTTCGACGAGGTTCGTGACCGTCCGTTTCGGCAATGTGCTGGATTCGGCGGGGAGCGTGGTGCCTCTGTTCCGCGAGCAGATCAGGCTCGGCGGTCCGGTCACCGTCACCGATCCGGAGGTCACGCGCTATTTCATGACCATCCCGGAAGCCTGCCAGCTGATCGTACAAGCGGCCGCCAGCGCCGCCCACGCTTCCATCTACACGTTGGACATGGGCGAGCCGGTGCCGATTAGGGTATTGGCCGAGCAGATGATCCGTCTGGCAGGAAAACAGCCCGGCAAGGACATCGCGATCGCCTATACGGGCCTGCGCCCGGGCGAAAAGCTGCATGAAACGCTGTTTCACGCGGACGAACTCTACCGGCCCACTTCGCATTCCAAGATTCTCGAAGCGCGCGCGCGCGATGCTTCGGCGGAAATCATCGCGCGCGCGGTCTTCCTGCTGCAGACCGCGGTGGCGAATTACGATAACGACGAGCTTTCGCGCATCCTGCGCGCGGCGATACCCGAATTTTCTCCGTCGGGGCAGAGCGGCGACGCCGGCGCCACTATCGTCCAGTTCCCCGCACGAGAAGCCAGACATACCCGATGAGTCAACGTATCAGGAAAGCCGTTTTCCCCGTCGCAGGCCTTGGAACCCGCTTCCTGCCCGCCACCAAGACCGTCCCCAAGGAGATGCTGCCGATCATCGACAAGCCGCTGATCCAGTACGCCGTGGACGAGGCGGTGGAAGCGGGCTGCGATACGCTGATTTTCGTGACCAACCGCTACAAGCATGCGGTGGCCGACTATTTCGACAAAGCCTACGAGCTGGAGCAGAAGCTTGAACAGGCAGGCAAGCTGGAGCAGCTGGAACTGGTGCGCAACGTGTTGCCCAGCCACGTGCGCGCGGTGTTCGTCACTCAGGCCGAGGCGTTGGGATTGGGGCACGCTGTGCTTTGCGCGAAGCCTATCGTGGGCAACGAACCTTTCGCGGTATTGCTTCCCGACGATCTGATCTGGAACCGGGGTCCGGGCGCGCTCAAACAGATGGCCGATGCCGCCGAATCTTCCGGCGCCAGCGTGATCGCGGTGCAGGACGTGCCGCGCGATCAGACCGGCAGCTACGGCATAGTGGCGACCGAGACGTTCTCGGGCCGCGAGGGCCGTATTTCGGCCATCGTCGAAAAGCCCAGTCCCGAGACGGCGCCCAGCACTCTGGCGGTGGTCGGCCGTTATGTGCTGAGCGCGCGCATTTTCGATCTGCTGGAAAGCACCACGCCCGGTGCGGGCGGCGAGATCCAGCTGACCGATGCGATCGCGGCACTGCTGGCCGAGCACCCCGTCCACGCCTACCGTTTTCGCGGCACGCGTTTCGACTGCGGCACGCACATCGGCCTGATCGAGGCCACCATCCGTTATGCGCTGGACCACGAGAAACTGAGCGATGCGGCGCAACAGTTGATGCAAAACGCGCTCAAAGAGCTCGGCGTCACCGAATTGGAATAACGAGTTGGAAATCGCGACCCGTTCCGGCGTCCTGGAAAGCTCCTTGGGGTGTTGTGAAATTTCGCAGGTCGGCCCTACGCGGCCGACGGCCGGAGATTCACGCATCGGGGACGTAGCCCCGACCTACGAAAAAGGGCAGCCAATGGCTGCCCTTTCTGGTCTGGCGGAAATACCGGCTTAAAGCGCTTCGAACACGCCCGCCGCGCCCATGCCGGTGCCGATGCACATGGTCACCATGCCGTACTTCTGCTGGCGGCGGCGCATGCCGTGGACGAGCGTGGCGGTGCGGATCGCGCCGGTAGCGCCCAGCGGATGGCCGAGCGCGATGGCGCCGCCCAGCGGGTTGACCTTGGACGGATCCAGGCCGACATCGCGGATCACCGCCAGCGCCTGGGCCGCGAAGGCTTCGTTCAATTCGATCCAGTCCAACTGATCCTGGGTGATGCCCGCCTGCTTCAACGCTTTCGGAATCGCGGCGATAGGACCGATACCCATCACTTCCGGGCGCACGCCGGCGACCGAGAAGGACACGAATCTCGCCAATGGAGTCAGGCCGTAGTCCTTGATCGCCTGTTCCGAAGCCAGCAGCACGCCCGCGGCGCCGTCGCTCATCTGCGACGAAGTACCGGCGGTCACGGTGCCACCGAACTGGGGATTGCGGAACACGGTGCGCAGCTTGGCCAGGCCTTCCAGCGTGGTGTCCGGGCGCGGACCTTCGTCGTTCTCCACCAGCAGCTTGCGCAGCTGGATGGTGTTGCCGGCCAGATCGGGTACATGCGACATCACTTCATAAGGCGTGATTTCGCTGCGGAACTCGCCCGCCTGCATCGCGGCGATGGCCTTCTGGTGCGAGGCCAGGGCGAAGGCGTCCTGGTCTTCGCGCGACACCTTCCATTCTTCTGCCACTTTTTCGGCGGTGATGCCCATGCCGTAGGCGATGGCCACGTGGTCGTTGTCGAACACGCTGGGCGCCATGGCGATCTTGTTGCCCATCATCGGCACCATCGACATCGACTCGGTGCCGCCGGCCAGCATGAGGTCGGCGTTGCCCAGGCGGATCTGGTCGGCCGCAAGCGCCACGGCCTGCAGGCCCGACGAGCAGAAGCGGTTGATGGTTTGCGCGGCGATGGTGTTGGGCAGGCCGGCCAGCAACAGACCGATGCGCGCCACGTTCATGCCTTGCTCGCCCTCGGGCATGGCGCAGCCGATGATGGCGTCGTCGATGCGGCCGACGTCGATGCCCGGCGCCTGGGCGACCACGGCCTTGAGCACGTGCGCCAGCATGTCGTCGGGACGGGTGTTGCGGAATACGCCTTTCGGCGCCTTGCCCACCGGGGTGCGGGTGGCGGTGACGATGTAGGCTTCCTGGATCTGTTTGCTCATGGATAACTCCGGAATTCGAGATTCGAGATTGGGGATTCGGTAGTGCAGGGATTCGGGCTTCGCTTTCACGAATCCCGAATCCCGTTTCCCGAATCTCAGTTTCTAAGCGGCTTGCCGGTCTTCAGCATGTGGCCGATGCGCGCCTGGGTCTTTTCCTGTTGCGCCAGTTCCACGAAGTGCTGGCGCTCGAGTCTGAGCAACCATTCCTCGTCGACCAGCGATCCGCGATCCACCGCGCCGCCGCACAGTACGGTGGCGATGCGCACGGCGATCTCGTAGTCGTATTCGCTGATGAAGCGGCCTTCCAGCATGTTGACCAGCATCATCTTGAAAGTGGCGATGCCGACATCGCCGGCGACCTGGATGCGGCGCGCCGGCAGGGGCGGGCGATAGCCGCTTTCGGCCAGGGCCAGCGCTTCCTGTTTGGCCACGTACAGCAGTTCGAAGGCGTTGAACACGATCCTGTCGGTCTTGCGCACCAGGCCCAGTTCCTGCGCTTCCATCGCCGAAGCCGAAACCTTGGCCATCGCCACGGTCTCGAAGGTTTTCTTCAGCTCGGCGAACACATCGCCGCCGGGACCTGCGGCCTGCGAAGCGCGCACCGCGATTTCCTTCAAGCCGCCGCCGGCAGGCAGCAGGCCGACACCGGCCTCGACCAGGCCGACGTAGCTTTCCAGTCCGGCCACCGTTTTGGCGCTATGCATCTGGAATTCGCAACCGCCGCCCAGCGCAAGGCCGCGCACTGCGGCCACCACCGGCACCAGCGAATACTTGATGCGCTGGCTGGTGGCCTGGAAGTTGGCGACCATGGCCTCGAATCCGGCCACGTTGCCGGCCTGCAGCAGACCCATGGCGCCGGAAAGATCGGCGCCGGCGGAGAACGGTTCGCTGTTCTGCCACAGCACCAATCCTTTGAAGTCCTTCTCCGCGCGGGCTACCGCTTCCTGCAGGCCGTTGAGCACGTGGTCGTTGACGGTGTTCATCTTGGTCTTGAAACCGACCACGGCGATACCGTCGCCGTCGGTCCACATGCGCAGGCCGTCGTTTTCGAACACGGTTTCGCCCGCGGGGAATTTTTCGCCCAGCAGCGGATCCGGGAAACGCTGGCGCTGGTAGACGGGCAGGGCGGAACGCGGCAGCTTGGCGTTCTTGACGGGGCTGTAGCTGCCCTCGGCCGCATGCACGCCTTCGCGGCCGTCGAACACCCAATTGGGCAGCGGCGCCGAACTCATGGCCTTGCCGGCCACGATGTCGTCGGCGATCCACTGCGCCACCTGCTTCCAGCCGGCGGCCTGCCAGGTCTCGAACGGGCCCAGCGACCAGCCGTAGCCCCAACGGATGGCCAGATCGACATCGCGCGCGGTTTCGGCGATATCGGCCAGGTGGTAGGCGCTGTAGTGGAACAGGTCGCGGAAGGTGGCCCACAGGAATTGCGCCTGCGGATGCTGGCTTTCCCGCAGCTTGGCGAACTTTTCCGCCGGGTTCTTGAGCTTGAGGATCTCGACGACTTCCGGTGCGGCGACGCCGGTGGACGGGCGGTAGTCCTGGGCCTTGAGGTCCAGCACCACGATGTCCTTGCCGACCTTGCGGAAGATGCCGGCGCCGGTCTTCTGTCCCAGCGCGCCCTTGGCGATCAGCGCCTCCAGCCACTTGGGCGCGGCGAAGTACTTGTGCCAGGGATCGTCGGGCAGGGTGTCGCCCATGGTCTTGATGACATGGGCCATGGTGTCCAGGCCTACAACGTCGGAGGTGCGGTAGGTCGCCGATTTGGGACGGCCGATCAGCGGGCCGCTTACGGCATCCACTTCATCGAAGCCCAGGCCGAATTCGGCGGTGTGGTGGATGCTGGCCAGGATGGAGAACACGCCGATGCGGTTGCCGATGAAGTTGGGTGTGTCCTTGGCGTAGACCACGCCCTTGCCCAGGGTGGTGACCAGGAAGCCTTCCAGGCCTTCCAGCACCGCCGTGTCGGTGACCTTGGTCGGGATCAGTTCGGCCAGATGCATGTAACGCGGCGGGTTGAAGAAATGCACGCCGCAGAAGCGGTGGCGCAGCTGTTCCGGCAGCACATCGGAAAGAGCATTGATGCCCAGGCCGGAAGTGTTGCTGGCCAGCACGGCATGGTCGGCCACGAACGGAGCGATCTTCTTGTACAGGTCCTGCTTCCAGTCCATGCGCTCGGCAATGGCCTCGATGATCAGGTCGCAGCCGCGCAGTTGTTCGAGCCCGCTGTCGTAGTTGGCGGACGTGATGGCCTCGGCCAGCGACTTGCTGGCGAGCGGGGCGGGGCTGAGCTTGCCCAGGTTGGCGATGGCCTTCAGCACCACGCCGTCCGGATTCCCTTCCTTGGCGGGCAGGTCGAACAGCACCGTGTCCACGCCGGCATTGGTCAGGTGCGCGGCGATCTGCGCCCCCATCACACCGGCGCCGAGTACGGCCGCTTTGCGTACAAGCAACTTATTAGACATGTTCTATAAATCCTTGTTTATATGATGAAATAATTCAGTGGTCGGCGCGGATGCCGGCCTCGGCGAAACGGATGAGTTCGCGTGCGGCGCGCTCACGGTGCGCCGCTTCGGTGACATCGGCGGGACGCTTGATCAGGCCGAAGTCGGCCATGGCGTAGGTAAGCGCGCCGGCCAGGAAGTCGAGCCGCCAGTACAGCTCTTCCTTGCTCAGGCCGGGAACGCAACCGGCGATCGCCTTGCCGAATTCGCGCAGCACGTGGCCGTAGTGGTCGGAGAGGAACTTGCGCAGGCCATCGTTCTTTTCGGCGTAGGCACGCGCCACCACGCGCACGAACGCGCCGCCGCCATGACGGTCTTGTGACATGGCCAGGGCGGGCTCCACGAACGCGGCCAGTATGGGCTGCAACTCGCCGGGATGCTGTTCCAAGGCTGTTTTCAGCTGGCGCAGGCGCAGCAGGGTCATGTCGTCCATGCGCCGGCGGAAGACCTCGTTGACCAGGTTCTCCTTCGAGCCGAAGTGGTAGTTGACCGCGGCAATATTGACGTCGGCGCGACTGGTCACCTGACGCAACGAGGTGCCGGCGAAGCCATGCTGGGCGAACAGTTCCTCGGCGGCGCCGAGGATCCGGTCCTTGGTTGAAAAATGGGTGGTGTTGGCCATCAGGCTCTCGGCAATCAAACGCTTGTTTGATTCTGGGCTCGACCCCTTCGAAAGTCATGCTGCACTGCCGCATCGAGAGTGCGGAGCCGCTGCAAATATGCCGCCGATACGTTAGAATTGCGCTACGCAATTTAGCCTAAGCCCGCGTTTCGACGCGGGTTTTTCATGTTAATCTCGGGTCCGCAGTGGCCCACCCAACGGAGAAAATCCATGGCGCTGGAGCGCACCCTGTCAATCGTCAAACCCGATGCCGTCGCCAAGAACGTCATCGGCGAAATCTATTCGCGTTTCGAAAAGGCCGGCCTGAAGATCGTGGCCGCCAAGTACAAGCAGCTGTCGCGTCGCGAAGCCGAGGGTTTCTACGCCGTGCATCGCGAACGTCCGTTCTTCAACGCGCTGGTCGACTTCATGATCTCCGGCCCGGTGATGATCCAGGCGCTGGAAGGCGAGAACGCCGTCGCTCTGCATCGCGAACTGCTCGGCGCCACCAATCCCAAAGACGCTGCGCCGGGCACGATCCGCGCCGACTTCGCCGATTCGATCGACGCCAACGCAGCGCACGGTTCGGATTCGGTCGAGAACGCCGCGGTGGAAGTGGCGTACTTCTTCGCCGCGACCGAAGTGGTCTCGCGCTGAGCCGATGACGTGAACGAGGTCGTCAAGAAACAGAACTTGCTCAACCTCGATCGCGAGGGCCTGGAGCGCTTCTTCGCCGATACTCTCGGCGAACAGCGCTACCGCGCCCACCAGGTGATGAAGTGGATCCATCACCGTTATGTCACCGATTTCGATGCCATGACCGACCTCGGCAAGGCGCTGCGCGCCAAGCTCCAGCAGCATGCCGAGGTCGTGGTTCCGCAGATACAGTTCGAAAAGCCTTCCGCCGACGGCACCCACAAGTGGCTGTTGGGAATGGACGGCAAGAATTCCATCGAAACCGTGTTCATTCCGGACAAGGGTCGCGGCACGCTTTGCGTGTCTTCGCAGGTAGGTTGCGCGCTCAACTGCCAGTTCTGCTCCACTGCCACCCAGGGCTTCAACCGCAATCTTTCCACGGCCGAAATCATCGGCCAGGTCTGGGTGGCCGCGCGCCATCTGGGCAACGTGCCGCACCTGCAGCGCAAGCTCACCAACGTGGTGATGATGGGCATGGGCGAGCCGTTGATGAATTTCGACAACGTCGTGCGCGCCATGAGCGTGATGCGCGACGATCTGGGCTACGGTCTGGCCAACAAGCGCGTGACGCTTTCCACCGCCGGCATGGTGCCGATGATCGACCGTCTTTCGGTCGAATCCGACGTGTCGCTGGCGGTGTCGCTGCATGCGGCCAACGACGAGCTGCGCACCGAGCTGGTTCCGTTGAACAAGAAATACCCGATCGCCGAACTGATGGCCGCCTGCGCGCGCTACGTGCGGCACAACAAGAAGCGCGATTCGGTGACTTTCGAATACACCATGATGCGCGGCGTCAACGACCAGCCCCAGCACGCGCGCGAACTGGCGCGCCTGATGCGCCAGTTCGACAACGCCGTGCAGTCGAAGGATGCGGGCAAGGTCAACCTGATCCCCTTCAACCCGTTTCCCGGCACGCGCTACGAGCGCAGCACCGATGCCGACATCCGCGCCTTCCAGAAGATCCTGCTGGATTCGCAAGTGCTCACCATGGTCCGGCGTACGCGCGGCGACGATATCGATGCGGCCTGCGGCCAGCTGAAGGGGCAGGTGGTCGACCGCACGCGGCGCCAGGCCGAGTTCCGCCTGCACCTGCAGTCGCAAGGGATCGATGATGCGGCTGCGTAGCGCTGCATTCGCCGTACTGCTGCTGTTGCCGCTGCTGACCGCATGCCGGGCCTTCATGGTGCCCGCCATGAAGGAGCAGCGGGCCGAATACGTGGCGCCCGACTACCATGTCGTCGACGACGCCAAGACCACCCAACGGATGGCGGCCGAGCGCAGGCTGAGCCTGGCAGAGCAACGGCTCAACGCGGGCGACCTCAAGATGGCGGAGGCCGAGGCTTCCGCAGCGCTCAAGGCGAACCCTTCCTCCGTCGAGGCATTGACCCTGCTGGCGGTCATCGCCGACAAGAAAGGGGCGAGCGCCCAGGCCGGGGAATACTTCAAGCGTGCCGCCGAGGCCGCGCCCAAGAGGGGCGGAGTGCTCAACAACTACGGCGCCTGGCTGTGCGGCAACGGCTTTCCCGCCGAGTCCCTGGTCTGGTTCGACCGGGCGCTCGCGGCGCCGGATTACGGCACGCCGGAATCGGCCCTGGCCAACGCAGGCGGCTGCGCGCTGAAGACCGGCCAGTACGAACGCGCCGACCGCGATCTGCGCAAAGCGCTCTCGATAGCACCGCAAAACGCCTATGCGCTGGCCTCCCTGGCCGAGAGCGAATACCGCCAGGGTCGCTATTTTCAAGCGAGGGCCTTCACAGAACGAAGATTGGCTGCTGCACCCGCCAGCGCAGCCGTGCTACAACTGGCGGCTGGTATAGAAGAAAAGCTGGGCGACAAGGCCGCCGCCAGCCGATATGTTCAGCGGTTACGGGCGGAGTTCCCCGATGTGGTTACCGCGGACCCCTGGGGAAAACAAGGCCATGACTGACCAGACACCACTGGACCCGACGTCTGCGGGTCGTTATGCCGAAGGCTGCGGGCCCGCCCTGCGCCAGGCGCGAGAGCGTGCGGGACTGAGTCTGCAGGAGGTGGGCAGTCAATTGAAAATGCCTGTCCGCGTAGTGCAGGCGCTGGAAGAAGAGAACTGGCAGGTGCTGGGCGCGCCGGTGTTCCTGCGCGGGCAGCTGCGCAGTTACGCCAGGCTGCTCAAGGTCGATATCGAGCCGTATCTGGAACGTGCCGACTTGCAGGGCGTGCGCCCGGTGGAACTGGTCAGCCACAGCCACACTCCCCGCTATCAACGGGTATTGGAAAGCGTTGCGCGCCGAGCGGTCTACGTGGTCATCACGGCCGCGATCGCGGTGCCGGTCTGGGTGGCTACCCAATCGCATCTGGGTCAAGGCTCCCAGGCCACCGCTTCGCTGGACGTCGTGCCCGCGCCAGCGGCGTCGGCCGAGCAGGGCGGCGTCGCCGGCAAGCCGCCGGCCGCCGCCAGTACGCAAGCCGCACCGTATGTCGCGTCGCTGACGCCGCTGCCGCGCAACGGCGCCAGCGGACTGACCCTGCGCATGACGGGCGACAGCTGGGTACAGATCGACGCGCCGGGTGGCGTCAATCTCGAGTACGGCCTGCTCAAGGCGGGCGAGGAACGCAGTTTCCGCAACGGGGAAGTCGGACGTGTCGTGTTGGGCAACGCAGCGGCGGTCGTGGTTCAGCAAGCAGGTAGTACGGTGGACCTGACGCCGTACAAGCGAGCGAACATTGCGCGCTTTGCGGTATCCTCTGATGGTTCCCTTGCGCCGGTCGCCAACTGACCTGCGTACGGGTCCCCACCGGATAATCCCGTCCAACCCCGAATCGAAGACCCCGCTCAGACGGGGCGAGAGTACGCATGGCGATCGACGATCTGCTCGATGAGCACGAACAAAGCGAGCGCGTCCGCAATTGGCTGAAAAACAACGGCGCCGGATTGGTCGGCGGCATAGCCTTGGGACTCGCGGTTATTTTTGGCTGGCAGTGGTGGCAGAAGCGGCAGGTACAGCAAGCCGAACAGGCCAATGTAAGTTACCAGGCCGCGCTGGACAGCATAGGCGCGGCCGATCTGAAGAAGGCCCAGGCCGAAGTCGGCAAGCTTGAAAGCGGCAACGCGTATGCGAATCTTGCCGCGCTGCGGCTGGCCAAGGCCCAGGTCGATGCCGGCCAGGCCGAAGCCGCGATCGCCACGCTCCGCGGCATCAAGGCCGACGGGAATCTGCAATCGCTGGTCGACTTGCGCCTCGCCAAGCTGCTGACCGATGCCGGCAAGGGCGAAGAGGCCCTGAAAGTCCTGGGCGACGCCGCCGACAGCGCCAGCCTGGAAGCGCGCGGCGATGCGTTGCTGGCCACGGGCAAGCGGGATCAGGCGCGCGACACTTATTTGAAGGCTCTCACCGCGATGGATGTGGCTGCGCCGCAGCGTCGCCTGGTCGAGCTGAAACTCAGCGATCTGGGCGGCACACCGCCCAAGCCCGCGCAGCCAACTTGATGAGGCCGGTTTTCATGTTCAAACGCATTATGGCGATCGCGGTCCTGGCGATGGTGTTGTCCGGCTGCAGCACGGTCAAAGGCTGGTTCAGCAAGGACAAGGACGACGGCAAACCCACCGAGCCGGCCGAGCTGGTCGATTTCACCGCTACCGCCACTGTTTCCAAATTGTGGAGCGCCAACGCGGGCAAGGGCGAAGACCGTCTGGGCGTGAACCAGGGTCCTGCAGTGGCCGATGGCCGCGTCTATGCGGCGGCTGTGGAGGGCGGCGTGCGCGCTTTCGATCTGCAGACCGGAAAGACCGTGTGGGAATACGAGTCCGAAGAAAGGTTGTCCGGCGGTCCCGGTGCCGGCGATGGGCTGGTGGTGATCGGTTCGCTGGACGGCAAGGTGATCGCGCTGGATGCGGCCACCGGTGCGGAGAAGTGGCAGGCCAAGGTGCCCAACGAAGTGATCGCAGCGCCCGCCGTCGGGCAGGGTTTGGTGCTGGTACGGTCCAACGATGGCCGCGTTTCGGCTTTCGATGCCGCCACCGGCGAGCGTCGCTGGTTCTCCAACCATGATCTTCCAAGTCTGACCGTTCGCGGCAATGCGCCGGTGACCCTGGGTCCGGGCGTGGTGTTCGTCGGCAATGACGATGGCACGCTTTCGGCCATGGGCTTGAACGACGGGCGTCCGCTGTGGAATCAGGTTATCGGCGTGCCCGAGGGGCGCACCGAACTGGAACGCATGGCCGACGTCGATGGCGCCGCCGTGCTCGACGACACCACGGTCTATGCCACCAGCTTCAAGAAGGAAACGGTCGCCATCGATGGCCCCAGCGGCCGTCCGCTGTGGACCCGCGACAACGGCGGACCGGGCGGGCTGGGCCTGTCCTCGGGCAGTGTGATCGTCGCCGATCCGGCCGGTTCGGTCTGGGCGCTGGACAAGAGCTCGGGTGCGCCGATGTGGTCCAACGTGACCCTGGCCCGCCGCTCGCTGACCGCGGCGACGGTGCACGGCGATTACGCGGTGGTCGGGGATTTCGACGGCTACGTGCATTGGCTGCGCCTGGACAACGGCGAGGAAGCGGCCCGCGAACGAGTCGGCGGCAAGGCGGTGCGCGCCAAGCCGGTGGTGGCCGACGGGATCCTGCTGGTGCAGAACGTCGAAGGCGAACTGACCGCATTCCGCCTGCAGTGAGGCAGGAATAGGGAATCGAGAACAGGGAGTCGAGAACAGGGAGTCGCTAGGGCGCGGTAGCGACCCCGATCCAGCTCGATCCGTCATTTTCGATTTTCCGCGGTCGGATGGAGGATAATCGGGCGACTGGGAATCCGCTGTTCCCATTCCCCATTCCCGATTCCCGGTTTTCAATATGCTTCCCCTCGTCGCACTGGTCGGCCGCCCCAACGTGGGCAAATCGACGCTCTTCAACGCACTCACGCGCAGCCGCGATGCGCTGGTCCACGACCAGCCCGGGGTGACCCGCGACCGCAACTACGGCATCTGCCGCCTGGACGAAGAGAATCCGTTCATGGTGGTGGACACCGGCGGCATCGCAGGCGAAGAGGAAGGTCTGGCCGGCGCCACCGCGCGTCAGGCGCGGGCTGCGGCCGAAGAGGCGGACCTGGTCCTGTTCATCGTCGACGGCCGCGAGGGCGCCTCGACGCTGGACGACGACATCCTGGCCTGGCTGCGCAAGAGCTCGCGCCCCACGTTGCTGGTGATCAACAAGATCGATGGTCTGGAAGAATCCACCGCGATCTCGGAATTCTCGCGCTACGGCTTCAACGACGTCATCACCGTGTCGGCCGCGCACCGCCAGGGCATCGACGAGTTGCTGGAGGAAGTGCACGCAAGGCTGCCCGAAGAAGGCACCACCGAAGTGCTGGACAACGATCCGGCGCGCGTGCGCATCGCTTTCGTCGGCCGCCCCAACGTCGGCAAGTCCACGTTGTTCAACCGGCTGCTGGGCGAAGAGCGCATGATCGCCTCGGAAGTACCGGGCACCACCCGCGATTCGATCGCCGTGGACATGGAACGCGACGGCCGCCAGTACCGTCTGGTCGATACCGCCGGCCTGCGGCGCAAATCGAAGGTCGAAGAAGCCGTCGAGATCTTCAGCATCATCAAGACCCTGCAGTCGATCGAGCAATGCCAGGTCGCGGTGCTAATGCTGGACGCCACCGAAGGAGTGACCGACCAGGATGCGACCGTGCTGGGGGCGATCCTCGACGCCGGCCGCGCGCTGGTGATCGCGGTGAACAAGTGGGACGGCCTGGAAACCTACCAGCGCGAGCAGACCGAATCGCTGCTGTCGCGCAAGCTCAATTTCGTGGAATGGGCCGAAAACGTGCGCATTTCCGCCAAGCACGGTTCCGGCCTGCGCGAACTGTTCCGCGCCATCCACCGCGCGCACGCCTCGGCCACCAAGGAACACGGCACCAGCGAAGTGACCAAGGCCCTGGAAGTGGCCTACGAAACCAATCCGCCGCCCGCTGTGCGCGGCCATGCGCCGAAATTGCGGTTCGCGCATCCCGCCGGCCTCAATCCGCCGACCTTCGTGGTCCACGGTACCCGCCTGAAGGTGCTGCCCGAATCCTACAAGCGCTATCTGGAGAACTTCTTCCGCAAGCGTTTCAAGATGGTGGGTACGCCGGTGCGTTTCATCTTCAAGGATTCGGTGAATCCTTACGAAGGCAAGAAGAACGTGCTGACCGACAAACAGGTGGCCAAGAAGCGCCGCCTGATCCGGCACGTCAAGCGCGGCAAGTAAGCGCGGCCTCCGGTGGCGGGGACGATGGACGGCTTTCCCACACGCATCGGCTACGACGATGCCGTGCGCATCGTGGAGCGGGTCGCGGCCGAGCGCAGGCTCGGCCATGAACGCCTGGCGATCAAACGAGTGGACGGACGCATCCTGGCGCAGGACCTCAGCGCGCCCATCGACCTGCCCGCTTTCGACAACAGCCGGATGGACGGCTTCGCGCTGCGCCATGCCGATTTGCATCCGGGAAACGATACGGAGTTGCGCATCGTCGGTGCGCAGTTCGCAGGACCGCTGCTGGCCCAGGCGCTGCAATCCGGTCAATGCATCCGCATTACCACCGGTGCGCCGCTTCCGGCCGGTGCCGATACGGTCGTCATCAAGGAAGAGACGCATGAACACGATGGCTTGCTGACGGTGCCGGCAGGCGTGGCGGCTGGTGCCGACATTCGCCGCGCCGGCGAAGACGTGCGGGCCGGCGACGTGGTGCTCCGCGCAGGCTCGGTCCTGTCTCCCGCGCGCGTCAGTCTGGCGGCCGCGCTGGGCGTGGCCGAGCTGGAAGTCTCGCAACGCCCCACGGTCGCGGTGTTCACTACCGGCGATGAACTGGTGGAGCCGGGGTTGCCGCTGCTTCCCGGGCAGATCTACAACAGCAACCGCGAGCTGTTGATGGGTCTGCTGCGCGCGGAAGGCCTGGAACCCGTCGCTTGGCCAGCTTTGCCGGACGACCCGGCCCGCATCGAAACCGCGCTGCGCGATGCGGCTTCGGCGTTCGACCTGGTCATCACCTGCGGCGGTGTTTCGGCCGGTGAGAAAGACCACTTGCCCGCGCTGCTGGGCGCGCAGGGCGAGATCCACTTCTGGAAAGTGAAAATGAAACCGGGCATGCCGGTGCTTTTCGGAAATCTGGATCGGGCGCTGTTTCTGGGTTTGCCCGGCAATCCGGTTTCGGTGCTCGCCACTTTTCTCACCCTGGGGCGCCAGTTGCTGGACGGCTTGCAGGGCAGGGCGGAGCCGCGTGCAAGGCGTTTCGCGCGGCTCACAGCGTCGTGGAATAAATCGCACGAGCGCCTGGAGTTCCTGCGCGGGCGCCTGCAGTGCGGACAGGACGGCGTGCTTGGCGTGGCGCCGAACAGCGCCGATGCCTCCCACCGCCTGCGTGCGGCGGCCGACAGCGATGTCCTGATCGTTTTGGGGGAGGGGGTACAGGAATTCGAAGAAGGCAGCGTCGTGGAAGTGCTGGCGTACTAGCTTTCCTTCTCCCGGAGGGAGAAGGTGCCCGAAGGGCGGATGAGGGAGTGGATCATCAGCTTGACTGAACCTTCTTCTTGCAAGTCGTTCTCCCTCCCTCATCCGGCGCTACGCGCCACCTTCTCCCAGTGGGAGAAGGGAAGCAAACAGCGCGATAATCCCGCCATGTCCATCCCCGAAATCACCCCCACCCAAGCCCGCCAGCGCCAGACCCATGGCGCCGTACTGATCGATGTCCGCGAAGCGCACGAGCGCGCCGGCGGGCAGGCCGAAGGTTCGCTGGGCATAGCCAAAGCCGATCTGGAAGCCGACCCCGGCCTGCACCTGCCCGAACGCGCCGCGGAGATCCTGCTGATCTGCCAGAGCGGCGCCCGATCCATGCAGTCGGCTGCCTTCCTCAACCAGGCCGGTTACCTGAATCTGTCTTCCGTCGCCGGCGGCACCACGCGCTGGATGGCCGAAGGTCTGCCGGTGGTCAGGCCGCAGTTGGATGCCGATGAAGCCGATTTCATGGACCGCTATTCGCGCCATCTGCGCCTGCAGGAAGTGGGTGTGGAGGGCCAGCGCAAACTCGAGGCTTCTCGGGTGTTGATGATCGGCGCCGGCGGGCTGGGTTCGCCGGCGGCGTTCTATCTTGCCGCAGCGGGAATCGGCCATCTGCGTATCGCAGATGACGACGTGGTAGACCGCAGCAACCTGCAGCGCCAGATCCTGCATACCGAGGCGCGGATAGGCGAAGCGAAGGTCGTCTCGGCCCAGATCGCGCTTTCGGCTTTGAATCCGCGCACGCGGATCGAAGCGGTCGCCGAACGCGTCGTGGCCGGCAACATCGAACGCCTGCTGGCGGACGTGGATGTGGTGATCGACGGTGCCGACAATTTTCCGGTGCGCTATCTGCTCAACGACGCCTGCGTGAAATTGGGCAAGCCGCTGGTGTACGGCGCAGTGCAGCGTTTCGAAGGGCAGGTGAGCGTGTTCGACGCCGGCCGCCATCGCGGGCAGGCGCCGTGCTACCGCTGCCTGTTCCCGGAACCGCCGGCGGCCGAGTTCGCGCCCAATTGCGCCGAGGCCGGCGTGCTGGGCGTATTGCCCGGCGTGATCGGGCTGCTGCAGGCCAACGAGGCGATCAAGCTGTTGCTGGGCATCGGCGAACCGCTGAGCGGTCGGTTGCTGCAATTCGATGCGCTGGCAATGCGCTTCCGTGAAATGCGCTTGCGGCCGGACCCCGATTGCGTGGTTTGCGCGCCGGACAAGCCGTTTCCGGGCTATATCGATTATCAGAAATTCTGCGGGGGCTGATTCGACCGTCGCAGAAGAAAATCCGATATCGTTCGCCATGAGATCATTCAACTGGGGAGTTGGCTATGCGTACCCTCATTTTCATCGTGACCGGTCTGGTGTTCATGGCGTTGGCTATGTGGTTGACCAAGTCCGCCAAACGCACCACTACCGCCTGGATATTCACGGCTGTCTGGTTGCTGGCGACGTTGTGGAATCTGCGCACCGGCATGTCGCACGGATATTCGCTGCAGGAAGAGTTGCCGATCCAGTCGGTCATCTTCGCGATCCCCGTACTAGGCGCATGGCTATTGGCCTGGAAGGGCCGCGGCCGTTGATGCCGCGACACGGGTTCGCGAAAGGATCGCTAGTATGAACATCCATTCCCATTCGTTGCTGCGCAAACGTGGCCAGCACGACAGCGGCAAGGTCTCCATGGTCGAGTTGTTCTTCGATCTGGTCTTCGTTTTCGCCGTCACCCAGTTGTCGCACGGCCTGCTGGCCCATCTGACGCCGACCGGCGCGCTGCATACGCTGATGCTGCTGATGGCGGTGTGGTGGTTGTGGATATTCACCTCGTGGGTCACCAACTGGCTGGATCCGGAAAAAGTGCCGGTGCGGGTCATGCTGTTCGCGCTGATGCTGGGCGGGCTGCTGATGTCGTCTTCCATACCGGAAGCGTTCGGCGAAAAAGGCCTGCTGTTCGCTTGCGCCTTCGCGGCAATGCAAGTGGGCCGCAACTTGTTCATGCTCTGGGCTCTGCGCGGGGAAGGAGCCGCGCAGTCGCATAATTTCCAACGCATCCTGATCTGGTTTCTGGCTTCCGCGGTGTTCTGGGTATGGGGTGGTTTCGAGCAGGGCGCGCTACGCACCGGTTTGTGGCTGGTGGCCATCGCCATCGAATACGTATCGCCATCGGTCGCCTTCTGGGTGCCCGGGCTGGGGCGTTCGACCACGGCGGAATGGGATGTGGACGGCGGCCACATAGCCGAACGCTGCGCGTTGTTCGTGATCATCGCGCTAGGCGAATCGATCCTGGTCACGGGTGCGACATTCGCCGGATTGCCGACCAACCCCGCCACCGTAGCCGCCTTCCTGGTTTCCTTCCTGGGCAGCGTGGCCATGTGGTGGATGTATTTCGACACTGCCTCCGAACGCGCCAGCCACCGCATCGCGCATTCCGACGACCCTGGCCGCATCGCGCGTCTGGCCTACACCTACCTGCATCTGCTGATCGTCGCCGGCATCATCGTCTGCGCGGTGGCCGATGAAATCGTGCTGGTGCATCCCGGGCATGCCGAAACCTTGGGCGTCGCCGTCATTCTTGCCGGCCCGGCGCTGTATCTGCTGGGCAATGCCTTGTTCAAATGGACATCGAACGACCGCAAACTGCCCCCGTTGTCGCATCTGGCGGGGCTTGCGCTGTTGGCGGCGGTGGCGCCTTTCGCATTCGCGCACCAGTTGTCGGCATTGGCTCTGGGCGCGTTCACCACCGGCGTGATGGTCCTGGTCGCGGCTTGGGAAAGCTTCGCCCTGCGCAGAGTGCCGCGTACGAAACACTGAAAGCTTCGTCCGGACTCGGAATCGCGGCTGGCAGCGGTTAACCTGTAATGCCCGCCGCAGGAAATTCCAGTTTGGCCACAGAAGCCGTCTCCAGCGATCTGATCAAGGTCGTCGCACTGCTGGGTGCGGCCGTAGTAGCCGTGCCTCTGTTCCGCCGCCTGGGTCTGGGCTCGGTGTTGGGCTATCTGGCCGCCGGGTTGTTGATCGGGCCCTTCGGCTTCGCCTGGTTTTCCGACCCGCAATCCATCCTGCATGTCGCTGAATTGGGCGTGGTGATGTTCCTGTTCGTCATCGGTCTGGAGATGCGGCCCTCGCACCTGTGGGGCCTGCGTCGGCAGATATTCGGATTGGGAAGCCTGCAGATCGCGGTCTGCACGGTCGCATTGACTGGCGTCGGGCTGGCTTACGGTTTCAGCGTGCCGGTGTCTTTCGTCGGCGCGGCCGGTTTCGTGCTCACCTCGACGGCCATCGTCATGCAATTGCTGGGCGAACGCGGCGACATCGCGCTGCCGCGCGGGCAGAAGATCGTATCGGTCCTTTTGTTCGAAGACCTGTTGATCGTGCCGTTGCTGGCGATCGTCGCCTTCATGTCCCCCGTGGTGCCGGACCATGCCGATGGCTCCAGATGGCTGAGCGTGGGCATCGGCGTGGCCAGTCTTGCTGGACTCATCGCCGCGGGTATCTGGTTGCTCAATCCGCTGTTCCGGATTCTCGCGACTGCCAAGGCGCGCGAGGTGATGACCGCGGCGGCGCTGCTGGTGGTGCTGGGTTCGGCGCTGCTGATGCAGATCGGCGGCCTGTCGATGGCGATGGGCGCGTTCCTGGCGGGAGTGCTGTTGTCCGAATCCACCTTCCGCCACCAGATCGAAGCGGACATCGAACCCTTCCGCGGCATCCTGTTGGGCCTGTTCTTCCTCAGCGTCGGCATGTCGCTGGATCTGGCCGTGGTGGCGCGCAACTGGCCGCTGATCGTGTCCGGTGTGCTGGCGATGATGGCGACCAAGGCGTTGTGCATCTATGTGGTGGCCCGTGCCACCCGCAGCCCGCACCGCGAGGCGCTGGACCGGGCGGTGTTGATGGCGCAGGGCGGCGAATTCGCCTTCGTGCTGTTCTCCGCGGCTGCCGCCGCCCGTGTCATCGACGCCACGGTCAACGCCAACCTCACCGCCATCGTGGTGCTGTCGATGGGGCTGACGCCATTGTTCGTGATCCTGCTCAGGCGGGTGACGCCGAAGGCGCAGGAGTCGCTGGAAGGCATCGACGAGGCGCGCGGACTGAGCGGCAGCGTGCTGATCATCGGTTTCGGCCGCTTCGGCCAGGTCATGAGCCAGTCGCTGCTGGCGCGCGACGTGGACGTGACCATTATCGACACCGACATCGAGATGATCCGCAGCGCCGAGGAGTTCGGTTTCAAGATCTATTACGGCGACGGCACGCGGCTGGACGTGCTGCACGCTTCGGGCGCCGACAGCGCGCGCGCGATCGCGGTGTGCGTCGACGACAAGGTTGCGGCCACGCGCATCGTGGAACTGGCCAAGGCGCAGTTCCCGCAGGCGCGGCTGCTGGTGCGCTCCTACGACCGCGAGCATTCGCTGGAGTTGATCAACGCCGGCGTGGACTACCAGATCCGGGAGACGTTCGAATCGGCGGTGAATTTCGGCGTCGCGGCGCTGGTCGAGCTGGGAGTCGCGCAGGAAGAGGCCGAACGCATCGCCACCGAGATCCGGCGCCGGGATGCCGAACGTTTCGAACTGGAAATGGCGGCCGGGGACGTTCGCGCCGGTATTCCGTTGATGTTGGGCAACGCTCCCAAGCCCACGCCCACGCCGTTCACCACGCCCAAGCGCGAAGGACAGGCCTTGAACAAGGAAACCGCGGACATCATCAACAGTCCCGATCCGGATTCGCGCACCGGTTAAGTGGGTCCCAACGACCCTCGTCTTGTCGTCCCGAGCGTAGCGAGGGATCTGCTGCTTTTGCAGGCAAGAGCAAATCCCTCGCTACGCTCGGGATAGCATTCGAGTTGTCTGGAAGTTGCCTGAAGAAGTGCAGGGTGCAGATGCCCGCATAAAGCAGAAGCAGCGCCTACGGCACGGCGATGCCGAGCAGCGGGTTCACCAGCCGCCGCATCAGCCGTGGCCCCGCTGCGCTTCGGCGAATGCGGCCAGTTTCTCCGGTGTGGCTTCCTGCTGGAACTTCGCCTTCCATTCCGCGAACGGCATCCCGTACACGCGCTCGCGCGCTTCGTCCTTGCTCATCGGCTGTCCGGCGGCTTCGGCGGCCTCGCGGTACCAGTCGGACAGGCAGTTGCGGCAGAAGCCGGCCAGGATCATCAGATCGATGTTCTGTACGTCGCTGCGTTCGACGTTGAGGTGCCGCAGCAGGCGGCGGAAGGCGGCGGCTTCGAGTTCGGTGGTGTCGGACATGGCTGAATCGGGGACAATAGGGGCCAACGACTTTACACCCGCGCCCTAGATGACCCCAGCTTCCCCCAGCGCCCATACCGCCCGCATCCTCGACGGCCGCCGCATCGCCGAGAACCTGCTCGACGAGCTCAAGGCCAAGGTCGACGCCCGCGTCGCCGCAGGTCTGCCGCGCCCGGGCCTGGCGGTGGTCCTGGTCGGGGGCGACCCGGCTTCCACCGTGTATGTGCGCAACAAGCGCCGCGCGGCCGAGAAGGTCGGCATAGAGGCCTTCGACCACGATTTGCCGGCCGGGACTTCCGAGCACGAGTTGCTGGCCCTGATCGACAGGCTCAATGCCGACCCCAAGGTCCACGGCATTCTGGTCCAGCTGCCGCTGCCCGGCATTCCCGATGCCAGCCGCCTGATCCACCGCATCGACCCGCGCAAGGACGTGGACGGCTTCCACCCCGAAAACGTCGGCCACCTGGCACTGCGCGAGTTCGGCCTGCGTCCCTGCACGCCGCGCGGCATCACCACCTTGCTGGGCTACACCGACAAGCCGGTGCGCGGCCAGAACGCGACCATCGTCGGGGTCAGCAACCATGTGGGTCGGCCGATGGCGCTGGAGCTGCTGATCGCGGGCTGCACGGTGACCAGCTGCCACAAGTTCACGCCCGCCGCCGTGCTGGAGGCGAGGGTGCGCGACGCGGACATCCTGGTGGTGGCCGCCGGCCGTCCCGGCTTGATCCCGGGGGAGTGGGTCAAGCCCGGGTCGGTGGTCATCGACGTGGGCATCAATCGCCTGGAGGACGGCAGCCTGGTCGGCGATGTGGGCTTCGACGCCGCCGCCAAGCGTGCCAGCTGGATCACCCCGGTTCCAGGCGGGGTAGGGCCCATGACCGTGGCCACGCTGATGCAGAACACGCTGGAGGCGGCGGAAGCCGCAGCTTAAAGCCCCTCTCCCAGCGGGAGAGGGGTTGGGGTGAGGGTGCGGCGAAGTCAGTAGCGTGAGAACCAACTGGACTCCGCCGTACCCTCATCCGCCCTTCGGGCACCCCGTATCAAGTACGGGGCAGGCTCTTCTCCCGAGGGGAGAAGGGAGCGCAACACTTCGTTGCATCGTCCGCGTAGGGACATTTGAGCCGCCAAAATAGTACAATTACGCGCTTCCCCACCAAACGGGTCCGCCGATGCTACGCATCCAGGCTGAAGCTCTCACCTACGACGACGTTTCCCTCGTCCCCGCGCATTCCCTTGTCCTGCCCAAGGATGTCGACCTCGGCACGCGCCTGACCCGCGACCTGCGGCTGAAGCTGCCGATCGTCTCCGCCGCCATGGACACCGTCACCGAAGCGCGCCTGGCCATCGCCATGGCACAGCTGGGCGGCATCGGCATCCTGCACAAGAACCTCACCGTCGAGCAGCAGGCGGCTGAGGTGGCAAAGGTCAAGAAATTCGAAGCGGGCGTCATCAAGGACCCCTTCACCGTAGGTCCTGAGACCACTATCGGCGACGTGCTGGCGCTTACTCGCGCCCGTAATATCTCCGGCGTGCCGGTGGTCGATGGCAACCAGTTGCTGGGCATCGTCACCAGCCGCGACATGCGTTTCGAAACCAAGCTGGACGACCCGGTCCGCCACATCATGACCAAGAAGGATCGCCTGGTCACCGTGCGCGAAGGCGCCAGCGACGGCGAAGTGGTGCAGTTGCTGCACAAGCACCGCATCGAGAAGGTGCTGGTGGTCAACGACAACTTCGAGCTGCGCGGCCTGATCACGGTCAAGGACATCCAGAAGAAGACCGACAATCCCAACGCCGCCAAGGACAGCGCCACGCGCCTGCTGGTCGGCGCGGCGCTGGGCGTGGGCGGCGACACCGACCAGCGCGTGGAAGCGCTGGTCGCTGCCGGTGTGGACGTGGTCATCGTCGACACCGCGCACGGCCATTCGCAGGGCGTGCTGGATCGCGTGGCCTGGATCAAGAAGCGTTTCCCGCAGCTGCAAGTGATCGGCGGCAACATCGTCACCGGCGATGCCGCGCTGGCTTTGATGGATGCCGGTGCCGACGCGGTCAAAGTCGGTGTGGGTCCGGGCTCCATTTGCACCACGCGCATGGTCGCCGGCGTCGGCGTGCCGCAGATCACTGCGGTGTCGATGGTCGCCGAAGCCTTGCAGGACCGTATTCCGCTGATCGCCGACGGCGGCATCCGCTATTCCGGCGATATCGGCAAGGCGATCGTGGCCGGCGCCTCCACGGTGATGATCGGCGGTTTGTTCGCCGGTACCGAAGAAGCGCCGGGCGAAGTCGAATTGTTCCAGGGCCGCAGCTACAAAAGCTACCGCGGCATGGGCAGCCTGGGCGCGATGGAAAAGGGCAGCAAGGACCGTTATTTCCAGGACGCGTCCGATGCGGACAAGCTGGTGCCCGAAGGCATCGAAGGCCGCGTGCCGTATCGCGGATCGGTCGGCAACATCATCCACCAGCTGGTCGGCGGCCTGCGCGCCACCATGGGCTATGTGGGCTGCGCCACCATTGATGAGATGCAGAAGAAACCCAGCTTCGTCACCATCACCGGTGCGGGCCAGCGCGAAAGCCATGTGCACGACGTGCAGATCACCAAAGAGCCGCCGAATTACCGGATGGGCTGAACGCCCATCCGCGAATGGGGAATCGGGAATCGGGAATCGATCAGTCCTCATCGCCGACACGCTTTGCCTATTCCCGATTCTCCGTTCTCGATTCCCGGCCCTATGACCAACATCCACACCGACAAGATCCTGATCCTCGACTTCGGCGCGCAGTACACCCAGCTGATCGCACGCCGCATCCGCGAAATCGGCGTCTACTGCGAGATCTGGGCCTGGGACCACGATCCGGCGGAAATCGCGGCCTACGGCGCCAAGGGCATCATCCTGTCGGGCGGCCCGGAATCCACCACCGAAGCCGGCGCCCCGGCCGCGCCGCAGCAAGTGTTCGACTCCGGACTGCCGATCCTGGGCATCTGCTACGGCATGCAGACCCTGGCGGCCCAGCTGGGCGGCGCCACCGAAGCGGCGGATGCGCGCGAGTTCGGCCATGCCGAAGTGGAAGTCATCGCGCCCGACGCCCTGTTCAAGGGCCTCAACGACCACGCCGGCAAACCGCCGCGCCTGAATGTCTGGATGAGCCACGGCGACCACGTCTCTAAGGCGCCGCCTGGTTTCACCATCACCGCCATCACCGACCGCATTCCGGTTGCGGCGATGTCGAACGAAGACAAGCGCTGGTACGGCGTGCAGTTCCATCCCGAAGTCACCCACACCCTGCAGGGCCAGGCGCTGCTGCGCCGCTTCGTGGTCGATATCTGCGGCTGCGCCACCTTGTGGACCGCAGCCAATATCATCGACGACCAGATCGAGCGCGTGCGTGCGCAGGTAGGATCGGACGAAGTGATCCTGGGTCTGTCCGGAGGCGTCGATTCCTCGGTGGTCGCCGCGCTGCTGCACAAGGCCATCGGCGAACAGCTGACCTGCGTGTTCGTGGATACCGGCCTGCTGCGCTGGCAGGAAGGCGACCAGGTGATGGCGATGTTCGCCGAGCACATGGGCGTCAAGGTGATCCGGGTGAATGCGGCCGACCGCTATTTCAAGGCGCTGCAAGGCGTGGCCGACCCCGAAGCCAAGCGCAAGATCATCGGCAACCTGTTCGTCGAGATCTTCGATGAGGAATCCAGCAAGCTGGCCAACGCCAATTGGCTGGCGCAGGGCACGATCTATCCGGACGTGATCGAATCGGCCGGCAGCAAGACCGGCAAGGCGCACGTGATCAAGAGCCATCACAATGTCGGCGGCCTGCCCGAGCACATGAAGATGGGTCTGGTGGAACCGCTACGCGAACTGTTCAAGGACGAAGTGCGGCGCCTGGGTGTCGAGCTGGGCCTGCCGCGCGCCATGGTCTACCGCCATCCCTTCCCGGGCCCCGGCCTGGGCGTGCGCATCCTGGGCGAAGTGAAACGCGAATACGCCGAGCTGCTGGCCCAGGCCGATGCGATCTTCATCGAAGAACTGCGCAAGGCCGACCTGTACGACAAGACCAGCCAGGCCTTCGCCGTGTTCCTGCCGGTGAAGTCGGTGGGCGTGGTGGGCGACGCGCGCGCCTACGAGTGGGTGATCGCGCTGCGCGCGGTGGAAACCATCGACTTCATGACCGCGCACTGGGCGCACCTGCCGTACGATTTCCTGGGCACGGTCTCCAACCGCATCATCAACGAACTGCGCGGCATCTCGCGCGTGGTCTACGACATCAGCGGCAAACCGCCGGCGACCATCGAGTGGGAGTGATGTCTCCGCAGGACGATGAAACCTGGATGCGTCATGCGCTTGCGCTCGCCGACAAGGCGGAGCGCGAGGATGACGAGATTCCGGTGGGCGCCGTGCTTGTCGGCGCCAATGGCGAAATCCTTGGCGAAGGCTGGAACCGCAACCTGGCCGAGCACGACCCCAGCGCGCATGCCGAAATCGTGGCCATGCGCCGCGCCGGAGCCAAGCTGGCCAATCACCGTCTGGTCGGCAGCACGCTCTATGTGACCCTTGAACCGTGCGCCATGTGCGCGATGGCGATGGTCCACGCTCGTGTGGCGCGATTGGTGTACGCGGCCAGCGATCCCAAGACCGGTGCCTGCGGCAGCGTGTTCGACCTGCTGGCCGATCCGCGCCACAACCACCGCGTCGAAGTCGTATCCGGATTGCTGGCCGATGAAGCCTCGCGCCGCCTGACCAACTATTTCCGGGCCAAGCGCGGCAAGCCGCTACTGGATTGAAATGTAGGAACGGGCCCTGCCGGCGAGCTCTTGCCTGTATCCCACAAGAGAGCTCGCGGGCAGGGCCCGCTCCTACAGGCGTTCTACTCCCGCTTGGCGATATGGCGGTGGTCCATTTCCTCGTTGACCGCCTTGACCGCCAGCGTCGACTCGCGCGCCAGCAACAGGCTGGCGGCGAACATCGCCAGCACGCCCAGGGCCGCCAGCACGGTGGGAAGCATGCCCAGCCGGTGCGCCAGCAGATTGTCCGCGGCCACCGCCAGACTGGTGCCCACGAACAGGCTGATGGCGCCATACAGCAGCTGGCCCGCGCGCAGGATGATCAGGCTGCGCCGGCGCTGCAGCGCGATGCGCTGTTCGTAAAGCGCGCGTTGCAGCGGGTCGTCCAGGGCGTGCAGTTCCTTGAGCAGCGTACGCGCGCGATCGATGATCCTGGCCAGCCGGTTGTTGGCCGACAGCAGCAAGGAGGCCGTCGCCGTGAGGAAGAAAGCCGGCGCCAGCATCGCGGTGAGCGTGGCGTAGTGCGTGTACTGGTCGCTGTTCTGGAGCATGGCCTGTGCCCGTGGGGAGCTGCGTTATGATGCGGCACAATGCGATCTTTCCGCAAAACACGCTCGCCGACGGCGATGCGCAGCCTCAAGGACCAAGACCGACGCATGTCAGCCAACAACCCCAATAGCGACCGCCTGATCTGGATCGACCTGGAAATGACCGGGCTGGACACCGGCCAGGACTCCATCATCGAGATCGCCACGGTGGTGACCGATTCGCAGTTGAATGTGTTGGCCGAAGGACCCGAGTTCGCCATCGCCCATCCCGTAGCGGTGCTGGAAGCCATGGACGACTGGAATCGCGCCCAGCACACCCGTTCCGGGCTATGGAAGCGGGTGGTGGAGAGCACGGTCACGCTGGGCCAGGCCGAGGCCCAGACGGTGTCGTTTCTGGCCGAATGGCTGCCGGCCAATGCCTCGCCGATGTGCGGCAACTCGATCTGCCAGGACCGCCGCTTCCTGCACCGGCTGATGCCGCGGCTGGAGAAATACTTCCATTACCGCAATCTGGACGTCAGCACGCTCAAGGAACTGGCGCGCCGCTGGGCGCCGAGCGTGCTGGAAGGCGTGCGCAAGCAGTCGGCGCATACCGCGCTCAGCGACGTGCGCGATTCCATCGAGGAATTGCGCCACTACCGCAAGCATCTGGCAGAACTGGCCGGCTAGAGGCTCTTGTAGGAGCGACGTGAGTCGCGAAGGAAGGCCGGTCCGATCGGAATGGCCGTTCACCCGAGAAAGCCTTCGCGACTTACGTCGCTCCTACGCGCCCCTGCGCGCCCCTACGCCGGAGGCTTTGCGGAAACCGCATCTCCATCGTCGGCGACCGAACGGGTGACGATCTCGGTCAGCGGTGTACCGTCGGCATTGTGGTGATACACGTGCAGGTCGCGCGGGGGTAAAGGCAAAGACATGCCATGGCTCAGCAGTTGGCTGCGCACGGCTTCGGCGATCCGGTTCTTCGCTTCGCCCACGTCCTTGGTCTTGGCCCAGGCGAACAGGGTCATGTCCACGCCGCCCTCGCTCAACCGCGCGATATCCACCGCCGGAGCAGGATCCTTCAGGACCAGGGGATTGGCAGTGGCGATGGCCAACAGTATCTCCCTTGCCCGTGCCGGATCGTCCTGGTACCGCACCGTCAATGGGATATCGATACGGCGCTGGGGTTTGGCGGTGAAGTTGATGATCGGCGCGGTGGTGATCATGCTGTTGGGCAGGATGATCAGGCGGTTGTCGGCCGTACGCATGCGGGTCTGGAAGATGCGGACTTCTTCCACCGTACCTTCCAGGCCCGCGATCTGCACGCTGTCGCCGTCGCGGAACGGGCGCAGCATGATCAGCATCACGCCGGAGGCGATATTGGATAGCGAATCCTTGAGGGCCAGGCCGACCGCCAACCCGGCCGCGCCGACGACCGCCAGTACGGAAGTGGTTGGCACTCCGATCTTCTGCAACGCGGCGATGAATACCACCACCATCATTGCTGCGTAGCTGACGTTTCGCAGGAAACCCGAAAGCGTGGTTTCCACGTGGGCACGTGTCAAAGCTCTTTCGATCGCCCGGCTGATCCATTTGGCCAGCCAAAAGCCGATCAATACGATCAGCGCTGCGACCACCCAGTTCGTCAGTAGGGCAAGCCAGTCGATGCTGTCGAAATCCAATGCACGATGCCCTGCGGAAGCGGCATTCTTTTGGACGGCTTGCGCGATCATCGTCGGCTTACTGCGCCTTGAGCTTGGCCAGGCGCAGCCATGTATCGACCACGGTATCGGGATTCAGCGACACCGACTCGATGCCTTCCTGCATCAGCCAGTCCGCAAGATCCGGGTGGTCGGACGGGCCCTGTCCGCAGATACCCACGTACTTGCCCTTGGCCTTGGCGCTCTTGATCGCCATCGACAGCAGCTTCTTCACCGCCGGGTCGCGCTCGTCGAACAGGTGCGCGACGATGCTGGAGTCGCGGTCCAGGCCCAGGGTGAGCTGGGTAAGGTCGTTGGAGCCGATGGAGAAGCCGTCGAAGATGTCCAGGAAGTCGTCGGCCAGCAACGCGTTGGACGGCACCTCGCACATCATGATGATCTTCAGGCCCTGCTGTCCTTCAGCATGATCGCCGCGCTTGAGGCCGTGCTTGGCCAGAACTTCGATGACCTTGCGGCCCTCGTCCAGCGTGCGCACGAACGGGATCATCACCCACAGATTGTCCAGGCCCATCTCGTTGCGCACCTTGCGCACGGCTTTGCATTCCAGCGCGAACGCGGGCTCGAACGACGGATCGACATAGCGGCTGGCACCGCGGAAACCGATCATCGGGTTCTCTTCGTGTGGTTCGTAGTTGGCGCCGCCGATCAGGTTGGCGTATTCGTTGGACTTGAAGTCCGACAGGCGCACGATCACCGGGTTGGGCGCGACCGAGGCGGTGATGGTGGCGATGCCTTCGGCCAAACGGTCCACGTAGAAGCTCACCGGATCGGCGTAGCCTGCGGTCTTCGCATCGATCTTGCGCTTGGTTTCCGCATCCTGGCGATCGTATTCCAGCAGCGCATTGGGATGCACGCCGATATGGCTGGCGATGATCATTTCCAGCCGCGCCAGGCCGATGCCGGCATTGGGCAACTGGCCGAAGTCGAACGCGCGCTCCGGGTTGGCTACGTTCATCATGATCTTGAGCGGGGCGGGGGGCATGTCGGCCAGATCGGTGGTGATGCGCTCGAACTTCAGCGTGCTGCCGTAGATGAAACCGGTGTCGCCTTCGGCGCAGCTGACGGTGACTTCCTTGCCGTCTTCGATATGGTCCAGTGCATTGCCGGTGCCGACCACTGCCGGCACGCCCAGCTCGCGGGCGATGATGGCGGCGTGGCAGGTGCGGCCGCCGCGGTTGGTGACGATGGCCGAGGCCCGCTTCATCACCGGCTCCCAGTCCGGGTCGGTCATGTCGGCCACCAGCACGTCGCCGGGCTGCACGCGGTTCATGTCGGCCAGGCTGCGCACCACGCGCGCCACGCCGCTGCCGATCTTCTGGCCGATGGCGCGGCCTTCGGCGATCACTTGGCCACGTTCCAGTAGGTGGTAGCGCTCGATCTGGGTCGCCTTGCCGCGCGATTTCACCGTTTCCGGGCGCGCCTGCACGATGTACAGCTTGCCGCTGACGCCGTCTTTGGCCCATTCGATGTCCATCGGGCGGCCGTAGTGTTCTTCGATGGTCAGCGCCTGTTTCGACAGCGCCTGCACGTCTTCGTCGGAAATGGAGAACTTGTTGCGCAGCTCGGCTGGCGTGTCCTCGATCTTCACCCGCTCGCCGGGCTGGTCCGAATAGACCATGCGTAGCAGTTTGCTGCCCAGCGAACGGCGCAGGATGGCTGGTTTTCCAGCCTTCAAGGTGGGTTTGTAGACGTAGAACTCGTCCGGGTTGACCGCGCCCTGCACGACCATTTCGCCCAGGCCCAGGCTGGAAGTGACGAACACCACGTCGCGAAAGCCCGATTCGGTGTCCAGAGTGAACAGCACGCCCGAAGCGCCCACGTCCGAACGCACCATCAGCTGCACGCCGGCCGACAGGAACACGTCTTCGTGCTTGAAGCCGTGATGCACGCGGTAGGCGATGGCGCGGTCGTTGTAGAGGCTGGCGAAGACTTCCTTGACCTTGTGCACGACATCATCGGCGCCGGTGACGTTGAGGAAGGTCTCCTGCTGGCCAGCGAAGCTGGCGTCAGGCAGATCCTCGGCGGTGGCCGAAGAACGCACCGCCACCGCGATATCGCCGCCGCCGTTGTCGGCGGCCAGTTGCGCGTAGGCGGTGCGGATATCGGCGTCCAACTGCGGCTGCAGCGGCGCTTCGATCACCCAGTCGCGGATTTCCTTGCCGGCGACCGTCAATGCATCCACGTCTTCCACGTCCAGCGTGGCCAGCTTGTCGAAGATGCGCTTGGACAGGTCGTTGTAGGCGATGAAGTCCTTGAAGGCTTCCGCGGTGGTCGCATAGCCTCCGGGGACCGAAACGCCCAGATTGGCCAGCTGGCCGATCATTTCGCCCAAAGAGGAATTCTTGCCGCCTACCCGGGCCAGATCGGCCAGGCGCAGGTCGTGCAACCACAGGATGCTTTGATTCAAGCTGGTCTGGTTCAAGCGCAACGCTCCAAAGCGGTCGTGCGCCTCGCCGAAGATCAACGGCGAGGGCCGTGTCCATGGGAAGAATCGCTATGATGCAGTGCAAGACAAGCCCAGACAAGCTTGATTTTCCAGTGTTTTCATGTTGATGAAGGAGTGGTATCGATGTCCAACGTGCGACCTGTGTTCTATGTCTCGGACGGTACGGGGATCACCACAGAGACCATCGGCCACAGCCTGCTGACCCAGTTCAGTGGGTTCAGTTTCGTTACCGACCGCATTTCCTTCGTTGACGACCCGCTCAAGGCGCATGAGGCCGCCGAACGCATCCGCGCTGCCGGGCAGCGCCACGAGGCCCGCCCCATCGTGATCCACTCCAACGTAGACCCCGCCATCAGCGAGGTCCTGGCCGAAAGCGGGGCGCTGATGCTGGACGTGTTTGCGCCCTTCATCGACCCGATGGAGAAGGAGCTGGGCGCCTTGCGTCAGTCGCGGGTGGGGCAGGCGCATGGTCTGGTGAATTTCGAGACCTACCACCGCCGCATCAACGCGATGAATTACGCGTTGACCCACGACGACGGTATCGCCATCAACTACGACGAGGCCGATCTGATCCTGGTCGCGGTGTCCCGCGCGGGCAAGACCCCGACCTGCGTCTATCTGGCGCTGCATTACGGCATCCGCGCGGCCAATTACCCGCTGACCGACCAGGACCTGGAAACCGACCGCCTGCCGGTCCGCCTGCGCGCGCATCGGCGCAAGTTGTTCGGCCTGACCATCGATCCGGAACGCTTGCAGCAGATCCGCCAGGAACGCCGCCCCAATTCGGCCTACGCCAAGCTGGAAACCTGCAAAAGCGAGGTGCTGGCCGCCGAGCGCATGTTCCAGATGGAGCGCATTCCCACGCTGAGCACCACGCACACGTCCATCGAGGAAATCGCCAGCAAGGTGATGTCCACGCTGGGGTTGCAGCGGGAGATGTTCTAGGCGGGGAGGGCAGGCCGGCGTGCGTGGAAGGCCGGTGGGAATCGCGCAGGCCGAACGGCGTGCGGAGGAACCTTAAATTAGGCCGTTCTGCGCGATTCGTCAATGCTGCCGCAATCGCGAATCAACGTGTAGGATCGGCCTATGGCTCAAGCCGTCGCCCGCACTGCGAACATCCCCAAACTCAACCGTTTCGGTTGGCTGATGGCGCTGTACGCGGAGAATCACGCCAGACTGACCCGGTTGTTCGCGCCGGGCGATCTGGTGGAGGGGCGCTACCTGTCCAGCATCGGCGACGGGCTGGACCTGTATCTGGATGTGATCCAGACCCATCGCTATACGGTCGAGCTTCGCCTCACCTACGGTCTGCGCGATCCGCAGACCGGCGAGCCGGACCCTTCGGCCTTCGTGCGCGTGTACCGCGACGCGCGCCAGGCCGAGGCCACGCACTGCTACGTGGGCCGCCGCTGGCAGGACGCGATCGGCATGTACCCGCCGCCGGCCGAGCTGATCGGCCACCGCATGCGCATGAATACCTTTCTGGGCAAGTGGCTGGAATATCTGGCCGAGCGCGGCCATGGCGTGGCCACGCTGCGCCGCTGCGATGAAAACGTGGCGGAAGTGGCCACGGCGGACTGAAAAGTCGCTGGTAGGCGCCTGCGCGCGGCGGCGAATCTGAAAACAATAGTCATCTTTCTTCGTCACAGAGCTTGCGCGATGCGTGGGCGATAGCTAGAATTCCGCTCCTTCCAGCCCGTGGGGCCATAGCTCAGCTGGGAGAGCGCCTGCATGGCATGCAGGAGGTCGGCGGTTCGATCCCGCCTGGCTCCACCAATATCCCGGCAATTAGGCCTGTTCGGGGTAGGGAACAAGTTTCACAGCGTCCCCATCGTCTAGAGGCCTAGGACACCACCCTTTCACGGTGGACACCGGGGTTCGAATCCCCGTGGGGACGCCAATTGATTCAAACACTTAGGGCTGCCGCGAGGTGGCCCTAATTGTTTTTCGGTAATCAGTACGGGCTGCCGCGCGTCTTAAAGAGCGTGCGTTGATGCAAGCTATGGCTTCGCAGGGGAAATCCATGACTATCAAAGATGGGCACGATCCGTGGGCTTTGGAAGTCGGCCGCTTTGTCCTGGCCTTCGGAGGCATCGAGCACACTGCAATTCTGATGCTCCGCTTATTACCCGAGTACGGGGATAGTCCGCCTCTGCCGCCGCTTTCCGGCAGTGGCTAAGCGAGCCGCCAGCAGCGTTGAGCATGTGACGGAAGACATTTCCCCTCAGAACCTTCCCTCAGTCATTTCATAAACCTTGTCGCGCAAAGCCACTAACTTCGGCCCGAAATCCTGCACCAGCTTCTCCCGCGTCATCACCGACACCCGCCCGCTGCAATTGAACGCCAGCACCCGACTGCGATCGGTCGAGACCATGGGAACGCCGATGGCGAACACATCCGGGTTCCAGTCGCCCAGCGAGAAACAGAAGCCGTAGTTCTCGTAGTCCTGCCGCGCCCGCACGATGCCGCTGCGGATCTTCGGCCACAGGCCCGGTTCGCATTCGGCCTCGAACTCGGCCAGATTGCGGTCGAATACCTCCTGCGGGCGCGAGGCCAGGTCGGCCCGGCCCAAGGCGGTGGAGCCATGCGGCACGCGAGCGCCGGGTTCCAGCTTCATCTGGAAAGTAGGGTCGCCCTGGCAAACCTCCAGCAACACCATGCGCATACCGTCGGCGGCGGCCAGCATCACCGCCGATTGCGTGTACTCCGCCAGTTCGCGCATCAACGGACGGGCGATGGCCACCACATCGTTGCCTTTCATGAAGGCATGCCCGAGCGACAGCACGGCCGTGCCCAAAGAATATTTCTCCAACGCGGCCGAATAAGTGAGATAGCCGAGCGAGGACAAAGTGAACGTCAGCCGCGAAACCGTGGCCTTGGGCAAGCCGGTCCGCCGCGCCAGTTCCTGGTTGCCCAAATGCTGGGTGCCGAATTCGAAGCAGCGCAGAATCGAGAACGCGCGTGCGATGGCGGTGACGAACTGCGGATGGCGTTCGTCGACGAGAGGACTGAAGGCGTCGAGCTTGCGTTTGGGGTTGCCCATTGCCGGTATCTCCAGTTAGTTCCGCATTACAGAACTGTGTTGATCATTGCGTAGCCGTGAAAGGCATGCGACCCCGCAAACTAGCCGCGTAACGACTGTCGAACTTGTTTAGACCAAAGTCACTCAGTACGATGGATCGATACTCAGGAACTTAGTTCCATCATACAGAACTAAAGATTGCTTACCCATGTCCATGCCAGACGCGCGCCACCGTTCCCGACAGCTATCCACGGCTTCATCGCGCCAGGCGAACGCATGACCGTCGAAGCGAAATCCAGCGGCGCAACGCAGGATCCTTTCGATACAGGAGCCCTGGACGCGTATCTGCAACAGCACATCGTCGGGTTCGAGGGTCCCATCCAGGTCTCCCGCTTCAAGGGCGGCCAGTCCAATCCGACCTATCTGCTGAGCACTCCCCAGCGCCAGTACGTCATGCGCTCCAAGCCAGCACCGGTAGCCCAGCTGTTGCCCTCGGCGCATGCGGTGGAGCGCGAGTTCCGGCTGCAGGCCGCGCTGGCCGGCAGTGCGGTTCCAGTGGCGGCCATGCATTGCCTGTGCGAAGACGAATCGGTGATAGGGCGCGCTTTCTACGTGATGGATTTCGTGGAAGGGCGCATCTTCTGGGAGCAATCGCTGCCGGGCGTCGAACCGGCCGAACGGGCCGCCTTGTACGACGAGCTCAATCGCGTCATCGCCGCACTGCACGATGTCGATTTCGCCGCGCTGGGATTGGCCGACTACGGCAAGGCCGGCAATTACTTCTCGCGTCAGGTCGATCGCTGGACGCGCCAGTACCGCGCCAGCGAAACCGGCAGCATCGAGGCCATGGACAAGCTGATCGAATGGCTGCCGCTGCACATACCACAGGAAGAAAGTCCGCAGGTGTCGCTGGTGCACGGCGACTACCGGCTGGACAACGTCATCTTCCACCCCACCGAACCGCGCATCCTGGCGGTGATCGACTGGGAGCTTTCCACCTTGGGCCATCCGCTGGCCGATTTCGCCTACCACTTGATGAGCTGGCATATCGTGCCGGGCGGGGCGATGCGCGGCCTGGCCGGGCTGGACCTGCAAGCGCTGGGCATTCCAAGCGAGTCCGAATACGTGACCGCCTACGAACGGCGCATCGGCCGCAGCGCGGCCGGCGACTGGAGCTACTACCTGGCCTACAACCTCTTCCGCATCGCCGCGATCCTGCAGGGCATCGCCAAGCGCGTGCAGGAAGGCACCGCCAGCAGCCCGCAGGCCGCCGAATACGGACGCCAGGCCAAACCGTTGGCCGAACTGGGCTGGCGTTTCGCGCAACAGGCCGGACGCGCCTGATGCGCCTTCTTCCCGCCAACGGTTGAGGCGACGCATGGACTCGCTGCTGCTCTCGCGTCGCGACCTGCAATTCCTGCTGTACGAATGGCTGGACGTCGAGTCCCTGATCCGTGCCGAACGCTACGCCGACCACAGCCGCGAAACCTTCGACGCGGCACTGGATACCTGCGAGCGCATCGCCACCGAACTGTTCGCTCCGCACAATCAGAAAGCCGACCAGCACGAGCCGCATTTCGACGGCAACTCGGTCGCGGTGATAGAGGAAGTCGGACCGGCGCTGCGGGCTTTCGCCGATGCAGGATTGATCGCCGCCGGACACGACTACGCGCTCGGCGGCATGCAGTTGCCGGCGGTAGTGGAGAAAGCGGGACTGACCTATCTGTATGCGGCCAACGTCGCCACCAGCGCCTATCCGCTGCTGACCATGGGCAACGCCAATCTGCTGCTGGCGCATGGCAGTCAGGCGCAGATCCAGGCGTTCGTCAGGCCGGAGCTGGAAGGCCGTTATTTCGGCACCATGTGCCTGTCGGAACCGCAAGCGGGCTCCTCATTGTCCGACATCGCCACGCGCGCCGACTACGAAGGCGAATCCGCTTTCGGTCCCCAGTACCGCGTGACCGGCAACAAGATGTGGATCTCCGGCGGCGACCACGAACTGTCCGAGAACATAGTGCATCTGGTGCTGGCGAAGATTCCCGGACCGGATGGCCGGCTGATCCCGGGAGTGAAAGGGATTTCGCTGCTGCTGGTGCCCAAGTTCCTGGTTGGCGAAGACGGCACGCTCGGCGAGCGCAACGATGTGCAACTGGCGGGCATCAACCACAAGATGGGCTACCGCGGCACGGTCAATTGCCTGTTGAACTTCGGCGAAGGCACGCGCCATCGTCCCGGCGGAAAAGGCGGGGCGGTCGGCTATCTGGTCGGCGAAGCCCACCACGGTCTGGCCTACATGTTCCACATGATGAATGAGGCGCGTATTGGCGTAGGCCTGGGCGCGGTGGCGCTGGGCTACACCGGTTATCTGCATGCGCTGGAGTACGCGCGCAACCGGCCGCAAGGCCGTCCTATCGGCAATGAAGGCAAGGATCCTTCCAGTCCGCAGACCCGCATCGTCCATCACGCCGATGTGAAACGCATGCTGTTGGCGCAGAAGTCGTATGTGGAAGGCGCCTTGGCTTTCAATCTTTACTGCGCGCGGCTGGTCGATCAGGCTCGGGTGACCACCAATGCCGATGAACGCGCGGAGCTGACGCGTTTGCTCGACATCCTGACGCCCATCGCCAAGAGCTGGCCTTCGCAGTGGTGCCTGGCCGCCAACGACCTGGCTATCCAGGTGCATGGCGGCTACGGCTACACACGCGACTACAAGGTGGAGCAGTTCTACCGGGACAACCGCCTCAATCCCATCCACGAAGGCACGCATGGCATCCAGGGGTTGGATCTGCTGGGCCGCAAGGTGGTGGCGGAAAACGGCGCGGCTTTCAAATCGTTCGCGAGCCGGGTGGCCGAAACCGTCGGCAAGGCGCGGGCGCACGGGAGCCTGGCCGAATCCGCCAATGCCCTGGAGCAGCGTTTCCAGCGTCTTTCCGAAGTGACGCGCATCTTGTGGTCGGCGGGCGATGCGCAGCTGACCCTGGCCAATGCGACCGTCTATCTGGAAGCCTTCGGCCACATCGCCATCGCCTGGATATGGCTGGAGCAGGCTTTGGCGGCGGAAGCGAAGGAGGGCGGTTTCTACGAAGGAAAGCGCAGCGCCATGCGTTACTTCTTCCGTTGGGAACTGCCCAAGGTCGATGCCCAGCTCGATCTGCTGGCCAGTCTGGACCGCACCGCACTGGACATGCAGGACGCTTTTTTCTGATTCCCTCTTCGCAAGGCATAGAACATGGCTGACAAGAATATTTTCGATCTCACCGGCAGGACCGCGCTCGTCACCGGCGGCTCACGCGGGCTGGGCCTGCAGATGGCCGAAGCGCTGGGATGCTACGGCGCCCGGATCGTGCTGTCGGCCCGCAAGGCGGACGAATTGCAGCAGGCGCAGACGCATCTGCAGAAACTGGGGATAGACGCCGACTGGGTGGCCGCCGACGGCTCGAAGGACGCCGATATCGCGCTACTGGCCGGTGCGGCGATCGGGAAGCTCGGGCACGTCGATATCCTGGTCAATAACGCGGGCGCAAGCTGGGGCGCGCCGGCCGAGGACTATCCGGCCGAGGCCTGGGACAAGGTGTTCAATCTCAACATGCGCGGCCTGTTCCTGCTCACCCAGCAGATCGGCAAGCGCTCGATGATTCCGCGCAGGTACGGCCGCATCCTCAATATCGCTTCCATCGCCGGCCTGCGCGGCAATCCGCCCGGCGCCATGCAGACCATCGCCTACAACACCAGCAAGGGCGCGCTGGTGAACTTCACCCGTGCATTGGCGGGCGAGTGGGGCAGGTACGGCATTACCGTCAACGCGCTGGCTCCGGGGTTCTTTCCTTCGAAGATGTCGCAGGGGCTGATCAAGGCGCTGGGCGAGGAGACGCTGATCGGCAATTCGCCGCTGCAACGGCTGGGCGACGAGGAGGACCTCAAGGGCGCGGCTTTGTTGTTCGCATCCGATGCGGGTAAGCATATTACCGGCCAGATACTGGCGGTGGACGGCGGCTATAGCGCGGTTTGAACGGGCGCGGTTTGAACGAAGCATCGCCTGGGAGGGCAGCATGAAGGAATTCAAGGGCAAGGTGGCGGTGATCACCGGTGCGGGTTCGGGATTCGGCCGCGAGTTCGCGCGCATCGGCGCATCGCTGGGCATGAAGCTGGTGCTGGCCGATATCCAGGCCGACGCACTGGAGCAAACGCGTGCCGAGGTGGAGGCGCAGGGCGCGGAAGTCATCGCACAGGTAGTGGATGTTTCCAACGGCGCACAGATCGAGGCACTTGCCGAAGCCACCGTGGCGGCTTTCGGCAGCGTGCACTTGGTGTTCAACAACGCCGGTATCGGTGCTGCCGGACTGATCTGGGAAAACACCGTGCGCGACTGGGAATGGGCGCTGGGCGTGAATCTGTGGGGCGTGATCCACGGCGTGCGCGTTTTCACCCCGCTGATGCTGGCCGCGGCCAAGGCCGATCCCGGCTATCGCGGCCATATCGTCAACACGGCGTCGATGGCGGGCTTGTTGAATCAACCGAACCTGGGTGCCTACAACGTGTCCAAGCACGCGGTGGTGTCCTTGAGCGAAACGCTCTTCCACGATCTGTCCCTGGTGACCGATCAGGTGCATTGCTCGGTGCTATGTCCTTATTTCGTGCCCACCGGCATCCATCAGTCGCACCGCAACCGGCCAGCCGATCTGGTCAATGCGACCCCGACCACCCGTTCGCAAATGATCGCCCAGGCCATGGTCAGCAAGGCGGTCACCTCGGGCAAACTTACCGCAGCCGATATCGCCCAGCGAACTTTCGTTGCGATACGGAGCGATTCCTTCTACATCGTCTCCCATCCCGATGCGCTGGAAGGCGTTCGCCAGCAGGCCGAAGACGTGGTGGCGCTGCGCAACCCGACCGATCCCTTCGTCCACAAGCCCGAACTGCGCGCGCAACTCCAGGCCGCGCTGCGGGGCTGAGCGGCCGGGCTGCCGGAAAGTCCGGATCGGCAGGGGTCCCGGTCAGGGCCGAGCCCTCTCGCCAGTCTGTAGCCGGCGGAACGGAAAACCACCGCCGTCGGCACCTTTGTCGATTCCGGCCCCGCTCATTCGATGCATTGATATCCCGCCCGGAAAGGGCGTCAATCGAAGAGAGGGTTCCATGAGCTACGTCGACGGATTCGTGCTGGCGGTACCGGTCAAGAAACTGGCCGCCTACCGCAGCTTGTCGCGCAAGGCCGGCAAGATCTGGATGGAGTACGGTGCGCTGTCCTACATCGAATGCGTGGGCGACGACGTGCCGCCCGGCAAGCTCACCTCGTTCCCGCTGGCGGTTAAGCTGAAGAAGGACGAGACCGTGGTGTTCTCCTGGATCGTGTACAAATCGCGTTCGCAGCGGGACCGGATCAACAAGAAGGTCATGGCCGATCCGCGGCTCGACAGCATGATGGATCCCAAGAACTTGCCGTTCGACGGCAAACGGATGATCTTCGGCGGCTTCAAGAGCCTGGTCGAACTCTGATAGCCGGCTGCGGCCACCGCCAAGGAAATATGCATGCCATTGATACTCCACTATCACCCGCTTTCTTCTTTCTGCCACAAGGCGCTGATCGCCCTGTACGAGAACGGAGCGCCCTTCGTTCCCAAGCTGGTCGACCTGGCCGATCCCGACCACCGTGCCGAGTTCCTGCGCCTTTGGCCGATAGGGAAGTTCCCGGTGCTGCACGACGAGGCCCGCGGCAGGACGGTCCCGGAATCGAGCATCATCATCGAATACCTGGAGCAGCATTATCCAGGCAGGACGAAACTGATCCCGGATGATTCCGAGCTGGCGCGCGAGGTCCGGTTCCTGGATCGTTTCTTCGACCTGTACGTGCATCTGCCCATGCAGAAGATCGTCGGCGACCGCTTGCGGCCTGAAGGTAGCCACGATCCGCATGGCGTGGAACATGCGCGCGACACGATGCGTACGGCCCTCGGCATCGTCGAAAAGGACATGGCCGAGCGGACGTGGGCATCGGGCGGGGGTTTCAGCCTGGCGGACTGTTCCGCGGCGCCGGCTCTGTTCTATGCCGACAAGGTGATGCCCCTGGCCGATGATTACCCGCAGGTATACGCCTATCTGCGTCGCCTGATGGAGCGGCCGTCTTATGCGCGGGCGCTTGTGGAAGCGCAACCCTATTTTTCCATGTTTCCCGCTTAGTGAGGGTCCGAACAATCCTTTCCCTGTCATCCCGAGCGTAGCGAGGGATCTGCTTCATCCCCGCAGCACAGCAGATCCCTCGCTACGCTCGGGATGACATTCGGGTTGTTCGGAGGTCCCCTTGGAGTCGAGCGCCGAAATGCGTCAATCAACAGCCACCAATCAACATTCCCTCAACGACAGGTACGAAAAAATGAAACGAGTCCTCCTTTCAACCGTTCTCGCTTCGGCATGCGCCACCGCGTACGCCGCCCCGGTCAGCTACGACATCGATCCGATGCATACCTATCCCAGTTTCGAAGCCGACCACATGGGCATTTCTTTCTGGCGCGGGAAGTTCAACAAGACTTCCGGTGTGATGGTCCTGGACAAAGAAGCTTCGACGGGCAGCGTGGACGTCAAGATAGACATCGCCAGCGTGGATTTCGGCCTGGATGCGATGAACGAGCAAGCCGTGTCGCCGGAATTCTTCGACAGCGCCAAATATCCGCAGGCCACGTACAAGGGAAAGCTGGTGGACTTCGCCGATGGAGCGCCTACCCGCGTCGTGGGCGAGCTGACCTTGCACGGCGTCACCCGGCCGGTCGAGTTGAAGATCAACCGTTTCAAGTGCATTCCGCATCCCATGTTCAAGCGCGAACTGTGCGGCGCCGACGCCTCGGCCGTGTTCAAACGCGATGAATTCGGACTCTCCGCCGGCAAGGACTACGGTTTCAGCATGGACGTGAACCTGCGCATACAGATGGAAGCGGTGGTGCCGGAGAAGGCTCCGAAGCCCTGATCGGCCCTCACGCCTGGCCTGCTTTCGCGATTACCCGAAGTGGTTGGCAACAGGTAGGGCGGGCATTGCCCGCCGCGAGCGTTCGAGATCCTTTCGGCGGGCAATGCCCGCCCTACGATGTGTTTGCTGACGCATATTCTTATTTGTTGCCGCTGGTTGCGACCGCATCTACTGTTTCATTTCCGACGGAGGCGCCATGTCCGGCGCGGAAACGCGCGCCCGCTCGGTCAGGAACTCTTGCTCGCGGTTGTTTCGGGTCAACCCGGCCGCGCGCATGAACTCGGCATGCGCCTCTTGATGGCGCCCCAGTTTGGCCAGCAGATCGCCGCGCACACTCGGCAACAGGTGGTAATTGGCAAGGGCAGGCTCAGCGACCAGCGCATCGACCAGCTCCAAGCCCGCGGCGGGTCCGAAAGCCATCGATACCGCCACCGCGCGATTGAGCTCCACGACAGGAGAGGGGGTGAGCTGCGACAGGGCGTCGTACAGCGCCACGATGGTTTTCCAGTCGGTCTCTTCGGCGGTCGTCGCTTGCGCGTGGCATGCCGCGATCGCGGCCTGCAGGGAGTAAGGCCCCAGCGCACCGCGAAGCTTGCGGGCGCGCGTCAGCGCTGCGAAGCCGCGTTGTATCAATAACCGGTCCCAGCGCGAGCGGTCCTGGTCCAGCAACAGCACCGGGGCGCCGTCCGGGCCTGTGCGTGCCCGCGTTCGCGAGGTCTGGATTTCCATCAACGCGACCAGTCCATGCACTTCCGGTTCCTCCGGCGCCAGTTCGGCGACGATGCGGCCCAGCCGCAAGGCTTCCTCGCACAGGGCGGGCCGTATCAGGTCGTCGCCGGCGGTCGCGGAATAACCTTCGTTGAAGATCAGATAGATAACGCTGAGTACCGACGACAGGCGTTCGCCCAGTTCGTCGGCGCGCGGCACTTCGAAAGGAACCTGCGCCTCGGCCAGCGTGCGTTTTGCGCGCACGATGCGCTGGGCCACCGTGGATTCGGACACCAGGTAGGCGCGCGCGATTTCATCGGTGGTCAATCCGCCCAGCATGCGCAGGGTCAAGGCCACCCGCGCCTCCATCGAAAGCACGGGATGGCAGGCGGTGAACACCAGCCGCAGCAGGTCGTCGCCTATGTCGTCGTCCGCGTTGGCTTCGAATTCCGCGGTGGCGTCTTCCCAGTCGCGTTCGAGCTCGTGGCCGAGCTCTTCGTGCTTGCGCTGCTGCAGCTTGATCCGGCGCAGGCGGTCGATGGCGCGATGCTTGGCGGTGGCCATCAGCCATGCGCCCGGGTTATCGGGCACTCCGGATTCGGGCCATTTCTCCAGGGCGATGACCAGCGCGTCCTGCGCCAGCTCTTCGGCCAGGCCGACGTCGCGCAGCATGCGCGCCAGACCGGCTATGAGGCGCGCCGACTCGATTCGCCAGACAGCATCGATCGCGCGGTGTGTATCCGAAGTCGTCATCGTTGCCGATCAGACCATTGCCGCCGCGTCCATGCAAGTTGCGGTGCAGCTTGTTCATGCCGCTCGGCGATTCCGTTATTGCTTCCTCGCAACCCCGGTTCGCAGCCGCTGTTCCCGCCCCCGCAACTCGGGCGTGAATTCGGCGCCGAAATCCTCCGGCTCGAACACCTGTCGGATCTCGATTTCCGATTCGCCCGGCATGGGGTTGGGGCAGCGTTTCACCCATTCGATCGCTTCTTCCCTGGACTTCACCTGCAGTAGCCAGAACCCCGCGACCAGCTCGCCGGTTTGGACGAAAGGTCCGTCGACGACCGTGCGCTTGCTGCCGGAGAAACGCACGCGTGCGCCTTTCGAGCTGGGCTGCAAGCCTTCGCCGGCCAACAGTACGCCTGCCTTGACCAGTTCCTCGTTGAATTTGCCCATGTCGGCCAGCAGTTGCTCGCTGGGCATCACGCCGGCTTCGGATTCCTTGCTGGCTTTGACCATCACCATGAATCGCATTGTCGTTCCTCCTGTCCAGGGTGGTTGCCGGGCTGTTTCTTGTCTTTCCGGGCCTTACCTATCCATGACGAACCAGGAACTGCTGAATCGACAATCAGTCCCCAGGCATTCGGGCCTTGGAGGAGTGGAATGACCAGTCCCTAACGTGTCCGCGTCTAATATGCGGCGCCAGTAACAAAGGCAATCCTGTCGCCCATCACGTCCTGACCGGAGCACTTCCCCATGCCAGAAGTTTCGTCCCCCATGCCAGCCATCGGCGAGCAGGCGCCGGATTTCACTTTGCATTCCACTCCGGACCAAACGGTCTCGCTTTCCCAGCTGCGCGGCCATCCGGTGGTGCTGGCGTTCTATCCGGCCGATTGGAGCCCGGTCTGCGGCGACCAGATGTCGCTGTACAACGAACTGCTGTCCGAATTCCGGCGTTTCCACGCGGCCGTCATCGGTATCTCGGTCGACGGCGCACGGTGCCATGCGGCCTTCGCGCTGGATCGCAAACTGCATTTCCCCTTGCTGTCCGACTTCGAGCCCAAGGGCGCGGTTTCGAGGTTGTACGGGGTGTACCAGATGCCGGAAGGCATCAGTGAGCGGGCGCTGTTCGTGATCGATGCCGAAGGCATCGTCCGCTGGAGCTATGTATCGCCCAGCGGCATCAACCCGGGCGCCGACGGCATTCTGGAAGCGTTGGAGAAACTGCCTACTTCCGCCGGAGCGAAAGCATGAGCCTTCTGAAGCCCGATGTGGGTCCGGCCGATCACGCGCAAGGCCCGCGGGATGCGCCGCTGGTGCTGGTGGAATATGGCGACTTCCAATGTCCGTATTGCGGCGAGCAGTATCCCGAGATCAAGGCTGTGCAGGCAGCCATGGGCGATGACCTGTGCTTCGTGTTCCGTCATTTTCCGCTGGCCGAAGCGCACCCCCATGCCGTGCATGCCGCCGAGCTGACCGAAGCCGCCGACACGGTAGGCAAGTTCTGGGAAATGCACGACCGGCTATACGAGCACCAGTCGGAACTGGACGATCGCAGTCTGGCCGGACATGCCCGGGCACTGGGCCTGGATGAAGCCTTGTTCCAAACCGTGCTGGACGAAGAGTACGAGGGCCGCGTGCGCCACGACTTTCTCACCGGGGTCCGCAGCGGCGTCAACGGCACGCCCAGCTTGTTCATCAACGGCGAGCGTTACGACGGGCCGCGCGACGCGGGCAGTCTGATCGAGCTGCTGAAGGCGATGCGTGAGTTGCAGTTGCAGGGCTCGTGACTCGATCCGTGTGGGTTGGAGTGTCCGTCTCCGGCTCTGCCGTGCTCGATCACGGCAGAGTCCGTTGCCGGCCGGCGACTGTGCTCGCGCGAGCAAGCTGAATAGAATGGGCATGGGACAGCGATCCGGGCTGGAATCGGGTCAGGGATGAGACAAGGAATTGCACGAATCAGGGACTCGTGGTTCCGCAAAGTCATTCCGATGTCATGTAATGTCCTGGAAAGTGGGTAATCTGGACAAGGACATCGATGCGGCCCCGATTTGAAAGGACCTGGCTACGCTGCAGTATGGTGGGCACAACTTTTCAATTGGCTTCCGATGCCACATGATCGGCGAATTGAATCGATCCAATTGATGGGACAAGTGAGTGAACGCAGCGGTGTCGTATCCGGTCAATCTTGAAGCACCCCAAACTCTTGCGCCCCACGGTGAGCATTCGCTGGATCCATTGATCGTCGCCGACGTGGGCGGCACCTATGCGAGGGTGGCCCTGGTCCACGTCGCGCCGGGGCGGGCGCCGGAAGTCGTCGCCTTCCACCGGCACGCGTGTGCCGAGTATCCGAGCCTGGCCGCGATCCTGCGCGATTTCGCGGATGGCCAGGGAGCTTCCGGGCAGTCGCGGCGCGCGGTCGTCGCCATCGCCGGTTTGCTGGACGGCGATACGCTGGTGAACTCCAACCTTCCCTGGCCCGTGTCGCTGGAAAGCACGCGGCTTGCCGCCGGGCTGGAGGAGTTGCGGCTCATCAACGATTTCGAGGCGGTGGCCCATGCGATGCCCTACCTCGACCCCGGCAAACTGTCTGCCCTGAGCGGCGATGCGGAGCATTCCTTCCAATGGCCAGCGCTCGTGCTGGGACCGGGAACGGGTCTGGGCGCCGCATTGCGGTTCGAAGGCGGCGCACGGCCCGTACTGGCCAGCGAAGTGGGGCATTCCGCGTTGGCGGCGGGCAATGCGCTGGAGCTGGACATCCTGCGCCTGCTGATGGCGCGTTGGCCGCACGTGGACAACGAACGCGTGCTGTCCGGTAGCGGCCTGATGAACCTGTACCCCTGCCTGTGCGAACTGCGCGGTGTCGCCCCGCGCTGGAACACGACAGAGCAATTGATCGCCGCAGCGCAGACGGGCGAGGACGCGCTGGCGGTGGAATGCATGGAAGTCTTCTGCGCTTGGCTGGGCAGTCTGGTGGGCGATCTGGCGATCGCCTTCGGCGCGAAATCCGTTTATCTGGCGGGCGGTATTTCCGGCCATATCGACGGCTTCCTGCGCCGCGGCGGCTTCCAGGCGCGCTACCTCAACAAGGGCGTGCTGTCGGAGGTCTTGCGGCACACGCCGGTCTGGCGCGTCGATCATGGCCAGTTGGGAGTGATCGGGGCGGCGGTGTGGTATGCCGAAGAGGGAATAACGGAATGATCGATCGCAGACGATTCCTGCAGGCCGGAATGCTGGCCGCCGGCGCATTGACGGTGCCCGGCATGCGTGCGCAACCGACAGGCGCCTTCGCAGGCGCGCGCGTGGTGGCCACCTGGGATTTCGGCGTGCAGGCCAATTCGGCGGCCTGGCGTGTATTGGGAACGGGCGGCAGCGCGCTGGATGCCGTCGAAGCGGGCGCGCGCTGGGCCGAAAGCGAACTGTGCAACCCCACCGTCGGTCGTTGCGGCAGACCGGATCGGGATGGCGTGCTCACCTTGGACGCCAGCATCATGGATGGCGATGGCCGTTGCGGCTCGGTGGCCGCCTTGCAGGACATCGCGCATCCGATCTCGGTCGCCCGCCGGGTGATGGAGAAGACGCCGCACGTGATGCTGGTGGGCGAAGGCGCCCAGCAGTTCGCGGTGCAGCAAGGCTTCGCCAAACAGCGCCTGCTGACGCCCACCGCGGAGCAGGCCTGGCGCGATTGGCTGAAGACCGCCGAATACGAGCCGGAAATCAACGCCGAGCGGCGCAGCCAGCCCGGCAACAAGGACAACCACGACACCCTGGGCATGCTCGCCATCGACGCGCAGGGCAAGCTTGCGGGCGCCTGCACCACCAGCGGCATGGCCTGGAAAATGCACGGCCGGGTGGGGGACAGTCCCATCATCGGAGCGGGCCTGTATGTAGACAACGAAGTCGGCGCGGCCACGGCGTCCGGGGTCGGCGAAGAAATGATCCGCAATGCCGCCAGTTTCCTGGTGGTGGAATTGATGCGGCAAGGGCGCAGCCCTGCGGACGCCTGCAGGGAAGCCATCGACCGGGTAGTGCGCAAGCGGCCCGAAGCCAGCAAGACCCTGCAGGTCTGTTTCCTGGCGCTCAACAAACACGGCGAAGTCGGCGCGTTCGCGCTGCACAAAGGCTTCGTTTACGCGGTTTGCGATGCGGACAAGCGCGAGGACCTGCGCGGATCCGCTTCCGTCTACGCCACCACGCAGATATAGCCTGTCCCTGGCGGCAATAGCCCGCTTCCATTCTGCGCGCCGGTTGGCTCGACTGTAGGTTCCCTTTGCGCTGCGGAAGAGCGATACGACGCCATGCGGCAGCTGACTAAATGTCGGGGATTGCGATCGGCGCGGTGCCATATGTAATTGCGTATTTGGCAACGGCCGCAATTCCCGTGTGCTTCTGCAATGAAGTTCTTGCACGAGTCGCCATCCACTTGCTATGCGCAGAAGCGGCATTTGCCCGTTCGCTGCCAAGCATGGTCCGCTTGATCCATCCCGAGAGCTTGTCCGTTCGAGTGGTGCGGGCGACTTTCTGCGCAGCTTTGTCGCTACTCACAGTATGAAATTGATCTGTTAGCCGTAGCACAGTAATCAAGTACCTGATTTCAGTGATTAAATTACACTGAAAATAATCACATTAGTTTTTATCGTACTGCGCAATGCAGTGCGATTTTTTGTCGTGCTAAGTTTTCAGTCGATCCGGAGGGGAGGCTTGTTCTTTGTTTTAGAACGATCTAAACGCCTGAAATTCGAATCTACGCAAGTTTCGTGAACGCAACGGTTCCGCCTGTCGTTCGATCATCATCATCGGGGATTACAAAAATGGACAAATCCATTCGCTTTCGTCGCAATGTTCTGACCAGCTCGCTGCTGTTGGCGATCATGCCCGTGGCCGCGGCGGCCCAGGAGGCCTCAGGCAACGAGCCCGACGCCACCCAGCTCGATACCGTTACGGTCACCGGTTCGCGCATCAAGCGCGCTCAGGTGGAAGGCCCGGCACCGGTCAACATCATCACGGGCGATCAGATCAGGAAAGAGGGATTCGCCACCGCTTACGACGCGTTGAGCACGCTGACCGAAGCGATCGGTACGGTCGAAGGCGACGCGCAGTGGGGTCAGCACACCAGCAATGCCAGCCCGCTGAACATGCGCAACATGGGGCCCGGCCGCAGTCTGCTGCTGATCAACGGCCATCGCGCCGCCGACTACCCGTTGCCCTACGGCGGCCAGAGCAATTTCCAGAACTTCAGCAACATCCCGGCCGCGGCCATCGAACGTATCGAAGTACTGGCCTCCGGCGCATCGGCCATCTACGGTTCCGATGCGGTCGCCGGCGTGATCAACGTGGTGTTGAAGAAGGACTTCACCGGCGATGAGTTGCGCATCAAGGGCGGTGTTTCCACGCGCGGCGGCCGCGACCTGGCCGACCTTTCGTGGACGGGCGGACGCAGCGGCGAAAAATGGAACCTGACCTATTCGCTGCAGTACTTCAAGCGCGAGCCGCTGTTCGCCGGCCAGCGCGACTTCATGGATTCGGAGAACGACGCCGAGCGTCCCAGCTTGAGCGAAGCCGATCTTGCCAAGGGCAACCACTTCAACAATTACTACGATACCGCCCGCATCAGCCGCGTGGACAACGGTATGCGTATTTCTCCGCCGGCCGGCGCCTGCGACAGCCGGGGCTTTGGCGGGGTGGCCAGTCTGCAGGACTATCGCGAGTACAACCAGGCCACGCATACGCTGGGGCCGTCGATGGGCCAGTATTGCGCCAACGCCAAGAACTTCCACAACTGGACGATCAGCGACGGCCAGGAAAGCGCTTCGCTGTACCTGTACGGTACCTACGATTTCAGCGACAAGCTGCACGCTTGGTCGAGCGTGTCGGTATTCGATGCCGAGGGCACCAGCAGCATCGGTGATTTCGCGATGGGCTACGTGCCGCAGGTGAAGTGGTACGACCAGGGCATCGGCGCCTATGTGGAAGGCAAGCGCTTCTTCACGCGCCGCGAAATCGGCGACGCGCTGACCTATACCAATGAGCGTTCCTATGACGTCGCCTTCGGCCTGAACGGCAGCATCGCGGACCGTTTCGATTGGGAAGCCTCGTTCGACCATGCCGAATACAAGCTCAAGAAGAGCTATCCGGCCGCAGTGCCTGCGTTGGTCAACAACTATTACCTGGGCGCGCAACAGGGCGTAACGGACGCCAGCTACGCGGGCGTTCCGGTCGGGACGCCCATCTACACGGCCGACGTCAACCGCTTCTTCACCCCGATCGACAAGCAGCAATGGGGGGCGATATCCACCCATGGCCACGACCGGGCCGAATCGGAGTCGAACCAGTTCCAGTTCGTGATCTCCGGCGATCTGTTCAAGGGTTGGGCGGGGCCGATCAGCTTCGCGGCCGTGGCCGAAGCGGCGCGGCAGAGCTATGGCATCCATCCCGATCCGAAGACCGTACCCGCGCTCGGCCAGACCGCGCCAGGTCCGAATCTGTTCGTGACCGAGTACGGCAGCCCGTACTACGGCTACGACCTGGGCGGCGGATCGCGCACGCGCTGGGCTCTGGGCAGCGAGTTCCGTGTGCCGCTATGGGACAGCAAGACGCCGTGGCTGGGTTCGGCTACCGCCAACGTTGCCGCTCGCTACGACGACTACAGTCAAACCCTGGACGGCTCCAAGGTCACCTGGATGACCGGACTGGAGTGGCGTCCACTCGACAATCTGCTGGTGCGTGGTTCTTACGCCACCAGCTTCCGTGCGCCGGACATGCACTACGTCTACGCCCAAGGGGGCCAGTCCTACGTGCAGCTCGTCGATGCGCTGCGTTGCGGCCAACAAGGAAATTACGGCCAGTGCGTGCCGTCCAATGGCGACAGCGACCCGGCCACCAGCAGCTACTACCGTTCGGTGACCAGCCGCGAAGGTTCGCCGTTGCTGAAGTACGAGGAAGGCCAGTCGTGGACGGCCGGCTTCGTCTGGGACATCCGCGACAACCTGTCGGTCAGCGCGGACTACTGGAACATCGAGCTGAAGAACGCCATCGAGAACATCGGCCTCAACGACATCCTGGCCGCCGAACTCGGTTGCGCGCTGGGCAAGACCGTCGACGGCGCGCCTTACGTCAATCCGTTGACCGGACAGGCGCCCACCGCCGATTTCTGCCAGTTGATGCAGTCGCGCATCGATCGCGACGGCCCCAATGGAGCCATCACCGGCGTCCGGGAAGGTCCCATCAACAAGTCCGGCCGCCGGGTCGCCGGTTTCGACGTGGCCGCGAAGTACCGGCTGCCCACCGAACGGTTCGGCGATTTCACCTTCGGTTTGAATTACACCAACCTGATGAAACTGTCGACACGCGATTCCGAAGCCGCCGAATGGACCGATGGCAAGAAGGGCGCGCATAACGATATCCACACCAAGCTGCGCGCCAGCGTGGGTTGGGAGATGGGCAACTTCAACAGCACCTTGCTGGTCACCCGCCTGTCCAGAGTCAGGGGCGCCAATTTCGGCGGCTGCTGGCCGTTCGCCAATGGCGAGCGAGGTACGGCGATAGACGACGACACCTGCGTGGGAACCGATCCCACCAGCGCCAATTTCAACGCGACCGCGCCGCGGTACTGGACCCGCTTGAAGGCGCCGGTGATCTTCAACTTGACCGCCGGTTACAAGATCACCGACAAAGCCAGCGTGAATCTCTACGTCAATAACCTGTTCGACAACGCCGGCTACAAGGATCCGTTCAAAGGCGATTACGTGTTCTCGAATGATCGCGTATGGTCGCCCATCGGCCGGGAATTCGCGCTGGAATACGTGTTCCGTTTCGAGTGATCGCCGTGGCTATCCTGGCCCCCGCAACGGGGCCAGGGTGCGATGTCCGTGGGCCGTCTGTCCTCTCGCTCCGATGTGGACGGTTTGTGGCGCCATCCAATGTCGAGATCAAGCAGAAGCGTCCGCTGGGTTCGTAGCGTCTGTTCCCACCGATCTGGAGTCATATGTTATGAAACCTTCATGGCTGTTGCGTCTCGCACTTGCTGTAGTGATTCCCACTGCCGCGTTGACCTCCAGCGCCGTCTTTGCGCAGGCAGCACAAGCGCAGGTAGAGACCGCCGAGCAGAAAGCGGAGCGGTTGCAATGGTGGACCGACGCCCGTTTCGGCATGTTCGTCCATTGGGGCCTGTACGCAGTGCCTGGCGGCGAATGGAAGGAGGGTAAGAACTACGGCGAATGGATCATGGATGAGGCACGCATCCCGCGCGCAGAGTACGAGCGGCTTGCCGAGCATTTCGTTCCGGTGAAGTACGACGCGGATGAATGGGTCCGCATCGCCAAGAACGCCGGCATGAAGTACATCGTGATCACCAGCAAGCACCATGAAGGGTTTGCGATGTGGGACACGAAGGCGACCGACTACAACATCGCCGAACGCACGCCCTATGGCAAAGGCGTGTTGAAAGAGCTGGCCGATGCGGCTCGCCGCCAAGGCCTGCATTTCGGCACCTACTATTCGATCATGGACTGGCACCATCCTTCCCAATCGGGAGAGATACCAGGGCGGTACAACCCGACCAGGATCGATCCGCAGCGCAAGCGCGAGTACATCGACGAGATGAAGGCCGAGCTGAAGGAGCTGGTGACCGGGACCGGCACCGAGATCCTGTGGTTCGACGGCGAATGGTTGAACTGGTGGACGAACGAAGACGGCCGCGAACTGTACGCTTATCTGCATTCGCTCAACCCGGACCTGATCATCAACAATCGCATCGGCAAAGGCCGCGACGGTATGCAGGGCATGGACAAAGGCGAGGGAGTCGGCGACTTCGGCACGCCCGAGCAGGAAATCCCGCCGCTGGGCTACGGCCCGGGCGTCTACTGGGAATCCTGCATGACCCTCAACGATCACTGGGGCTTCAATAAGAACGATCACCACTGGAAATCTCCGGAAACCATCGTCCGCAACCTGATCGATATCGCCAGCAAGGGCGGCAACTACCTGCTCAACGTCGGCCCCACCGCCGAAGGATTGATTCCGCAGCCTTCGGTCGAACGCTTGTCGGAAGTAGGGAAGTGGATGAAGGCCAACGGAGAATCCATCTACGGCACGCAGGCCAGCCCGTTCGATGCGCCTTTGGCATGGGGCAGGGTGACCCGCAAGCCGGGACGGCTGTACTTGCACGTGTTCGATTGGCCCAAGGACGGCCGGTTGGCGCTTCCGATGGGTATCCAGTACAGCCGGGCCTACCTGCTTGCGGCGCCCGACCAACCGCTCAAGATCCAGTACGCGAAAGAGGGCGCGAGCTTGGCGGTACCCGCTATTGCGCCGGATCCGATCGCCAGCGTCATCGTGGTCGAAACCGCACAAGCACGGCATTGATCATGGCCTGCCCGCTCGATCGCCTGCCGGCAGCTGCGGAGATTGCGCAGTATGCGACCGAAGTCCGTTTTCTGCGTTGCCTGCATGGGCGTTCGCGCGATGCCAAATCATTGATTTATAAATGTTATCCAGTATTTCTTCTGTCTTTTTCCATTGCGGAATTGCGAACCAGCATGAAGCGGTATTGAATTTAGATCGATCTATATCGGTTCATCCGATCGTTCGAGCGATTCGATGGTCCCGCTTGCCAGACCAAGGCCGGCTCTCTTTGCCGGCCGGTTGTTCCAGCTGCCGCAACACGCTTCGAGGCCTGTTATGCCGATAAACATCAGATCCACCGCAGCACTGCTGATCTGCTTGCTGGCGACCGGGGTGAGCGTTCCTGGAGCGGCTCAGGACCTGATTCCGCAACCGCAGCGCCTTGAGCGTCGCGATGGGTCTTTCCGCCTGGATCGCAATGTCCGCATCGTCGCACCGGACGACGTGCGCAGCCGCGAGGTCGCGGATTTCCTGCGCAGTACGATCGGTGGCGATACCGGGCTGGCGCTGGCGGAGGGACGAAAGGGAAAGGCCATCGAGCTGCGCCTGGATCCGGAAATCGCGGGCGAGGAGGCTTACCGCGTGGCCGTCGGAAAGGACCGGATCGTTCTGGCGGCGTCGAACCACCGCGGGCTGTTGTGGGCGGTGCAGACGCTGCGTCAGCTTTTTCCGCTGAAGCAGGGGCAGGCATCCATTCCGGTTCCGGCGGTCTACATCGAGGACGCGCCGCAGTTCTCCTATCGCGGACATATGCTGGATGTCGCGCGGCATTTCATGCCGGTCGAGTTCGTCAAGAAGCAGATCGACCTGCTTTCCTACTACAAACTCAATACTTTCCACTGGCATCTGACCGACGACCAGGGCTGGCGCATCGAAATCAAGAAGTACCCGAAATTGACGGAAGTCGGGGCCTGGCGCACCGAGGCCGACGGCAGCCGTTATGGCGGTTTCTATACCCAGGACCAGATCCGCGACATCGTCGAATATGCCCGTCTGCGCAACATCACGGTGATTCCGGAAATCGAAATGCCGGGGCACGCCTCGGCGGCCCTGGCGTCCTATCCCGAACTTTCGTGCCGCAAACAGCCGATCGATGTCCCGAATGCCTGGGGCGTGATCGAAGACGTTTACTGCGTCGGCGACGAATTCACCTTTGAGTTCATCGAAAACGTGCTCGATGAAGTGATCGCGCTGTTCCCCGCGCCCTACGTCCACATCGGCGGCGATGAAGTGCCGAAGGATCGTTGGCGGGAAAGCGCCTCGTCGCAAAAACGTCTGCGCGACGAGAGTCTCAAGGACGAACACGAGCTGCAAAGCTACTTCGTCAAGCGTATCCAGCGCTACCTCGCCGGTAAGGGCAGAACCCTGATCGGCTGGGACGAAATCCTGGAAGGCGGTGCGGACCGCAACGCGATCGTCGAAGTCTGGCGCGGGGATGCCGAAGGCATCAAGGCGCTAGCCAATGGGAACAAGATCGTCAGCGCCGGTCCGTTCTATCTGGATTCGCCGTTGAGCGCCCTCACCCTGGAAAAGGTCTACGCCACTGAGATTGTTCCGGCCGCCTACGCTGCCTATCGCGAACAGGTGCTCGGCGCCGAAGCGCCGCTGTGGACCGAATGGGTCACAACGGCCAATGCCGAAACCCTACTGTATCCGCGCCTGATAGCATTCGCGGACGTGACCTGGGGCGCGGCGACGCGCGACTATCCGGATTTCCTGCGACGGTTGCGGTCGCACTATCGCAGGCTGGAGAAATGGCAGGTGGGCTTTGGCCCCGAAGACAGGAACGTCGTCGATTTCCATGTCGCCTGGGATTCCGCGGAACAGGCGCCGCGCGTCGATGCCGACCGCGGCTTCGCCGACCTGCGACTGCGCTATACCACCGACGGCAGCGATCCGGTGCCGAGTTCGCCGGAGTTCGCCGATTCGCTGACATTGCGCCAAGCTGGCAGATTCAGGATTACTCCGTTCCGAGGCGATCGCGCCTATGCCTCTCCGCGCGATCTGCTGGTGCTGGAGCATAAAGGCGCGGGCAAGCCGATCCAGTATTCCTCCCAACCGCAGCAGAACTATCGCCAGGCGGGCGAACAGGTGCTGGCCGACGGGATGCTGGGCGGAGACAGCCATGCCGATGGCCTGTGGACCGGTTGGCAGGGCGAGGTTCTTCGCGCCAGCATCGACCTGCAAAAGCCGACGCCGGTGAATGCCATCAGCGCCAGATTCCTGCAACAGAGCAACGCCTGGATCCTGCTGCCGAAGGCCGTGCGGTATTCGGTGTCTTCCGACGGCAAACAGTGGACACAGGTGTATGCGCGGTCCTTCGATGCCGCTGCGGACGACGACCAGCGGCAAGTCGAAGATGCGGCCTTCCATGCTAAAGAGCCATTGACCGCGCGCTATGTCCGCATGGAAGTGGAGGGGTACGGCAATTTGCCAGCCGGCCACAAGGGCGCCGGGCATCCGGCGTATTTCTTCGTGGACGAAATCGTCGTCGAGTAGCGAGGCGCATGGCATTCCGTGTTCCGTCAATCCCAGTTCCGAGGTCTGTCTTGATGAATGATGTCGCCGCGAACGTTTTCCCCCGCGCTTTATGCGTTGCGGCGGCGCTGTTGCTGGCGGTTCCGTTTTCGCCACCCGCAGCCGCGGGTGGCGCGAGCGGCCGGGATGCCGCGGCGGCGGTCAACACCTTCATCGGCAGCAAGGACGACGGCAATACGTTTCCGGGCGCGTCGGCGCCGTTCGGCCTGATCCAGGTCAGCCCCATCGGCGAGCATTATTCGGGCTGGCGTTACGACGACCCCAAGATCCGCGGCTTCGGCCATTCCTTCCTTTCCGGCGCGGGCTGCTGGGAGCAGGGCGGGCAGGTGTCCGTGCTGCCGGTCACCGGCGGCATCGGCCCCGGCGGAGATTTCGATACCGCCAAGCCCAAGAGTTTCGACCACAAGCAATACGGTTCGCGTTACAGCCACGACGGCGAGATAGGCCAGGCCGGTTATTACAAAGTCCGCCTGCTCGACTACGGCGGCATCGATGCAGAAGCCACCGCACTGACCCGCGCGGCCGCCGAGCGCTATACCTTTCCGGCCGGCGCCGAGACCGGCCACGTGCTGATCAATGTGGGCCAGGCCAACGAACGCCACACGGTCGTCGGCAGTACGGTGGAGATCGTGGGCGACCATGCCGTGGAAGGTAGGCTGGTGACCAACAGCTTCTGCGGCGGACATCAGTACACCACCTGGTTCCGGCTGGAGTTCGATCGGCCGTTCAAGGCTTTCGGCACCTGGGGCGAGAGCGGCGGCGTGGCGGGGTCGCGCCACAGCATGGAAGGCGAAATCAAGCCGAATGGCGCCTGGCTCAGCTTCGACACCGGCAACGGCAGAACGGTGACAGCCGTCAGCGCCATTTCCCATGTCGACGCCGAAGGCGCGCGGAACAACCTGCGCCAGGAAGGCATGCAGGGCGGCAAGCCGATGGCCTTCGACCGGATGCGTAGACAGGCGCAGGAGGCATGGCGCAAGGAGCTGGACACCGTGCGCGTACAGGGCGGCAGCGGCGACGACCGCACCGTGTTCCATACCGCTCTCTACCATGCGCTGCTGCAACCGCTGACAGGCAGCGACGCCGACGGCCGCTACCGGGGCTACGACGGGCAGATCCACCGCGCCGATGGCTGGACCTATTACGAATATTTTTCGCTGTGGGATACCTACCGTTCGCAGAACCAGCTGTTGGCGTTGTTGCGGCCGCAGCGCGCCCGCGATATCGCCCGTTCGCTGTTGGCCATCCACGAGCAGGGCGGATGGCTGCCGCGTTGGGGATACGCGAATTTCGACACCAACATCATGACCGGCGATCCGGTGACGCCGTCTCTGGTGGATTTGTGGCGGTTCGGCGCGCTGGATGGTCTTGAAAAACAAGCGTACGCGGCGCTGCGGCAGAACGCTTTCGGGGTTCCGCCGACGAATTCGCGCCATGCGGGACGATCGGGCAACCCCAACTATCTGGCGCAGGGCTTCGTGCAGTACGACCGCGCTTTCCCGTCCAAGGGCATGGACGTGGACCCGCATCATGGCGGCTCTGCTACTTTGGAATACGCGTTGGCCGATTGTTCGCTGGCGCAGATGGCCGACGGCCTTGGATTGCCCGGCGATGCGGCCGTTCTGCGCCAGCGCGGACGCAACTGGCGGCAGGTTTGGGATGCCGATGTACGCGACGAGGAAACCGGCTTCACCGGTTTTCCGCGTCCACGCCTGCAAGGCGGCGGCTGGTACACGCCTGCGGAAGGCCACTACAGTCCACGCTCCAATCATGGGTTCCACGAAGGCACGGCATGGCAGTACCAGTGGCTGGCGCAGCAGGACGTGCCCGGCCTGGTCCAGGCCATGCACGGCGCGGAAAAGACCGGCCAGCGGCTGGACGCCTTCTTCGCCTATGACGCACTGGCGAAGGACCCGCTGCATGCCGCGCGCAAGGAGTGGGTGGTGGGGCCGTACAGCTACTACAACCAGTACCGCTACAACCCCAACAACGAACCGGATCTGCATTCGCCGTGGATGTACACCCTGATCGGACAGCCGTGGAAGACCTCCACCGTGCTGCGCGCGGCGCAACAGTTGTTCACCGATGCGCCGAACGGCGTCACCGGCAACGACGACCTGGGCACGATGTCGGCCTGGTATCTGTTCAGCGCGATGGGCCTGTATCCCGCCGTGCCGGGTAGCGGCCAGTTCCTGCTGCACGCGCCGCGCTTCAGCCGGATCGAACTGGATATCGGCCGGGGCAAGACGCTGCGGATCGATGCGCCGGGCGCCGATGGCGATCGCCTGCAGTACGTCGAAGGCGTCCGCGTGGACGGCGCCGCGCATCCGCAGGTCTGGTTGGATTGGAGCAAGTTGCGGCAGGGCGGAACCATCGCCTATTCCTTGACGTCCGTCCCACCGACGGCGGGATGGGGCACTCGGCCCCAGGATCTGCCGACGTCGTTTTGTGCGGTGCCGCAGCCTTCGGCCGCGGTACCCGAGTAATCCGGTTGCGCCGTGCCTGCCGCCGAGTTGGTCCTCTCTCCCGCCGACAGGCGGCCGGCATGGCATTTTTCCGCAACGCGATGGTTTAGGCTGGCGTCTCCATAGGGAATAGTTCGATCCAAATGAAAAACAAAGACACTGCCGCAGGAAAAGGCGCACGTTCGGCCGGGGGGCGCAAATCCGGCCATCGGCCGGTGACGGTGACCGATATCGCCAACGCCATCGGCGTATCGCGCGCCACCGTCTCGCTGGTGCTGCGCGGCAGTCCGCTGGTGCACGTGGATACGCGCGCCAAGGTCGAGGCGGAATTACGCCGCCAGCGCTACGTCTACAACCGGGGCGCGGCCAATCTGCGCCGGCAGGTCTCGTCCAGCATCGCGCTGGTGATCAACGATCTGTCCAACCCGTTCTTCGCCGAATTCGCAGCCGGGGTGGATGAGGCGCTGGGAGCCAAAGGCTACGTGACGCTGCTGGGCAGTACGGGCGAGTCGCCGGAACGCCAGCAGGCCGTGCTCGCTTCGTTGATGGAGCACACCCCGGCCGGGTTGATCCTGTCACCGGCCGAAGGCAGCGATGCCGCGCAACTGCGCCAGGTGCTGGGTGCGCACAGCAACGTCCTGCTGTTCAATCGCGAACTGTCCGGCGCCGAGTGGGACTTCCTGGCGCTGGACAATCAGCGGGGTGCGCATACCGCGACCGCGCACCTGATCGAATTGGGACACCGCCGCATCGTTTTCTATGGCGGCCATGCCGATTCCAGTTCCTGCCAACAACGCCGCGCGGGCTATGCGCAAGCGATGGCCGAGGCTGGATTGAAGGTCGAAGAGGAATGGATGATCGAATCGGCGCCTAACCGGCTGGAGGCGGCAGCGCGCACGGGCGAGCTGTTCGCGCGCGAGCGGGCGCCCACGGCGGCCGTCTGCTACAACGATACCGTCGCCCTGGGCCTGATGCTGGGCCTGATATCGCGCGGCATCCGCCCGGGCAGCGATTTCGCCGTCACCGGATTCGACGATATTTCCGAGGCCGCCGTCACCACGCCGCCGCTGACGACAATGGCGGTCGATCCGCGCGAACGCGGCCGCCAAGCGGCGGAACTGCTGCTGCGCCGGGTCGGCGAACCCGATGCCAAGTCGCAGCGCACCATCGCGCCAGCGGAGCTGCGCGTCCGGGAGAGCAGCGGTCCGCCGCGCAACTGATGCCATTTTCTTCGTCCGTTCCTGCCGCATTACGAGGCGCGTAAACGCATGCATGTTTCCCATACCCTCCTTCCGCGCGAGGCCGGTACGCCGGCCCTTGCGATCGATACGCGCATGGCGCTTCCGGCGGTCGCCACGATCTTCTTCACGAAGAGATTCATGGCCTGCCTCAACGGCATCCTGATCCCGCATCTGAAGGCGGCATTCGAATCGAATTGCGAGCGCGCCATGCGCCCGGCTTCCGTCGCCCTGGCGAAGGAAGCGTGAGGCCGGCGATGTCGAAGATCGTTTGTTTTGGCGAGGCCCTGATCGATCTGCTGGCGCAACCGCCGACAACGGCCGATACGCCGCGCGCCTTCCTGCAATACGCCGGCGGCGCGCCGGCCAACGTGGCCGTCGCGACGGCGCGCTTGGGCGCGGATGCGCATTTCGCGGGCATGCTGGGCGAAGACATGTTCGGCGATTTCCTGTTGCAAAGCCTGGCCTCGGCCGGCGTCGCCACCGATTGCGTAGTGCGCACCGGCGAGGCCAAGACCGCGCTGGCTTTCGTCGCGCTGGATGCGACGGGCGAGCGCAGTTTCAGCTTCTATCGTCCGCCCGCCGCGGATCTGCTGTTCCGTACCGAGCATTTCCAGGCCAGCTGCTTTGCCGGCACGGGCGCTTTCCATGTCTGTTCCAACAGCCTGACCGAAGCGACCATCGCCGAAACCACGTTCAACGGCATGCTGCGCGCGCGTGCGGCAGGCGCGGTGGTCAGCCTGGATCTGAACCTGCGGCCAGCGCTGTGGCCCGCAGGCATCGATCCGGCGCCGCGCCTGTGGGAGGCGCTCGCCAACGCCGATCTGATCAAACTGGCGCGTGAGGAACTGGAATACCTGGCGCATCCATTCGGCGGCGGCGCCACCGGCGAATCGGCGGTGCTCAAGCGCCTGTTCGGAGGCGAGGCGCGATGGATCATCGTGACCGACGGCGCCGCGGCGATCCGCTGGTTCACCCGCCATGCCTCGGGGCAGGTGGAAAGTTTCCGCGTGGAAGTACGCGACAGCACCGCTGCCGGCGACGCCTTCGTCGGCGGATTGCTGTTCCGCATGGGCGAAGCGGGAGGCGATGGGCACGGCTTCGCGGAATTCTGCCTGCGCCAGGAAGCCATCGAAGACGCCATCCGCTTCGCCGCCGCAGTAGGCGCGCTGGCGGTGACCCGGAAAGGCGCTTTCGCCGCCATGCCGTCGCTAGCAGAAGTCAACCATCTCTTGCAGGGAAAATATGAGCACTCCATCTGACGCCACGCCGCCCGATTTCCGCTCTGCGGAATTCCTGCGCGCGCACATCGCCAAGACCATGGCGTTCTACCACCCGCGGGCCATCGATCCGGCGGGCGGGTTCTTCCATTACTTCCGCGACGACGGCTCGGTCTACGACGCTACGCACCGCCATCTGGTCAGCAGCACGCGTTTCGTCTTCAACTATGCGATGGCCTACCGCGAGTTCGGCGATGCCGCGTATCTGGATGCCGTGAAGCATGGGCTGCGCTATCTGCGCGAGGTCCATCGCAATCCGGCGACGGGCGGTTATGCCTGGACCCTGCGCGATGGCCGGGTCGAAGACGACATGAACCATTGCTACGGCGTGGCCTTCGTGTTGCTGGCCTATTCCTGCGGCCTGAAAGCCGGCCTCGAAGAGGCGCGCGGCTGGATGGACGAAACCTGGGCGCTGCTGGAACGGTATTTCTGGGACGCCGAGTTCGGCCTGTACAAGGACGAGGCCGATGCGAACTGGAACTTCAGCGATTACCGCGGACAGAATGCCAATATGCACATGTGCGAAGCGATGCTGGCGGCTTTCGAGGCCAGCGGCGAGCGTCGCTACCTGGATCGCGCATTGACCCTGGCCGACCACATGACCCGGCGCCAGGCGGCCAAGGCCGACGGTCTGGTGTGGGAGCACTACGACACGCAGTGGAACATCGACTGGAACTACAACCTGGACGATCCCAAGCATCTGTTCCGCCCCTGGGGTTTCCAGCCCGGCCACCAGACCGAATGGACCAAACTGCTGCTGATCCTGGACCGGCACGTGGACGCGGATTGGCTGGTACCTACCGCGCGCCATCTGTTCGACACCGCAGTCTCGCGATCCTGGGACGAGGCGCGAGGCGGCCTTTATTACGGCTTCGCGCCGGATGGCAGCGTCTGCGACGACGACAAGTACTTCTGGGTGCAGGCCGAATCGCTGGCGGCGGCGGCATTGCTGGCCGCACGCACCGGCGACGAGACGTACTGGCGCTGGTACGACCGGTTGTGGGATTACGCCTGGAAGCATTTCGTCGACCACCGGTACGGCGCGTGGTACCGCATCCTGGATGCGGACAACCGCAAATACAGCGACGAAAAGAGCCCGGCCGGCAAGACCGACTACCACACCATGGGCGCCTGCCACGAAGTGTTGAACGTGGTGAGGCACGGCGACCGCAACTAGGGCCTGCCCAGGCCCGTGACGGGTCTTGGCGCTGCGCAATGGCGCGACATTCGCTGGCCGGCGCCATTGCGGCCGGCAAGCCATGACCGTATTCCATAGATGACAAGGAAGAATCCGATGTTCCAGGGAAAGCAGGGCAGGGCAGTGGCCGGCATCGTATTGTTGTCGTTGTTGGCTTGGACGGCAGGTGCGCAAACGCCGGATAGCGACGGCGTGCCGAAGCATGTCGTCGAAGCCGTGCCGGCCGTCGAGGCCCGGGAGTCCGCGCGGTTGGCCGAGCAAGTGCGCGCCGAGGCGCGCCACGCCTGGCAGGGCTACATGCGTTTCGCGAAAGGCCACGACGATCTGAAGCCGCTCAGCGCCGCGCCACGCGACTGGTACCAGCACTCCCTGTTGATGTCGCCTGTCGACGCGCTGGATACCCTGGTGCTGCTGGGACTGGACAAGGAAGCCGGTGAAGCCCGCGAACTGATCGTCGGCCAGCTGTCGTTCGATCGCGACATGTACGTACAGAACTTCGAAATCACCATCCGCCTACTGGGCGGCCTGATTTCCGGATATCAATTGACCGGCGACAAGCGCCTGCTGAGTCTTGCCGAAGACCTCGGAAAGCGCCTGTTGCCGGTATTCGATACCCGGACCGGCTTGCCTTATACCCACGTCAACCTGCGTACCGGCAAAGTGCGGGGAACCATCAGCAATCCTGCGGAAACCGGTACGCTGCTGCTGGAATTCGGTACGCTGAGCAAGCTCACCGGCGATCCGGTCTACTACGACAAGGCCAAGCGTGCTCTGGTGGAAACCTTCAACCGCCGCTCGAAGATCGGGCTGGTTGGTCTGAGCATCGACGTGCAAACCGGTGAGTGGACCAATCCTACCAGCCACATCGCCGGCGGCATCGATTCGTACTACGAATACCTCTACAAATGCTGGAAACTCTTCGGCGACGACGACTGCAAACGCATGTGGGACGAAAGCATCGGCCCGATCAATCGCTACCTGTCCGATGAAGTGCGCGGTGGCGAACTCTGGTACGGCTATGCCGACATGAACACCGGCGCCCGCACGCAGACGGTCTACGGTGCGTTGGATGCGTTCATGCCGGCACTGCTGGCGTTGGGCGGCGACCTGGACCGCGCCAAACGCCTGCAGGAGTCCGGTCTGAAGATGTGGCGCCTGCACGGCATCGAACCGGAATCGATCGATTATGCGGATATGCAGGTGCGTTCGCCCGGCTATCCGTTGCGCCCGGAGATAGTGGAATCGGCCTATTACCTGTACCGCTACACCGGCGACGCGCGTTATCGTGGCATGGGCAAGGAGTTCTTCCGGGATTTCGTCCGCCATACCCGTACCGGGCACGGTTTCGCCGCTCTGAAGGACGTGCGCAGCAAGGAAAAGGAAGATTCGATGGAGAGCTTCCTGTTCGCGGAAACCTTCAAGTACTACTACTTGCTGTTCGCTCCGGGCAAGGCGCTGGATTTCGACGGCATGGTGTTCAACACCGAGGCCCATCCTTTAAGGCGCACCTGGAACGATTGACGCACGTCGATCCGCCTGAGGCTTCGTTCGTCGGTGCGCTGTTGCTGGTCGCCCCGCTCATGACACGTCGGACCATCGTCTCCAGCGCTTTTGAATCGATCCAGTCGCTGGCGTCGCTAGCGGATTCCATCGCGTCGCGTACGCGAGCAATCGCTGTGGAAGCGGTTTCTGCTGCACTGCATGGTGACAAACACAGGCGAGCGTCAGTAGATTGCTTCAATCCCATGTTAGCGCTACCAAAACGACAGAATCCCGGCATGGGCTGATTTGTGCGGAAACGTTGTGAAGCGTTGCGGTTGCACACAGTTTCGATTTGCCAGAGCCAGCAACCGATATTGCTGCAAGGGCGTTCGCAGAATGCCTGGTTTAGGAGAGAGGACGGGCTGCGGCCCGCGGGGCCCTAAGGGGAGGGCGGTACATCCATGGATCGAAACAGAGAGGGGAGAACACATGACAGGGTGCAGATTCCGGTGCCACGCACGAAAGGCGGCCTTGGCCAAGGCCGCGTCGCATGCAGTAAATGACTTTGCCGTTGGCCGTCCAACTCCAGTGCTGAGGAAATACTCATGAGTCACAAGTCGAAGCGGTTCAAGTCGAAGGCCATGTTCACCTTCGTTGGCGGTATGCTGATCATCAATCCTGCTTTTGCGCAGGACGCACCCGCACAGGGCACGCAGCAGGCGACCGACGACGCCACGACGCTCGATACCGTCGTGGTGACGGGCATCCGCAGCAGCCTCAACCAGGCGATGGGAATCAAGCGCGACTCCGCCGGCGTGGTCGATGCGATCAGCGCCGAGGACATCGGCAAGTTCCCGGACACCAACCTGGCCGAATCTTTGCAGCGCATCACCGGCATCTCGATCGAGCGCCGCGATGGCGAAGGCGCGCAGGTCACCGCGCGCGGTTTCGGTCCGCAGTTCAACATGGTCACCCTCAATGGCCGCCAGATGCCCGGCGCAGACGCCTTTGGTGCGGCCGGCCAGGTGGCGATCGGCGGCGTGGACGGCGGTACCCGCGCGTTCAACTTCGCCCAGCTTGCGGCCGAGGCGATCAGCGGCATCGAGGTCTACAAGACCGGTCAGGCGCAGGTTCCGAGCGGCGGCATCGGCGCGACCATCAACATCCTGACCGACAAGCCCTTCAACCATGAGGGCATTGTCGCCAGTGCCGGCGTCAAGGCGGTCTCCGACCGGTCGCAGCCGTTCGGGAACGACATCACCCCGGAGGTGTCCGGTATCTTCAGCTTCACCAATGCCGACAAGACCTTCGGCATAGGCGTCAGCGCGAGTTCGCAGAAGCGCAAGGGCGGCTCGGTGCAGGCGACCGAGAACTACTGGAACATACAGCAGTGGACCGGGACCATGCCCGGCAACCCGAACGTAGTGAACGCGCCCGCCATCGGTGAGCTCTACGCCCGTCCCAACGACTTGCGCTATGCCTTCTCCGAGTTCGAGCGCGAGCGGGTCAACGGACAGGCGGTGGTGCAGTTCGCGCCGATCGACAGCCTGACCCTGACCCTGGACTACACCTACTCGACCAACGAAATCACCGAGAATCGTGGCGAGCAAAGCATGTGGCTGCAGAACAGCCAGTACACCGACGTCGAGTTCGATACCAGCGGCGCAGTGGCCACCCCGGTCTACATCCGCGAAATCGCCGGCACCAAGGACTTCGGCCTGGAACAGCAACGCAGCATGCAGAAATACAAGCTGAGCTCGCTGGGCTTCAATGCGGTTTGGGATGTCAGCGACGACTTCCGCCTGAGTTTCGACGCGCACAACTCCAAGAACGAGAGCCGGCCGAACGACCCGTTGACCGGCGGCGGCTCGATCTTCTCGAGTATCGCGGGCACCAACAATTGCACCACCGGCCCGCACTGCGGCGGGTCGTGGGTACAGGAGCTGTTCTTCAACAGCGGACTGCCACGGGGCTCGCAGACCTGGTATCCGAGCACCGCAGACGCGCTGGCCGGTACCAACGGTGTCGTGAACCCTGGCTTCGTCGAGGGCGAAATCGGCTCGCAGGTGCTGCGAATCAACGCACAGACCCAGGTCAGCGAAATCAAGCAGGGCCGTATCGACGGCGAATGGACTTTCGACAGCGGCCGTTTCCAGTTCGGCGTCGACAGCTCCAAGTCTTCGACCCACCGGCTGCAGGCTGCGGAAAACTATTCGACCCTGGGCGACTGGGGCGTTGCCAACGTGGATAGCGACGTCGCCAACGGCCTGATGGATCTGATCAAGCCGTACGACATCGCGGGTCTGTTCAACGATTACAACGTCGGCAGCAGCAATGGCGCGTGGCGGGGCGATGCTGGCGAGTTGGCGCAATGGGCCGCCGACCATTACGGTGCCAGCATCGGCGTGAGTCCGCAGAACGCGGCTGACAACCGTGTCGAAGAAAAGACCAACTCCGCCTACATGCAGATACAGCTGGAGGGCGAGCTGGGCGGGATGCGCACCAACACCCGCATCGGCATTCGTTACGAGAAGACGGACCTGGTCTCGACTTCGGTGATCGCCATACCGGAAGCAATCGAATGGTCGGCGAACAACGATTTCAGGATCGTGCTGTCCGATGAGCAGCAGCCGTACAGCGAGAAGAACAGCTACAGTTATATCCTGCCCAATCTGGATTTCAGCATCGATTTCACCGATGAGCTGAAGGGCCGCGCCTCGTTCGGCAGAACCATCGCGCGTGCACCCTACGGCAACCTGTATGCCGGTCCTGGCGCACAACAACCGTCTGGCTCGGTCCTGCTCGACTCCGCAGCTCGCGCCAGCGGGAACGCTCAGAACCCAGGCCTGATGCCCTTGGAATCGGACAACCTGGACTTGGCGCTGGAGTGGTATTTCGCGGATGCAAGTTACCTGTCGCTGACCTACTGGAACAAGTCGGTCGACAACTTCATCGGTAATACCGTCGGCCAAGAGTCGCTTTACGGGCTGCGGGATCCGACTTCGGGTCCGGATGCGCAGGCCGCCCTGGCTTTCCTTACCAGTGCGGCATGTGTGACCCAGGTGGGCGCCGCCAACGCCGCGGCCTGTTCGGCCAACGACACTTCGTTGTTCACCGCGCTGGCGCTATTGCGCAACGATCCCGCCGGGTTGGCGGCCTTCAACGGTACCGGCGCGCAGCAACTGGCGACGGAAACCGCGTACAACCTGGTCGGCGAAGCCGACGATCCGTTGTACATGTTCAACGTCAACCGGCCGGTCAATCAGAACCAGTCCAAGTTGCACGGTTGGGAGTTGGGTGGCCAGTACTTCTTTGGTGACAGCGGCTTCGGCGTTCTGGCCAACTACACTGTCGTCAAGGGCGATGTGGGCTATGACGATGCGGGTGATCCGGGCATCGACCAGTTCGCCCTGACGGGCCTCAGCGATACCGCCAACGCCATGTTCATGTATGAAAAGTATGGCTGGTCGGTGCGACTGGCCTGGAACTGGCGCGACGAGTACCTGATCCTGGCCAACCAGGGCGGCAGCCGCAATCCGTACTACGTGGAAGCCTACGAGCAGTGGGACCTGAGCGTGAACTACGCGCTCGACGACCATTGGTCGTTCGGCCTGGAGGCGATCAACCTGACCGGCGAGGACGTGCGCTGGCACGCCCGCACCGACAAGCAGATCGTCAAACTGGCCGATCAGAGCCCGCGCTACATGCTCGGGGTGCGCTACAAGTTCTGAGTTCAGCGAAGTCCGCGCTTGGAACGTCGTCAAAAGCGGGACCGCTGCGCAAGCAGCGGTCCCTTTTATTGGGGCCTTCGGCACAAGCGTTTTCGCTTGCCGGCGCAAGGTTTTTCTGCAATCGTCGCCGTGGACCGAGTCGCATCCATTCAATCGCTGGAATCCTGATGGCCCGATACGAACTGCTCGACAACGTGACCCACAAGGACCTGCGCGTGGTCACCGGCTTCGGCCGCCAATTCGGCGACGACATCGGCATGGTGCCGGCGTTCCCTAGCGAGTACGCCGAGTTGCAAAGGGAGTATCCGATCTTCTTCCGCAAGGACGGCGACAGCGGCCAATGGCAATCGGTGGCGCTGCTGGGGTTCGAACAGCATGAGAATCTGTTCCTGCAGGACGGCCGCTGGAATGCCGCCTACCTGCCGGGCGCCATCGCCAAGGGGCCGTTCCTGATCGGCTTCCAGGAGCAGCGCATCGACGGCGAATTGCGTAACGAGCCGGTCATGCATGTCGATCTGGAGCATCCGCGCGTCAGTTTCAGCGAAGGCGAACCGGTGTTCCTGCCGCAAGGCGGCAACAGTCCTTACCTGCAACACATCGCCGGCGTGCTGCGCGGCATTCGCGACGGTGTGGAGTTCGGTGCGGCCATGTTCGCCGCGTTCGATTCCATGAGCCTCATCCAGCCGGTCAATCTGGAGGTTCAACTGGAGGACAAGCACCGCGTCAGCGTGAGCGGCCTGTACGGCATCGATCGCGAGAGACTGGCCGCGCTCGACGCCGGATCGCTGCACCGCCTGAACCAGGCCGGCTTCCTCGAAGGCGCCTACCTGGTGTTGGCTTCGCTGCACAACGTGCGCCGGTTGATGGCCGAAAAACAGCGCCGCTTGCGCGAGCGCGACGCTGCGGCGCCCGAACGCGCGGCGTGAACGGCATGGTCGAGGTGGCCGGCGATATCCGCGTGATCGAAGGCTGCCGGCCCGACGCGCTGCCGCTGGACGAGTTGTTGGCAGTGGGACAGCCGGCGTTGCTGAAAGGCATCGCGCGCGACTGGGGACTGGTGCGGGCCGGACTGGAATCCATGCAGGCGGCGATGGCTTATTTGCGCGGCTACTACAACGGCGCGCCGGTACAGTATTCCTATGGCGGACCGGAAGTGGCCGGGCGTCCGTTCTACAACGACGATTTCACCGGCTTGAATTGCGAAGTACGGCGCGGCGGGCTCGATCGGGTGCTGGATGAAATCGCCGCGCATGCGGACGACGCGCATCCGCCCACCTACTACGTGGCGTCGCTGCCGATCGAGGGTTGTCTGCCGGGCTTCCGGGCCGGGAACGATCTCGACTTCGCCGCGCATGGTGTGCAGGCTCCGCCCAGTATCTGGGTCGGTAATCGCGTTACCGCCTCGTGCCATTACGACGCGCCCAATAACATCGCCTGCTGCACGGTCGGGCGGCGGCGGTTCACGTTGTTTCCGCCGGAGCAGATCGCCAATCTCTATCCTGGTCCGCTGGAGCCGACGCCCGGCGGGCAGGCGGTGAGCGTGGTCGATTTCGCCGCTCCCGACTTCGAACGTTATCCGCACTTCCGCGACGCGCTGGCACGCGGTCAAAGCGCGTTGCTGGAGCCGGGCGACGCCATCTTCATCCCCAGCATGTGGTGGCACCATGTGCAGGCGCTGGACGCGTTCAACGTGCTGGTCAATTACTGGTGGAGCAGTTCGCCCGCTTACGTGCCCACGCCGATGCATGCGCTTTACCACGCGCTGTGGACGATCCGCGACCGGCCGGAAAGGGAAAAGCAGGCCTGGCGGGACGTGTTCGAGTACTACGTCTTCGGGCCGGCCGAGCGGGCGGGCGAACATTTGCCGGATGCGGCGCGCAACGTGCTGGGGCCCGTGGACGAAACGCTCGCGCGGCGGATCCGCGCCATGCTGATTGGAAAGCTGAATCGCTGAGGTGCGAACGGTCCTCGTGCCGCATCCGTTGCAAAAGGGGAGAGTGAATTGGACAGATCGGATAAAGGGCAAATACGCAAGGTGGTGATCGCCGGCGGCGGCACCGCGGGTTGGCTTGCCGCCTGCGCCCTGTCGCACCAGTTCCGTGACAGGCTGGACATCACCCTGGTCGAGTCCGAACAGATCGGCACTGTCGGCGTCGGCGAATCGACGGTGCCGCCGATCCGCACTTTCCACCGTTTCCTGCAGATCGACGAACAGGAATTCCTGCGCGCCGTCGCCGGCACTTTCAAGCTTTCGATCTCGTTCGAGAACTGGCGCCGGCCCGGTGAGCGGTACATCCATCCTTTCGGAACCACAGGGCAGGGCACGCTGGTCTGTCCTTTCCATCATTTCTGGCTCGACAGCCTGCGCCGCGGCATGCAATCGGAACTGGGCGATTTCTGTCTGGAAACCGTCGCTTCGCGCGACGACCGGTTCGCATTGCCGCAACAGCCGCAGGTCAACTACGCCTACCATTTCGACGCCAGCCTGTATGCGCGCTTCCTGCGCCGCATTGCGGAGGGCTACGGATTGAAGCGCATGGAGGGCAAGATCCACGAAGTCAGGCAGCATGCGGATAGCGGCTTCGTCGAAGCGCTGGTGCTGGAAGACGGGCAGGTCGTCGAGGGCGACTTGTTCATCGACTGCACCGGCTTCCGCGGCCTGCTGATCGAGCAGGCCCTGCACACCGGTTATGAGGACTGGAACCAGTGGCTGCCCAGCGACCGCGCCGTGGCGGTGCAGACCGAATCGGTCGGTCCGCCCGTGCCCTACACCCGCGCCATCGCCCACGAAGCCGGTTGGCGTTGGCATATCCCGCTGCAGCACCGCGTCGGCTGCGGGCTGGTCTTTTCCAGCCGCCACATGTCCGACGACGAAGCACGGGCAAAGCTGTTGCAGGACGTCGGCGCCAGGCCCATCAAGGATCCGTGGCTGGTACCGTTCCGCACCGGCCGCAGGTTGAAGGCGTGGAACAAGAACGTGGTGTCGCTGGGCCTGGCCAGCGGCTTCATCGAGCCGCTGGAATCGACCAGCATCCACCTGGCCATCAGCGCCGTGGTGCGCCTGATCCAGCTGTTCCCATTCGATGGAATCGCACCCTCGCTGGTCGATATCTACAACGACGTCAGCCGCGCCGAAATGGAGCATGTGCGCGACTTCATCATCCTGCACTACCACGCCAACCAGCGCGACGAGCCGATGTGGAAAGAATGCCGCGAGATGGAGTTGCCCGAATCGCTGGCGATGCGCCTGCGCGCGTGGCGCGAGCGTGCACACGCATGGCAGGGCGCGGATGAACTGTTCCGGGTGGACTCGTGGACGCACGTGCTGTTGGGGCAGGGCATCGAGCCGGAGCAGCATCACCCGCTGGCGCGCGCGTTGCCCGATCAGGACATGCGCAAGCTATTGGATTCGATCCGGCAGCCGATCGAGCGGACGGTCGCGCAGATGCCGTCGCAGCAGGAATTCATAGAGCGCTATTGCAAGGCCGCGCCCGAGGTGTGGGGGGCGAGATCGACGCCGGCGTAGCCATGCGTGGGGCCAGCGAGGAATACGCATGCTTCTGAACCATCACCCCGGCCTCCAGGTCCGCAAGCTTTCGATCGGAACGGAGGGCGCTCCGCTGCTGGTCATCGACAATCTCGTTTCCGATCCCGAGCGGCTGGTGCGGAAAGCCGCGCGCAGCCACTTCGTCGGGCAAGCCTCGATGTTCCCCGGCATCCGCGCCCAGGCGCCGCTGTCGTACCAGCGCTTCCTCGAGACGACCCTGAACCCGTTGTTGAAGGAATGCTTCGGCTTGGAACCCGGCCGGTTCGTGTTCCCGATGTGCCACTTTTCGCTGGTGACCCTGCCTGCGGAAAAGCTGTTGTTCCTGCAGCGCATACCGCACATCGACTCGCTTCGCAGCGAGGGGCTGGCGACCGTGCATTACCTGTTCCACGCAGACTGGGGCGGAACGGCCTTCTATCGTCACCGCCGCACCGGTTTCGAGTACATCGACGAGCAACGACGGAAGGAGTACTTCGATTGCCTGGAACAGGAGAGCCGTGGCAGCGATGTCGCGGACGGTTACATCGGTGAAGACACGGCGCTGTTCGAGCGGGTCGCCAAGGTGGAAGGCGTGTTCAACCGGATGGTGGTTTATCGGCGAAATTCGTTGCCCTCCGGCAGCATCGACAAGGCGCGGGTTCCGCCCGCCGATCCGGTGACGGGGCGGCTATCGATCAATACCTTCATCGATGTGGTTCCCTGATGGTTCCAGCAGGAAGAGATGTCTTCATACCCAGGCTGAAAAGGCGCCGAAACGAAAACCTGTCGACTGGCGTCCCGAAAGGATTCGCGTACTGCTGCCTAGTAACGCATTGATTTAAAACATATTCTGCGTTGCAGCAGGCTTTTTCTTGAAGCGATAGTTAAAGTGCGAAACATCAGCGGCACAGATCGGGGCGGGAAGTGAAATCGAGTCTTTCAAGCAGCTGGTCTTTTTTTTGCCACCGGAATGGTAGCGCTAACTTTTTTTCCGGCAGAGTTGCTGCAGTGACTTTTACCGCCGGAATCGACGCGGGAACGCAGAGCGTGAAAGTCGTCGTCTACGACGACCAAGCGCGGCGCGTAGTCGCGGCCGCCAGCGCGCCGCTGGAGCTCATCAGCGGCGACGACGGCAGCCGCGAACAACATCCCGGCGAGTGGGTCAAAGCCGTACGCGCATGCTTCGCCAACATCGATCCGGGCCTTCGCAGGAACATCCAGGCGCTTGCGGTTTCCGGACAGCAACATGGCTTCGTGCCCGTCGGCGCCGACGGTGAAGTCCTGGCCCCCGCCAAGCTATGGTGCGACACCAGCAGCAGCGCTGAATGCGTCGAAATCATGGACGCGGTGGGTGGGGCAGAACGCAGCATCGCCATCGCCGGCAATCCGATTCTGGCCGGCTACACCGCCTCGAAATTGCCGTGGACGCGCAAACACCGGCCCGAGGTCTATCGTCGCCTGGCCAGGATCCTGCTGCCGCACGACTATCTGAATTTCTGGCTTACCGGCGAAGCCTTCTGCGAACACGGCGACGCTTCGGGCACCGGTTGGCTGGATGTGCGCACGCGGCAATGGTCGCCCGCGATGCTGAAAGCCATCGATCCGCAACGCGATCTCACCGAGTGCCTGCCGCCGCTGGTTGCCGCCGACAGCGTGTTCCCCCTGCGCGCCGACCGTGCCGAAGAACTGGGCCTGTCGCCAGGCGTGCTGGTCGCGGTAGGCGGCGGCGACAACATGATGGCCGCCATCGGCACCGGTTGCGTGGTGCCCGGCAGGCTGGCGATGAGCCTGGGGACCTCGGGCACGCTGTTCGCGTATTCGGATACGCCGGTGATCGATCCGGCCGGCGGCTGGGCGGCGTTCTGTTCCTCCACCGGAGGATGGCTGCCGCTGATCTGCACCATGAATTGCACGGTGGCCACCGAGACCATCGCCAGGCTGTTCGGCTTCAGCACGCGCGCGGGCGATGCGCATATCGCGGCTACGCCCGCTGGTGCCGACGGTCTTACCATGCTGCCATTCTTGAATGGCGAACGTACGCCCGACCTGCCGCTGGGCAAGGGCGTGCTGACCGGTCTCAGCCTGCACAACGCCAGCCCGGCCCATTTCTATCGCGCCGCCATGGAAGGCGCCACGTTCACGCTGAAATACGGATACGACGCCTTTCTCGCGGCGGGAATGTCGTTCGACCGCATCGTTCTGACCGGTGGAGGCTCCGCGAGCGCTGCCTGGCGGCAGATGGTCGCCGATGTGTTCGGCTTGACCGTGGAAGTACCGCGCGAAGCCGAGGGCGCCGCATTCGGCGCTGCGCTGCAGGCCTTGTGGTCGCTCACGCAAGCGCAGGGGGACAGGACTCCTCTGCCCGAACTGGTCGGCGCGCACGCGATCAGCGACCAGGCGTTGACCTGCACGCCCGATGCCGGGCAGGTGGTCGCCTACCGCGAGCCTTACCGCCGTTTCCTGGACCACCTTGCCGCCGCGCAGCGCCTCTACGCCGCGTGACAAGCCTTTCCAACCCGATACAAAACCGTAGGACCCCCTCATGAGCAGTCAATATTTCGTCGGCGAAAAAGAATTCTTCCCGGGCATCGGACGCATCCCGTTCGAAGGCCGCGATTCGGATAACCCGCTGGCTTTCAAGGTGTACGACGCCGACAAGCGCATCGGCGACAAGACCATGGCCGAACATCTGCGTTTCGCGGTGTGCTACTGGCACAGCTTCTGCAATGCCGGCCACGATCCTTTCGGTCCCGGCACCCGCGCTTATCCATGGGACGCAGGCACCGGCAGCGCATTGCAGAAGGCCGAAGCCAAGGCCGATGCGGCGTTCGAATTCTTCACCAAGCTGGGCGTGCCGTACTGGTGCTTCCACGACATCGACCTGGCCCCTGACAACGACGATGTCGGCCAGTACGAGAAGAACGTCCGCCATATGGTGGCCATCGCCAAGGAACGCCAGAATGCCACGGGCATGAAGCTGCTGTGGGGAACGGCGAACCTGTTCAGCCATCCGCGCTACATGAATGGCGCTTCGACCAATCCGGATTTCAATGTGGTCGCGCGCGCTGCGGTACAGGTGAAAACCGCGCTGGACGCCACCGTGGAACTGGGCGGCGCGAATTATGTGTTCTGGGGCGGCCGCGAGGGCTATGCCAGCCTGGTCAACACCGATATGAAACGCGAGCTGGCGCACATGGGGCGTTTCCTGACCATGGCGCGCGACTATGGCCGCAGCATCGGCTTCACCGGCAACTTCCTGATCGAGCCCAAGCCGATGGAGCCGATGAAACACCAGTACGACTTCGACAGCGCCACGGTGGTCGGTTTCCTGCGCCAGCATGGTCTGGAAAAAGACTTCAAGCTCAATATCGAAGCCAACCACGCGACGCTGTCCGGACACACCTTCGAACACGATCTGCAGGTGGCCTCCGACGCGGGCATGCTGGGCAGCATCGACGCCAACCGCGGCAATGCGCAGAACGGTTGGGACACCGATCAGTTCCCCAGCGATCTCTACGACACGGTAGGCGCCATGCAGGTGGTGTTGCGCCAGGGCGGCCTGCAACCTGGCGGACTGAATTTCGACGCCAAGGTGCGGCGCGAATCGACCGATCGTGAAGATCTTTTCCTCGCCCATATCGGCGGCATGGACAGCTTCGCACGCGGCCTGGAAGTGGCGCATGCGCTGCTGACGGCCTCGCCCTGGGAGAGCTGGCGCAAGCAGCGCTATTCCAGCTTCGACAGCGGCGAAGGCAAGGCGTTCGAGGACGGACAGCGCACGTTGGCCGACCTGGTCGCGCAGGCTTCGCAGGCCGGCGAGCCGCAGCAGCGCAGCGGTCGGCAGGAAGCTTACGAAAACCTGCTGAACCAGTATTTGCTACGCGCCTGATCCGACCCGCCGCCGCCCTCTACCAAGGTGAACCCATGTCCAGTGCCACCCTGAGCAGTACCAGTGCCGACAGCGGCGAGAACACCCCGCTGATCATCCTGATCAGTTGCGTGGCCACCATCGGCGGCTTCCTGTTCGGTTTCGACAGCGGCGTGATCAACGGTACCGTCGACGGGCTCAAGCAGACCTTCCACTCCAGTTCGGCCGGAACCGGT
>NZ_PDWS01000008.1 GCF_010093305.1 Pseudoxanthomonas sacheonensis | reverse complement strand
TGGTGGTGCGGGCAACGCTGGTGGCCGGATCGATCTGCGAAGCGGTCAGCGCCTGGCCGCGGGTGTTGTAGGTGTACGTAGACTTGGCGACAAGCGTGTTGGCGGCGTTGTACACCCGGCGTTCGGTTGGAACTCGGAAGTCAGCGTGCCAATCGGTCTGCGTGGTGCGCTTCTTGCCGGTGGTGTCGTTGGCCGCTTCGATCTTCTGGGTCAGCAGGCCGCGAACATCGTAATCCAGGTCAGAAACCACGCCATTTTGAGTAACGGTATCCACATAACCATTTCCATCAAAGGCATAAGCGACGCTTTGACCTACGCATCCGGAACATGTGGTGCTTACCGAACTAGGAACTACGCGCCCCTTCTCGACTTGGAATTCAATCTCACGCAAGGCGCCTGAAGACATGGTTACGCTCGTGCTTGACGCATATCCCCCAGCAGCTGCCTCGACATATGTGGCGGATTGAAGATCCACTCCGCCCAACTCCGTGGCAGTGGCCTTCCCAGTTGCGTCATAGTAGGTGCTTGAGTAGCGAATTCCGCTCTCGTCCATCACGCCGGTGAGGGCGCCTTTGGCGCTGAGCTGGACATATCCACTTTCATCATAGAGATAGGACAAAAATGCCCCTCCTGGGTAGGTAACTTTCTCCAGATAGCCGGCGGCGTTGTAGTCGAACAGAAGCGATGATCCCTCGGGCAAAGTCAAGCTTTCCAGCAGGCTTCCCGGGCCATAGCTGAAAATCAGCTTCCTATTGCTCTCATCGGTCGCAGATTCAATGCGGCCCAACGAATCGTAGGCGATAGTTATGCGCTTGCCACCAGCATTCGCCATCGCCAGCAATCTTCCGTCGGCATTGAAGTGGTCGCGACTTCCTGACGCATCCTCAAGTATCCAGGATTGAATTGGCGCTCCGACCGAGGTTAGCGTTTCAGGAGTCCCGGCACTTGAAATCCATGCGGATCCTTGTTTGTCAAACCTCAGGGAGGAGCCGTTCGGACGGCTGACATAGGCGGTAGTAATGCCTTCTGACGCGGACACACTGACTCTTCTGGAGAACGTCGTCGACCTCGAGAATCCGACCATATCGCCATAAGGATCGCTTGCCGGCGAGGACCCCATGCTGTTGTAGGTCCAACTGAATTCCAGTGGAAATTCGCCCGGGCCCCGATACTCGGCTCTCGTTTCGAACTTGTTTCCCGTGCCGGCATTAATTGGATCTCCGAAACACTGATCGGGACAAGGTGGCGCGCCTTTGTTCTTGTCTGGCTCCGCTTTATCTTCTTCAAGGGTGCATATCTCTGGATTTCCCGCTTGCAAAGGCTCGTGCCAAGCACCATCAGCGCAGATCCAGTGCCTCAACGAAACCGAGGAATAATTGTATGGGCCATACAGTTGCGAATTCGCGCAGTACTTGAATATATAAGTCGCTCCCGCTATCGACTCGGGCTGATATCCGGTGTTTTGTTGATAAAACCAGGAGTCGTAGTTCCATGAAGAGGATTGACCAGGAGCGCAAGGAGTTTCGAAGTCGGCCCAGTCAGTCTTGAACGAAGCTTCAGCATCAGCAAAGCCACGCCTATGCCATTGCGGTTTGTCCTGATACCAGTTGTCAACAGCCCACTTTCTGATCGGAGCGTAGGTTTCAGTTCCGTAAGCACTCTTAATAAATAACGAGGTCGCCGCCAAAACAAGGAGCACAGTGAGCAACAGTCGTAAAATTGCGACGTGCGATATCTGTCCCGCTGTCGAGAACGAGTGATGCTGTCGCATACGTACATATCCCCTAATAAATAAAGGGGTCAGAGAACATATGCGATTGAAACGAATATGTTCTCTGACCCCACTGTTCCGCCGACCACATTTTCCGGCGGCGTGCCTCTAGCGATAGCCCTGTATACGCGGCAGGATGCAAGCTTTGCAACCAAGCGATTCTCAGTTGATAGAAATGCTACTGACTTCACATTTGCGGAGATGATCCCGCAAAGGAAGCGAGCTGGGGCCGCGCACTGTTGATACTCAATGGCGCAAACTGAAAAATAAGGAACCGAGGTGCGCAAGAAGTGAAACAAGCGTCCGCTTTCGCGAGCGCAGCTACTGTAAGTAACGCCCCTTCAACATCTCAAACGCAGCCCGCAATGTCATCGCCTCACCGCCCGCAGGGTGCCCCGCACGGTCGCTGTCGTTCCACGCATACACATCCAGATGCGCCCACTTCTGCTGCGCAGGCACGAAGCGTTCCAGATACAGCGCAGCGGTCACCGCACCGGCCATGCGCGAGCCAGCATTGGCCATATCGGCGATGCCGCTGTTGAGGTGTCGCAAAGGATCACGCGGCCCTCGGCATCGGTGTTGTCGATCTCAGACTCCAAGGGGTCAGAGTAAATATCCGTTCCCAATCAATATTTACTCTACTCAGCAACGGCGCTCGGTATAGTTGCTGATCGCGAACAGCCGGGGCACGAAGCGAAAGCGAGATCTTCCGCCACGCTTTGTAGAGCCGAGCTTGCTCGGCTGCTCTCGTGGGGAATCAAAAGCTGCCGAGCAAGCTCGGCTCTACAAAGATTAGGCGACTCGCGGTAGGGATTACCCTGGAGTCATGCGGGATAGCGTGCCTTCAACATCTCAAACGCAGCCCGCAATGTCATTGCCCCCGCCTGCCCTGTCGTTCCGCACGCGCACGTCCAAAACCAGGCACAAAGCGCTTCCCCTCTCATCCACTGATTGCGGCACCCCTATTGGAACCCCCGCCCGATTAGGTTAGCCTCCCCCGCAGGGGAAACAGCAGGTCGGGGGACTATGCTCAAGTGGGGATACGTGCTGCTGGCACTGGCGGCTGCGCCGTGCTGCCTGGCGCAGCAGGCCGCGCCGTCCGTGCGCAGCGACGCACCGGAGACGGCGCCGCCGGCGCAAACGAACGACGCAAGCACTTGCTGCCGCATCGCCGACGGCACCGCGGTGACCATCGAGATCCTCGAACCCTTGAACTCTGCGCTGGTCAAGCGCGGCGATAAATTCCGATTGCGTCTTGCCGAGCCCGTTCTGGCCGAAGGCAAGCCCGTGCTCGCCCCGGGCGTGGAAGGCGTGGGCGAAATCGTGCATGCCGAAAAATCGCGCAGCGGCGGCAAGGCAGGCGAACTGCTGATCGCCGCACGCTACCTGGAAACCGCGGGAACGCAGGTTCCGCTGCGCGCACTCAAGCTGGGCGGCAGAGGCAAGGACAACACCAACGCGGCCATGGCCACCTCCTTCGCCCTCGGACCACTGGCCCTTTTCGTGCACGGCCGCGAAATCGTGATCCCCCCCGGCACCTTGGCGCAAGCGAAAATCGCGCAGGAACTGCAGCTTCCCGTGCAGCCGGACGCACAAGTTTCCGAACCGGTCGCAATCGCTTCGGAAAGCGCGGCCACTGCCGACCAGAACCCCACCGCCGTACCGCCGACCCCGTTACTGCCTGCCGAACCCGTCCCGGAAGGCACGACAACCCGATCCACGACCACCGAATCCACCCAAGAACCGAAGGAATAACCATGTATTCGAAGTTGCACCGTTCGCTGCTGGTACTGGCGCTGCTCTGCCCCGCTTACGCCCATGCACAAACCGAAGCCGCAGAACCCGCCGCCGCGGAAGCCGCTGCTGCGGAAACGGCCGAACCGGCTGCCGAGGCGACCGAAGCCGTTGCCGAAGAAGCCGGCGACGCCACCGCAGCGCCCGCCGCCAGCGGTTCCATCGGCGCCCCTCCTGCCGGCAAGGGCCAGATCGTGTTCTTCCGCGAGAAGAAGTTCGTCGGCGGCGCGGTCAGCTACAAAGTGCGCGAAGGCGAGAACGAGCTGGGCAAGCTGAGCAACGGCACTTACTTCGTCTCCGTGGTCGAACCGGGCGCGCACGAGTACACCGTGCATTCCGAGGCCAAGGACATCCTCAACCTGGAAGTGGAAGCGGGCGAAACCTACTACGTGACCGGTGGCATCACCATGGGCGTTTTCGCGGGCCGCCCCAACCTCTCGCCTTCCGACCAGGCCGCTTTCGATGCACTGGCCGGCAAGCTGAAGCCCGCCAAGCCGATCAAGAAAAAATAAGCGGAGCTGTTTTGAGAGAAAAAGGCCGCACAAGCGGCCTTTTTCTTTTGTCATCCCGAGCGCAGCGAAGGATCTGCTTGGCGCCCTTGACTTCCAGAATGCATATAAGCAGATCCCTCGCTGCGCTCGGGATGACAGGTTCGAGGCGCGGTGGGCCAAGGCCCACCCTATGTAATATCGCCGCGTCCTTTTATGCGTCAGCCGCCGCAGCCCTTCCCTTCGACCTTCATCTCCGCCGCATACATCGTCACCGGCGGCAGCTTCTTGCCGGCGGCGGCGTTCTCCTTCGCTTCTTGCAGATACACGCGCGCGCTGCCCTGCCCGTCCAGCTTGGGCGTGTTGTCGGCCGGCAGGCGCCAGACGCGCACCACGGCCTGTTGCGAGGCGCAGGCGGCGTTGGGCACGCGGATCACATCGTTCAATTTCCAACCGCCCGCCAGCGAAGGTTTGGCCTTGGCGAAATCCACGAAACGGGCGCGCGGCTGGCATTGCGGGCTGGTGCGCACCACCGCGTATTTGTACGGCTGCGCCGCATCGGCGACGAACATGCCTTCCAGGCGCGCGCAGGCCTCGGGAATGGTGCGCAAGGTGTGGGCCGCGCCCACCGCCTGCGCGGTGCCGGTCGGCCGCTGGATCTCGGGCGCCGGATCGGCCGCGAAAACGGGCGAAGAAGCCACGGCAACGCCAGCGGCCAGCAGGGTCGGAATCAGTCGCATGCGGTTCTCCATGCTGTTGCAAAGGCCGCAGGCTGCCACGCCGCGGCTGAACCCCGGCCCGGCGTCTGGCGGCTGCGGGTCCATCCGGTCATACTCGGCGGGCTCCAGGGATTGCTGAACACACCGCGACACGGGCTGCCGGAACACTGAATCGTTCCTGCGGTCGCCAAGTCCGCTGCCTAGTTCGAGTGACTTGCCCGGTTGTCGCGTTGACGTTCCTCATAGCGGTTCGCTGGATTGCATCCATCAACCTGGGAGGGGTCATGCTGGAACAACATGGTTTTCTGGAAGCTTGGGGTTTGACGTTGGCGCTGGTCTGCGCCGCGATTGCGATTCTCTACGGCATCATTTCCGCACGCTGGATCCTGAAACAACCTGCCGGCAACGCCCGCATGCAGGAGATCGCCGCGGCGATCCAGGAAGGCGCCAGCGCCTATCTCAACCGGCAATACACCACCATCGCCATCGCCGGCGCGGTGCTGTTCGTGCTGGTCGGATTCTTCCTCAGCTGGCCCACCGCGATCGGTTTCCTGATCGGCGCGGTGCTGTCGGGCGCGGCCGGCTACATCGGCATGAACGTATCGGTGCGCGCCAACGTGCGCACCGCCGAAGCCGCGCGCAAAGGCATCGGCGCGGCCATGGACGTGGCCTTCCGCGGCGGCGCCATCACCGGCATGCTGGTGGTGGGCCTGGGCCTGCTGGGCGTGGCCGGCTACTGGCTGGTGCTGGGCCGCATGGGCATCACCGGCGAACCTGCGCTGCATGCGCTGGTCGGCCTGGCCTTCGGTTCCTCGCTGATCTCGATCTTCGCGCGACTGGGCGGCGGCATCTTCACCAAGGGCGCCGACGTGGGCGCCGACCTGGTGGGCAAGGTGGAAGCCGGCATTCCCGAGGACGACCCGCGCAACCCGGCGGTGATCGCCGACAACGTGGGCGACAACGTGGGCGACTGCGCCGGCATGGCCGCGGACCTGTTCGAAACCTATGCGGTCACCGTCATCGCCACCATGCTGCTGGGCGGCCTGATGATGGACCAGGCGGGCAAGAATGCGGTGCTGTATCCGCTGGTGCTGGGCGGCGTTTCCATCATCGCCTCGATCATCGGCGCGTTCTTCGTCAAGGTGAAGGAAGGCGGCTCGATCATGGGCGCGCTGTACAAGGGCGTGATCGTGTCGGGCGTGCTGGCGGCGATCGCCTTCTACCCCATCACCACGCAGCTGATGGGCGATTCCAGCTACGGCGCGTTGAACCTGTTCTGGTGCGCGCTGATCGGACTGGCGCTGACCGGGGTGATCGTGTGGATCACCGAGTACTACACCGGCACGCAGTACAAGCCGGTGCAGCACGTGGCCGCCGCGTCCACCACCGGCCATGGCACCAACATCATCGCCGGCCTGGGCATTTCGATGAAATCCACCGCGCTGCCGGTGATCGCGGTGTGCATCGCGATCTGGGGCGCTTACGCCTTGGGCGGCCTGTACGGCATCGCCATCGCGGCCACCGCGATGCTGTCGATGGCCGGGATGATCGTGGCGCTGGACGCCTACGGCCCGATCACCGACAACGCCGGCGGTATCGCCGAAATGGCGGAACTGCCGCCGGAAATCCGCAACATCACCGACCCGCTGGACGCGGTGGGCAACACCACCAAGGCGGTGACCAAGGGTTACGCGATCGGTTCGGCGGCGCTGGCGGCGCTGGTGCTGTTCGCCGACTACACGCACAACCTGCAGACCGCGCATCCGGGCAACGTGTTCACCTTCGATCTGTCCAACCACATGGTGATCATCGGCCTGCTGATCGGCGGCCTGATCCCCTACCTGTTCGGCGCGATGGCGATGGAAGCCGTCGGCCGCGCGGCCGGTTCGGTGGTGGAGGAAGTGCGGCGCCAGTTCCGCGAAATCGCCGGGATCATGGAAGGCACCGGCAAGCCCGACTACAGCAAGGCGGTGGACCTGCTGACCAAGTCGGCGATCAAGGAAATGATCGTGCCCTCGCTGCTGCCGGTCGCAGTGCCGGTGATCGTGGGCATGTTGCTGGGTCCGCAGGCGCTGGGCGGCTTGCTGATCGGCACGATCGTCACCGGTTTGTTCGTGGCCATTTCGATGACCACCGGCGGCGGCGCCTGGGACAACGCCAAGAAGTACATCGAGGACGGTCACCATGGCGGCAAGGGTTCCGAGGCGCACAAGGCCGCGGTTACCGGCGACACCGTCGGCGATCCGTACAAGGACACCGCCGGCCCGGCGATCAATCCGCTGATCAAGATCATCAACATCGTAGCCCTGCTGCTGGTGCCGGTGCTACCGGTCAACGGCTGGCTGGGCAGCGGCGGTAGCGATACCGGCGGCGCGCATGCGCCTGCTGCGATCAGCGCCACTGCGGACGATGCGCATCTGGCCAGGCTTTACTTCGAAGTCGGCGCCACCGCCCCGTCCAATGCGGGTGCTATCGGAAGCGTGATCGCCACGCTGCAGGCGAATCCCGGCAGCAAAGCCAGGGTCTCCGGCTATCACGACGCCACCGGCGGCGCGGCGGCCAACGAGGAAATCGCCAAGGTCCGCGCCCAGACCGTGCAGGAACTGCTGCTTGCCAACGGCATCGCGCAGGAGCGGATCGTGCTGGACAAGCCGGTGCTGACTACCGGCGACGGCAGCCCGGAGGAAGCGCGGCGGGTCGAAATCCTGGTCGAATAGGCCCGATTCCAGATCCAGGACCGAAAAAGGCGGCTAAAGCCGCCTTTTTCCTGCCTCCTCCCCTGCTGCGCAAGGGAGGAGGCTCTTCCTGCTGCGGCGCAACACGCAAGCGGTTAGAATGCCCGCCCCCGTATTCGCAAGTTGGAGCAAGGCATGGGCCTGGACCACGTCGCCACCGGCAAGAACCCGCCGGACGAAATCAACGTCATCATCGAGATTCCGAAGGATTCGGAGCCGGTGAAGTACGAAGTGGACAAGGAAAGCGGCGCGATCTTCGTCGACCGCATCCTCTCCACCCCCATGCGCTACCCCTGCAACTACGGCTATGTGCCGCACACCCTGTGCGGCGACGGCGACCCGGCCGACGTGCTGGTGGTGCTGCCGCTGTCGCTGATCCCCGGCTCGGTGATCCGCTGCCGCCCGGTCGGCGTGCTGCGTATGACCGACGAAGCCGGCGGCGACGAGAAGATCCTGGCCGTGCCCGCCACCAAGGTCTTCAACGGCTACGCCCACATCGAGGATATCGGCCAGGTCTCGCCGCACTGGCTGGAGCGCATCGGCCACTTCTTCGAGCACTACAAGGACCTGGAGAAGGGCAAGTGGGTCAAGCTGGACGGCTGGGGCGGCGCGGAAGAAGCCAAGCAGATCCTGCGCGAGTCGATGACCCGTTATGAATCCAGTGTGGAAAAGCCCAAGTTCTGATCGCCACGCTCGACCGCAAAGCATGGGGCCCCGGGGTTTTCTCCGGGGCTTTTTTTCACCCTCGGGTACCGAACATACGCCCGGCCCGGTCGATCATGGGTTGCAAGTCGGGCAGGTTCGGTTCGATCTGATCTGCATGGCGGCGCCATTTCTCCGGATCCGGCGCCGATGTGGTGGAGCGAGAGTAAGGCAGCTGGCTGCCCAGTACCTTGTCCCAGCCATAACCGGCCCAGTCGCATAAGCGCGATACCTGTCCCTGCGGATCTGCCAGGAACTGGCCGTAATCGATCGCGATGCGGCGCTCGGCAGGCAAGGCTTCCAAATCCTCGAGCAGGATGCGCTGCGTGCATTCCCATTGTCGGGCCACCACTTCCCCCAATGGCAAGCCCGAAAGTTCGCGCCAGTTTGGCGTGAGCAGGAACGACCAGGGCAACCCCCGCCAATCCGGCAAGTTGGGATACGTGACGAAACGCCCTGATTGCCAACCATCGATCATGCTGCCCAGGACCTGTCGCGGGTCGCGGTGCAGGAAAATGAAACGCGCCTGCGGAAATACCGTAGCCAGGAAAGGAATGCGCAGCGCGTTCTTAGGCGTCTTTTCCAGCATGCGCACGGAAGCCGTACCTGGTGCACGCCCATCCCGGTCGTGCAGACTTTCTAGAAAGCGTTCGCGCAGTCGTGCCGCGACCTGCGAAGTGGCATCGGCGGCCAGCAACCGGTTGGAATCGCGCCCTCCTTGCCCCGGTCCCAATCCCGGGATGCCTTCGATCAACTGATGACTCTCGTCGCCGATGGTATAAACGCCAGGTGCGGCGGAAAGCGTTTCGAATAACAGCGTCGATCCCGAACGCGGCGAACTGACGATGAAGACGGGGCGGTCGAAGGACCCGTCCTTGCCCCGCGCGGCGATGGCCGCCGGTGTAGCCGGCTTGCCGCGCTCAGGCGCTTCGCCATGCCTGTCCAGCTTGGCGGCATCGCTGCGCGTGTCCCGGTCCGACAACGCCATGTCGAAAATGTACGAGGACAGCGCGCGCGCCAGCCCCAACTCGTTCTTCAGGCCGATGCCATCAACGCCCTTCGCGCGCAATTCCTGCCACGACAGGTCGAGTAGCCGGCGATAGCGCGGCCATCCTTCGCGACTTTCGCCGTAGCAGGACCACAATGCCTGCCAGCGCCGCGCGAATAGCAACATGGCCTGCTGCACCAAAGCCAGCTGCGGTGTCGGTACCGCATCGGCCAACAGGAACACCATGTGGTCGCGCAACTCCCAAGGAGTCATTACTGTCGGCGCGTTGACGTTTTCGAAATCTAGTTGGGGAACGAAGCCTGGACGCGGCCCCACTAATCGAGGCGTCCAGCCAGCGCGGTCCTGGCCGGAGGCGCGGCCATTGGCCAACAGATCCCAGAAGCGTTCGCCGCCCACGGTGTCGGCCACCAGGTGAATGCGTTCGTCGTTGCTTTCGTTGAGTACGCGGTGGCGGCGCCATGTATCGAAGATCCAGCACTCGCCCTGTGCCATGTTCACTTCGCCTTCCCCGCATTGAAAGCGTACCGAGGGCGTAGTGACGATGGGCACATGCACGCGCATGCGTTCGCGCCAGTAATAGTTGACGTCTACGTGCGGTGTGACCTCGGACTGGCCCGACAACCGCATCAGCCTGCTTCTCCCCCAGGTTCCGCCGAGCGCATCCAGCACCTGCACAAGGTAGGGGCATTGCTCCAGCCAGGGCGTGGGCCGCATGGCGCCGGTCAGTTCATCGCTGTCCGGATTCCCGCCGGTGGTGATGAGGGTCAGCGCGCTGTTGCCGGGGATTCCGTCGGGATGGGCTCGCCATGCGTCCTCGCTTATCTTCGACACTTCCTCGGCCAGGGCCGCCGCGTCGAACGAGATGGGCAGCTGGATGAACGGGACCTGCAATTTCATTGTGTTTCCGGGGCGATTCCAATGCCGCAAGTGTGGTGTCGGTCCGGTTAACTGTCAAAGCACGATTCGGGGCAATCACGTCCTGTCCCGGATTCGGCAGTAAAAAAAAGGCCCCGGCATGCCGGGGCCCTGTCGCACTGAGGCTGTCAGTTGAAGCTGAACTTCGCCCCCACCGTGTAGTAACGGCCGACCGCGCCGCTGAAATGCAGCGGGTTGTAGTTGACCGCGCCGTAGGTCAGCGGATCCAGCGGGGCGATCTTGTCGGTCACGTTCAGCACCGAAGCGAACACCTCGAACGAATCGGTGGCCTTCCAGCGGCCGGACAGGTCGATGGTGTAGAACGACGGGATGCGGCAGCCGCGCGGGGCGTCGGTGCCGTCGGCGAAGCTGTTGGCGCAGGTGTCGCCCTCGAACGCAACGTTCTTGAAGCTGCCGATGTAGTTGACCACGCTGCTCAGGCTGAACCGGCCGACATCCCAGGTGGCGCCGAAGTTCGCACGGTCCTTCGGCGTGCCGATGCAGTTGGTCACGTCGCAATTGCCGTGCGTTCCCGCGTACTCGACCACGCCGGTGCCGTCATCGCGTTCGAAAGAACGCAGGCGCGACCATTGCAGATCCAACCCCAATTTGCCGAAGCGGCCCATGTCGAAGCGCTGGTTGATGTCGAAATCGAAACCTTCGACCTGCGTGTAGGACGAGTTGATGTAGTCCACGCTCACCGCCAGCAGGGTGCCGCTGTTGGGGATGCCCGGCAGGTCGTTGTCGCCGCGCACGCCGCGGCCGGCGGCCAGGGCTTCTTCCGTATCGCCCTGGTTGATCTCGTTGGTGCGCTTGATACGCCAGGCGTCGAAGGTCATGGTCGTCGAAGAGGTGGGCTCCAGCACGATGCCGATGTTGTAGCTCTTGGACTCCTCGGGCTCCAGGTCCGGATTGGGCGTGGTGATGATGGCCAGGTTCACGCCGCAATCGGCCGCCGTGGCGCCAGGCGCCGGCACACCGCCGGGACAACGTACCGGGTCGCGGACCGTACTGAAACCGGCCAGGCCGCCGTCGCCGTTCTCGGCCGGGTTGGGCGCACGGAAACCTTCGGCGTAACTGGCGCGCAAGGCGATCCAGTCGGCCGGGTTCCATTTGACGCCCAGCTTCGGCGTGGTGGCGGTGTCGCCGCCCTGGTACTTGTCGACGCGGAACGCTCCCGACAGCTCCAGTGTCTCGGTCACCGGCGCGGCGATTTCCGCATAGGCCACGGCCACTTTCTGCACGCCGCCGTAAGCCGAATAGCCCAGGCCGATGATGTCGCCCTGGTCGGTAAAGCTCTGCGGAGAGAGCTTGGCGCTTTGCCGCCGGTACTCGGCACCGACCGCCAGTCCCAACGGGCCGCCCTTGAGATCCATCAGCGCGCGCGAGGCCTTGAAGTCGATCATGTTCAAGGTGGTCGAGGCGTTGGCGTGGATGGTGGGCGAAATGAAGTCGTACAGTTCCTGGGTGTTGAGATCGGCGTCGTCGCCGATGCGCCACCAGCCGACCGGGCTGTTGGGATCGGTCAATGCGGTGCGCACCGCGCTGTAACGCAGGAAACCATCGCGCTCGTTCACCAGCGCGGTGGACGAATGCAGGTAGGCCGTATCGATATCCCACTCGCCCCAATTGCCCTTGGCGCCGACCAGGAAGCGCCTGAACTCGTTGGTGTTGCGGGTGACGCGCGGGCCGACGTCGAACGCGGCGTAGCGCAGGCGCGCGTCGACGCCCAGCGGATTGTCCGGATGCAAGGCACCCAGCACGGTCGCGCCCGGCCCGCTGCTGGCGTTGACCGGACCGCCCGGGTAACCCCATGAACCGGAAACGCCGGAAGGCGTGTTGTAGAACACATTCTTCTTCTTGGAGTAGCCGACTTCGGAATAGAGATCGAAACTATCCGACAGCTTGAAGGTGGCGCGTGCGAAGAAATTGCCGAACTCTTCGCTGGGCGTCAGGCTGCGGAACTGCTGCGTCTCCCACAGGCAGCCTCCATTCGGATCGGTCACGCCTACATCCGGGAACTCCTCGCAGCCCGGCAGCGAAACATACTGCCCATCGGGACCGCGGATGTTGCCGACGGGCGAGTTGGTAGCGTTACCGGCCAGCAATTCGCCGGTGTCGGGATCGATCACGCCGGGAATGATGTTGCCCACCAGGTTGAAGAACTGGCTACCGCCGAAAGGCAGGTATCCGTACGGGCTCAGGTCGCCGTTGCCGATCCACTTGCGGTTGCGGCGATCGCTGATGGCGATGCCGTCGGTCTTGCTGACGTCGATGCTGACGAAAGCGTTGAAGTCGTCTTCGGCCAGGTTGCCGATACCGGCGGTGAAGGAAGCCTTGCGCGCATTGCCGTCGCTATCGCCGGAGATGCCGTAGGAGGCCTTGCCGGTGACGCCGGTGAAATCGCGGCGCAGGATGATGTTGACCACGCCGGCGATGGCGTCGGAGCCGTAGATGGCCGAGGCGCCGTCCTTCAGCACTTCGACGCGTTCCACCGCATCCATCGGGATGACGCTGAGGTCGGTGAAGACTTTCTGGCCGTCGTCGGCCAAGCCGTAGGGCGCGATGCGCCGGCCGTTCAGCAGCACCAAGGTCGAAGACGCACCCAGGCCGCGCAGAGAAATGCCCGCGCCGCCACCCGCGAAACCGGTGCCGAAGGATTTTGGAATCGAGCCGGCGCCATCGGCGGTCAGGGTCTGCAGGAATTCGGCGATGGTCGCCTTGCCGGTGCGGTCGATCTGCTCGCGCGAGATCACCTGCACGGGCGAAGAGGTTTCCAATTGCGTGCGCGGGATGTTGGAACCGGTGACCTCGATGCGGTCCAGGGTGGTGGCGTCCTGCTCGGTTTCGGTTTCCTGTGCGAACGCCAGCGGCGACGCCAGGATCAAAGCGATGCCAGCCGGCAGCGACGCGCGCCGTAGTGTCTTGTAGATCATGGGTGGATCTCCGTGTTTCGTGATGAGTACGTGATTCGTTAGGAGTCTGTTAACGCCCGACGAAGTTACGTACCGAACGCGAGGACTGCTTTGCCTTCGCTGCCGCGTGACTGTGCGGAGTCTGGCGTGACGCCCGATGTGGTCTCTGGAACGCCGCCGCCCTTGGCTTCCAGCCGGTAGAGCGAAGGCGGCGTGCCGTAACGTTCGCGGAATGCCCGCGAGAAGCTGCAGTTGTTCTCGAACCCGCAGACCGCGCCGATCTCGCTGACCGACAGCATGGTCTCGGCCAGCAGGCGCGCGGCCCGTCCCAGGCGCAGGCGCGCGGCCATGGCCTGCGGGCCTTCCCCGTAGAGCGCGTGGAAGATCTTGGTGAAATACCAGGTGGAGACATTGCTGAGTTCGGCCAGCTCGGCCAGCCGCACGTTGCGGTCCACGTTGCCTTCCAGGAACAGGCGCGCGCGCTGCATGCGGTCGAACACTTGGCTCTTGCGCCGCATGGAGCGCCCCGGGCAGTGGTCGATCAGGCGCCTGAAGTCGTACTGCACGTTGCAGATATGGCGAAGCAACGGCACCAGCGGATTGATTTCGTCGCTGGCGTAGACGCGTCCGCTTTTGCCGAACAATCCGCTCTGGCGCCACAGCCGCAGGCATTGGCGGAGCTCGCTTCTGTCCAGTTCGCCCCGCCCGGTGTGCAGATCCAGATGGGTGAACTGCTTGATGCGCGGCCGCATGGCCTGCGACAGGGTCACGCCCAGAACCAGGCTGCCGCGTTCGGCATAGACCGAAGGGCGCGAATCCGGCTCCAGCACCACCCACTCGCCCGCCCGCAGGTGAAAACGGCCTTCACGCGCTTCGAGGTCGGCGCTGCCACGCACCACCACCCAGAACGAAACCAGCGGCGACTGCAGCACGATGCTGCCGGTGCGGCTCACCGCCACCACCCCGACCAGTTCAGGATTGTTGAAATCGGCTCCGGCTTCGAGCAGCTGGTTGCGGTCTATCCACGCGGTTTGCATCTTCATGGCCGTTTCCTTATGGGGGATTGGCCCTTGGTTTGATGCAGACAGCTCCGAATCTCAGGAAATCGCCACGAAATTTTTCCGATATCTTTCCAAAATTCCGTAACTCCCTTTTGCTTCAACCATTTGCGCAGGCGATCAATCGTCTGAGCGTTTCGCAACCGCCGTGCCGGAAGTCATGGCCGAAATGTCGGCGAAGCCGATATCTGCGTTGTTGGAGACATCCAGGGTGAGAAAAATATGCTTGCCCGAGCGGTCCATGGTGGGCGGCAACGGCCAGGCTTCGACGTCGCGGTCCAGGCAGTACGCCGGCTGCGACTCGGGCGAGCCCATCCTGATCCAGCCGGTGGCGCAGCGTTCGCTCCAGTCCATGTAGTACACGCCGTCCGGTCCGATCGCCCAGCGCTTGTAGTCCTTGGCCATGCGCGGCCGATGCGCGTCCAGCACCTGCAGATCGTCCAGCATCGGGCTTGCGCTCCAGATGCCCGGCTTGGTCACCCGGGTGAAGTAGATACGGTTCCTGGGTACATCGAAACGCACCAGCGCCACGTCCTGCAGGCTGGATATTTCGCGCCAGGGCGTCTTGGAGCGGTCGTACAGGACCGCGCGCAACCGGCCTTCGCCGCTATCCGAACCCACCAGCAGCAGATTCGGATCCGACGTGTAGGCCGCATAGATCGGGCTGGGCGCAGGCACGGGCAACAGATGGATGCGCCCGCTTTCCACTTCCACTTCGTAAAGCGATTGCTGGCCGTCCTGCTTGCCGACCACCAGCATCCGGCTGCCGTCCTCGGACCAGACCGGCACATGGCGCGGAATCGGCATGATGCCCTGCACCGGCCGCGCGCTATCGGGTTTGGCCAGTTCGCCCAGCCACAGTTCAAGGCGCGAGCCACGGTCGGAAATGAACGCCAGGCTGCGGCCATCGGGCGAGATCGCCGGCAGCATGTCGGAACGGCTGGATGGAAACACGCGTTCCTTGGCCACTTTCCCATCGGGAGTGGAAGGCAGTGTCAGGCGGAAGACGCCCGAAGTGGACTGATCGACGGTGAACGCCAGCGCGGGCGAATTGCGGGCCACATCGGGGAAGACCGCGAAGCCGTCCATCTTCAGGTGAGTGACTGCGCCACTGGCCATGTCGTAGCGGAACATGCCGATATCGTTGCCGATGTAACTGAAGAGCAGGCCGCTGCCGTCGGGCAGCCAGTCCCAGCCGCGGATGTCGCTCTTCACGTGGGTCAGCCGCTGCGGCGTGCCGCCCGTGGCCGGCATCTTCCACAGGTCCGACAGCGAAATGGCCCGGCGGAACACGATCCATTTCCCATCCGGCGAATAGCGCGGATCGATGTCGATGTCGCCTTCGGAAATCGCATAGTCCAGCGCCTTCCATTGTCCGCTGGCGATATCCAGCAAGCGCAAAGGACTGCTGCGTTCGCCGGGCAACTTGGTGTCCAGGCCCATCAGCAGGCCACTGCCGTCCGGTGTCCAGTCGTAGCTGGCGGCGCTGCCGGCGAAGCAATCGGCGATCTTGCGTTCGTTGCCGCCGCTGGCGGCGATGAGCATGATCTGGCAGCGGCTGCTGGCATCGAAACGGGCGAAGGCGATGGTGCGCCCGTCCGGCGACCACACCGGCATGGTGTCGCTGTAGCCGGCGGGCGTGGAAGTCAGCGGACGCGGCGGCACGTGCACCGTAGTCTGCAACACGATGGTGCCGTGACCTTTTTCGTCGATCTGCACATAGGCAACCATGGCGCCGTCGGGCGACAGATTGGCGTCGACCTCGCGCCCCGGCCTGGAAGTGATGGTCACGAAAGGCAGCGGGGGTTCCACCACCGCGGGATCGGCCGCCGATGCCGTTTGTGCCGCGACGGGCGCGCGCTGGGCGAAATGCCAGACCGCGGCGGCGCCGGCAACGCTCACTAGCGCGATCGCCGCAACCATCCAGGCGCGTCTGCTGCGGCGAGGCGCCGAGGGCGGCGCAGCAATGCGGGCGACCACAGGGGCCTCGCTTTCCACCAAGACCGCCTCTGCAGGGGACGGCGGAGCGTTGTCCAGCCATTCCACCGGCGCCAGCAGGCGGTATCCGCCCTTGGAAATGGTTTCCAGGTAACGCGGCGCGTCGCGATCGTCGCCGAAGGCCTTGCGCAGCTGGCCTATCGCCTGCGTCAGCACATCGTCGGTGGGCAGGGTGTCGGGCCAGACCCATTCCAGCAACGCTTCGCGGCTGACCACCTTGCCCTGTTGCCCGGCCAGCGCCAGCAGCACGTGCAAGGATTTGATGGTGAGCCGGGTCGGTTCGTGTCCGTTGGCCGCCGCCACTTCCCGGCGCGGCACATCGACCACGAATTCGCCGACCCGCAGACGGTCGGATTCCTGGTAAATCGGCTGGGAGCGGGGATTGAGCATGTGTGGTTCTGGATTCCGTATGGATAGTGTGCACAACGATCAGGACGAAACGCGCTGGAGCAACATGCCGGACAAGCTTCGCGACAAGCTTTGCAAAGCAGGCGTCGGCACGCCGCACAGCACGTTGCCAGACAGGCTATTAAATTTATGACTACAAGATCCCGTGTACCGAGCCGCAGGCGCCCTCTCTCTCGTCTGCGGTGGTTCTTCCCAATTGCGCCGGTCGGCGCAATTTTTTTATCCGGCGGCTTCGGCCCGTTCGCACGGACTACATGACGCTTGCATCGCAGCATCTTGCCACCCTTGTCCGACTGCATGTGCCGTTGGTATCGGACGCGGCTTGCAAGTGTGGCGTGGTTCAATGTTCCATGGCATCCATGACTCTGCGCAACTGCAATAGGGCAGGTGTTCCGGTAGTGGAGAGGCGCCCATGAATCCTGCCGACAGCGCTACCTGGGCGCAAGCCCAGCAGCACGTGGCCGCACGCCGCTGGGACCAGGCCGCTGCGCAACTGCAAGCCCTGCTGCGCACGCATGCCGACGCGGCGCCGGTGCGTCTGCTTCTGGCCGGGGTGATCCTGGCCCAAGGCGGCGTGCGCGCCGCCGCCGAGCAACTGATCGCCACGCTGCCGTCGCTGCCCGCTGATATGCATTTGATCTGCCGCGTGGCCCAGTCGCTCGCCAAACTCGGTGAAACGGCCGCTACGCTCCAATGCCTGGAGCATCCGGAAATCGCGCGCAACCGCTCGGGCCCGGCCTTGCTGGCCTTGGCCCACGTGCGCCAGGGCCTGGGCCAGCATGAACAAGCATTGGCACTGATGGAACGCGCGCGCGCGGCGGGGCTGAACGATGCCGACTTCCTCTATTTCCACGCACTGCAACTGCAATTCAACGGGCGCATCGCCGAGGCCGAGGCCGAATTGGAAGCCTGCCTGGCCAAAGGCCCCAGTTTCGGCCGCGCTTCGCTGACCCTGGCCCGTATCCGCCGCCAGACCGCGGACAGCAACCACCTGGACACGTTGCGCGCACGTCTGGCGCTGGTGCCGCAGGGCAGCGAGGATCACGCCGCCGTCGAATTCGCGCTGCACAAGGAGCTCGACGACATTGGCCGCCACGACCAGGCATGGGAAGCGCTGCAACGCGGCAACGACATCATGCACCGGCGCCTGGGTTACGACGCGGCCGCCGAGGAAGCGGTGTTCGATGCGTTGATCGAGCGTTTCCCGCAGCCATTGCAAGCGGCCGAAGCCGCACCGGCCGGCGGCCCGCAACCGATCTTCATCGTCGGCATGCCGCGCTCGGGCACGACGCTGCTCGAACGGATCGTCGGCAACCACTCGCAAGTCGCGCCGGTCGGCGAGCTGGCCGACCTGCCGAAGCAATTGCGCTGGACCGCGGATCGCCACGGCCACCCGCTATTGGACCTGCCCCTGCTGGAAGCCACGCGAACGCTGGATATGGCCCTGCTGGGCAGACGTTACCTGCAGCAGACCCAATGGCGCGCCGGCGATCGCCGTTACTACGTGGACAAGCTGCCGCCCAACTTCATGCTGGTGGGCTTCATCCGCCAAGCGCTGCCGCAAGCGAAGATCCTGCACATGGTCCGCGAGCCGATGGAGGTCTGCTTCTCCAATTACCGCGCGCTGTTCGGCGATGCCTACGCCTACAGTTACGATCTTGAATCGCTGGCCCACCACTACCGCCAGTACCGCAGGCTGATGGCGCACTGGCACCGGGTCGCGCCCGGTTTCGTGCTGGATGTCGCCTACGATGCGCTGGTGCGGGACACCGATTCGACGGCGCGCCGCGTGCTCGATTTCTGCGGGCTTCCGTTCCAAGCCCAATGCCTGGATACCGCCGGCAACCGCGCGCCGGTAGCGACCCTCAGCAGCGCCCAAGTCCGCGCACCGATCCATCAACGCGCGTCGGGCGAGTGGCGTCGCTATGCCGAACCACTGCAGCCGCTGCAGCGCGCTCTTGCCGCAGCTGACTGAAGGAAGGCCGCACGGGCGGCCTTCCGGCTGGCTTCAATTGTTGGTTCCGAAATCGATCCGGTACTGGACCCAGAACGCCCGTCCGTAACCGTTGTAGGCGAAGATGTTGTAGAACGGCGGTGCGAAACCCTGCGAGCCGTCGTAGGTGGGGTCGAACGGCGGCTTGGTGTTGAGCACGTTGTTGACGGTCAGGCTGAGCGCGCTCTTTTCGGTCAAGTCGTAGCTCACGCTCAGGTTGTAGAGCATGTGCGGGCCGACCCTGCCCTGACTGGTGCCGGGCGTGGTGTCGACGCCGAACTGGGCGGCGTAGTTGGGCGTGGAACCGTAGCGGATGCCATGCACGTTGGCCGACCAGTCGTTCTTCTTCCAGCTGATGTCGCCGGTCAGCACGCTCTTGAATTCCGCACTCAGCGCCTGCTGCGGCGACAGCAGGTCGGTTTCCGGATCGCCGGGGAAGGTCACCGTGGTGTGGTCGAGCGTCAGGTTGTAGTCCAGGCCGAATCCGAACTCGCCCCAGCGGCCCCAATCGAAGCGCGCGCTGCCGCCGGCGGTGATGCCGCTGATCTGCTCTTCGGCGATGTTGATCGCCTTGATCGTCACCAACTGCACCGACTCGCTAAGCAGCGGATTGGCGTTGAGCGGCCCGCGCTGGACACGCGACAGCGCATCGATGCAGGTGGGGGAGTTGATGTCCAGCCGCCCCTGCCGGCACTCGTTCTCGTCGAACAGCGTGCGCGAGAAGGACTGCGGCAGCACTTCGTCCTCGATGCGCACGTTGTAGTAGTCGGCGCGCAGTTCGTAGCGGTCGCTGGGCGACCACACGAAACCGAAGCCGTAGGACTTGGCGGTGATCGACTTCAAGTCCGGGTTCGCCACCTGCACGCCTTCCAGCGACAGCCCCTCGAACGGGCAATCGGGATTCGGCCCGTAGGTTTCGCACTTGTAGTAATCGGTCTGCGAGGAGAAGAAGCCGTTGCCGCCGGTGAACACGTAGCCCATGTCCGGCGCGCGGAACGCGGTGGCGTAGTTGGCGCGCAGCAGCAGGCTGTCGACCGGACGGAATTCCAGGCCCAGCTTGTAGGTGGCCTTGGCGTCGGAGCCGGCGCGGATGTTCTTGTATGAATCGTAGCGGCCGGAAACGCTGGCGGTCAGCGACTTCAACAACGGGATGCTGAACTCCACGCCGACCGCGCGGTTGGCACGGTTGCCGCTGCCGCTGGTGCCGCTGAGGCCGAAATAATCGTCGCCGCTGACGCCCGGATCCACCGGGTTGTCCCAATGCTGGTACCCCAGCTGGAACACGCCCGCCACGCCCACCGAACCGGCGGGCAGTTGGAACAGATCGGGATTGGTGACCTGCACGTTGAAGTTGTGGGTCCAGGTGGACGAGGTGTTGCGCAGGTTGCCGGAAAACGCGCGGAACTGTTCCGGCGTGATCGACTGGTAGAACGCCGGCTTGTTGGGTTCGTACACCGGGTAGCCGTAGTAGGTCCCCAGTTGCGGACCCAGGAACTGCTCCTGGAAGAAGGCGTCCATCTCGTCCACCAGCGGCCATAGCTGGTCGGATTTCACTTCGTAGCCCGAGCGGCTGTAGTAGACGTCGTAATCCCAGTTCGAATCGCCGATGGTGCCGTTGACGCCGAGGGCGATGTTGTAGGAGCGCGAATCGGTGGTGAAGTTGGTGATGCCCTGCTCCTCCGGCGAGAAGATGTGCTGGTAGGTTTCCAGGGTCTGTTCGGTCTGGTTCCAGATGTAACCGTCGGTGCCGTCGTTGTAGTTGGGGATCCAGAAGCGCGAGCCGGAATCGTTCTTGGCCTCGTTCTTTCCATACAGGATGCTGGTGTAGAAATTGGCGTTATCGCCCATCCGCAAGTTGGAATTGAAGTAGGCCGACACGCCCTGCTCTTCGTTCAACAGCGTGGCGTAACCAGGCTGGGCCCGGCTGCCGCAGAAGAAACCGCGGCCGGGACGGAAATCGCGCATGGTGGTGCCGTCGAAATTGGCGGCCACGTTGTCGCAACCCACGCCCGGATCGTCGTATTGGCCGGTGAAGCCGTTGAGGATGATGAAGGTGCGGCTGCCGTAGCGCAGGTTGGGGTTGGGATTGTCGTCGGTGGTGTCGGTGAAATCCCGCTGCCGCATGTAGATCGGATCCTGATGGCTGTACTGCAGGCCATAGGTGATGTCCAGATTGTCCCAGGCCTTGCCGCCGGTCAGCTGCAGGCGCTCGTTGTCGCCGCCGCCATCGGAGTAGCCGCCGACGCGCGCGTCCAGCTGCATCCCGTCCAGGCGTTTCTTCAGGATGATGTTGACCACGCCGGCGATCGCCGCCGAACCGTAGATCGAAGACTGATTGCCGGGCAGGATCTCGATGCGCTCCACCATCGCGGTGGGAATGCTGGTCAGGTCGGTGAAGTTGCTCTGTCCGTTGTAGAGCAGCGGATAGTCGGCCAGCGGCCGGCCGTCCATCAGGATCAGGGTGAAACTGGGCGACAGGCCCAGCAGGCTGATGGTGGTGGCGTTGGAAGTGAAGCTGCCGGCGTACTGGTTGTCCTGCACGGCGCCGGTCGCCAGCGGCTGCGCGCGCAGCACGTCGGAGACGTTACGGAAGCCCTGGCGCTGGATGTCTTCGGCGGTGATGGTGATCACCGGCGAAGCGGTTTCCAGTTGCGCCCGCGGAATACGCGAACCGGTGACCAGGATGCGGTCTAGTTCGGTTGCGTCTTCGTCTTGGCCGGAATCCGCCTGGCTGGCGGCTTCCTGCGCGTGTACGGTGGTGGCGGCCAACGGCCACGCCAATGCGGCGCAGATGGCGGTGGCCAGGAGTTTGCGGTTCATGGTGTCCCCTTACCTGTTCGAAACGAGTCGCACGGTGTGCGTATTCGTACGATGGCATGCAGGCGGGGAGACCCAGTTGATCCGGATTGCTGCAGTGGTTGACGCAGATTGTCGCGATTGCCGAAGATTTAACACCTGCGGCGTAGGGCGGGCATTGCCCGCCATTGCGTCCATCAGGCGGGGCAATGCCCGCCCTACTATTTCGGATGGAACAGGGTGGTTCAGACCTTCGCTAGTGCGGATCGTCGTTGCGCGCGGCCGTCCTCAGCGTGGTGAGCCCGATCAATCGCGAGACCACCAGGGCGATGTACATCACTCCGGCGAAGGATTCGAACATCACCAGCGCGCGCGCCTCGGGCCGCACCGGAACGATGTCGCTCAGGCCCACGCTGGACAGCACGCTGAAACTCAGGAACAGCAGCTCCATCCAGGTGCGCGGCTCCTGCGGATTGACCGCGGCGATGAAGCTGCCCGGATACCACTGCTGGCATACCGAATAAGCGAAAGCGAACGCCCAGGCCAGCAGCGTGAAGGTAGCGCCCGCCGCATACAGTTCGTCGCGGGTGACCCGGTGGTCCTGCAGCATGTAGGCGGTGAGGCTTGCGGCGGTGTAGAAGTAGAGCGCGCCTTCCAGCAGATGCGCGTAGACCAGCAGCCCGGGCATCTGCGCCCATGCGGAAAGCAGCGACAACGCCACCGCCGGCACCGCGATGCACCAGGCGATCCAGTTGATCGAAGCGCTGCGGTTGACGACCCACAGCGCCAGTGCCAGCACCAGAATGCCGAAGGCGCCGAACACGGCGCGACCGGCCTGGGTGTCCTCCATCGCCGGGTACAGCAGCACGCCGCTGAGCTGCACCAGCAGCAGAAAGGCGGACGGATGTCTGCGCGCGGTGACCAGCCAGCGCAGCCAGGCCGACGGCAGAGTCATGCGCGGCGCTTCATCTGAAGTGTCGTTTGAAGTGGCGCTTCATTTGAAGTGGTACACCAGCGCGTAGTACACCACGTAGACCCACGACAGCAGGCCGTGGATCACCGCCCACAGCAGCGACTTGTTGGCGCTCCATGAAATGGCGATCGCCAGCGCCGTGCCGAAGCCGATGCCGGCCTTGGCGACCGTGGCGCCCCCGCCCGTGCTCATGGCTGCACCACGGGCACGGCGCTGCCGGCCCGGTACGGATAGCGGGCGAAGATTTCGGCCAGGGTCGAATCGATCCGTGCGGCGCGCTCGGCGGGCTTGAGCTTGGCGACGCGGCCCACCGCGATGCCTTCCCACACCAGCCGGTTCTTCTGCCTATCCACCAGGTCCACGTTGAGCGTGCCTTCGGTGTACTGACGCACCTGGGTCTGATCGCGCCAATAAGGCACGGCGAAGTAAGCCCGGGCCCGGTAACTGTAGTAGTAGCTGTAGTCGACGGTCGGGTAGGAAGTGACGTCGGTGCGTTCCTGCAGGTAGGCGTTGAGGTTCACCCACAGGTCGGGCTGCTGGGTGGTGTAGGTATAGCCGCGCGATTCCAATTGCGCGCGCGTTGCGGCCTTGATGCGGTCGGTGGTGGGCGTGGCGTAGCCTTCCTTCTCCAGGGCCAGCGGCGTGTAGAAACCGAAGGTGCGGTAGCTGCCGAAATCCGCTTCCGGATCGGCTTCGCTGGTGATGCGCGGGCCGGTGGCGCAAGCGGCCAGCAACAAGGCCAGCGCACCCAGCATTGCGAGAGCGAAACGTCTTTGAACCTGCATGGCTTTATCTCCTGGGCTTCCGTGGTGGACAGAACCTAGCACCGGTTCATTCGTCCTCGGTGAAGGTACGCGGCAGGCCGGGGGAAGGTCGCAGGTCTTCCCCCGATCCGTTCAGCCCTGGTGGTAGACCTGCGCGCCGGCGGCGCGGAACTCGGCCGACTTCTCCGCCATGCCCTCTTCCAATGCCGCTGCTTCCTCCACCCCGTGTTCGGCCGCGTAGTCGCGCACGTCCTGGGTAATCTTCATCGAACAGAAATGCGGGCCGCACATGGAACAGAAATGGGCCAGCTTGTGCGCGTCCTTGGGCAGGGTCTCGTCGTGGAAGTCCTTGGCCTTCTCCGGGTCCAGGCCCAGGTGGAACTGGTCTTCCCAGCGGAACTCGAAGCGCGCCTTGCTCAGCGCATTGTCGCGCACCTGCGCACCGGGATGGCCCTTGGCCAGGTCGGCCGCATGCGCGGCGATCTTGTAGGCCATGATGCCGTCGCGCACGTCCTCGCGGTTGGGCAGACCCAGATGTTCCTTCGGCGTCACGTAGCAGAGCATCGCGGTGCCGAACCAGCCGATCATCGCCGCGCCGATGGCGGAAGTGATGTGGTCGTAGCCCGGCGCGATGTCGGTGGTCAACGGCCCCAGCGTGTAGAACGGCGCTTCGCCGCATTCGGCCAGCTGCTTGTCCATGTTCTCCTTGATCATCTGCATCGGCACATGGCCGGGGCCTTCGATCATGGTCTGCACGTCGTGCTTCCAGGCGATCTTGGTCAGTTCGCCCAGCGCTTCCAGTTCGCCGAACTGGGCCGCGTCGTTGGCGTCGGCGATGCAGCCCGGACGCAGACCGTCGCCCAGCGAGAAGGCCACGTCGTAGGCCTTCATGATTTCGCAGATGTCCTCGAAGTGCGTGTAGAGGAAGTTCTCCTTGTGGTGCGCCAGGCACCACTTGGCCATGATCGAACCGCCGCGCGAGACGATACCGGTCACGCGCTTGGCGGTCAGCGGCACATGGCGCAGCAGCACGCCGGCATGGATGGTGAAGTAGTCCACGCCCTGCTCGGCCTGTTCGATCAGGGTGTCGCGGAACATTTCCCAGGTCAGTTCCTCGGCGCGGCCGTCGACTTTTTCCAGCGCCTGGTAGATCGGCACGGTACCGATGGGCACCGGCGAATTGCGGATGATCCATTCGCGGGTTTCGTGGATGTGCTTGCCGGTGGACAGGTCCATGACCGTGTCGCCGCCCCAGCGGATCGACCACACCAGCTTCTCCACTTCCTCGGCGATGCCCGAGGACACCGCGCTGTTGCCGATGTTGGCGTTGATCTTGGTCAGGAAGTTGCGGCCGATGATCATCGGCTCGCTTTCCGGGTGGTTGATGTTGTTGGGCAGGATGGCGCGGCCGCGGGCGATCTCGTCGCGCACGAATTCCGGAGTGATGAATTTCTGGATGCTGGCGCCGAAGGATTCGCCGGGGTGCTGCTTCAGCAGCAGCGCATCGCGCACCGCGTCCAGGCGCTGGTTCTCGCGGATGGCGACGTATTCCATCTCCGGGGTAATGATGCCCTTGCGTGCGTAGTGCATCTGGCTGACGTTGGCGCCTGTCTTGGCCACGCGCGGCAGGGTGCGGCCGGGGAAACGCACCGCGTCCAGGCGCGCGTTGGTTTCGCGGCCACGGCCGAATTCGGAACTCAATTGCGACAGGCGCTCGGTATCGCCGCGTTCCTCGATCCACTTCGCGCGCAGGGCCGGCAGGCCGACCGCCAGGTCGATGCGCGCGTTCGGGTCGGTATACGGACCGGAAGGATCGTAGACGGTGATCGGCGGATTCTCTTCGCCGCCGAACAGGGTGGGCGTCTGCGTCTGCGCGATCTCGCGCATCGCCACCTGCATATCCGGGCGCGAACCCTGCACGAAGATCTTGCGCGAGCCGGGGATGGGCCGGGTCACGGATTCGGAAAGCTGGTCGGTCTGCTGCAACAGCGAGGAAGGCACTGCGTTCATGGCGTTCGTCCAAAGGAATGCGGGACGAAGCGGCGGCGCATGGACGGCAGGCGATCGCGGGGATCATGGGCGTCCTGCGAAGCTTCCCTACGCCGGTCTTAACCGGATCAGGTTCGAAGGGTCTGTCTCAACCGCCGCACCCATCGGGCCGGCGATACCCCCGCTTCGGGGCGAATTAGACCACAAACCGGCGGGGGTCGCCTTGCGGCGTTGAATCGGATCGCCCGGTTCCATGCGGTGGGCTTGAGCCCACCCCATGCCTAGGCAATGCCCTCGCCCTGCGGCGACAATCGGCTCTACTTCTCCCGGGGCAATCGACTTCCGCTATGTCCGCACCCACACGCATCACCTGGCGCGACCGCCTGCGTTACCGCTTCGAAAACACGCTCTCCCGGGGAACCATCGCCATCATCGGCTGGCTGGCGCTGATTTCGTTGAGCATCGTGCTGTTGGCCGCCGTCGTCCTGGCGTTGCTGGGCGTGGGTGCGGATCCGGGCGATCCCGGCAGCCGGCTGGGCCTGATCGAAGGCGGCTGGCAGAGCCTGATGCGCACCCTGGATCCGGGCACGATGTCCGGCGACGAGGGCTGGACCCTGCGCATCATGATGCTGATGGTGACGCTGGGCGGCATCTTCATCGTCAGCATGCTGATCGGCACCATCACCTCCGGTCTGGAGTCGCGGCTGGGCGAACTGCGCAAGGGCCGCTCGCGGGTGGTCGAAACCGACCACACGCTGATCCTGGGCTGGTCCAGCAAGGTGTTCTCGATCATCGGCGAACTGATCATCGCCAACGAGAACCAGAAGAACCCGCGCATCGTGATCCTGGCCGACCGCGACAAGGTCGAGATGGAGGACGACATCCGCGCCAAGTTCCCCAACACCAAGAACACCCGCGTCATCTGCCGCAGCGGCGACCCGCTGGACATGGACGACCTGGCCGTCGTCGATCCGCATGCGGCGCGCTCCATCATCGTGCTGGCGCCGGCCACCGACAATCCCGACATCCATGTGATCAAGTCGGTGCTGGCCATCACCAACAATCCGCACCGGCGCGAAAGCAGCTACCACATCGTCGCCGAAATCCGCGAACCGCATAACCTGGAAGCCGCCCACCTGGTGGGCGGCGACGAAGCCGTGTTCGTGCAGGGCTCGGACCTGATCGCCCGCGTCACCGCGCAGACCTGCCGGCAGTCCGGCCTCAGCGTGGTGTACACCGAACTGCTGGATTTCGACGGCGCCGAGATCTATTTCACCGAGGCGGCCGGACTGGGCGGCAGGACCTACCGCGAAGCGCTGTCGAGCTACGAGGACTCGGCCGTGATCGGCGTGATGCGCACCCATGGCAAGGTGCTGATCAATCCGCCGATGAACACCATCCTGGCCCGCAACGACAAGATCATCGCCATCAGCGAAGACGACGACACCCTGGTCCAGTCCTCGTCCCCCCCACCCAAACCGGATGCGAGCGCAATCGCCGACAAGGAGAAATCGGAAGCGTCCCCGGAACGCACCCTGATCCTGGGCTGGAACGACAAGACCACCGCGGTGATACGCGAACTGGACAACTACGTGGCGCCCGGTTCCGAAATCACCGTCGTGCGCCGCGCGGATATCGGCAACAGCACCGGCGACGCCGATTGGAAGGCGCTGGCGGTGGAACTGCAGCGCCAGCGCCTGCAGGTGATCGAAGGCGACATCGCCAGCCGCGCCATGCTGGACGCCGTGCAGGTCACCCAATACCACCACATCATCGTCATGAGCTACAGCCAGCTGCCGATCCAGGAAGCCGATGCCCAGACCCTGATCAGCCTGCTGCATCTGCGCAACATCGCCGAGGCCAGCGGCAAACCGCTCAACATCGTCAGCGAGATGATGGACCTGCGCAATCGCGCGCTGGCGCAGGTCGCGCGCGCCGACGATTTCATCGTCAGCGATTCCCTGGTCAGCCTGATGCTGTCGCAGCTTTCGGAGAACAAGCACCTGGACCGCGTCTTCCGCCAGCTGTTCAGCGCCGAGGGCTCCGAGGTCTACATCCGTCCCGCCAGCGAGTACGTGCTGCCCGGCAGACCCGTGGACTTCTACACCGTGATCGAGGCCGCCGCACGGCGCGGCGAAACCGCCATCGGCTATCGTCTTGTCGCCCACAGCGACGATCCCAGCCGCGGCTTCGGCGTCACCGTGAACCCGACCAAATCGCAGCGGGTCGGTTTCTCCGAACACGACAAGATCATCGTATTGGCCGAGGATTGAAGCGGCGGCGCCGGTCCCGACCGGATCAGCTGGAACACATTCCTAGAACACACCCCACAGCGGGGTGTCGGAGCCGGGGCGTGCCGGCTCGCCGTCCAGCATCGCCTTGTCGCGTACGGCGCCCTTGTCGGCGCTGGTAGCCAGCAAGGCATAAGCCTTCAGCGCAGTGGTGACTTTGCGCGGGCGCGGCGCCGCCGGCTTCCATCCCTTGGCGTCCTGTTCGGTGCGGCGCTGGGCCAGTTCCGCCTCGGTCACCAGCAGGTCGATCGACCGCTGCGGAATGTCGATGCGGATGCGGTCGCCTTCGCGCACCAGGCCGATGGCGCCGCCCGCGGCCGCTTCCGGCGAGGCATGGCCGATGGACAGGCCGGAGGTGCCACCGGAGAAACGTCCGTCGGTCAGCAGCGCGCACTGCTTGCCCAGGCCTTTGGATTTCAGATAGCTGGTCGGGTACAGCATCTCCTGCATGCCGGGCCCGCCCTTGGGGCCTTCGTAGCGGATCACGACGATATCGCCGGCGGCCACTTCATTGGCCAGGATGCCTTTCACCGCATCGTCCTGGCTCTCGAACACCTTGGCGCTGCCTTCGAAGACATGGATGGATTCGTCCACGCCCGCGGTCTTCACCACGCAACCGTCCACGGCAAGGTTGCCGTACAGCACGGCCAGGCCGCCCTCCTGCGAATACGCGTGGCCGACGTCGCGGATGCAGCCGCCGCTGCGGTCGAGGTCGAGCGTCTTCCAACGCGCGGACTGGCTGAAAGCCACCTGCGTGGGCACGCCGCCGGGTCCGGCCTTGTAGAAAGTGTGCACCGCTTCGTCCTGGGTCTGGGTCACGTCCCATTGCGCGATGGCTTCGCCCAGGCTGCGGCTGTGCACGGTAGGCAGCTGCGTGTGCAGCAGTCCGCCGCGCGCCAGTTCGCCGAGGATGGAGATGATGCCGCCAGCGCGGTGCACGTCTTCCATGTGGTACTTCTGGATGTTGGGCGCGACCTTGCACAGTTGCGGCACCTTGCGCGAAAGCCGGTCGATGTCGCGCAGGTCGAAATCCACCTCGGCTTCCTGCGCGGCGGCCAGCAGATGCAGGATGGTGTTGGTGGAACCGCCCATGGCGATGTCCAGAGTCATCGCGTTCTCGAAGGCTTCGAAACTGGCGATGGAGCGCGGCAGCACCGAAGCGTCTTCGCCGCCGTACCAGCGGTGGCACAGCTCCACCGCGACGCGGCCGGCGCGCAGGAACAACTGTTCGCGGTCCGCGTGCGTGGCGAGCGTGGAACCGTTGCCCGGCAGGGCCAGGCCCAGCGCTTCGGTCAGGCAGTTCATCGAGTTGGCGGTGAACATGCCCGAGCACGAACCGCAGGTCGGGCACGCACTGCGCTCGTACTCGGCGACCTTGGCGTCCGACGCACTCTCGTCAGCGGCCACGACCATGGCATCGACCAGGTCCAGGCCGTGTTCGGACAGCTTGGTCTTGCCCGCTTCCATCGGCCCGCCGGAAACGAACACCGTGGGGATGTTGAGCCGCAACGCGGCCATCAGCATGCCCGGAGTGATCTTGTCGCAGTTGGAGATGCACACCAGCGCATCGGCGCAATGCGCGTTGACCATGTATTCCACCGAGTCGGCGATGATCTCGCGGCTGGGCAGCGAATACAGCATGCCGTCGTGGCCCATGGCGATGCCGTCGTCGACCGCGATGGTGTTGAATTCCTTGGCCACGCCGCCGACGCGTTCGATCTCGCGCGCGACCAGCTGCCCCAGGTCTTTCAGGTGCACATGGCCCGGCACGAACTGGGTGAAGGAATTGGCGATGGCGACGATGGGCTTCTGGAAGTCCCCGTCCTTCATGCCGGTGGCGCGCCACAGCGCGCGCGCGCCGGCCATGTTGCGGCCGTAGGTGGAGGTTCTGGAGCGGTACTCAGGCATGGGGCGACACGCGGACAGCGCTTGCTTGTGGGGGTGTCGATTCTGCGTCGTTTTCAACGTTTCAGTTGCAACTATCGGTGTTTCAGTTGCAACCATTTCCGGCCTTGTCCGCAATTGGTCGCCATGGGCGTTGGTGTGCTTGACAAGCCCTATAAGCGCATGTTCCCCTAGCCCTATGTTGCAACGCCACACGCCCACGCAGATCACGCCTGAACAAGATGGCCACGCCGCCCCCGCGGCCGGCCTTCTCGTCCTCGTACTTATTACCTCGCCAACCGGTGCGGGACGAACAGGCGTGTAAGCAACAGCAACGCCAGATTCGCAAAACCCCGCACTGAGAAGTGCGGGGTTTTTTGTTTCCAGACCAGTAGAAATCCCCAGACCTTCCCTTCAACTTCCATGGAACCCAGCGCAATGACCACCAGCAACCTCCCCAACACCAAGATCGCCATCGTCGGTTACGGCAGCCAGGGCCGCGCGCACGCGCTGAACCTGCGCGAATCCGGTTTCGACGTCACCGTCGGCCTGCGTCCGGGCGGTCCGACCGAAGCCAAGGCCAAGGCCGACGGCTTCGTGGTGAAGACGCCCGCCGAAGCGGTGAAGGATGCCGACCTGGTCGCGGTGCTGACTCCGGACATGGTCCAGCGCAAGCTGTACGACGAAGTGCTGAAGGACAACCTCAAGCCCGGCGCCTGCCTGCTGTTCGCGCATGGCCTGAACGTGCACTTCGACCTGATCAAGCCGCGCGAGGACATCGACGTGGTGCTGGTCGCGCCCAAGGGCCCGGGCGCGCTGGTGCGCCGCGAATACGAGATCGGCCGCGGCGTGCCCTGCATCTACGCCGTGTACCAGGACAAGAGCGGCAACGCCGAAGCGCTGGCACTGGCCTATGCCGCCGGCCTGGGCGGCGCCCGCGCCAACATCATCAAGACCACCTTCAAGGAAGAGACCGAGACCGACCTGTTCGGCGAGCAGGCCGTGCTGTGCGGCGGCGCGTCCTCGCTGGTGCAAGCCGGCTTCGAGACCCTGGTGGAAGCCGGCTACCAGCCGGAAATCGCCTACTACGAAGTGCTGCACGAACTGAAGCTGATCGTGGACCTGTTCTACGAAGGCGGCATCACCCGCATGTTGGAATTCATCTCCGAAACCGCGCAATACGGCGACTACGTCAGCGGCCCACGCGTGATCGACGCCGACACCAAGAAGCGCATGAAGGACATCCTGACCGACATCCAGGACGGCACCTTCACCAGGAACTGGATCGCCGAATACGAAGCTGGCCTGCCGAACTACAACAAGTTCAAGAAGGCCGACATGGAGCATCCGATCGAAGTGGTGGGCAAGCAGCTGCGCGCCAAGATGGTGTGGCTGTCGGCCAATGCTTCGCAGCCCGACGCCGACGACGCCACTTCGACAGAGAAGGCCGCCGCCGCATGAACGCAACCGCCGCCGCTGCCCCACGCAATGGCGCCCGCTGGCTGACCCAGGCGCTGGAGGCCGAAGGCGTGGAAACGCTGTTCGGCTACCCCGGCGGCACCATCATGCCGTTCTACGACGCGCTGGTGGATTCCAAGCTGAAACACATCCTGGTGCGCCACGAACAAGGCGCGGCGCTGGCGGCGAACGGTTACGCGCGCGCCAGCGGCCGCGTCGGCGTCTGCGTCGCGACCTCCGGTCCCGGCGCATCGAACCTGGTCACCGGCATCGCCGACGCGATGCTGGATTCGGTGCCGATGGTGTGCCTGACCGGACAGGTCGCCACCCATCTGATGGGCACCGATGCGTTCCAGGAACTGGACGTGTTCGGCCTGACCCTGCCCATCGTCAAGCACAGCTTCATCGCGCGGCGCGTGGAAGACCTGCCGGAAATCGTGCGCGACGCCTTCCGCATCGCGCGCGAAGGACGGCCCGGTCCGGTGCTGATCGATCTGCCCAAGGACGTGCAGGTCGCCGATGCCTCGCATCTGCCCGATCACGTACCGGCCGAAGTCGAAGCGCCGCCCGCGCCTGCGGACGCAGCCTTGGCCGAAGCGTTGGCCGCGATCGCCGGCGCCGAGAAGCCGGTGATCTACGGCGGCGGCGGCATCGGCCTGGCCGGCGCGGTGGAGGTGTTCCGCGAGTTCGTCGAAGCCACCCAGATCCCCACCGTGCTGACCCTGCGCGGACTGGGCGCATTGCCCGGCGGCCACCCGAACTACCTGGGCATGCTGGGCATGCACGGCACCCGCGCGGCGAACATGGCCGTGCAGGAATCGGATCTGCTGATCGTGGTCGGCGCGCGCTTCGACGACCGCGCCACCGGCAAGCTGGTGGAGTTCGCGCCGTTCGCACGCGTCATCCACCTGGATGCCGATGCCTACGAAATCTCCAAACTACGCACCGCCAACATCGCCCTGCCCGGCGACGTCGCCGCAGGCCTGCGCGCGCTGATCGGCGCGCGCAGCACCTGCGACGACTGGCGCAAACGCTGCCGCATGCTGGGCGAGAAGCACGGCTTCCGCTACGACGCGCCCGGCACCGACATCTACGCGCCGGCGCTGCTCAAGCGCATGACCGAACTGGCGCCGGACGACGCCATCGTCGCCTGCGATGTCGGCCAGCACCAGATGTGGGTGGCGCAGCACTGCAAGTTCAACCATCCGCGCAACCATCTGACCAGCGGCGCGCTGGGCACTATGGGTTTCGGCCTGCCGGCGGCGATGGGCGCGCAATTCGCCTGCCCCGACCGCACCGTGCTGCTGGTCAGCGGCGACGGCAGTTTCATGATGAACGTGCAGGAGCTGGTGACCATCGCCCGCTGCCGATTGCCGGTGAAGATCGTGCTGCTGGACAACAGCTCGCTGGGCATGGTGCGGCAGTGGCAGGAACTGTTCTTCGCCAAGCGCTACAGCGAGATCGACCTGTCCGACAACCCGGACTTCGCGGCGCTGGCCGAAGTGTTCGGCATTCCCGCCAAGCGCATCGACCGCCGCGACCAGGTGGAGGATGCGCTGGCCGACCTGCTGGCCCAGCCCGGTCCGGCGCTGCTGCACGTGGCCATCGACGTCAAGGCCAACGTGTGGCCGCTGGTGCCGCCCAACACCGCCAACAGCACCATGCTGGACAGCAATCCGGCCGATCAGGCCGCCGCCGAATCCAACGCAACACCGCCGCGAACGGAGTCCCCGCATGCGCTACCGGCTTGACCTGGTGCTGAAGCCCGCCGAAGGCGCGTTGACGCGCGTGATCGGCATGGCCGAGCGCCGCGGCTTCACTCCGCAGTCCATCAATGGCCAACCGGCCGGCGAAGACGGCCGCTGGCGCCTGCAACTGGTGGTCGACGGACAGCGCCCGGCCGAAACCCTGCGTCTGCAGATGCTGAAGGTGTACGACTGCGTGTCGGTGGAGATCACGCCGGTGGAAGTCGCGCCGGCGGAGGTGGTGTCTTGAACGTCAAGAGCAAATCCCCCCTGCCCCCCTTTTTCAAAGGGGGAGTGTTCCGGGTTTCTGGGAAAAATCGGATCCCGCATTCCGCCTCCCCCTTTGAAAAAGGGGGATCGAGGGGGATTTGCTCTTCGGCTCCCGCCTTGGATTGCATGACCAAAGCTTCACGGAGGCGTCTTCTTCCAGCGTCGTCCGCACGCCTTGCGCATCTCCATGCCTGATTCACGCGCCAGCGCCAGCAACGAACCCGCCGTAACCGAGCCTGAGGTAAGCGACGTAGTCGTCACCGTGGCCGACGTGCTGGCGGCGCAGGCGCGTCTGCGGCGTTACCTGCCGCCGACGCCGATGCACCATGCCGAACGCTTCGGGGTGATGCTGAAGCTGGAGAACCTGCAGCGCACCGGTTCCTACAAGGTGCGCGGCGCATTGAACGCCTTGCTGGCCGCGCGCGAACGCGGCGACATGCGTCCGGTGATCGCCGCCTCCGCCGGCAACCATGCGCAGGGACTGGCCTGGGCCGCGTACCGCCTGGGCGTGCAGGCGATCACGGTGATGCCGCATGGCGCACCGGAGAACAAGATCGCCGGCGTCGCCCATTGGGGCGCGACCGTGCGCCAGCACGGCAACAGCTACGACGAGGCCTACGCATTCGCGCGCGAACTGGCGGCGCAGAACGACTACCGTTTCCTGTCCGCGTTCGACGACCCGGACGTGATCGCCGGCCAGGGCACGGTCGGCATCGAGATCGCGCCGCACGCGCCGGACGTGGTCATCGTGCCCATCGGCGGCGGCGGCCTGGCTTCCGGGGTGGCGCTGGCGTTGAAATCGCAGGGCGTGCGCGTGGTCGGGGCGCAGGTGGAAGGCGTGGATTCGATGGCGCGCGCCCTGAAGGGCGACAGCCGGCTGATCGATCCGGTGGCCAGCCTGGCCGACGGCGTGCGGGTGAAAGTCCCCGGCTTCCTGACCCGCCGCCTGTGCGCCAGCCTGCTGGACGACGTGGTGATCGTGCGCGAAGCCGAACTGCGCGAAACCCTGGTCCGGCTGGCCCTGGAAGAGAACATAATCGCCGAGGGCGCAGGCGCGCTGGCCCTGGCCGCTGGCCGTCGCGTCTCCGGCAAGCGAAAATGCGCGGTGGTTTCCGGCGGCAACATCGATGCCACGGTGCTGGCAGGCCTGCTTTCCGACGTGCGCCCGCGCGCGCCGCGCAAACCGCGCCGGCGCACGCAGGAACTGCATCCGGTCGAGCCCGTGCGCGCCGACGCCGGGTTCGTTCCTCCCGTTTCACTGTCCAACCCCATTACCGTCGATGCGCCCGTTGCGCGTCGCGCCGTCACCGAAGAGGAGTACACCTGGTGAGCGACATTCCAGTAACCGCAACCCCGGCCCAGGTCCGGATTTTCGACACCACCCTGCGCGATGGCGAACAGTCCCCCGGCTGCAGCATGTCGCCTTCGCAAAAACTGGTCATGGCCCGTGCGCTGGCCGAGCTTGGCGTCGATGTCATCGAGACCGGCTTCCCCGCCAGTTCGCAATCCGACCGTGAAGCGGCCGCGCTGATCTCGCGCGAACTGCGCGATACCACCCTGTGCGTGCTCTCGCGCTGCCTGCCGGGCGACATCGAGGCCTCGGCGCGCGCGCTTGACGGCACCGCGCGTCCGCGCATCCACCTGTTCCTGTCCACCAGCCCACTGCACCGCGAACACAAGCTGCGCATGAGCCGCGAGCAGGTGCTGGAAGCGGTGGCCCGCAGCGTGGCCGCCGCGCGCGGCTTCGTCGACGACGTGGAGTTCTCCGCCGAGGACGCCCTGCGCACGGAAGAGGATTTCCTGGCCGAGGTGATCGCCACGGCGATCGCTTCGGGTGCGGGCACCATCAACCTGCCCGATACCGTCGGCTACACCACCCCCACCGAGATCCGCGGCCTGTTCGAACGCATGATCGCCAACGTGCCGGGCGCGCGCGGTGTGATCTTCAGCACCCACTGCCATAACGACCTGGGCCTGGCCGTAGCCAATTCGCTGGCTGCCATCGAAGGCGGCGCGCGGCAGGTGGAATGCAGCGTCAACGGCATCGGCGAGCGCGCCGGCAACGCGGCGCTGGAAGAAGTGGTGATGAGCCTGAAGGTGCGCGGCGCGTACTTCGGCGCTGATACCCGTATCGACACCAACCGCATCGTGCCCACTTCGCAGCTGTTGCAGCGCCTGGTGGGCATGCCGGTCCAGCGCAACAAGGCGGTGGTCGGCGCCAATGCGTTCGCGCACGAAGCCGGCATCCACCAGCACGGCATGCTGCGCCACCGCGGCACCTACGAGATCATGCGCCCGGAAGACGTGGGCTGGCCGTCCTCGCAAATGGTGCTGGGCCGCCACAGCGGCCGCGCCGCGGTGGAACAGCGTCTGCGCGCGCTGGGCTATCTGCTGGAGGAATCGGAACTGGATCTGGTCTTCGCCTCCTTCAAGGCCCTGTGCGAGAAACAGCGCGTGGTCCACGACAACGATTTGCAGACGCTGATGCAGGACGGCGCCGACAGCGAGGGCTACCGGCTTTCGTCGATGACCGTCAGCGATGCCGGCCACCGCGCGCGCGCCACCGTCGAGCTGTCGGACCCCGACGGCGACCGCGTGTTCGAAACCGCAGAAGGCGACGGCCCGGTCGATGCGCTGTTCGCGGCGCTGGCCATGGCCACCGGCGTGGACCTGGTGCTGGAAAGCTACCAGGTGCACAGCGTGGGCCTGGGCCGCGATGCGCGCGGCGAAGCCAACCTGAGCGTGCGCTACGAAGGCGCCGAGTACGACGGCACCGGCACCAGCAAGGACATCATCGAAGCCAGCGCACTGGCCTGGCTGGACGTGGCCAACCGGCTGCTGCGCCAACGCAACGGAACCAAGGCGAAATCGGAAATGGCGGAGGCGTGATGGGAAGTACTTTTTTCGCTGTCGCTGTTGCCGTTCCCCCCTTTGAAAAAGGGGGGCAGGGGGGATTTGCTCTTCGCGCGATATTTGCCGAGAGCAAGAGCAAATCCCCCTCGATCCCCCTTTTTCAAAGGGGGAGGTCTGCATCCACAAACCTCTGTTCGACCGGACCCATTGCATGAGCTCTACCCCCCGCACCCTATTCGACAAACTCTGGGACGCGCACGTCGTAGTCCCCGAAACCGACGCCGCCCCCGCGGTGCTGTATATCGACCTGCACCTGATCCACGAGGTCACCTCGCCGCAGGCCTTCACCGAACTGCGCGCGCGCGGCATCGCGCCTCGCCAGCCGGACCGGACCAAGGCGACCATGGACCACTCGACGCCGACCACGCCGGCCGATGCCGACGGAAAATTCCACTACTTCACCCAGGCCTCGGAAACCCAGGTCGACACGCTGGCCAGCAACTGCGCCGAATACGGCATCGAACTCTTCGACATGCGTTCGGCCGGACGCGGCATCGTCCACGTGATCGCGCCGGAACTGGGCCTGACCCAGCCCGGCATGACGATTGTTTGCGGCGACAGCCACACCTCCACCCACGGCGCGTTCGGTTCGCTGGCCTTCGGCATCGGCACCAGCGAGGTCGGCCACGTGTTGGCCACGCAATGCCTGCTGCAGCGCAAGGCCAAGACCATGGCCATCACCGTCGACGGCCCACTGGCGCCGGGCGTCGGCGCCAAGGATGTGATCCTGCATATCATCGGCGTGATCGGCGTCAACGGCGGCACGGGGCACGTCATCGAGTATCGCGGTTCGACCATCCGCGCGATGGACATGGAACAGCGCATGACCCTGTGCAACATGTCCATCGAAGCCGGCGCGCGCGCCGGCATGATCGCGCCGGACGAAGTCACCTACGCCTGGATGGCCAATACGCCGCGCGCACCGAAGGGCGCGGCCTTCGAGCAAGCCAAGGCGCGCTGGTCGCAGTTCAGCAGCGACGAAGGCGCGCGCTTCGACCAGGAAGTGAACATCGACGCGCGCGACATCCGCCCCACCCTGACCTGGGGCACGCATCCGGGCACGGCCATCGCGGTGGATCGTCCCATTCCCGCCGCCAAGGACAACGCCGCGCAGAAATCGCTGGACTACATGGCTTTCGATTCCGGCAAACCGCTGGAAGGCACCGCCGTTGACGTGGTGTTCGTGGGTTCCTGCACCAACGGCCGCCTCAGCGACATGCGCGAAGTGGCCACCGTGCTGCGCGACCGCCGCGTCGATCCGCGCGTGCGCATGCTGGTGGTGCCGGGCTCTGAACTGGTCAAGCGCCAGGCCGAAGCCGAAGGCATCGACGAGATCGTGCGCGCCGCCGGCGCCGAATGGCGAGAGCCGGGCTGCTCGATGTGCATCGCCATGAATGGCGACCTGGTCGCGCCGGGACAATTGGCGGTCAGCACCAGCAACCGCAACTTCGAAGGCCGTCAGGGCCCGGGTTCGCGCACGCTGCTGGCCTCGCCGATGACCGCGGCGTGGGCGGCGGTGAATGGGAAGGTTTCCGACCCGCGCGAGCTGTTCGCGCAGAAGGAAGTCGCATGAAGATCGCCGTAGGGCGGGCACTGCCCGCCGCGCTCTCCACGTGCCGCCCACGGCGGGCAATGCCCGCCCTACAACATTCGGAAATTTGCTGATGACCGCCTTCGCCGCCCTCGCCTCCCGCAGTGTCGTGCTGCCGCAAAGCAACATCGACACCGACCAGATCATCCCCGCGCGTTTTCTGTCCACCACCGAACGCGCCGGCCTGGGCAAACATGCTTTCAACGACTGGCGCTGGCAGGCCGATGGCTCGCCCAATCCGGACTTCGCCTTCAATCGGCCGGAAAACGCCGGCCGCGCCATCCTGCTGGCCGGCGCCAACTTCGGCTGCGGCTCCTCGCGCGAGCACGCGCCCTGGGCGCTGACCGATCTGGGCCTGCGCGCCATCGTCAGCAGCGAGATCGCCGACATCTTCCGCAACAACTCGCTGAAGAACGGCTTGCTGCCCATCGTGCTGGACGAAGCCGTCGTGCAGTCGCTCATGCAGCGCCCCGACGACGAACTCACCGTCGACATCGCCGCGCGCGAACTGCGCACGCCCGCCGGCGACGTGCATCCCTTTCCGCTCGACGCCTTCGCCCGCACCTGCCTGATGGAAGGCGTGGACGAGCTGGGCTATCTGTTGCTGCGCACGGACCAGATCGCCCGGTACGAATCGGCAAACGCATCAATCGGATAGCGATGAACTCCCCTTACCCCGTTCGTGGTGAGCCTGTCGAATATCCCGTTCGTGGTGAGCCTGTCGAACCACGCTCTTGGCGATACAGCCCGAGTCCCCGCGATTCATTTTCATCGCGAAAGGCGTGGTTCGACAGGCTCACCACGAACGAATCTATTTTTTTCCATTCCATTGTTAGGAATTCCCCATGCAAGCTGACATCGTAGTCCTGCCCGGCGACGGCATCGGTCCGGAAGTCACCACCGCCGCCTTGTCGGTACTGAAAACGGTAGCCCGCCGCTACGGCCACCAGTTCACCTTCAGCGAGCACGACATCGGCGGCATCGCCATCGACAAGCATGGCGAACCGCTGCCCGCTTCCACGCTAGCCGCCTGCAAGAACGCCGATGCGGTGCTGCTGGGCGCGGTGGGCGGACCGAAGTGGTCGGACCCCAATTCCAAAGTCCGTCCCGAACAGGGCCTGCTGGCGCTGCGCAAAGGTATGGGCCTGTACGCCAACCTGCGCCCGGTGCGCCCGCATCCGGCCGCGTTGAACGCCTCGCCGATCAAGCCGCACCTGCTCACCGGCGTGGACATCATGGTGGTGCGCGAACTCACCGGCGGCATCTATTTCGGCGAGAAGACCCGCACCGCCGATAGCGCCAGCGACCTGTGCACGTATTCGGTGGCCGAGATCGAGCGCGTGATGCGCAGCGCGTTCAAGCTGGCCCGCCAGCGCCGCAGCTACGTGGTGTCGGTGGACAAGGCCAACGTGCTGGAAACTTCGCGCCTGTGGCGCGACGTCGCGGCGCGCATCGGCCGCGACGAGTTCCCCGAGGTGAAACTGGAACACGTGCTGGTGGATGCGATGGCCATGCACCTGCTGGCGCATCCCCGCGAGTACGACGTGATCGTCACCGAGAACATGTTCGGCGACATCCTCACCGACGAAGCCTCGATGCTGGCCGGCTCGCTGGGCCTGCTGCCTTCGGCCTCGCTGGGCGACGGCAAGGCCGGCGTGTACGAGCCGATCCACGGCTCGGCCCCGGACATCGCCGGCAAGGGCATCGCCAACCCGTACGCGACCATCCTCAGCGCGGCCATGCTGTTGCGCCATTCGCTGGGCCTGCACGACGAAGCCGACTGCATCGAACGCTCGGTCGACGGCGCGTTGAATTCGCACGCCTTCACCGCCGACCTGTCTTCCAACGGCCGCAGCATCTCCACCGAAGCCGCCGCGCAGGCGGTGATAGAGCAGATGCAAGCCAATTGCTACGTGGCCGAACTGCGGGATTGACCCCGCAGTCGGCGTAGGAGCGACGTAAGTCGCGAAACGACATCTTTCTTCGGCCTGGTGCCACGCTAATTTGTGGAGGGCTTCGCGACTTACGTCGCCCCTGCACAGGCATGGTCGTAAGATAGGGACTCGCGAATCCGCTCGTCTCCAAGGAATCCAATGGGAAGGCACCTGTTGCACCTGGCGCTCGTTTTCGCGTTTGTGATTCCTGCGCATGCAGCCACCCCCTTGCGCGAATCCTTCGACCTCCAGGTCTTCGCCCCACCCGCACCGGTCGTGGTCGACGGCACCCGGCGACTCGTCTACGAGCTCCACCTCACCAACTTCGCGCACGAACCGCTGTCGCCGGTGAGCGTCGAGGTATTCGACGAGAAGGATCGCGTGCTAGCCAGCTTCAACGGCGCGGCGCTCGCTTCCCGTCTTGGCCAACCGAGCGGAGTCGCAAACAACGCGATCGCACCGGGCATGCGTATCGTGATCTATCTGGAATTCCCGCTCCCCACGGACGCACAAGCGTTGTCGCTCTCGCACCGCATCCAATACCGCGCTGCGGATAGCAGCCTCTTTGTGGTCGATGGAGGAAACGTCCCGGTCGGCAAGGCCGCGCCACCAGTGCTGGGCGCGCCGTTACGTGGCGGCCCCTGGGCAGCGATCCATTCGCCAGACTGGCCACGCGGACACCGGCGGGTGTTGTACGCGGTCGACGGCAAGGCGCGTATTCCCGGCCGTTTCGCCATCGACTGGGTCAAGCTGGATGAAAGTGGCCATACGGCGAAAGGCGATGCCGATGTAGTCCGCAATGCGTACGGCTACGGCGCCGAAGTATTGGCGGTCGCCGACGCTGTGGTTGCCGCGACGCGCGACGACGTGCCGGAAAGCATGTCGGTCGCCGCCCACCCGAAGCATGCGATCGGCGATGCCACCGGCAATTACGTCTCTCTGGACCTGGGCGATGGCCGCTACGCTTTCTACGAACACCTCAAGCCCGGCAGCCTGAGGGTTAAACCGGGTCAGCGCGTGAAGCGCGGAGAGAGCATCGCCGCGCTCGGCTTTACCGGCGACTCCACCGGTCCCCATCTGCATTTCCATGTCGCCGACGCCAATTCGCCGCTGGGCGCCGAAGGCGTGTCGTTCGTGTTCGAGCGGTTCGAAGTGTTGGGCAGTTATCCGGACATCGGCGCCTTGGGTTCCAAGCCCTGGATCCCTTTCCCCTCCGGTCAGGCTTCGCGACGCGATGGCGAAATGCCGGCTTCCAATGTGGTGGTGCAGTTCGAGTAGGCTTTTTTGCTCACGCAGCCGACGCAAGATGAGCGCCGGAGCCCCCCTTCTCCCCTCGTGGGAGAAGAGCCTGCCCCGTACTCGATACGGGGTGCCCCGAAGGGGCGGATGAGGGGCGAACGGAGCAGCGGTCCCTCAAGAATCATCATTTGGCAACAAGCGGCTTTATTGAATGTGGTGGCAGGGCCGCAACCGTCACATCGCCTCTTCGCCCACCCCTCTCCCGCCGCTCAAGCGCGTCGACCTCTCCCACAAGGGGAGAGGTGGAAATCTACGTTGCACCGCAGTATCCGGTAACAGCTAAGATCTTCTCATCGCGAGCAACAACCGCACAGTAGCCAGCATGGTCAAACCCTATCTCCTCGCCATAGACCAGGGCACCACCAGCTCCCGGGCGATGCTGTTCGACCGCAGCGGTGCGGTGGTGGGCATGGCGCAGCGGGAATTCGAGCAGCTGTTTCCGCAGCCGGGCTGGGTGGAGCACGATCCGCGCGAGATCCTGGGCAACGTGCAGAGCACGGTGGTGGAAGCGATGACGCGGGCGCAGGTCGGCGCGTCGGAAATCGCCGGCATCGGCATCACCAACCAGCGCGAAACCACGGTGGTGTGGGACCGCAAGACTGGCCAGGCCATCCACAACGCCATCGTCTGGCAGTCGCGGCAGACGGCGGAGATCTGCGAGAAGTTGAAAGCCGATGGTTACGCAGATCTTGTGCGCGAGCGCACCGGTCTGCTGATCGACGCGTATTTCTCCGGCACCAAGGTCAAGTGGATCCTCGACCATGTGCCCGACGCCCGCGCACGCGCCGAGCGCGGCGAGTTGTTGTTCGGCACCATCGACAGCTGGCTGTTGTGGCATCTTTCCGAAGACCGCACCCACGCCACCGACTACAGCAACGCCTCACGCACGCTGATGTACGACATCCACAAGCGCCAGTGGTGCCCGGATCTGCTGCGCATGCTGGACGTCCCGGCGGCGATGCTGCCGGAGGTGCGTTCCAGCAGCGAGGTGTACGCGCACACCGGGGCGCAGACGGTGTTCGGGCATCGGGTGCCGATCAGCGGCATGGCCGGCGACCAGCAGGCGGCATTGTTCGGGCATGCGTGCTTCGAGCCGGGCATGGCCAAGAACACTTACGGCACCGGCTGCTTCCTGTTGATGAATACCGGCGGCAAGGCGGTGCAGTCGGACAATGGTTTGCTGACCACTATCGCCTGGGGCATCGATGGGAAGGTGGAGTACGCGCTGGAAGGCAGCGTGTTCGCGGCGGGCTCGGCCATCCAGTGGCTGCGCGATGGCTTGCGCATGCTGGGCAAGGCCGGCGATTCGCAGGCTTATGCGGAGCGGGCGCAATCTTCGGAGGGGGTTTATTTCGTGCCGGCGTTCGTGGGGCTGGGTGCGCCGTACTGGCGCAGCGATGCGCGCGGGGCGATGTTCGGGCTGACGCGGGGGACGAACAAGGAGCATTTCATCCGTGCGGTGCTGGAGTCGCTGGCCTATCAGACGCGGGATGTGCTGACGGCGATGCAGGCCGATGCCGATTTGACGTTGAAGGCGCTTCGGGTGGACGGTGGGGCAATCGCCAACGATTTCACGGCGCAGTTCCAGGCGGACATTCTGGATATCGCGGTGGAGCGGCCGATGGTGAAGGAATCGACGGCGCTGGGGGCGGCATATCTGGCGGGGCTGGCGGTGGGCTTCTGGGAAAGCCGGGAGCAGATCGCGCAGCAGCGGCAGGTGGAGCGGACGTTCGTGCCGGAGATGGGGGGAGAACATAGGGAGAAGTTGTATGCCGGGTGGAAACGAGCAATTGAAGCTACACTTGCGTTCAGCTCAGCTTCCACTTGCGGTAGCTTTTGGTCAAATCGTTTATCCGACAGCAGAAGAAAATGCAATCAAGAATGCGCTGTCCGCCGTCAACCCCGACCGCATTGGAGCTGTTCATAACACTAATGATGCGAAGGTCAAACGGAAGCTAAGGAAGAACGTCGGAAAGCACTTATGGGTTCTTTTGAATGGACTCACGCCTCTATTTTGAGCATACAGCGCACCTACGCGATATGACCCCTAGACTCCATACTCGCCGTTATCCGTAAGTACTGGATGTGGTCTTGAGCGACGGGCGCATGTGATGCGCTTGTTCCTGGAAGTACGCAGAATGTAACTAAGGGGTTCGAGTTTTATGAGTCATAGAATTCGCACGAAAGAACCGCTTTTGAGCGCAGAAAGTACATATCTGAAACCTTGCCAACCCGCTTTTTTTGCTGACTCTGCAAGCGGACTCCTTGGGATAAATAACGCCGGACTTTGAAAATCGGTTGGCAGGTAGTAGATCGCATACTCAGCCGATGTCTTTACAACAAAGAACAGCGGAAAGTAAATCGCAGCGTCCATTCTTTCCTTTTGCGGGAGCCATGCCGCACCTAGTATTGTGGATGGAAGCAATGACACATCAGTTGCAGTTGTCGATTTTACTTGTGCTAGATACCCACAGAAATCGCAAATCAAGTCTGCGCATTTGAAGTTGTCAGGAAGTCGCTTGAGAGTTTTCTGCTTCTTGCACTTTGGGCAGGAACATTTATTCTTCACAAGATTTTCGCCCCACGACCCAAGTTGTTGCTTTGAAGTTTTCATTGGCTTCTCCACATGCATAATCCCGGGTGAGTTATAGCCCATAACTTATGTCCCATAGAGTGGATTCACGCCCACCCCATGCTTCGCAGATGGGAAATATGCCGCTCAATATCGACAGCTGATAGCCACCGACGGCACGCTGGAGAACTTCGAACGGCTCATCGGCTCGATACCGGGCACAGGCCGAGTGATACGTCTACCTGCAGGGCGTGGCAAAAACGAGCCGACCGGTGCGAGCACCGTAAGGCCCCGCAGGGTGGCTTCAGCCCACCGCTTTCCATACCGACTTTGGCGCAGGCGATGAGCCAAGACCAACCATCCTACAAAGCCTGACGACCCAGCGCCCTACTCAAGCAGTTGCCGACTACCGTCAGCACTCACACGCCAAAGCCTCCCGGATTCGTACAACGCAGCTTGCGAAACCTGTTCCGAATGCTGCACGTCAAGACGCAGCAGCATGCCCTGCTGCTCCAATACGACATCCGGCACAAGACTGTGGCCAATCGCCACCCGCTTCACCCCATAACGCGCAACCACCTGGCGCAGATGCCCGACGGCATCCTCTTCTTCGGCGTAGCGTTTTTCGCCGGGCAACGCCATCCCGTGATACCACGTCACTCCGTTGCGACCCAGTAGAGGTTGCACGGCAACAGGCAGCAACGACCGCTCCACATCCAGATAAGGACGCGCTGCCGTGTTGGCCGCCTCGATGTCCAGTTGCAGATCGAGAAACTTCCGGCTGATGCCGCCATGCACCAGCAGATGATCGCCCACCCGGGCGATCACCGGCTTGCTGCGCAACCAGGCGCCCAGCACGCTGCTTGCCGAGAAAATCCGCTCGTTCCCGCCATCGCCCAGCGCCTGCGCCGTCGCGACAAGATGACGGGACCAGTATTTCGTCTTGCCGGCCATGCCGAGCTGCTCATGATTGCCCAGCACGTAGTGGACGCGCCCACCGGCCCGTTGCGCCTCGCCTTCGAGCCGATAGATCAACCACAGCAACGGCACCATGTCCCCGCCGCGATCGACGAAATCGCCCAGCAAGGCCACGTGCCCATCGCCGAAACGCCAGTGCAACCCCCCGTCAATGACGCCTTGCGATTGCATCAATGCGACGAACTTGTCGAACTCGCCTTCCATATCCGAGACCATCAGCAATCGCGATGGATTGGTGGCGACTACGGCATCGTCAGGCGCTGACGCCAGGCGGAGTTGCACCTCGAAGCTCGTCCTGGCCGCGTTGTCGACCCGGACGGTCAGCACAGGCAAAGGCTGGGCGGGCACGTGGACGGTGCGCAACCGCCACCCCTCGCCGCTGGCAACCGTATCGCCGACTTCAAAACCCGCCGCCGACTGGAATACGTGCGGCCCGTCCAATGCCAGCTCCGGCTTTTCAAGGATCTGGAAACGGTCCCGCTGGCTGTCCCAGCCGAACGCCACGTTGCCTTGCGGATCCTTTAGCCGGAATCCGCCGAAAACCACGAATGCGAGCAGGGTCACGATGGCTGCCCCCACCACAATGCCGATCCATTTGATCGTCTTGCGCATTCGCACCTCCGTGCCTCACGTTGCCTGGGTAGAGCGTAGCGGCTTTCGACAGCGAAGCTGGTCAACCCAGGGCGTCACCTGGCGGCGGTGTGAATCTCCACTTACGCTTGGCGGTGGGCCGGGGCCCACCCTATGCAGCTCTCCGTTATTCGCGATCTGCGAGACTATGAGGAGACTTTCCAGACCAACGGATATCGGCATGAAAACCATCGGCCTGATCGGCGGCATGAGCTGGGAATCGACCATTCCCTACTACCGCCAGATCAACGAACTGACCAAACAACGCCTGGGCGGACTGCATTCGGCGCGCATCGTCCTGTACAGCGTCGACTTCCACGACATCGAGCGGCTGCAGCACAGCGGCGACTGGGACGCCGCTGGCGCAATGTTGGCCGATGCTGCGCGCGCCCTGCAGGCAGCTGGCGCTGATTTCGTGGTCGTGTGCACCAATACCATGCACAAAGTCGCCGCCAATATCGAAGCAGCGGTGTCCATTCCCCTGCTGCATATCGCCGACCCCACCGCCACCGCCATCAAGCAAGCTGGCCATACCGTGGTCGGCCTGATCGGCACCCGCTTCACCATGGAAGACGCCTTCTCCCGCGACCGCCTGCGCGACCGCCACGGCCTGCGCGTCATCGTCCCCGAACCCGCCGAACGCGACCTGGTGCACCGCGTCATCTACGAAGAACTATGCCTCGGCAACGCACTGCCCGCCTCCCGCGCCGAATACCGCAGGATCATGGCTGCCCTGGTCGCCCAGGGCGCGCAAGCCATCATCCTGGGCTGCACCGAAATCTCGCTGCTCGTCGACGCCTCCGATGCTACGGTGCCGTTGTTCGACACCACCGCACTGCATGCGGCAGCGGCGGTGGAAACCGCACTGATCGGCTAGCCCCCGGCGCAACCAATCGCGTCAGTTGCGCCGCGCTGGCACCGCCAATTCGGCCAGCTCCGCGGTCCAATCCTCGGCAAATGCCTGGCATCGCTCGGCCAGATATTCGCTACGGCGCGCGTAGGCGGGCACCACCGGGCCCAGAGAGGCGACCTTCAGCGCTTCGCGCCAACTCGCCAGCAGCGCGTCGGAATCGCCATGGGCATTGGCCAGGGCGCGCAATGCGACGCGCAACACGTAGACCTGCGCCTGCAGGTCGCAAATGACTTCTTCGTTCTCTCGATCCATGACCGCTTCCTCATGGGCACGACCGCTGCCCGGGCGTAACCCGGGCAGCGGAACCGACATTACGAGTTGTATACCGAGCCCACTTGAATGCGCCGAGGCGTGGTTTCCGGGCGCTTGGGGATGACGATCTGCAGAACGCCGTTGTGCCCCGAGGCGGTGATGCCATCGGGATCGGCGCTGTCGGGCAAGGCGAACCGGCGGTGGAAGCTGCCGTGGCGGCGCTCGATGCGCGAGAAGCTTTCCGTCTCCAGCTTCTCTTCGCTGCGCCGCTCGCCCTTGATCGTCAGCATGCCTTTTTCCATCTGCACCTCGATCTCCTGCGGATCGACGCCGGGCAAATCGGCATACAGCACGAAGCGGTCGGTTTCTTCCTTGATGTCCACGCGCGGCACCCATTGGCTGGTCACCACGGACGACTCGTCCGTCGAATCGTTCTGGAACATGCTCCCTTCGAAAAGGCGGTCGAAGACTTGCTTGATCGGGTCATGCGCAAAGCCTTGGCCAGGCCATTGGGGAGAGCGAACTATTTTGTTCATGGCAAGGTCTCCAATTGGCGAATGAGGACGGCCCTATGCGCCGCCCTTTCCCGCAATTAAGAGCGGCTTCATGTTTTTCAAGGGTCCAAAGATGCTTCCGCGGCTGCATTGAACTTGTATTCAGCCAAAAGGCGCAGCGGCTGAGCGGAGAACATTGCCGCATGCTGGCGTGGTTTAAAAAGGTGAAAACAAGGGAAACAAGACGGTCGCGATTTCCCCGATTCGACCAGCGGATGACCCGACCCGCAAGGATTTCGCTTGCGATTGAACCCAGCCTGGACTGTCGAAGCGGCATTCCCGCGGGCCTACAGCTCCGCGATGAAGAACGCCACCAGCCCCAGATAGAAGAACGCCACCACGCCGGCGGCTACCGCTTGCGTCGGAGTGGACCCGAAGCGGAATGCGGTGCGATGGCCGATGAATATGCGCAGGATCAGCGACGGCGTCCCCACTAAGAAGGTAAACACCAATGCGCCGGTCAGCCATACCGGCCAGACGCGGGTAGCCAGGAAAACCAGCATCCCATCGATCGTCATGCAACAACTTGCGACCAGCACCCACAAAGAAGCGCCGTTCCAGTTCAATCTCCCCGCCTGCATCCCCGCCCCCGAAAGCAATTGTGCGCCTGGCGCCTTTCCCCACCGCCAATCTGCTGATTGGTGCGCTGCACATCAAGCCCTCCGGGCGGCCGCGAGCGAATATCGATCCGTCCGACAGAACCCACCTCGGGCGATCCGGTCTATTTGCCGAAAGTGTCGACTCGCAGGTATCGATGCGCCGGCGATTGACCCGGCAAACGCCTGGCTCTATCAAGGCTTACCGCTATCGTCGGGTCCCTCCATGACTACCACCGCCGCAAACCAACGCCGCATCGACTGGAAACAGGCCGTTTACGGCGGCCTGCTGATCGCCATGGGCGATGCGCTCTTCGCCATCGCAGTGTGGTTCGAATGGAATGCGAAAGGCCTGACCCGGATGTTCCAGAGCATCGCCATGGGCGTGCTGGGCAAGGCCAGCTACGAAGGCGGCACAGCGACGGCGCTGCTGGGCGCCGGATTGCATGTCGGCATGGCGATCGCCTTCGTCGCGATCTGCGTCGCGCTCGGCTTCCGTTTCCGCCTGCTGGTGGAGAAGCCGGTGGCCGCAGGCCTGCTCTACGGCATGGGGCTATACGTCGTGATGAACTTCGTGGTGATGCCGTTGTCGCGTGTGGGTGCGTCGCCCTCGTTCAAACACCTGGACACGATAGCGATGAGCGTGGTGGCGCACATGGTATTCGGGGTGGTGTGCACGCTGTTTGCGCGGCGTGCGCGGCGGATGGCCCGAGCGCACTCAGGATAGAGGTCGAGCAGAGGCTTATCGCAGAGACGTATGGCTTCCCCCCCTTTGAAAAAGGGGGATTGAGGGAGATTTGCCTTTCGCGCCAAAAGCAAATCTCCCGTAGCCCCCTTTTCCAAAGAGGGCAAAGCAAGAGCGGGGCCGACAACACCTTGCTTTCGCATTGATTGCTCCCCTGTCAATCTGCAATCGGGTGGACTGATACGGCATGACTTCCTCCCCCTTTGAAAAAGGGGGATTAAGGGGGATTTGCCTTTCGCGCCAAAAGCAAATCCCCCGTAGCCCCCTTTTTCGAAGGGGGCAAAGCGCCCGCCTCAGACTGACGAATCCTCTTCCGGCTTCACCTTGAACCACGCCGCGTACAACGCCGGCAGGAACAACAGGGTCAGCGCCGTGGCCACGGTCAGGCCACCCATGATGGCTACGGCCATCGGGCCGAAGAACGCGCTGCGCGACAATGGGATCATCGCCAGTACCGCCGCCAGCGCGGTCAGCACGATGGGACGGAAGCGGCGCACGGTGGCGTCGATGATCGCGTGCCAGCGGTCGTGGCCGGCGTCGATGTCCTGCTGGATCTGATCCACCAGGATGACCGAGTTGCGCATGATCATGCCCGACAGCGCGATGGTGCCCAGCATGGCCACGAAGCCGAACGGCACCCGGAACACCAGCAGCGCGAAAGTCACGCCGATCAAGCCCAGCGGTGCGGTCAGCATGACCAGCGCCATGCGCGAGAAGCTGCGCAGCTGCAGCATGAGCAGCGTGGCCACGGCCAGCAGGAACAACGGCATGCCGGCCTTGATGGAATTCTGGCCACGCGCCGAATCCTCCACCGTGCCGCCGGTCTGCAGCAGGTAGCCCTGCGGCAGTTCGCTGCGGATCTCGTCCAACGTGGGCGATATCTGTTCCACCACCGTCGGCGGCGTGATGCCGTCGCGGATGTCGGCGCGCACGGTGACCGTGGGCAGGCGGTTGCGGTGCCAGATGATGCCGTCTTCGAACGCGTATTCGATATTGCCGATCTGCGACAACGGCACGCTGCCGTTGGGCGTGGGCACGGCCAGGCTGCCGAGCATGTCCAGACGCACGCGTTCGTCCTCGGGACCGCGCAGCAGGATCTCCACCAGTTCGTTGCCTTCGCGATAGGTGCTGACGCGCAGTCCCGACAGCGAACTGGTGAGGAAGTTCGACACGTCCGCGGTGCTTACGCCCAGCGCGCGCGCGCGGTCCTGGTCGATGGTCAGGCGCACGACCTTGCTGGGCTCGTTCCAGTCCAGATTGACGTTGGTGACGTTGGGATTGGCGCGCACCTGCGCGGCGACCTGCTGGGCCAGCGCCTGCACGCGGTCGATGTGCTCGCCGGCGATGCGGAACTGGATGGGATAACCCACTGGCGGGCCGTTTTCCAGGCGCGTCACCCGGAACTGCAACTGCGGGAATTGCGGGCCCACTTCCTCGATCAGCCATTGACGCATCGATTCGCGCGCTTCGATGTCCTTGGTCAGGACCACGAACTGGGCGAAATTGGCCTGCGGCAGCTGCTGGTCCAGCGGCAGGTAGAAGCGCGGCGAACCGGTACCGACGTAGGCCACGTAATTGTCCACGCCTTCGCGCTTGGCCAGCATTTTTTCCAGCTTCTCGGCCTGGGCCTGGGTGGAGCGCAGCGAACTGCCTTCGGCCAGTTCCATGTCCACCATCAGTTCCGGCCGCACCGAATCCGGGAAGAATTGCTGCGGCACGAACCGGAACAGCCCGATCGACAACACGAACGCCAGCACCGTCACCCCGATCACCAGCCAGCGATGGCGCAGGCAGGCGTCGAGCAGTTTGCGGTAGCGCTGATAGAACGCGGTCTGGTAAGGGTCGTGCTGTTCGAGGGCATGTGCGTGGCCGTCGTGCGCCTTCGGCGCGAGCACGCTGGAGAACGCGGGGAAGCGGGCTGCCAGACGCGCGCGGAAATCATGCCAGCGTCCCGCCAGCGAGCCGGGCTTCGGCGGCTTGGGCTGGTGCAGGTCCGGCAGCATCTTGTCGCCCAGGTACGGAATGAACAGCACCGCCGCGATCCACGACACCACCAGCGCGATGGTCACCACCTGGAACAGCGAGCGGGTGTATTCGCCGGTGCCCGAAGCGGCGGTAGCGATGGGCAGGAAGCCGGCCGCGGTGACCAGCGTGCCGGTGAGCATGGGAAAGGCGGTGGAGGTGTAGGCGAAGCTGGCCGCGCGCATGCGGTCGAAACCCTGCTCCATCTTGATGGCCATCATCTCCACCGCGATGATCGCGTCGTCCACCAGCAGGCCCAGCGCCAGCACCAGCGCGCCCAGCGAGATCTTGTGCAGGCCGATGTTGAAGTAGTGCATGACCGCGAAGGTCATCGCCAGCACCAGCGGAATGGTCACCGCCACCACCAGGCCGGTGCGCAGGCCCAGCGAGAAGAAACTGACCAGCAATACGATGACCACCGCTTCGGTCAGCACGCGCACGAATTCGCCCACCGAATCCTGCACCGCGTGCGGCTGGTCGGAGACCTTGCGCAGTTCCATGCCGGTGGGCGTGGTCTTCTGCAGCCGTTCGAATTCCGAATCCAGCGTCTTGCCCAGGCGGATGATGTCGCCGCCGTTCTTCATCGCCACCGCCAGGCCGATGGCGTCCTGGCCCATGAAGCGCATCTTCGGCGCAGAGGGGTCGGCGAAGCCGCGGTGCACGTCGGCGATGTCGCCCAAGCGCAGCGTGCGGCCGCCGGCCTGGATGGGGAAATCGCGGATTTCCTCGACCGAATCGAAGGCGCCGCTGACGCGCAGCTGCACGCGGTCGGTAGTGGTCTCGAAGAAGCCGGCCGAGGTCACCGCGTTCTGCTGGTCCAGCGCCTGCTGCACCTGGCTGAGCGGTATGCCCAGCGTGGCCAGCTTGGTGTTGGACAGTTCTATCCACACCTTCTCGTCCTGCAGGCCGATCAATTCCACCTTGCCCACATCGGGCACGCGCTGCAGCTCCAGCTGGATGCGCTCGGCGTAGTCCTTCATCACCGCGTAGTCGAAGCCCGGACCGGTGAGCGCGTAGATATTGCCGAAGGTATCGCCGAATTCGTCGTTGAAGAACGGACCGACCACCCCTTCGGGCAGCGTGGCCCTGATGTCGCCGACCTTCTTGCGCACCTGGTACCAGAGCTCAGGCATTTCGTCGGAATGCATGGAGTCGCGCGCGACGAACATCACCTGCGACTCGCCGGGGCGCGAGTACGAACGGATGTACTCGTAGTTGCCGGTGGTCATCAGCGCCTTCTCGATGCGCTCGGTGACCTGTTTGGCGACTTCTTCGGCCGGCGCGCCGGGCCACACGGTGCGCACCACCATCACCTTGAAGGTGAAGGGCGGATCTTCCGACTGACCCAGGTGCCGGTACGACCACGCGCCGATCAAAGCCAGCACGATCATCGCGTACAGCACCAGCGCGCGATGGGTCAGCGCCCATTCGGAAAGGTTGAAGCGCTTCATGGCTCAGTCCGCCTTCGCAGGAGCGGCGGCGACCTTCTTAGAAAGCACTGGCCGGTTGTCGCGATCCACGGGCGTCACCGGCTGGCCTTCGCGCAGCAGATGCCCGCCGGCGCCGACCACCCAATCGCCGGGCTTCAAACCGCCAAGCACCGGAACCACAGTTTCGCCATAGCGGCCCAATCGCACGGGCTGCGATCTGACCTTGCCGCTCTGCGTATCGACCACCCACACCGCGGTGGCGCCCTTGGCGCCGCGCTGGATGGCCGAAAGCGGCACGCTGAGGGCGGCGACGGGCCCGGTTTCCTGCACGTAGACGCGGGCGCTCTGGCCCAGTTCGACGGCCTTGGCCGCAGCGCCGACCAGGTTCACGCGGGCGGCGTAGGTGCGGGTCTGCGCATCGGCGGCGGGGGAAATTTCACGGATCTGGCCCGGCAGGCGCTCGCCCGGCGCGTTCCACAGTTCGACCAGCACCGGCTGGCCGACGCTGAAATCGCGGATGCGGCTTTCCGGCAGCGCGATGGCTACTTCGCGGCCATCGTCGGCGGCCAGGGTGAAGATGGTCTGGCCGGCGGCGACCACCTGCCCGGCCTCGGCCTGGCGGGTGGCGATGACACCGTCGTGCGGCGCACGCAGCTGCGAATAGGCGGCCTGGTTGCGGGCCACGTCCAGTTGCGCGCGGGCCGCACGGGCCTGGCCTTCGGCCGCTTTATAGGCGGCGTTCTGCGCGTCGTAAGTGGACTGGCTGACCAGCTTCTCGCCCACCAGCTTGGCGTAGCGGTCGCGGTCGCCGCGGGCGCGGATCAAATCGGCTTCGGCGGCGGCGAGCTGTGCCTGGGAAGCCTGCGCCTGCAGGCTGAGGTCGTCGGCGTCCAGCACCGCCAGCACCTGGCCCTGCTTCACCTGCGCGCCGGCGTCGACATCGCGGCGGATCAGGTTGCCGCCGACCCGGAACGAGAGGGGGCTTTCTTCGCGGGCGCGTATTTCGCCGGCATAGGCCGACAACGCGGCCTGCGCGCCGCCGCCGGGGTGCACCACCAGCACGGGCCGCGCAGTTTCGGTGGGTTCGGCCTGGCCGCCGCAACCCGCCAATCCCAGGATCAGAAGGAGCGGAATCCCATAGTTGCGCGCATTGGCCTTCGACACGCTGCACATATAAAACACTCCGTCTTGTTCATCAATAAATGGACTTGGCGGTATAGTATAAATATCGAACCGATTAGTCTAGTATTGGAACATGGTCAGCAACCCCTCCCCCGTCAGCCGCCCCAAATCGGCGCCCAGGCTTTCCGGCCCCGGCCGGCCCAAGGATCTGGCCAAGCGCGATGCCATCCTGGAAGCGGCCAAACGCCTGGTCGCGGGCGATGGCTATACCGGCGTCAGCATGGACCAGATCGCGGCCGAAGCCGGCGTCTCCAAGCTCACCGTCTATAGCCATTTCGGCGACAAGGAAGCGCTGTTCGCTGCCGCCGTGCGCGCCAAGTGCGAGCAGATGCTGCCGGACGACCTGTTCGCCCAGGAGCTCAAAGGTCCATTGCGTGCCCAGCTCAAGGCGATCGCCAGCGGCTTTTTCGCCCTGATCAGCAGCGACGAGGCCATCAGCACGCACCGCATGATGATCACCCCGGGCAACGCCGACGACCCTTTGCGCAAGCTGTTCTGGGAAGCCGGTCCGCAGCGCACCCACCAGGCCTTCGGGGCTTTCCTGCAGTCGCGGGTGGAGGCGGGCGAACTGGAGATCGCCGATGTGCAGCGGGCGTCGGAACAGTTCTTTTCCCTGATCAAGGGCGAGCTGCACGGCCGGATGATGTGCGGCCTGTGCGCCCGTCCCGCGCGGAGCGACGTCAACGCCCACCTGGACGCCAGCGTGGACATGTTCCTGCGCGCCTATGGCAAACCTTGAAAAACCGGGGCGTCCGGTCATGACGGAGGTCGCGGTGACTTCCGGCACTGCGTATCGGTGTGGTAGTACGGCCATGCTGCTCCTCGCCGCACGACCTTCGAAACGCGCCGCGACCCGCTAAACTGCGCGTCCCCGCGCCGGATGACCCCCCATGACGATCGATTACAACCAAGCCCGCGAAATGATGGTCGAGCAGCAAGTGCGCCCCTGGGAGGTGCTGGATGCGCGCGTGCTGGGCGTACTGGCCACCTTGCCGCGGGAGAAGTTCGTGCCCGAGATCCACCGCGCGCTGGCTTATGCCGACGTGGAGATTCCGCTGGGCCACGGCCAGAAGATGATGAAGCCGGTGGTCGAAGGCCGCGCCCTGCAGGCATTGCTGCTGCAGGAAGGCGACGAGGTGCTGGAGATCGGCACCGGCGGCGGCTACCTGGCCGCTTGCATGGGCGCCCTGGCCCGCGAAGTAGTCAGCCTGGAGATCCATCCGGAACTGGCCGATCGCGCGCGCCGGCAGCTGGATGCCAGCGGCTACGGCAACAACGTCCGCATCGAAACCGCCGACGCTCTGCACTACGCCACCGAACGCCGCTTCGATGCGATCTGCGTGACTGCGGCGATGGACGTGGAAGTGCCGTCGCAATTCCTCCAGTGGCTGCGTCCGGAAGGCCGCCTGTTCGTGGTGCGCGGCCATTCGCCGGTGATGGAAGCGGTGCTGGTGCACAACGACGTCAACGGCCCGCGCATAGAATCGTTGTTTGAGACCGACCTCCCCTATCTTGTCGGCGCCGCCCCGGTGCCGCAATTCGTCTTCTGATTTGAGAAAGGAAACCGCATGAGTCGTCGCCCCCTCGTCCTCGCGCTCGCCCTGGCCCTGCCTGCATCCGCCCTGGTTGCCAGTGCGAACGCCACGGATCTGATGCAGACCTATGAACTCGCACGTACCGGCGATCCGCAGTTGGCGGCCGCCGAATCCGGCCGTCTGGCGCAGAAGGAAGGCGCCGTGCAGGCGCGTGCCGCACTGTTGCCCCAGGTCAACGGCACCGCATCGCTCAGCCGCAGCCGCAACGAGCTGGATGCCGTGCCCGGTTCCACCACCAACACCAGCCGCAGCTACGGCGTCAGCGTCAACCAGTCGGTGCTCGACTTCAGCCGCTACTCCACCCTGCGCGGGCAGCGCGCGCTCAGCCAGGCCGCCGACTACGATCTGGAAGCGGCCAACGACTCGCTGATCACCCGCACCTCGGCGGCCTACTTCAACGTGCTGGTGGCGATCGAAACGCTGGCCGCGGCCGAAGCGCAGCAGACCGCGCTGCAGAAGCAGTTCGACTACGCGCAGAAGCGCCTGGACGTGGGCCTGGCCCCGATCACCGACGTGCACGAAGCCCGCGCGCAATACGACAGCGCGCGCGCCAGCGTGATCACCAGCCGCAATGCGTTGAAAGACAACTACGAAGCGCTGGCGGAGATCACCGGCCAGCCGATCAACAACCTGAAGGCGCTGCCGGACGATTTCCGCCCCGTGCTGCCCACCGACTACGACGCCGAAGGCTGGGTCAACACTGCGGTAAGCACCAACCCGGCGCTGAAGTCGCTCGAATACCAGGTGCAATCGGCCGAAGCCGGGGTTTCCACCGCACGCGCCGGCCACCTGCCCACCCTGTCGCTGGGCGGCAGCTGGGGCAAGGACGCGGCGTGGGGCGATACCACCGGCGCCAACGGCAACGGCACCGGCACCACCATCGGCCTGACCTTGAGCGTACCGATCTTCTCCGGCGGCGCCACTCAGTCGCGGGTGCGCGAGGCGCTGGCCAATCGCGATGCGGCGCAGGACAGCTACGAGCGGCAGAAGCGCGCCACCGTACGCAATACGCGCAACGCCTACCAGACCCTGGAAGCGGGCATCAGCGAAATCGAGGCGCGCCGTCTGGCTCTGGTGTCGGCCAAGGCCGCCTACGAAGCCTCGCAGGTCGGACTGGAAGTGGGCACGCGCACCGTGCTGGACGTGCTGATCAACCAGCAGAACCTGTTCCAGGCGCAGCAGGCTTACGCGCTGGCCAAGTACAACTATCTGCAGAACCGGCTGTTGCTGGACCAGGCGGCGGGCACCTTGGACGCCGACGACGTGCAGGACGTGAACCGCTTGCTGACCGCCGACGCCCAGGCGCAGCTGGCCCCGGACGGCCAGTAACGAAGCATCGTCTCCGAAAGCAATATCGATTACGGCGGACTTCGGTCCGCCGTAATTGTTTGTAGGTCGGGGCTACGCCCCCGACACCACGCGCACCCTCAACATCCCATACGTCGGGGACGTAGCCCCGACCTACGGGTCATCGTGTACCGTCGGGTTTCATGCGTCGGGGGCGTAGCCCCGGCCTACCGGGAGATCGGCATCGATCATCTGCAGGGTCTTGGCGAGTGCGCCACGCCCCTGTTCCACCAGCGCGCGACCGGCATCCACCATCGCCTGCCGCTTCGCCGCATCCTCCAGCAATTGACCGATCGCCGCCTCGATACCCTGCGCATCCTGGGCGATCAGCAAGGCGCCGGCTTCCTTCAGGCGTTTGGAGATCTCGGCGAAGTTGTGCAGATGGGGCCCTGTCACCATGGCCGTGCCTACCGCCGCCGGCTCCAGCAGGTTGTGCCCGCCGATCGGTTGCAGGCTGCCGCCGACGAAGGCGACTTCGGCGCAGGCGTAGAACGGCATCAGCTCGCCCAGCGTATCGATCACGAACACCTCGTCATCGGCAGCGGGCCAGGTCGATTTGCGGCGGGTGGCGACTTTCCAGCCGGCCGACTGCGCCTGCTCGGCGACGCGCGGGAAGCGTTCCGGATGCCGGGGCGCCCATAGCAGCAACAGGTTCGGCCAGCGCCGCCGCAGATTGCGGTGCAGCGTGATGACAGCCGCTTCCTCGTCCTCATGGGTGCTGGCCGCGATCCACACCGGCCGCCGGCCCGCATGGTCACCGAAGGCCTGCACGAAAGCGGCCAGGCCTTCCGGCGCGGCGATGTCGAACTTGAGGTTGCCCGTGTCCATCACCCCGCCCGGGGTGGCGCCCAGGGCGATGAAACGCTTGCCGTCCGGCGCGGATTGCGCGCCGATGCGCTTGAGCGTGCGCACCACCCGCGAAATCAACGGCGCCAGCACGCGGTAGCCGCGCAGCGAACGCGCCGAGAGCCGCGCGTTGAGCAGATAGGTGGGAATGCCCTGGTCGCGGCAGCCGAGCAGCAGATTGGGCCACAGCTCGGTTTCCATCACCAGCGCCAGCCGCGGGCGGTAGTGGCCGAGGAAACGCGAGATCGCTCCCGGCAGATCGTAGGGCACGTAGACGTGCTGGACGCCTTCGCCCCACAGCGCACGCACGCGCTCGGAGCCGGTCGGAGTGATGGTGGTCACCAGCCAGCGCAGTTGCGGATGCGTGCGGCGCAGCGCGTCGACCACCGGCACCGCGGCGTTGACTTCGCCCACCGACACCGCGTGCAGCCAGACGTCGATGCGCGCTTCCGGCTGCTGCCCGTAGGAGGCGTAACGCTCGTTCCAGCGCTGGAAATATTCGCGGAAACGGAAACCGCGCCAGATCAGGTGGTAGACCGTGACCGGCGTCAGTACATAGAGCGTGGCTGAATACAGGCCACGCAGGAAACGCTCGGTCAGGTCCATCCGCATCGCGGAAGGATAACCAACTGAACCGTTAGAATCGCTGTATGGCCAAACTCGACCGCGTTGAAAGTCTCCGCAGCGACAACGATCCGGCGCCGAAGGGTTTGCGCCAATGGCCGGCATGGCTGGGCATCGGCCTGGCCGCCTTGCTGGCGCGCCTGCCATGGCCCCTGCAGCGCGGCCTGGGAAGACTGGTGGGCAGATTCCTGCATATGGTGCTGCGCGACCGCCGCCGCGTGGCCGAACGCAACATCGCTCTGTGCTTCCCGGAGCTGGATGCCGCGCAGCAGGCGTCGCTGGTGTACCGGAGTTTTTCCGAACTGGGCATCGGCCTGTTCGAATTCGCCCGCGCCTGGTGGGGCAGCGTGCAGCCGATGCGGCGCGGGCTGCAGGTGGAGGGGCTGGAGCATCTTGAAGCGGCGCGCGCGGGCGGGCGTGGCGTGATCGTGATTTCCGGCCACTTCACCACCCTGGAGATCGCCGCGCGGCTGATGTGCGATTACGCGCCGCTGGCCGGCATGTACCGCCCGCACGACCAGGGCGCGATGGAATGGGCGGTCAAACGCGGGCGCTTGCGCTATGCGGCGCACATGTTCACCCGCGAGGAGCTGCGGCCGGCGTTGAAGCATCTGAAGCAGGGCGGGCTGCTGTGGTTCGCGCCGGACCAGGACACGCGCCGCGGCGAAAGCGTATTCGTGCCGTTCTTCGGCCTGCCGGCCTACAGCCTCACCTCCACCCACCAGTTGTCGCGGCTATCGGGCGCCAGCGTGATCGCCTTCGCGCACGAGCGCCGCGCCGATGGCGGCTACACCCTGCGGCTGTCGCCTGCCTTCGAGGAATTCCCTTCCCAGGACGCCACCGCCGATACCGCGCGGGTGATGGCGGCGATCGAAGCGATGGTGCGCAAGGCGCCGGCGCAATATCTGTGGATCCATCGCCGTTTCAAACGCCAGCCGGACGGGCGCGGGAAGCTTTACCAATGACATAGGGCGGGCCCCGGCCCGCCATTGCCATCCGTCGGACAACGATGGCAATGGGAGCATCGCTTCGAGATTCATCGGTTGATTCGAAAGTTGTTTCGCCATGCGCCAACGTGAGGTTTGGGCACGGCGGAGAGTCGAGCATTGTTTCGCTCATTGCCGTCGGTGCCTGGAAGATGGCAATGGTGGGCCGGGGCCCATCCTATCGGTAGACGCTGGCTTCGCCCGGCGGCCGGGTCTTGAAACGCCGGTGCACCCACAGGTATTGCTCGGGATGCTGGCGTACGACCTGTTCCAGTTCGCTCATGTAACGCGCTGCGTCGGCCGCCGGATCGTTGCTGGGCCAACCGCTCCATTGCGGCTCTATGCGCAGGCGGTAGCGACCGTCGCCGCCACGGTGGAACCAGAACGGCAGCACCACCGCCTTGCCGCGGCGGGCCAGGTCCGGCGTGGCGGTCAGCGTGGCCGCGGCAATGCCGAAGAACGGTACGAAGGCATTTTGATAAGTGAAATTCTGATCGGCCGAATACGCCACCACGCCTCCCTGCGACAGCGTGCGCAGCAAGCCGCGCACATCTTTCTTGGCGATGGTGCCGGCGAACGCGCGACGGCGTGCGCTATCGAACATCGCTTCCAGGCAGCGGTTGTTGTTGCGACGTACCACTACGTGCACCGGTTGCCCGGAGGCTTGCTGCAGCAGGCGCGCGGCCAGTTCGGAATGGGTGAAATGGCCGCCGAACAACAGCACGCCGCGTCCCGACGCGGTGGCAGCGCGAAGATGTTCGAGCCCTTCGACCTCGGCCAGGCCTTCCAGCGCCGACGCTGGTGCGTACCAGGCGCGCAGCAGTTCCAGCGCGCCGGTGGCCGTGGCGCGCAGATTGTCGGTCAGCAGGCGCTCACGCTGCGCTATATCCAACGCAGGAAAACACAGGTCCAGGTTGATGCGCGCGTAGCGTCGGCGCTTGCCCAGCAGCGGTCGCATCAGCACGGCCAGCACGCTGCCCAGCCGCACCAGCATCGGTTGCGGCAGCCGGGCGATGGACTTGGCCAGCAATTCCAGCGGCACGATGAACCAGCAACGCGCCTTGCTTGCTTCAGTCATTGTCCCTGGCCAGCAAACTGCCCGAATACAACGCCGCCAGCATCAACGCCAGTCCGCCCCAGAAGGTGGAATAGAACGCCAGGTGGGTATTGAAAGGAAACACGGTGACGCCCAGCGCCAACATGGCAGGGCGCGCGCGTTCGCGGGCTTCCGGCGTGGCGTATCTCCAGGCGCGCCAGGCCAGCGCCGCGCCGGCCAGCCACAGCAACAGGCCGATCGCGCCGGTTTCGGCCAGGATTTCCAGCACGATCTGGTGGGCGTGATGCGCAGGCCCCGCGCCCCAGGCCGGCTGCGTGCCGGGCGATGGATCGCAGGCGGGATATTCCTGGCGGAAATTGCGCGTGCCCACGCCGTTGATGGGATGCTTGCCGATCATGCAGGTGGCCGCGCGCCAGATCTGCGCGCGTCCGGACAGGGCCACGTCCACGCCGCTTTCGTCCGCGGCCAGCGCCTGCGTGGTGCGCTCGATGCGCTCGCGGAACTGCGGCGACACCAGGTTCAACACGACCAGCGACAACGCGCCGAACGCGAACACGGCCAGCAGCTTCTTCCAACCCAGCAAGCGCCAGCCTGAAAACACCAGCACCAACCCGTAGGTCAGCCACGCGGCGCGCGCGCCGGCCAGCAGGATCACCAGACCGATCGCCGCCGACGCCAGCACCCAGCCGAGCATGCCGAAACGCTTGCCGAACGCGAACAACGCGAACGGCGACAGGCTGGCCAGCACCACGCCCAGTTTCAGATTGCATGGACCCAGGAAGCCGCTGAGGCGGTCCAGCGCCAGGGTGTCTTCGGCGCTGCACATGCCGTGACCGCTGACGAGCTGCTTCAGCTGGTCCAGCCCCCAGAACACCGGGCTGGTGCCGAACACCACCTGCAGCAAGGCGTCGACCGTCCACACCGTCACGATGATCGCCAGCCCGCCGAAGGTGGTGCGCCGGCCTTTTTCATTGGCCACCGCGGCCGCCACCAGCCACAGGAACGGCAGGTAGCGCAGGCCGGTGCCGACTTTGTAGAACGCGCGCGAAATGTCGGCCGCATCGAATGCGGAGATCAGTTGCGGCGTCCAATAAGCCAGGAACAAGGCGCTGGTCAGCGCCCAGGCCGGTCCGCTGAGCAAGCGCATGCCGCCGCGGAAACGCACCAGCAGCAGCCGCGCGATCGCCGCCAGCGCGCCCAGCACCATCACCCCTTCGGCTATGCCGGGCGTGGGCCACAGGGCGACGAAGGCGAGCACCCAGGCGGGCGCCCAGCGCCAGCCATGGCCGGCAGCGGAGGCGATGTTGTCGGCGGGAAGCGCGTTCTGATTCATCGGCGAGTTCATCCGGCGAGCTCTTGAGCAACGAGCTCTTGAGCAACGAGTTCTTGGTAAAGATCCAGCGTGGCGTTCTGCATCGCACGCAGGGTATAGGGCATCCTAGCCAAAGGCGACGGCGGATGGGCCAGCAGCGCTTCGGCCTGCGCGAGCAACGCGGCTTCGTCGAAAGGCGGGGCCGCGCCTTGCGGCTGCAGTTCCGCCAGCAATTCGCCCACCCCGCCATGCGCCCAGCCCAGCACGGGGCGGCCGACCGACAGCGCTTCGATCACGGTGCGTCCGAAGGATTCCGGCTTGCGCGAAAGCTGGAGCACCAGGTCGGACGCGGCATAGGCATCGGCGATGCGGGCAGTGGCGGCGGCGAAAGCCGTCGCCTCCGCGATGCCCAGCTTGGCGGCCTCGGCTTCCATCTCGGCGATGTAATCCTCGCGCCCGGTTTCGCGCGCGCCGGGCAGCCATAGGCGCGCATCGCTGCCGCTGCGGCGCAGGCCGGCGAGCAGGCGCAACGCATCGATGTGGCCCTTCAAGCGGGTACCGCGACCGGGCAGCAGCAACAGGGGGCCTTCGCCCGCGAGCTGCGGGTGTTGGCTTGCGAACTCGGAACGCAGTGCCGGAGCGGGATACGCCGCGCGCGGAAACTGAGCCGTGTCTATCCCGCGCGGTATCACCCGCAACTTGCCCGCATCCGTTTTCGGATAGTGCCGCAGCAGATAACCGCGCACGGTGTCGGAAACGCAGATCACGCGTTCGCCATAAGTCATGACCGCGCTGTAGCGGCCGGGCGAATTGAGCCCATGCATGGTGGTGACGAAGTGCGGCTGTTGCGCCTGCTTGATGCCTTGTACTGCCTTCCAGCCCAACCAGGCGGGCAGACGCGAACGCGCATGCACGATGTCGGCGCGCGCGCCGACGAACAGTTTCCGCAGCGTGGGTATGTGGCGAAGGGTCAGCAACGACTTGCGCCCGATATCCAGCGCGATATGTTCGGCGCCGGTCTTCTGCAAGGCAGGCAACAGGCGGCCGCCCGCGGAAACGACGATGGCCCGGTGGCCGGCCCCGACCAGCGCCTGCGAGATCTCGAGTGTGGAACGCTCGACGCCGCCTGATTCGAGCGCGGGGAGCAGTTGGACTACCGTCAGGCGGCGCATCGGCGCGGTGCCCGTGCGCGCATGGTCAATCGGCAAGGACGAAATGCGAGCCGCAGTATGGGCATTGCACTTCCTTGTCCGGCGCATCCTCGATGGCCAGGTACACGCGCGGATGCGAGTTCCACAACGCCATCGACGGCAACGGACAGCTCAGCGGCAGGTCGCTGCGATGCACGGTGTAGCGCTTCTCGGCATTGGCGGGCGCGGTGGCGGTCTGGGTCATGGGGGTTTGGTCGGTGTTTCGGGGGTTTGCAGTCTAGCAGGCGGCTGTGGGGGCTGGAATGGAGGGATTGTGAGGGGTGCGACAGGTCAGGTCGGCAGACCAATGCACGCGGGACCGCTTCATCGCGAGCCCTCTGCTGCTCAGCCTCCTGCTGCAACCTCTCTGCCCATCAACCCTCCAATCGTCATCCCAGCGAACGCTGGAAGCGCTTTTCAACAGCCGAATGGCTGGTCATCCATCTTGATCTTGATCTTGCTTGCGCCTTCGGCTTTTGCTCTTTCAATACCCGTGAGGCGCGGCAAGCGGGCCGGGATAAACCCCGAAGGGGCGGCGCACAGGGATGTGCGCCGTTTTTGGAGCAGCAGGATGCTGCTTCCAAAAATTCCCGGCCCGCTTGCGGACCCAACGGCTCCATCGTTGGGCGCGTCGCTAGGGCGGCTTTCTTTTGGTTACTTTTCTTTGCCGTTCAAAGAAAAGTGACTCGCGCGTAGCGCGAAATGCTTTTTGCTTCGGAGAAAAATTAAAAGCTAGAGCAAGATCAAGAGCGCCCCTCCCCAATCCTCCCCTGCGCTGCGCTGCGCGCAAGGGAGGAGGCAGAAGCAGAAGCAAATGCAGGAGCAAAAGCAAGATCAAGATGGATCCCAGCTTACGCTGGGATGACGATCGAATTTTTCTTGGGGTTGTATGTAGGTCGCTCGTTCCCATTCGCGGGATGAAGGACAAAAGCAGAAAAGAAAGAACAAAAAAACGCCGGCTGCGAATCCGCAGCCAGCGTCCCAGAAGCCCATCGCTTGCGAGGCTTACTCGGCCTTCGGCACGATCGCCTCGGTGGTGATGCGCAGCGACACTTCGTCGCTCACGTTCGGCACGTAGTTGCCCAGCCCGAACTCGCTGCGCTTGACCGTCGCAGTGGCGTCGAAACCGACCGCCGCGCGCTTGGCCAGCGGCTGCACGCCCGCCTTGTTCAATTTGACCTCCAGCACCACCGGCTTGGTCACGCCCTTCACGGTCAGATCGCCGGTGACCTTCAGCTTGCCTTCGCCCGCGGCTTCCACCTTGGTGCTCTTGAAGGTGGCCGACGGATACTTGGCCGCATCGAACCAGTCGGCGCTGGTCAGATGGTCGTAGAACTGGTCGGCCAGCGCGCTCAAGCCGGTCAGCGGCAGCGTGACCTGCACGCTGGAAGCGGAAACCTTGTCGGCGTCGTAAACGATCGTGCCGTCGGCCTGGCCGAAGTTGAGGCTGGGATTGGAGAACCCGAAGTGGCTCCAGCTCGCCAGGACATTGGTGTGGTTCGGGTCGATCTTGTAAGTGACCGGCGCGGCGAAAGCCGAACCGGCGAAAGCGAACAGGGCGGCAACCAGCAGGGTCTTGCGCATGGCGGATCTCCTTGGGTGTTTGGGTGGGATGGGAACAGAAAACGGGTTGGAACGGAGTGAACTATTCGATGCGCGCGGCTTCGTCGAACGACAAGCGGGGCGAACGCACGAACACGCCCGCAGGATCGCCATAACCCAGGTTCACGAGGAAGTTGGATTTGATGGCGGTACCGGCAAAGAAAGCCGCGTCGACCTTGGCATTGTCGAAACCGGACATCGGACCGGCACCCAGGCCCAGCGAACGGGCGGCCAGGATCAGATAGGCGCCCTGCAGGCTGCCATTGCGGAAGGCGGCCTCGTGGCGATTCTCGCGCGGACCGTCGAACCAGGCCTTGGCATCGGTATGCGGGAACAAATACGGCAGCTTCTCGTGGAAGTCTTCGTCGTAGGCCACGATCACGGTCACCGGCGCGATCATGGTCTTGGCCAGGTTGCCTTCGGACAGCGCGGGCCTGAGCTTTTCCTTGGCCTCGGGCGACTTCACGAACACGAAGCGTCCCGGCGACATGTTGGCCGAGGTCGGGCCCCATTTCAGCAGGTCGTACAGCGCATGCAGCTGCGCATCCTCGACCGGGCGGTCCTGGAAGGCATTCTGGGTGCGCGCGGTACGGAACAGCTGGTCCAGCGCGTTGTCGTTCAAGACGTCTGACATGTCACATCCTTGGAGGGTACAAGTAGTTCAAAGGATTCGCGGGCAGCGCAAATCGAGGCGCGCAGTGTAGAGTGTCCCGGTAATGGCAACATCCGGCCAGTTCGGAACGGATTGTTTTAGTTTCTGGAACAAAGTCCCGCAGACCCATGGATTCGACACAGCTCTGGACCCTCACCGACGGTCATGCAGGAAACCGCCGCCAGGCCGACGCACTGGCCGTGGCCCTGGATTGCGGGCCTGCCCAGGACTGGCGGCTGCAACCGCGCCTGCCCTGGAGCGTGTCGGCGCCGCGCAGCTTCGCCGGCGCCGAGCATGCCTTCGGACCCGGCTTCGCGCAGGCCCTGTCGCAGCCGCCGCGGCTGGCCATCGGCTGCGGCCGCCAGGCGGCGCTGGCCACGCGGCTGCTGCGCGAACGCGGCAGCAAGGCGGTGCAGATTCTCGATCCGCGCATCGACACCAAATACTGGGACCTGGTCGTCGCTCCCGAGCACGACCTCTTGCAAGGCGACAACGTCATCACCCTGCTGGGCAGCCTGAATCCGGTCGATGACGCATGGCTGGCGCGGGCGCGCGCCGCATTCGCCTGGTTCGCGGAATTTCCGCAACCGCGTACTGCGGTGTTGCTGGGTGGCTCGAGCACGCACGCCCGGTTCGATCGCAGCGCATTCGAGGTGCTGGCCTCGAAACTTGAAGTCGCCCTGGCGCGCGAAGGCGGCAGCGTGATGATCACCGTGTCGCGGCGTACGCCTGCCGATCTGATCGCCGCCCTGCGCCACCGTTACGTGGAAACGCCCGGCGTGGTCTGGTGCGGGGAAGATGATGGCGCCAATCCCTACGAGGGTCTGCTGGCCTGGGCCGACCGCATCGTGTGCTCGCCGGATTCGGTGAACATGGTTTCAGAAGCCTGTGCGACGGAGGCGCCGGTGTTCGTATTCGATCCCATGCGCGTCAGCGGCAGGCCGCGCAGGTTCCTGGATTCGCTGCTGGCCCATGGCCGCATCCGCACGATGGATACGCAGCTGGCGCCGTTCGAAGCCGAACCGCTGCGCGAAACCGCGCGCGTGGCGGCGCTGGTGCGCGAGCGCCTTTCTTTGTAGGAGCTGCGTAAGCTGCGACCGTGGCATCGACGCATGCGGGAAGCGCGTTGCTAACTGAAAGTTTCGGGTCGCAGCTTACGCAGCTCCTACAACGCCGGGGGCGCTCCATTATCGAAGACCAGACCTTGCGCGCGCGCTGCGGCACTCACCACCAGTCGCGCGACTGTTACCGACTCGCTTTCCGGCAACAAGCGCGGACGCCGGTCCAGCGTACAATTCAGGCCTTCGGACACAAAATAGTCATGGATGCGCAGCAACGTTTGCGACTGCGTTTCGTCCAACGTTCCGGTTTTTCGCAGCGCGTCGATCAACCCTTGCGTATCGCGCGGACCCAGCAAGGCGGCATGCGAGGAGGAATCCCGCAGCACCAGGAACTGCAGCAGGAATTCCAGATCGACCAATCCCCCCGCACCCTGCTTGAGATCGAAGCGCGCCGCGTCGCTGCGGTCCAGTTCGGCGCGCATCTTCAAGCGCATGCCGCCTACTTCTTCCCGAAGCTTGCCGACATCGCGCGCTTGCGACAGAGTCTGCGCGCGGATCGCCTCGAATTCCTCCAGCAACGATGCGTCGCCGGCGACGCCGCGCGCGCGCACCAGCGCCTGGTGCTCCCAGGTCCAGGCGCGTTCGCGTTGATAGTCGCGGTAACTGGACAGCGAAGAGACCAACAACCCTTTCGCGCCGTCCGGCCGCAAGCGCACATCCACCTCGTACAGGCGTCCGGCGCCGGTGGCCGCGCCCAGCAAGGCCACCAGCTTCTGGGCCAGGCGCGCATACCAGCGTCCGGCTTCCAAGGAACGGGCGCCGCTGGAAACGGCGGCAGTATCTGCGTCGAACAGGAACACCAGATCCAGATCGGAACCGAAGCCGAGCTCTTCGCCGCCCAGACTGCCGTAACCGATCACCGCGAAACGCCCGCCGGCGACTTCGCCATGCGCCGCCACCACTTCGGCATGCGCCATGCGCAACACCACGCGCACCACTTCCTCGGCCAGCCACGCCAGCTGCCGGGTGCTGTCGCGCGCATTTTGGCGGCCGTCCAACGCCGCCAGCGCGATGCGGAAGCTCAGCGCAAGCCGCTGCTCGTTGAGCGCGCGCAAAGCGGTTTCGGGATCTTCTTCCTGCAGCGCGGGTTCGCATTGACGGCGCATGACTGCGCGGTCCGGCATGGGTCCGCCGACGCGCGTATCCAGCAGTTCGTCCAGCAGCAACGGATACAGCGCCAGGCGTTCGGCCAGCAGCGCGCTGCGCGCTACTACGTCCACCAACCGGTTCAGGGCGCTGGGCTGTTCGTCCAGCAGGGCCAGGTAACTGGCGCGACGTAGGATCGCGCGCAACAGGACCAGCAAGCGCTTGACCGCCGCATCGGGTTGCGAGGATCGCGCCGCGCCTTCAAGCAGCGCAGGCAGCACACGATCCAGGCGTGCGCGTGCGCCATCGGAAAGACCTAGCACCCCACTGGAATTGGCGAAGTCGCGCAGGGCCGCATCGGCGCTGGCCGGATCGACGAATCCCGCCGCCGCCAATGCCTCCGCATCGCCCGCGCCCGGCAGCGCGCGCCAATAAGCGGTCAGCACGCCCGGCGCCGCATCGCGCTGGCGCGGTGCCAGCAATTGGCTGAATTCCGCAGCGACCCGCTCGCGTTGCACCGCAAGCGCTGCGTTCAATGCGTTCCAATCCGGATAGCCAAGGCCCCGTGCGATGCGCGCGCGATCCAACGCGTTTTCCGGCAAGGCATGGGTCTGCGCATCGCGCAGCATCTGCAGCCGGTTCTCCAGTTTGCGCAGAAAACGGTAAGCATGGATCAGCGCGTCTCCGTCTTCCTGCGATATCTGCCGCGCTTCCATCAGCGCGCACAGTGCCGGAAGCAGGCGGCGCTCACGCAATGCCGCTTCCCGCCCGCCGTGGATCAGCTGCAGCGCCTGGGCCAGGAATTCGATCTCGCGAATGCCGCCCGGGCCGCGCTTGATGTCGTCGGCCAGTTCGCGGCGCGCGACTTCGGCGGCAATGGCGGCCTTCATGTCGCGCAGGCCATCGAGTGCGGTGAAGTCCAGATAGCGGCGGTACACGAACGGGCGCAGCGTCTGCAGCCATTGTTCGCCCGCTTCGGTATCTCCGGCCACCGCACGCGCCTTCAACCACGCATAGCGTTCCCAGTCGCGGCCTTCGCGCTGGAAGTACTGGTCCATGCCGGCGAAGGAAAGCGCCACCCTGCCCGCGTTGCCGAACGGCCGCAGGCGCAGATCGACGCGATGGCTGAAGCCGTCGACGGTCGGTTCGTCCAGAAGTTTGGCCAGGCGTTGGCCCAATCGCGCGAAGTAGTCTTCGGCCGCCAGCGGACGCGCGCCATCGGATTCGCCGCCTTGCGGATAGGCGTAGACCAGATCGATATCGGAAGAGAAATTGAGTTCTCCGCCGCCCAGCTTGCCCAAGCCGAACACGACCAGCCGTTGCGCGCTGCCGTCGGCGGCGCGCACCACGCCGTGCCGCTGGGCGAATTCGGTTTCCAGCGCCTCCAGCGCCGTGCGCATGCAGTTCTCCGCCAGCCGCGTGCTGCCGGCGAGGATCGCGTCCACCTCGTCGAGCTCCAGCGCGTCGCGCCAGACCAGGCGGGTGGATTCGGCGGCGCGATAAAGGCGCAGTTGCTCCGGCCAGGTTGCCGGATCGTCTGCCGACAGCAGCGGTGGAGCGAGCGTCCCGGCGCCGTCGTCGCGCTTCAGCGTGGCCAGCAATCCGGGCTGCTTGCGCAGCGTCTCCAATGCGAAATCGCTGGCGGCGATCACCTTGCCCACGCGTCCGGCGAACCCGCTGTCGTCCAGCAAAGCGGCCGTATCGGCCGAACGCGCGCGCAGGCTCGCCAAGCCGCGCCCGACCAGCGCGGCGATCGAGTCCGTTGTCTGCATAGCATCGTTTCCCATGGCCGGCGATTGTGTCACGCGCCGCGTCCGGCTTCGGCGAACGTTTCCACCAGCCAGTCGATGAACACCCGCACGCGCGGCGACAGCTGGCGGTTGCGCGGATATAGCAGCGATACCGGCGAAGGCGCGGGCGGATACCCGGGCAACACTTCCACCAGCGTGCCGCGCTGCAGGTCCGCTTCCAGGTTGTAGCGCGGCGCCTGGATCAACCCCAGCCCCAATCGCGCTGCGGCGGAGTAGCTCTCGGCCCCCGTTACCGAAAGCGTGGCCGGCAAGGTCACGTTGCGCGCGATGCCGTCCTTGACGAATTCCAGCGGCAGCAACGCGCCGGTGGCCGAGGAACGGAAGCCGACCATGCGGTGCCCCGCCAACGCCTCGATGCTGGCCGGCATGCCGAACTCGGCGAGATAAGCCGGCGAGGCGCAAGTCACTTCCGCCAGCGTCGCCACCCGCCGCGCCACCATGTCGGTGTCGCGGGGTTCGCCGACGCGCAGTACGCAATCGACGCCTTCGCGCACCAGGTCCACCCAGCGGTCGCCTTCGCCCATGAACAACTCGAGATCCGGATAGCGGGCCAGAAACGCGGGCAAACCCGGCAGCACGAAACGGCGCGCCAGCGTGCCTTGCACATCGACGCGCAGAAGTCCGCGCGGCTTGGCTCCCGCGAAGGCGGCTTCGGCATCCTCGATGTCGCCCAGGATCGCCAGGCAGCGCCGGTAGTAGGCCTCGCCGTCCAGGGTCGGGCTGACCGTGCGTGTGGTCCGCTGCAGCAGGCGCACGCCAAGGCGGGTTTCCAGCTGTTTGATGGCGTCGGTGGCGGTGGAGCGCGGCAGGCCCAGATCCTGCGCGGCCTGGGTGAAGCTGCGTTGCTCCACTACCCGGATGAAGACCCGCATCGCGTCGAATCGGTCCATGGATTGTTCGCTTTATCCGCCAGATTATTCCGGATATTGGTGGATTATCCGGCTGAGCGAAAGGCGCATCGTTCCCTCACCGGCTGCTGCCGGCTCCCAACACCCCTCCCAAGGACATCGTCATGAGCACTCCCGCTACTCCCCGCATCGCCCTGGTCACCGGCGCTTCCCGCGGCATCGGCGCAGCTATCGCCCAACGCCTGGCCCGCGACGGCCACTCCGTCATCGTCAACTACTCCGGCAACGCCGCGGCGGCCGAACAGGTGGTCCGCAGCATCGAAGCAGCCGGCGGCAAAGCCCTGGCCGCGCAGGCCGACGTGGCCGACGCCACGGCCGTGGCGCGGATGTTCGATTCGGCAGAAGCGGCTTTCGGCGGCATCGACGTGCTGGTCAACAATGCCGGCATCCTCAAGCTGGGCGCCATTGGCGCCAGCGACGACGCACTGTTCGACCGCCAGATCGCCGTCAACCTGAAAGGCACCTTCAACACCCTGCGCGAAGCTTCCAGGCGCATGCGCGACGGCGGACGCATCGTCAATTTCTCCACCAGCGTGGTCGGCACCAGGATGGAGAACTACGGGGTGTACGCCGCCACCAAGGCCGCGGTGGAAACGCTGACCGCAATCCAGTCCAAGGAACTGCGCGGCCGCAACATCACCGTCAATGCGGTGGCGCCCGGCCCGACCGCGACCGACCTGTTCCTGGACGGAAAGTCCGACGAACTGGTGCAGCGCTTGGCGAAGATGAGCCCGCTGGAACGCCTGGGCACGCCGGAGGACATCGCCGCCGCCGTCGCGTTCCTGGTCGGTCCGGATGGCGGCTGGATCAACGGCCAGGTGCTGCGCGCCAACGGCGGCATGGTCTAGAACCGAATAGGGCCTCCGCTGAAACTTTGATCCCGGCGTTCGCCGTGATGACGACCTTTAAGAATGGCGCCTTGCGTCGAGTGCCGGATGCTCAGAGCATGATCGCCACATCGGCCAGCGTACGCAGGTGCTCTGCAAGGCGCATGCTCAGGGCGACGATGGTGAAGGTGGGGAAAGCCCAACCCCCGGTCGGAAACACCGAACTGCCGACGACATAGAGATTGTCCACGCCATGCACGCGGCACTGGCGATCCACCACGCCCTGTTGCGGATCGTCCGACATGCGCGTGGTCCCCAGGTGATGGGCGGTGCCGCGAAGCTGCGGTGCGGCGCCGTCGCCTTCCTGCAACCAGGGCTCGATCCGGAATTTGCCAGCGCACGAATTGGCCAGTTCGGCCCCGAACAGATTCGCCGCGGTGCGGTAGGTGTGCCAGTCCAGTTCGGTCAGCCGCCAGTCGATGCAGATCTTGCGTTGCCCCAGCGCATCGACTTCATCGCCCAGCGTGACCCGGCTGTCCGGATTGGGCGCCTGTTCGAAGTAGCCGATCACGTCCACGTAATCGCTCTTGACCGTGGGTTTGTCCGCCCACTTGCGCCAGGCCGCATGAGCGATGTCCCAGCTGCCCAGACCGACACGCAGCCCCAGCTTGCCCAGGTTCTGCTTGCGCGGGGCTCCCCGCTGGCCGTCGCAAGCGTCGCCGGTTATCGCGACATGCGCTATTCCTTCCAGGGCGCGTGTTTCGTCTTGCGCCGGGCGGATTATCTTCTTGAGATCGCGCAACGCCTGCACGCCCTTGGGCACGGGCGCTTCCACCGCCACCGGGCGCACGCGTCCGCTCAGCAGCTGGTGCTCCTGCATGGCCTGTCCGGAAAGGCAGAGTTCCGGGAACGCAGGCGCCGGACCCTTGCCGCCGCTGCGGTCGTAGGGACGGGTAAGCGGATCGGGCGCGTCGGTGAACAGCGTGCCCAGCTTGCCGCTGGGGTGATCCATGAAATAACGCCCGACCAGACCGCGGTCGTTGCCCAATCCATTCGGCGCCGCCGAGCCCGACAACAGCAACAGGCGCGCGTTCTCGATGCCGCCGCATGCCAGTACATAGCTTCGTGCGCGGATCGTGCCCCTGCGGCCGTCCAGCGCGCCGATGCGCGCGTGGCGGACGCAAGTTCCCGACGCCACCGCCTCGAACTCCAGCAGGTTGGCGTGCAACAACACCGTGACGTTCTTCGCACGCTCGAGTTCGGACCGGTAGGCGTCGCCGAAGAAGACCGGACTGAGCACGAAATTCTGGTTGATGAGCTTGTCGGCGTCGAAGGAGACCGGTGGGCGCGCCGGCGGGGTCAGAAAACTTCCCTCCACGAAATCGTGCGTCTCGATACCGAAGACTTCGCGGGCGCGCCGGTAGTACGGCTCCAGGTCTTCGTAGTTCAATGGCCATCCGCTATGCGGGACCCAATCGCGCGGCCCCAGGTCAAGGCTGCTCAGCGGAATGCAGCCGCCGCCCCAGACGTTGCAGCTTCCTCCGAACGCACGCATCCGCGACGTGGCCGGATCCAGTTCGGGCGAGCCGATGGAAGTCCCTTCGTAAAGCTCCTGGTTTCTGTCCTCGCCGGCGAGCCCACCGCTTTCGACCAGGCAAACGCTGCGCGAGGTGCCAATGAAACTGCGCGCGATCGATATTCCCGCCGGTCCTGCACCGATGATGCAAACATCGACGATAAAGTCTTCCGGACTAGACCTGTCAAGGTAGTCGATGATCATTCGGTCTCCAGCAGGCGCAAGTCGCGCGCAGACCCCAATAGTGCAAACAACGGGTATCGGCATACCTCCCGGCCAAAGGACGTGCACGCCGCGCATGACCCGGCCCATCCGTTGTCGTGCAAGCAGTTGCTGCTGGAGTGAAAATCGCGTGAAAGCGAGGCCCTGGCGGCAATCACAGTCAGAGCGGGCAGGGTCTACATGCTCACGATCATGACCTGTCTGCGCATTGCGATTGCCTCTCTCCTTTTCAAAGGAGAGGAAAAACGCTTCGCGTGCACAGCGGAGAGGGTTCAACGCCGCGCCCGTCGGGGGCGTAGCCCCGACCTACGAAATTTGCCGGCAAATCCTAGTGCCCGGCCGACAGGAATCGCAGGCCCACTCCGGGCTCGGTGGCGATATATTTCGGCGTCGCGGCTTCATCGCCCAGCTTCTGCCGCAGCTTGCCGACCAGGATGCGCAGGTAATGCGTGTCGTGCTGGTGGGTGGGCCCCCACACTTCCTTCAGCAATTGCGGCTGCGTGACCACGCGGCCGGCGTGGTGCAGCAGCAAGGCGAGCAGCGTGTATTCCTTGCGGGTCAGCGACACCGGTTCGCCGGCAAGATGGACTTCGCGGCGCGACAGGTCGATGCGCAGGTTTCCGTCGTCGAAAACCGGCAGCGTTTCATTGCCTTCCGCCGCATGCTGGCGCAGCAGCGCGCGCACGCGGGCCATCAGTTCCTGCACGCCGAAAGGCTTGGTGACGTAATCGTTGGCGCCGGCATCGAGCGCGGCGACTTTCTCCGCTTCGCCTGCGCGCACCGTCAGCATGATCACCGGCACCTGCGACCATTGGCGCAGTTCGCCGAGCACCTCGTGCCCATCCTTGTCCGGCAGGCCTATGTCCAGGATGACCAGATCGGCACCCTGCGTGGCCAGCGAGACCAGGCCTTCTTCGCCGTTCGCGGCCAACCCTACCTGGTAGCCCTGGGCGCGCAGGCTGATGTCCAGGAACTTGCGGATCTGCGGTTCGTCGTCGATCACCAGCACCCGCGCCGGAGGCGTGGAAATCCGGGAAATCGGGTCGGTCTGGTCAGTCGGATCGGGCATCGCTCTTCTGCGGCAGCGGTTCTATGAGCGGCAGGGTAATCCGGATGATGGTACCGCGGCCATTCTCGCCCGGCAGGGCCTCCACGCTGCCTCCGTGCGCGCCGATCATGCCCTGGCTGATGGTCAGGCCGAGTCCGGTGCCGTGCCGTCCGCGGTCGCCGCGTTCCACGCTGTAGAACATGTCGAAGATGCGCGCGCGCTCCTCTTCCGGTATGCCCGGTCCGTGGTCGCGCACATCGATGCGCAGTTTGCCTTCGACCAGGCGCGCGTCGACTTCCACGGGTTGTTCGGGCGGCGAGAACTTGGCCGCGTTCTCCAGCACGTTGAAGAACGCCTGCTCCACCAGCGCCGGATGCACCCAGATGGGCTTCATGCCCGGCTCGATGCGTATCTCCAGCTTCACGTGCGGTTGGTAGCGAATGAGTCGGCTGGTCGCCGAACCGATCAGTTCGTCCACGCCGATCCAGTCGCGGTTCAAGGTCAGGCCGGTGTGGCCGAGCCGGGTCATGTCGAGCAGGTTCTGGATGTAGCGGTCCAGGCGCTCGCCTTCCAGCTGGATGGTTTCCAGCAGGCCCTTGCGGTCTTCGGCGCTCATCGCTTCGGAATAGTTGGCCAGGCTGCTGGCCGATCCGATCATCGAGGACAGCGGCGAACGCAGATCGTGCGAGACGGACGAAAGCAGTGCCGAACGCAGGCGCTCGGTTTCGCCGCTGACGCGCGCGCTTTCCAGGTCCGACACCAGCCGCGTGCGCAATGCGGCCTGGCCGATATCGTCGGCCATGGCTTCGGCCAGGCGGCGTTGTTCGAAGGCCAGGCGCGTGTTGTCCGCGGCGAATCGCAGACCCACCGCGCCCAGCGTGCCCCGATCGTTGCGCAATGGCAGGAACCACCAAGGCGAACCGGCCAGCGTGTCGGTGTAGCGCCCGGCGGCCTGTCCGTGGCGCTGCGCCCATTCGGCCGCACCCAGATCGGTGTCGGCGAGCTTCGCGCCTTCGGATGCGGCGATATCGTCGCCAATGCGGATCCAGGCCGGGGCGCCGAACGCTGCCTGCAAGGCGGAACGTCCGGCGGCCAGAACCTGTCCGAGATCGGCAGCGCTGGCCAGTTGCCGTCCCAGTTCCTGCAGGGCGGTGGCATGCGTGTTGGCCGCCCTCAACGCCACTACCTGCATGCGCAGCCTGGAGGCGAGCCGGCCGGCGACCAATGCAGCGACCAGGAACAGGAACACCGTCGTCACGCCTTGGCGCGCGCCGATTATGAAAGTGAAACGCGGTTCGATGAAGAAGAAGTTGTAGGCCAGGAAACACAACACGGCGGTGGCCACTGCGGCGGTCATGCGCGTACGCGCAGCAACGACTACGACAGCGACGATGAACACCATCGACAAGTCGTCCAGTCCCACCCAACTTTCTGCCAGCCATGCGACCACCACGGCCAGTACGGTGGCGACGAGCACCAGCGCCGAATCGTAACGCGTGAACGAGAGGCGCGACGCGTGCGATTCGCGGCGCGAGCGCGAGCGCGCCTCCGGCGTGTTGACGATGGTCAGCTCGAAGTGCGCGCCGCGCTGCAGCAGCTGCTGGGTGAGCGTGCGGTTGAACATGCGCGCCACGGGCCGTTCGCGCGTGCGTCCCAGCACGATGGCCGATACGCCGCTGCGGCCCGCGTGATCCAGCAAGGCATCGGCGATGCTGGTGCCGCGCAGCACTTCGGTGTCGGCGCCCAGCTTGCGCGCCAGGGCGAAGGCCTGGTCGAGTTCCCGCTGGCGCGCTTCATCGGCGACGCCGGTCTGCACGGTGACCACGGTCCAGGGCGCATCGCGCCGCTCGGCCAGGCGCCGCGCCACCCGCACCAGGTATTCGGACTGGCCAAGGCCGTCGATGGCCACCAGCACGCGGCGGCGCACGTTCATGCCGGAAATGCCGCGCGCGGCCTGGGTCTCGCGCAGATCGCTGTCGACGCGGTCGGCGGCGGTCTGCATGGCCAGTTCGCGCAGCGCGATCAGGTTGGAAGGCGAGAAGAAGGTCTGCAGCGCCTGCGCGGCCTGGTCCGGTACGTAGACCTTGCCCTGGCGCAGGCGCTCGATCAGTTCGCGCGGCGGCAGGTCGACCAGCACGATGTCGCGCAGACGGTCGAAGACGATGTCCGGCACGGTCTCGGTGACGCGCACGCCGGTGATGCGATGGACGACATCGTTGAGGCTTTCCAGGTGCTGGATGTTGATGGTGGTGTAGACGTCGATGCCGGCGTCCAGCAGTTCCACCACGTCCTGCCAGCGGCGTTCGTGGCGGCTGCCGGCGGCGTTGCGGTGCGCCAGTTCGTCGACCAGCACGATGGCCGGTTTGCGCGCGAGGATGGCGTCCAGATCCATTTCCTCGAAGATGCGGTCGCGGTATTCCAGGCGCGCGCGCGGCATCAGTTCCAGACCGTCGATGAGCGCGGCGGTTTCGCTGCGGCCGTGGGTTTCGACGATGCCCACCACCACGTCCACATTCTGTTTGCGCAGTTCGCGCGCGCGCAGCAGCATGGTGTAGGTCTTGCCTACGCCCGGGGCGGCGCCCAGGAAGATGGTCAGCCGACCGCTGCCTTCGCGGCGGAGTTCGCCGATCAGGGCATCGGCCTGGTGGGTACGGGGGTCGGTCATGCGGTCATTGTGCTCTTGGCCCCTCCTCCTGCGAAGGCAGGGGGAGGTTGGGAGGGGGTGCTGTTGGAGCATCGCTTGGTCACACAACCCCTCCCACTCAGCCGCTTGAAGCGGCTTCGAGCTCCCCTGCCTTCGCAGGGGAGGGGGCGGCGCGCGTCAGCGCAAGGCATCAAGCGCGAGATTGAGTCGCAGCACGTTCACGCGCGGCTCGCCGAGCAGGCCGAACTGCGGACCCTGCGTCTGCGCAGCCACCAACTCGGCGACCTTTTCAGGAGCCAGGTTCCGAGCCGACGCCACGCGCGCGATCTGCACCTGCGCGCCGGCCGGGCTGAGATCCGGATCCAGACCGCCGCCGGACTGGGTAACGAGTTCGCCGGGCACGTCCCGCGCGGCGATGCCGTCGCGTGCGGCCACTGCTGCGGTGGTCTCGTCGATGCGCTTGCGCAGGTCCGGATTGGTGCGGGCCTGGTTGCTGCCGGCGGCGGACATGGGGTTGTAGCCGGCGGCGGAAGGACGCGGCTGGAAATAGCGCGGATCGGCGAACGGTTGCGCGACGAGCGCGGAGCCGACCTGCTTGCCGTCGTGCGTCACCAGGCTGCCGGTGGCCTGTTGCGGGAACAGGCTGCGGCCGATGCCGGTGCCTGCCAGCGAATACAGCAGGCCCATGCCCAGGAGGATGACGAGGGCGAAGGTTAGCGAAGCCCTTAGGCTGCCCTTGTCATCGAGGGTGATCTGGTTGCTCATTGAATGAATCTCCGGTTGAAGCTTGTATTTGATGAAACCGTTCGTGGTGAGCCTGTCGAACCATGCTTTTCGCGAGAAAATCAAAATCCAGATAGCTGAAGCATTTCGCCAACGGCGTGGTTCGACAGGCTCACCACGAACGGGCTTTCTTCAGACTCATTACGAAATGGCATCTTTTCCTTTGCGTATTCCTTGCAGCTCCCATGTTCCGCATGGGAGCTGCCAGGTCATGCGCCGATCGTTGCCGCCAGCGCCAGGTCGATCAACTTGATCGCGATAAACGGCAGCAGCACGCCGCCCAAGCCGTAGATCAGCATGTTCCGGCGCAGCAATGCGGTGGCGCTGGCGGGTTTGAAGCGCACACCGCGCAATGCCAGCGGAATCAATGCCGGGATGATCAGCGCATTGAAGATCAGCGCCGCAAGCACCGCATTGGTCGGGCTGGACAGGTGCATCACGTTCAAGACCGCCATCGAAGGAATCGCGGCGGCGAACAACGCCGGCAGGATGGCGAAGTACTTCGACACGTCGTTGGCCAGCGAGAAGGTGGTCAGCGCGCCTCGGGTGATCAGCTGCTGCTTGCCCACTTCCACCACGGCCAGCAACTTGGCCGGATCCGAATCCAGATCGACCATGTTGCCGGCTTCCTTGGCCGCCTGCGTGCCCGAGTTCATGGCCAGGCCCACATCGGCCTGCGCCAGGGCGGGAGCATCGTTGGTGCCGTCGCCGACCATCGCTACCAGGCTGCCTTTGGCCTGTTCGCTGCGGATGCGCGCCAGCTTGTCTTCCGGCGTGGCTTCGGCGATGTAGTCGTCCACGCCCGCCTCGGCGGCGATGGCGGCGGCGGTGAGCGGGTTGTCGCCGGTGATCATCACCGTGCGCACGCCCATCGCGCGCAGACGGGCGAACTTGTCCTTCACCCCGTGCTTGACCACGTCGGAGAGTTCGACCACGCCGAGCACGTGCTTGCCGGCGCTGACCACCAGCGGCGTGGCGCCGCCGCGGGCGACCTGTTCGACGCGCGCGGTGAGTTCGTTCGGCACCAGACTGCCCTGCGCTTCCACATGGCGCTTGATGGCATCGCCGGCGCCCTTGCGGATCGAGCGGCCGTCCTCCAGGTCCACGCCGGACATGCGCGTCTGCGCGGTGAACTGCAGGTAGCTGGCGCGATCGGGTTCCGGCGTCGTGCAGCCTTGCTCCCGCGCCAGTTTCACGATCGACTTGCCTTCCGGCGTCGGGTCGGCCAGCGATGCCAGCAGCGCCGCTTCGCGCAGCAGCGAGGCATCGACTCCGGCCAGGGGATGGAACACGGTGGCCTGGCGGTCACCGTGGGTGATGGTGCCGGTCTTGTCGAGCAGCAATACGTCCACATCGCCCGCCACTTCGACGGCCTTTCCCGATTTGGCCAGCACGTTGGCCGACAGCGCGCGGTTCATGCCGGCGATGCCGATGGCCGGCAGCAGACCGCCGATGGTGGTGGGAATCAGGCACACCAGCAGCGCGATCAGCAGCAACGGCGCGACCTGCACGCCGACGAAGGCGCCGATGGCCGGCAGCGTGGCGACCACGATCAGGAACGTGAGCGTCATCGCCGCCAGCAACATGGTCAATGCGATCTCGTTGGGCGTCTTCTGGCGGTTGGCGCCTTCGACCAGCGCGATCATGCGGTCCAGGAAGCTGTGGCCGGGTTCGGCGGTGATGCGGACGATGATCTCGTCGGACAGCACCTTGGTGCCGCCGATCACGCCGGAGCGGTCGGTGCCGGCTTCGCGCAGCACCGGCGCCGATTCGCCGGTGACGGCCGATTCGTTGATGGTGGCCAGGCCGCGGACGATTTCGCCATCGGCCGGGATCTGTTCTCCGGCGCTGACGATGACGTAGTCGCCGGGCCGCAGCTCGGCCGCGGGCAGAAGCTTCTCGGCGCCGCCCAGGTCGGTATTGACCTTTCGCGCCACCAGGTCCTTGCGTGCGCGGCGCAGCGACGCGGCCTGTCCGCGGCCGCGCGCTTCGGCGATGGCTTCGGCGAAGTTGCCGAACAGCACGGTCACCAGCAGGATGACGGTGACCGACCAGCCGAAGCCGGGCGTGGCCACGCCGGCCATCGTGATGACGGCCGACAACAGCGTGCCCATCATCACGATGGCCATCACCGGGCTTTTGACCAGATGTTGCGGCGACAGCTTGAGGAAGGAATCGCGCAGTGCGCTGCGCATCGCCGCGGCGTCGACCAGGGCGGGCTTGCGCGGATGCTGGTCGTGGGAAGTGAACTTGCTAGTTTGTCCGCTCATTTCATTGTTCTCAGTGCGCCGTCGCGGTCAGCGACAGGTGATCGGCGATCGGTCCCAGCACCAGCGCGGGCATGAACTGCAGCACGGTGATGATGACCACTACCGCGATCAGGGTCAGGGCGAAGGTCGGCGTTTCGATATGCAGGCTGCCCGCGCTTTCCGGCGCCGGACGCTTGCGCGCCATCAGCGCGGCCACGGCCAGCGGTACGATCAGGGCCGGGTAACGCCCCAGCGCCAGCACCAGCGAGCAGCTCAGGTTCCACCAGTACGTGGCGTCGCCCAGGCCTTCGAATCCGGAACCGTTGTTGGCGTAGGCCGAGGTGTACTCGTAGAACACCTGGCTGATGCCGTGGAAGCCCGGATTCGAATTGGCGGTGATCGACGGGATCGCCAAGGTCAGCGCGGTGAATCCCAGCACCACCAGCGGCTGCAGCAGGATCAGCAGCGCCAGCAGCTTCACTTCCGGCGCCTCGATCTTGCGGCCGAACAATTCCGGAGTGCGGCCCGTCATCAGTCCGGCCAGGAACACGCTCAACAGCAGGTACACCAGGAACTGCTGCATGCCGCAGCCGATGCCGCCCCAGATGGCGTTGACCAGCATGTTGACCAGCGTGTCCAGCCCGGTCAGCGGCGCCAGCGAGTCGTGCATCGCGTTCACCGAACCGTTGGAGGTCTGCGTGGTCACCGATGCCCACAGGGCGGAAGCATCGGCGCCGAAGCGCACTTCCTTGCCTTCCATCAGCGCGGCATCGGAGGCGGTGGGCGAATACGCTTCCGACCACACTGCGAAGCCGGTGGAAGCGGCCGACATCAGCAGCATGCTGCCGAAGATCATCGCGGTGAGTTTCCTGCGGCCGACCAGCGGGCCGACCATGAAGACCACGGCCAGCGGGATGAGAATGATGCCGACGACTTCCAGGAAGTTGGAGAACGGAGTCGGGTTCTCCAGCGGCACCGCGCTGTTGGGGCCGTACCAGCCGCCGCCATTGGTACCCAGCTGTTTCGCGGCGACCATCGCCGCGACCGGGCCCAGCGGTATTTTCTGTTCCGCCATCTGCGCGCTTGCATCCACCGGCGTTACCGTCGGTCCTGCGGCCAGCGTCGAAGGCACGCCCTGCGAGGTCAGCAGCGCCGACCACAACAGGCACAGCGGCAGCATGAAGCGCACGGTGGCGCGGGTGACATCGGCCCAGTAGTTGCCGACATCGGCCTCGCCGGTTTCATGGGCGTTCTTTTCCTTGCCGCCGAACAAGGCGCGCAAGGTGGCCACCACCAGCGCCAGGCCCATCATCGGCGTGACCACCTGCAGGCCGACGATGCCGACCATCTGCGACAGATAGGACAGCTGCGCCTGGCCGGAATAGTGCTGCTGGTTGGTGTTGGTGAGGAACGACACCATGGTATGCAGCGCCAGGTCCCAGCGCATGTTGGGGATGGCATCGGGATTGAGCGGCAGCCAGGCCTGGGTCATGAACAGCACCCACACCAGCACGCCGACCACGAGGTTGCTGAGCAGGAATGCCTTGGCATACCCGCGCCAGCTCATGCCGCGCCGAGGGTCGGTGCCGAGCAACCGGTAGACCGGCTTCTCGAGCCAGCCGAACAGGCGGTCGCCACGCATGGAGGCGCCGCGCATGACCTTGGCAAGATAGTGGCCCAGGGGCCAGGCCAGGCCGATGGCGAGCGCGAAAACGAGCAGTATTTCGGTCATGTCCGTAGTCCGCTCAGAACTTTTCCGGGCGCAGGACCACCAGCAGCAGATAAGCCGCCGCGACGATCACTACGATTCCGCACAACAAGGACAACCAGCCAGGCATTTGGGCATTCCTCAGATATTTCGAGGAGCGCAGTGTCGGCCCGGGACGCGTAAAAGCTCCATTCGCGCACGGGGCGGCGCCGTAAATTCGGCGTAAATTCGACCCATGTTCAGCGTAAAGTCGACCCCGTTCCGTGCCCGCGTGCGTGCTGGGCGATCTCTGTCAGGAGTACCTCAAGCCAATGGCCATGAAGAAATCGGTGCCCGCCGCCAATCCCGACGCCTATGTGGCGAGCCTGGACGGCTGGCGGCACGCATGCGTGGAAGATCTGCGCGCGGCGGTGCGTTCGGCGGCAACGCTGGAGGAAGTCGTGAAGTGGGGCCACCTGGTCTACCTGTCCAACGGCCCGGTGCTGCTGATCCGCGCCGAGGAGCAACGGGTGCTGTTCGGGTTCTGGCGGGGACAGCGGCTGCGCGCGATCGAGCCGGGCCTCAAGCCCGGCGGAAAGTACGAGATGGCTACACTGGAACTGCGCGAAGGGGCGAACGTGGATTCCGCCATCGCGCGCCGCCTGACCAGGGAAGCGGTGACGCTCAATAAAACGCTTGGGGATCCGACGCGCCTGGTCAAGTGAGGCGCAATCGCCCCGGATACTTCAGGCCTTGCGAGCTTCCTGCGACGGCTCGGCTTCCTGGAACACCGGTGCCGCGAACGGATCCGGCCCCGGCGTACGGCCGAACTTGATCGGCCGGGTCACGCCGCGGTAGCGGCCGATGACGGGATGTTCGATGTCCCCCACTATCTCCTCCGCCAGCACTTGCGGATGGTCGAACATATCCTCGACCCGGCGCGCCGCCGCGCACGGCACTTCATCGCCGAAAATTTCTTCCCATTCCAGCGCGCTGTGCCGGGTCAAGGCGGCGTGCAGGTGCGGAACGATCTCGTTGGCGTGATCGGCGCGCTTGCGCACGGTGTCGTAGCGTTCGTTCTGCTCCAGCATGTGCAGGCCGGTCTTGTCGCACAACGCCTTCCAGAAGCGCGGCGTGTTGGCGGAGATGTAGATATGGCCTTCGCGCGTGGGGTGGATGCCGGTAACGCCGCCCGAACGCATGTCGCGTCCGATATCCAGCGATTCGCCTTCGGCCCAGATCATGCGCGCCGACTGCATGGTCAGCGCGCTGCGCAGCAGCGACACGCCGACGAACTGGCCCAGCCCGCTGCGTTCGCGTTCGTACAGCGCCGAAGACACGCCCGCGGCGAGCAGCGCTGCCGCGTAATAGTCCACCACCGAGCCGTAGATGATTTCCGGGGCGCCGCCGCGTTTGCCTTGCAGCGCGCACATGCCGGTCATGGTCTGCAGCACCTGGTCGTAGCCGGCCTTGTCTTTCATCGGTCCGGTCTCGCCGTAGCCGGTGACGGCGCAGTAGATCAGGCGCGGATTGACGAAGCTCAGTTGCTCGTAGCTTATGCCCAGGCGCTTGGGCACGCTGGGACGGAAGTTGTGCACCAGCACGTCCGCTTCGCGCACCAGTTTCAGCAGCGTGGCGAAACCGTGCGGCTTCTTCAGGTCCAGGGTCATGCCCTGCTTGCTGCGGTTGACGCCCAGGAAAGCGCGGCTCTCGGCCTGCAGCGTGGACGGATACTTGCGCAGGTTGTCGCCGTCAGGCGGCTCGATCTTGAGCACGTCGGCGCCCTGGTCGGCCAGCAGCGTGCAGCCGTAGGGCCCTGCGATGTAGGCGCTGAGGTCCAGCACGCGCACGCCGCTCAACGGACCGGGTGCGCCGGTACGGCCTGCGAACGCGAACGGTGAATCAGTCGCCATACGGTCCTTTCCCTCTACTTCATCCAATAACGCTGACGAAAAGTCTGCTGCATGATCGTCCGCTTTAACAGGTTGGCTTGCTAGCTTCTGACGGCACAATTTCTTGCTTGAGGGCCGGCTCTCATTCCGGTGGAGGCGGCGCCGGCCCGGGCGCCAGCGAGAACCAGGTGAGCCGCCATGCCCCATGGTTGCGGCCTCCGGCCCGGTAATACGGCACCAGCGTCAACGGCGGGCGGCCCAGGCTGTGCAGATGCAGGGCGGCGCCCTCGCCGCTTTCGCCCGGCGCCGGATGCAGCCAGTCGTCGATCGGCGCATCGGCAAGACGCAGCGTTTCTTCGGTCTTGAAGCCGTCGATCAAGTCGCTGGCATACACCAGCGGGCCGCGCGTCACCGCCAGGTATTCGTAACGCATCACCTGCTGGCGTACCGGCGAACCGTCCGGCGCGCGCGATTCCTGGGTGTTCTGCTGCACCTGGCGATGCGCTACCGGCGGCATCGGCAACTCCAGGCTTACTACGTCGCCGGATCGCCATTCGCGCTCGATGACGGCATAGGCGCCGGGATTCGCCTGCATCGGTTCGCCGCCGTCGTTGAGGGCGACGGTCGCTTCTTCGGCCCATTGCGGAATGCGTATGCTAATGGCGAAGCGTGCGGAATGCTCGCAGGACACTTGCAGTTCGATGCCGCCGTCGAACGGATAGGCGGTGGCCTGCTTCAATATCACCTTGCCGGCCCGCGGATGGTCGAAGGCCGCTTCGCCGGGGCCCAACAGATTGACCATGAGGTCGCCGGCCTGCGATTGCGTGTAGGCCAGCGCGGGCAGTTCTTCGATCGCCATCGCTCCGCTGGACTTGCAGCAACGCCAGTAGGTCGTATGCACGCGGCGGCCGTTGGCGAAGGAGTAGTAGCACCAGTCGTTGCCGTCGGGCGCCATGGCGCCGAGCAGATCGTTGTAAGCGGTACGTTCTATCTCTTCGGCGTATTTCGCCTCGCCGCTGAGCGCCAGCAGTTCGCGGTTGAGCTGCACCCAGGCCAGGATGGAACAGGTTTCCACGTAACCGTGCGGACTGAACACACCTGCCGGATTGAACACCTCGCGCGAGCGGTGCGCCACACCGCCCCAGGGCCCGCCGCCGAGCGTGAGGTGTTGGCTGCGGATGCTTTCCCACACCTGATCGACCGCTTCGCGATACGCGGCAATGCCGGTGGCCTTGTGCAGCTTCGCCAGCCCCACCAGATTCCAGGCCAGCTGATAGGCCTTGCCGGTGGCGATCTCCGATGCATCGGCGCCGGCCAATGCGCGCTTCAGCAGCGCCAGATCCGTGTTGTCGTCGGCTTGCCGCAGTACCAGTTGCGCCAGCTCGAGATAACGCGCTTCCCCGGTGGCGAAATACAGCTCCGTCGCCGGGTCCATCAGCACGGTGGCGGACATGCCGTGATGGTTTCCGAGTTCGGTGATGTCGATGCCGCCCTCGGTGAGCGTATGCCAGCACAGGTCGCCGATCTTGCGCGCGGCCTGCAGGTATTCCGGCTTGGGGAAATGCCTGTGCGTTTCCAGCAGGCCCAGGATCAGATAACTGTGCGTCCAGATGTCCCAGGTGCGCACGCTGGGCGCGCCGTCCCAGGTGCCCGGCTTGGGCGGCTGTTTGCGCATGAAGCGGTGGTCCGGCGCGTACGTGCCCAGGTAGCCATCGGCTTCCTGCACGCTTACCAGATAGTCGGCCACGCGCTGCAAGTTGGCGATCAGCGCAGGGTCCTGGCTACGTGCGGCGGCTTTGGCGGTGGCGTACAGCCATTTGCCCGCGTGTTCGCCGTACCAGTCGCCTTCCTGGTTCTTCGCGGCGAGCTCCGGATCGAAGATCGCAATGGCCGGGCTGGTTTCATCGACGATGAAATGCGACAGACGGCCCGACCGGTTCGCGGCGAGCGCTTCGCCCAGCAAACCGCCGAGCCGTACTTCCACCGGAGACGGCGATGCCATCGCGTTGTCCATGTCCGGTTTCATTCCGCATCCACGACGCAGCGGAAGCCCACGCTGCCCGAGCGATCCTTGCAAGGCGCCATCAGCAGATATTTGCCGTGCTGGTCCAAGCGGTAAGCCTGCGGGAAATACCAGTGCGAGGTCTGCGGACGATAGGCGCTGCCGCCGCGCAGCACCGCGGCGCGGGTATGGCTGTCGAAGTATTCGTCGGTCCATTGCCAGACGTTGCCGACCAGATCCAGGACGCCGAACGTGCTGGCGCCGGCGGGATGCGCGTCCACATCGGCCGGCGGCAGCAGCCGGCGCCCGCGGTTCGGCGCCGGCACGGCCGCGGCATTCCAGGCATTGCCCCACGGATAGGCGCGTCCGTCGTTGCCTTGCGCGGCGTACTGCCACTCCCATTCGTGCGGCAGACGCTTGCCGGCCCATCGCGCGTAGGCGCGCGCGTCCTCGATCGACACCCAGGTCACCGGCTTGTTCTCCCAACCTGCCGCGGGTGCGCCCTCCACCCAGTGGCGCAGAAAATTGTGGCTGTCGCGCGGCCGGTAACCGCTCTGGTCGATGAAGCGCTTGAACTGCTCGTTGGTGACCGGAGTGCGGTCGATATGGAAGGCGCGCATCTGCATGCGCCTGCGATGTCCGCGGCGCGCGCTGTTTTCCCAGGGGTACTGGAAGTCAACGCCTTCCCAGGTCTGGCCTTCGATCTCGATACCGCCGACCACGAAATCGAATTCGCCGGCAGGGATGGCGACCATGCTTTCAGGGGCCTTGGCCACCGGCGCTGTACGGGCGATCTCGACCAGGGTCTGCGGAATCGATTTCCACTGGTTCGACAGCGATTGCAACGGCGTCCTGGCGAAGCCCTTCATCAGTTCGAGGAACGCTTCCAGGTCCGGATCCTGCGTGCCCGCTTCCAATGCCAGCACGGCGCCGTAACCCTTCCCTTCCAGGGTCGTTGTCAGCGTTGCCTTGCCGTCGGCCAGGCGCGGCTGCAAAGCGACGCCGTTCCAGGCATCGAAGTAGCGCGTGCCCTCGATGTGATCCACGGCGATCTGCTCGCCGTCCACCTCGTACTCGTTGCGGTTGACGATATTCCACAAGGTCATGCCGTCGCCCGGGAAACGGCTGGCGAACACCCCGGCCTGCAGCGTGGCCGCATACGGCTGCCAGTCCATGCTGACCATCAACGGCGCGAACTTGCGCTCGACCGCGGCGATGCGGCGCAGGGTGGCCGCATCGCGCGGGGTGAACTGGTTCCAGATGCCCCAGATGTTCTCCCACGCGTTGTAGCCCACGCCGTTGAAGAAGATGTATTGCAGATCGTTGCTGCGGTCGCGGCCCCAGCGGTTTTCGTAATTGATCATGTGGCGCGGTTCCAGCCACTTGAACTTGGCCACCGAGGGAATCACGTCCGCCGGCACTTTCTTGCCCCAGCTCTGTACGTTCCAGATCAGGTGTTCCTCGGCGCTGATCGTGGACTCCGGCTGCACCACCACCGGACGGCCCAGCGCGTCGCAGGCGTCGAAAAAGGCGCGCGGCACGCCGTTGTAGGTGTCGCCGTTGATGCCGTCGGCGCCGGTTTCCTTGACCAGCCGCGCGATCGCCAGCCAATCGGCTTCGCCCTGCTCGCGGGTGCCGTTGTCCCACGGCATGGTCGGCAGGAACACCTTCACTCCACGCCGGTGGAAATCGGCGACCACGCCGCGGATGCCTTCCACGCCGCCCGGCAGGTCGTGGATGAGATCGAACTGGTTGCGGTCGTCTATGCCGATGTTGGGATAGATGTACCAGAGCAGCACGCTGTCCAGTCCGCCGAAGCGTTCCTCCAGATCGTCCAGATAACGGTCGACGGTGTACTTGCCCACCGCCGCATCGTAGAAATAGCGGTCCTCGATCATCATCTGCGCATGCACGAAGTTGCGCTGCGCCCACTGCAGTTCCGGACGCTTGTAGTTGGCGTCGTCGTAGCCGATGCGGGTCAGGTGCTCGCGGCGCCAGTCGCGCAGTTCGCGCAGCCAGTCGCCGGCGGTGCCGTTGACGTCCATCTTCCAATGGCCGATCTCGGCGAAGGGCCAGCCCGGCGCCTTGCCCGGCGTGGGCAGGTACCGCTGGGTGGTGACGTGGGAGAACTTGTATTCGGTCCTGATCTCCGGCCGCTCCCCGTCGTCGCGGGAGTCGGTCGGAGGCGCTGTGTTTTCCGGGCTTGCGGTCATGGTCTTTGGGGGGTTCCGGATCGATTGGAAGCGAGTGTCACACAAGGCCGCAATAAGCGGCGAGGCTGCGGTCGGCACGTGGCGCGTGGCGGTCGTTCGAACGCAGCATCGCTTCCACTTCGATGCGTTGCGGGATGCTGGATTGTGCACCCAATCGCGTGCAGGCCAACGCCGACGCGGCGCATGCGTAGCGCAGCGCCGCGGGCAGCGGATCGCCCAGGTTCAGCGCGGCGACCAGAGCGCCGCAGAAAGTGTCGCCGGCGGCGGTGGTATCGACCGCCTGGACCTTGAAACCGGACTGCAGGAAAAATTCCGCGCCCTGCCGCGCGCAGCAACCGCGCGCGCCCAGGGTCACCACCACGCAGGGCACGTCCAGCAGCGCCAGGCATTCGGCCACGCTGCCACGATGCCCGGTGACGGCGGCCAGTTCGCCCTCATTGACGATCAGCACGTCGACCGACAGCAACAACTCGGTGGGCAGCGCCTGTGCGGGCGCTGCATTCAGCACCACCTGCACGCCCGCCGCGCGCGCCGCCAGCGCGAAAGCGGTCACCGCTTCCATGGGCGTCTCCAGCTGCAGCAGCAGATGGCTCACCGCTTGCAGCGACGGAAGCTCGTCGCCGCACAATGCGCCATTGGCGCCCGGGGCGACGGTGATCGCGTTCTCGGCATCGTCGGACAGGCAGATGAAAGCGGTGCCGGTCGGCTGCGCGCTGCGCACCACCTGCACGGCTACGCCCGCATCGGCCAGGGAGTCTTCGATGGTCTTGGCGAACGGGTCGTTGCCCAACGCCAGCAGCATGCCCGTATCGACGCCGCCCGCCCGCGCGCAGGCCACCGCCTGATTGGCGCCCTTGCCGCCGGGGAACGTCGCGAATTCGCGCCCGAGCACGGTTTCCCCGGGCGCCGGCACGTGCGAGGCGCGCACCACGAAATCCAGGTTGGCCGAACCGGCCACCAGCAAGGTCTTGCGCGCGTTCATGGCGTCAGCGCCTGATGGACCAGGTTGTAGAAGGGCGTGCCGATCCGCGGCAGATCGTTGGCCGCGCCGTTGGGAAGGTGCTGCAACAACAGGATCGAGATCATCCGTTCCTTGGGATCGATGGAGAAATAGGTGGAAGCCGCACCGGACCAGCCGAATTGTCCGGCCGAACCCAGACGGCCCTTGCCCGCGGGATCAAGCAGCACGGAGCCACCCAGCCCGAAGCCTTCCGCATCGCTGAACTGGGTCACTGGCCGGTCCAGGAAGGTCAGCTGGTTGATCATCATCTGCTCGACCGTCTTGCGGTCGAGGAGGGTTGCGCCTTCCAGCGTGCCGCCGTCGAGCAGCATCCGGCACAGGCGCATGAAATCCGGTGCGGTGGAGTACAGACCGCCCGCGCCGCTGGGGTAAGGATTGAGCATTTCGCCCGGATGCAGCGCGCTCGGGCCTTGGTCCAAGCGCAATTTCCCGTCCGCGCCCATGGTCGTGATGTCGACGATGCGGTCGCGCTTGGCTGGCGGAATGCTGAAGCCGGTGTCTTCCATGCGCAGCGGAGCGAGGATTCGTTGTTGCACGAAATCATCGAAGCGCTGTCCGCTCACGACTTCCACGATGCGTGCGACTACTTCCATCTGGGTGCCGTCGTAACGGAATCGCGTGCCCGGCTCAACCGCCAGGGGTACTTTGGACAGGCGTTCGGAGAATTCGGCCAGATCGGCCGAACCATGCAGGTCGGCGCGCTCCAGCAGCTTGGTCGCTTCCTCATTTCCTGCGGTCGCGAAACCGGCGGTGTGGGTCAGCAGTTGACGCAGGGTGATCTTGCGGTTCGCAGGCCGCAGCTGCAGCAGATCGGCGCTGCCGCCGGTGAAGATCCGCATGCCGGAGAATTCCGGCAGATACTTCTCGACCGGATCATCCAGGCCCAGTTTTCCCTCCTCCATCAACATCAGCGCAGCGACCGTGGTCACCGTCTTGGTCATGGAGTAGATGCGGAAAATGGAGTCCTTGCGCATGGGCGAGCTGCGGGCCAGGTCGCGATAGCCGTAGGCCTGCGACTGGACTATCACGCCGTCTTTCCAGACCAGGCTGACCGCGCCCTGGTAACCCTGCGCGTCGGTCGCATGTTCGAGAAAGCCATCCAACCGCTGCAGGCGTTCTGCCGGGATCCGAGGAGAGTCGGCGCCCGCACCTGCAGCGTTGGCTGGCGAAGAGAAAGCGGCAACGGCCGCCGAGGCCAGGCCGAGCACGATGCCGCACAGCAATGGGAAAAAGCGCGTCAGCACGCGGGACCCCGACGCATGGAAATCCATCGTCGATGGCGGCCGCCTGCCGCCAGGCAGGCCAGCTCGAACCCGACATGCAGGCAGACGTACGCCATCGAAAACTCAGCAATCAAAACTTGATGTGGTGCGCGAATGAGGACATTCAGAAAGTGTACTCATAGGTCAGCGAGACCATGCGGCCACGGCCGGCGAAGTAGTTCTTGAAGAAGTCCACCTGCGACCAGCTCAGGATGTACTGCTTGTCGGTCAGGTTTTCGATGCCCACGGTGAAGCGCCCGACGTTCTCGATCCTGTAGTTCACGCTCAGGTCGAACAGGGTGTAGCCGTCGGTATGCTCTTCGAACGAATACGTAGCGCCGTCGAATTCGCGCACGTCCTCACCGGACAAGTCGCGCGACATCAATTTTGTCGCATTCAGTGTGACATCGCCGTTGGGGTTGAATTTCCAGGTGACCGAAGCGCCTATCTTGTCCGGATTGATGTCCGACACGCCGATCGGCTTGTTCAACCCGCCGGCGGGGTAGCGACCTTCCAGGTCCGCATTCCAGAATGCGGTCTTGCCGCGGATGCGCGAGTACAGCGCGCTCGCCTTCCATTGATCGTTGAACCTCCATTCGCCGCTCAGCTCGACGCCCTTGATGCGGGTCGGCGCGCGATTGAGGACGTAGTCGTTGGTCTCCGGGTCCACCGACAGGGACGTGCCGAAGGGCGATCTGGAGTCGTAATACGAACCGCCGAACGAACCGCGGTCGCCGCGCCAGTTGAAACCGTACTCGCGGTTGTCGACGATGATGGGCTGGATATCGCGGATGCGGTCCACCGACTGGCCCGGCACGTTGATGTTGCGCAGCGGGATGCCGATGTTGGGCAGGCTGAAGCCTTCGCCATAGGAAGCGAATACCGACCACTCGTCGGTGATGCGCCAGATACTGCCGAAATTGACCAGATTCTCCGTGTATTCCACACCGCCGCCCTGGACGAACACGCTGTTGCGGAACGCCGTGGTGGTGTAGCTGTCGACCTTGAGCTCGCCGTCCTCGCGCCGGAAACCGCCGCTGAACGTGACCGGACCCAGGTCGTAGCTCAACTGCGCGTAGGGCGCGGTGCTGGTGTATTTCATGGGCGGCACCCACACGCGGTTGGTGAGCGCCAGGCGCTGTTGCGCCTCGTCCTTGACGAAATCCACACCGGCACGCAGCTCGAGGCCTTCCACGCCGAACAATGAACCGCGCGTCCACGACGGACGGAACCCGTACTTCTTGCTGTCGATCTCGGACTGGTCGTAGATGCGGTCGGCTTCGTCGAAGTCGTCGTCCACCTTCACCAGTTGCTTGTCGTCGCCGTTCTCCGGCAGGTAGCGCATCGCCTGATCGGCCCAGTACGCGTTCATCATCAGCGTGCCGCCGAGGAAATCCCCATGCGAATAGAGGACGTTCAACTGCTCGAAGTCGTTGAACTCGGCCTTGCTGCCGAAGATGTGCCCGCGCTCGGAAGTGTTGGTGACCGGATTCTCGCAGGTGCCCGGACGGCAGCCCTCGACCTGGATGTAGTCGCCGTTGCCCTCGATCTTGAAATGGCTGTAGCTGGCCTGCAGCCGCTGCATCCCGTCTTCGCCGAAGTTGATGCCGCCTTTCAGGAACAGGTTGTTGGCCATGGAGTCGGAGACCGAGCCGCTGGTGTTCATGCCCACGCGGCGGCCGTCGGCATCGTAGGAGATGCCGCGATCGATGGCGGACAGTCCGACTACAAAATCATAGTTGTCCTGCTTGTGCAGCCAGTTGGCGCCCACCTTCCAACCGCTGCTGTCGTTGCCGAACTGGGTCGAATAGCGGGTAAGGATGCGGAACTCGTTGCCTTCCTTCTGCGGCACGCTGGAGATGTAGTTGATGATGCCGCCCGCTGCGCCGATGCCTTCCGACGCGGAAGGACCATTGATTACCTCGATGCGGTCGACGATGCCCATGTCGGTGAAAGTCGCGTTGCGGTTGCCCTCGCGCAGCGGCGAGCCCTGCGGAACGCCGTCGAACAGGCGCAGCGCGATGCGGCCGCGCAGGGTTTCGCCCGAGTTGCTCATGGCCTGCGAGGATTCGGCGTAGCCGGGCACGGTGCGCGCCAGCACGGCGGTGGCGTCCTCGGTCACCGCCAGGGTGTTCTTGATTTCCTCTTTCGAGACCAGCGTGATCGCGCCCGGTATCTTGTCGATCGCCTTGGGGCTGCGAGAGCCGGTGACGATCACCGCATCCAGATCGGTCGCGTCGGCTGGCTGGCTATCGGCCGCGGGAGCCGGTTCGGCCGCCGCGGCCGCCTGTTGCGCATGGACGCTGGCGCTGACGGCAGCCGCCAGCAGGAAAACGCCGAATGTGGCCGGTACGTGCTTCATGGTGTTTGGTCTCTAGGTTTTTGTACTTATCAAGAGACGCGGCGAATGCGCGGCTCCCCCGTTTGCGTATGCGCGTCGGCAGTTCGCGCGGATGCGAACTGCGTGCCAAGCATCCCCTCCAAGACGCTTACGTACAGCCCCGACAATGGACGGGAGACTAGGCGCTGGCGAAAGGGAATAGAACCGGGGCGAACTATGTTCAGAGTCTAGTTTTTGTTGCTTACCGAATACGCGGCTCATGACGCATTGCAGCATTTATTTACCGGCAATTCGCATGCGCACCGACGTCATCCCAGCGGTTTCCAACAGCGCAGCTGGTCAAGCTGGGATCCATCTTGATTTTGATGTTCGCGTGAAGCCGATCAAAGCGCAGAGCCAGATCAAAATGGATCCCAGCTTTCGCTGGGATGGCGACCTGGCGACGGGAGTAATCCCCTGGGGGTCAGCCGTTGACGGCCTTCATCGCCGCCCTGCTCTCTTCCAGGAACACGGTCACCAGGCGGATGCGGATGGTCGAGCGCGACCACACGATGCCGATCTGCCGCGGTACGCTTTCTTCCGGCAGCGGCAGGCGCACCAGCTTCAATCCTTCCGGCCACGGCTTGGCCCAGTCCGGCACGAGCGAAACTCCAAGGCCGCGGTCCACCATCACCGCGATCGCGTTGAGAGCGTTCAATTCGAAGCGCTCGTGCGGAGTGATGCCGACACGCTGCAGGTACTCCTCGGCCTGGCGTCCGCCCCAGTGGTTGCGGTCGTAGCGGATCAGCGGCTGCGTGGCCAGCAGCTCGTGCGGATCGCGGCCGGCCATGCTTTCCGGCGCCAACACCACCAGCGGTTCCTCGCGCAGCAACTGCCAATTACAGGTCTTGGGCAGGGTGTAGGGCGCGTGCAGCACGATCGCCGCATCCAGTTCGCCGCCTTCCACCGCGCGGTAGAGATCGGCCGAGTAGCCCGGCTTGATGAATACGTTGATTTCGGGAAATTTCTCCACCATCCGCGCCAGGATGTCGGGCAGCATGCCGGCCAGCGCGGTGGGACAGGCGCCCAGGCGCAGTTCGCCGGAGACCGCGTTGTCGTTGGCCAGGCTGCGCAGGTCGGCCACGTCGCGCAACAGATCGCGGCTGCGCTGCAGGATGCGCGAGCCTTCCTCGGTCACGCTGACCGTGCGCCCAACCCGTGCGATCAGCGGCGCGCCGATTTCGCGCTCCAGCGTGCGGATCTGCTGCGCCACCGCCGCCGGAGTGATGTTGAGCAGGCGCGCGGCCGCGGCCATCGAACCGCGGTCTACCACTGCCACGAAGGTCTTGAGGAATTGGGTATCCACGTCTGGTCTCTGCAGCAGGCTTGAACAAGAATCCGTTCGCGGCGGGCTGTCGAACCACACCGATGGCGTCATGCCGGGCGTTTACGATAACCCGGATTCCGCGTTAAAGGCGTGGCTGGACGAGTTCATCGATGGTCGTCATCTCTGCGGAGGCGGGATCCAGGGGACTTTGCTTCTGCGCCAAGAGCGTGGTTCGACAGGCTCACCACGAACGGGATCTTGACAGGCTCGCCACGAACGGAGCATCCATAGCCCCTGCAACAAGCGCTATTGGCGGACAGGTTCCGGCTTTACGTAGTTGCTGTCCGACTTCACCCAGATCGTCAGCCCGTCCAGGTCGCGGGTCGGCGCCGGAAACAGCAGGCTGGCCAGGTAACCGATCACGATGCACAGCATGATCGAGATGGCCAGATAGAAGTACGGATGCACCAGGTCCATCGACCAGGCCAACAGGGTCAACCCGATGCTGGAAGCCACGCCGATGGCCACGCCGGCCGAATTGGCGCGGCGCGTGAACATGCCCAGCGTGTAGGCGCCGGCGAAACCGCCGCCCAGCAAGCCGGCCAGCTCGATCGAAACGTCGAACAGCGAATGGATATCGAAGCGCGACAGCAGCAGCGCCACACCGATGCCGAGCAAGCCGGTAGCCACAGTGGCGATCTCGGCGAACAGCACGCTCTTCTTGGGCGTGGGGTTCTTGGAAAGCTTCTCGTAGAAATCGACCGAAGCCAGGGTGGCCACGCTGTTCATGATGCTGGAGAGCGTGGCCATGGCCGCCGCGAAGATGCCGGCGATGATCAGCCCGGTCACGCCCATCGGCAGCTCTGCGGCGATGAACAACGGAAACGTCGCATCGATCGGCAGCAGCGGGTTCATGCGTTCCGGATTGTTCTTGTAGTAGACGAACAGCGCGGTGCCGATGGAATAGAAGATGAAGCCGCCTGGGATCATGATCAGGGCGAACGCCCAGATGGAACGGCCGGCTTCCTTGTCGGACTTGGTCGACAGCGTGCGCTGCATCAGCACCTGATCCTTGGGGAAAGTCAGCACCACGTCGAACAGCACCAGGAAGATGAAGCCCCACACCGTGGCCTTGGTCAGGTCGAAGCTGAAATCCAGCAGCTTGGTCTTGTCGGCGGCCTGGGCGATGTCGTGGAATTCGCCGAAACCGCCCTTCAAGGTCCAGACGATGAAGAGGATGGCGAAGATCGCGCCGCCCATCTTGACGATGACCTGCACGAAGTCGGTCCAGATCACCGCCTTCATGCCGCCCATGGCGGTGTAGATGATGGTGAAGCCGCCCATCATCAGGATGCTCCACTCCACCCGGATGCCGGTGATGGTGGCGATGGCCAGCGCCGGCAGGAACAGCACCACGCTCATGCGGCTGCCGATCTGCATGATGATGCACAGCGCGCTGGCCAGCATGCGGATGGTGGGGTGGAAGCGGGTTTCCAGGTACGAGAACACCGACATCAGATTGAGGCGGCGCAGCAACGGCACGATCCAGACCGCCACGAACATCAGCCCCAGCACCGCGACCAGGTTGTTGGTGAGATACTGCCAGTTGGTTTCGAAGGCCTTGGCCGGAATGGCGATGAAACTGATCGAACTGGTGTTGGCCGCGTACAGGCTGACGCCGGCCGCCCAGAACGGAATGGTGCGGCCGCCGACGAAGAAGTCCGAAGTCGAGTTGCGCTTTTCGCGGATGTAGAAATAGAAGCCCATGCCGAGCATCGCGCCCAGGTAGACCACGATCACTATCCAGTCCAGCCAGCGCAACAGCAGCTTGCCGGACTGGATCTGGGTGGACTCGAAAGCGATACCCTTGCCGTCCGCTGCGGGTCGCGCCCACAGCACCCCGTTGTCCAATGCCGCGGTCGCGAAGACGCCAGCCGCATCGGAATCGGGCAGCGTCGCCCACGATCCGGTGATGGTCTGGAAGGTCCGCATCTGCGCCGGGCCGCTGCCATCGGCGACCAGATAGATCACATGCGCCTGGCCGATGGCGCGCGCCGATCCGGGCACGATCTTGCCGGGAACCCTGCCCTTGTCCTGCCAGCCGCTATCGGCCGCCCAGCGCAGGATGCGCTCGCCGCCAGCCGCAGGCACGGTGACGAACACCGCCGAGGTCTGCGCGACCAGCGAAGTCGGCGATGCATTGCCGGGCCAGCCGGCACTCTTTTTCCATTCCGGTTTCGTCGCGGTCGACACCAGCGACAGCAGCACCGCCTGCCCATTCGCATCGATGCCGGCGACATACACGTTGTCGGCGTTGGCCGCCGCGCGCGCGCCTTCCACAACGACGGGCAACGGCGGCAACGGCGGCAACGGCGTGACGGTCGGCTGGCCGTTGATCAAGCCGAGGCGTTCGACGGAAGCGACCGCGCTGGATTGCGCGGGCCCGCGCAACAGGAAAGCGAGCTGTCCGTTGCCGACCACGCTTTTCAGTTCGCCGCTTGCCGCCGCAGGCTTCCAGTTCAACGCCGTCCAGCTTCCGCCGCGGCTGTCCAGCATCCAGGCCTGGTCCGCGCCGATCGCCAGCGGCCTGCCCTCCACCGCCACCAGACCAATCAGAGGCTGGTCTGTGGCGAGCGTGGGCAGTGCAGTGGTCTTTACCTTGGACAGGCTTTCGGCATGGGTCAGCGGCGACCACGCCGTGGCCAGCAACAGCAGTACCGCCAGCAAGGCGCGCATCGGCAAAGGGGAATGGCTCATCAAGACGCGCCCGTATTGGCGTCGGCCGAAGCCAGGATCGCTTCGGCCCGCTTAAGGAAAGGAAGATCGATCATGCGGCCATCGACGAGGAACGCGCCGTGCCCGGCCTCGCGCGCCGCAGCGACGATGCGCCGCGCCGCTGCGATTTCTTCGGCATCCGGCTGGAACGCCTGGTTGGCCAAGGCCACCTGACTGGGATGGATGCAGCTCTTGCCCACGTAGCCCAGACGGCGCGCCATGCCGGCTTCGGCGCGGAAGCCATCGGCATCGCCGATGTCGGCGAAGGCGGCGTCCCAGGCGAACACACCGGCTTCGGCGGCCGCCATGCGCATCGCATACAGCGCGGCGTGGACGTTGGCCGGATCGCGGCGATCGATGCCCAAAGGCTGGAACAGATCGGCCAGGCCCAGCTGCAACCCGGCCACGCGTGGATGGGCGGATGCGATTTCGGCGGCAAGGCGCAGACCGCGCGGGGTTTCGATATTGGCCAGCAGCCCGATCGGTTGGGCAACGCCATTGGCCGCTTCGGCCTTCTCCAGCAGGGCGACGGCAGCCAGCACGTCCTGCGCCGATTCGACCTTGGGCAGGTTGATCAGGTCCACGCCCGTGCGCGCGACCGCGGCCAGGTCGGCTGCCAGGTGCACCGTATCCACGGCGTTGACCCGCACCACGACGATCTTCGCCGTGGCCAGCAGCGGGGCCGACTGCAGCAAGGCGGACACCGACTCGCGGGCTTCGCCTTTGCGCGCTTCGGGTACCGAATCCTCCAGGTCGAAGCTCAACGCATCGGCATCGCCCGCCAGCGCCTTGGCGAACAACTCCGGACGCACCCCAGGGACGAACAGCTTGCTACGCATCGACCATGCTCTTCATGGCGCGCAGTGTGCGGGAAACGGAAGCAAAGAAAAGTCTTCGGCGGCATATTCAGAAGAAACATTTCATTGCTTGGCGGCCTCCATTGGATTGGGGGACGTCGCCTGGAACCGAGTCGCAATACCCACCGTTGTCCCGGCATAGGCCGGGACCCAGCAATTTTGCTGCGACCCGGTAACTCTGATGCATCAGATAGAAACGATGACGTCGTCCCAGCGCAAGCTGGGATCCATTTTGACTTTGATGTTTGCGGACGAGGGTCGGGCCGCGTCGAACGGCAAGATCAAGATGGATCCCAGCTTGCGCTGGGATGACGACTGAGGACGTTCGGCATTCTGCGGCCGCGAAGGCTTCCACGCTCCCTCAACGCCTCACGTCGAACCCGCCCTCCTCCAGCAGCGCCTCGATCTCCGCAACGCCGACCAAGTTGAAATCCCCCGGCAGCGAGTGCTTCAGGCAAGCCGCCGCCAGGCCAAAATGCAAACCCTGCGCATCGTCCATGCCGGCGATCTCGCCATGCAGCACACCGGCCGCGAATGCGTCGCCGGTGCCGATGCGGTCCACGATCGAGGCCAGCTCGTACACCGGCGTAATGTGGCTGCTGCCGTCGCGGCGGGCGTCGATGGCCGACAGAGAATGGTGGTCGACACTGTGCTGCACGCGCTGGGTGGCGGCCATGCGCTGCAAATGCGGAAATGCGGAGAAAGCAGCTTCTGCTCCCGCCAGGAACCTCGCATGGGAAGTCTCCTGCGGAAACGCCCGCCCCAGCACTACCTGGATATCGCGATGGCTGGCGAACATGAGGTCGGCCTCGGCCATGATCGCACGCAGGATCCCGGCGGCATCGCCCTGCCAGGCCTCCCACAGCTTGGGACGGAAGTTGCCGTCGAAGGACACCTTCACCCCGGCTGCGCGCGCGGCCCGCACCGCCTGCAAGGTGCGGTCGGCAGCCAGTTGCCCCAATGCCGGACTGACGCCCGACACGTGCAGCCAGTCGGCCCCCTGCAGTAGCGCCTTCCAGTCGTGCTCGCCGCCACCGTGCCGTGCGAAAGCGGAGTCGGCGCGGTCGTAGAGCACCTCGCTCGGGCGCTGGATGGCTCCCGGTGTCAGGAAATACAGTCCCATGCGTCCCTCGGCCTTGCCGACCGCGCGCGTATCCACTCCGTGGCGGCGCAGTTCGCCTGTCGCCGACTCGCCCAGGGCGTTGTCCGCAACCAGTCCGACCATGCGCGCACGGTGGCCCATCCTGGCCAGCGAAACGGCGACGTTGGCTTCCGCCCCGCCGGTGTGCACTTCCAGGCAAGGGGATTGCAGCAGCAACTGCCGTGCCGGCGCACCCAGGCGCAATAGCAGCTCTCCGAAACAGACCACGTGTCCCCGCATGTAAACGCTCCCATGACCTAGTGATCCGCGCCCTGACTGGACTGCGGCAAGGATTGTCCCCGGGACACACCATAACCCCCGGAAACCAATAGTTGTTGTTGCACCGCACACTCTGTTACGGTTTTTTTGACCAGCGGTGTCATTTTACTTCTGGAAAGCATCTCGAGGTGACAAAACCCGATTAGTTTCATCGCTAAAAGCCGCCATAGAGCGATACATGTGCCCTTGAGGAGGGGAACCCATGCAAACTCGCAACAACCGCCGGAAGACACCGGTTACCGTGCTCGCGCTGTCGATCGCATTCGCGCTGCAGGCCAATGCCCTGTCCGCAATCGCACAAGAAGCCAGCCCGGCCGATACCACCGCCGCACCCACCACATCCGAATCCGAGGATGTGGACACGCTGGGCACCATCACCGTCACAGGTTACAGGGCCAGCCTTGAAAAGGCCCTGGACATCAAACGCGGCGAAGCCGGCGTGGTGGATGCCATCGTCGCCGAGGACATCGGCAAGTTCCCCGACCTCAATCTGGCCGAATCTCTGCAGCGCATTCCCGGCGTGGTCATCACCCGCGATGCCGGCGAAGGACGCAACATCTCCGTCCGTGGCCTGGGCCCGCAGTTCACCCGCGTGCGCATCAATGGCATGGAAGCCCTGACCACGGTGGGCGCCACCGACCAGTCCGGCGGCTCCAACCGCAATCGCAACTTCGATTTCAACGTGTTCGCTTCGGACCTGTTCTCGCAGCTCATCGTGCGCAAGACCGCACAGGCCGACACCGACGAAGGCTCGCTGGGCGCCACGGTCGATCTGCGCACCGCGCGCCCGTTCGACTACGAGGGCTTCACCTTCGCCGCCAGCGGCCAGGCCAGCCATAACGACATGGCCGGCGAGACCGATCCGCGCATGGCCGCACTGATCGCCAACACCTGGGCGGACGGCAAGTTCGGCGCGCTGTTGTCGGTGGCCTATTCCGAACGCCAGTTGCTGGAGGAAGGCAGCGGCAGCGGCCGCTGGGCGAACGGCCCGAGCAACAACGGCTTCGCCCGCTGCGCCGCCGGCGCCAACCCGGCCCCGCTGTTCCCGGCCGCATGCGCCGCCGACGTCTACCATCCCCGCTTCCCGCGCTACACGCTGATGGAGCACGACCAGAAACGCACAGGTCTTACGGCATCGCTGCAGTTCAAGCCGACCGACCGCACCCAATTCTCGCTGGATGCGCTGTATTCGAAGATCGACGCTACCCGCGACGAGAAGTACATCGAAGCCATCTCCTTCAGCCGCGGCGCCTCGCAGGGCGGCAAGCCGCAGACTCTCGTGCGCGACGGCGTGATAGAGAACGGCGCGCTGGTCTACGGCCTGTTCGACGACGTCGACGTGCGCTCGGAAAGCCGCCACGACGAATGGAACACCGTGTTCAAGCAGATCGGCCTGGAGGGCGAACACAGTTTCACCGACAACTTCAAGATCAGCGGCAAGGTCGGCACCTCGACGTCGGACCACGAGAATCCGATCCAGACGACGATCATCATGGACAAGCTGAACGTAGACAACTACAGCTACGACTACCGCAACGACCCGTTCAAACCGGTCATCAACTACGGCATCGACCCCACCAGCGGCACCGGCTGGACGCTGGCCGAAATCCGCATCCGTCCGCAATACGTGGAGAACGATTTCGATGTCGCCCAGTTGGATTTCAACTGGAACATCAGCTCGGGCTTCCGCCTGAAGGGCGGCGTGCAGGCCAAGGATTATTCGTTCTCCACCCGCGAACTGCGCCGCGCCTCCGAGGTGTCGGTGCCGAACTTCACCGATGGCACCCGCATCGTGCCTTCCGACCTGACCGAACAGGCCAGCCTGAGCGGCATCAACGGCTCGCCCGGCACCTGGGTGATTCCCGACTACCAGGGCGTCGCCGATTTCTTCGACATCTACAGCAACAGCGGCACCTTCGCGCTCACCCAGCGTGCGGTCAACACCCGCAGCGTGGATGAGGAAGACCGCGGCGTTTACCTGATGGGCGAGTTCTCCGCCGATCTGGGCTCCATTCCGCTGTCGGGCAACTTCGGCGTGCGCTACGTGCGCACCAAGCAAAGCTCCACCGGCATCGCCACCGCCAGCGGTGCGCCTGTGGCCACCACGGTGTCGCGCGAATACAGCGACACGCTGCCGTCGATGAATCTGGTGGCGGAGGTCGCGCCGGACTTCCTGATCCGTCTGGGTGCGGCCAAGGTGATGGCGCGCCCCGATCTCGGCTTCCTGACCCCGGGCGTCACCGTCAACGTCAGCGGCGGCGCGCGCACGGTCAGCGGCGGCAATCCGAACCTGGACCCGTTCCGCGCCACGACCGTGGACCTGGGCTTCGAGTGGTACTTCGATGAAGGCGCCATGCTTGGCCTGGGCCTGTTCTACAAGGACGTCGACAGCTACATCCAGACCACGCGCGTGGTGCAGCCCTACTCGGCCAGCGGACTGCCGGCCAGCCTGCTGGACGGCACCGGCGCATCGGTCACCGACGACTTCACCTTCACCGTACCGCTCAACACGCCAGGCGGCGAACTGCAGGGCCTGGAAGCCAACTACACCCAGCCGTTCTCTTTCCTGCCGGGCAAGTGGGCCAATCTTGGCGTGCAGTTGAACTACACCTATGTGGATTCGAAGATCCAGTACATCAACGCCGCTGGCGCCAATGTGCTGAAAACCGATCTGCTCAACCTGTCCAAGCACTCCTGGAACGCCACGCTGTTCTATGAAGGCAAGCGCTTGTCCGGCCGCATCTCGGCCACCAACCGCGATGATTACCTGTTGCAGGCGCCGGGTACCGAAGCCGGATTCAACCTGGACGGCGTGCATGGCCAGACCGGCACCACGACGGTGGACGCCTCGGTGCGCTGGAAGATCAACGACAAGTTGGAGCTGAGCCTGGAAGGCATCAACCTGACCAACGAGGCACAGGAGTCCTGGGTGTCCAACCCCGCCGTCACGCTTCCGCTGGACTACAGCGAAACCGGCCGCCAGTACCTGCTGGGCCTGCGCTACAAGTTCTGATCGCGGAAACCTCGGTCCCGGGCGCGCATCGCGCCCGGGACCGCTTGTCCGGCGGATATCGCTCCGCAACTCGCCAATCCCGTAAATGTACTGTGATCCTCGAGGGGGAACGCAATGCGCCACAAGCATGCAATCCGAAAGACACCGGTTACCATCCTGGCCGCATCCGTCGCCATGGCGCTGACGGCACCCGCCTTCGCGCAACAGGCAGGCAGCGCCGACACCGGACGCCTTACCGAGCTGGACAAGGTCACCGTCACCGGCTATCGCGAAAGCCTCAAGAAATCGCTGGACGAAAAGCGCTACAGCGTCGAGCAGGTGGACGCCATCTTCGCCGAGGACATCGGCAAGTTCCCCGACCAGAATCTGGCCGAGTCGTTGCAGCGCGTAGCCGGCGTATCCATAGACCGCGAAGGCGGCGAAGGCCAGCGCATCTCCATCCGCGGCCTGGGTTCGGACTTCACGCGCGTGCGGCTCAATGGCCTGGAAGCGCTCTCCACGGCCGGCACCGGCAGCGCAGGCGTCAATCGCAGCCGCGGATTCGATTTCAATACTTTCGCTTCGGAGCTTTTCAGCCAGGTCAAGGTCAACAAAACCCAGTCCGCGCAGATGGACGAGGGTTCGCTGGGCTCCACGGTCGATTTGCGCGGTTCGCGGCCCTTCGACTTCGATGGCTTCCAGGCTTCGGTCAGCGGCCAGATGGGCTACAGCGAGCAATCGGAGCAATCCGACCCGCGCGTCTCCGGCCTGATCAGCGACACCTGGGCCGACGGGCGCTTCGGCGCATTGCTCTCCGTCGCCTACAGCAAGCGCAACGTGTCCGAGGAAGGCTACAACCCGGTGCGCTGGGAGCACGGCAACCACCGCAACTCCCATCAGAGCACCGCCGCCAACAACGGCACCTATGGCTTCTGCAGTCCCGTGGGCTACAACCCGCAGACGCCGCGCAACCGGCTGCCCAACGAAACCCCCGCGGGCACCGGCAGCCAGGCCAACCAGGACCGCAACAACGGCTGGGGCAGCTACGGCATCGACGCCAACAACTGCGGCACCGGCCTGCCGCGCCCGGCCAATACGCCGGAGAACATCCAAGCGTACGAAACCGCGACCAATGCCTGGATTCCGCGCTATCCGCGCTACATCCGCACCGCGCACGAGATCGAGCGGCTGGGCGTGACGACGGCGCTGCAATTCAAGGTATCGGACAACACCGTGCTCAGCTTCGACGGCATGTACTCCAAGCTGGACAAGGACCAGCGCGAGGATTCGGTGGGCGCCAACCTGCACCGCGCAGCCAATCTGGGCGGCAAGACCCAGATCGTCGTGCGCGAGGCGCAGGTCGACGACATGAACCGGCTGGTCTATGGAGTGTTCGACAATGTCGACTTCCGCACCGAATCCACCCAGATCGAAGAATCGACCGAGTTCCAGCAGTACAGCCTCAATCTCGCCTACAACGGCGAAGACGTGCGGGTGGACGCCACCGTCGGGCATTCGTCTTCCGATTACTCCCGTCCGGTTTTCTCCCTGGTCAGTTTCGACAACCAGAACCAGGACGGCTTCGTGCTGGATATGCGCAACAGTTCGAGCATGCCCAGCATGACCTTCCCGTTCGCGCTGAACGACCCGAACGCATGGTCGTGGCTGGGTTACGGCGCCGTGCCGGTCAACAGCAACGGTACCGCGCGCGGCTCCAACATCAGCGAAGTGCGCCTCAACCCGCAGTACGTCGACAACGCATTCGACACCGCCAAGGTGGATCTTGAATTCGTCATCAATCCCACTTTCACCTTCAGCACCGGCCTGGCGTACAAGGACTACGACATGTCCTCGGAAGAATACCGCCACATCAGCTACGGACGCCTGGCGCAGGCGTTGCCGGCGGGAGTAACCGTAGCCGACCTGAGCACCACGCTGTCCGGATTCGGCAGCGGACTGGACGGCGACGTGCCCAGCGGCTGGTTGATTCCCGACTTCGACAGCATCGCGGATCTGCTGGGCATCAACTGCAATTGCGATACGGGGCTGGCCGGCGGCGACTACCGCCTGTCCAGCGTCGGCCATTTCGGCGCTTCCAACAACAATTTCGAGGTCAATGAAAAAAGCTTCGGCACTTACTTCCAGCTGGATTTCAACACCGACCTGTTCGACCGCGCGTTCCGCGGCAACCTGGGCGTGCGTTACGTCAGCACGCAGATCGAAGCGTCGGGTTATGCGCCCTGCGCGGCCAGCAACGGGGCTAACAATTCGGACGCCTGCGAAACGTTCTTCGGCGTGGCCAGCGCCACCAGCGCCGCCGGCAACCGCTTGCTGGTGCGCAGCGAAGTCGACCACAGCTATACGGACGTATTGCCTTCGCTCAACCTGGCCTGGGATGTGGCCGAGAATCTGGTGCTGCGCTTTGGCGCGGCCAAGACCATGGCGCGCCCCGCACTGACTTATCTGTCGCCCGGCGTGAGCGGCGGTCCGACCGGCTACTTCGACGATGGCCGCGTGTTCTCGATCAACCTGGGCAACCCCAAGCTGGAGCCTTTCCGCTCGACCAACTACGACCTGAGCGCGGAGTGGTATTTCCAGGAAGGCGGCCTGCTGTCGGCGGCGGTGTTCTACAAGGACATCGAGAGCTACATCCAGCGCACCCGCCTGCTGACCACCTGGGGCGACATGGGCTACTCGCTGGACCTGCTGCCGGCCGGCTTCACCGCCGACACGCTGTTCAACGTGCAGAGCTATTTCAATACGCCGGGCGGCCCACTGAAGGGTTATGAGCTCACCTACCAGCAGCCGTTCGCCTTCCTGCCCGGCTTCTGGCGCAACTTCGGCGTGCAGTTCAACTACACGCACGTCGAATCCGAGATCAAATACCTGTTCAGCACCGCCGCCAACAGCAACGCCACGGTGGTCACCAGCTTCGCCGAGAACGACCTGGTCAACCTTTCGCCCAATTCCTACAACGCCACGCTTTATTACGACGACGGAAAATTCAGTGCGCGCGTCTCCACCAGCTACCGCGACGGCTACATAAGCGAAGTCCTTACCCGCGAGAACGTCTGGGACCTGGACGACAACGAGCTGATCACCGCCGATGTAACCGGCAAGCACAGCGTCAGGAACGTGGACTTCAACATGTCCTACCAGGTCAACAAGAACCTGAGCCTGACCTTCGAGGCGATCAATCTTCTGGATACGCCCGACGAGCGCTACGTGGATTCCGAGTTGAAACTGGCGGACCGCTACACCGTCACCGGCCAGCAGTACTATCTTGGTGCGCGCTATCGCTTCTGAGCATGGCCGCGCCGTGCGTAGCGGTGGGGAAGCGTGGCTTTCCGGCCGCCGCACGGCGTGGATGCTGCTTGCGTTGCTGGCAGCCGCACCGGCAGCCATCGGTCGCGCGCCCATCACTGTCTCGACCGACGGCCACGGCGATTACCGTTCGGTGCAGGCGGCCGTGGACGCCGCGGTCGCCAGCGGCGCGGCGGCCACCATCCGCATCCGGGCCGGCAACTACCGCGAAGTCGTCGACATTCCCGCGGGCGCACCACCGTTGCACCTGCTCGGCGACGACGTGCGCAATACCCTCATCGTCTTCGACAACCATGCCTCGCGCCGCAATCCGCAGACCGGACAGCCCTTCGGCACCTCCGGCTCGGCCACCGTGTTCGTACGTGCGGATGATTTCATCGCCGAGCGGCTCACCTTCGCCAACGATGCCGGCCCGGTGGGACAGGCCGTCGCCGTAGCGGTGATCGGCACGCGCGTCGCCTTCCGCGACGTGCGTTTCCTGGGCCGCCAGGACACGCTGTACACGCAGGGCAAGAGCGGTCTTTCCTACTTCCGCGACTGCTACATCGAAGACACCGTGGATTTCGTGTTCGGCGCCGGCACCGCACTGTTCGAGAACTGCGAACTGCATTCGGTGGGCGATGGCTATGTGACTGCGGCGGCGACACCGGAGGGCGCGGCTTACGGTTACGTATTCCGGAGCTGCCGCCTGACCGCCGCACCCGGCGTGAAGCGGGTCTATCTGGGCCGTCCCTGGCGCGAGCATGCACAAGTGGCCATCCTCGACAGCCAGCTGGGCACGCATATCGCCCCCGAAGGGTGGCACGACTGGGGTAAGCCGGAACGCCAGAACACCGCGATCTATATCGAGGCAGGCAACACCGGCTCTGGTGCGGCCAACGCGCGGCGCGTGCCGTGGTCGCGCCAGCTGCAACAAGTTCCGGTGGACGCATTCGACCGCACACGCATCCTGGGCGCTTGGGAACCCTTCGAATGAAACCTTGGTCAAGCCTGTTGCTGGTTCTGTTCTGGCTGTCGTCCCCGGCAGTAGCGGACGAAATACGCACCGATCCAGTGGCCGAGAACATGCTGTTGCTACAGACCGCCTCGGGAGGCTGGTCCAAGCATTTCGACGGCAAGGCGGTGGACTACGAACGCAGCTACCCGCCTGCCGAAATCGACGCCCTGAAATCGGCCGACCGGCACGACGGTGCCACCATCGACAACAAAGCGACCACCCGCGAGATCCGATATCTGGCTGATGCGTACCGGAAGACAGGCAACTCCGCTTACCTGGAAGCCAGTCGGCGTGGCGTGACGTACCTGCTGGCCGCCCAGTACGCCAATGGCGGCTGGCCCCAGTACTACCCGGATCGCTCGCTATACCGCCACCAGATCACTTTCAACGACGATGCCATGGTGCGGGTGCTGGATCTGCTGCAGGACGTGGCCGAAGGACGTGGCGCGCTTTCCGTGCTGATGTCCGAGTTCGGCCTGCGCGCGCAACAGGCGATCGCTCGCGGCATCGACTGCATTCTGGCCACGCAGGTACGGATCGACGGCAAGCCGACGATCTGGGCCGCGCAGTACGACGAGACGACCCTGCAACCCGCGAAGGCGCGTACCTACGAATTGCCATCGCTGGCGGTAGCCGAATCGGTGGGAGTGATGCGCTACCTGATGCGCCAGCCACGGCCCACGCCGGCGCTGATCCACGCTGTCGACGCCGCCGCGCAATGGCTGGACCTGCATCGCCTGCCCGACGCCGCCATGCGCAAAGTAGAGGCTCCCGGCGAGGAAACCGGCAGGGATGTGCTGATCCAGGCGCAGCCCGGCGCTTCACTTTGGGCCCGTTTCTACGACCTGCGCAGGCAGCAGCCGATGTTCGTCAATCGCCAGGGGCAACAGGTCGCCCGCTTCGCCGACATACCCAACGAACGCCGGGTCGGCTATGCCTGGTATGGCGTCTGGCCGGAGAAACTGCTGAGCCAGGATTTGCCGCGCTGGCGGAAATCCATTGCGCCGTCGCCGGCGCACGACGCGCCCTGACGTACCGAGCAGAGGGCCGCCCGCACCGACGCGTCCGTCCCATTCCTGGCATGCGGCGGAGGGCTCAGGGAATCAGCTGTCCACGCAGCGACGGCACGGCGCGCGCGAGCTCGTCGGCGACGATGGCGGCGAACAGATCGGCGCCTTCCGGGCCGACATGGGTGTAATCGAACGCGAGCTTGGCCTGCCCCATCGGTTCGACCGCGGCATTGGACTGCACAGATGCCTGTGCGGTCGCGCCCGGCTGCGCACCTTGCTGTGCCGGCATGCCGATCGTGGTGCCATTCCGCGCCGCGCTGACCTGCTCCGGCGCAGGCGGCCGCTGCGCGGTGCGCATCGCCAACACCGGCCCCATGCCCTGCACCAAGGCTTGGCTGCGCGCGTACAAATCCACCAGCGGCACATCGAGTTCGACGGCGACCTTGCGCGTGGCTTCCGCCCATGGCTCAAGGTCGTGCAACAGTTTCCCGCCCGCGAACTGGCGCCGCGTCAGCGGCGTCACCAGCACGGGCTGTGCGCCCGCCGCACGGATCTCGCGCACGTAGCGGCGCAGGTTTTCGGGAAACTCCGTCGCCAGGTCGGTGGAGCGCCCGGGCTTGCCGGGCTGATCGTTGTGGCCGAACTGCACCAGCACGTAGATGGACTCGTAGGGCCCCTTCCGCATCTCGTGCAGCGCAATCTCCCAGGAGCCCTCGGCTCGGTAGTTGTAGCTGCTGCGTCCGCCGCGCGCCAGATTGACGCAGGCCAGGAACGAGGTCGCGTGCTGCGCGCAAAAACTGGGTCCCCAGCCGCCCTGCACGGCGGTGGTGGAATCGCCGACCAGCACGATCTTGCTGGCCCGGATGGGCTTGGCCGGTGGGCGCGATACCGTTTCCTGCGCCGATGCGGACAACACGGGCATCAGCGCAATGGCGGCGGCAAGTACGAACCTGAATTTCATGAAAGCTCCATGGCTGACGCTACATCGTTCCGCGCTGAACGAAGGGCACGCGTTCGTAGAGCCTGCGCTCGCCGCCGCGCGGATCGTTTTCAAGGCGCGACGGCAGATCGAACAGCAGGGTCTGGCGCCGCTGCAGGGAATAGGGCGCCCAATGCGGAATGCCGACATGGTTGGGGTCGCCATGGCGCGCGAGCGCCAATAGCGCGTCGCTCATCTGATCGGCCACTCGCTGCGCATCGGCGCCCGTGCCGGTACGCGACCCGGGCTGGGCGACGTTGTCGAACACCAGCGGAATATCCAGCGTATGCATGGCCCCGTACTTGCCGCCGTCCAACGGCGAACCCCAATCGAGCTGGTAGGCCCAGGTCGGTGCGCCCTGCCTGGCGCGCGCTTCGGCTTCGATGATGGCACCGCGCCAGGAACGGCCGGCCGTGGTCGCAGCGAAGAACACGTCCGAAGGCGAATAATCCGGATACAGACGCCGATATTCGGCGATGACCACTTCGGGCGACAGATCGACGTACTGCTGTTCCTGCAGCTTCTTCGGCAATCGCCCCCAGGTCAGCGAGAAATTGTCCGCATCGCCGCCCAGGAAGGCGCGCGTCTCGTCATGGGTGTTGCCGATGATCATCGGGATGCGCGCCGATTGCGCGGGCGCGTCGGGATAGAACGGATGGCGTCGCAGAGTGCGCGAATCGAGCACCGGTCCCAGGTACAGGCTGGAGTCCTCGACGCGCGAAGGATCGCGCAGCTTGCTCGCTTCCAATATGCGTTGCGTGGGCAGGGTCGCAATGCTGGCGACATCGGCACCGATTCCAAGCGCATCCAGCAGCAAGCGCGCCCGCTGCGTAGCCGCACGCGGGCCGGCGGCCGTGACCTGCTGACCGCTCATGGTCATGGCGCGATGGAACAGCCCCTGCGCCGCCGGCATCGCCATCAGCGTGGCGATCTTGGCGCCGCCGCCGGACTGGCCGAACACGGTGACATTGCCGGCATCGCCGCCGAATTCGGCCGCGTGTCGTCGCACCCACTGCAATGCCTGCACCAGATCCAGCTGGCCGACGTTGCCGGAATGCGCGTACTCCGGCCCTGCGAGTTCGGCCAGATACAGATACCCGAAGGCATTGAGGCGATGATTGACCGTGACCACCACCACATCGCCGCGACGGCACAGATTCACGCCGTCATACAGCGGACTGCTGCCCGAACCGTTGTTGTAGCCGCCGCCATGGATGTAGAACAGGATCGGCCGCCCGCCGCCATCGCGCAGGCCCGGCGTGCAGATGTTGAGGAACAGGCAATCCTCGCTGCCGGGGCCGTCACTGCCGTTCTGCGGCGCGCTCGCGCCATGCTGCGTAGCATCGCGCGGTCCGCGCCAGGCGGATTCCTGCAACGCGGGCCTGAACCGTCGCGGCGCGGTATCCGCGCCGTAGGGAATGCCCTTGAATACATGCACGCCATGATCGCGATAGCCGGCGATACGACCGCCGCGCGTTCTGGCCAGCGTTGCCGCTTCCCCTGCCACGGCCAGCGACAGCGGCACGCTTGCCGCTGCGCCGATCAACGCGGCCTGCTGCAGAAAGGCCCTTCGATCCGCGTCCATACGGTTTACTTCAGCGGTTCGCGCCGTTGCAGCGGTTTCAGCGGTTCCATCGTGCCCAGATCCCAATCGGCTTCGACGAAGGCCTGGCGGGTTTCTTTCTGCTTGGGATAGCCGCCCACTTCGCTTTCGTTGTCGATGATGGCGCCGCGTCCTTCGATGGTGTCGGCCACGATGCGACGATCGACATCGTCGCGATCCCAGGGCCGCGCGCCCGCGTTGGCGATCACCGCGTCCTGCACCTGCGCCGAAGCCAGCACGTTCACGCCGAACGGCAGCTCCGGCGCGCGCTTGAGCGCATTCACCTTGACCGGTGCGCTGGTGTAACTGCCCTCGGCGTCGATCCTGTGCCGGCCCACACGGTCGACCAGCAGGTTGTCCTGGGCGAACAGATCGATATCGCCTGAACCGCCGATCATGAAGAACGCCAGATCCTGGGTGGAAGGCCCGGCGCGCATCACGTTTCCGCGCAGCACCATCTGCCCGGTTTCGTAATCGTGCCCCTGCCATTCTTCGGCGATCAGGTTGTAATGCGCCGCGCGCTGGCCGGGGTTGTAGATCAGGTTGTTGATCACCTGCCCGCGCACGCCGCCCTTGAACAGCGGATTGCGTTCGTAGTTGTGCGCGTACAGGTTGCCGACGATGAGGATGTCGCGCACATGGTCGTGGATCAGCGAACCCTTGGAGTGCTCGCCTTTGGCGTGGGTGGAATGGGCCAGGCCTTCGGCGATGATGTTGTTGCTGAAGGTGATGCGATGCGAAGTCGCCGCGGCGTTTTCTTCCGGATCGTTGCCGGCGAAGCGCTTGCCTGAGGCAGACAGGTTTTCGTCGGTGGCCCAGGTCAGCGTGCAATGGTCGACGATCACGTCGTGCGCGCCCACCGTGGAGATGGCGTCGAAATCCAGGCCGGCCATGCGCGCCGCGCCGGTGGAGCCGGGACGCACGCGGATGTGGCGCACGATGACGTTGCTGGCGGCTATGTCGATGCCGCCGCGGATCAAGGTGATGCCGGGCGAAGGCGCGGTCTGGCCGGCAATGGTCAGGTCCGGTTCGACGATGCGCAGGGTCTTGGCGCCCAGGTCGATGACGCCGCCCACTTCGAACACCACGATGCGCGGCCCTTTGCTGTTGACCGCTTCTGCGAACGAGCCGGGGCCGTCGCCGGACAGCGTGGTGACGCGGAGGATCTTGCCGCCCCGGCCGCCGGTGGCTTGCGCCGCCCAACCCTGGGCGCCAGGGAAGGCCAGCGGCGCATCGGCGGCGGCGGCGAGCGGCGTAAGCAGGGAAATGGCGATCGCGGCGACGGCCAAGGGGCGGCACAAAGCCAAGCGGATGGCGCGGGTGGACTTCATTCGGCTCCCTCCCAGGAGTGGACAGGTTATCGCGCGCCGTTCGGCTTTGCGGCGGTGCGTATTGTAAATGACACCGGTTTACCATATACAAGCCACCGACCCTGCTGTCCATCGGCAGTGCAACAAAACAAGACCATTGGGAGAGGCCGCTTGACTACCGGCGACAGCGTTATGGAGACACCCGGATCTCAGGATCTGGCGAAAATCGCCGGCAGCTTCGTCGAAGCGCGGGCACGGGGGGCGTCATTGCCCGATTTCCCCGGCAGCATCCCTGCCGACCTGGTTACTGCCTATCAAGTGCAGGATCTGGCGATTGCGCTCTGGCCGGACCGTGTGGTCGGCTGGAAAGTCGGCTTCATCGCCGCCGAACGGCGCGACAGCTCCGGCGACGACCGCCTGCTGGGTCCCATCTTCTCGGCGGGACTTCTGGATGCTACCGGTGGCAATGTAGGGTTTCCGGTGTTCGCTGGCGGCTTTGCAGCGGTCGAGGCAGAGTACGTATTGCGTCTGCAGGCGGATGCGCCGGGCGACAAAACCGACTGGACGCCTGCGGAAGCCGCTGCCCTGCCCGCCACGCTGCATATCGGCGTCGAAATCGCCAGCAGTCCTCTGGCGACCATCAATATTCTGGGGCCGCGTGTGGTCGTTTCCGATTTCGGCAACAACAATGGACTGATCCTGGGGCGGGAGATTCCTGGATGGCTGGCGATACCCGAAGCCGAACTCACTTGCCATACCTTCATCGAAGAGCGTCTGGTGGGTAGCGGCGGCGCAACCACTCTGCCCGGCGGATTGCGGGCGGCGTACGCGTTCGCGTTGTCGCGTTCGGCCAAACGCGGCCGCCCGCTCAAAGCCGGCGACCTTATCGCCACCGGCAATGCGACCGGCATCCACGACATCGCCGTGGGACAGTCGGCGCGCATCAGCTTCGCCGGCTTCGGCGATATCGCCTGTCGCGCGCACGCAGCCGGGCCTGCCGATGCGAATGAGACCAGGGGCCGGCAGGCATGATCGATCGCCGCAGGTTCCTGGCCACCGGCATTGGCGCCGGTATCGCCGCGTTGACGGCGGGCAGCAAGCCGGCCAGCGCCGCCAGCGCTTCGCAGCAGTTGCTGCGCGCGGCGGACGTCCATGTGGACGGCTATCCGACCGTGGAAGCGGTGCGCTGGATCGGCCGCTACCTGAGCGAGCGGACCGATGGACGCTTGAATACGCTGGTCTACCATTCCGGACAACTGGGCCGGGAAACGGTCACCGTCGACCTGGTGCGCTTCAACGCGCTGGCGCTGACGCGCGTGTACCTGGCCACGATGAACGACTCCGTGCCCGCCACCCGCATCCTGTCGCTGCCGTTCCTGATCGACTCGACGCCGCACCTGCGGCGCACGCTGGACGGCGCGCTGGGAAAATCGTTGCTGGGCAGTTTCGAGCGCCGCGATCTGGTGGGGCTGGCCTTCTACGATTCGGGCTCGCGCAGCATCTACAACACCAAGCGGCCGATCCATACCCCCGACGATCTGCGCGGCCTCAAGCTGCGCGTACCGGTGTCGGAGATATTCGTGCGTCTTATCCACGCACTGGGCGCCAATGCGACTCCATTGCCGTATGGCGAAGTTTTCTCTGCACTGCAGACGCATCTGATCGATGGCGCCGAGAACAACATCAAGAGCTTCCATTCGAGTCGGCAGTTCGAAGCGGCGCATTACTGGTCCGAGTCCCAGCACACCTTCACGCCCGACGTACTGCTGATGTCGCGCACCGCCTACGAGCGGATGGCGCCCAAGGACCGCGACCTGATCCGCGAAGCGGCGGCGGCTTCGGTGCCGTACGCGCGCGGCTTGTGGGACAGTTCGGAGAACAAGGCGCGCGAAGCGATCATCGCCGGCGGCGTCAAGGTCAATGCCGTGGACCGCGAAGCCATGCGCGCCGCCACTGACGGCATCACCCGCGAATACTTGCGCGAACCCCAGCTGGCGCGCCTCTACGAATACGTGCGCGCCTCGGCGTGACTGCGTAGAAAACTTTCGAAACACCGCCTGCATCGCCGGGAGAGCCGATGAACGACACAAAAACGAATTCCCTTTCGGGCTGGCTGGACAAGCTTGCGCGCATAACCACCTGGATAGCCGGGTTGGCGCTGGTCAGCATGGCGGCGGTACAGGCGTGGCAGGTATTCGCGCGTTACGTACTGAATGCCTCCCCGGACTGGACCGAGCCGGTGGCGCTGCTGCTGCTCAACACCGCGATGATGTTCGGCGCGGCGGTCGGCGTGCGTGCGGAATCGCATTTCGGCTTCTTCATCGCGCGCGATGCCGCGCCGCCGCGCGTGGCGCGTGCGATGCGCGGCTTCAGCCACCTGGTGATCGCGACCGTAGGCGCGCTGCTGGCCTGGTGGGGGGCGGTACTCACCGCCGACAGTTGGGAAGTACCCATGGCCGGTGCGCGCATTCCCGAAGGTACGTTCTATCTGCCGCTGTGCCTGGGCGGCGTGTTGATCGCAGTGTTCTCCCTCCACCATCTGTTCGCGGGCACGCTGTTCGCGAGCACGACCATCGCGGAACGGAGCGAATAATGGCTATCGCAATCCTTTTCTTCGTTTTCCTGGGACTGCTGATCATGGGAGTGCCGGTGGCGTTCTCCCTGTTCACCGCTTCGCTGGCGACGCTCGTCTACCTTGGACTGCCGGCGATAGTGGTGGCGCAACAGACCGCTACTGGCGCGGCCTCCGCATCGCTGCTGGCGATACCGCTTTTCATATTCGCCGGCGAAATCATGCTGCGCGGCGGCATATCGGAACGCTTGATAGGACTGGCCTCTTCCCTGGTCGGCCATGTGCGCGGCGGCCTGGGGCAGGTCAGCGTACTGTCTTCGCTGTTCTTCGGCGGCGTTTCCGGTTCGGCCATCGCCGACGTATCGGCAGTGGGCGGGGCGATGATCCCGCAGATGGTCAAACGTGGTTTCGACCGCGATTTCGCGGTCAATGTGACCATGACCGCGGCGCTGGTCGCGTTGCTGGTGCCGCCCTCGCACAACCTGATCCTGTATTCGGCTTCGGCCGGCGGCAGCATCTCCATCGCCGACCTGTTCGCGGCGGGCATCTTCCCGGCGCTGCTGATGACCATCACCCTGATGGGCGCCACCTACGTCATCGCCAAACGCCGCGGCTACGTGGTCGAGCTTTTCCCGGGCTTCGGCGTGGTCCTGCGCCGCTTCGTTTCCGCCCTGCCCGGCTTGTTGCTGGTGGCGCTGATCTTCGTCGGCATCAAGGCCGGCATCTTCACTGCGGTGGAAAGCGCGGCTATCGCGGTGGTCTATGCGTTGTTCGTCACGGCTGTGATCTACCGCAATCTGACTTGGCAGGACTTCATCGGCACCATGGCTCATGCCGCACGCACCACCGGCATGATCCTGCTGGTGATCGCCTCGGCCGCCGCCTTCGGCTGGCTGCTGGCCTACCTGCAGGTGCCTTCGGCAGCGGTGGAATTGCTTACCGGCCTGACCACCGACAAGAACCTCATGCTGCTGCTGATGATCCTGATCCTGCTGGTGCTGGGCACGTTCATGGATCTGGCGCCGATGATCATCATCTGCACGCCGATCTTCCTGCCGCTGGCCAAGGCCATCGGCATCGACCCCATCCACTTCGGCGTGATCCTGATTCTGAAGGGCGGCATCAGCCTGATCACTCCGCCGCTGGGCTCGGTGCTTTTCGTCGGCACCGCCATCGGCAAGATCAGCATCGGCGAATGCCTGCGCACCATCTGGCCGTTCTGGCTATCGGCGCTGGCCGTGTTGATGGTGGTGGCGTTCGTGCCGGAGTTGTCGCTGTGGCTGCCGTCGGTGCTGAAGTCGTGAATCGGGGAAGACTACGTGCGCTGCTGGCCGCGCTGTTGCTGCTGGCCCTGCCGACGCTGGCATCCGCAGCGAACGAGCCGCAATGGAAGCGCGGCATCGAAAACCAGCGCCAAGCGGACCTGGGCAATGGCAGTTTCCTCAACCCCGTGCTGTCAGGCGACCACCCGGATCCGTCGGTACTGCGCGACGGCGAGGACTATTACCTCACTCTGTCCTCTTTCGAAGCCTATCCCGGCCTGCCCATCTGGCATTCGCGCGACCTGGTCAACTGGCAGCCGATCGGGCATGGCATCAAGACCAATGTCGGATCCATCTGGGCGCCCGACCTGGTCAAGCACGAAGGACGCTACTACATCTATTTTCCCGCGCGCCGCGGCGGCACCGAAGGCAGCACGCGGAGCAACTTCGTGGTCTGGGCCGACGACATCCGCGGGCCCTGGAGCGAGCCCATCGACATCGGCCTGTCCGGCCATATCGATCCCGGCCATGCCGTGGGCGAAGACGGCAAGCGCTATCTGTTCCTCAGCGGCGGCGATTATGTGCGGCTGGCCGACGACGGCCTGAGCACCGTCGGCGAAATCAAGCACGTCTACGATGGATGGAAGTACCCCGAATCATGGGATGTGGAAGGCTACGCGCAGGAAGGCCCCAAGATCACCCGCCACAATGGCTGGTACTACATGATCACCGCGGTCGGCGGCACCGCGGGTCCGCCGACCGGGCACATGGTCATCGTCGCGCGCTCGCGTTCGATCCACGGCCCGTGGCAGAACGCGCCCAACAATCCGGTAGTGCGTACCAGATCCAGGGACGAATACTGGTGGTCGCGCGGCCACGCCACCCTGGTGGAGGATGTGGCAGGCCAGTGGTGGATGATCTACCACGGCTACGAACACGATTTCTGGACGCTGGGCAGACAGGCGTTGCTGGAGCCTATCGAATGGACCGATGACGGCTGGTTCGTCGCCAAGGGCGGCGACCTGAGCCGACCGATCCGCAAGCCCGCGGGCGCCGCATCGGGTCCGCACGGCATGCCGCTGTCGGACGACTTCTCCAGCGGCAAGCTGGGTCCGCAATGGGCGTTCTTCAAACCGGCGCCCGACGAATACGCACGCCTGGCCTTCGGCGACGGGGCCATGAAGATGCGCGGGAAAGGCAGCTCGCCGCGCGACAGTTCGCCGCTGGGCTTCATCGCCGGCGACCTGGCTTACCAGTTCGAAGTCGAAATGGAGATCGAGCCCGGCGCGCAGGGCGGCGCCCTGCTGTTCTACAACGACAAGCTGTACGCGGGCGTGGGCAGTAATGGCGAGAATTTCATCATGCACCGCTACGGACCCGAACGTCCGGCGACGCTTCCAGCCAGCGCGAAAGGCGGCCGGCTATGGCTGCGGGTCACCAACGACCGCCATGTCCTGACCATCCACAGCAGCCCCGACGGCGTCGCCTGGACCAAGTACCCGGTGCAGATGGAAGTCTCCGGCTACCACCACAACGTCGCCGGCGGCTTCCTGGCCCTGAAGCCGTCGCTGTACGCCGCGGGCGAGGGTACGGTGAGTTTCCGCCATTTCCGCTACCGCGCGCTGGACTGACGGCGCGCGGGCTAGAATCCTCCCGAACCTTTCCCCAGACAGCGACGTCCATGCCTGCGCGCAAGAAGCCCGAAACGTCCGCCAAGCCAGCCGGCTCCGGCAAAGCATCGACGATCAACGACATCGCGCGGCTGTCGGGGGTATCCAAGAAAACCGTCTCGCGCATCATCAACCACTCGCCGCTGGTGCGTAAGGACACGCGCGAGAAGGTGGAAGCGCTGATGCGCGAAGTGGGCTATTCGCCCGACCCGATGGCGCGCGGACTCGCCTTCCGCAAGTCGTTCCTGATCGGCATGGTCTACGACAATCCGACCGCGCAGTACATCGTCAACATGCAGTACGGCGCGCTGGACGCCATTCGCGATTCGGGTTTCGAACTGGTGGTGCACCCCTGCGACAGCCGCAATCCCAACTACATCGATGGCGTGCGCCGCTTCGTCCAGCAGCAGAAACTGCATGGGGTCATGCTGGTGCCGCGCGTTTCCGAAGACCAGGCGCTGGCCGACATGCTGCTGGAAATAGGCTGCCGTTACGTGCGCATCGCGCCGGTGGCGATGGACGAGATGTCGCGTATGGTGGTGACCCACGACCGCGACGGCGCCGCCGAAGCGGCCGATTACCTTCATATGCTGGGCCATCGCGATATCGCGCTGATCACCGGTCCCAGCAACTACCGCTCCGCGCTGGAGCGCACCGCCGGCTTCGTGGAAGGATTGGGCCGTTACGGCATGGAACTGCCGAAAGCGCGGGTAGTGGAGGCCGGCTACACCTTCGAATCGGGCGTCTCGGCCGCCGAAAAACTGCTGGCCGGCAAGCAGCGCCCCACCGCGATCTTCACCGGCAACGACGAAATGGCCGCCGGCGTGTACAAGGTCGCCATGCGCTCGGGCATCAATATCCCGCAGCAGCTGTCGGTGGTGGGCTTCGACGACAGCCCGCTGGCCTCGCGCCTGTGGCCCTCGCTGACCTCCGTGCGCCGCCCTACGCGCGATACGGGGCGCCTGGCCGCTTCCATGCTGGTGCAGCCGGACGCCACCTCCACCCTGTCCGCCGCCAGCGTGCGCCCGCACCTTGTGATCCGCGATTCCTGCCAACCGCCGGAGTGAATCCAAGCAGTAGCGTTAGCGGCGCCTTCTACCTCCCCCTTTGAAAAAGGGGGATCGAGGGGGATTTGCTCTTCGCACCAAGAACAAATCCCCCGTAGCGCTTTCCAAAAGGGCAAAACAAGAGCAACAGCCATGCCGACTTCCGCCCGCAAAACCTCTGCCGCAATGCGAAATGACACCGGTTACCAAACCTATTAGAATCCAGCCTTCCCTGCCGGCGCGCAGCTCCTGCCGCCCTCACGCCCGGAGCCGACCATGTACTGCAAGACCTACCACGCCACCCACCCCGACATGATGGACGGCGCCAGCAACGACCAGCTGCGCGACCGCTACCTGATCAGCGGCCTGTTCGTGGCCGACACGGTGCAGCTCAACTACTCGCACAACGAGCGCTTCGTGATCGGCGGCGCCGCGCCCGTTTCCAAAGCCGTCGATCTGCCTCGGCAGACCGAACCGGCTTCGGCCGCAGGCAAACCGTTCCTGGAGCGCCGCGAACTGGGCGTGATCAATGTCGGCGCGGGCACGGGCAAGGTCACCGTGGACGGCACGGCATACACGCTGGGACCGAAAGACGGCCTGTACGTGGCCATGGGCAGCGCGGACGTGTCCTTCGCTTCCGACGACGCCGCCAACCCCGCACGTTATTACCTTACTTCCACGCCGGCGCACGCGCGCTTCGAGACCAAGCCGCTGGCCATCGCCAACGCGGTTTCGCTGGAACGCGGCTCGCTGGAAACCAGCAACGAACGCACCATCTACCAGTACATCGTGCCGGCCACCTGCCAGTCCTCGCAGTTGCTGCTGGGCCTGACCGTGCTCAAGACCGGCAGTGTCTGGAACACCATGCCTCCGCATCTGCACGACCGTCGCAGCGAGGTTTATTTCTACTTCGACCTGGGCGACAACGACCGCGTCTACCACTTCATGGGCGAACCGGACGCGCAGCGCCACATCGTGGTCGCCGACGGCGAAGCGGTGGTATCGCCGCCGTGGTCCATCCATATGGGTTCGGGCACCAGCAACTACTGCTTCATCTGGGCGATGGGCGGCGAAAACCTGGACTACACCGACATGAACGTACTCGACATCTGCCAGCTCAAGTAACGCCGTCACCACGCCGACAAGCACTCAACGAGGGAAGCACATGGCAAGCAACGCATTCAGTCTGGAAGGAAAGGTCGCGCTGGTCACCGGTGCCAACACGGGCCTCGGTCAAGGCATCGCGCTGGCTCTGGCCGAAGCGGGCGCCGACATCGCCGGCGCCGGTATCGTGGCCGCCACCGAGACCGAGGAAAAAGTGAAGGCGCTGGGCCGCCGCTTCCTCAACATCGAAGCCAACCTCAGCAGCATCGAGCCGGTCGAACGTATCGTCGCCGAAACCATAAACGGCCTTGGCGGCCTGCACATCCTGGTCAACAACGCCGGCCTGATCCGCCGCGCCGACGCGGTGGAGTTCAGCGAAAAGGATTGGGACGACGTGATGAACGTCAACATCAAGGGCGCCTTCTTCATGTCGCAGGCCGCGGGCAAGCATTTCATCGCCCAGGGCAGCGGCAAGATCATCAACATCGCTTCCATGCTGTCGTTCCAGGGCGGCATCCGCGTGCCCTCGTATACCGCCAGCAAATCCGGCATCGCCGGCATCACCCGCTTGCTGGCCAACGAATGGGCCGCCAAAGGCGTCAACATCAACGCCATCGCGCCCGGCTACATGGCCACCGACAACACCGCGCAGCTGCGTGCCGATGCCGAGCGCAGCAAGGCGATATTGGACCGCATTCCGGCCAGCCGCTGGGGCGAGCCGGCGGATCTGGGCGGCACCGCCGTGTTCCTGGCTTCGCGCGCTTCGGATTACGTCAACGGCGCGGTGATTCCCGTCGATGGCGGCTGGCTGGCCCGCTAGCGAACTCGTGGGAGCGGCCTCCGGCCGCGAGCTTTTTGGATCCGCCACCGGAAGAGCTCGCGGCCGGAGGCCGCTCCCACGCCCGGCTCACATCCTGATTCAAATCTGGAGGCGAATCGATATGTCGAGGTGGCTATTGTTCCTGGCCTGCATGACGGCGGCGATTTCCGCTTCCGCAGGCTCGCCGATCCACCGCGTCTTCATCGCCGGCGACTCCACCGCCAGCGAATACGGCCCGGAGCGCGCGCCGCGCACCGGCTGGGGACAGGTACTGCAAACGTATCTGGACGAAACCTGGGAAGTACGCAACCACGCGCAGAGCGGACGCAGTTCGCGCAGTTTCATCGACCAGGGCTGGCTGGACGGCATCGCCAAGGATCTGCGCAAGGGCGATGTGCTGCTGATCCAGTTCGGCCACAACGACGAGAAGATCGAAGATCCCGCGCGCTACAACGAGCCGTTGCAGGCCTACCCGCAATGGCTGATGCGTTATGTGGCGCTGGCCCGCGAACGCGGCGCCACGCCGATCCTCATCACTCCGGTGGCGCGGCGGAAGTTCGATCACGGCCAGTTGCTGGACACGCACGGGCTCTATCCGCAGGCCATGCGCGATCTGGCCGCGCGCGAGCGGATCGGCTTGATCGACCTGCACGCCGCCAGCATGGACTGGCTGCGCGCCCTGGGCGACGAACCCTCCAAGGCCTTCTACATGCATGTGCCGGAACAAGGCCAGACCGACGATACCCACTTCCAACGCCGGGGCGCCTTCGCCGTGGCGTGCCTGGTGGCAGGGAGCTGGGAAAAACTCGATCCTTCCTTGAAGCCGCACCTGGTGCGCGACACCGACTGCGGCGCGCGCCCGACCGCGCTGGCCGACCGCGCCTCGCAAGCGCATCCCTCCCTGGTCGCGCACGACCGCGATATCGCGGTCGTACAACCCGGGCCGCATGGCGGCTCCGGCGAAACCACGGCGTATCCCTTCTTCAAGGACGCGCCGGAGATGTCGTTCGAGTTCCGCAAGCGTGCCCTGCACCGCGGCGCCGGTATCGGCCTGCACCAGCACGACCATGACGAGATCTACTACGTGGTCAGCGGAACCGGCGTCTACACGCTGGACGGCAAGGAACACACCGTAGGTCCCGGCAACGCCATGCTGACCCGGCCCGGCAGCACCCACACCATTCGCCAGACCGGCGATGAGGACCTGGTGTTGCTGATCACCTATCGCAAGAAAGGCGCCCGATAGCGCCGGATGCGGCGTGCGGTTACTTCGCCAGCGGGCGCGCCCAGCGCGCGTAGGTCCGTTCGATGTCCTTGCGCAGTTCGCGGTAAGGGGCGCTGCCCGGTTTGGCCTGCAGCCGCGTCGCCACGCCTGACCACCCTTCGGTGTGATCGCGGGACCATTCGCGCACCACCGAACGGCAAGGCTGCGCAATACGCTGCGCCAGCGCGCAGGCCATGAAGATGTCCCCGGGCGTCCATGCCGGCTGCTGCTGCATGGCTTCCACGTAGTCGCGCGGCACCGAGTAATACCGCGCGACCTCATCGGCGAAACTCCGCGGATAACGTGCGGCGTAGCGGTTGATGTCGGCCAGATGCCGGTCTATCCATGCATCGCCGGTGCGGGGCTGGTAAGCGGGTTCGTCGGACTGCGCCAGTGTCTGCGCGCTGTGGCCCAGAAGCAGCGCAGCGGTCAGCAGCAGGCGGGACAGGAAGCGGGCCATGGATCGATTGTGCCGCAGCGGCCCGGAAAACGTCGGCATGGCCGGATCAGGCCCGGACTGCCGCAGCCGACAGGCGCGACAACGCATCGGGCAGGTCGCGCGCGGTTTCGACCCGTAGCATGCGCGGCTCGTCTTCGGCGATCGCATGCTCGGCCTCATGCGCCCAGGTGATGTGGTACGGCACGTGGATGCCCCAGCCCCCGAGCGCGACCACGGGTTCGATATCGGAACGGAGGGAATTTCCGATCATCGCGAACCCGGCGGCGGGCACGTCTAGCTCGCGGAGCACGCGCGCGTAAGTCTTGGCGTCCTTTTCGGACACCACTTCGATGCGGTGGAACAAATCAGCCAGGCCCGACTCTTCGATCTTGGCCTCCTGGTGGAACAGGTCGCCCTTGGTGATCAGTACGATCTCGTACCGCGAGGCGATGGATTCCACCGCCTCGCGGATACCGTCGATGAGTTCAACCGGATGCTGCAGGGTGGCGCGGCCGATCTCGATCACGCGGTGGATGTCGCGCGCACTGATGCGCTCGCCGGTCAGTTGCACGGCCGACTCGATCATCGACAGGGTCATGCCCTTTACGCCGTAGCCGAATATGCGCAGGTTGCGGCGCTCCACTTCCAGCAGATGATGCAGGCTGCGCGCATCGGTGAGATCGATGTACTGGCCTATGATTTCCTCGAAGGCCAATTCCGCGGCACGGTAGTAGTCCTCGCTCTTCCACAGCGTGTCGTCGCCGTCGAATCCCACCCACTCGATTGCCTGCGCCATCGGCTACTCCATCGTCCGTGGCGAAGGATACCAGTGCCCATAAAACGGAGGGCGGCCGATCGGCCGCCCTCCTCTGGCTGTTGCCTGCGCACGCACAGGCTGATCGCCGGTCAGTTGCCACGGTCAGTTGCCGGACTTCGGCGCGCTGTCGCTGTCGGCCGGCGCGGGCGGGGTCGACGGTTCCGCTGCAGGAGGCGCGTTCGGATCCGCCGGCGGCGTGCTGGCAGGATCCGTAGCCGGTGCGGGCGCCGTATCCGTAGGCGGCGGCGTATCAGTGGCCGGTGGCGGCGTTTCGGCGGGCGCCGGCGTCGCGGTTTCGCCGGGCGCCGGCTCGGCGGGCTTGTTGCAGCCGGAAACCAGCAGGGCGCCCGGCAATGCCAGCGCCAGCAGCAATGCGGTACGCAGCGGGAGGCCGGCGGTCTTGGGATTTTCGGTACTCATGGCTTTTTCCTCATTATTTGCGGGAGACGGTGCGGAGGCAGCCGCTTTCCCAGATCCAAAAACGAGCGAATTCAAAACGAGAAGGGGCGGCTCGCGCCGCCCCCTCCCAGAGTCCGGTGCAGGGGCACCGGTTCAAGCGACTGCTGATTGTTGATCGATTAATCGATTACTTGTCGGCCTTCGGCTCGCCGTAGTTCTTGCTCACGAACGCCTTGTACTCGTCCGGCGTCAGCTTGCCGTCGGTATCGGCGTCGGCTTTATCGAAGATCTGCGAAAGACCGGCATTGGAAGAGGCCTCCTGCTTGCTGATGGCGCCATCTTTGTCGGCGTCCACGTCGTTCCAGCCTTGCTTGCCGCTCGATGCGGCACCGGTAGCCTGCTCGGTCGGCTGGGTGGCCGCGCCCTGCGCGCTGTCGGTCGGGGTTGCCGATTCGGTGGGAGTCGGCTGCTCGGTCTGCGGCTGCGCGGCTTCTTCCGCCTGCGACTGCGCATAGGCCATCGGCATCGCCAGAGCGGCGGAAAGAGCGATCAAACCAAGCATGGGCTTGCGGTTGGTGTTTTTCATCGTCGTTACTCCGTAGGTATGGGTGCGTATTCGTCGCACGGCCACACCATGCACATGCGCTGCTGAATCGAATAGGCAGGCTGATTCGCCGCTGCACACTGCGTTAACCACAAGGGCCGCAGAAGCGATTACCCACTTCGTTAGCGAACCGTGAATGGGGAGTAAGTCCGGCGTTCTGTTTGTGACGACACTGTGATTTCAATCCGGCTTATCGCGACTTTCGTCTTGTTTTGAAACGTTTTTTTCACGAAATCCGCCGCTGAACAATTGCCAACCGACCGCCACGCCAGCCAGCACGCCAGCCACTTCGCAGATCACGCGTGCGCCCAACGACTCGGCATCGTGGATACCTTGCAGCGCCAGGCGCGCGTACAGAGGCGACTCCAGCTTCATCATGCCCAGATAGAAGAGATTCCACGCGTCGATGCCTCCCGCCACTACCGCCGCGGTCACGCAGGCCCAGCCGATCGCGTGGCCTATGCTCGCGCCCGCTCGCAGCATCAGCCAACGCCACAGGCCATAGGAGAGTATTCCGACCAGAAAAGCGATCAGACCCGCCTCCAACGCGCCCAGGAATCCGAGATGCAGCGGCAGGTTCATGGGCGGCGGCGCACAAGGTTCGAAGAAGCATTGGCCATGGCCGTGCGCACGCTAAGCCCAAAGAGGAAGTCCCACTCTAACGCAGCTGCGGACCTGCTTGTGCAGGCCTGCTTGTGCAAGCGTGCTCACGCGTCGTTTTCCGCACGCACCACCAGCGCGACACCATCCTCGTTCGTGGTCGCCGATACATGGATGGGACGGCAACAGACCTGGCAGTCCTCTACGTACTGCTGATGGTCCACCGAATCGTCGACGAACAGATCGATGGATTCGCCGCAATAAGGGCACAGGATGGTTTGGAAAGGAAGCATGGCTGTCCATGGTCTGCCGTTGCGGGGCACAGTTCTACCATTGCGCTTCCGACCCGTCACGCATGGCTAACCTTGTTGGGAGGGTAATAGGAACGGTCGTTGGAAGGAGGGCGAAATCATGCAAACCCGTCATGTATTCAGCGTTCCCGACCTGGCTGCCGCCCAGGATGCCCTCCGCGTCGCGCGCGAGGCCGGACTTACCGACGACAACCTGTCCCTGATCGCGCGTGCCGACATAGAACTGGACTCGATCCCGGATCTGCTCAAGGACGCGGCCACCGATTTCATGCCGGCCGCCTTGCGCGGCGCAGCCACCGGAGCCGCCATCGGCATGGTGGCCGGGCTGGTGGCCATGGCGTTCCCGCTGTTGGGAGTGAGCATAGCCGGGGCGGCGCTGCTGACCGTAGGCGGCGCGGCGGTCGGTACATGGGTGTCGGCGTTGTTGGGATCGACGGTGGACGATCCGGTCAGGCGCAAGTTCGAGCAGGAAATAAAAGCAGGCCGCATCCTGGTGGTGCTGGATGCCGAGGATCCGCAATTGCCGGCCGCCGAAGCGGCCCTGCTCGGGCTAGGAGCGACGCGGCTGCCCTATGAAGGGACCACCGCGCTGACCTGAGCGCGGGCCGGTGGAACCCGCGCAGAAAATCCGCTCGCGGCGACCGGTTGCGCGCAAGTCGGGCTCTGGGCCCGGCACGCGCCGACCAACCGCACATCGGCTACGCAAGGCCAGTCCGCCCGTCCGTCCGGATCCGACAGCGGATCCTAGAACTTGACGACAGCCAGCAGCTGCGGACCCTGGTTGACCAGATCGAGCTTGCCGCGGTAGCTGGTCTTCTTGTACTTCAAGCTGACGTCGTTGTAGTTGTATTTCAGACTGAAGCCGAAGTGCTTCCACGGGAAATAGTCGATCGAGGCGCTGGCGTCGACCGCATCGCCCGAAACGCTGCCGCCGGACTTGCGCACGCCGGCCAACTCCACATTGAAACGCCACTGGTCGTTGATCACCTGCGAATACTGCGCGCGGATCATCGGAGCCCAGGCGGATTCGTCGATGCGCTTGTCCACGGTGGTCACCACTTCGCCGCCTTCGCCATCGTCGGCAACGGCGGAAGCGGCCAGCTCGGCATCCAGCGCGTAATGCACCCCGCCCAGGCCTACGCCGAAAGCGTTGCGCTCATTGCGATGGAAGAACCAGGTGTAGGAGGCGCTGGTCACGTCTATGTCCATCTTTCCCGCGAACGCGGCGTCCACTGCATAGATTTCATCGTCTATGTCCAGCTCGCGGCTCAGGGTCCTGCCGGCTTCGCTGCTGTAGCGGTGCCCGGTGACGGCGAACTGGTGCTTGTCGGCCAGGGTGAAGCCAAGGTCGTAGGTGAATGCGGTTTCGCGTTCGTCGAAGCCGAGGTCGCGCTGGAAATCGACGTTGCTGCCGGCGACTCCGTCTTCGCCATCGATACGGATGTCGAGGTCGTTATCGGAACCGTAGCCGCCCAGCCCGAGCCAGTACCGATCCAGCGGAGCCAGGTCCTGGGCGAAAGCGGCGACGGGTGCCATCAAGGCAACGGCAAGGGCGGCGGGTAGTACGCGGGCAGCGATTCGCATAGAGAGTCCTTTGGCTATGGCGGCGGGTGGAAATTGGGGCGTTCGGTGGACGATGGATTGTTGTTGGCAGGCGAGCGCCTGCCGGCTTCACGATTCTGGCGGATTGGAATCCAGCACTTGCTGGCGCACGCCCGAAGTCGCCGGCAGCACCGCCGCATCGGTGACCAGCAGGGTGGTCCCCGGCTGCAGCAAAGGGTATATCTCGCGCGCGAAGGCGTCGGGCAATACGATGCGGTCCACCGCGGCCGCGTCCAGCACCGCTCCGGATTCGGAAGCATTGCCGGGCACGCCGATGGCGGTCCACTTCGGCAGCGGCAGGCCGGGCAACTGCGGATTGAATCCGGGCACCACGCCGTCCTTGATGATGTAGACGTGCGTGCCCAGCGGTTTTTCGGGGTTGCGGACCTCTATCTGCGCGCGGCCGATCTCCACGCCATTGCGGAATACGATCACACGCTTGTCCGCGCCGCTGAGCAGTACCGACAAAGGACCCTGCGGAGCGAGCTGCGGCTGCCAGCGATAGGTTTCCTGGCTGGCCAGGCGCGGCTGCACGTCCACCTTGCCGGTCTTGCTGTCGATGGGGGTGAACTCGGTGGGATGGGCGACATCGGCCGGCGACTTGCCCTGTTCGGCCACCACCACGGTCATGCCCATGGGCGAGGCATCGAAGAGTTTCTCGGCGAATCCCGAAGGCAGGTGCACGCAGCCATGCGAGGACGGATAGCCCGGCAGCCCGCCCGCATGCAGAGCGATGCCGCCCCAGGTCAGGCGCTGCGTGAACGGCATCGAGGCGTTGTTGTAGATCGAGGAGTGGTGGTCCCTGTCCTTCTGCAGGATGGTGAACACACCGGTCGGTGTTTCGTAGCCGGCACGGCCGGTGCTGACCGTGCTGGCGCCGATCAGCAGTCCGTTGCGATAGGCATACACGCGTTGTTCGGTCAGGCTGACCACTGCGGCCATCGGGCCGGCAGGCGCGGTTTCGCCCTTCCATATCCATTGGCCCGGTTTCAGCTGCGCGACGGGAGTCTGCACCGGGCTGGATTCGGCAGCGCCCCAGAAGCGCACCGCCGCTGCGGCCGCCGCCAGCGGCAACGAGAACATCAACGCCAGTATCCACATCCGCGACATGACGGACTCTCCCGGGGGACCGGCCAAGTGTAGGACCAGTCGCGGCCACGGGTATAGCGTGGAGTAGCCGCCAAATGGGGCTTGCGACGTATTGCGATCAGACCGGTCGCTGCGCCGCGGCGCAATGGAGGTAGCGCGATTGCCGCAGCCACTGCGGGTCCGGGTAGTAGGCGAATACGAACTGCCCCTGCTTCAGGCTGTCGATCAGCGGCCGCGCCACTTCGGTACGTACCGCCGGACAGCCCCAGCTGCGTCCCAGCCTGCCCATGCCTTTGCCCGCCACCGGATTCACGTAAGCCGCGCCGTGCATGACGATGGCGCGCTCCATGGCGCGGTCGTTGATCCCAGGTTCCAGGCCCTGCATCCGCAGCGAATACCCGTTGCGGCCCTGGTAGGTGTCGGCGGTCAGGAACAACCCGAGGCTGGAGGCGTGCGTGCCGTCGCTGTTGGAAAAGCGGGTCGGCAGATCGTCGCCGGAGCCTTGGCCATGGGCCACGACCTCCTGATACAGCAGTCTGTCGCGCTGTATGTCGAACACCCAGAGCCGCTGTTGCAGGGAGGATTTGCTGTAGTCGATCACCGCCAGCGTGCGCGCATCGGTGCCGATGCCGCTGGCCTGCGCGCACTGCATGGCCGACAGGGCCATACGCATGACCTGCGGAGCAAGCCCTGGGGGAAGCGTAGGCGGCACCGGGCCCGGCGACGGCGCGGGCCTGGCGGTGGCATGGAGCGCCTGAGCCGGTCGGATCGGCGAGATCGTCACGAGCAGCAGCGCAAGCAGGGTACGGAAGACCGGCATCGGACTATTTTCAGCCCATCCAGCTGAATGCAGCGGATCGCAGAAGGATAGGCCAGGCCTGCGCCTGGAAATCCGCAGCGCACACCCTGACCACGTTCCTTGGCGGTCGAAGCCTACCCGCCATTGGTTCGCGGTGGCTCCAGCCGACGCATGCGCAGCAGCAGGCCGCTGCTGTAGACCAGCGAATAAGCGATCAGCGTCGCCGCAATGCCCAACGTCAGCGGGCTGACTTGTTGCCCGACCTGGGCTGAACTTCCGGTTGGGGCGCCTTGGCTCCAACGCCAGGCCAAGCGCCCCAGCAGCAGCAAGGTCAGACCGCCGCCGATCCAGGGATTGGGCGTGTAGTAACGCTTCCCATCGACCAGTTGGGCGTGGGTGTGCTTCAGTGCCAATACGCCCAACGCGGCTCCCAATACCGCGCCGACCGCGATGCCTGCGCCTACATGCGGCAGGAAGACAGCCGCGCAGACCAGGCTGGCCGCCACCAGCGACACCAGCACCAGCCGGGCGATGGTGCGCTTGGGCTGCCAAAGCTGACGGCCGAAGCTGCGCCGGATGCGGCGGTAGTAAAGCCAGCCGATGCCGGCGGTGGCGAGATAGGGAGTGAGGGCGGGAAGGACTGCAGCGGACATGGCTGGATCTCGCGTTGACTCTCTCCAGAGTATGCCCGCCGCCACGGTAATCTAGGTGCCAGAGGTCACTTGTTGCGCCGGGATACAGCACCGAAACGCGCCCTTTACGGTCCCCATGCAATAACCCGTCAATCCTTCAGGAGAATCCGCATGCCCCGCAATCTGCTGGCCGTCGCCTGCGCGACCGCGATGTTCGCCCTCTTTTCGACCGGCTGCGCCGCACAGGAAAAAACGCCGTTGCCATTCAAGTCGACTCCGATGGGCCAATTCGATGAGCCGTGGGCGATGACCTTCCTGCCCGACGGGCGCCTGCTGGTCAGCGAGAAGAAAGGCGCGCTGAAACTGGTCGCGCTGGGCGCCACGCCCGCCGAAAACAGAATCGGCGACATCAGCGGAGTGCCGGCAGTGGCCTATGGCGGCCAGGGCGGTTTCGGCGATGTCGTACTGCATCCGCAATTCGCCAGCAACGGCTTGGTCTACCTGAGCTATGCCGAGGCCGGCGAAGGCGATGCGCGCGGCGGCGCGGTCGCTCGCGCCAAGCTGGTGCTGGATGGGAACGGCGGCGGCGCGCTGTCCGGCCTGACGGTGATCTGGCGTCAGGTGCCGAAGGTTTCCGGCAACGGGCATTACGGCCATCGCATCGCCTTCGGTCCCGACGGCAAGTTATGGATCACTTCGAGCGAGCGGCAGAAATTCACTCCCGCCCAGGACATGAAATCCAATCTGGGCAAGATCGTCCGCCTCAACGACGACGGCAGCGTGCCGGCCGACAATCCTTTCGCCAAACAGGGCGGCGTGGCGGCGCAGGTGTGGTCGCTGGGGCATCGCAACGCGCTGGGCATCGCCTTCGACGCGCAAGGACGGCTGTGGGAACAGGAGATGGGCCCCGAGGGCGGCGACGAGCTGAACCTGATCGAGCGCGGCAAGAACTACGGTTACCCCATCGTTTCCAACGGCGACCATTACGATGGCCGCGACATTCCCGACCACGCCACCCGTCCGGAATTCGAAGCGCCGAAGATCAGCTGGAACCCGGTGATTTCGCCGGCGGGCCTGCTGATCTATTCCGGCACTGCGTTCCCGGATTGGAAGGGGGATGCCTTCATCGGCGGACTTTCGTCCAAGTCGCTGGTGCGCATCGAATTCGACGGCATCCAGGCGCACGAGGCGGCGCGCTACGACATGGGCCAGCGCATCCGCGAAGTCGAGCAGGGCCCCGACGGCAACCTGTGGTTGCTCGAGGACGAGAAGCCCGGCTCGGGCGGCAGGCTGCTAAAGCTCAGTCCGTAGGAGCGTCGTAGGAGCGACGCGAGTCGCGAAGATCGGATGTTTTCAGAGCATCGCGACTCGCGTCGCTCCTACGATGTTCTTACGGCGAGGACTTTAGCTTCTGCTGGATCGCATCGGCCGGCTTCAACGGCGCGGGCCCCAACGCCTGCCGGTAACGCTGATGCAGCGCCTGCACTTTTTCCACATAGGCCTGCGTTTCCGCGTACGGCGGCACGCCTTTGTAGCGCGTGACCGCCCCGATGCCGGCGTTGTAGGCGGCCGCGACCAGGGTCAGGTCGTTCTTGTAGCGCTTGAGCAACGACTTCAGGTGCCTGGCCCCGGCATTAATGGATTCGACGGACGAGTACGGATCCACCACCCCGTACTGCTTCGACACATCAGGCATCAACTGCATCACCCCCTGCGCACCCTTGGGCGAAAGCGCATTGGCGTCGAAGCCGCTTTCGGCATGGGCGATCGAACGCAGCCACGCATCCTCCACGCCGGTGGATTTGGCTGCGGCCTTGAATTGCTTGGCGTACATGTCCAGGCGCGGCTTGCCCACTTTGCCCAACCCCGGATGCGCGGGTTCGCCGGGCGGCGTTTCCACGGTGAATTTCAGGTACACGGTGGAGCCCGGCAACTTGCGCGTACCGTAGACCAGTTGCCCGTCCTGTTCGCGCTGGTACAAGGTGCCGCTGAACACGCCCATCGATCCCCACAGGTTGGGAACCTTGGCCGTATAGTCCTCGATCTGCCTGGCTTCGCATTTGGAACCCGGTTCCGGCGCGGTCGACAGGCTGACGGTACCGTTGCGCACGCAGCGGTACACCGTGCGCGCCTGCGCGGACAGGAGCGGCGCCAATGCCAGAAGGCCGATCAGCAAGACGGCCAGGCGGGGACGGAGCGAAAACATGCGCGGATCGTAAACGCTGGCGGGCTAACCGGCGCATAACCGGCGGGCGGCCCCGCGGCCCCTCCCCGGAGCACAGCACGGCCTATCCGGCGCCCGTCAGCTGGAAGCGCCCGGCTGGATGGCTACCACCTTGACCTCGAACTCGCTGCAATCCGCACTGCCCTTCTTGCAGACGCCGTTGATCCAGGTCTCGCCGCTGCCGAACATCACGCCCTTGCTGTTGACCATCAGCCCGGAATATTTCTGCGCCTTGATTACGCCCGCGATGGCCGGGGTGACGATCTTGTCGTAATTGCTAACGAAGCCCGACGCGTTCTTGAGCGAGGTCCGCTTTCCATCGATGGTCGTGGAGAAGGGATAGTCGATCAGCGCGGCGACCGCTTCCTTGTCTCCCTCGGCAACGGCTTTCTGGTAGGCGTCGATCGCGGCCCGGTACTTGGCGTGGTCGCCCAGCAACGTATCGATGGCGTCGTCGATGGCCTTGTCGCCGGTATCGGCGGACGCAACGCTCGGCTCCGGAGCCGGCGATGCCGGCGCGGGCGCATCGGCAGATGCGGAAGCGGTTGCCGTATCGCCCGCCGGCGCAGCGGATGCTTCGGGGGCCGACGCTTCAGGGCCCGAGGCCACAGGGTCGGGGGTATCGGCAGGCTTGTTGCAGCCGCCAAGCAGAAAAGAAGCCAGCACAACGCCGAGAAGAAGCTTATTCATTGGACACCTCGATAGTGGAATGCCGCGGTTCTTTCATGCGGAGCGGATGGCAGCGCTCGCCAGCATGGCGCCTGAGCGCATTGGCCGGGCATGCCCGGCGCCAGGATAGTAGCGCGGATGCCGTGATTCCCCGGTCCACGCAAGGAGCGGTCGCAGGTTGCCGGAACCGCCCGAAGCATCGGCACCCGCCGTAGAATGCCAGGCCTGCTAAGCTCCCCGCCGGGGCAGGAATATCACGCACAAGGGGGCGTTCATGGGCGTCAAGCTCAAAGCAGGTTCCATGGAGCTGGAGAACGCCTTCATCGAATGGCTGCGCGCGCAGGGATACAACCCCGCCGACGGCATCGATCCTTTTTTCGGCGAGTCGGATTTCGTCCGTTCGCAGATGCCGATGATCCACGAGAGCGAGAAGCAGCAGCTGGCCGAAGAAGCGCGCCTGCACCTGAAGCGCCGCTGCGCCGATCCGACCTTCGCCGGCCAGTTCCCCATGGTCTATCGCTGCCTGGACGAAGACGGCCAGGACATCCGCTACACCGTCAATCTGACCTTGTCCGACGAAGGCGCCGAATGGGTGGCCAGGCTATGGAGCGGCGCCGTTTACCTTGGAGAGATCCACGGATCGGACGATGGGTCGCATGCCCACTATCTGGACCTGGCGCGCGCGCGCATCGAAGCGCAGATCAAGCGCACGAGCGCGATCAAGCGCCAAAAACGCTGATCGCCCTGCCGGCTACCGCGCGGTCAGCGCGCCCGTCATTTTCAGGATGGCGATGAAAGCGTTCAGCCGCGCCTTCATGAAATCCTTCCTCAGCGCAACCTCATCTCCGAACTCCAGCGTCCTGGCTTCGCGCACGCCGTCCTGGGCCCAAACCGGCGCATTGGCCGCGTCGGGTCTGCCCGAACGCGCGAACGCGAACCAATAGTCGCCTATCTGGCGCGAGAACCGGCGATCGGCCGCGGTGAACGGAACCAGCATGCAATCGCAGTTCCCACCTGTGCCCATCACGAACGGAATCTCGTTGCCGTGGCCCACGCCCGGCACCTTGCCTTGCAATCCCTGCTGCACATGGCTGAAGTAATAGCGCCAGGTGGGCGTGGACTGCGAATGCAAATAGGCGATGCGACGCACGAAAGCGGTGAACACCAGGTCGCGCACGGCTTCGCGGCCCAGCTGCGCGTCGTCGGTAACGCCGGGATAGAACTTCCTCAGCAGGAATTTGGCCGCGCGCAACTTCTCCACCACCTTGGCCGGATCCACGCCGAACGCCGTCGCCACGGTGGCTTCGTCGCTGTTGCTGCCGATGATCAGCGGCATGCGCGCCTGCTTGCCTTGCTGGAAAACCTCCAGGATCGGCCGCGGCATCGCCTGGTCGCCGACGATGAAACCCGGCGCGAGCGTCGGACCTTTATCGCCCAGCTGGAAAAACCGCGCGGCCGGAACCGCGCGCAGTTGCGCTGCCGTGGCGCTTGCGCCCGCCAGGCCCACGGCGGTCGCCACCTGTTCGCTGACTTCACGCGCTTTCGTGCGGGTATGGCTGGGGATGCCGTAGGGACTCTGCGCGATCCCCTTGTGGAACAGCCCCTGCGCCAGCGGCGACGCATACAGCGCGAGCACGCTCTGGGCGCCGGCCGATTCGCCGAAGATCGTCACGTTGCCGGGATCGCCGCCGAAGGCCGCGATATTGTCGCGCACCCAGCGCAGGGCGGCGATCTGGTCGAGCAGGCCATAGTTGACCGGACTGGAGGGACCGTTGCCATCGATCGCCGGGTGCGAGAAGAAACCCAATGCACCCATGCGGTAGTTGATGACCACCACCACCGCGCCGCGCTGCGCCAGTGCGCTGCCGTCGAACAGCGCGACGTTGCCCGAGCCATAGACCAGCGCGCCGCCGTGTATCCACACCATCACCGGCCGTCTGCCCGTGGTTGCGGCGGCCGGCGTCCACACGTTGAGGTAAAGGCAATCCTCGCTCAACGGACCGTCGGTGCCGCCGGCCGATACCGGGATTCCCGCTTTCTGCATGCATGAGGCCGCATAGGCGTCGGCCTTGCGCGTTCCGTTCCATGCCGCAACCGGCTGCGGCTCGCGCCAGCGCAAGGCCCCCACCGGCGGCGCGGCGAAGGGCACGCCACGGAAGACCTCCAGGCCTTTTTCTGCGCGGCCCTCGACCCTGCCGCTGCGGGTGGCGACCACCGGCGCGGAGGACGAGGGTTCCGCCGCGGCGACCCGGTCGGCAGGCGGAAAAGCGGCGGCCAACAACAACACCGCGACGGACAGAGCTTTCATGCGGCACGGCTCCAGCTTGGGGCGTGCGACATCATGCCAGTTCGGCGGTGGGGCGGCTCTTCCGAAGGCGACGATACTCACGGCTGGGCCAGGGCACGAGGATTAGACTAGGCGCGCGGCATTTGCCGTGGTGCGAGAGGGCTGGCAGCTGGAACGGATACTCAATGTGGCGCTGGTGGGTTACGGCTTCGTCGGCAAGGTCTTCCATGCGCCTTTGATCGCCAACACCCCCGGGTTGCGCCTGCATACGATAGTGTCCAGCGACGCGGCCAAGGTGCTGGCCGATTGGTCGGACATGCGCGTGGTCGCCGAGGCCGGAGCCGCGTTCGCCGACGCGGACATCGATCTGGTGGTGATAGCGACACCGAACCAGACGCACGCCCCGCTCGCCATCGCGGCGCTGGCGCGCGGCAAGCACGTGGTGGTGGACAAGCCGTTCGCGCTGGACCTGGCCGAAGCGCAACAGGTCATCGCCCATGCCGCCCGCGCGGAACGCATCGTCAGCGTATTCCAGAACCGGCGCTGGGACGCGGACTTCCTGACCTTGCGCTCGCTGGTCGACAACGGCGCGCTGGGCGAAGTCAGCGAACTGCATTCGCACTTCGACCGCTACCGTCCGCAAGTCGCCGACCGCTGGCGCGAGCGCGACCTGCCGGGCTCCGGCCTGTGGTACGACCTGGGCCCGCATCTGCTGGACCAGGCGCTGCAGCTGTTCGGCATGCCGGTGGCGGTGTTCGCCGACATCGGTCGTCAGCGCGAGGCCGCGCAGGCCGACGATTACTTCCACGTGTTGCTGCGCTATCCCCAGCGGCGCGCGCTGCTGCATGCGGGGTCGCTGGTCCCGGCGAACGGACTGCGCTTCGCCGTGCACGGCACGCGCGGCAGCTATCTCAAGTACGGCATGGATGGGCAGGAAGCCGCATTGCGCGACGGCGCCGTGCCCGGCAGCGGCGACTGGGGACGCGACAGGCGTCCGGGCGAACTGCATCAGGCCGCCACCGATGGCATCCGCACCAATCCCGTGCCGGGCCTCGCCGGTGACTACCGGCGCTACTACCAAGCCATGCACGCGGCCATCGTCGAAGGCCTGCCGCCGCCTGTGACCACCGACGAAGCGTTGCAGGTGATGGCGTTGCTGCAATTGGCGAAGGAAAGCGCAGGCACGGGTCGCGAGCTTGCATGCGTGCAGGCCTAGCAGCACCGACTGGGTGACGCCGGAAGAATAGAACCTTGTCATCCCGAACGCAGTGAGGGATCTGCTACACCTGCCCAGCCGGCAAATCCCAAGCACCCCAAGAAAATCCGTAGGCTGGGTTGGCCTCATCAACCCAGCACCGCTTGGGGCACGCAAAGGCGCTGGGTTAGTGGAGCCAACCCAGCCTACAGCCCTCGCTCGGCTGCTCTTCGTCTGAAGGCAAAGGCAGCCGAGCAAGCTCGGCTCTACATCGGACAGTTGGCCTTAGGACCGGACACGAGTCATGCGCTGCCCAAATGCCGCACCTCGGCAATCCTGTCCAGCCACAGATAATGCGATTGCCCGGGATGGTCCAGATCGTCAAGCCGCAACAACGAATTGGCGCCTTCGTTGCCCTGCGCGTCGCGGAACGTCTGCACGGAGGGCCGCGCGGTGACGGTACCTTTGTAGCGCGCGCCGTCGGTCAGCGTGACTTCGACGATGGCCTCATCGTCCAGCTCGGCGATGCGTGCTTCGATGGCCGCGATCTCGGCCTGGTCCTGGTGAACGCGTTCGGCGATCCTGGTCATGTCGCTTCCTCCTGTCCGCTCGGAGGTGGCAACGTAACCGCCGGCGCGTAGCGGGCCGTGAAGGCGCGCGCTCATCGACGCGACGATATTTCCGCTGACCTACATATTCCGGAACAGAGTCATGAACGGCTGGCTCACCGTGAGCGTTTCCGGCCTGGACTTCAGCCTCACCGTGCCTTTGCCGGTATCGTCGCGCGCGATGGAAGCGATCGCTTTCAGATTGACGATGGTGGAGCGGTGGATCTGCTTGAAGATCGCCGGGTCCAGCACTTCCAGCAGTTCGCGGATGGGTTTGCGCAACAACGACTCGCCTTCGGCGGTCATCACCACGGTGTACTTGTGGTCGGCCTGGAAGTAGGCGACATCGTCGACCATGATCAGCCGCGTGTCCTTGCCAGCGCTGGCGGTGATCCAGACCAGCGGCTCGGCCGCCGCAGGCTGCAGGCGCGCCCCCAATTGCCTGACCAGCGCGGCCAGCGCATCGGCATCGGGATTGCCCTGCGCGATGCGCGCCTGCAGGCGTTGCACGGTCGCGGCCAGGCGTTCGGGCGCGATGGGCTTGAGCAGGTAGTCCACCGCGCCCTTGTCGAAGGCGTCGATCGCGTACTGGTCGTAAGCGGTCACGAATACGATCTGCGTCTTCGGGCTGGCCTCGGCCGCGGCGGCGGCGACTTCGAGGCCGGTCAGGCCGGGCATGCGGATGTCTAGGAAAGCCACCTCCGGCTGGTGCTCGGCGATGGCCTCCAGCGCTGCGCCGCCGTCCTCGCATTCGGCGACTATGCGCAACCCCGGCCAGGCTTCTGAAACCAGTTTCGACAACTCGTTCCGAAGCAGCTCTTCGTCTTCGGCGATGACGCACTTAAACATGGTCGACTTCCTGCGCAGCTTCGCTGGGAATGTTGATGGTCGCGGCCACGCCGCTGGGGAAATTGGCGACGATGGAGAACGAAGCGGCTCCGCCGTAGGCCAGGCGCAAACGCTCGCGCACGTTCTTCAAACCGATGCCGGTACCGCTGCTTCCCGCATTGAAACCTTGTCCGTCGTCGGCCACCGTGACCGCCAACATGCCGTCGATAGTGCGGGCGATGATCCATACGGTGCCGCCGCCGGATTTAGGCTCCAGGCCATGCTTGATCGCATTCTCCACCAGCGTCTGCAGCATCATCGCGGGGAACGGAATGGATTTCAGCGCATCGGGCACTTCGATCTGCAGGTTGAGACGCGTGCCCATGCGGATCTTGAGGATTTCCAGATAGGCGCGCGCGCGTTCCAGTTCCTCTCCCAGCGTGGACAGCGAATCTTCCGTGCGCGGCAACGAATGGCGCAGGTAAGTGATCAGATTGCCCAGCATCTCGTCGGCGCGCGCCGGATCGCTGCGGGTCAGGTACTGCGCGCTGGCCAGGGTGTTGTAAAGGAAATGCGGTTCCACCTGCGCGTGCAGCAGGCTCAGCTTGGCGACGGTCAGTTCCTTCTCGGTGACGGTCTGCTGCGCGGCGGCCTGTTCGTTGCGGCGGTGCTCGGCCACGCGGCGGGTAATGGCGCGGGTGATGGCCTCTGCGTTCTCAAGGTTGGTGCCGTCGTCCACTTTGAACCAGTCGCTCCACGCGCCGCTTTCCGGTTCGCACACCAGGCTTACGCTGCTGGTGCCGTCGCGTGGCGTCACCGTGGCCAGGATCTGGTTGCGTTTGATGTGGATCCAGTACAGCGGATTGAAGCGGCCCGGGCTCTTGGTGCTGTAGGGATTGAGACGCGTGACTTTGGAGCGCACCTGCAGACTGTCGCGTGCGCTCTCGATCTCTTCCGAACGCGGCAGTTCGCGGACGGCGGCATCGACCAGGTCGAAAGCCTCGCCGGCCTCGAGCGGAATCTCCACCTGACGGGAATGGCGATTGGCCAACGTGCCCGGATCGATGCGGCCTGCGATCAGACGGATGCGGCGGATGTGGGAGACCGCTCCGGCGATCACGAACCCCAGCGTCACGACGAACAGGAGAAAGAACAGACCGTCCGGCGAATTGCCGTTGAAGACGCCGTTCCAGACCATCAGCAACAGGATGTACGCGAACGTCCAAGCGGCGGCGATGCGGAAGACGAAGAAGAAGCTGGTTTTCACGGAAGGTCCCGACGTTCTGGAGTGCGGTGGAGAGTAATCCTGCACCGCGCGCCTGTATTGTCCACTGCGACGAAACCCGGGATGCGGCGATGAAACCCGCCAATCAGGGCCGTTGCGAGGCCCGCAGGCGGCCGCTGACGGGCTGGCGACGCCCCCGGGCGGGGCCCTTTACCCCGCCTTGATCTTGTGGCCGCCGAATTCGTTGCGCATGGCCGCCAGCAGCTTGTCGGCGAAGGAATCGCTGTCGCGCGAGCGCAAGCGCTCCAGCAGCGACAGGGTGATGACGGGTGCGGAGACGTTGAGATCGATGGCTTCGGCCGCGGTCCAGCGGCCCTCGCCAGAATCTTCCACGTAGGGCGCTATGCCGGCCAGCTGCGGGTTCTTGCCCAGGGCATCGGCGGTCAGGTCGAGCAGCCAGGAGCGCACCACGCTGCCCTCGCGCCAGATCTCGGCGATCTGGTGCAGGTCCAGCGCGAAATCGGCCTTGTGCTGCATGATCGCGAAGCCCTCGGCGTAAGCCTGCATCAGCCCGTATTCGATGCCGTTGTGGACCATCTTGGTGAAGTGCCCGGAGCCGCCGGGCCCCACCCTGCCCCAGCCGCGGTCGGGTGCCGGCGCCAGGGCGGCGAAGATGGGCCGCAACCGTTCCACCGCGGCGGTTTCTCCGCCGATCATCAGGCTGTAGCCCTCGGCCAGCCCCCACACCCCGCCGCTGGTGCCGCAATCGACGTAATGCACGCCCTGCGCCGCCAGCATCTCGCCGCGGCGCATGGTGTCTTTGTAGAAAGAATTGCCGCCATCGACCACCACGTCATCGCGCGAAAGCAATGGCAACAGCTCCGCCAGGGTGTCGTCTACGATCTTTCCGGCCGGCACCATCAGCCAGAGCACACGCGGCGCAGCAAGTCGGCCCACCAGTTCGGCCAGCGATGCCGCTGGTGAAATGCCTTTGCCGGCGGCCAGCGCGCGCGCCTCGGGGCTGGGGTCGAACCCCACCGCAGCATGTCCGCCCCGCACCAGCCGTTCGGCCATGTTGGCGCCCATGCGGCCCAGGCCCACCATTCCAAATTGCATACGCATTCCTTCGTTCCGAGGCGATGCGCATAGCTTCGCATGCCGCTGCCCGAAGGTCACCGGCGGGCAGGAGGACACGAATGAAACGATGAATGCCGGCTTCGCAGGGGACACGTGCAGGTGTCGCCTGCCTGTCCGTGGCGCGCACCTGCGCCTCAGTCGCGCACCAGGGTGACCAGCGCGCCGGTATCCAGAATCTGGAAAGTGTCGTTGTCGATACGCCGCAGCGGCCTGCCGTCGTCCAGCGCGTAAGCGGCGCTCCGTTTCGCGTTGGCTCCGCCCTCGTGGGGCGTGCCGGAATGACGGACCACATGGACCCGCTGCAGGCTGCCGGCCTGATCCTGCGCGAAGAAATATTCGCTGTTCATCTCATGCTCCTGTGTCGGGGCACCGGGGCGTCCAACCCTACCCGCGCAAGCTTCATCGCCAAGTGAAAATTCCTTCACCTTTACGTAACGCACCCAGAATTCAGCCGTGCCGCACGCGCATGACGGTATCGCCCTGCCCCACCTCGACCAATACGCCGGTCGAATGACCGGTCAGCACGTACCGGGTATGGGCGAGGGTGTTGGCGGAAGCCACCGCATCTTCCAATTGCTCGAACCAGTCACGGTTTCTGAGCTCATCGCGCACCTGCCAGCCGTTGTAGCTGGCGGTGATGGTGAACAGTACTCTCTGCATGTCTTTTCTCCCGCAACGAACATGCAAGCGCAGGCGTCGCGGCTTGCGTCGGCATGTTCGCGCGCAGTTGTTGCAGCGGCATGTCCGCCCGTTCGTCGGCTGGCAGCGGAACTTGGCCGGTGTATGTGCTATTCCCGTTTTGATTGAGTACAGGGGGGATCGTGAACATCACGATGCCACGCGAAATCCTTGAAAAGCGAAGGACACGAGTGCGCATGTGAAGGAGAGACCATGGGTCCGTTCCTCGATACGCACGCGGCTCCGCAGCAGGTAGCCCTGGACATCGAAGTAGAGCTCGAATACTGGCGGCGCTGCTACCGCAGGATGCCGTTCCATCGCCAAGGGCTTGCGTACGAAGTCTATGTGCCGGCGATCAAGTTCGCCTACGACTGTTATCTGTACCACCACCGCGACGAATTGAAATTGCTGTTCCCCGCCCTGAAGGAACGCTACCTGCGGCAATTTCCACTACCGCAGCGTATCGAATGGCGCTCGGTGGAAAGAATCGTCAAAGCGGTGTGGCAACGGATACAGTCCGGGGAGCCTTGCCTGGGAACACGCAAAGTAGCGGCTGCACTACCGCCGCTGCGCGCCATGGAAGCGCGCAAGGTCCGCAACGTGGCGCATGCCTGATCGGCGGCGCGGACGCCTTCGTCGCAAGGCTTGCTAACGCTGTCGGCACGGGCCCTAGTATCTTGGCGGGAAAGCGCGCGGCCTGCAGGTCGCGTATTCCTGTTTTCCGGCCCGGAGAATGCCATGTCCCTTTCCATGTATCGCCTGTCCATCCCCGCCTTCGTGCGCGGCTTCGGCGTGCTCTCCGCTTATTTGGACAAAGCTGACGCGCATGCGCAGGCCAACGGCCTGGAACCGGAGATACTGGTGCAGGCGCGGCTGTCGCCCGACATGTTGCCGCTGGCCGGCCAGGTGCAGCGCGCCAGCGATACTTCCAAGAATGCGATCGTGCGCCTGGCCGGCATACCCGCGCCCAGCTTTCCCGATACCGAAACCACCTTCGCCGAGTTGCGGCAGCGCATCGGCGACACGCTCGATTTCTTCGCCAGCGTGGAGCCCGCCCAACTGGAAGACAGCGCGGCGCGCGAGGTCGTCCTGAAATTCGGCAAGATGCAGGCCACGCTCACCGGCGAGGAATACCTGCTGACTTTCGTGCTGCCCAACTTCTATTTCTACCTCGCCACCGCGCACGGCATCCTGCGCCATCAGGGCGTGCAGATCGGAAAGCTGGATTATCTGGGGCCGTTCGCCTGACCGGCGGCGCGGACGGGCGGCAACGGCAGCAACGCAGACAGGCACGCGGCACGGCGACGGTTTAGCATTCTCCGTCGCCCCAAACGGAACCTTCGATGTCTTCCTGGCAAACGCTGCTCCGCGATGTCCCCGACTTTCCCAATCCCGGCATCCTGTTCAAGGACATCACTCCGGTGCTGGCCGATGCCGACGCCTTCGCCGCCGCGATCGAGGAAATGGCTGCGCCATGGCGTGGAATAAACCTGGATGCCGTCGTCGGCATCGAATCGCGTGGCTTCATTCTCGGCGCTGCGTTGGCCCGCGAGCTGGGCACCGGCTTCGTACCGGTGCGCAAACCCGGCAAACTGCCGGCGCGCACGCTGTCGCTGGACTACGCGCTGGAATACGGCAGCGACCGCCTGCAGATCCACGCCGATGCGTTGCCGCCCGGCGCGCGCGTGATAGTAGTCGACGACGTATTGGCCACCGGGGGCACGTTGAAAGCGGCGCTGGCCTTGACCCGGCAACAGGGCGCCGAAGTCGTCGGCGCGGCCGTACTGTTGGAACTCGGGTTCCTGGACGCGCGCAAGAACTGGACCGATCCGGCGCCGCTGTGGGCGACAGCGGCGTTCTAGGAATCCTCAGCTGCCGCCGAGATAGGCCGCCTTGCCCAGCGGCACGCCGGCGTGGCGCAGGATCGCGTACGCGGTGGCGACATGGAAATACAGATTGGGAGTGACGAAACTCAGCAGATAAGTGCGGCCATCGAAGCTGAGCGGCTCCTTGTCGCGGCGCGGCACCGAGATCGGGCGGGCCTCGCTCCCCACGAACTGCTCCGGGGTGAAGGTACCCAGGTATTCGATGGCGCGATCCAGGCGATCGTAAAGCTGGGCGAACGTGGTTTCGTCGTCTTCGAAACGCAAGGCTTCCACGCCCGCCAACCGCGCGGCGGCGTTCTTGGCGCCGTCGGTGGCGATCTGCACCTGGCGCAACAGCGGAAACATGTTCGGGTACAGCCGCGTCTGCAGCAGCACGCCGGCGTCATAGCCCTGCGCTTGCGCATGGGCCTCGCCCTTGGCCAGCAACTGGCGCAGATTGCGCAGCGCGCGCTGGCCGACCGGTACGGTGGCCTGGTACATGGAAAGGGTATCGCTCATGGTGCTTTCGCCTGAAGAAGTGAGAACGGCGAGTCTACGCACCGTCGCGGCGGTGGATTAGCCCGGAATTGCGGGAGAGTGCATCCCGCGCCATCGGGATTTCACGGAACCTTGCCGGCCCCTGCGCGTCCAATGCCGCATGCGTATCTGGCTCCTGTCTCTGTTGCTGCTGCCGGCCGCGTGCCTGGCGGCCACGCATACGCGCGTGCTGCAGGCGGGCGACACGCGCCTCAGAGTGGAAATAGTCGATGTGGGCGATCCTGCGCGCTTGCGGATGTTGCAGCGCTGGATAGAAGAGGCCGCCGATGCCGCCAAGACCCGATCGGGCCGTTTTCCATTGCGCAACGCTTACGTGCGCATACAGCAGACCGACAGCGACGACGACAGCCCGGTGCCCTGGGGGCAGACGCGCCGTCGCGGCGAAGCCGGCGTGCTGCTTTATGTGCGGCGCGACGCCAGCTACGAGCAACTGCGTGCGGACTGGACGGCGGTGCACGAACTGTCGCACCTGTTCCATCCCTACCTGGGCGACAACGGACGCTGGCTGGCGGAAGGGTTGGCCAGCTACTACCAGAACGTCGCGCGCGCCCGCGCCGGCATGCTGGGCGAGGAAGAGGCGTGGCGGCGCCTGGATGCCGGATTCCGCCGTGGCCAAGCCGCTTCCACCGGCGCGCGGCTGGATGCGATGGGCCGCGGGCGCGGCGGCACCATGCGCGTGTACTGGGCCGGCGCTGCGTACTGGCTGGAAGTGGATCTGGCGCTGCGCCGCGACTCCGGCACCACTCTCGATACGATCCTCGACCGTTATGCCGAGTGCTGCCTGCGCGGCACGGATTCGGTGATGCCGCAGGATTTCGCCGCGGCGCTGGATAATCTTGCGGGCGACGACACTTTCTCGGCCCTGTATCGCCGCTACGCGGCCATGCGCGGATTCCCTTCTCTGGCCGACGCCTATGCGCAACTCGGTATCAGCAGAAACGGCGATGGGCTCGCGTTTTCCGGCAACGCGAAAGCCAGGCAGCTGCGCGATGCCATCATGGCGCCGCGCCAACAATCGTCTTCTACCCGGTGGGCAGCGCCTGCATCATCACCCAGTCGTCCTTGACGTCGTCGCCGACTCTGAAAAGTGAACTCCCGACGATCTGGAAACCGTGCTTCTGGTAGAAACGGATCGCCTGCGCCGCTTCCTGCCACACGTTGAGCCAGACCGAGCGCGAACCGCGCAGACTGGCGGCGGCCAGCAGATTGGCGACCAGCTGCGCAGCCAGGCCGCGGCCATGGAAAGCCGGATCCAGATAGATGCGGCCCAGCTCCACCGTGGGCAGCAAGCTCACTTCCGGCGGCGGCGTCGAACCCCAGCGCAGTTGCGCGAAGCCGGCCCATTGCCCGTCCTGCTCCACGATCACGGTGAGCGTGTCGGGGTCGCGAATCTCGCTCGCCTGCAATTCCGGCGTGTACGCGCTGTCCAGGAAACGCGCCACGTTCTCCGGGCTGCTGCAATGGCCGTTGGCAGCCAGGAAGGTCCGGCGCATCAACGCCGACAAGGCTGCGGCATCGGCCGGGCGGGCCGGGCGGATCACGGCGCTGGTTTTCATGGGAGTTTGCATATCGGAAGCATTACCTTGATGCAAACGCAAACCTGTTGCGGGCCAGGACATGCGCGTCCCACGCGCGATCCTTCAAAGCGTGAGCGTGGGAACCGCCACCTTGGGCATCAGGCGCTGGGTGAAGTACCTGTCCTGGTAGTACTTGATCTTGTCGCACTTCACCGGATGCGGGATGCCTTCGTACAGGAACACTTCCTTGTCGAACCCCATCGCCTTGAGTTCCTGCGGCAGCATCAGCGCGCGCTTCTCTTCCGATTCGCTGAACGACACGCTGCCTTGCGCGCCGTGCGACTGCGAACGGTTGCGCTTGCGCACCGTGGTGTAGCCCAGCATGTCGGAATAGTCGTTGGCGTCCTGCTGCTCGCGCGGGGCGTAGATGATCTGCAGCGCGTGGTTGGTGATGATGGTGCGCGAGACGTCCTTGCCATAGGTGGCGTCGAGCTGCGACATGCTCTGGATGATGGGCAGCAGGCGGATGTTGTAGCCGGCCATGTAGGACACCGCCGAAGAGATGATCTCCACCTTGCCGATGGCCGTGAACTCGTCCATCAGCAGCAGGCACTGGTGCTTGAGCGCCGGATTGCTCTGCGGCAGCTCCTTGGTGTTGAGGTTGATGATCTGGTTGAAGAACAGGTTCACGATGAGCCGGCTCTCGGCCAGCTTGTTGGGCTGGATGCCGATGTAGATGGTCATCTTCTTCTTGCGCACGTCGGTGAGCAGGAAATCGTTGGCGCTGGTGGCCGCGTCCAGCACCGGGTTGATGAAGGCGTTGAGCGGTTCCTTGAAGGTGCCCAGGATGGAAGCGAAGGTCTCCTCCGCCTGCGACAGCAGGTTGGCGAAGGCGGTCCTGGCGTGGTTGCTGAGGAACGGCTGCTTGGAGAGGTTCTGCAGGTAGGCCTTCAACTCGCTGCCATCGCCGGAGGACAACCGGTAGATGCCGCCCAGGGTCGGGAAGGACAGGAATTCCTTGGGATATCCCTGCCGGTGCTGCTCGTCGAAATTCTCGAACAGGTACAGGGCGAAGGCGGTGAACGCATTGCGCGCCTGGCTGACCCAGAATTTCTGGTCGTCCGCGCCATCGGGATACAGCATGGCCGCGATGCTCTGCAGATCGGAAATGCGGAAGGCCGGATCCTGCGACACGTAGCTCAGCGGGTTCCAGCGGTGCGTGCGGCGATCTTCGGCGAAGGGATTGAACAGATAGATTTCCTGGCCCTGGCTGGCGCGCCAGCCGCTGGTCAGGTCGAAGTTCTCCTGCTTGATGTCCAGCACCACCATCGATTCCTGGTAATCCAGCAGGTTGGGGATGACGATGCCCACGCCCTTGCCCGAGCGCGTGGGCGCGGCCAGGATCACGAACTGCTGCCCGCTCAGGCGCACCAGCTTGCCGTTGAACTTGCCGACCACGATGCCGTTGTCGGACTGCTTGAACAGGCCATGCTTGGCCAGATCGCCCGCACCGGCGAAGCGCGCATCGCCGTGCATCGATTGCTTGGACGGACGGAACATCAGCACCAGCAGCGCCAGCCACACCAGCAGGGGAATACCGAAACCCAGATAGCCGGCCACCTTGATCTTGCCGACGTAACGCCGCACCTGGGGCAGGTCCAACGCGTTCCAGTATTCGAGGTAGGTGTTCCACTTCAACAGGCCCGTATCGAGCTTGAGCAGCAGCAGCGCCAGGTAGCCGGACAGGTACAGCCCCGCCAGCAACATTGCCAGCAAAACGATCGATGCGAAGACGAGCTTTTTCGGGTTCACCTGCAACTCCTTGCCGTATCCATTCTTCCTTGAGGCTCGTCGCTTCAGCGCCGAGGCTTTGCCGTCTTGACCGCTCTTGCCGGCGCGGGCGGATCGCCGCGTTGCGCGTTTTCTTCTTCGATCAGCCTGTCCGCCCAATTACGCGCGCCTTCCAGGCTGGGGTCGTGCCGCAGTCTCTCGCCCGTTGGCGAGAGCACGGCGTAGCCAGTCACCTCCGCCGGATCGAACTGCGCTTCATCGCTGAGGGCCACGATCAGATAGCGCCCCCTGACGAGCATCGTATGGCTGTATTCCGTCATGACCCGGCCTCCTGGCTTGTGCGCCGATCATAGTACGTACCGCCTGCCAAATTGAAGTCCTTGTTAGCGGAGGAAACTGCGCGGAACCATCAGGCCGCCGATCGCAGCGGCGATCGGGTCGCCGCGATCGCCTGCTCCACCAGCGTCCAGTCCGCGCCGGGGCGGTGCGCTCCCTCGCTCAGCACTTGGCGGAAGGCGCGGCCGCCCGGCTGTCCATGGAACAGGCCCAGCACATGCCGTGCGATGTGCTTCAGCGCCATACCCTGGGCCAGTTGGCTCTCCACATAAGGCCGCAATGCGCGCAGCAGTTGCGCGCGCGGCAGGATTTCCCCGCCGGACAACGCCGCATCCAACCGATGCAGCAGATAAGGGTCGTGATAAGCCGCGCGGCCCAGCATCACGCCGTCGGTATGCTGCAGGTGCGCCAGCGAATCCTCGAGGGTGGCGATGCCGCCATTGACCGCGATGGTCAGTTGCGGGCGTTCGCGCTTGATCCGGTAGGCCCAGTCGTAGCGCAGCGGCGGCACTTCGCGGTTTTCCTTGGGCGAAAGGCCTTTCAGCCAGGCGTTGCGCGCATGCACGAAGAAGACGCGGCAGCCGGCGGCGGCGACGGTGTCGATGAAGGCCGCGAAACGGTCGTAGTCGTTTTCCTCATCCACGCCCAGGCGGCACTTCACGGTGACCGGAATATCCACCGCAGCGATCATCGCCGCGACGCTGTCCGCCACCAGCGCCGGCTCCTTCATCAGGCAGGCGCCGAAACGGCCGGCCTGCACGCGGTCGGAAGGACAACCTACGTTGAGGTTGATCTCATCGAATCCGTGCTCCTGCCCTACCCGCGCGGCGCCCGCCAGCAATGCGGGGTCGCTGCCGCCCAGTTGCAGGGCCACCGGATTCTCGACCGGATCGCGCGCCAGCAAGCGCGCGCGATCGCCCTGCAGCACCGCATTGGCATGCACCATCTCCGTGTACAGACGCGCGCGCGGCGCCAGCAACCGGTGGAATACGCGGCAATGGCTGTCGGTCCAGTCCATCATTGGAGCTACCGACAAAACATTTTCTTTATAATTCAATTATTTAACCTGTAAAAAGCATGAGCAGACCATGTGCCCGTGCGTATGCATCCAACTCGCCTGATTTCGCCCTGCCGCGACTTCTGGCGCGTATGGACCAGGCGCAGGCAATCCTATGCCAGCAAGACCTTTCTAAGCCATGAAGACGCCCGCAAATGGACCATCGTGACCGAAATGCAGGGTCGAACCGGGGAGGCGCACGTGCGCCCGTGGCCTGTGTCCCACCCTGTTCGCTCACCTGGTCGAGCTGCACGACGTGGGCAAAGCACCATGGCGTTCCCGGCAGTTTACCTTCAGTGCCCTGAAGGTACAGTCGGGCAAGCTCGCTCAAGGACTTCATCCGCGCCGGCCGCCCCCGGCGCGGATTTCGGCCATCCCAAGCTCGCGCATGCCGCAGCCATGCACGGCGTCGATATGAAGACCCGTGGATCTGGCGCGCGCCGCGCTCAAACGCTCGGGTCCGATCGGCAAGTCCCGACAGCATGATCGACGGCCCGTCATCATCGAACTCGAGCGTCTGTCCGACTCCGGCATCTGGGAGCCGGGGGAACATTCACTTCTGCCGTTCGAAGTAACGTATCGCTTCGGCCTCTGTCGTCTCGTACTTCGGTGACAGATGCGGCAGGAGCAGGCGCAGCCAGGCGCGGCCGGCGGTCTGCGTTTCCCGCGGGCAGGCCTTGGCGCGCGCCGGAGTCAGGTCGCCGGCCCCGACGATACCGTCGTACTCGGTGGGGTCGGTGCCGTAGATCAAGCATTGCAGATTGAAGTAGCGCTGCTCGCCGAGCGCGTGTTCGTCGGCGTAGGCATCCAGGTCGTACGCGCCGGTGCTGCGTGCGAGCATCCAGTTGGCCGCCATGCGAAGGTTTTCTATGACCTGTGCAGGCTTCTCGTCGAGGCTGGCGAAATGGAGCATCAGCATCGCCGCGAGTTGATCGACCGCATCCTCCTGTCGGCCCGTGACTGGCAGATCGAGCAGGTCGACCAGCGCGTGGCCGGTCTCGTGCAGCACGATGAAACGTACATTGGCGCGGGTGTAGCGCAGAGGATAATCCTGCTCGAGACGGTCCGCCTGCTGCTGCTCCTGGCCGCGCTCGTACAATGTGCGCAAGGTCTCGTAGCAAAGCACGATTTCGGCGGCCTCAGGCACGTAGAAGGCACCGAACTCTCCGCACTCCGCTGTGACGTAGCGCAACCGACGAGGCAGCCGGAACATCCCGTCGATCGCCTGGACCTCCGGCAAGTGGTGCAGCAAATCGGCCTCGCGCACACGTGCGTAGATCCGCTGCAGGTCGGGCGATTCCGGCGCCATATATTCGTACTCGAACGCCAGGCCGGCGGGCTTTCCCTCCTTGCCGGGCGCGACCGTCCTGGTGCGCGCACGCTGCTGCGACAGCATGTGCGGAACGCTTCCCCGTCCGGCGATTTGCGGCGCCCCGACGGCTATCGTCTTATTCCCGCTCGCGCAGCCTCCACCCGCTACCGCCGCCAGCCCCATCAACAACCAGACGATCGAAGTTCCGAATGACATCTGCGTATTCCTGGCACCTTTTCCCCGACAAAGACGCGATGCGGCGCGTTCCTGTTCGACTCGCCAACGGATTCCGTTCAACGATGCGACAAGGCCGAACACCAGACCGTCACCACGGTTCGTGGATATCACGACGCCCATGATGGGTCCCGTTCGCCTTTCGCGATCAATATTGATCCAGATCATGTCATGCCGGCAATCGCTCGAAGATACTTTTCGACGATGACGACATCTTCCGAAGGAACTCCGTGGATATGGCTCCGATCGCTGCTGCGGCTTCGCTGGATCCCCATATCCACGCCTTGCAGGCACGGCCAAGTTCGCCGCTCCTCTGGAGCCTTCGCTGCCGGCGTTCAACGAACTCGCCGCGCACCCGGCAAGACCGTCCGGCAAACGCATGGATCTGGCCCGACCGGCAGACCCGGGCCGAACGGCCTGGCCGGTATCCGTACGCATGTCTGAGGCCCGGGCGCGTACATACCCGCACCGGGCCGTCCGCCACCGGCCGCCGCTTCGCAGCCCAGGAGCGACAACCATGTCCGTTCAACCCGATGCACCAATCGTTGCCGCCGCACTGGTCGGACGAGGCGAAGCATGATCCGTCGGCGAATCTACGGTCAGGTCGCCGGGCCGACGTCCGCTTCTCCCTTTCCGGCTGAATCCAACGGTCACGATGAATAGAAAATACCGCACTTGGATCCTGCGCATCATCGCTGTTGCCGTGGTCGCCGCAGCTGCCGTGATGGCTTGGCGCGCAATGCAGCCGCAGGGACCCGGGCCCGGTTTCGTCAGCGGAAACGGCCGGATCGAGGCGACCGAGATCGATGTCGCTGCCAAGACCGGCGGACGTCTGCGCGAGGTGATGGTCGACGAGGGCGAATTCGTGGTCGCCGGCCAGATATTGGCGCGCATGGACACGCAGACCCTGCAGGCGCAACGCGACGAAGCGGTGGCGCAGCGGGCCCAGGCGCGTACTGCGGTCGCTACCGCGCGCTTCCAGGTCGCGCAGCAGCAAAGCCAGCACGAAGCGGCGGTGGCGACGGTAGCGCAATACCAGGCCGCACTCGACGCTGCCCGCCAGCGCCTGCAGCGCACTCGCTTGCTGGCTGCGCAGAAGTTGGTGTCGCAGCAGGCGATGGACGATGCGCTGACCGAGCAGGCCAGCGCCATCGCCGCGCTGGCGACGGCGCGCGCGCAGACCGCGGCTGCGAGCGCGGCGATAGAAACCGCCGGCTCGCAGGTGATAGGCGCCGAATCGGCAACCGACGCCGCCACCGCCGCGATCGCGCGTATCGACGCCGAGATCGACGACGCCACCCTGCGCTCGCCGCGCGATGGCCGCGTGCAATACCGCATCGCCCAGCCAGACGAGGTGCTCGGCAGTGGCGGCAAGGTGCTGAATCTGGTGGATCTGTCCGATGTCTACATGACCTTCTTCCTACCGGAAACCGTCGCCGGCAAGGTGGCGTTGGGCAGCGAAGTGCGGATCCTGCTGGATGCGGCGCCCGACTACGTGATCCCGGCGACCGTATCGTTCGTCGCCAGCACCGCGCAATTCACACCGAAGACGGTGGAGACGGCCAGCGAGCGGCAGAAGCTGATGTTCCGGGTCAAGGCGAAGATCGGCCGCGAGCTGCTGAAGAAACACATTGCCTACGTCAAGACCGGTGTGCCTGGCGTCGCCTGGTTGAAACTCGACGAAGACGCGCAATGGCCGGCGGAACTGGCGGTGAGACTGCCGGAATGAGCGGCGCCACGCCCGCACCCGTCGCGCGTCTTGCGGGCGTCGGTCTGCGTTACGGCAAGACGGCAGCGCTGTGCGGAATCAACCTGGAGATTCCCGGAGGGTGCATGGCCGGGTTGATCGGCCCCGACGGGGTGGGCAAATCCAGCTTGCTGGCGCTGGTCGCAGGCGCGCGTCGGATCCGCGAGGGCCACGTACACGTACTCGGCGGCGACATGGCCAGCCGCCGTCACCGTGACCGGGTCTGCCCGCGCATCGCCTACATGCCGCAGGGTTTGGGCAGAAACCTGTATCCGACTCTGTCGGTGGAAGAGAACCTGCAGTTTTTCGGCCGCCTGTTCGGCCATGCCGCCAGCGAACGCCGCCGCCGCATCGACGAGCTGACCCGCAGCACCGGCCTGTATCCGTTCCTGCAGCGTCCGGTCGGCAAGTTGTCCGGGGGCATGAAGCAGAAGCTGGGCTTGTGTTGCGCGCTGATCCACGACCCGGATCTGCTGATCCTGGATGAGCCGACCACCGGTGTCGACCCGCTCGCTCGCGCGCAATTCTGGGAGCTTATCGCACGCATCCGCCGCGCACGTCCGGCCACGTCGGTGATCGTCGCCACCGCCTACATGGATGAGGCGCAGCGTTTCGACTGGCTGGTGGCGATGGACGCGGGCCGGGTACTCGCCAGCGGTTCTCCGGCGCAGTTGCTGGCGCAGACCGGCTGCCAATCGCTGGAGGCTGCGTTCGTCGCGCTGTTGCCGGAGGAAAAGCGCCGCGGCCACCACGCGATCGCCATTCCACCGTTGCAGGATGGCGACGAGAGCGTGGCGATCGAAGCCAAGGGCCTGACCATGCGCTTCGGCGATTTCGTCGCCGTGCAAGACGTGGACCTGCGGATCCGGCGCGGCGAGATCTTCGGCTTCCTCGGTTCCAACGGTTGCGGCAAGACCACCACCATGAAGATGCTGACCGGCCTGCTGCCGGCCAGCGCCGGCCAGGCATGGCTGTTCGGCCAGCAGATCGACCCGAGGGACATCGCCACGCGCCGCCGTGTCGGCTACATGTCGCAGGCGTTCTCGCTCTACACCGAATTGACCGTGCATCAGAACCTGGTGCTGCACGCGCGCTTGTTCCAGGTGCCGGAAGCGGCCATTCCCGCGCGGGTTGGCGAGATGACGCAGCGCTTCGGCCTGGAGTCGGTATTGGATGCGCTGCCGGACAGTCTGCCGCTGGGCATGCGCCAGCGATTGTCGCTGGCGGTGGCGATGGTGCACAAACCGGAGCTGCTGATCCTGGACGAGCCGACCTCCGGCGTGGACCCGGTCGCGCGCGACGGCTTCTGGCGGTTGATGATCGAACTGGCGCGCAACGATCGGGTGACCATCTTCGTCTCCACCCATTTCATGAACGAGGCCGAGCGCTGCGACCGCATCTCGCTGATGCATGCCGGCTGCGTGCTGGCCAGCGGCACCCCGGCCGAACTGACTCGCCGGCGCGGCGCGGCAACCCTCGAACAGGCCTTCATCGGCTATCTGGAGGATTCCGGCGCGCGCGGCGAAGAATCGGCCACGAACATCTGGGCAGAAACCGCCGCCGGCGCGGTGCGGCGGCGCTTCGATCCGCGCCGCGCCGGCAGCTATGCGCTGCGCGAAACCCTGGAACTGCGTCGCGACCCTGTGCGTGCGACGTTGGCGCTGGCCGGCAGCCTGATCCTGATGTTCATCATGGCCTACGGCATCAGCATGGACGTGGAGGACCTGAACTTCGCCGTGCTCGATCGCGACCAGACCATGCTCAGCCGCAACTATGCGTTGAACCTGTCCGGCTCGCGCTATTTCATCGAACGTCCGCCGCTGGCCGACTATGCAGAGCTGGACCGGCGCATGCGCAAGGGCGAACTGGCGCTGGCGCTGGAGATCCCGCCCGGCTTCGCGCGCGATTTGCAACGCGGCAACGAAGTACAGGTCGGTGCCTGGATCGACGGCGCGATGCCGAGCCGCGCCGAAACCGTGCAGGGTTACGTACAGGGCATGCATCGGGCCTGGCTGATCGATGTCGCCCGGCACCGGCTCGGGCAGGAGGCGGCCGTCGGCGCCGCCGCGGTCGAGACCCGCTTCCGCTACAACCCTGATGTCAGAAGCCTGCCGTCGATGGTGCCGGCGGTGATCCCGATGCTGCTGATGATGATTCCAGCGATGCTGGCCGCACTATCGGTGGTGCGCGAAAAAGAGCTGGGCTCTATCGTCAATCTCTACGCCACCCCGGTCACCCGCAGCGAATTCCTGCTCGGCAAACAGATGCCCTACATCGCGCTGGCGATGCTCAATTTCCTGCTGATGACGCTGTTGGCGGTGACGGTGTTCGGCGTGCCGATCACCGGCAGCTTCGCCACGCTGGCGGCGGCCGCGCTGGCGTATACGGTCTGCGCCACCGGTTTGGGCCTGCTGGCGTCGAGCTTCACCCGCAGCCAGGTCGCAGCGATCTTCGTGACCATGATCGGCACCCTGATTCCGGTGGTCCAGTACTCCGGCATGATCGATCCGGTGTCCTCGCTCGAGGGCGTCGGTGCGCTGATCGGCCGGGTGTATCCGGCCACGCACTTCATGACCATCAGCCGCGGGGTATTCAACAAGGCGTTGGAGTTCGGCGATCTGGCCTCCTCGTTCTGGCCGCTGCTGTTGACCGCACCGGCGATACTGGCGCTGGCGATAGCGCTGCTGAAGAAGCAGGGCGACTGAGCATGCTGCGTCGCGCCGCCAACATCTACCGCCTCGGCATCAAGGAACTGTGGGGGCTGTGGCGCGAACCGATGCTGGGGGCGCTGGTGGTGTTCCTGTTCACCGCCTCGGTCTACAGCGCGGCCACGGCGGTACCGGAGACGCTGAACAAGGCGCCGATCGCGATCGTAGACGAGGACGGCTCGCCATTGTCGGCGCGCATCGCATCCGGCTTCTATCCGCCGCACTTCGTCGCGCCGGCGATGGTCTCGCTGGCCGAAGTCGACGCCGGGTTGGATGCCGGCGATTTCACCTTCGTGCTGGATATCCCCCCGAATTTCCAGCGCGACGTGCTGGCCGGCCGCACACCGACGGCCCAGCTCAACGTCGACGCCACCCGCATGAGCCAGGCGTTCACCGGCAGCGGCTACGTCCAGCAGATCGTGCTGGGCGAGGTCGACGAGTTCGTGCGGCACTATCGCGGCACCGACAGCGCGCAAGTGGATCTGGTTCTGCGCGCGCGCTTCAATCCCACGCTGGACCCCAGTTGGTTCGGCGCATTGGTGGAGATCATCGACAATGTCACCATGCTGTCGATCCTGTTGGCCGGTGCGGCGCTGATCCGCGAACGCGAGCACGGCACCATCGAGCACTTGCTGGTGATGCCGGTCGCCCCGGTCGAGATCATGCTGGCCAAGGCCTGGTCGATGGGTCTGGTGGTGTTGCTGGCCGCAGCCTTGTCGCTGGCCTTCATCGTCCAGGGCGCGTTGGAGGTCGTGATAGACGGCTCGGTCGCGCTGTTTCTGGCCTGTGCCGCGCTGCACCTGTTCGCCACCACGTCCATGGGCATCTTCATGGCCACGCTGGCGCGCTCGATGCCGCAGTTCGCGCTGCTGTTGATACTGACGATGCTGCCGCTGCAGATGCTTTCGGGCGGATCGACCCCGCGCGAGAGCATGCCTGAGCTGGTCCAGAATCTGATGCTGGCCGCACCTACCACCCATTTCGTTTCCGCCTCGCAGGCCATTCTCTATCGTGGCGCCGGCATGGAAGTGGTATGGCCGCAATTCCTGGCCATCGCCGCTATCGGCGCCGTCTTCTTCGTCGTCGCACTGACCCGCTTCCGCAGAACCATCGGACAGATGGCATGAAGCGAGTCCACGAATGACCATGCCGAACCGAAACCGCAAGAGTGTCTTGTTGAACGATGCGATGCCTTCGCTCGAACCGGGCGAAGCCGCGAAGCAGTCGCGGTTGCGCGCGGTACGGCCGTCGCAAGAGCGCCGAGGGGGATGGTCCGCATCAGGCGGCCGCGCATCGTTCTGCAAGATCGAGGATTGCCAGTGATGGAGAAACCCATGCGAAACCCGGCCAATGCAGCCATGCCCCGCGGCGGCGACAGCCTGCGCCTCATCCGCAACCGCACCTTCGATGAGATCCGCCTCGGCGACACCGCGGCGATCGAGCGCACGCTGACCGCCGAGGACATCCAACTGTTCGCAGTGCTGTCCGGCGATGTCAATCCGCAGCATCTTGACCCGGCGTTCGCCGCTTCGACCCGGTTCCATGGCGTGATCGCCCACGGCATGTGGGGCGGCGCACTGATTTCAGCGGTGCTGGGCACGCGGCTGCCCGGTCCCGGCACGCTGTATCTCGAGCAGACGCTCAGGTTCCTGGCGCCGGTGCGGATCGGCGACACACTGACGATCAGCGTGACCGTGACCGAACGCGACGAAGCCAGCAAGCGCCTGACCCTGGCCTGCGCCTGCATCAACCAGGATGGTGCAACGGCCATCGAGGGCGAGGCGAAGGTAATCGCGCCAGTCGAAGGTATCGAGCGCCCGCGCAGCGTGCTGCCGGACGTGCGGCTCAGCCCCGGCCATGGCGGTGTGGCTCTGCTGCTGGATCACGTGCGCCCGCTGGGCGCGATCAAGGTCGCCGTCGTGCATCCCTGCGACGAGATCAGCCTGAAAGGCGCGCTGGACGCACACGACGCCGGACTGATCGAGCCTCTGCTGGTGGCGCCGCGAGCCAGACTGGAAGCGGTGGCAGCCGCGGCGCATCTCGACCTGACCGCCGTCGCGATCGAGGATGTCGCGCACAGCCACGCCGCGGCCGCCCGTGCCGTCGCGATCGCCGCAGCAGGCGGAGTGGAGGCTCTGATGAAAGGAAGCCTGCATACCGATGAACTGATGGCGGCGGTCGTCGCTTCCGATAGCGGCCTGCGCACCAAGCGCCGGGTGAGCCATTGTTTCCTGATGCAGACGCCGTCGTATCCGCGCCCGTTCATCATTACCGACGCCGCGATCAACATCGCGCCGGACCTGGACGCGAAGGCCGATATCGTCCGCAACGCGATCGACCTGGCGCACATGATCGGCGTGGCTGTGCCGCGGGTGGCGATCCTGGCGGCGGTGGAGACGGTCAATCCACGGATGCCGGCGACGCTGGATGCCGCCGCGCTGTGCAAGATGGCCGACCGCGGCCAGATTACCGGCGGCGTGCTGGACGGACCGCTGGCGTTCGACAACGCGGTTTCCGTTGCGGCGGCCAGGATCAAGGGCATCGATTCGCCGGTCGCCGGCCAGGCCGATGTGCTGGTGGTGCCGGACCTGGAAAGCGGCAACCTGCTGGCCAAGCAACTCGAATACCTTGGCGGTGCGGGCAGCGCCGGCATCGCGCTCGGCGCCAAGGTGCCGATCGTGCTGGTCAGCCGGGCCGATTCGAGTCAATCGCGGATCGCTTCCTGCGCGATCGCGGTACTGGCTGCGCGTCATTACCGGGACAATCCGCCGTGATCGCGTGCCTCCGCTCCATCCGGACGCGTTGATCCTGACGCTGAACTGCAGCTCGTCCAGCATCGGGTTCGCGGGCGATTTTCAGACTCCCGTGCACTGCCCGTACTGTCGGCGCTGGCCGGTCATGGCAGCACCTCCGTCCCCGCTTCGCCCGCCACAACCGCAAACGCTTGCGACAAAGCGCCGATCACCGCCGGTCGACCGGTATCGAGGGCGAACTGGCAGGCGGCTTCCACTTTAGGCGCCATGGAACCCTCTGCAAAACAGTGCAGCTGCAGATCTGCGGCGCGGATCCTGCGCAATGGCTGTTGTCTGGCCGTCCGCCAACCCAGATAGACCGCATCCACGTCCGTCAGGATCACCAGGCGCTCTGCCCTGAGCCGCTGTGCCAGCAGCGCCGCGGCCAAGTCCTTGTCGATGACCGCTTCGATTCCATCGTGTGCGCCGCCCGGCAACGCTCGAACCGGAATGCCGCCACCGCCGGCGCAGACCGTGACCACGCCTGCATCCATCAGGCGTCCGATTACCGGCAGTTCGATAATTTCGACAGGACGCGGCGAAGCCACCACTCTGCGCATGCCGTCGCCATCGGCAGCGAAAGACCAACCGTGCGCCGCGCGCAAGGATTCGGCCTCGAGCGCGCCGTAAACCGGTCCGATGGGCTTTGTGGGATGTTCGAAGGCGGAATCTCCGGGATCCACCCGAATCCGGGTAAGCAGAGCGGCGATCTCGCGCTGCGGGCGCTCATTGCGCAACGCTTGCGCGATCACGTAGCCGATCATGCCCTGCGATTCGGCGCCCAGCAGGTCGAGGGGATAGGGAGGAACGCCCCGGTAGGCCTCGGCTTCGAGGGCCAGCAGGCCGACCTGCGGGCCGTTACCGTGCACCAGCGCGACTTCGTTCCCATCGCAGGCATGGGCCAACGACTGCGCGGCGGCCTGCATGTTGCGCTTCTGGTTTTCCGCTGTCAGCGGCTCCCCACGCTTGAGCAGCGCATTGCCGCCGAGCGCTATCACCAGGCGCACGGACTACGCCGCCCGCGCTATAGGCGGCCGGCGGTTACCCAAGGGTTGCTGCTGGGTGATGCAATGGATGTTGCCGCCACCCAGAAGGATTTCGCGGCCGGACACCATCACGATGCGACGCGTCGGGAACAGCCGCGCCAGCGTTCGCCGTGCACATTCATCCTGCGCATCATCGAAGCACGGCATCACCACTACGTCGTTGGCGATATAGCAGTTCACGTACGAAGCGGCCAGCCGGTCGCCCGCGCTGCGCGGCAACGTTCCATGCACTTTCTCGACACCCGCCGCTTCCTCCGCGCTGATCAGCACGGGTGCCGGCTGGTGCAGCTTGTGCACCGTGAGCGCGCGCCCGCGCGCGTCGCGCATCCCGCGCAAACGTTCGAGCGCTGCGCATGAAATGGCGTGCTGCGGATCGGAAGGGTCGTCGGTCCATGTCAGCATCACCTCCCCCGGGGCGACGAAACGGCAGAAATTGTCGATGTGCCCACTGGTCTCGTCGCGATAAACGCCTTGCTCCAGCCATAGCACGGTGCTGGCGCCAAGATAATCCCGCAGGTACTGTTCGACCTGCGCGCGGTCCATGCCAGGATTGCGGTTGGGATTGAGCAGGCATTGTTCGGTGGTGAGGACCGTACCCTGGCCATCCACGTCGATAGACCCGCCTTCCAGTACGAAATCGGGCGCGTAGCGATCGTCGTTCTCCAGCTCCAGGACTTTCTCCCCGACCAGGTCGTCCTGGTCCCAAGGAAAATACAAGCCGCCGGACAGGCCGCCCCAGGCGTTGAATTTCCAGTCGATGCCGCGCACACGCCCTTGTCCATCGACTACGAACGTGGGTCCGCAGTCCCGGATCCAGCTATCGTTGCTGGTCATCTCGATGACGCGGATTTCCGGATCCAGCAATTCACGGGCGGCCACGTACTGCGAAGGCGAAGCGCAGACGCTGACCGGTTCGCCCCGCGCGATCGCTGCAGCGACCGCCGCGAAAGCGTGCTTGGCCGGCACTGCGCCGTTGCGCCAATTGTCCGACCGTTCCGGCCATAGCATCCAGCAACCCAGGTGGGGCTCCCATTCGGCCGGCATGCGAAACCCATCCTGGCGCGGAGTAGTGGCGAGCAATCTAGGCATGGGGCTGGCCTTTGCGCGCGGCATCGGCGCGGCGGAGCAGGAGTTCTCCAACGATCAAGGTCGCCACCACGCCGCCGATCACCGCCCGCACATAGTCCGGATCGTAGTCCCCTGGCTTATAGACGAAGAACACGATGGCTTGCAGGATGAAGACCATGCATATAGTCGCCAGCAGTACGGCCACGCCATAACCGCCCGGCACCCGGTAGGGCCGTGGCGTTGCGGTATCGCTGTGCCTTAGTTTCAGGAACGCCAGGAACAAGAGGAAATAAGGAAGCAGGAAGACCACGGACGAAAATGCGAAGGTGGTCCAGAACAGGTCCTCGGCGCTGCTCGCCATCGCCGCGTAGACCAGCAGCATGGCGCTGCCTAGCAGGCCGCCAAGAATCGCCGAACTGGCGGGCGTGCGGTACTTCGCATGCAATTTTCCGAAAATTGCGGGAAGGTCGCCGCGGCTGGAGGCTTCGGCCGCGGAGCGATTGGCGCCCAGGGTCCAAGTGACCATGTTGGCGATCAGGGTGTAGAGCGCCATGCCGCCGAGGAGATAGACCGCGGCGTCTCCCGTTTCCCCAGCGCCGAACAGGCGATGGAAAGTATCCGGAAGCCCGGTGATCAAGCCTATGTCCTGGATCGGCAGCGCCAACAGGATGCCGACGGTGGCGAAGATGTAGAAGAAGGCGATGATTGCGCCTGAGCGAATGATGGCCCGCGGCACATCCCGTCCCGGGTCCTTCATTTCCTCGGCAGCGCCGGACATCAGCTCGAACCCGAGATAGTTGTAGACGATCACCGGCAGGAAGGCCAGGCTGGCTCCCCAGCTGGGGCGCAACGATTCCAGGTCGAATCGATTGGCCACTCCATGGCGCGCGGCATAGACGATTCCGCCTATCCCGATCGCCAGCATGATGATCACCTTGAACGCCGCACCTATGTTCGGTACCCATTTGCCCACGTTAAGGGTCAAGATGTTGATCCCAACGGTGAGCCAGGTGAGCGCCAGCGTAATGGCGATCTTGGCCGTCAAGCCCATGTCCGGGGCCAACAATTCGGCCAGGATTCCCGCGAACAAGATGTAGACCGACGGCATCCAGAAGGCGACGTTCACCCACCATAGCCATGCCGTCCGGCTGGCCCAGCTTGGCCCGAACGCGCGACGGACCCAGGCATAGATGCCGCCTTCTTCCGGATAAGTACTGCCGAGTTCGGCGGTGATCAGGCCATAGGGAATGAAGAACAGCAGCAGCGTCAGCACCCACCAGAAGATCGATTGCACGCCTATCGCAGCCGAAGCGGCCAGTTGATCGACGATGAGGATCGCGCAGACGGTGAACAGCGTCATGTCCAGACCACGCAAAACCCTGCGGAAGCGGGCAGAAGATGGAACGGCGACGGCGGGTGCGGAACTGGCCATGACGGTCTCCGGCATTCAGCGGTTGAGGAAATCTTCTATCAGGCCGCCGTGATAGGCGGTCAGTGCGGCGGACGCCCGTCTGAGGCGCGGATAGAGGAGGTGGACGAGCAGTCCTTTTTCGGTATGCAGCCGGTTCTCCGACTGCTGGTAAACGATGGAACGCGGGCCATCGATGACCTCGTCCGTGACCTCGACCCCTCGCGAGGCAGGCAAACAGTGCATGAACTTCGCGCGCGCCGGCGCCCTGTCCAACAGTTCCCGGTTGATCTGGTACGCGGGCATGAAAGCGCGCCGGCGGTCGGGAATTTCCTCTTCCTGTCCTATCCACCACCAAAGATCGGTGTAGACGAAATCCGCGTCGCGAACGGCCCAGTGGACATCGTCGGTGACCGTCAACGATCCTCCCGACGCGTCGGCGTTGGCGCCGGCGGCTTTCTGCCAGGACGCCGGTGCCTGATAGCGATCAGGAGCGGCATGGACGAAGTGCATGCCCAGGCGGGTGCAGATCATCATCAGCGAGGAGCAGACGTTGGTGGCGTCGCCGATGAAGGCGACGCGAAGATCGGAAAGCGGAGTACCGGACTGGCTGTGCTCCCTCATGGTAAAGACGTCGCACAATGCCTGGGTGGGATGGTTGTAATCGGTCAATCCGTTGATGACCGGGACTTTCGAGTCCGCGGCCAAATCAAGGACGGTCTGGTGCTTCAGCGTGCGCGCCTCTATGGCATCGACCATGCGGCTGATAACCCGCGCGGTGTCTCTGATGCTTTCGCGCTGGCCCATGTGGATCTCGCCGGGACGCAGATAGAGCGCGTGTCCGCCCAGCTTCGTCATCGCCACCTCGAACGAAATCCTCGTCCGGGTCGAAGGTTCTTCGAAAATCATGCCGAGCGAAGCGCCTGCCAGGAGTTTTGGACACGCTCCCGCCCGATCAGCGCGTTTCAGAAGCTCGATCAGATCGAGGAGGTGCAGCAGCTGGTCCGATGTGAAATCCTGGGTGTCGAGAAAGTGCTGGGGCGCTCGCATCGCGTTGTCCACGAATCATGGCTGCGTCCAAAACTAGATCAATAGAGGCAAACCGTATTGATCCAGGTCAACGCTGAAGCACCAGGCGATGGCCGGTCCTGGCCAACCCGTTGGAATGCCGGCCATCCTTCAAGAAGGTGCGGGCACATTCCCGGCACAGCGAACCGGTGCTTTGAGCGCGCGGACACTCGTCGGGAGGAGTCAGTTTCGTCTCGACCAGCCGTGCGCGGATCCGGCCCAGCCGTCAACCGGATGCAACCCTGACGACCGGCCGAATCCCCAGTCGAAGCAATCGTAAGCGCCGGAGAAAAATACATTGGCTCGAGCCAATGAAGCCCTCGCCCTGCCCTGCGGGCTCCGGCCTTGTCGATCGGGCGCAGGGCAGGACGACTGCAAGCGATGAAGAAAACCGCGTAGGGAGATTTTTCGCTAGCTGACCAGCACGTCGCTCTTGGCATGCGCGAACACGACCTGGTTGCCGTCCTGGTCCTGCACGATCGCCACGTCCACCAGATCGGATCTGGATTTCTCGCCGATGCGTATGCCCTTGGATTCCAGGCCGGCGATTTCGCGGTCCAGGTCCTCCACCACCAGCGTCACCGACGACAGCCCCGCACGGCTGCCGTCCTCGAACACCTGCACGCATCCGCCGTTGGGAAGCTGCCATTCGGCCATTTCGTCCATCGGGCGCGAGGCCGGCCCCAGTATCTGCTCGTACCAGACCACGGCGGTATCGATGTCCTTGACTGCGATTCCAGCCAGTGCATTGACGATGGACATGACGCTCACCTTTCGCTGGGGATAAGCGACTGGATACAGAAGACGCGGTTATTTGGCAGTGAAACCCAAGCGGCGCGCGCATCCACGCGGCTTGATTTTTCTCAACCCGGAGACATGAACAGGCGGCTACGCGGCCAGCGACAGGTCCGGCAATTGCGCTTCTGTCCGCAGTCGAAGTCCGAACTGTTCGGCCAGCTTTTCCAACAGCACCGGTTTCACCGCGTCCATGCCGGACGGCCCGCCCAGGTCGGACAGCGTGGTGACTTCCAGGCCCTGGTAGCCGCAGGGATTGATGCGGTGGAACGGCTCCAGATCCATGCCGATGTTGAAGGCCAGGCCATGGAAGGTGCAACCGCGGCGCACGCGGATGCCCAGCGCGGCGACCTTGGCGCCGGCGACGTAGACGCCGGGCGCGCCTTCCTTGCGCTCGGCGTGGATGTTCCATTCGGCCGCCGTATCGATGACGGCCTGTTCGATGCGGTTGACGTACTCGCGCACGCCGACCTTCATGCGTTTCAGGTCGAACAACGGGTAAGCCACGATCTGCCCGGGGCCGTGGTAGGTCACCTGGCCGCCGCGATCGACGTGGATTACCGGAATATCGCCGGCTGCCAGCACATGCTCGGGTTTTCCGGCCTGGCCCAGGGTGAACACGGGGTCGTGCTCGACCATCCAGATTTCGTCTTCGGTCTGCTCGCCGCGCAGGTCGGTGAAGCGTTGCATCGCCCGCCACACCGGCTCGTAGGCCTGCCGGCCCAGTTCGCGCACGCGGCCCGGCAGTACGGTCAGATCGTCCACTTCACTTCCGGGTGCGTGCGCAGGGCGTGGTGGGCGGCATCGTACTGGGCGCGGTCCTCGGCGCGGAAGCCGATGCGCACCGAGACGTACTTGCCGTTGGAGGAATGCTTCCAGCTGATGCTTTCCTCCAGCACTTCGATGCCGGCGACGGTCAGCAGGCGCGGCAGCTCGGTTTCCAGCCCGCTGTCGGCCGAGCCCATGGCGCTGAGCTCGAAGGTGCCGGGGAACTGGAAGCCGTGGTCGGGGTTGTCTGATTTGATGCTCATGCGGGGATTATTGGGCTGTTGCCCCCGAAACCCAAGCCTTGCGGAAGTCGCGTGGGAGCGGCGTCCCGCCACGAGCTTTTAACCGGTTGCCATATCCAGCTTCAAATCAGAAGCAAGAGCTCGCGGCGGGACGCCGCTCCCACGACCATTCTCAACGGATATCAAGGAAAAGGGCCGCATTCGCATGCGGCCCTTCGGTGGAACTTGGAGCTGACTGAGCTGGATCAGCGCGCCAGCTCGGTCATGGTGGAATTGACCCAGCCCTTGTTGCCCAGCTCGTCTTCCACTTCCCACATCAGGCCGTCCTTGTTGCCGGTGGGGTACAGCATCATGCCCGGGTCCAGGGTGCGCACGGCCTTGCCGGTGCCCTTGGAATTGGCCAGCAGGCGCGCCGACTTGGTCACCGAGAGCGCCTGGGTGGCGTTGGCGGCCGAGGCATTGCCCGGCAGGCCGCCCAGCTGGCCGATGATGTCGGTGTAGGCCTGCAGATAGGCCAGGGTGATGACCTGGCCCAGCTCGGTGTTGGCGTAGCCGGAAACGCCGGCCGCGCCGAAACCGCTGCCGGAGAACAGGCCGCCGCTGGCGCCCCAGCCGATATCGGTCTTCTTGGCGTTGCCCTCGGCCATGGCCACCTGCTCGGAGGAGCGCACGTCGGTGACGGTGAGCACCACGTCGGCGGTCTTCTTCTTGAAGTTGAGGCCGCCGATGAGGGCGCCGGCATTGCCGCCGACCAGGCCGCCCAACAGGCCGCCCAAGGCATTGCCGCCGGCGTCGTTGTTGTTGGCGATCAGATCGGGCACCAGCACGTAGTCGGCCGCCTTGATCTGGCCCTTGCCGATGTTGGAGCGGCCGCGCAGTTCGCCGCTGGAAGCCAGCGCGCGTTCGCCCATGGCCGCGTCCAGGCCGGCGCCGCGGTCGACCAGGGTGAAGCAGCGCGACTTGTTGACGAATACCTTGATCAGCTTGGAAGGCGCCGGCAATTGCTGGCCCGTCCACCAGTTGGTGGCGTCTTCGGGCTCGATCACCGAAATGGTGCCGAGCGGCTTGGCGCAGGTCGGAATCTGGGCCACCTGTTCCTTGCGCTGTTCCTGCGCGCTCTTGCGCTGGGCCGATGCCGGCGCCGAGGCGACCGCCACGGCCAAGCCGAACACGCCTGCGGCCAAGGCCGCGTGTTTCGAAATAATGCTGATGCTCATCGAACTTTCCCTATTGAGATAAACGTGCATGAATGCCGCGTGGCATTCTCCTTTGCTGACTCGCGGCCTGGAGCGGATCCCCCTCTCCGAAACCCCGAGCCGGCATGGTAAATCAAACGTTGCCGACTCCCGCTGTCGAGATTCGGAAGTCCGCGTCGGATCCATCATGAAAACGGCGAATCCGATGGCCGGCGGCCAGCGGCGGAAACGAAAAAGCCGGCTTGCGCCGGCTTTTCGTGGGTCATGGCGGTCCGGTCGACCGGACCAGTCAACCGGATCGGATCACTCCGACTCCCACCACATCCAGAAGCTGTCCCACAGGCGGCGGAAGAAGCCGCCCTCTTCCACTTCGTTGAGCGCGACCAGCGGGGACTGGGCCACCAGCTTGCCGTCCAGGCTGACCTTGACCGTACCGATGGCCTGGCCCTTCTTGATCGGTGCTACCAATACCTTGGGCACGTCCATGGTCGGCTTCAGGTCGGCATAGCGGCCGCGCGGCACGCCCACCAGCAGCGGCGTGGCCACGCCCAGCTGCACTTCCTTGGTGGTGCCCTTCCATACTTTCTGCTGCGCGACCTGCTTGCCGGCTTCGTACAGGCGGTGGGTTTCGAAGAAGCGGAAACCCCAGTTCAACAGCGCCATGCTGTCGTCGGCGCGCTGTTTCTCCGAAGTGGAACCCATCACCACCGCGATCAGACGCTGGTCGCCGCGCTTGGCCGAGCTCATCAGGCAATAGCCGGCGCCGGAATGGTGGCCGGTCTTGATGCCGTCCACCGCCGGATCGCGCCACAACAGCAGGTTGCGGTTGGGCTGGGTGATGGTGCCTACGGTGAATTCCTTGATCTTGTTGAAGGCGTAGGTGTCCGGGTAGTCGCGGATCAGCGCCTGGCCCAGCAACGCCAGATCATAGGCGGTGGAGTAGTGCTCCGGCGCCGACAGGCCGTGCGCGTTGACGAAGTGCGAGCCCTTCATACCGATCTTGGCGGCGTAATTGTTCATCAGCGCAGCGAAGGCTTCCTCGCTGCCGGCGGCGTGTTCGGCCAGTGCGATGGCGGCATCGTTACCGGACTGCACCGCCATGCCTTTTTCCATGTCGACGAGTTTGGCGGTCTGGTTCACGGCGAAACCGCTGTAGCTGCCGTCGGTGCCCGCGCCGCCTTCGCGCCAGGCGCGCTCGCTCAGCATCACCGGGTCGTCGGGTTTGATCTTGCCGTTCTTCTGTTCGGCGGCCAGCGTGTAGGAGGTCATCACCTTGGTGATGCTGGCCGGCTCCACGCGCTCGTTGTAGTTCTCGCCCGCCAGCACCTGGCCGGTGGTGTAGTCCATCAACACCCAGGCGGTGCCCACGGGCTTGGGCGCAGGCGGAATGGCCACTGCAGCGGGCGCAGGCGCGGCGGCGGCCGGCGCCGGAGTAGCCGGCTGCGGCGCGGGGGTCTGGGCGAAAGCCAGGCCGACCGAAACGGTGGCCAGCGCGGCGATTGCGAAACGGAACTTCATTTGCTGCTAACTCCAGGAAGGCCAGGGCCCGTTCGAAAGGGGAAAAACGAAAAAAAGAGGCGAATTGTAAGGGGCGGGCGCGGGGTTTACTCGCGGACCACCTGCGGCTGGCCGAATCCCAGACCTGCGATACGCCCGGCCAGTTCCGTCGCCGAGTCCGAATCGGAAGCCTGCACGCGCAAACGCCACAGCGTGCGGCCGTTGCTGGCCACATCGCTGAGGCTGGCACGGGCGATGCCGGCAGCGCTGAGCCGCGCCAGGGCGCGGTCGGCATTTTCGCGGCTGGCGAAGCTTGCGACCTGCAATTGCACGTCGTTGCCGGACACCGGCGATGGATTGGAAGACGGTGCCGACGCCGGAGCCGGTGCGACAGCGCGCGGCGCGGGCGCGGCCGTCGCGACACTGCGCGGGCTATCGGCGGACTTCCGCACCGGGGCCGGCTTGCCCGTGGCCACGCGCACGCCGCGCGAGCTCATCCAGGCGTCGAAGGCCTCGGAGCTGGCTTTCTGCTTGGGCTCGGCGCTGACGTGGTAGCGCCATGGGTCGCCAGGGTCCGAAGCAGCCGGCGCGGAACCGGTGGCCTGCGTCTGGCCAGTCGTTGCCTGCTTGGGCAGACGATCCACCAGCTGATCCATCGGCGTTGGCTTGCCGGTGGCGATGCGGGTCGGAATGCCGGTGGCGACGGTGGTCTTCACTGTCGGCGCGGCGGCGAGCGTCGTGTCGCCGTCGTCGTTGCCGGTCAGCGCACGCACTTCCACCCGCCCGGTGCCGCGCTGGGTGATGCCCAGCTTGACCGCGGCGGCATAGCTGAGATCGATGATGCGGCCTTCATGGAAGGGGCCGCGGTCGTTGACGCGCACCACCACCGACTTGCCGTTGTCCAGATTGGTGACGCGCGCGAAGCTGGGCAGCGGCAAGGTCTTGTGCGCGGCGGTGAAGGCGTACATGTCGTACACCTCCTGATTGGAAGTGCGGCGGCCATGGAACTTGTTGCCGTAGTACGAGGCCGTGCCCCGTTCGACGTAGCCATCGACGCGCTGCATCACTTCGTACTTCTTGCCCAGCACGCTGTAGGGCGAGCGGTTGCCGACGGCCGAACGCGGCTCGCTGGTGACCAGCGGCTCGGCGATGCAGTCCACGTCGGGAACGTGGTCGGGGGTCGTATCGGGAACATGCGGCGCGTACAGCCCGCCTGCCTTGTAGTCGCCGCGCTTGCTCAGGTCTTCCTGCGCCGGCGAATACTTCTGCGAACATCCGGCTGCGACGGCTTGCGTCGGCGCCGGACGCTGCGCGTGCCCGCCGGTTTCGGCCGATGCGGGAGGAGGCGGAGACTTCTTCGGTGCGCTGCTGCAGGCAGCGAGCGTTAGCGCCAATAAAGGCAGCGCCAGCCACTTCATGCCGGTGGGATCTCTTTGCCGGCGATGGCTTGCGACAACTGGTAAACGGCCATCGCGTACATCTTGGAGTTGTTGTAGCGGGTGATGGCGTAGTAGTTCTGGAAACCCAGCCAGTACTGCTTGCCGGCGCTGCCTTCCAGCGAGACCAGAGTAGCGGTGGCATCGGGCGCGACCGGATCCAGCGGGCGGTAGCCGCGCTGGGCCAGGTCGGCCAGCGTGTAGTCGGGCGTCCAGGTTTCGGGATTGAACTCGGCGAAGCCGGGTTGCAGTTCCGCGCGCGCCGCGATCGCCCCATCGCGCACCCAGCCGCCGCGTTCGCCGCCCTTCTTCAGGAAATAGTTGGCGATGGAGGAAAACACGTCGTCGTAGCTGTTGAACAGGTCGCGGCGTCCGTCGCCGTTGCCGTCCACCGCGAATTCGCGGTAGCTGGACGGCATGAACTGGCCCAGGCCCATGGCGCCGGCGTAGCTGCCGGTCAGGTTGGCGATATCCAGGTTCTCCTCGCGACCCAACGCGAACAATTGCGCCAGTTCGTCGCGGAAGAATTGCTCGCGCTTGTATTCGTAGGCCGCACGTTCGGGGTTGCCGCTGCGCGGATAACGGAACGCCAGCGTGTACAGCGCATCGATCACCCGCGTCTTGCCGGTGAACCCGCCGTAGCTGGTTTCCACGCCGATGATGGAAACGATGATCTCGGCCGGCACCCCGGTGCGCGCTTGCACGCGCTGCAGTTCGTCGCGGTGCGTGGCCAGGAAGGCGCGCCCGCCTTCGATGCGCGATTCGGTGATGAAGTTGGGGCGGTATTCGGCCCAAGTCTTGGTCCGTTCGGCCGGACGCGACATCAACGCGACCACGCTGTCCAGGAACTGGGCCCGCGACAGCACCGCTTCGATGGTGGCCGGCGCGATGGCGTAGCGGGCGGCGGTGTCGCGCACGAAGTTGGCGCGCGCGACTTCGAAGGGAACCGGCGCCAGGTCGATCGGCGCACCGGGCGGCAGGGCTTCGACGGAAGTCTCCGCGGGGCCTTTCGCGGACTTCGGCGTCGCCGGCTCGGCGGCCGTTTGCTGCGCCGGAGTCGGAGACTTCACTGGCGTCGCGCATGCGACCAGGCCAAGGGTGAACAAGCAGAAAAGAGCGGTTCGGGTCATCGGCGCCGAGGGTAGCATGCGTAAAGCAGTGAAGAGTGAATCGTGCGGGAGCAAACTTACCTTCAGCAAAAAGCGGCTTGGCCTCCCCCTTTGAAGCGATTTTCAACAGCCGAATGGCTGGTCAAAAGGGGGATTGAGGGGGATTTGCTCTTGATCTCGCTCATTCGCTCTGCTCAACGAAAGCAAGATCAAAAGCAAATCCCCCGTAGCCCCTTTGTCAAAGGGGGCAAAGCAAGAGCGAATGCGCTTCTTCCCTGTTCACATCAATATCCATGCACCGGCCGATGCGCGCGCACCGACATCACCAATCCCAATCCCGCCAACAGCGATACCGCGGAAGTGCCTCCGTAACTCAGCAACGGCATCGGCACGCCCACCACCGGCAGCAGACCGGAGATCATGCCGCCGTTCACGATCACGTAGACGAAGAACGACAGCCCGATGGTGCCGGCGACCAGGCGCGAATAGGTGTCGCGCGCATCGATGGCGATCCATAGGCAGCGGCCGATCACGAACAGATACAACGCCAGTACCAGCGCCACGCCGAGCCAGCCGAATTCCTCCGACAGCACCGCGAAGATGAAGTCGGTGGTGTGCTCGGGCAGGAAGTTGAGGTGCGACTGGGTGCCCTCGCCCCAGCCCTTGCCGGTCATGCCGCCGCCGCCGATGGCGATCTTGGACTGGATGATGTTCCAGCCGGTGCCCAGCGGGTCGTTCTCCGGATTGAGGAAGGTCAGGATGCGGTCCTTCTGGTACGGGCGCAGGAACCACAACCACGCCACCGGCGCCGCGGCCGCCGCCCCGCCCGAAGATCCGCAGGCCGCAGCCACGGCGCCCGCCGAAACGCCGGTCAATCGGAACA
>NZ_PDWS01000007.1 GCF_010093305.1 Pseudoxanthomonas sacheonensis | reverse complement strand
GCCCCGAAGGAAGTCCCCTTGGGGGGCATTCGCAAGGGAGGGGGCAAGGCGGCGGCGATCGCTTGCAGGGTGGAAATTGCGACGACCGGTTTGTGCAATGCCAGCGCGATGCCCTGCGCCAGCGCGATCGCAAGGCGTACGCCGGTGAAGGCGCCGGGGCCGCGACTGACGGCGATGGCGTCGAGTTGCGAGCGCTTGATGCCGGCGTCGGCCAGCAACTCTTCGGCCCACGGCAACGCGTACTCGGCATGCAGGCGCGGTGCGACTTCGTAGCGTTCGATGACCTCGCCGTCGAGATACAGTGCGACGGAACAGGCCTCGGTGGCGGTTTCAAAAGCGAGCAGCTTCATACCAGTCCTGTTCGGAATCCTGCGTTGCATCGGGAATGGTCGGCTCGACCCCGAAGAACCGCTGCACGTCGGCCACCTCGCGCGTGCGCGAGAACGGCGGCAGCGAATCCAGGAACACGCGCCCGTACGGCTTGCCGGTCAGGCGCGGGTCGCACAATACCAGCACACCGCGGTCGGTCTCGCTGCGGATCAGCCGGCCCACGCCCTGCTTGAGCGCGATCACCGCCTGCGGCAGCTGCTCGTCGCGGAACGGATTGCCGCCATCGCGACGGATCGCTTCCAGCCGCGCCTCGAATACCGGATCGTCCGGCGCGGCGAACGGCAGCTTGTCGATCACCACCACCGACAATGCATCGCCGACCACGTCCACGCCTTCGCGGAAACTCGCCGCGCCCAACAGCACCCCGTTGCCCGATTCGCGGAACCGCTGCAGCAGCGTGGCGCGCGGCGCCTCGCCCTGCACGAACAGCGGCCACGGCGCATCGCGCAGCGTTTCGGCGGCTTCGCGCAACGCACGGTGCGAGGCGAACAGCAGGAACGCACGGCCGTTGGACGCCTGCAGCACCGGATACAGAGCGGCGATCAGCGAGGTGCCGAAACCGCGCGTATTGGGTTCGGGCAGGTTCTGCGGCAGATAGCACAGCGCCTGCTTCGGCCAATCGAACGGACTGGGCTGCAGCAGCGTGGGCGGATCTTCCAAGCCAAGCCGCGCCGCGATGTGGTCGAAACCGCCGCTGACCGCCAGCGTGGCCGAAGTGAACACCCAGGACGCGCGGGATTTCTCCCGGTGTTCGCGTAGAGGCCCCGAGACATCCAGCGGCGTGCGCTGGCAGCGGAAGCCGCGCTGGGTCAGTTCGTACCAGAGCACGTCGCTGGTGGGCAGCGGCGCGCCGTCTTCCAGATCCACCACATGGCTTTCGCCGGAAGCGCTGCCGTCTTCCAGCCATCGCGCCAGGCGCGTGGCCGAATCCTTGGCGCGCGAAGCGCAGGCATCGATGCCCAACGACGCATCGGCCATCGCCACCACCGCTTCGATCAGATGCGCCAGCGCTTCGGTAAGTGCATCGAAGCCCGCCCGCACTTCCGGTTTATCCAGCGCGCGGAAGCGCGTACCTCGCGTCGGCAGTCCCTCCATGCCGGCACGCAGTTCGCGCAATGCCTGCTCCAGCGCGCGCACCGGGGGCTGCAGTGTGGCCAGCGCGCCCGGCACTTCCTTGCACTCGGCCAGACAATCGCGAGCGAGCTCCTGGATCGGGCGCATGCCGAAACTTTCACCGAAAAAGTTCGCGGCCAGTTCCGGCAGCTGGTGCGCTTCGTCGATCACGAAAGCCTGCGCGCCGGGCAGGATTTCGCCGAAGCCTTCCTGTTTCAAGGCCAGGTCGGCGAGCAGCAGATGATGGTTGACCACCACGATGTCGGCCGACTGCGCGCGCTGCCGCGCCTGCACCACGAAGCAGTCGCTCCAGAACGGGCAATCGGTGCCCAGGCAGTTGTCGTTGGTGGAAGTGACCATCGGCAGCAGCGGCGAATCGTCGGGCAACGCTTCCAGCTCGGCGATATCGCCGAACTGGGTGCGGCCGCCCCAGGAAACGATGCGCTGGAATTGCGAAATCTGTTCGCGGCTTGTGAAGCGAGGTTCGCCCTTGGCCTGCTCCAGCCGGTACCTGCACAGATAATTGGCGCGGCCTTTCAGCAGCGCGGATTTCAGGCCCGTACCCAGTGCATTGCGCACGCGCGGCAGGTCGCGGTGGTAGAGCTGGTCCTGCAGCGCGCGGGTGCCGGTGGAGACGATGGTCTTCAGGCCGGACAGCAGCGCCGGAACCAGATACGCGAAGGTCTTGCCGGTGCCGGTGCCGGCTTCGGCGAGCAGCACTTCGCGGCCCTCGAAGGCTTCGGCGATCGCCGTGGACAGGCGTTGCTGCGCCTGGCGGGGGACGAAGTTGTCGAGCTGGGCGGCGAGCGCGCCGCCTGCGCTGAGCGCCTCGCGGCTGGCTTGGGCGAGTTGGGACATTAGGGTCTGTCGGCGCTTTCGGTAAACGCCACGGCTACATTCTATTCAATCCGGCCACGGTGCACCCTTCGATCTGCGCATGCGCCGACGCGGCGTCCTGCGGCAGGCCGCGCGCCAGGCGCGCCTGTTCGATGGTGGCCCAGTGCCGGCGGCACAGCGGACCGACCTTGGAGCCCAGGTCGAAGGCGCGCTTGGCGAGCGTTTCGGCGCGCTCGTTTTCCGCTTGCAGCAGCGCGGCTTCGGCGCGTTCCTGCAGCGCCGCCGGATCATCGGGAACGATCAGCAGCGCCTGGTTCAAGGCTTCGGCAGCGGCGGCGTAGTTGCGCGCCGCGATCGCCGCAACGGCGGCGTCGCGCAGATCCTGCACTTGCGGATCGCGTAGCGGCTGCACGGCGAGTTCGCGATCGTCCGCGCCCTTGGACGCTGCGATGGCGGCGGCCAGGCGCTGTTCGGGCGCCACTTTCGGCACTGCCGGCGCTGGAGCCTCATGCACGCCAGGTGCGGTGCCGCAGGCGGATAGCAGAAGCGATAGCGACAAGGCGGCCGGCAACAGGAGCTTGTTCATGGTCGAAAGAAGTAATCCGTAAAAAAAATAGACCCGTCGTTGCCTTCACGGTTCGGGTTCGGGCGCGGGTTCCGCAGGCGGTTCGGATTGCTCTTCCGGTTTTTTGTCCAGGCCGAACCAGCTGCGCCAACCGCCGCCCTCTTCGCCGGATTCGTCGGCAGGCACGGACTCGGCCACGCAGGGCGCGTACTCGGGCGCGAAACCGGCCACGAACGGGATCTGCCGCGCACCGGGGCAACCGGCATCGGTGGCGTTGGCGCCAGCCACCCATTGCCAGTCCAGGCCCTTGCCGGACACTTTAAGCGGCGCGCTTGGCAGGCGCGTGAAAATACCCGACCACACGCGCATGGCGCCGGTGGCGCCGTACAGGCCGGTCTGTTCGTTCTGGTCGTTGCCCATCCACACCACCGCCAGATGGTCGCCGGTGTAGCCGGCGTACCAGCTGTCGCGGCCGTCGTTGCTGGTGCCGGTCTTGCCCGCCGATTGCAGGCGGCCCAGGCCGTCGCCCAGCAACTGGCGGCCGGTGCCGTTGCTGACCACCTGCTGCAAGGCGATGCTGATCAGGTGCGCGGCGATGGAGTCGCCTTCCTGCGCGGGCGCCGGGGTCTTGTCGTAGCGCTTGAGCAGTTTTCCACTCGGATCCAGCACGCCGCGCACCGCATGCAGCGGCTGGATCTCGCCGCCGGAAGCCAGGAACTGGTACAGCTGCGCCATCGCGTACGGGCTCTGGTCGGTCGCGCCCAGGATCAGTGCGGGATTCGGCTCGGCCTTGATGCCGGCCAGCACGCGGATCAGGCCGGAAAGGCGCTCCGGATCCACCTTCATGCCGATGCGCACGGTGGCCTGGTTGTACGAATGGGCCAGCGCATCGACCAGCCGCACGGTGCCGTGGCTGCGGTTGTCGGAATTGCCGGGCGTCCAGCGCCTGCCCTTGCCCAGTTGCACGGTGACCGGAGAGTCGTCGACATAGCTGGCCAGCGAATAGTTGTCCGGCTGCGCCAGCGCCAACAGATACACGAACGGCTTGAGCAGCGAACCCACCGGCCGCTGCGCTTCCACCGCGCGGTTGAAGCCTGGCTGCGATACGTTGCGACTGCCGACCACCGCCAGCACGTCGCCGTCGTGCACATCGGTCAGCACCAGACCGGCCTGCAACGGCGGACGCCGCTTGTTTTCCACCGACTTGAGCGTGCGCGCCACCGCGCCCTCCGCATAAGCCTGCGCCGAAGGCGACATGCCGGTGAGCACGCTCAGGCCGGCGCCCTGCAGCGCGCTTTCCGGATAATCGCGCGCCAGTTGCCGGCGCACCAGATCCACATAGGCGGGGAAACGGTTGGCGGCGGCCATGCCCGGGGTCTTGGTGACGCCCAGCGGCGCGGCCAGGGCGCGTTTCCATTCGTCGTCCTTGATCAGTCCGGTTTCGTGCAGCTTGTTCAAGGCCAGGTTGCGGCGATCCAGCGCGCGCTCGGGATTGCGGCGCGGGTCGTAGTAGGAAGGTCCCTTGACGATGCCGATCAGCAGCGCGATCTGTTCGGTGGTCAGCGAATCCAGTTCCCGCCCGAACCAGAATTCCGAAGCGGCGGCGACGCCGTGGATGGCCTGGCTGCCGCGCTGCCCCATGTACACCTGGTTCATGTACGCCTCCAGGATGGTGCGCTTGTCGTAGCGCGCCTCCAGGATCAGGGCGAACAGGATTTCGTTGAACTTGCGGCGCACGGTGACTTCCTTGCCGATGCCCAGCAGGCCGCTGCGCGCCAGCTGCTGGGTCAACGTGCTGGCGCCCTGCTTGCTCTCGCCGCCGGAACGCACGGCGACCCACAGCGCGCGCACCATGCCGCTCAGGTCGATGCCGTGATGGGTGCTGAAATCGCGGTCTTCCACCGCCTGCAACCCGGTCACCAGCAGCTCCGGCACTTCTTCCAGCCGCACCAGGCGGCGTTCTTCCTGTTTCTGGCCGTACAAGGTGGCGATTCGGGCCGGGTCGAGTCTTGCGACCTTCAGGTTCTGCTTGCGCACCGGATCGCGGACGCTGGCCACGCGCCCGCCGGACAGCGACACCTGCACCCTGCGTGCGGGCACTTTGGCGTCCACATCGGTGTAGCCGCGGCTGGAAATGGTGAAGCGGCCGCCTTCGCGCGCATAGGTTCCCAGGCGCTCGCCCACGCCGTCGTCGCGGTAGGACGCCGCGTCGAGTTCGGTCTTCAGGGTCTGCGCATCCATCGCCACGCCGGGCGCCAGTTGCAGCGGGCGCGCGTACACGCGGGTGGGGATCTGCCACTGCAGCGCGCCGAAACGCTGGCTGACCTGATGGTTCAGGTACAGCGTATAGGGAATAAGGAAACCGAGCCCCAGCCCCAACGCCGCCAGAGCCCAGGTAATCAGCCGCTGGCGCCAGGGATGGGCGTCCTGCTGATCGTCGTAGTCGTCGTCTTGGTCGTCGTAGTCGTAGCGCGGCACAGGGATGCGACAATATGGATTCCGGCGAGTCTAGCGCAGCCCGCCGCGCTGCGACGGGCCGGAGCACCCTTTCGCTCAGCTGGAGTTGCACCGGAATGTCGATTTCCCTGGCCGATGTGCGCTTCCAATGGCAACGCGCGCTGGGGCTGATCCGCCGCGGCATGGCCAGCCTGCGCGCGCGCGGCTGGCAGGCCACCTGGCAGCGGGTTGAACGCCAGTTGCGCCGCGCGCCTGCCTCCCAGCGCGCGAAACTCCATTTTCCCGCCGATGCGCCGTTCGCTCCCTTCGCGGTTCCCGACAGCGGCAACCCGCGCGCCAGCATCATCGTGCCGGTGTACAACCAGGCTGCGCACACCCTGGCCTGCCTGCGCGCGCTGGCCGAACATCCGCCGCAGGCCGCCTGCGAGATCCTGGTCGTCGACGACGGCTCCAGCGACCAGACCCAAGCCTGGATGACGCAAGTGGCGGGCCTGCATTTCCATCGCCGCGCGCAGAACGGCGGTTTCATCGCCGCCTGCAACGACGGCGCCGCGCGCGCGCGCGGCGAGGTGCTGGTGTTCCTCAACAACGACACCGTGCCCCAGCCCGGCTGGCTGGACGCGCTGCTGGATACCTTCGACGCTCAGCCCGATGCCGGCCTGGTCGGCGCCCAGCTGCTGTATCCCGACGGGCGCCTGCAGGAAGCCGGCGGCGTGGTGTTCTCGGACGGTTCGGCCTGGAACTACGGGCGTTTCGAATCGCCGGAAGATCCGCGCTATGCCAGCCTGCGCGACGCCGACTATTGCTCGGGGGCGGCCATCGCGATTCCGCGCAGGTTGTTCGAATCGCTGGGCGGATTCGACACGCGCTACACGCCCGCCTACTACGAAGACACCGACCTTGCGTTCTCGGTGCGCGCGGCCGGCAAGCGCGTGCTTTACCAGCCGGCGTCGCGCGTGGTGCATCTGGAAGGCATCACTTCCGGCACCGACCTCAACCACGGCGCCAAGGCCTACCAGGTACGCAACCGGGAATTGTTCGAACGCAAATGGCGCGATGCGCTTTCGGCTTTTCCCGCGCCGGGCGTTCTGCCGGCACCGGCGACGGTGCACGCGCACCAGCGGCAGATCCTGATCGTCGACGAGGCCGTCCCGCAGCCCGATCGCGATTCGGCGTCGCTGCGCTTGTTCAACCTGATGAAAATGCTGCGCCACGAAAACGCGCACGTGGTTTTCCTGGCCACCGAACACGCACCGCCACCGCAGGCGCTGGCTGCCTTGCAGGCCTTGGGCGTGGAAGTCTGGTACCCGCCGTTCTCGCAAAGCCCGCCGGCCTGGCTGTCGTCGCACGGACCGCGTTTTTCGGTGGTACTGGCTTGCCGCTACCATCTGGCCGAGAAGATCCTGCCGCTGGCCAGGAAGCACGCGCCGCAAGCGCGCTTCGTGCTTGATACCATCGACCTGCACTATCTGCGCGAATCGCGCGCCGCCGAACTGGCGGACAATGCAGCGTTGGCCAAGGCGGCGTTGCGAACCCGGCAGCGCGAACTTTCGGTGGTTGCGGCCGCGGACACCACCTTGGTGGTAAGTGGAACCGAACGCGAAGTACTCGCCAAGGACGCCCCCGCCAGCAGGGTGGAAGTGCTTTCCAACCTGCATGAAGTGGCTGGACCCGGCTTGCCGTTCGCGCAACGGCGCGATCTTGTTTTCGTGGGCGGATTCCGCCATACGCCCAATGTGGATGCGGTACGCTGGTTCGTACAGGACGTATTTACTCTGCTGCGGCCACGCCTGCCCGACGCGGTGTTCCATTGCATCGGCGGCGATGTTCCCGATTCGATCGCCGCGCTGGCGCGGGAAGGCGTTGTCATCCACGGTCACATGCCCAGCCTGGAAGCGGCCATGAACGGCATGCGCGTGGCGGTCGCTCCGCTGCGCTTCGGCGCAGGAGTCAAGGGCAAGGTCAACCTGAGCATGGCCCATGGGCAACCGGTGGTGGCCACGCTGTGCGCGGTGGAAGGAATGCATCTGCAGGATGGAGTCGATGTGCTGGTCGCCGACGACGCGCGGGCCTTCGCCGACGCGGTGGTGCGGTTGTATTCGGACGAGGAACTGTGGAACCGGCTGGCGCGGAACGGGCTGGAAAATGTCGCGCGCCATTTCTCGCTGGATGCGGCGCGCGAAACAGTGCGCAAGATTTTTCTGTAGGTCGGGGCTACGCCCCCGACGGCGTCGCGCGATCAGGGACTACGGGCGTCGGAGGCGTAGCCCCGACCTACTGGCCGGTTTGGGCGCGGCGTACCCGTGCGGCGAATTCGGCCAACCCTGGCGCATTCGCATCCAAACCGCGCGCTTCCTGCAGCGCCTGCGCGGCGAATTCGACATCGCCCGATCCCAAGCGCTCGTCGCCTACCGCGATCCACTTCGACGACAAGCGCCGGCGCGCATCGGCCAGGCCCGCATCCCGGGTTTCGAGGGTTTGCCAGGCGTCGTAGCAGGCGCGCGCGCGGCGCACCCGGTTGGCGCGCAGCTCGTCCTCGAAACACGCGCGCGTGGCCAGCACCACACGCGTGGCCGCGCGCTTGACCGCCGCATCGTCCGGCGCCAGCGCCTGCGCGGCACGCAGCTTGTCGTAGGCGCTTTCGCCAGGGGGAGCGATCCATTCGCCCCGCGCAGCGGCCTGCTCCACCGCCGCCAGCAAGTTCTCCGCGCGCCGCTTCCTCTCCCGTAGCGGCAGCGTGGAACCCAGCCGCGACTGCGATTGCCGCGCGCGCGCCAGGGCCTGCTCCGCTTCCCTGACCACACTGGCGCGCGGACTGAGTTCGCGGGCCAGCTGCAACGAAGCCTGGGCGGCGGCGAAGTCGAAATCCGAAGCTTCCCGCGCCGACTGCTGCGCATAAGCCACGGCGATCCGCTCGATGCCTTGTTGCGCGGCGGCATCGGCGGGGGAAGCGGCCAGCGCCTGCCGGTAGCCGGTCAGCGCCTGCTCCAGCCGCATGCGGCGCAGATCGCCGTCGGCGGCGCGGCGGCGCGTTTCCGCGGCGCGCGCAAGCTGCGCCTGCGCATCGGGAAGATCCACATGGCCGGCATCGTATTCGCGCGCCCGCGCGATCAGCGCGGACCCTTTCGCAAGATCTCCTGCGGCGATCGCTCCCCGCGCCTGTTGCAGCAACTCGGACAACGCGTCCTCGCGGCCCTCCAGCGCGGCGGTATGGGTCGGCTGCAGCGCCAGCACGCGCTGGTACAGCGGCAATGCGGTTTCCAGCGCACCGCTCGTCCTGGCGCTGCCGGCTTGCCGCATCAGTTCATCCAGCCCCGCATGCGCGGCTTCGCGCTGCCGCAATTGATCGGCCACGGCGTCTGCATCCGCACGCGGCACCTGCAGCTCGCGCGCCAGGGCCAGCGACTGCCGCGCTTGTTCGAAACGGTTGTCTTGCACGTACCCGCGCGCCTGCGCAACGGCCGCTTGCGCAACCCGCGCCAGGCCGTCGCGGGCCTCGCTGCGGTCCGAATCCAGCGCTTGCGCCGCTTCGAAACGCTGGCGGGCGCCGGTGCCGTCGGCGGCGCTCAATCGGCCTTGTTTCAAGGCCTGCTCGCCTTCATCAAGAAAGCGCTGCACGCGCATGTCGGGCCAGACCAAATTGGCCAGGGGTTGACGGAAGACCACGACCGCCAGCACCAGCAGCACGATCGCCGCCGCGATCCAGCGCCACAAGCCGCGGTCCCGCCAAATGGGCGCCGCCGGTTTTGCGGCAGGACGGCGGAACTCGACTTCCTGCAGCCAGTCGGCCACCGGTTCGATCTTGCCGCGCGGCGGGTTGTCGTGGTCGCGGATCACCGCCGCAGCATACCCAGTCAGCCTGAACGTCGCGCTTCCTCGATCCCCGGCAACGCGTCCAGCTTGCCCAGCAGCATGGAAAGCTGGCCGTAGTCGGACACCTTCAGGCGCAACCGCAACACCACCTGTCCGCTGCCGCGCACGTTGTCGCTCTGGATATCGGTGACGTTGGCGTCTTCCTGCGCGATCAGGGTGGTGATGTCCTTGAGCAGGCCCTTGCGGTCCAGCGCGCGGATCTGCACGTCGACCTCGTAGCCGCCGCCGGCCACGCCCCATTCCACCGGCAGCACCCGTTGCGGATTGGCGGCCGCCAGGCGCAGCAACGACGGGCAGCCGGCGCGGTGCACGGTGACGCCGCGGCCACGGGTCAGGTAGCCGGCGATGGGTTCGCCCGGCACCGGCTGGCAGCAACGCGCAAGCTGCACCAGCAGATTGCCCACGCCCTGGACGGTGAACTTGGACTTGGAAGGCGCGGGCGCGCGCTTGGGCAGGCGTCGAAGCGCGGGCGCGGACGGCGCTTCGCTGGCGGCGCGTTGTTCCTCGTGCAGCGCGCGGCCGATCTGGCTGGGGCCGACGTCGCCCAAGGCGATCTGGATATACAGGTCATCGATGCTTTCGGCATGGAACTTCTTCGCCATCGGCGCAAGATCGGCGTGATGCAGTCCCAGCCGCTTGAGCTCGCGCTCCAGCACTTCGCGACCGGCCTGGATGTTCCGCGCGCGGTCCAATTTGTGGAACCAGGCGCGGACTTTGTCGCGCGCCCGGCCGCTGGCCAGGAATGCGTTGGCGGCCAGCAGCCAGTCGCGGCGCGGTTCGCCGGTTTTGGCGGTCATGATCTCCACGCGGTCGCCGCTGCGCAGCTGGTGGTTGAGCGGCACGATGCGGCCGTTGACCTTGGCCCCGCGCGTGCGGTGGCCGACCATGGTGTGCACGTGGTACGCGAAATCGAGCACAGTGCCGCCGCTAGGCAGATCGATGACCTCGCCCTTGGGGGTGAGCGTGTAGATGCGCTCCTCGGCGAGCTGGGCATCGAGTTCGCCGGCCAGGCCGTCGGCTTCGTCGCGGCCGCCTTCGCCGCTCTGCTCCAGCAGCTGCCGCATCCAGGCGATCTTGCGGTCGAAGGCCTTGTCGCCGCCCTTGCCTTCCTTGTAGCGCCAATGCGCGGCCACGCCCAGTTCGGCCTGCGCATGCATTTCGTGGGTGCGGATCTGCACTTCCAGCGTGCGCCCTTCCGGACCGATCACCGCGGTGTGCAGCGAGCGGTAGTCGTTGGGCTTGGGGCGGGCGATGTAGTCGTCGAACTCGCTGGGCACCGGCAGCCACAATGCATGCACCACGCCCAGGGCGGCGTAGCAGTCTGCGACATCCTCCACCGCCACCCTGACCGCACGCAGGTCGTAGAGTTCGTCCATCGACACCTGCTTCTTCTGCATCTTCCGCCAGATGCTGTAGATGTGTTTCGGCCGTCCGCTGATCTCGGCGGCGATGCCCTGTTCGGCCAGCGCCGCGCGCAGCGTGGTCTTCACGCCCTCTATGTAGCGTTCGCGGCCGGCGCGCTTTTCGTCCAACTGCTGGACGAGCTGGCGGTAGGTTTCCGGCTCCAGGTAGCGGAAGGCCAGATCTTCCAGCTCCCACTTCAACTGCCAGATGCCAAGGCGGTTGGCCAGGGGCGCATGGATGTCGCGGGTCAGCTGCGCCAGCAGTCGCTTGTCGGCGGCGGGCAGCTTTCCGGCGGCGCGCATCCGCGCCAGTTGCCGGGCCAGCAGGATCGGCACCACCCGCAGATCGTGGACGATGGAAAGCAGCAGCCGGCGCAAGCCTTCGCTGTTGCCGACGACCGTACGCTCGGCATGCAGCGCCCAGACCTGCGCCGCCGCATTCTGTCCGTCCAGCAGGCCGGCGATACCGGGCTGTTTGGCCAGCTGCGTTTTCAGGCCCGCCTGCAAGCCGGGGATGCCGAACAGCAAAGCCGCGGCCAGTACGTCGCCTTCCGCCGACAGGCCGGCCAATGCCTCGAGCGTGTCGGCCAGCACGGGCCAGGCATCGGGCATGCCCGCTTCCAGGCCGGGCAGCTGCGCGGCATCGGCGAGAGCGGCCCGCATTTCCGGGGCCAAGCCGTCGGCTGAACGGGACTGCAGCCAGGTTTGCAGCGGTGCGAAGGTCACGGCGGTCGGAGCGATGGTTTTGCGGAAGATACGACTACACTAGCCGCCTTGCGTCCGGAGGAGAACACCCGCGTGAAAGCCCACATGAAATCGCTTCGCATTCCTTTCGTACTGATGGCGCTCGCTTTTGCGGGCGTGGCGTGGGGCCAGCAGACGCCATTGCAGACCGCCGACGTCGAACAGCAGATGAGCGCCGATGAGTTCAAGGCCGCCGGCCTGGACAAGCTGAGCGCGCAGGAACTGGCCGCGTTGAATGCCTGGCTGCAACGCAAGGTAGTGCAGGAGACGGCGAAAGCGACCGAGTCCGCGAAGGAAGAAGGCCGCAAGGAAGTGGTGGAGAAGAACCGCGGCTTCTTCGATTTCGGGTCCAAGGAAGCCATCGAGAGTTCCATCGTCGGCAACTTCGACGGCTTCGCCAAGGGCCGCCAGTACACGCTCGAGAACGGCCAGGTCTGGGAACAGATCGAACCGGCCTCGCTGGCCGGCGTGCGTAAGACCAATCCCAAGGTCAAGATCAAGCCGGGCATCATGAACAACTGGTTCCTGCAGATCGAGGGCTACAACACCGCCGCAAAGGTCCGCCGAATCAAGTAACGTGCCCAGCCGTAGGTCGGGGCTACGCCCCCGACCCAAGCGGTATCCGGGCGCGCGGGCATCGCATGCGTCGGGGACGTAGCCCCGACCTACTCAGCTCAGCGCTGCCAATCGTTGGGCGAGCTTCTTCGGCGAAATGCCCGCGCGTGCGCCCAGTTCCTGCGCGAACAGCGAAACGCGCAGCTCTTCCAGATCCCAGCGCAGCGACTGCCAGGCCGGATCCGATTGGCGGCCGAGTGCGGCTGCTTGGTCGAGCGCTTCCAGGAACGGCCGCAGCTCCAGCATCCGCGCCTGGTCGCGGCTGGGATCGCGCAAAGCGCGCTCGGCGCGCAGCCGCATGGCCTTCAGATAGCGCGGAAATTGCGCCAGCGCGTCGGCGGGGGTGTCGCGCAGGAAACCGGGATGCACCAACGACGCCAGTTGGCTGCGCAGGTCGTCCAGATTGCCGCTGGCCCAGCCCATCAGTTTGGATTCGAGCTGCGGCTTGAGTTCGGCGACGGCCGAAAGGATGGCCTCGGCCAGCTTCAGGCGTTCCATGGCTTCGGCGAACAGCTTGCGCGCCGCTTCCTCGCTGCGGCGCTCGAAGGCCCCGCGGTCGCGGATGTCGCCTAGTCCGTCGGCCAGCACCGCGTTGAGCGCCGCTTCCACCAGATCGCCGCGCAGGCGTTCCTGCGATTCGATCGCCGCATACAGCAGCCCGGTCTTGGGCGACACCGGCAATTGCTTGCGGGCTTGCTTGGCCTTGTCGGCCAAGGCGATGTCCAGCAACCGGCGCACGCCTTGCGGGTGCGCGGTCGCCGCCTCGGACCGGTCGGCGAAGACGCGCAGCGCCACGCTCTCGCCCTCGTCCACCAGCGCCGGATAGGCGGGCACGCCCGCTTCGCCCGGCACCTGCAGCGGAATCGGCGCGGAGGGGAATTCGCGCAGGCCCTGCGCCGCCATCTGCCTGCCGGCGCGCGCGGCGAACGCATGCCCGGCACGTTCTCCGAAACGCGTGCGCAGATCGTCCAGGTCGCGCGACTCGGCCAGCACCTTGCCGTCTTCCGCGCGCAAGCGCAGGTTCATCCGCAAATGCGGTTCCAGCGCAGCGTCGTCGAAATCCAGCGCAGCCACGGCAGCGCCCGTGGCGCGCGTGAGGAAGCGCGCCAGTTCGCCACGGATGTCGTCGGCGCCTGGTTTCGGAAACGCCTCGGAGAAGGCCCGGCCGAAATCGGGCGCGGGCACGTAATTCCGCCGCATCGCCTTGGGCAGGCTGCGGATCAGTCCGGCGGCCTTGTCGGCGATGAAGCCCGGAGCCAACCACGACAGGCGCGAGGCATCCAGTGCGTTGAGCAGATGCACGGGCACTTCCAGGGTCACTCCATCGTCCACGGCGCCCGGCTCGAACTTGTAATGCAGCGGCAGACGCGCATCGCCGAGCGGGAAATATTTCGGGAAACGGTCTTCTTCGCTGCCTTCGCCCGGCAACAGGTCGGCCAACGACCAGTGCAACGCACGGCGCGCTTCCGGCGCCAGCGTCTTGTACCAGGCATCCAGTCCAGCGGCGGAATGCAGGTCGGCGGGAATCCGGTCCAGGTACCAGCGCGCTTGCCAGTCCTCGTCGGCGACGATGCCGGCGCGGCGCAATTTGGCTTCTTCCTCGCGCGCCTGTTCCAGCGTCTTCAGATTGTCGGCGACGAAACCGGCGCGGGTATTGATCTCGCCGGTGACCAGACCCTGGCGCACGAAGATGTCGTGCGCTTCGGCCGGCGCGATGCGGCCGTAGTGCACCGGCTTCTTCGGCGCCAGCACCAGCCCGAACAGACTGATCTGCTCGGATGCGAGCACGTGGCCCTGCGCGCGCGACCAGTGCGGGTCGAAATGCTTGCGCGCCAGCAGATGCGGCAGCTCGGCGATCACCCAGTCCGGTTCGATGGCGGCATTGGTCATGCCCCAGATGCGCGCGGTGTCCAGCAAGGTCGCGCTCAACACCCATGCCGGCGGTTTCTTCGCCAGCGTGGAGCCCGGGAACAAGTGATAGCGGCGCTGACGGGGAGCGAGGAAATCGCCTTTCTCGGTCTTGTGGCCGACCTGGGTGGGAAGGCCGGCGAGCAACGCGCGATGCAGCGACACGTAGGCGGCGGGGCTCATGCCTTCGGCCAGGGAATTTCGATCGCCTGACTGTGTGCCATCTTTGGAAAAGGGGGTGCCCGCTTGTCTTCCCCCTTTGAAAAAGGGGGATTGAGGGGGATTTGCTTTTCGCGCCAAGAGCAAATCCCCCCTGCCCCCCTTTTTCAAAGGGGGAGTTCCTTCGCTGGTCTTTTCCTGGGCGGTAGGCTCGTTGAGTTCCCATCCCAGTTCGGAACACAGCAACAGCAGCTGCCGATGCAGTTCGCGCCACTCGCGCATGCGCAGGAAGCCCAGGAAGTGGCGCTCGCACCAGTCGCGCAGCTTCGATTGGGTCAGCTCTTCGTGCGCATCGCGATAGGCCTGCCACAACTTGAGGATGCCGACGAATTCGGACTTGGGATCGGCGAATTTCGCGTGTGCGTTGTCGGCGGCCTCGCGCGCTTCGGGCGGACGCTCGCGCGGATCCTGGATGCCCAGGAACGAAGCGATGACCGTCATCTCCCGCAACGACGCATTGCCGTGCGCGGCCACCAGCATGCGCGCCAGCTTCACGTCGACCGGCAGGCGCGCCATCTGCTTGCCGATGGCGGTGAGTTTCCTGTCCCCGCCTTTGTCGGAGACGCTGACCGCGCCGAGTTCTGCGAGCTGCTGCCAGCCGTCGGCGATGGCGCGCTCATCCGGCGGTTCCAGGAACGGGAAATCCTCGATGCGCCCCAACCCCAGCGACAGCATGCGCAGGATCACCCCGGCCAGGCTGGAGCGGCGGATCTCGGGATCGGTGAATTCGGGTCGCGACTGGAAATCCGCTTCGGCGTACAAGCGATAGCAGATGCCGTCTGAAATGCGCCCGCAACGCCCTTTGCGCTGGTTGGCGCTGGCTTGCGACACCGGCTCGATATGCAGGCGATCGAGTTTCTGCCGCGGGCTGTAGCGCTTGACCCGCGCGTAACCCGGATCGACCACGTACTTGATGCGCGGCACGGTGAGCGAGGTTTCCGCGACGTTGGTCGCCAGTACCAGGCGGCGTTTGGTTCCAGGATTGAACACCTTGTCCTGGTCGCGCGCCGACAGCCGCGCGTACAGCGGCGTCACTTCGGTCTCGCGGTACTTGCGTCGCTCCAGCGCCTGGTGCGCGTCGCGGATCTCGCGTTCGCCGGGCAGGAACATCAGCACGTCGCCGCGTGGGTCCTGGCGGGTGATCTCGTCGATGGCGGCGACGATGGCGTCGTTGACGGTGGGGGTGGGATTGGGGATCCGGGATTCGGGATTCGCAACAGCAGCGGGTCGCGATACCGATGGTGTCCGACGATCCGCTTCTACGAATCCCGAATCCCGAATCCCCAATCCCATCTCTTCCAAAGGCCGGTAACGCACTTCCACCGGAAACGTACGGCCTTCCACGTCGATCACCGGCGCGCCGTCGAAGTGGCGCGCGAAGCGTTCGGTGTCGATGGTGGCCGAGGTCACGATGACCTTGAGGTCGCGGCGCTTGCGCAGCAGCTGCTTGAGGAAACCGAGCAGAAAATCGATGTTGAGGCTGCGCTCGTGCGCCTCGTCGACGATGATGGTGTCGTAGGCCGAGAGCCAGCGGTCCGAGGCGATTTCGGCCAGCAGGATGCCGTCGGTCATGAACTTGATGCGGGTGTCGTCGCCCACCTGGTCGTTGAAACGCACCTGGAAACCGACCGCGCCGCCGACCGGGGTCTTGAGCTCCTCGGCCACGCGCCGCGCTACCGCGCGCGCCGCGATCCGGCGCGGCTGGGTGCAGCCGATCATGCCGGCCACGCCGCGCCCGGCGGCCAGGCACAGCTTGGGCAGCTGGGTGGTCTTGCCGGAACCGGTTTCGCCCGCGATCACCACCACCGGATGGGCGCGGATCAGTTCGACGATCTTTTCGGCTTCGCGCGCGATCGGCAGCGCTTCGTCCAGCGTCACCGCAGGCGCGGACGCGGCACGGGCGGCGATCTTGGCGCTGGAAAGCGCCAATGCCTGTTCGAACGCGGCGCGGGCGGCCGGGTCGGCGGGTTTGGCCTGCCAGCGCGACCACAGGCCATGCAATCGCCCACGGTCGCGGGTCAGCGCTCCGTCTATGGCACGGCGCGCGGCAGGCAGGTCCTTGTTTTCGGCTTCGGAAGCACCCATCGATCAGTGGCAGTGAATCTTTTGATTACACAACATGCGTTACCTTGTTTATTGTCGCCTATCCCACCCTTAAGGAGCGCCCCGCATGGCCAAGACCAAGAGCAGCAAGCCCAAGAGCAGCAAATCGGACAAGAGCAAGGCGTCGGCGACCTCGCCCGCCGCGGCCCGATTGGCCGCCGCCGCGCCCACTGCGCCCAACATCGATATCGGGATCGGCAGCGGGGATCGCAAGAAGATCGCCGACGGCCTTTCCGGCTTCCTCGCCGACAGCTACACGCTGTACCTGAAGACCCACAACTTCCACTGGAACGTCACCGGTCCGATGTTCAACTCGCTGCACACGATGTTCGAGATCCAGTACACCGAGCAGTGGACGGCCTTGGACGAAGTGGCCGAACGCATCCGCGCGCTCGGCTACAACGCGCCGGGCTCGTACCGTGAATTCGTCGCCCTGTCCTCCATTCCCGAAGAACCCGGCCTGACCCACAGCGCCGACTGGCAGGAAATGGTGCGCCAGCTGGTGGTCGGCAACGAAGCCGTATGCCGCACCGCGCGCAAGGTGCTCAAGACCGCCGACAGCGCCGGCGACGACCCGTCCGTGGACCTGCTGACCCAGCGCCTGCAGACCCACGAGAAATACGCCTGGATGCTGCGCTCGCTGCTGCAGTAACTCCTTCCCGCGCCTTTTCTTGGCGGGCGTGGGATCCCCCTCTCCCTTGATGGGAGAGGGTGGCCGAAGGCCGGGAGAGGGTGCGCCGGAGCCGATTAAGGTGGCCACCGCATTTCATCGAGTGTCGGACGCCAAAAGCGCGCATCGCTGCGCTCGCGTACCCCTCTCCTGCCCTCCGGGCATCCTCTCCCGCAAGGGGAGAGGAGAAAAGCAGGCGCAGCCTTCTCTGCGAATGCGACCGCATTACTTCAAAATATTGCCCCGAATACGGAAAACCCTTACCCGAACAAGCGGCCAGTCCTTAACGACGTCTCCGGCATACCCGGAATGCAGGGCTTGACCCCGCTGTTAACCTAGACCCATGCAGGAATCCCCACAGCAACTGTTGCAGCGCATCTTCGGCCACGCCGATTTCCGTGGCCCGCAGCAAGCCATCATCGAGCACATCACCGCCGGCGGCGACGCCCTGGTGCTGATGCCCACCGGCGGCGGCAAGTCGCTGTGCTACCAGGTGCCGGCTCTGCTGCGTGCGGGCGTGGGCGTGGTGATCTCTCCGTTGATCGCGCTGATGCAGGATCAGGTGGAGGCGCTGCGCCAGGTCGGCGTGCGCGCCGAGTTCCTCAACTCCACTCTGGACGGCGAATCAGCCGCACGCGTCGAGCGTGCACTGCTGGCCGGCGAGCTGGATCTGCTGTACGTCGCCCCGGAACGCCTGCTGACGCCGCGTTTCCTGTCACTGCTGGACCGCTCCCCCATCGCCCTGTTCGCCATCGACGAAGCGCACTGCGTCTCGCAATGGGGTCACGATTTCCGCCGCGAATACCGCGAGCTCACCGTCCTGCACGAACGCTGGCCGCAAGTGCCGCGGATCGCGCTGACCGCCACCGCCGACCCGCCGACCCAGCGCGAGATCGCCGAGCGCCTGCAGCTGGATGAGGCGCAGTGGTTCGTCAGCTCCTTCGACCGCCCCAACATCCGCTACAACGTGGTGCAGAAGGAGAACGGCAAGCGCCAGCTGCTGGAGTTCCTGGATGCGCATCGCGGCGAGGCCGGCATCGTCTATTGCCTGTCGCGGCGCAAGGTCGACCAGACCGCGGAGGCCCTGGCCGAGCTGGGCTTCAAGGCCCTCCCCTATCACGCCGGCCTGGATGCGGAAATACGCGCCGCCAACCAGCGGCGCTTCCTGCGCGAGGAAGGCGTGGTGATGGTGGCCACCATCGCTTTCGGCATGGGCATCGACAAACCGGATGTGCGCTTCGTCGCGCACATGGACCTGCCCAAATCGCTGGAAGGCTATTACCAGGAAACCGGCCGCGCCGGCCGCGACGGCGAACCCGCCGAAGCCTGGCTCTGTTACGGGCTCGGCGACATGGTGCTGCTGAAGCAGATGATCGAGCAGTCCGAGGCCGGCGAGGAACGCAAGCAACTCGAACGCCGCAAGCTGGACCAGCTGCTGGGTTATTGCGAATCCATGCAGTGCCGGCGCCAGGTGCTGCTGGCTGGATTCGGCGAAACCTATCCGAACCCCTGCGGCAATTGCGACAACTGCCTGCAGCCTGCCGCCAGCTGGGATGCGACGCTGGCCGCGCAAAAGGCATTGAGCTGCGTCTACCGTACCGGCCAGCGCTTCGGCGTGGTGCATCTGATCGAAGTGCTGCGCGGCGGCGAGGGCGAACGCATCCAGCAGTTCGGCCACGACAAGCTCAGCACCTACGGCATCGGCAAGGACCTGGATGCGAAATCGTGGCGCGGCGTGTTCCGGCAACTGGTCGCTGCGGGACTGCTGGAAGTCGACACCGAAGCCTTCGGCGGCCTGCGCCTGACCGACTCGAGCCGTGCGGTCCTCACCGGCAAGCAGGCCGTGGTACTGCGCAAGGAACTTCCGGGAAAGAAGCCCCGCGAACGCGATCGCGGCCCGCGCACCGGCGTGTCCGTGCAGCCGCAGGACCTGCCCTTGTTCGGCGCCTTGCGCGAACTGCGCGCGCAACTGGCGCGCGAACAGAACGTGCCTGCCTACGTCATCTTCCACGACAGCACGCTGCGCAACATCGCCGAACAGCGCCCGGGCAGCCTGGGCGAACTGGCGCAAGTCGGCGGCATCGGTGGGACCAAACTCGAACGTTACGGCCCGCAAGTGCTGGAAACCATCCGCGCGCAGGGATGAGGAAGCAGCGCGTCAGCGCATGGTCGGAATGACGAAACTCTGGTCGGAAACCGGCCCGCCTTTCGGCCAGCGCTGGGTGATGGTCTTGGTGCGCGTGTAGAAGCGCACGCCGTCCATGCCGTACTGGTTGAGGTCGCCGAAACCCGAGCGCTTCCAACCGCCGAAGCTGTGGTAGGCCACCGGCACCGGAATGGGCACGTTGATGCCGACCATGCCCACTTCCACGCGGTCGGCGAACTCGCGCGCGGCATCTCCGTTGCGGGTGAAGATGGCCACGCCGTTGCCGTACTGATGCCTGGACGGCAGCTCCAGCGCCTCCTCGAAAGTATCGGCGCGCACGATCTGCAGTACGGGCCCGAAGATCTCTTCGCGATAGGTTCTCATGTCCGCTTTGACATGATCGAACAGACTCGGCCCCAGGAAAAATCCGTCCTCGTGGCCAGGCAACGAAAAACCCCGGCCATCGAGCACCAGCTCGGCGCCCTCCTCGACACCGATCTGCAGGTAGGACTCCACCTTGGCCCGGTGCGCGGCATTGATCAGCGGGCCGTAATGCGCCTGCGGGTCGGTGGAAACGCCGATGCGCAGGCCCTTCACCGCAGCGACGAGTTTCCCGCGTAGCGCTTCGGCGGTTTCCTCGCCCACCGGCACCACTACCGGCAGCGCCATGCAGCGCTCGCCCGCCGAACCGTAGGCCGCGCCGAGCAGATCGGCCACGGTCTGGTCCAGATCGGCGTCCGCCAGCACGATGCCGTGGTTCTTGGCGCCGCCCATCGCCTGCACGCGCTTGCCGTGCTGCGCGCCCAACGCATACACCGATTGCGCGATATCGGAGGAACCGACGAAGCTGACCGCCTTGATCGCCGGATGCTTCAGGATCGCTTCCACCGTGTCCTTGTCGCCGTGCACCACATTGAGCACGCCCGGCGGCAAGCCGGCTTCGATCATCAGCTCGGCCAAACGCACCGACACCGAAGGATCGCGCTCGGACGGCTTGAGGATGAAGGCATTGCCGCAGGCGATGGCCGGGCCGAACATCCACATGGGGATCATCGCCGGGAAATTGAAGGGAGTGATGCCGGCGACCACGCCCAGCGCCTGGCGTGCGGAATACACATCGATGCCGGGGCCGGCGCCCTGCGTGTATTCGCCTTTCAACAGGTGCGGTATGCCGCAGGCGAACTCGATGACTTCCAGGCCGCGCTGGATATCGCCCTTGGCATCGGCGATCACCTTGCCGTGCTCGCTGGAAAGCAGATGGGCCAGCTCGTCCATGTGCGCTTCCAGCAGGCGCTTGAACTCGAACATCACCCGTGCGCGGCGCTGCGGATTGGCCTGGGCCCAGCCTTTCTGCGCCTCGGCGGCATCGGCCACCGCGCGGTCGAGCTCGGCTACCGAAGCCAGCGGCACGCGCGCCTGCACCACCCCTTGGTTGGGATCGAAAACCTCGCCGTACTTGCCGGAGGTTCCCGCGACCGACCGGCCGCCGATGAAATGTTCGATGTCGCGCATGTGCTTGTTCCTGAAAGTATTCGGACTACCCGACCGATGCCTGCGCACGATCCGCTCGTCCACGAGGACCGCTGCGGGGAGCCGCCGTCGGCCAATCCGGCCGCTGCAGTTCCGATAGTAGAGATCGTAGCGGTGCCGTGCACCCTGCGCATCATTCGGACATATTGCAGTAACAGGCCTAATTCAGCATTAAGGGTTGGGTCGGCGATCTTGGGGGCCTAGCCGCTGCAGGATAGCGGCGTCGGCAAGACAGGCTTAACTACAATCATCAACGGGAAATCATCGCCCATGGGGAAGCAATGAAACCTTCGCTCTTTTCCGCTCTTGCGACCGCCACCGCACTGGTCCTCTGCTGCAGCGTAGCCCCGGCGCAGGAGGCGAGCAGCACGGACGTTCCGCTGGTCGCAGCGAAACTGCAGACCCAGGCAACCGCCAGCAAGGAAGCCAACGCAGCTATCCTGGTCCGCGATTCGCGTAATCCCGGCCGCAGCCATATCGTCGCCACCGCCGCACTCGGTGGACTCGAGGTTTACGACCTGGCCGGCAAACGCGTTGGCACCACGCCTTCTGGCGAAGTGGCGGCGGTGGATGTCGCCTACGACGTCCGCTTTGGAAATGGCAAGGCGACCGTACTGGCTGCAATCGATACCACGACCAACAGCCTGCGCCTGTTCTCGATGAAAGGCTCCCGGCTGCAGGAAATCGGCGCGCGTCCATTGCCGCTCGGATTCGCCGCTGAAGGCATCTGCCTGTTCCGCAATCCTCTGGACAATGCCCTGTACACCTTCGTCGTTGGCGATGGCGGCGAAATCGACCAGCAGATCCTGTTCCCCACTGCTGGCGGCAAGCTGGACGCGCGCCAGGTGCGGCGCATCAACGTGCCTTCCACGCTCAAGCAATGCGCTGCCGACAACAAGGGCCATGTGTTCGCCAGCGAAGAAGGCGTGGGCATCTGGCGCTTCAACGCCGACCCGGAAGCCGATGTCTCGGCCAGGATCGTCGACGCGCCGCGTTTGGGGCATATCGAAGAGGAAAGCGGCGGCGTCGCGGTCTACGAGGGAGGCGACAGGCGCTGGCTGATCGCTTCGGATATTTCGGCAGGCCAGGTGAACGTGTACGACCGCGACAAGAAGGGCGCGTTCCTGGGCGCGTTCAAGGTAGCGGCGCCCGGCAGCAGCGAAGCCATCGGCGAACCGGGTCCGCTGTTCGCGACCGGCGCCACCTACCCCTCGTTCCCGCATGGCCTGCTGCTGGTCACCGACGAAGACGGTTCCAACTACAAGGCACTGGCCATCGAGGACATCGCGCAGGCGCTGAAGCTACCGCTCAGTGCGCCCAAGACGGCAGGTGCGTCCACCAAGTCCAAGGTAGCGGCCGTCGTCGCAACGGTGGAAACCACGCCGGCCGGCAGTTACGGCGACGCAGCGGACGATCCGGCGATCTGGGCCGATCCGGCCGATCCGTCGAAAAGCCTGATCGTGGCCACCGACAAGAAGGCCGGACTGTATCTGTACGATATGCAGGGCAAGGTGTTGCAGTTCCTGCCGGACGGCAAGATGAACAACGTGGACTTGCGCGAAGGCTTCGAGCTGGGCGGCGAGAAGATTGTGCTGGTCGCGGCCAGCAACCGCACCGACAAGTCCATTGGGCTCTACCGGCTGGATACGCAGAAGCGTGAACTGGTCAATGTGGCCGATGGCGTGCAGCCTACCGGGCTGGACGACCCCTACGGCGTGTGCATGTACCGCAGCCCCAAGGACCAGCGCTTTTATGTGTTCGTCAACGGCGACGATACGCGCAAGCGGCAGTGGGAACTGGTGGCGACCCCGCGGGGCGTGACCACCAGACTGGTCCGCGACATGAATTTCGATACGCAGACCGAAGGCTGCGTCGCCGACGATCGCGACGGCACTCTTTACGTGGATGAGGAAGACGTCGCCTTGTGGCGCATGTCCGCCGAAGCCGACGGCGGCGACGCCAAGACCGCGGTGCAGAAGATCGCCGACAACCCGGCGGTCAAGAACGACTTCGAGGGACTTGGAATCTACGACCTGGGCGATGGCCGCGGCTATATCGTCGTGTCCAGCCAGGGCAACGATACCTACGCGGTGTATCGCCGCGAGGGCAAGCAGGAATACCTGGGATCGTTCGCGGTGGTCGCCGATCCGTTGCGCGGCATCGACGGCATTTCCGAAACCGATGGGCTGGAAGTCACCAGCCGTAACCTGGGCCCGGGCTTCGAGCACGGCGCCATGATCGCCCAGGACGGCCGCAACGTGATGCCGGTGGAAAACCAGAACTACAAGTACGTGCCGTGGGAATCGATCGCGCGCGCGCTGAAGCTGGAAATGCGCGGCGAGTAAAGTCGTAACCACGAAGAAACCCGTCACGGAAGGCCCGAACAACCCTATTCCTGTCATCCCGAGCGTAGCGAGGGATCTGCTGTTTGCAGGGAAAACAGATCCCTCGCTACGCTCGGGATGACATCCGGATTGTTCAGAGGTTCTTTCGTGCCACGGCAGATGCCGCCGTCACCGCAGGCTTAGCTCAATCGTGGCAAACTCCGGCCAGTCGCAACGGCGCTGACCGGCATTGAATTCCATGGCTGAACGCAAGGTTCCTGGCGTAGAAAATTTCGAAGGCCCCGCCGGGGGATGGGGCGCGCTGGGTGCGGTGGCGCGGGCGTTGAAGAGCCAGATGGCGGTAGGACGCGAAGCCGCCGCGCTGCGGCGCGTCAACCAGCCCGCCGGTTTCGATTGTCCCGGCTGCGCATGGCCCGATCCCAAGCACACTTCTTCCTTCGAGTTCTGCGAGAACGGCGCCAAAGCCGTTGCATGGGAAGCCACCGGCAAGCGCGCCACGCCCGAACTGTTCGCCGCCCACACCGTCGCGGAACTGTGGGAGTGGTCCGACCATGCGCTGGAAGACGCCGGCCGGCTGACCCGACCGCTGGTCTACGACGCGGCCAGCGACCGCTACCTGCCAATCGCCTGGGAGGAAGCCTTCGAACGCATCGGCGCCGCCTTGCGCGCGCTGCCGCATGCGGACATGGCCGAGTTCTACACCTCCGGCCGCACGTCCAACGAAGCGGCTTTTCTGTACCAGTTGATGGTGCGTGAATTCGGCACCAACAACTTTCCCGACTGTTCCAACATGTGCCACGAGGCCACCAGCGTCGGCCTGCCGGAATCCATCGGCGTCGGCAAGGGCACGGTGACGCTGGAAGACTTCGAGCATTGCGACGCGCTTTTCAGCTTCGGCCACAACCCGGGCACCAATCATCCGCGCATGCTTTCGACCTTGCGTGCGATTTCCAAACGCGGCGCGCCGATCATCGCGGTGAACCCGCTGCGCGAACGTGGGCTGGAACGCTTCGCTTCGCCGCAGGATCCCGGCGAGATGCTCACCAACAGCTCCACGCCCATCGCCCAGACCTACTACCAGGTGAAGATCGGCGGCGACGCCGCATTGCTGAAGGGAATGATGAAGTGGCTGTTCGAAGCCGACGCAGCCGATCTTGCCGCCGGCGGCAAAGGCGTGCTCGACCATGCCTTCATCGCCGAACACACGCAGGGCCTGGAAGCGTTGCGCGATGATATCGCCGGCACGCGTTGGGAAGGCATCGTGGAGGCCTCCGGCCTGTCGCGTGCCGATATCGAAGCCGCCGCGCAGGTCTACGCCAAGGCCGAACGCGTGATCCTCTGCTACGGCATGGGCATGACCCAGCACCGCTTCGGCACGCAGAACGTGCAGCAGATGGCCAACCTGATGCTGCTGCGCGGAAACATCGGCCGCACCGGTGCGGGCATCGCGCCGATCCGCGGCCATTCCAATGTGCAGGGCGACCGCACCGTCGGCATCACCGAGAAACCCACGCAAGCGTTGGTGGACGCGATCAAGCGCACCTACGGTTTCGAATTCCCGCTCACCCACGGCCACGATGCGGTGGAAGCGGTGCGCGCGATCCGCGACGGCCGCTCCAAGGCGCTGGTGTGCCTGGGCGGAAATCTTGCGGTGGCGATCTCCGATCCGGAAACCACCTTCCCGGCGATGCGCAAACTGGATCTGGTGGTGCATGTGGCGACCAAGCTCAACCGTTCGCACCTGATTCCCGCCAAACAGGCGTTCTTGCTGCCGTGCCTGGGCCGCACCGAATTGGATATACAAGCCGGCAGCGCGCAGTCGGTGACAGTGGAGGATTCCATGTCGATGGTGCATGCCTCGCAAGGCGGCTTGGAACCGGCATCGGAACACCTGCTTTCGGAACCGGCCATCGTCGCTGGCATCGCCAAAGCGACTCTGCCCGAGAGCAAAGTGGATTGGCAGTCGCTGGTGGACGACTACGACCGCATCCGCGACGGCATCGAGGCGGTGTTTCCCATCTTCAGCGACTACAACCGCAGGGTGCGCGAACCGGGCGGCTTCCGCCTGTACGTGGGCGCCTCGGTACGCGACTGGGGCGGCCCTGGCCGCAAAGCCAATTTCCTGGTCGCGCCCGGACTCAACGAAGATCCGCGCGACGGCCGCGCCGATACGCTGACCATGACCACCATCCGTTCGCACGACCAGTACAACACCAGCATCTACGGTTTCAACGACCGCTATCGCGGCATCAACGGGCGTCGCGACGTGGTGTTCATGAATGCGGCGGATCTGCAGGCGCGCGGCTTGAAGCACGGCGACCGTATCGATATCGAATCGCGGATGGGAGCTGCGGCTGGTGCGGAGGCGCGCGGCGTGCGCGGCTACACTGCGGTGGAGTACGACATCCCTCGCGGCTCGGCAGCCATGTACTACCCGGAAGGCAATTGCCTGGTGCCGCTGGACAGCCACGACCCCAAGTCCGGCACGCCCGCGTACAAATCCATTCCGGTGTCCATCCGCGCTTCGCAAGATACGCCGGACCGTGGTTGATCCTGACGAACCAGGCAACGGCTATGCGCGCCGGCCGGTTACGCAACTGCATGCCGGCATTGCGCGGACCGACTCGGATCTGCTCGCAGAGGAAGTGCCGGTAGCGGTGAGCTATGACGGCGCACCGTTCGCGGTGATGATGGCGTCGCCGGGAGACCTGCAGGATTTCGCCTACGGCTTCTCGTTGACCGAAGGGCATGCGGTTCCCGCCGATATCGCGGATATCGAGGTGCGTACGGTTCTGGAAGGAATTCTGCTGGACATCCGCACGCGCAACCCCGCATCCGGCGATGCGGTTGCCGAACGCCTGCTGCCGGGGCGCAGCGGCTGCGGTATCTGCGGCACGCGCTTGCTCGAGGAAGTGGTGAAACGTCCTGTTCCCGTGCCTGATGGCGTCGCCATCGATATTACCTCGCTGGAACTTGCCCTCGCCGCGTTGCAGGAGCATCAGCCCTTGAACAAGGCGACCGGCGCGACCCACGCCGCCGCGTGGGCTTCTGCGGACGGCACGCTGATGCTGCTGCGCGAAGACGTAGGCCGGCATAACGCGTTGGACAAACTGATCGGCGCGATGATGCGCGGCGGGATCGATCCGACGCAGGGTTTCGCGCTGGTGACCAGTCGCGCCAGTTACGAAATGGTGACCAAGGCGGCCATCGCCGGAATCGGATTGCTTGCCGCGATCTCCGCACCGACCGCATTGGCGGTGGATCTGGCGCGTGATTGCGGCCTCACCCTCGCCGGCTTCGCGCGGCCGGGACGCCAAGTGATCTACAGCCATCCGCACAGGTTGCGAGGACAAACCCCTCTCCCGCTAGCGGGAGAGGGTGCCGAAGGCGGGTGAGGGCCGCCGGAGCTGTTATGGGTTCAGCGCTCAGCATTGCGTCGAGCGGCGACACACTCGGCGAAGCAACTCGCGCCGGACATTTGCGACGCCTCCCCCTCATCCGGCCTGTCGGCCACCCCGGATCAAGTACGGGGCAGGCTCTTCTCCCGCAAGAGGCGCCCGCAGGGTGCACAAGGCTGAGAAGGACGCGTCAAGCGCTCAATCGAGAAACCAACCACCGCCCGCATCGCGCGGCAACGCATCGACCAGCGCTCCCGCCGGCCATTCGTCGGCATCCTCGGGCAACGCCACCCACGCATTGGCCTGCAGCAGCGAACCCATGCGGTAAGACTGCTGGCCTTCCAGCAACTCGGCGACCAGGCCCGAATCGCTGCTTTGGCGCAGCCGCGCCTTGAGGAAATGCCGCAATCCCTTGGCCACGCGGATCGGCGCCGCCAACGAAGCGCGCAAGGGAGTTTCCGCAGGCATGCCCAACATGGCGCGCAACAACGGCACCACGAAGTAGCGCAACCCGACCGCAGTGGCGATCGGATTGCCGGGCAATCCCACGAACAAGGCCCCTTCCTGCAAACGCGCGGCCAGGATCGGTTTGCCCGGCCGGATCGCCGCCTTGTGGAACAGCAAACGCGCGCCCGTCGCTTGCAGGCCGGCAGGTATGAAATCGCGGCTGCCCATCGACACCGCGCCGGTGCTCAAGACCAGATCCGCTTGATCGGCCAGCCGCCGTGTCTGCGTGGCGAAGGCTTGCGCATCATCGCCCAGCGCCACGTTCGCGATCACTTCCGCACCCAGCGCGTGCAGCGACGCTTCCAGGTAGGAGGCATTGGAGGCGTAGATCTGTCCCGGTCCCAGTGGCAGCAAAGCATCGGCGACCAGTTCGGCGCCGGTGCTCAGCAAAGCCACGCGCGGCTTGCGCCGGACGCTGATCCGCTCAATGCCCAGCGCGGCCAGGACCATTCGCAAGGCCGGATCGACGCGCTGCCCCGCTGCCGCCACCTCCCCGGCGATGGCGATATCGCTGCCGGCACGGCGTATGTTCTGTCCGGCGAACGCGGCTTCGCGCAATCGGATGCGTCCTGCATCCAACCGTTCGACGCGTTCGAGCGGCACGACGCAATCCAGTCCCGCCGGCAGGGCCGCGCCGGTGACGATTTCCCACACACCTGAGCCTGCGTCGGGCGGCGATGGTGCGCCAGCAGCGAGCTGGCCAGCGACCCGGTGCTCGCTGCCTGCGGCCAGCCCTTCGCCCGAAGTAGCGAAGGCGTATCCATCCATCGCCGCATTGTCGAAGGGCGGCAGCGTGCTCGATGCGCGCAATGGTTCGGCGAGGGTCCGTCCGCAAGCATCCGCCGATCGGCACCACTCGGCCGGCAGGACGGCGGCTTCGACCAACAACAGTTCAAGCGCTTGTGCGTAGGCGATCATTCAGACGTGCCCCGCTCCATTCGAAGGGCCAACCGCTGCCATTCTTGCGGCGTATTGATGTTGTCCAGTTCGCCTCCGCCGGGCGCGGGCAACAACAACGTGTCGGCCGATCGCAACACCTCGCGCAGCCCGTACCGTCCCGTCTGCGCCTGGCGCGACAAGCGCGCCAGCGCCGTCGGCTCCCACAGCGCGCACAGGGGCTCGGGCAAACCGTCGACGGGGCTGCGATAGGCGATGGCCATGTGCTGCCCATCTCGAACACGGATCAGTGTTTCCAAAGTAGAGGCCTGCAAGAGCGGAAGATCGCAGGCCAGCACCAGCCATGCTGCCTCCGGATAAGCCGCGTGCGCTGCGAGCAAGCCGGCGGCCGACCCTGCTCCTTCGATCTCATCGACGATACCCGGCAACGCCGCGCGGACCGGTTCGGCCCGCTGATCGCTGCGCAAGGACACGAAGCAGGATTGCACGTGCCTGCTCAACAGGCGGAATGTCGCCTGCAGTTGTGGTTCGCCGTGCCAGTCGAGCAGCGCCTTGTCCTTGCCCATCCGCGTGCTGGCGCCGCCGCTCAGCACCAGGCCATGCAGCGCGGGGAGCGTCTCGCGCGGAGGGGTGGATTCGGCAGCACGGGTGGCTTGGCTCATACCGCCAATCTACCACCCGTGCGTTTTCGCCATATCCGCACCCCGTACCGGGGCGCCCGTCGATCAGCTGCGCGCGAACTCCAGCAGATCGGCGTTGAGCTGGTCCTTGCTGGTGTCGCCCAGGCTGTGGGTACCGCCGGGATAGATTTTCAACACCGAATCCTTGACCAGCTTGGACGAAAGCATCGCCGAGGCGCCGATCGGCACGATCTGGTCGTCGTCGCCGTGGATGATCAGGGTGGGCACGTCGAACTTCTTCAGGTCCTCGGTGAAGTCGGTTTCCGAAAAAGCCTTGATGCAGTCGTAGGCGTTCTTGTGTCCGGACAACATGCCCTGCGCCCACCACGATTGGATCAGGCCCTGCGAAACCTTCGCGCCGGGCCGGTTGAAGCCGAAGAACGGGCCGCTGGCCACGTCCAGGAAGAATTGCGAGCGATCGGCCAGGTAGGCCTTGCGGAAGCCGTCGAAGACTTCCATCGGCAGGCCGCCGGGATTGGCTTCGGTCTTGAGCATGATCGGCGGCACCGCGCCCATCAGCACGGCTTTCTTCACGCGCTTGGTGCCATGGCGGCCGATGTAGCGCGCCACTTCGCCGCCGCCGGTGGAATGGCCGATCATGACCGCGTCCTTGACGTCCAGATGCGCGAACAGCTCGGCCACGTCGTCGGCATAGGTGTCCATGTCGTTGCCGTTCCAGGGCTGGCTGGAGCGTCCATGGCCGCGGCGGTCGTGGGCGATGCAACGGAAGCCGTTGGAAGCCAGATGGAACATCTGCGCTTCCCAGGCATCGGAGGTCAAAGGCCAGCCATGGCTGAAGGTGACGACGGGGCCGGCGCCCCAGTCCTTGTAGTAGAGCTGGGTGCCGTCTTTGGTGGTGAAGGTGGCCATGGTTTCTCCTTTGGGTTCGGGTGGGGGAAAGTTGCTCGAACGGTTTACGGCGGCGGCGGGCAGTGCCCGCCCTGCGTGCGCCCTTGCCAAGGTAGTGCAGCGATGGTTACAAGCATGCAAACGCCCGCGCATTTTTTGCACCGCACCTGCACTGTAGGGCGGGCACTGCCCGCCGAACACTCTAAACATGCGAGTGGCGGGCGGTGCCCGCCCTACGGATTCATGCGGTTTGTGCGGCAGCAGGCGGCAAAGCGCGGCGCAGCCGTCGCAAGCGGATGACCTGCGCGGTAGCGCCGACGAGGAAAACCAGGAACGCGATGCCGACGGCCTTCTGCAGATTGGGATCGTCCGGACCCGAGGCCCAGGGCGCGCCGACGGGCAGCCGCGTGGAGGTTTCGGTGAACGCCGGAATCATATGGAAGAACACGGTGAGCGAATAGAGAACCGTTTCCACATACGCACTTGCGCGCCCGAATACTTTCTTGTTGCCGGCCACCCAGGCAACGGCAAGCACCACCAAAGTGACGATGCCCAGGGCGTGCGGCTTGCCGAATCCGCCATGCTGGAAAATGAAAAACCCGGTCAGGCAGGTCAGCACTGTCGTAATCACGTAGGTCTTTCCCAGACCGTTGCGGGGATCGATTCCTTTGTCCCGGAAGAAAGCGATGAACGCCGCCACCACGGCGACAAGACTGATGGCGGTATGGATGATGCCCATTGTGGTCAGACCAAGCATGGTGGTTCTCCTGCAGGTAATGGGAGGGCTTCTCCTGCGATCGATCCGACGGCCGCGACCACTCCGCCGGCAGCATGACGCTGCCCGGCGCGACCCAGTCGGTGTCACCCCATCCCCCTGCCTGGGCTTATGACTGCTTCCCGGCGCGCAGACAAATCCAGAAGAACCCGATCATGTCCCACGTATAGCGCTTCAGCAAGCGCCTGGGCTCCAGGCATAGCCGGAACAGCCATTCCAGGTGCAGCGTCCGCATCCAGGACGGCGCGCGCCTGGTATTGCCGGAAAGGAAATCCAGCAGCGCGCCGACTCCGAACATTGCCGGCACGTTACAGGCGGCGCAATGGTCCAGGATCCAGGTTTCCTGCCCAGGATTGCCGAAGGCGACAAGCACGACCTCCGCGCCCGACGCATTGATTCTCGCTACCAACTCGTCTCCGGCTTCTGCGTACTCTGCATAACCGTCGCAGGTACCCACGACCTGCTGTCCCAACCTATCGACCAGATGCCGCGCCGCCTGCACCGCCACGCCCGGCCGCGAGCCAAGCAGGAAGAAGCGCAATGGACGCACGCTTTGGGTGCAAAGGTAGGGAATGAAATCGGTGCCGTTGAGGTTTTCGGCGAAGCGGCGTCGATGGATCAGCAAGGACGCAAGATCCATGCCGATTCCGTCGTTGACCACACATACCGATGGCGCTTGCAAGCGCTTGCGAAGCGGACGGCATTGCACCACGAAGTTCGTGTTCGCGAAAAAAACCTGGCGTTTGTGGCCAGAGCTCAAAGCGCCCAGCACTTCCTGCGCCAACCGTTGACGGGTGATCGATCGCATGCGGTAGCCGCCCAGCCAGACCGATGGCGGCGCTGCGGATGCCCGGTCCGCATACGGTTTTTCCTCATCGGCGGCGATCATGCTGCAACCTCCCGGTCGCTCCACTGTCCGCACCGCCTGCCGCCGATGGCATCACCACAAGTCATAGGGAAACGCCTTGCGCAACGCAACCTGGATGCCGTGCAGATCGAACGGCCCGTTCCCGCCGATATCCAGGCATTCTTCGACGGTACGCCCCGAACGCCAGCTCGCGCGGCCCGTGCCCGCGTAGTAGTCGTCGTATTTGAAGCGGTTTTCGCCGTTGCCGCTGTCCAGATACACAGCCGGAATGCCGTAGGCTTCGGCCAGGATCACCCCGTGCAACGAACTGGAGACCACCATTTCCGCTCCCAGCAGCGCACGCACGAAAGCCAGGGGCTTCATGTTCGGCAACAGCAACCGGTCGCGGTAGGCGGCGTACTTCTCCGGCGCCTCGTTGAAATGCGGAATCACCACGAAAGGCGTCTTCCCAGGGGCGCCGATCAATTCATCGGAATAGAACATGGGCATCAGCAGCGCCGGGTCGCCATATATCTCGGGGACCGGTATGCCGCGATCCATCAGCCAGCGCCGGGTCAGCGGCCCGCGCACCGCACGCACATCCAGCGCGCGGAAACGATGCTGCGCTTCGGGGATCTTGGCGTTGATGCCGCTTCCCCATACCGTCTCGCCATCGCGCGCGTTGTGCAGCACCGAACCGATCGCGAACAACCGCCGCGACCGGTCCTGCTTGTGCAAAAGATCCTCATCGCGCAAGGCGAGCATCGCTTCCACGATCACCTTGGACAGATGGTCGCCGACGTTGACCCCGCCGTTGTTCGGCTGCCACCAGTACAGCGCGCGGCGCTGCCGGCGCTCCAGCCACGCGTCAAACAGCGACATGCGAAGGCTCCTGCTCCGCAGCCGCCAGCGCATGCGGCGGGTTATCGGATGGCGTTATCCGCAGCTCCGGATATCGCTCCGGTTCTAGCAGCCTGTCCACCGTTTCGGGCCAATCCAGGCACTTGCGGGTGCGGACCCGCGGCGCCCGCAAGGCGGCGTCGATCGCGGTGACGATCGATTCGGCGTCTCCCGGCGTATAGCCGAAACGCGAGGCGTAACGCCCGACGATGGCGTGCGGACAGATGGCCGGCAGCGCGAAGAAATCGTACTGCAGCAGCTTGAGCGAGCTGTCGGCCAGGTAGGCGGGCAATTGCGCCGACGCGTACGGGGCGATGCCGAAGGTGGCGTGCTTGATGTAGCGCAAGGTCTGCGCATGCGGCATTTCGCCGTACACCACTACGTTCTCGCCATAGTCCGGCATGCGCCCTCGGCCCGAGCCGATCACATGGAAGGTCACCTGGGGGAAAGCGCGGCTGGCGGTCGCGATCGCCGCAGGATCGAACAGCATCGAACCCACCGCGACAGCGTGCAGGCCGGGGGCATAAGGCGATGGATCGGCCAGCCGTTCTATTTCCGGATCGATGCCATGGCCGACGTGGTAGACGTTGTCCCGGCTGGCGACTTCGGCGGCCATCGCAGGCGATACCAGCGCAATCGCATCCAGACCGGCCGCCACGCGCGCGAAGGCGCGCTCCACGTATTGCGCGCTGTCGATGGCGCTCAGGCTGTCGGAGGCGCGATAGACAAGACGGGCCGAGGGGTTCAGCTTCCTGGCCAATTCCGCGAACACCACCGCCGTGCCGCTTTCGAAGATCACCACTTCGGCCTCCCGAAGCCAGGCCACCAGCACCGGCGGCGGATGGCTCGCATACCAGCGGAACATCATGTTCTCGAGCGGGCGCAGCCAAGGCCGGCGCGTATTGAACGGATGCAACGCGGTCTTCCACAGGAAACACTCGACGCCGTTGTGCTCTTCGATGAGATTGGCCTTGGCGTCCAGCGGCAGCCGTATGTCGTCCTTCCATCGCGACAGCGCGCTGTAGCGGAGCGAGAAGAAGCGCGTATGCCCGCGCTTGGCCAGCTCGTCGCCGATGAAATGGATATTGGCCCTGCGCGGCGTGCGGTAGTCGTGCGCCGACAGCACCAGGAATCTTCCGGGGGCGGCTGGATCGCGCTCACCTGCCGTCTCGGAAGGCTCCACAGTCGGCTGCTCGGTCGTTGCTTCTACTCGGAACATGGCCGGATTCTCCAATGCGGGGGCGATATCGCGCTGCGTCATACGCTTCTCAACAGGGTGCGGGTGTGCAGGATGCCGGCCACATCGCGCCGGAACGCGGACCAGACCAGGCATAGCAATGCGAATGCGACGCAGAAGGCCGCGATTCCGACCGCCAACTGCAGCGGCAATGGCAACGATGCGCCTGCGAAGCGTACGGATGCCGCGTGCGAGACGAACCCGCACAGGCCGTAACCGGCTATCGCTCGCAAACCGCTCCGCAGCATGCCGCGCACCGGCGCATCTGAGGTGCGGTGCAGCCACCACAGGACCAGCGGCCACGACAGCGCCAGACCGCAGGCATAACCGGTAGCGACGCCCAGCACACCCCATTGCGCGCCGATCACGATGCAGCCGATCACCAGCGTGCGGCTGACGATCGAGTACCGCAGCTGCGGGCCGGTCAGACCTTTGGAAAGGAATACCCAGTAAGCCGCATACCCCGCCGCCTGGAACATTCCCCCCACCACCAGTATCTGGAAGATCGGCACCGTCATCGCCCAGCGATCGCCCAGCACCAGATGGATCAACGGACTGGCCTGCGCGCAGGCGAAGGCGAAGATCGCGATGATGAAATGCATCAGCGTGGCCTGTCCGCGCAGCAGGAACGCCGAATAGCGCACGGGATCACCCTGCAGCCGGGACAACACCGGCAGGGCGACAGTAGTCGCCGGAGCGTTGAGCTGGGTCAGCGGCATCATCAACAGCGCGAAGGCGCGGTTGTAATGCCCCAGCGGCGCAGGGCCCAGGCGATTGCCGATGAGTATCTGGCCGAGGTTGGTGCTGAAGTAGATGAGAAGTTGCGACGCCACCAGATTGCCGCCGAAGCGCAACAGCCCGCGCATCTCCGCGTTCCGCTTCGGCAGACCGGGCAGCCAGCGCGCCGCCAGCGCCATCAGCGCCAGCAACGTCGAGGCCTGCACCAGCGATTGCACCACCAGCGCCCAGTAGCCCCAGCCCAGCAGTGCGGCCGCTACCGCCGCGGCCAGGCCGAGCAACTGGCCGGTGACGTCGGCGAAAGCCAACTGCCCGAAACGCATGTCGCGATTGAGATGCGCGCGGAACTGCGTGGTCAGGCCATTGAGAAGCAAGGTCGCGGAAATGGCCTGCGCAACCGGACGCAGCAACGGTTCCCGATAGAAGAGCGCAATCGCATCGGCGGACAGGAACACTGCCGCCGCCAGCAGAAACCCGATGCCGGAGTTGATCCAGAACAGATTGTCGCGCTGTCCGCGGCTGAGGTGCTTGGCCTGGATGGCCGCCGAAGACAGGCCGAAATCGCGCAGCACTTCGCCGACGCCGATAATGGCGACCACCATCGCCACTAGTCCGTAGTCGCGCGGCGTCAGCAGACGCGCCAGCAATATGATGCCGCCGAACTGCACGGCGATCTTCAACACCTGGCTGCCCATCGTGACCAATGCGCCGCTGGCGGCAAGACGGCCCAGGGAAGGAATGTGCGGCAATGCGTCCAGCGCCGATTTGTCCGTACTCATCGGTCGCGCCCCGCCGCGCCCAGTGCGGCGACATAAGTGGCGTGATGCTGCATGCCGAGCCGTGGCCAATCGCGCCGGGACAGGTCCGGCGCGGACCGGCGGCGCGGTTCGTCCAGCGCGCGCAATGCCGCCGCGAGGATGTCCGCGTCCAGCGTGCCGTCGTACAGCCTCACCCATTCCTCGCCGACCTCCGCGGCCAGCGCGGCATTGGCTTGGCTGCGCGGAACCAGCACCGGGCGTCCCAGCGACAGCGCCAGCAACAGCGCGCCCGAGTTCTGCATGTCCCGGTAGGGAAGCACCACGCATTGCGCTTCGCCGATCTCCTTCGCCAGCACTTCGTCGCCCACGTATTCGAGGAGGGCGCTGGCGCGCGCATCGGCCGCGCACGCATCCTCCACGACCTGGCGCATGGCCGGGCTTACCGGCCTGCCGACGATGCGCAGCGTGGTGCTGGCACCGGGCAGTTCGCGGAAGGCCCCGATCAGAGTCTCCACGCCTTTGTAGGGCCGGATCAGCCCGAAACAGAGCAGGCGTCCGTTCACGCTGGGCGGCACTTGCCTCGCTGCGAACCAGTCGCGGTAATGCCCATGCAGGATGGTGTCGGTGTCGGGATCGGAATCGCGTTCGACCGCGTTGATCCTGATTCGCCGCGTGGTCAGGTTGTCCAGCCAACGCAGCAGCAGGCGTTCGGTGATTCCACCCTGTTCGTGCGGCCGCAGGTTGTGCAGCGTGCGCACCACCGGCACGCGCGTCAGCCAAAGCCGCAGCAACAGCAGGAACATGCAGGCCCGCTTGGCCAGCGTGGTGAGCGGAGTGCGGTGCCGCAGCAAGTACTCCGGCCAGTGCACGTGGAACAGGTCGTAGCGCGAGAACAGCGCTTCGCGTACCGAAAAATACCGGATTTCCACGTTCTCCGGCAGCGCATCCAGCAGCTGCACCAGATACGGATTGGTGGTGTCGTCCGGCTTGCCGGTGGATTGCAGCACGACGAAACGGCGGGCAGACGCCGACGATACCCAGGGCGTATGCGCGACGTTCATTGCGTCCGCCCTCCGGTCCCGGCGAGCGCCTGGCGGTACTCGTCCCGATAGCGATCGACGACCGCATCCCAGTCGTAGCGCGCGACATACGCCATGGCTTTCCGCCGACGCGCTTCGAAGGTCTCCTGGTCCGCGTCGGCCAGTTGGCGCACCGCCCGCGCGGCGGCCTCGGGCGCTTTCGCATCGACCAGCGCGCCCAGCTCCGATTCCGCATGCAGCTTGGCGTAAGGCGGGATGTCGCCGAGCACGGGAATCAGGCCGGCGCTCATCGCCTCGATCGCGGCGATACCGAAGCCCTCGTGCCGCGACAGGGAAACGAAATACTGCGCGTTCGACAGCAAGCGGCCCAACTGTTCCTGCGACGGCGCTTCCACCACCTCCACATGCGCCTGCAATCCGCGCGAGGCGATGTCGCGCTCCACATCCGCGCGCTTGAGGTCGAACGCACGGCCTGCGAGGATCAGGCGCCAAGCGCCGTCTTCCGCCACCAGACGCCCAAGCAGGTCCAGCGTTTCCGGAATCCCCTTGTTCACCGACCAGCGGCCGAAGCTGATCAGAGTCTTGCCGGGAACCGGCGAACCCATACCCGAGAACTTTCCGATATCCACGCCGTTCTCGATCACGCGCAGGCGACCGGCCGCCGTCACCGGGGCGAACATCTCTCCGTCATTGCGGCTGGTGGCGACGATGCGACGATAAGCGCGCGCCGAGGCGCGGGTGATGCTGTTGAACCACAACCGCTTTAGCCGCGAGGCGTAGGCGGTGTGGAAGAAACCGCCGTGGGTGGAGACGATCATCGGCTTGCGGTGCACCGCGCCCGTCAACGCCAGGTAGTCGTAGAAAAAATCGATGCCGTGTACGTGAACGACATCGGCGCCATGCAACGCGCCCAGCACTTGCGGGCAAAGCGGATAGCGCGTGGAGCCGGCGTAGGACAAACGCCGCACCGGCACGCCCTGATGCTGCTCGTGCGCCTGCAGGCGCTGCGCACCGTCATGGAAGATGCGGTCCAGCGTCACCACTTCCGCCTGGCCGCCAGCGGCCAGATGGCGGCGCGCGATGTTCAGAACCACCTCCTCCATGCCGCCGACCGAAGGATGGAATTGCCGGACTACATGCACGACTTTCATGATTTCCGCCCGAACAGCGAGGCGCCCTTCCCGTCCGGCGACGCGGCGCTCATCGCAGTGCCGCCTGCGCGCCGGCCGCGCGCTGTCCCAGCACCCAGGGCGCGTAGCGCAGGAACAGGTGCCGCAACGGTACGCACGAAGCGATGGAAATTCCTGAAACGCACAGCGCCCATGCGGGCCCCGGTTTGCTTCCTGCCGGAAACAGGCCGAGCACCGCGGCCATCCCCGACAGCACGAAGAAAACCAGCATGTGCACGCACAGGATCAACAGCGTATTGCGGCCCATCCAGCGCAGCGCCGCCGACTTGGCCGCCAATGGACTGGCAAGCAGCACGATGGACGTTCCCAGCAAAGCGGCCAGGACGAACTTCCACGCCGATGCCCCGAAGCGCAGCTGGTTGATGTCCACCCGGCCATTGCTCCACGCCAGCCACAGCCACGGCACCAGCAACACCATCGCCGCCGCGCCGCCCGTCAGCGCAGAGCGCGGCAACGAAACCGTACGGCCCGCCAGCGCGCCGCATGCGTAGAAGAACAATGCGACCGGCAGAATGTCCAGAGCGAACGGCAAGCGCAGTCCGGCCGCGGGAAACGCCATGGTCCACAGCATCGCCAGAGGCAGCGACAGCAGTGCGATGGCCGACGGCCGCAGTCGCTTGCCCAGGAAAAAATAGACCAATGCGGTAACTAACAACGCCGGCAGGAACCAGAGCGCCGGATGCACGTACAAACGCGGCCCGATTCCGGTAACCAGCCCGCCGAGCGGCTCCCACCAGGGCGTCTGTCCCCAGCGCAGCGCTTTCTCGCCCACTTGGCGCGTGAGCAGCCAGTATCCATAGGCGACGAAGAAAAAGAAGACGTAAGGCACCAGCAGCGTGCGGGCCAACGTCGCCAGTCTCTGCACGGCCGTATCCGCATTCCGGCGCAGCGACAGCCAACCCGACAGCAGGAAGAACAGCGGCACATGGAAACTGTAGGCCAGCACCGTGAATTCCGCCGGTATGCCTTTGGCGTGGCCCAATACCACCAGCGCGATCGCCACGCCCTTTGCCGCGTCGATCCGCGTATCGCGCGCCGTCGCCTCGATTGCGCCAGCGCGCTTTTGCGCGGCCATGCCGGTAACTGCTGCCATGTGGCGCTCCGTTCTTGTTCATGACGATGCCGTGGCCTGCGGACCGCCGAAAGCCCGTATTCCGCGCGCATCCGGCCGGCTTTCCAGGGAAGGCGCCAGCCGCGGAACCGGCAAGCGCCAGAAGTAGCCGCATGCGAACCACCACAGTCCCGCGGTCTTGATGGAGAAGTAGGCGTTGGAAACCAGCAGGCTCAGCGCGAAGGCGACCACGAACAGATTCTTGAACAGCTGTCCGTTGCTGGTGGGCATCCTGAGCAGGAACGAATAAGCGATCAGGAACACGAGCACGACCAGGATGGACTGTCCGGCGATGAAGTAGGCGATACCGCTGTCGGAATAGCGGTAAGGCGCCGCCAAGTCCATGCCGAACCACTCCCGAGGACTCATCGAATTGATCGCATCGACCGACACGAACACACGCCCCATCATCGTGTCCTCGTAAGCGTTCACCCCCAGCGCCCAGACCGCCAGCCAGCCGGCCAACAGCACGCCGACGAAGAGGAAGGCGGCCAGCGTCTGATCCACCCGCCGCAGCAAGGGCGCCAACAGCAGCATCAGCAGGCAGGTCGCACTGGCCAGGCGGCCGTCGGATGCGATCAGCAGGAACAGGATCAGCGCCAGCGAGAAAACCACCCCGGCCACACGCAGCGACCGCCAGAAGGTGATGGCCACCGCGCAGAAGAAAATGATGAAGTTGCCCATCGTCACCGGTTCCACGAAGATCGAGGACACCCGCGGCAACTCGAATCCGCCCAGCCAGTTGCGCTCGCCCGGGCGGGTGGCGCTGACATAGAGCTTGCTGGCCTCGTTCCAGAAATCGTCTTCGCTGTTGCCGCGCGTGTTGACGAAATAGCTGCGCGGATCGACCAGATCGCCGTACAGATTGGGAAACGCCATTTCGAATATCGCCACCAGCACCACGATCGCCGCCAGCCACAACACGAGTTTGTGCAGGCGGCCGCGGTAGGCGGTACCGAGGGTCAGGAACGCGAACGGGATGATCGCATCGCGCACCAGCTTCAGGTCGAAGCTCCAGGTTTCCAGGAAACGCAGCAGATTGAAGGCCAGCACCAAACCCAGGCCGGTGAACACCAGCAGCTGGCCGTCGCGGCCCAGCGAGCGCAAGCCGAAGAGGAAGCAGCCCGCATAGATGGCCAGTTCGACCGCATAGGCCGACGACGCGCCGACCGGGTGCACCGAGGCATTGAACAGCGCCAGCAGGAAGTTGTAGCCGATCGCAAGCAGCAACAGCGCCGCCACGGCCGGACTGCTGCCGCGCTCCCTGGCGATCGTCGCGGTCATCGCGTTCGGCTTCCGCAAAGCGGCCGGTCGAAACAAAGCCTTGCCATTTCAGTACGCCTGTTTCTGGCCCAGTACCTTGAACACCGTCATCGCCATGATCTTCAGATCCAGCCACGGCGACCACCGGCGTATGTAGTCCATGTCGTACTGCACGCGCTTCTTCATGTCGCGCAGCAGCGGAGTTTCACCGCGGAACCCGTTGACCTGCGCCCAGCCGGTGATGCCCGGCTTGACGTAGTGCCGTTGCATGTAGCGGTCGATCAACGTTCCGTAGTAGCTGTTGTGCTGGATCGCATGCGGGCGCGGCCCGACCAGGGACATGCTGCCGTCCAGCACGTTGAACAGCTGCGGCAATTCGTCCAGGCTGCTGCGCCGCAGGAACGCGCCCAGCGGCGTCACCCGCGGATCGCCGCGGGTCGCCTGCTTGACTTCGGCGCCCGCTTCCTGATCGATGCGCATCGAGCGGAATTTGAGCATGGAGAACTCCTTGCCGCCGAGGCCATGGCGTTTCTGCCGGAACAGCACCGGGCCGGGGGAACTGAGTTTCACCGCGACCGCGATGCCCAGCATCAGCGGCGACAGCGCCACGATCGCGACCAGCGCCAGCGCGCGGTCCATCATCGCCTTGGTCAGCAAGAACGAATTGTCCGGCGCGCCGCTACCCTGCCGCAGGTTGATTACCGGCACGCTGCCGACCTGTTCGCTGGACTGGTTGAGCGCGTCCAGATCGGAAATGTCCGGGATCAGCTTCACCTTGACCGGGGTCTTGTCCAGCATGGCCAGCACCGACTTGATCCGTCCAAGCTTGCCCATGGGCAGCGAAATCCATACTTCTTCGACGCTGTCCTCCTCCAGGAACGCAGGCAACTGCTCGACCGCTCCCAGGCATTTGAGATCGGTGCTTTCTGCGATGCTGATGTCGTCGCGGGTACTGAAGTAACCGACGACCTGCATGCCGACCCATGCGTTCTGGTGCAGATAACGATGGATCTTGAGCACCGGCGGACGCAGGCCGACCACCACCACCCGCCGCACGTCTATGCCTACGCTGCGTATCCAGTTGAGCGCGCCGCGGACGGCAACGCGCGAGAAGCCGAACAGCACGAAACCGGTCGCGTACCACAGGCCCAGCCATAGCAGGGAGGTGTGCTGGCCCAGATACAGCACCCAGATATGCGCCGAGACCAGCGCCAGTACGCCTGTCCATGCCAGGCCCAGCATCCAGACTTCGCGGAACACCGCACGGCCGCGCCAGCTGCGGTACAGCGGGAATGCGTTGAAGCACAACGCTGCGATCAGGATCGAAGTACTGATCGGAATGCGATACCCGAAGGCGGGCATCCAGGTATCGAACCGCAGGCGGTAGGCGATCAGCGCTGAGATCAGAACGACGGCCAGATCCGCGACCCGCAAGCATAGATCGGCGGCGGTGGAGTACTTCGACAACAAACGAGGGGACGATGCCGACTTGGCGGCGCTCAGGTTCGCGAGAAGCATCTTGAGTATTCCCTAACATGCGCGGAGCGGGCCGACGCGGGGGGACGTCGTACGCGAACCGTGCTGTTAACCACTTTGCCGATGCCTTTACCGGTGCCCTCCAGCGCCGACCCCAGGCGAACGACAAACCTACTTGCTGATTGAAAGAAGAGCGTCCTTGTCGGTTGGAAAAAAGATCAGGGCACCTCTTGGCGGAAAGACATGACTTCGACAGCGGAATGCGGCGTTTATTGCGGGAAAAACCAGGTTTCGCTGCACTGCAACATATCACCTATTTGTGAAGAGCGCGTGCATTTGCGCTTGGTTCTTGAGGGTCTGCACGCTAGCGAAATTTTTCTGAATCACTTGTGAGGTCGAACGATTCGGTACAGGTAAGTCAGCTACGTAAACGCGACTTGCTTCGCAAAAAATGTCGATTTCCGCGCCAGTCCGTGATTAGGATCACGCACGAAATACCAAATCGCTTGATCGGCGAGTGGAGCTTAGAACGCACTTCGTCCCCGCCCGGAGGAAGGCGGCGGCGAATGTTTCCGATGAACGGTCGCAGACGCTACGGCGCTACCGGCGCGCCTCTCGCGGCGAACGCATCGCATGCCGCAGCAAGGCGGCGACGACGCCGGCGAAGAGCCCGAAAATGGCCGCCAGCGCCAGGTTGAAGGCCAGCCGCGGCGAGGACGGACTGCCGGGCGCGTCGGCCTGGTCCACTACCGAAATATTGTTGGCGCCTACGTTCCCTGCCACGCCTATTTCCTTGAAGCGCTGCAGCAATCCGTCGTAGAGCTGGCGGTTGGTGTCCACTTCGCGCTTGAGCATGTTGTAGCGGATGCTGCGGTCCTGCAGGTCCAGTTCGTCGCCTTTGAGCTGTTCGATGCGCGCCGCCAGCATCTGCTCCTGCGCGTTGGCCGCTTCGTATTGCGCCTTGATGGATTCGCGGATGTTGGCGATCTGGGTGTTGATCTGCCGGCCGACTTCGCTCATCTGGCTGTTCAGGCGCAGCATTTCCGGGTAATCCGGCTTGAAGGTCGAAAGCTTCTGCTGGTAGTCGGCGGAAAGCTGGGCGCGGGTCTGCATCAGATTCTGGATCAGCGGGTTGGAGACGACCTGCGGCAAAGCCAGGCCGCTGCCGTACCTGGCCTGGCGCCAGGCCGCTTCGCTCTTGATGCGCGCGTCCTGGGCCGACGCGAGAAGGGCATTGAGCTCGGCGAGATTCTGCGCCGGCAGCGAAGGCTTGTCTTCGCCCACCGAGACGATCTTTTCCTGGCCCGCGAAGTCGACGAAATTCTTCTCCGAGTCCTGCAGACGCTGCTTGATCTGGGCGAGGCGTTCCGAAAGGTACTTGGTAGCGAAGGACGATGCCTGCAACCGGTGTTCCAGCCCGCTGGCGATGAACTCGCTGGCGTAGGTGTTGGCCACGCGTGCGGACAGGTCCGGATCGGGCGAGCTGAAATTCACCTTGACCAGGCGCGAGTTGCGAACCGGCTCGACTTCCAGGGAAGCCAGCACCTGATCGGTGAGCGCGCGTTCGATCAGCTCGCGGCGCGATGCGGCGGCAGACTGGCCAGCGGCGGCGGGGCCGAGTTTCTCCGATGCCGCCTCCACCGTTTCCCGATAGACCGGATGGTTGGCCAGGCCGGCCTTGGCGATCACCCGCCGCGCCAGCGAGCGGCTCATCAGCAATTCGTACTGGGTCTGGTAGAAATCGCGGTCCATCGGCGATTCGCTGGGGATCAGGTCCTCCATCTGCACCACCTTCATCGCCTCGCGCTCGATCTGCAAGGTGGTGGTGGCGCGATACTGCGGCGTCATCATCAGGCTCGCCGCCAGCGCCGCCAGCACCACCACGGCGGCGATGATCAGGATCAGCCACCAGCCGCTCAGCAGGGCACGCGCATATTCGGCCAGATTGTCGCCGGCCGGCGCATCGTGGGGATCCGCATAGCGGAGTTCGTCGCGGGCGTCTGTTCTGGTCATCGGTAGGCCCGCCACACCGCCACGAAAGGAGTGAGTTCGATCAAAGTACGCAGCAGCATCTGCGCACCGGACCGATCGACGATGATGATGTCGCCGCCATAGATATCCGGATCCTTGAGTTTGCCCTGTTGGATCTGGACCAGATCGAACCTGGCGAAAATCCGTTCGCCGCCGACGGTACGGAACACGATCACGTTGCGCCGGTCGGCGATGTTGCTGACGCCTTTGGCCAGCGCGACCGCCTGTTGCAAGGTCAGAGACGGCGCGCCCATCGGGTATATCCCGGTCTGCTCGACCGCGCCGCCCACCGTGACCTGCTGGTTGGGCGATTCCAGCAGGGAAAGGGTGATCTGCGGATTCTGCAGATAGCGGTCCCGGTACTTCGAGGCTACTTGGTCTTCGACCTGGCTGATGCTGGAACCGGCCGCCTGCACGGCGCCGATCAACGGCAGCGTGATGCGGCCGGCATTATCGACCCGGACCTCGCGCTCCAGATCGGGCAGCTGGAACACCTGCACCTTGACCAGGTCGCCCGGGCCCAACCGGTACTCGGGACGGCCGAGCGCCTGGCCCACCGGATCCGCCGGCGGCAAATCGCGCACCGGCGCGCCCGAGCTGCATGCACAGAGCGCCATCGCGCAAGCCAACACCATTCCAATCGTTCGATCGATCCTGCTCAAATGCCACCTCTGGATTCGGGGCCACCATACTCAATGCCGGCATCGACTATCGCCGGCAACCTGCCCAACCCTGGCGGTATTTCAATGATCACTCATGTTCCGCAGCCGCTCTGGCATGCGCCAGTCGATCTTGTCCTTTGCAGCCAAGCCTAATACGAATTCCATGGCGGAATTCCAACCTGCCATGAATTCCTTGACCTGCAGCAGTATGCGCGCCGCAAAAACGGTTTACACCCTAAATGATGCCGTTGCGAAGGCGCCGTGAAAGAGCCACACGGCGCACCGCTGCAGTTCATTTTCGGCGTCTATTTTTGTGAACTCCGTTTACCTTGAAGCACGGTTTCGGTGTTGGTTCACACCAAATCGGTGCGCTGAATCCCGCGGTTCGGAAGCCGCCGGTTCTTGCCAAGCCAGCGGCCCATGGCATGCCATGCCCACGCCACGCACACGCATGCGAATCATCCCGCGGTCCGCTGAGATCTGTTCGGTAAATTTCCTGTCCCGCGAACGGAAAGGCGGAACATCCGCTTCGGAGGGACGCCGCCCTATCCATTTCCCCGCTCGTTCAAACCTTGAAGTCATCGAATGCGACCCTGCTCTCCGGCACCTCCATCCGTTGCAAAAGTTGCCGTGTCGCGACCAGCATCGGCGGAGGTCCGCAGAGATAGAAATCGCAGGCATGAAGATTGGGGTGGTCGCGTAGCAGGACGTCGTGCGCCACCTCGTGAACCATGCCCCTGAGCAGGCCAGCGCCGCATTCGGCCTCTTCCGACAAGACCAGGTGCCAGCTGAAATTGGCGTACTTCGCGGCCAAGGCCGACATCTCATCGACATACGGCGCTTCCCGAAGGTTGCGGGCGCCATACCAGTAGTGGACGCGCTCCTTGGCCCCGCCTTCCAGGCAGGCATGAATCATCGAACGCAACGGCGCCATCCCGGCGCCGCCGCCGATGAAGACCTTCTCGTTGCCGCCCGGCTTGATGGCGAAATCACCTAACGGACCGCTGAAACGCACGCGGTCCCCTGGCTTGAGGCTATACAAATAGGTGGACCCTTTGCCTGGCGGGTGACGTTTGCGGTTCTGACGACCGGGGCTGAACCGGGCCAGCAAACTCAACCGCCCTCCTGTTTTTCCGACCGGCAGGGAAAGCGAATACGAACGGCGCACGGCCTCCTTGTTGGATAGCGTGTCCGGCAAATCGAGTTCGGCCCAATCGCTCTTATGGTGTTCGGGATGCACGATGTTCTGCCGCGCCATGGAATAATCCGGTATGTGGATCTGAAGGTAAGCCCCTGGCTGATAGTCGGGACCGGGGGCCGTGTCCGGCTTGAGCACGATCTCGCGCAAGAAGGGAGTTACCGCCACTGCGCTCTCGACGGTCGCTTCCCGTTCCGTCCACAAGCCGGCGCCTCCGACGACCTCCACCTCCAGATCCTGGTCCACGACCAGATTACAAGCCAGCCGGTAACCCATCTTCACTTTGCTTTCCGACAGATGCTCGCGGTCCGCGCTGGTCGCAGCCGGCGCCTTGCCTCTGAAACGGACCTCGCACAGCCCGCAGCTCTGCCCTCCTCCGCAATTGGACGGCAACTGCAGTCCATTGCGGGCGAGCGCGACGAATACCGTGTCGCCTGTCGCGGCATCCATCGTGCGTAGCGCGGACCCATCCGGGGAGAACACCGCCAATTCCCGGGTACTCCTCCATCGCTTGGGTATGAATTCGTTGACGCGAAAGCTGGCGACGAGAAGCCAGATTCCCGTCAACGCCAGCCACAGCCCGCCGATGCCCGCGGTTATCACCAGTGGATTGTTGAAGTTCTTCCGACCGGTGTAGTCCATGATGTGGAGCATCCAGAACACATCGAACAACCGCCAGGTGCGATTGCGGTGCTCAAGCACTTCCCCCGTCTCCGCGGACAGATAGACGGTAGTGTCTTCCGCGTCCTGGAAATCCACCCGCCACAGGCGGCCTTCGTGGTCGCGGACTTCCATCGTCCGCTCGAGCAATCGAGGCGCCTGCTCTTTCCCAGGGCCGGCATAGGAAGCCTTGGCCAACTGCGAAGCCAATGCGGCGTCGATGTCGATAGTCGCCCCGGTCATCGCGTCGGATAGCCGGGTCTTCTGGCCATCGTAGGCCTGGTACACGGGCCGCTCCAGCAGCCAGGCGGAAGAGACGCGCTGCACCTGGCCCCGACCATCCATGACAACGGCACCCATTGGCAGCGCCTCTTCCGGCCAAGGCCGCGGTTCGTCCGAATGGGCGCGGTATTGGTGGCCTTGCACTCGATCATGGTCGAGCAAACTCATCACCAGACCGCTGGCCAACCACAGCACGAACTGCAGGCCGATCAAGAGTCCTACCCACTTATGGATCTTCCGCATCCAGGGCGTCATTGCCGGACCCTCCGCTGGAAGCTGTAGAACAGCAGCCACATGCCGCATAGCGCGAAGACCAGGCCGGTTGCCGCCGCTACGCGCAGCAAGGTGTTGTTGACGTCGCTGCGGGCCTCGTAATCCATGATATGGAACATCCAGAGGAAATCGAACCAGCGCCAGAGGCTGTGCCGGCGTGCCAGCAGCTCTCCGGTATCGGGAGAAAAGTAGAGCGTGGTGCGCCCGCGGTCGGCGAAGTGCACCGCCCACATGGGAACAGGCCGGGTCGCTACTTCTTGCGGAGCACGGGTCACCCACTCGGCTCTGTCCACCTTGGCATCGCCTTGATAGGTGGCTTTCGCCAACTCGAGAACCGTAGCCTCTTTCAGCGGAGAAACCTGTTTCCCGCTTGCTGCATCTATGAGCAAGGTCTTCCCACCCTGTCGCACTTCGTAGACTTCCCTCGCCAGCAATCGCTTGATTCGCAGGGAGGTGATGCCCGGATACCTGGTCGCCAGTTCGGCCTGCCCCAGACGCGATGCGCCCGGATACAGCGGCTCACTGTGCGTGTGCGCCAAATGATCGCCGTGAATGATGTCCAGCGATATGACCGTCATATAAACACCACTGATCATCCACAGCAGCGCTTGCACGCCGATGATCAGGCCGATCCATTTGTGGGCGCGGCGCGCCCAGAATGCGGGTTTCATTGGATTGTTCCTGGCCGTATTTGCTTTCACCGCCCCCTTCCCAACCCCGCCGGACTCTGCCGGCGGGGTGGACCTTGTTTACCAGTGATAGCCGACGCGCACATACCAGCGACGGCCCAGCAGGTCGTAGGTCATCGTGTCCGTGTTGGCGTCGGTATAGCTTTGGATGAACGGGGCTTTCTTGTCGTAGAGGTTATCGATGCCCAAAGCGACATCGAACGACTTGGCCGGCGAGTACTTGAGCTGCACGTTGTGGTAAGTCACGCTTGGCGCATGGTCGCCGATATCGCCTGGCGTCGCGTTGATGTCGTCGGCAGAACCGATGTACTGCATGCTGTAGGAGCCCGACCAGGCTTCGCGCTTCATCGTCAACGACGTATAGGCGCGCCACTTCGCGTAACTTCCCCGCCCACCCGTGATCTTGCCCGCGTACTCTATAACGTCGGCGCCGGGGAACGGCCGTACGTCGTAGCGATCCAGATAGGAGACATCCAGCGATACGGCCGAATCGAAGTCGGCGACGTCGAATTCGTACAGTCCGCCGAGATCGATGCCGGTGACGCGTTCATTGGCGGCGTTGACCGGCTGGGACGAAAGAAAATCGACTTCGCCGGTGACCGGATTCCTGGTGAAGTTGGAGGCGTCGCAGAACGGATGGGCCAAGCCCGGCGTGTTGTAGCAGATGGCCAGCTTGGTCGAACCGTCGATGCGCTGGATGGCGTTTTCGATCTTGATGTCGAAATAGTCCACCGTCAACGTGAGCCCCGGCAGGAATCCGGGCGTCCATACCGCGCCCACCGTAAAGGAATCGGCGTCCTCCGGCTCCAGTTCCGGATTTCCACCCGCAGTGGTGAGGATGGTGTTGCCTGGTTGCACGTAGCCGGCCGGCACGCCATAAGCCTGGCAATTCTGCCGCACTACCGAGTCGGTCGGCAGAGCGCTCCAACCGCTGCAGGGATCGGTGGTGGTCAGGTTTCCTTCGGCGATGCCTCCGAACAGTTCCGGTATGTTGGGGATACGGAAAGCGGTGGCGTAGTTGGCGCGTATTTTCAGCGACGGAACGACCTGCCAGTCGAGGCCGACTTTGTAGTTGATGTCCTCGCCGAACAAATCGTAGTCGGAATAGCGCACCGCCGCATTCAAGATCAACGATTCGGCGATAACGCTGTCCTGGAGCAACGGCACCGCGAACTCCGCGAACACTTCTTTGGCCGTGTACTCGCCGGCGATGGGATCCTGTTGATTGGTGTTGGCGCTTCCCAACACCGTCAACGGATCGGGATCGCGCCAGCCGCGTTCCTTGCGGACCTCCACGCCCGAAGCGAAACCGACCCATCCGGCGGGCAACTCGAACAGCTGGCCACTGACGTTGGCGGTGAAGCTCTTCTGGTCGTTACCGCCGTTGTCACGCGTGGTGTACAGAATGTAGTCCAGCACATCCTGGGTGATGTCTCCGTAGCCTAAGTAATCGGCGCAGGGTATCGCCGCTCCCGGAGCGTTGCTGCAGACAGCGGTGTCGAGGGTCTGGTCCACTCTATCGAGATTGGCGACCTTGGTGGAACCATCCACACCGGTGTTGCGTCCCCAGTTGATGGCGGCCGACCAATCCCAGCCCACGCCGAATTGGCCTTCCAGGCCGATCACCGCACGGAAGGTATCGGTCTCCTGGTAGAACTCGCGGGGGCCGGCTTCTTCCAGACGGCGTCGCTGCAGCAGCAGATCCTGTCCGGTCGGATTGGTTGGATGGTCCGCTGCGATATTGATGGGGCGATACACGCCCAAACTGCCGGGGGTCGCCAACTGATCGGATTGGCGGTTGGTGAACATCAGCTCGGTGAACAACTTGACGTCTTCGCTGAGTGACGTGTCGCCGAACAGGCTGAAGCTCAAGCGTTTGATCGGGTTGACCGCATTGAGAGAAGGATTGCCGTTGTAGTTATGCCTGGCGGCCGAGTACGGCTCGTAAGAATCGCCGTCCCCGTTCGGATCCTGGTTGAAGTTCACACGGCTTCCATCTGCCAGCAAAGCCCGTCCGCCGATCGTAGCTGAGCTGCCGACGCATTGCAGACTCCCATCGACCTCGCCCAGACCGCAGGGAGCGCGCGAGGCCATGTTGACGGTGCCGCCTTCGGAGTAACTGAGACCGGCCATCAACGAGCCACGATCGCTGGTCGTTCCCCAGGCCAGATCGAAGGAACTCTCTTCGCCATCGCCTTCGAAAGTCTGTCCGTAGCGCACGCTGGCTTCGGCCCCGTCGAAACCTTTCTTGGTAATGATATTGACCACGCCGGCGACCGCGTCGGCTCCATAGATCGCAGAAGCGCCGTCCTTCAACACCTCTATGCGCTCGATCAACGCCACTGGAATGACGTTCAAGTCGACCGAGCTGTTGGCGCCCGTACCGCCATTCACCATGCGGCGACCGTTGAGCAGCACCAAGGTCCGGTTGATGCCAAGACCGCGCAGATTGACCTGGGTCGTGCCGTAGCCGTTTTCCGCCCAATAGGCATTGGTCTGGCTGCCCGCGAAACCTGCCGATGCCGGCAGGCGCTGCAACAGAGTCTCCACCGAAGTGGCGCCGGAACGTTCGATGGCCTCCGCATCGACCACCGTCACCGGTCCGACGCCGGAAATTTGCAGCCGTTTGATGTGGCTGCCAGTGACTTGGACCGTATCCAGGGTCTTGGCTTCATCTTCCGTGGAAGTGGTTTCCTGGGCCTGTACCGAGCTGGCGAAACCGGCGCACAGCAGCATGCCGACGGCCGCTGCCAGCGGATTGCGTTTGAAAGACATGGGTTCTCTCCCCGATTGGGTTTGACTTGTTCAGGTTGAGTCCTGACGCCGAAGGCTCGCAGAGCTGGAGACGAATGCAGGACAGCAAAGCGCATCGCCCTTGAGGCGATGGAACAAGCTCAGTAGATCGGAGGTCGGAAAAGCCGGGATACTTGAGTAGGCACGACTGGCAAAAGCGGTTGCGCTGGATGAACCGACATCAGCGCATGCTGGGCCGCGAACAGCGGCGCTGTGCGGCCAGGGTGGAAGGTGAGCATGCATCCGCACGCACAAGAAGCATCGCTGCCGCAATCGCAGCCGTCGTGTTGATCCTGACCCGCTGCGGGCGCGGAAGCCGACTTCTTGCCGTGGCTGGCGCTTGTGTCGCAGTCCGATTTCGATTTCGTGCCGGCACTTGCGTGGCCCGCCTGCGAAGCCTGGTTCGTCGCCATGCGCGTGGCTGCCCACGCACCCGTGGTTCCATCGGCGCAAAGCACGATGATCAGGAAAATTCGCAGTAGATGGCGAATCGAAGGCACTGGCGGAAGGCGGGCCACAGGTTGTCTATACCACAGCAATAACACGCGATTAAAAGTGTTGTCAATATTTTTTGTGCGACACAGCATCGAAGCTGCTGGCGGCGGTTGTATAGACATGCCATGCTAAGAAAATGGACCAGCCCAAGCCGCATTACCTCAAGCTCAAGCAGTACATCCTCCGCCACGTCACCAATGGCGATTGGCCGCCGCTTAGCCGTGTGCCCAGCGAGAACGACTTCGTCCAGAAGTTCGGCGTCTCGCGCATGACGGTCAATCGCGCACTGCGCGAGCTCAGCGACTCCGGTGTGTTGTCCAGAGTCCAGGGTGTGGGCACCTTCGTCGCCGGACCGAAGGCGGAATCCGCGTTGTTCGAGGTACGGAGCATCCGCGACGAGATCTCGGCGCGCGGACAAGTCCACAGCATGAAAGTGCTCATCAGCGAAGCGGTGCTCGCCCGTCCAGCGGTGACCAGCCAGTTCGGGCTGGAACCGGGAGCCGAGTTGTTCCACACCAGATTGCTGCACAAGGCCAACGGCAAGCCCCTGCAACTGGAAGATCGCTTCGTCAACCCGATCTCCGCGCCGGACTACCTGGAAATCGACTTCCAGAACGAAACTCCGCACCAGTACCTGATGCGGGTTGCGCCGCTTGAAAGGACCGAACACATCATCGAGGCGGAAGTCGCGAGCAAACGCCTGGCCGCCCAACTCGAAATCGCGGAGAACGATCCTGTTCTCGTACTGACCCGCCGCACCTGGTCGCGCGGACACGTGGCCAGTTACGTCCGTCTTACCTACCCCGCCTCGCGCTACCGTTTTGTCGGTTCGTTCCAGGTGGGCGGTTCGCCTGCCCCATAGGAAACTCCATGGATACCCGAGCATCGACCGCTGCGCCCGCAGCGCGCACCGTACGCGCCCCGCGCGGCACCCATCTGCACTGCAAAAGCTGGCTGACCGAAGCGGCCTACCGGATGCTGCAGAACAATCTGGATCCCGACGTCGCCGAGCGTCCGGAAGATCTGGTGGTCTATGGCGGCATCGGGCGCGCGGCGCGCAACTGGGCGTGCTTCGACCGCATCCTGGAAGCGCTGCGCGATCTGGAAGACGATCAGTCGCTGCTTATCCAGTCGGGCAAGCCGGTGGGCGTATTCCGCACCCATACCGACGCGCCGCGCGTACTGATCGCAAACTCGAACCTGGTGCCCCACTGGGCCACTTGGGACCACTTCAACGAACTCGATAAGAAGGGTTTGATGATGTACGGCCAGATGACCGCCGGCTCATGGATCTACATCGGTTCGCAAGGCATCGTGCAGGGCACCTACGAAACCTTCGTCGAGTTGGGGCGCCAGCACTACCAGGGCGATTGGACGGGGAAATGGATACTCACCGCCGGCCTGGGCGGCATGGGCGGCGCCCAGGCGCTTGCCGCCACCTTGACGGGTGCGAGCAGCATCGTGGTCGAGTGCCAGGAATCGCGGATAGATTTCCGTATCCGCACCCGCTACGTGGACCACAAGGCGCACACGATCGAGCAGGCGCTGGAGATCGTCCGCAACTCCAGCAAGCCTGTGTCGGTCGGGCTGCTGGGCAACGCGGCCGAGCTATTGCCGCGTTTCGTCGAACTCGCGCGTCAGGGCATTGCGCGTCCGCACGCCGTCACCGACCAGACCTCGGCGCACGACCTGATCAACGGATACCTGCCCATGGGCTGGACCATCGCCGATTGGGAAGCCGCGCGCGAGGGCACCGACGACCAGCGCAAGGCCCTGACCGATGCCGCGGGAGAATCCTGCGCGGTCCATGTGCGCGCAATGTTGGATTTCCATCGGATGGGCGTTCCCACCATCGACTACGGCAACAACATCCGGCAGGTGGCGTTGGATCGCGGCGTGGCCGACGCTTTCGATTTTCCCGGGTTCGTACCCGCATGCATCAGGCCGCTGTTCTGTCGTGGCATGGGTCCGTTCCGCTGGGTGGCGCTGAGCGGCGATCCGGAGGACATCTACAGGACCGATGAGAAGGTCAAAGAACTTTTCCCGGAGAACACGCATTTGCATCGCTGGTTGGACCAGGCGCGCGAACGGATCGCTTTTCAGGGATTGCCTGCGCGCATTTGCTGGTTGGGCCTGGGAGAGCGCCATCGTGCCGCATTGGCCTTCAATGAAATGGTGCGCAATGGTGAACTCAAGGCTCCCGTCGTGATCGGCCGCGATCATCTGGATTGCGGATCGGTGGCCAGTCCGAACCGGGAGACGGAGGCCATGCTGGATGGTTCCGATGCCGTCTCGGATTGGCCATTGTTGAATGCATTGCTCGCCGCCTCAGGAGGCGCCACGTGGGTCAGCCTGCACCATGGCGGCGGTGTCGGCATGGGCTTCTCCCAACATTCCGGCGTAGTCATTGTCTGCGACGGCAGCGAAGCGGCCGACCGGCGACTGACCCGCGTTCTCTGGAACGATCCCGCCACCGGAGTCATGCGCCATGCCGATGCCGGCTACGGCCTCGCGCAGGATTGCGCGCGCATCCACGGACTCGATCTACCCGCCATAATCGGATAAGACTCCCATGCTCACCTTGGTACCCGGACAGATCAGTTTTTCCCAGCTGCGCTCGATCGCGGTGCGATTCGAACCGATCCGGCTGGATGAAAGCTGTCAGGCGGGCATTCGCGCCTGCGCCGAAGCGGTGCAGAAAATCGTCGCGGCCGGCCAGCCGGCGTATGGAATAAACACCGGCTTCGGCAAGCTGGCGAAGATCCATATTCCGGTCGAGCAACTCGAACAACTGCAGGCCAACCTGGTGCGATCGCATGCGGCGGGCATGGGACCGCTGTTGGACGACGCATCGGTACGGCTGATCCTGGCCCTGAAGATCGGCTCGCTGGCGCGCGGATATTCCGGCGTACGTCCGGAAACGCTGGATAGCCTGGTCAAAATGTACAACGCGCAGATCTGGCCCTGTATTCCCGCGCAAGGCTCGGTGGGCGCCTCGGGAGATCTGGCGCCCCTCGCCCATCTCGCCCTGGCGGCGATGGGCGAAGGCCAGGCGCGCCTGCATGGCGAAGAACTGCCTGCCGGCGAAGCATTGCGCCGTGCCGGTCTGACGCCGATCCGCCTTGCGGCCAAGGAGGGCCTCGCCCTCCTCAACGGCACGCAGGTTTCCGCCGGGATCGCGCTCATGGCCTTGTTCGCCGCCGAACAGGTATTCGCGGCGGCGGTGCTGACCGGCGCATTGAGCGTGGATGCGGCCTGCGGTTCGGACGCGCCTTTCGATCCGCGTATCCACGAAGTGCGCGGACAGAAAGGACAGATCGAAGTGGCCCGCGTCTATCTTGAACTGCTGGCCGGAAGCGCCATCCGCGAGTCGCACCGCGAGAACGACAACCGCGTGCAGGACCCCTACAGCCTGCGTTGCCAGCCGCAGGTGATGGGAGCGTGCCGGGATCAACTGGTCCATGCCGCACGAACGCTGTGGGTCGAGGCCAACGCTGTGTCCGACAATCCCTTGATCTTCGCCGATACCGGCGAGGTGATCTCCGGCGGCAACTTCCATGCCGAGCCCGTTGCTTTCTGCAGCGACCAGATCGCCATCGCTACCGCTGAAATAGGCGCCCTGTCGGAACGCCGGATAGCGTTGCTGATCGATTCCAGCATCTCAGGGCTACCGCCCTTCCTGGTCGCCGAACCGGGACTCAACTCGGGCTTCATGATCGCCCACGTCACCGCCGCATCGCTGGCCAGCGAAAACAAGACGCTGGCGCATCCCGCCAGCGTGGATTCGCTGCCGACCTCGGCGAACCAGGAGGACCACGTGAGCATGGCGACCTTCGCCGCGCGCAAGGCGCTCGACGTCGCGACCAACGTGCGGCGTATCGTGGCGATCGAACTGCTGGCGGCTTGCCAGGGTCTCGACTTCCGCCGCCCACTCCGCTCTTCGGCTACGCTGGAGGCGGTGAGGACGTGCGTACGTGAAGTAGCGGCGCATTACGGCGAGGACCGTTATATCGCGCCTGAAATGCAGGACATAGACAGCCTGATAGCGCATGGCCGACTCGATGAATTCCTCGTCTTGCCTCTGGAACACGCATTCTGACCGCATAGCGGAGGGATGCGACGACGCACCACAGTCTTACGCCGTCGCATCACGCGTCTTCCGCCGATTACATGCCTTTGGCTTTTGCGTACTCAGCGGCGCTAAGACTGCCGTCCTTGTTGGCGTCGAGCATGCCGAAATGCGCGGCCTTCGGGTCTTTGGCCATCTCCGCGCGCGACAACTTTCCATCCTTGTTCGCATCGAGCTTGACGAAGGCGTCGCTGCCCTTTGCTCCAGCCGCCTGGCCGTGATCCATCTGACCATGCGAAGGATCACTCTTGCCGTGATCCATCGTATGAGGACTTGCGGGCTTGGCCGTAGTCTTCGCCGGATCGGCCGCGACGGCGGCATCCATGGAAATCAACAGCGAAATCGCAAGAATCGGAAACGCATACTTCATGAACGAACTCCTTGGGATGAGCCTAATGACAAGAGGCGCCCTTCGTCGGCTCAGGACTTTAGGCGTTGTTTAGCGATCTGGACGACGTTCTTCCAAGGCGCAGTGCGTTGGTAACGACGGATACCGAGCTCAGGCTCATCGCCAATGCGGCGATCATCGGGCTAAGCAGAAGACCGAATACCGGATACAGCACGCCAGCGGCGATCGGTACGCCCAGGGCGTTATAAAGAAAAGCAAAGCCTAGGTTCTGCTTCATATTGGCGACCGTTTCTTCGGAGATGGCGCGGGCCCGCACGATCCGGGTCAAGTCGCCCTTGACCAGAGTTACCTGCGCACTGGACATGGCCACATCGGTGCCCGTCCCCATCGCGATTCCGACGTCCGCTGCGGCCAAGGCGGGAGCATCGTTGATTCCATCGCCGGCCATGGCCACGCGCCGGCCTTCGGCCTTCAGGCGCTGTACGAGCGCCACCTTGTCCTGCGGCCGGACCTGGCCGTATACCTCCTCGATTCCCAACGTGCCGGCCACCGCCTGCGCCGTAGCCTGGGCGTCGCCGGAAGCCATGACGATGCGCAGCCCCTCCGCACGCAAGGCATTGAGAGCGGGCAAAGTCGTTTCCTTGATCCGGTCGGCGACGGCCACCGCACCGGCCAAGCGTCCGTCGACCGCAAGGAACATGACGCTTGCGCCCTGCTTGCGGAGGCGTTCGGCGTCGTCCGCGACAGAAGCGATATCCGCATTCACCGCAGCCATCAATGCCTGATTGCCCAGGGCGAGCGCATGGCCCTCGACCGTGCCCCGCACGCCCTGCCCCGTTACCGAATCGAAATCTTCGGCGGCTACCAGCGGAAGTCCATGCTGTCGGGCTTCGGCCAGGATCGCTTCGGCCAAAGGATGTTCGCTGCCCTGCTCCAGGCTGGCGGCCCACCGCAGGACCTGATCGGCGGTGAAGCCGTTGGCCAGGATCGTTTCGCGGAAAGTCGGGCGGCCTTCCGTGAGCGTACCGGTCTTATCGACGATCAACGTATCTATCTTGCGTAGCTGTTCCAGGGCTTCGGCATCGCGGAACAACACGCCCGCGTGGGCGGCGCGCCCGGTAGCCACCATGATGGACATGGGCGTCGCCAGACCCAGCGCGCAAGGACAGGCGATGATGAGCACCGAAACGGCGTTGAGTACCGCGTAGGTCCAGGAAGGCTCCGGACCGAACAATCCCCAGCCAAGCAAGGTCAGCAGGGCGGCGGCCAGCACCGCGAGCACGAACCAGAAGGCCACCTTGTCTGCCATGCGCTGCAGGGGAGCGCGCGACCGCTGCGCCTGGGCCACGAGCTGCACGATTTGCGAGAGCATCGTCGCCGCACCCACCTGATCGGCACGCACGATCAGGCTACCGGTGCCGTTGAGGGTCGCGCCGATGACCTTGGCCCCCTTCTCTTTTTCGACGGGAATGGGTTCTCCGGTCAGCATCGATTCGTCGATGCTGCTGCGTCCTTCCAGTACGGTGCCGTCCACCGGTATTTTTTCGCCGGGACGCACACGCAGGCGATCGCCGGTATGAACGTGATCCAGCGGAATGTCTTCTTCCACGCCGTCGTCTTTGATACGCCTTGCCGTCTTCGGCGCCAGCCCCAACAGCGCTTTGATGGCCGCCGAGGTCTTCGAACGCGCCTTGAGTTCCAACAACTGGCCCAACAGGGTCAGCGAGACGATCACCGCCGCCGCCTCGTAATAAACGCCCACCCGGCCATGTTCGCGGAACGAATCGGGAAACAGCCCGGGTGCGAGCGTGGCGACCACGCTGTAGCCGAAAGCGGCGGCCACGCCGACGCCGATCAACGTCCACATGTTCGGGCTGCGGTTGCGAATGGACTGGATGCAGCGTTCGAAGAACGGCCAGCCCGCCCACAGAACGACGGGAGCGCTCAATACCAGTTCGACCCACGTACGGGCCTCCGTCGATAGGAAGGAGATGCGGTGGCCCAGCATGGCCAGCGCGAGCACGATCGCCGTCAACGGCAGCGTCCACCAGAAGCGCCGGGTGAAATCACGCAGCTCAGGGTTATCTTCGTCCTCCAGGCTCGGCATTTCCGGTTCCAGCGCCATGCCGCAGATCGGACAGGTGCCGGGGCCTTGCTGGCGGATCTGGGGATGCATCGGACAGGTGTAGATCGTGCCGGCAGGCGCGATCATTTCAGCGGCCGTCGACGCCGGAGAAAGATACTTCTTCGGGTCGGTAACGAAGCGCTCGCGGCAATGCGCCGAGCAGAAGTGATACTCCGTGCCTTCATGGACAGTATGGTGCGCCGTGGCAGCCGGATCGACACTCATCCCGCAGACCGGATCGATCGCAGCGCCGGCTGGCGCGTGGCTGGTTGCAGACGAGCAGCAGGAACCGCCACCGGCACCTGGCGTGGGTTTGTCGTGGCCGCTATGGCTATGCGTGTTCATGCCGGATCCTCCGACAGCGCATTGAGAATGGGGCACTGCTCCAATATTCCATGACCCGGGCAGGAAGCGACCAAGGTCCTGAGACCGTCGCGAATGCGGGTGAGCTCGGCAAGCTTGGCTTCGACGTCATCGAGCTTCTGCATGGCGGCGGTCTTCATGCCGGCCATGTCTTCGTCGCGATGGTTCGACAGTTCCAGCAGGTCGCGGATTTCCAGCAAGGTGAAGCCAAGCGCCTTCGCCCGGCGCACGAAGCGCAAGCGGGACACGTCGCCCGGCGCGTACTGGCGATAACCCGAGCGCAGGCGCTGCGGTGCGGGCAACAGACCCTGCCGTTCGTAGTAGCGCACCGTGTCGATATTGACTTGGGCCTTCTGGGCCAATTCACCGATTTTCATAGCTCATACCTGCTGGCGCGAAGCGCGTCACGGACAGTCTGCAGCTTGGACCATGGTCCAGAGTCAAGACCTGATCCGTCAGTGCGAGCTGTAAGGAACCGTAGTTCCATCGGCCTGCACCAATTCGACCGTAAAGGGCTGGGAGGTTCCATCCGGGCTTTCCATACCAGGAGAGCCTGCGGGCATTCCAGGCAATGCCAGTCCTTTCGCATCGGGTTTTTCAGCCAACAGGCGCTTGATGTCCCCGGCCGGGACATGCCCTTCGATGAAATACCCGGCGATCTCGGCGGTATGGCAGGAACCTTTTCCGGACGGCACGCCCAGGCGGTGCTTCACGGGTACGACGTCCTCGCTGTCTTGGACTTCCACCGGAAAACCCGCGCTCTTCAGATGGTCCACCCAAAGGCCGCAGCATCCGCAGCTGGGGCTCTTGTGAACCACCGCCAGCGGCAACCCGTGCGACGGAACGGGTGCAGCGGCTTCCGCCGCGACCGCGATCGGAACGACCGCGTCCCCGGGGCTGCGTACGCAGGCGGTCAAAGTGCTCGTCAGGATCAGGAGCGGTACAGCAATAGTGCGCAGGGGAAAAAGTTTCATTCAATGCATCTCTGGAGGATCAGTGCTGGTGGCCATCGTCTTTATGCGTCTCGGGCGCAGGCGCCGGCATGGCCATGTCTACGTGCCCATCGACAGGAGGCTTCGCTGTCTTTGGAGCACGTTCATGCGGTGGCGCGCCGGCCGCATGTGCGTGCGGCGGCGGAGCGTTCGTCGTCCTGTCTTGCATGTCGTGACCATCCGAAGCCTCTTCATCGTGGTCGTCCGCGACATTTGCAGGGCGCTGATGCGATTCGGTTTCTCCGCCACCATGCGCATGCCCGCCGCTGCTTTCCACCATCTCCTGGTACTGCGCCGGCGTCAGCTTGGGGAGTTCCTGGAGGAAAGCGGCCATATTCCAGATATAGGCATCGTCCATGCTCTTTCCCCAGGCGGGCATACCCGATGCCTTGATGCCGTGCTTGACCACCCAGAATGCTTCTGCGGCATCCACTTCCGTCTTGGTCAGGTTCGGCGGCGCGGGATACAGGCCTTTGCTGAGCTCGGTGTCCGTCATGCCCGGCGCCAAATGACAGCCCGTGCACATGGCGTTGTAGTTGCCTGCCCCTTGCGCGATGCGCGCCGGGGTTTTCAGATCCGCAGGCACCTGCAATTTGTCCGCGCGTACCGCAATGGAGCGTTGCCGCATGGTTTCCAGCAGGCGATAGGTGGACTTCATGTGGGGATCGTCGGCAGCCACGTTGTAGAGACCGGACCACACCATGAGGCCGGAAAACAGGACCGCTGAAAGAGCCAGCACGATGACGGTGATCGCCGAACGGCGTGTGACGATAGGCATGGTCTTGCTCCCTTATCAGAACCAGATGCGAAAGCCCGCGACCACGCGGGTATCGCTGGCGTCTTCGCCCTCTTCCCGACGGAAATCGGCAGTGCGGCCGAAAGCCCGTTCGTGGACAATGCCGACATACGGCGCGAACCGACGGGTTATCTCGTAACGCAGGCGCAGACCGGCTTCCGCGGTACTCAATCCTGAGCCGATGCCGCGTCGTTCGTCGTTGCGTCCGTAGAAGTCGACCTCGACCATAGGCTGCAGAATCAACCGGTTGGTCAACAGCATTTCGTACTCGACTTCCACCCGCGCCGCGGTCTGTCCCGATTGTCCGATGTAGCCGGTGGCTTGCACTTCGAACATATAAGGAGCGAGCCCCATCACGCCGATCGCTGCAAAATCCTGCGACCCGCCTGGATTGAAGTCGTGACGCACGCCCGCCACTACATCCCACCAACGGGCGATGCTGCGGCCGTACAGAACTTCCAAGTCGGCGCTCTCGGTACGATTGTCGACACGCTCGCCTTCGCTGCGCAGCCAGAGGCGGTTGAGATCGGTTCCCAGCCATCCCTGCACCGCCCAGGCGGTGCCTGCACCAGTATCGGCGTCCCAGCCTTCCAGGCGATCCAGCAACACATACTGCTGAATGCTGTTGTCGTGCGCGGGATGGCCGCCCGATGGCGGTGCCGCGGCGGCCCGATCGGCATCGGTAAGCGCAGGTATCGGCGTGCGCGGCTGCAACGGAGCGGCAGACTCGACGTCATGATTCATTGCCGCATGATTCATTTCTGCATGATCCATCGGCATGGACTCGTCGGACATGGCTCCCATGTCGTGTCCCATCTTCGAATGATCCATAGGCTCTGCAGGCGCCGTCGACGTCGGCATGGCGTGACCCATGGCGACATGGTCCACCTGCTCCGCAGGAGCTTGCTCTACCCGCGCTGCAGGCAGCGTCGCATCGCCGTGGCCCGCATGGGGATTGGCCGAGACGGGCGGGGAAGCTGGCTTCTCTTCCGGCGCTTCGACCTTTGGAGTGGAGGATATCGAAGGCTCCGGACGTGCCGGCATTTGCATGCTGGAATGATCCATCTCTTGCGCAAGCAGCCGATCCGGCGCCAGCGACGATCCGATAAGCAGACACAGTGGAATAACCCGCATCAAACGATTCATCGTATTCATGGCGATCATTCCTCCACCCGCACTGTCCGCATCATTCCCGCTTCCATGTGGTAGAGCAGATGGCAGTGGTACGCCCAACTGCCCAACGCGTCGGCGCGCACCCGATAGCTGCGCTTGCTGCCAGGCGGCATGTCGATGGTGTGCTTGCGGACCAGGAAATTCCCTTGCTCGTCCTCCAGGTCGCTCCACATGCCATGCAGGTGGATGGGGTGCGTCATCATGGTGTCGTTGACCAGGACGATGCGCAGACGCTCGCCGTAGTTCAGACGCAACGGCTCGACCTCCGAAAATTTCTGTCCATTGAAGCCCCAGGCGAATTTCTCCATGTGCCCGGTCAGGTGCAGCTCGACGTCGCGCCCCGGGTCTCTTCCATCCGGATCTTCGAACGTGCTCTTGAGCATCGAGTAACTGAGCACCTTGCGGCCGTTGTCGCGCAATCCGATGCCTGGATCGTCCAGCTTGGGAACCGGGGCCATGGTCTGCATGTCGACCAGCGGATTGCCGGTTTCGCTCTGCGGATGGGTCTGCATCGCTGCGCCGCCGTTATCCATGCCGGCCATGTCGTGCCCGTTGTGTTCGGCGCTTGAAGGTGCCGCCATCGAAGACATGTCGTGGCCCATGCTCGCGCCGCACCCGCCTTCCATTCCTTTGGAAGCTCCCATGCCACCATGCCCCATGTCGGCCATCGTGAGTAGCGGTCGCGGATCGATCGCCGGTATCGGCGCCCGCAAGCCATCGCGCACGGCCAGCGTGCCGCTGACGTAACCGGTACGCCCCATGTCCTGGGCGAAGACCGTGAAAGCGTCCTGCCCGGAAGGTTCGACGATCACATCGAAAGTTTCGGCCACCGCAATTCGGAACTCGTCCACGGTAACCGGATGGACGTACTGGCCATCGGCGGCCACCACGGTCATCTTCAAACCAGGGATGCGCACATCGAAATAGGTCATCGCCGAACCATTGATGAAGCGCAGCCGCACTTTTTCGCCGGAACGGAACAACCCGGTCCAGTTGCCGAGCGCCGTGGTGCCGTTCATGAGATAGGTATAGGTGTGCGCATCGACGTCCGACAGATCGGTCGGGGTCATCCGCATCTCGCCCCACATCTTTCTATCGTTCACGGTCGCCGCCAGGCCGAGCCGCTGGACATCGCTTATGAAGTCCCCTGCCGTGCGCTTGTTGTAGTTGTCGTAGCTGGACATCTTCTTCAAGCGCGAGAACAGCGCGGCCGGATCCAGATCGGTCCAGTCGGTCAGCATCACCACGTAGTCGCGGTCGAACGCGAAGGGTTCGGGTTCGATGGGGTCGATGATCAGCGGACCGTACAGGCCGGCCTGTTCCTGGAAGGAAGAATGGCTGTGGTACCAGTAGGTGCCTGCCTGCTGCACGGTGAAACGGTACGGATAGGTTTCGCCGCGGTGGATGCCGGAGAAGCTGAGCCCCGGCACGCCGTCCATGTTGGCCGGCAACAGGATGCCGTGCCAATGGATCGAAGTCTCGTGGCCGTGGATGGAACCGGCCGGCAAGGCGTTGGACACGCGCAGGTTGACGGTGGTGCCTTCGCGCCAACGCAGCAAAGGCGCGGGAATCGAACCGTTGACCGTGATCGCCGGGCGGGTGCGCCCGGTGAAGTTCATCGGTGTTTCCCCGATGGTCAGATCGAACTCGGTGCCGGAAAGGGCATTGTTGTTGCCAGCGCCTTTGAGCGCCCAGCTGTTCTTCGGCCACAGACCCAGCGCCGCGGCCGCGCCGCCGGCGGCCAGTCCTTGCACGAACCGGCGACGGGACAGCGTGCGAAGCCCGCCAGGACCAATAAGGTCGGACGACATAAAAAACTCCATTCGAAAATCGAAAAGGTCCGCGCATGCGGAACATTCAAGAGCCGGCCACGGATATCCGTCGCAAGCCGCAAATCAGGACAGGCGCCGTTGGCGCCCAAAGAATGCTTAGCCGATGGGAGGTCGGTTCAGATGCGGAAGCGCAGGCGCTGGGTGGCCCAACAACAGCGGGCGGACGTTCTGGCTGCGGTCGACAAGCGGGGCATGGATGAACGTGGACGCAAGCGGCGCCTGCGTCGCATGCGCGCAGACGCAATTGCAGCTGGAGGATTTGCAGCAGTCCGGAGTGGAGTGCTTGGACCCAGCGGGTGCGGAATCGTCTGCGGCCAAGGGGCGCTCGCCGCCAGCTTCGGTTGCGTGCTGATGGCAAGGCGGCATGTCGTCCGATGAAAGCTCGGGCGACTCCGCCGCCAAGGCCGCAAGGGCCTGGCCATCGCCGTGGGTCATCTGCATGCGCACTGCCGCGGCCGCTCCCGTGGCGCCATTCAGCACCAGGGCGACGCTCAGTAGTACCCGCAGAAGTAGTGCCCAGACCGACATGGCCGTACTTTAACCCCACTTGTCGGTCTTTGGGATAAAGGATCGTGAACTCTGAAGGACGTCCAAGGTTGGATGTCTTCGACGCTCGCATCGGCCAGAACCCGGGGTGCAATCCACTGGCGATATGGTGGTGTATCCAGTCCAGGGCTAACTTCTCTCTGGCCCAATTCCCGTTAACAAGGAAATTAGCAGGCAATTTCGGCGTATCCGGCCTGCCACAGTTGAATTCTCTGGCACAAGGGCCCGGATCACGGACCTTTTCAGGGCATCTTGGCTTTGAGTTATCAGGGAAGCCCAACAGGGAAAAGGGCTTTAGGAACAGGGGGCTCCCCACCCTGCGTGGCTATTGGCCCGCCTTGGGCCACCAGTCCTCCGGCACCTTGTTCGCGACGACGCCAACGCGACTCAATGCCTATCAACCGATCGCCAACGGCGTGCGGTCAGTCCCCAGGGCGGGGATCTACCAGCATCACCCGTGACGGGTGGGCGATCGGGATCGATGCACCAACTCTCCCAATCTACAAAGGTAGTCCACCAATGAACAACGCACTGAACCCCCGCCTCCCGCTCTTCAACGCGTCGCAGATGATCGAGCACGCCTCCGCGTTCGACGCCATCCATGTGCGCACCGTGAGGGCCATCGCCCGCCTGCAGAAGGACATGGACGTCGCCAAGGCAGCAGCCGCGAGCCGATGGGGCGGCGCCAACGTCTCGCACGCCATCCGCTCCCAGGCGGAGGCCGAGGACTCCCGCGTCGCCGTCATGGCCATCCGGGAGAACGCGGAGAAGGAGATAGACGGCCTCATGAAGGAGGCGGGCGCCGCGCACAACGCCATCATCAAGCAGCGACAGTTCTACCAGTCGCCCGTGCTGAGGCACGCCGTGGCGCGGCGCAGCCGTAAATATTTCACATGCCGGTAGGCGAACAACTCCGAGCACGGGCTAACAAATTTCTTAGACGCTACTATGCACTCCAAGACGGGTCCGAGGGGGAGCCGGCCAAACATGGCAGCAGATTCATGTCAGTCATTCGCGACGGCAACAGAATTAAGTTCTCCGGCCCTTACCGAGATGCTGATTTGCATCACCCGCTAGCATGCATTCACCACGCCGTTCATGAGAATGGCTATCAAGATTTGATTATAGATTTTTCGGAGTGCACCGAGACCTATCCCGGACCAATGCTCGCGCTCTGCGCGGAGCTACTACGATTGCGTAGCGTGAAGGTCGACGCTCAGCTGGTACTGCCAAAAAAACCAGAGCTGGCGCGCCTTTTTTCTAACGCCAATTGGGCGAACCTGATCGAACCACGAAAATTCGAGCCTTCCAAGTTCCGAGGCCATACTCAAATTCCGGCTACCCAATTCTCAGATCCCACAGAGCAAAATGATGCGGTAAATCGCATCGTAAATGCCATTCTGGGTGGTATTCCGGACATACGGCGCGAAAACTTCGCCGCTTTGGAGTGGGCCGTTAATGAGTTAACTGACAACGTAATCGTGCATTCTGAGTCTCCCATCGGAGGACTCGTGCAAGTCTCCAGTTTTCAGAGAAGTACTAAGGTAGTCGAGTTTACGATTGCAGATGCCGGCTTGGGGATTCCCACCACACTGCGATCGGGAGCTTCGTTTAAAGGGTCCGACACGGATGCCCTGGATAGTGCGATTCGGGAAGGGGTAACTCGGGACAAATCCGTGGGTCAAGGAAATGGTCTCTATGGCAGCTACCAAATTTGCTGCCACAGCGGGGGGGCTTTCCAAATTGAGTCAGGTCATGCGCGATTGTTATTCAGGCCCGGGGACTATGGGCTCGAAATTCGCGATCAGAAGGTGCCTGTTCATGGAACGCTTGTTATCGCCAAGATCAACTTCAGCGACCCGGACCTACTGAAGGAAGCATTGAATTTTTCCGGAAAGTCCTATACGCCGGTTGACTATATCGAAACCAAGTACGAGGGCATCGGCACTGACGTACTGCATGTAAGGTTGAAGGACGAGGCAAAGTCCTTCGGCAGCCGCGTAGCGGGAACACCGGTTCACCACAAACTTCACAATCTTGTAAAAATGTGCCCGGGACAACCCATAGAGATTGATTTCGATATGGTACCTCTAGTCTCAAGTAGCTTTGCAGACGAAGTGTTTGGAAAGTTGTTTGTGAAACTCGGACCTTTGGAGTTCATGCAAAGAATACGGTTCAAGAATGTTGAGCACACAGTCAGAATGCTCATCGACAAGGCCATCTCGCAACGTGTAACTACTGGGTTAGGTATCTGACAATATTTTGCAACCCAGGCAGGATAAAAAGTCATTCCTTCCCCGAATGGCACTTACCGTGATGGATACGAATCGAAATTCAACTTCTGAATCACTAAGCGGCATGGAGAGTGAGCTGCTGAATCTAGTTTCCAGCGACAGCGGCTTGTTGAAAGAGTTAGCCGCGAAGATTCTGGAGGCCGCGAATGGCCGCCAGTCAGAATTGAGTGATCAAGGTCTCGCACAAACGAATCGCCTCTTACCCCCGCCTACCACTCTGGCTTCGCGTGAAAACGTCGGTCGCGGCAATTCTCTGAATTCAAAATTCAGCAAGCGGATGGCCCAAGCGACTGGATTAGATAACAAGATTATGGCTATGTATGCCAGAGGCCTAAATCCTCGAGAGATCCAAGACCAATTGCAGGAAGCATATAACGTCCAAGCCTCCGCCGCCTTAATCTCTAGCATCACAGACGCGGCTTTTGACGAAATAAAGGCGTGGCAGGCGCGCCCTCTCGATCCTGTTTACCCAATCGTATATATGGATTGTATCCACGTTCGCGTTAGAGATGGCGCATCGCGAGTGAAGGCGGTATACGTCGCGATCGGTATCACGTTGACAGGGCAGAAAGAGGCTCTCGGATTGTGGATTTCGCAGAATGAAGGTGCAAAATTCTGGCTGCAAATACTTACCGAGCTGAAGAATCGTGGCGTGCACGAAATTTACATCGCTTGCATAGACGGATTGAGAGGCTTCCCAGAAGCAATTGCTACTGCTTTCCCCAAGACATCCATCCAGCTATGTATCGTGCATATGGTCCGGAACAGTCTAGATTTTGTGTCGTGGAAAAGGCGGCGCGAGGTCGCGACAGATCTTAAGAAGATCTACACGGCGACGACGGCTGAGGCCGCTGAGCAGCGCTTGGCTGATTTCGAAAGAAAGTGGGAACCGCACTATCCCAGTATCGGACAGGCATGGCGGCGGAACTGGCCACAAGTGGTGACGTTCTTCGATTTTCCAAAAGAGATCCGAAAAATCATCTATACAACCAACACTATCGAATCAATCAACATGAGTCTACGGAGAGTGATGAAGTACCGCGGATCATTCCAAAGCGACGAAGCCTTGCTGAAGTTGCTTTATTTAGCACTTCGCAACATCAGCAAGCGATGGTCTCTACCAGTGCACGACTGGAAAGCTGCCCTTAATCGTTTCACCATACAGTTTGACGAAGGCGCGGGGCGTTCGATTTAGATCGGGAGCGACATTGGATACCCCAGGCTTAAAACCGTGTTTACTCTGTGTTTGAGTCAACGCGCGAGGCATTTGGGCTGATCCCGAGATCGGCCTAAGTACATGATCCGTAAGTGGTAGTGTATCCAGTCCAGGGCTAACTTCTCTCTGGCACAAGAGCCCGGATCACGGACCTTTTCAGGGCATCTTGGCTTTGAGTTATCAGGGAAGCCCAACAGGGAAAAGGGCTTTAGGAACAGGGGGGCTCCCCACCCTGCGTGGCTATTGGCCCGCCTTGGGCCACCAGCCCTCCGGCACCTTGTTCCAAGCCGAGTATCCGGAAAAGTACGGCTCAAGCTCGACGTTTAAATCTAGGGGCTGAGTTAGCCCGGATTCGGTCGGGTCCAGCCGGTTGATCTGGACTTTGGCCGAAGTCGACATATCGCCGATGCCGTGGTCACGGTTCAATCAAAGGGCCGGCCTGTGTATTCTTCGGTCAGGCATGGGCCGGAGGTGCATATGAGTTCTGAGGTCTCGGATGCCTCTTCACCCACCCGCGCCCGCCTTGGCCGACGCATTGGTTGGGCTATGGTGTGGCTCGTCCTCGGGATAATCAGCATCCATTTCCTGCTGACTGTCTACGGCAAGTACCACTACCCGGACCCCGGTTCCTACACCATGTTCTGGTCGCGACGAGGTTGGCTGTGGACCCACCTTGCCGGCGGGGCGCTAACCGTTGTCTTGGGGCCGCTCCAGTTCCTGACCCGGTGGCCGCGGGCCTATCCGCGCCTGCATCGCTGGATGGGCCGGATTTACATGGTCGGCATGCTCATCGCTTGCACAGGCGCCACAGGGCTAATCGCCACTTCGCCAGCTCCATTCGAAATCCGCATAGCATTTACCGCTACCGCGCTGGCATGGTTGACGACAGCCTTGGTCGCGCTGATCGCGATTCACCGTGGCCGGGTATGGCCGCATCGGCGCTGGATGATCCGCAACTATCTCGTGACGCTCTCGCCGATCACCTTCCGGATACTTCTTCAAGCTCAGATTGCGATGGAACTGGCACCGTCGCCGGCAATGATCGCGACGTTGCTCTGGTTAAGCTGGCTGCTTCCATTGGTCATCTACGAGGGGGGCTATCGCATCGTCGACCTGATGCGTGCGACACTCCTGCGGAGAGCACGAATCGATGTACCCAGCTCGCCGCGCATCGACATAGGGTCCGCTTAGGGTCGTTAGCGGCTCTCGACATCGCCTCTTCGGCTTCGTTTTATGGACAAGTATGCTCCCGGGGCTCGGATACGTGGTCGTCGTACCCACCATCCTCCTGGTCGGTTATGGAACAGATCGCATTTGGCCCCTAGCGAGCTAGCCGCTCCGTCTGGATCACCAGTTCTCAGGTCCCTTGTTCCAAGCCGAGTATCCGGTACGGCTGGGTCCCTTCTGGGTAAACCGTCGCGGCGAAGCAGACCACCTCTGGGCTGGTTCAGTCGCTATAGCGATCAGCGTCAGAAAAGTCCTACGTAACGAAGGGTGACTCGCTGATATCGCAGGCCCTGTCACTAAGCGAAGCTAATCCTGCCCCCGGAAGCATGCCCCTGCGCTGACAAGAATTGTCGCTCTGCAGAAGGAAAAGGGTCTCGCCTTGAGCAAGCGGTTAGCTGGACCGGGGGCAACTTTTCAGCCAGGGCCGAGACTATGGATGCTGAGTTCTTCGTGATCATGCCAGCCATGACTGGCTGGGACCTCTACCACGGCATGGAAGGTCGCGGTTGGTTCGCCAGATGGGATGACGCCCTAGAAGCTGCCGATGTGATGGCCGGCGCCCGTCACGATGTTGCAGGAGTGGCTACGGCGGTCGTAGTCGAGATGCGCAACAGGGATGCAGCCGTAGTCAGCGCCTACGCCTGACCGGGCCCACAAACCACGGTAGGCTACTCTCATATCCCCATGCGGGAGCCAAGCCCATGAAACCGATGTCTTCCCTAAAGATTGCGAGACTGCTCCGCGATCATGAGGACGGCATCCGTCTAAAAGAAATAGCGCGAAGGTATGGAATCACGATAGGTCACATTGGGTTTCTGACCAGGCAATACTCGGGCCTCGATGCCAAATGGATTGAAACGATTCGACGGCTCGAACACCAACTCACGATCATGACCAGCCGTGTCGAGAAGCTGAGCAGCTATATCGATATCTCCAGACAGGTCATCAAGCGCATGCAGCCGGCCCAGCGGCCTCGCTCGGTCATGGCCGCGACCCTCCGTGCAAACTTCGGCATTCCTCACATCGCCGCCAACAGAATCGTTGGCCTTTCCCCTTCCGCCGGCAGCGGCAAGGTGGCTGCCATGGCCGACGCCAACCTCATCGCAGACATGAAGCGATACTTCGAGCAGAATCCTGGCCAAGGATTTCATAAGGTCTTCAATGCCATCTTGAAGGATCAGCCCAATAGCAGGAAAGCCTGCTGGTTGACGTACAAAGCTGCCAAACTGGAACTACCGGATCGCAGTGGCAAGGGCGTCCCCAAGCTTCCGCCCCCGGCTCGTGTTCGCAAACGCATGCAGGCGCAGACCGCCCCCAACGACATGTGGTCGATGGACTTCATGGCAGACGGGCTGTTCAGGGGAAAGCGCTATTGGATTCTGAACATCATTGACGACTTCAATCGGGAAGCGTTGCTCACCCATCCTGCGGTTAGGCAAACAACCTGCTTAGTGGTTCGCTGTCTGGAAAGACTGCATTCGTCTGGTCGAGTCCCCAAGGCCATACGGACCGACAACGGAAGTGTATTCAAAGCCTCCGAATACGTCGCCTGGATGAAAAGAATAGGCGCTCACAGAGTGTATGGCCGGCCCTATGTCAGTGCTGACAACAGCCTTATAGAGAGATTCAATGGAACTCTGCGAAAAGAAGTCCTGGATCGATATGAGCTACACAACATGATTGAAGTTAGCCGCATGCTTGAAGACTGGAGAACGAGGTATAACTTATCGAGGCCGCATTACTCCCTCGGTGGACTTTCCCCATTGCAGTACTCTGCGCTCGTGAAGCCTAAAGTACCGATGCAATTGTAAACAAGCGAACCCTCCAGCAGCCTTGACGCGTCCCTGCTTCGGGCCGTAAGCGGCCACTCACGTGCTGGCTGCTCTCCAAGCGCTATGGGACCGCTATCGGCCATGCGCAGTCTTTTGGGACCCTGGTTGTGCGTCCCTGCCTAGGCACCGCTTTCGACTTGCCGGCGGACCTGATCCGCGATCGGGTGCAGCAGGTTGGCGGCAACCGGGCCTACCAAGCTGTAGCCGATTCCACGGTTCGCCCAAGTGAAGCCGGCTACGGCCCCTCGGGAGTGCAGCTCCATGGCCGTGTCGCGATCGATCGTCATGGGGCGACTGAGCATGACCAGCCGGGTCCCGCGATCATCGTCGTACATGAAAAGAACAGCTGGCCCATGCGCGGTGGCTACCAGCCGTCCGCCCATGAACCGGTACCCCGACTCCGACAGATCGGGCACGATGACAGGGCGACCGATCCGCTGCGACGCCCAGCGGACCAGTTGCGCACGGTCGTCGGCGCGAAGCTCCACCGGGCGAACCCGATCCGGGGCATGGACTTCGTAGCTGTCCTCCGCTTCCTGGGCCAGGGCTTCGATGCCGACGGGAGCCGGACGAAGCTGGGCGTGCGAGAGCCAGCCGACCACGACGCCCACGCCCACTAGCAGTACTGCGGCAGCGGCCGTGGGCAGCGCCGCCCAGCGCGGGTGACGCTGGCGTTCGATCAGATGGTCGATGTTGAGGTCGGCGGGTACCGGTTCCTGCGCAATCGGCAACAGAGCCGAGCGCAACTGCTCGCGTTGCCGGCGATAAGCGGATACGCGCTGCGCCACGTCAGTGTGTTGGGCTAGATAGTCGGAAACCTCGTCGCGGCGTTCCGCATCTAGCACACCATCAATGTATGCGTGCAGGTCGTCCTCGGTGATGGGGCGGCCGCTCATTTGACGCTCCTCAACTTTGTATTTCCGGAAGACGCGTGGAATCCTTCATCGATTGAGCGCCGCAACCGCTCGCGCGCTCGCGCCAAGCGCGACATAACCGTGCCGATGGGGACATCCAGCACCTTTGCCGCCTCGGCGTAGCTCATGTCTTCCACCGAAACCAGCAGCAGAACGCTGCGCTGGTCGTCCGGCAGTGCCTGCATGGCATGGACCACGTCGCGATAGCGTAAGGCATTCTCCTGCTCGGGTGGACGAGACAGTGCGGTGTCCTCGCTATCGTCGAGCGGCACATGCAGGCCCCGGCGCTTCGCGCCACGCAGATGGTTGATCGCGAGGTTGTGCAGGATTGTGTAGGTCCAGGCGGCGACGTCGCCTTCGGCGCGACGCTGGTGCCAGCGGCCGACCACGCGTTCCAGGCAGTCCTGCACCAGGTCGTCGGCGGTGGACGCATCGCGCAGCATGGTGCGCGCATACCGCCGAAGGCCCGGAATCAGCGGCTGCACCATCTGCACTAGGTCGCTCACGGTCAGCGCGCCTCGCGTATCAGCTTCGGGCCGATGCTACGCCTCTTTGCCATCACGGCGATTGCAGCTGGGCCGGAGCACCAGGCTGCTCGGTGGTGCCAGGTGCGATGACCAGATAGCGTTGTGCTGCGCCTTCACCACCACGCACCAGCTGCCGGATCGGACCTACCGCGTTGACGATGGCGGAGCCGCGCGGGTTGGTCTTGAATGCCGCCAGCGGCTGCAACGCGCCGCTGCCATCCGGATGGGCGGACAGGGCGAGCACGTACGCTTGCTTCGGTTCGAGCCCTGTAACGGATGCCTGCAGCACCTGCGTCAGGCCTTGGTCGAAGAGCGAAACGCTGGTGGGCGCCGGAACTCGGGCGGAACCGGTGCCGAACAGTTCCAGTTGGGTTGCCGAGGTGGCCGTTCCCAGCGGCTGCAGTACGGTCGGGTTGCCGGTAGCGTGGTCCTGCGCCACGGCATTGGGCACATACACCACCGCCTGCGGCGCCTGCCCCACTGGGACGGTGGCCACGACCCGATGGTTCGAAGTATCGATCGCGGTGAGCGCATCGGCGTTCTCCAGGCCCACGTACATCCGGCGGCCGTCGCCGGACGGCCACAGGCCGTGCGGGAGTTTGCCGACGGGAATGGTGGCCACCTGCTGGAAGTTGTCGGTGCGGAAAACCTTGATCTGGTTGATGCCTCCCACCGTGACATATGCGAAGCCGCCCTTGCGGGTGAAGGCGAAGTTGACGTGGTTGGTGATCGGGCCGGTGTCGATCGTCTTCAGCACCGCGAACGGGGGGCGCGCATCGAACACCATGGTCTTGCCGATGTCCTTCAGCGTCAGCCACACCTGACGCCCATCGGGCGTTGCCGCGATGTTGGGGCAGAACGGACTTTCCTGTTGCACGTGCCCGACGATCGTGTGGCTGGCGACCTCGATGACGACGGTTTCCGGATTGAACGAGGAGCAGACATAGCCGTAGCGGCCATCCGGCGAGAATATCTGCATGCCGGGCCCGGCGGGGACCTGGATGCGCGTCTTCTCCTGGAACGTCTGAGCATCCAGCACCGCAACGTAGTCTTCGCCGCGCACTGTAACCCAGACTTCGCGGCCATCCGGGGTGAAAAAGGCCTCGTGCGGCGAACGGCCCAAGTAGGTCACGTGCTTGACCGCGTTGGTGGTGGTGTCGATGAAGCTCACCGAGTTGCTGCCAATCGACACTGCGGCAAGCGTTTTTCCATCGGGGGAGAAACCCAGTCCGTGCACGAGCACCTGCCCCTTGTACAAGGGGCTGAGGTTGCCCGGCAGCGGATCGCCTAGGCGGATGACCCCGAGCAACGTATTGTCCGCCGGGTCGGTCACCGAAACCGTGTTGGAGAACTGCTCGGCCGCATAGACGCGGTCGCTGTGGCTGATCGCAATGTCCTTGGCATCGGCCGCGAACGGCGCCTGCCCAGCAAGGGCGGTGCCGAATGCGCCGATCGACCCAGCGAGAAGGAGAAGTTGTAGCTGTAGGTGCTTCATGGTCTAGCCGTCTGTGGGGAGTGGTGATGTGGGGTCGCGTTCGCGGGCTTCGTGGGCGCCGATGTTGGTGGCGGCAAGGGCGCGCCGATCGCCAGGTACATGGCGGCGATCTCCTGCTGCTGGGTCACGATGATTTCCTGCGCGAGGCGGCGGATCTGCTCGTTCCTGCCGTACTGCAGGACCAACTGGGCCATGTCGATGGCCCCCTGATGGTGCGGCACCATCATTGCGACGAAGTCGCGGTCCACGTCACCGGTGGACTTCGCGTCCATAGCGGCCATCATTCGATCCATGGCCATGGCGTTCTCGGCCAGGAATGCCGATTCAGCGGGAGGCGGCGCGTGCTCGACAGGCTTTGGCGGCGCGGCGGAAATCTGCGTGGTAAACAGGCACAGGCATGCGGCGAACAGGGGCGCGATGAGCGGGGTGCGAGGTTGCATCGGGGCTTCCAGTGGGGTCGTTCACAAGATAAAGACACCGGGAGGCCGGGTTTATTCCACTCGCGTTTGCGAACTGCCCGTGCGCTGGCCGCGCGCCGTAATAGGGGGTATGCGGCGTTGGGCGCTATGCACCACTTGCCTGCTGTGCTCGTTTGTGTGCACTGGTGCCGAAACGGAAGGAAGCGACATCGCGTCAATGACGAACGTCTGCTTCTGGCTGAAAGCTGACATTGATGTCGATAGTCCGCTTGACTCAACGACGAATTGATCGCTCGTGCAGCCTTTCGAGAAAGTTTGCTATGTAGGTACGACTGACTCGCAAAGGGGTGCCATCCCGCAAGCGAATCAGAGCATCCCTATTCGGCAGGGCTTGCATTTCTGCCACGCAATCCAGGCGGACGATCGTGGAGCGATGCGCTCTGATGAATGTGGCGGGATCGAGCTGCCGGGCAAGGTCTGCCAGCGATTCGCGTAGCAAATGCTCTTTCCTGCCGCTGTGTAGGATCGCGTAGTCGCCGCTGGCTTCGATCCATTCCACATCGGCTGCATCGATGAAGGTCACGCGCCGCCCAGTACGGATAGGGAACCTTTGCCTGTGTCCGCCTTGGGTTAGATCCAGTGCCGTGGCTCCGCTACGATGGCGGGAAGCGATGGCTTCGCGTGCCCGATCCAGCGATTCTGAGAACCTGTCGTCGTCGATCGGCTTCAGGATGTAATCAAGCGCCTTCAGATCGAATGCACGAACTGCGAAGTTGTCATGCGCGGTCAGGAAGACGATCATTGGCCGTCGCTCCTGTGGGATTTCGGCAAGCAGCCCGAGTCCGTCCAAGTTCGGCATCTGGATATCGAGTAAGACCAAGTCGGGCGGGGTTTCGAGGATGCCATCGAGAGCCGCCTTGCCATCGGTGTACTCGCCAACGAGATGCATGTCCGGATGTCGTGCCAGACGCGCGCGTACGCCGCTCCGGGCGAGCGGTTCGTCGTCCACGACGGCGACTCGGATCATCGATGAAACTCCCAGTAGGTGCCCGGTGTCGTGGCGTCGCGCAAGGGAATGTCGATCGACACGTTGAACCCGCCGTCCGTCCTGGGCGTAGCTTGCAGGTTGTGCGCGTCTCCATACAGTCGACTCAGGCGCTCGGAGATGTTGCGCATCCCTCCAGCCAGAGACGATCCATTATGCGGCGCCCCCATGTTGCCGACTTGCCCATCGTTACCGACGAACACCCGCAGCGTTTCCCTTTCCTGCAGTAGCCCGATCTCCAGGGTGCCCGGCTCGCTGCGCAGCGCGATGCCGTGCCGGATCGAATTTTCGACCAATGGCTGCAGCAGCAGGTGCGGTACCCGCTTGTCGAGGATGTCTGCGCCGATGTTCCAGTGCACGATCAGACGGTCCCCGAGGCGGGCCTTCTCGATCGCCAGATACGTTTCCGTGAGAGCGATCTCCTCTGCAAGGGAGACCTCATGCGATATTCGCTCGTCGAGGGTCGCACGCAGGAAATCCGCGAGCCTTGAGATGACCTGCTGGGTACGCTCCACCTGGCCGGACACCACCAGCGAAGAAATCGCATTGAGCGTATTGAACAGAAAATGTGGCTGAAGCTGGTATCTGAGCGCCCGAAGCTCCGCCTCATGCATGAACGCTTTGGCTTCGGCGACCCGGGTCTTCTCGTGGCCAAGCTCGACGTAGTAGCAGACCACGGCGTGAAGCGCACAAAAGGCCACCAGCGCGAGCCAGAACGCATCGATGCCTTTGACCAGTCGTGCCAGTTCCACGGTTTGGTACGGTATCCAGCCAGCCGATCGCGCAACCAGTAAGTCCATGATGTTGCTGCCGACGGACAGCACATAGCTGGCGACCAGAAGGGCGGGCACCAGCAGCCACCAGGGCGCTCGCCTGCGCCAGAGCGCGCGCTGCAGAAACAAAAGTGGTAGACACAATAGGAGGTAGAGCGCCAGACAGAGCATCCGCCGCCATTCCGCGACTTCGTCGCCGATGGACGGCAGGGTCAACACCACCATGCACAACCCGACGGGAATGCTGGCCGCGACCGGCAGCCAGACGGGAGGAAGGGGGACCTCGGATCTGGCATGGTGGGTAGGCATCGCAAAGAGCCTCGTAACGAACGACCTAATATACGTTAGCCGAGAGGGGCCATGGCGAGGCGTTACGGGGGAAGGGGGCGAGTCTTGCTAGGCCAGCACGGGACCCAGCACCTGCCTGCGCACGTCACGCAGAGGAAGCCCGGGATGGGTGTCGGCATTGCACAGGCAGGCGTATGCCAGGCCGCTGGAGGGATGGCACGCGAGATAGGCGGCGAATCCGTTGATGCCACCATGGTGGCCGGCGACGGGCTTCCCGTCGATCGTGTGCGCGTCCAACATGAAGCCCAGTCCATACTGCGTATCGCCCATGCCTTGCGTTTGGGGATCGTGCCGTTTCGTTCCGGCCAGCACGCCATCACGAAGCCGTGCAGGCACTAGCATGGATTGCACGCTCGACGCGGGCAAGTAAGTTCCGCCGAACAACGCCGCTAGCCACCGACACAGGTCGTGTGCTGTTGACCGCATCGCGCCTGCAGCTCCGGCCAGCGCTACATCGAGGTACTCAGCATTGTTGAATGGTTGAGCCTCTGTGCCGGTCGGTGTGTAACCCGATGCGCGTGCCGTGACGACGTTGGAAGGCTGGTCAAACGCGGTGTGGGTCAGGCCGAGGGGTTCGAACAGCAGCTTGGAGGCGGCGGTCGCCAAGGGGAGTGCCGTAACCTTCTCGACGATGGCGCCCAGCAGGATGTACCCGGCATTGCTGTAACGCCAAGCGGTGCCGGGAGCGAAATCGAAGAGTGGCGTCATGCGCGCGATTCGCTCGGCCTGGGTGAGTTGGGACGATACGCCTTCGGTGCCGTACTCGCCGTCGCTTATACCTGCCGTGTGCTGCAGAAGCTCGCGTATTGAGAACGGGGCATGCTGGGGGAGGAAGGTTAGATAGCGCTGTGCGGGCTCGCCGAGCGAAAGCTTGCCTTGAGACTCAAGTTTCAGAAGCAAGGCAGCGACGAACTGCTTGGTGAGCGACCCAATGCGGAAGACGCTGTCGGCGGTCACATGGCTTGCCGTCTCCAGGTTGGCGTGCCCGGCATAGTACGAATAGACCTCTTGGCCACCTCGCCAAACCGCCAGTGCGACGCCCGGCACCTGCCGTGATGTCACCGCCGCGTCGACAATGGCCCTCAAGGTCGAATCTGACGTGGCCGGCGCCGTCGCACGCGCGAGGGCTCCCAAGGGGCCTGAGGCGAGCAGCATTCCACCGGTGAGTCCTGCGCCTACAGCGATCAGGCGGCGCCTTGCGATCTTCATGCTTTATGCCTCTCGGGTTAAAGGTGTGGTCGTGCGGATGATCCGAACGATGCCAGATGTCGGCGTCGCGACCTCCCGAGAACCCCGACTTGGCGCTGACCCGTGCATTGCGTGCGCCAGGACGCCGCCGCCCCGCGACGACCTGCGCGACCATATTTCCAGCCCGTCCGCGTGCCGAAACGTTCTCGAGCGCGCCCACGGCATGTCGCCCGGCCTTCCGTTTGCAGAGGGCCGCGCAGGTTACCCACGGATCATCCACGGAGATTGGGAGAGAACAGATGACGGGAAAGGCGCGCATCGCGGGCGCGGCGCTGATGTTGACGGGTCTTCAAGGATGCGCGGCTTTGGGAGCCTCCTCCGCCGTCAGCGATGAATCGCTGATACCCAGGACGGCGACGGCCATCTGGTTGCCGAGCAGTGAGTTCACGTGCACTCGGCCGCGCGGCCAAGCGCTGCTGAAGCGCGTCATGGCGCACTGCGGCGCACCCATGTCCACCACGTCTCCGAGGCTTGTCTGACCCATGAAATCCATCACTCTCTCGATTCCCCTGTTCCTCCTCGCCGTGGCGCCGGCCAACGCCGGCATGTGGATGATGGTCTACGCCGAGGGGCAGAAGCCTGACAGGACCGCCTACTACGCGGCCTTCGACGACGTCCAGAGCCGGACCTCGCCAGAAGCATTCCTCGAAGCTTTGCAGCGTACAGGTGACCCCATCAAGGCCGAAGCCGCCACGAAGATCAATCAGATCCGCGTCAATCAGATCCACGAAGCTGCCGCAGGACCTTGGTTGACGATGTTCACTCTTGAGTTTCAATGTGGCAGTCAGCAGATGCGGATCACCCAGCAAGAGCAGCACTACCGGCAGAACGGAAGGTCGCAACAGGTGTCTGGGCAGGACTGGGGGGCTATTACCGCGCCTTGGCAAGCCCAGGCCAGGTTGCTGGCCTGCGATGAAGCCCGCTGGAAGAAGGCGCTCGAAGCCGATAGACGACGAGGCCAGGGTCAGGACGAACTGAACAAACTGGGCCTGGTGGTGGTCGGTGACCACGTTCTCCCGATGGAGCTCAACGATCTCTCGTTCGCCACGCTCTGGCGCGATGGAACAGAGCCCGCGTTCACCACCAACAAGTCACTCGCCGAACTCGACCGCTTGAGGCGCGAGACGATCGCGCGTGGAGACGCCCTGGCGGCGGAGATGCGCGGAAAGGAACAGAACCTCCGCCAGGACATCGAATCGTCTCAAGCTGAAGATGCATTCATGGCCCAAGTCGACCGGAACTTCGCGGCCAAGAAGTACCCGAAACAGTTCAAAGATCTCGTCCACAGCATGAAGGGATTGACTGAACCGGAGATCATCGAGGTCATGGGGTACCCCGATGGCGAGCGCCGTGTGGGCGGGGACCGTCTCTGGGTTTACTACAGCGAGAAGGACGAGCGAGTGGCAAACGTCGTGTCCAAGTATGGCCATGTCGCTGTCACAGGGGAGCTGCGCGAATGTGAGCTCACGTTCATTCTTCGCGAAGGTGGCAAGAAGAGTGGAGGTCGCCTGTTCGACTACCAGATGGCCGGAGACAACTGCAATCTTTCCACCATGAAGAGGAGCTCGCGATGAGCGAACAAGGATCTGTAGTCGCTTCGTCTTCGCCCGTGGAATCAATCGAGGCAGGCATGCGCATCAACCATGCAGCCAAGGTTTCGCGGCGCTCGCGTACTCGAGATATCCTGCTGACATTGCTGTCCTACCTGCTCGCAGTCGGCATGATCGGAACGGCCAACGCTGAGTATCCCATCACCGACACTAGGCGCGCACTCGATACCGTAAAGCTGATGCTTGCTGCCGAAGAAAGGGGTGATCAGAGGGCTCTGGAAGGACTTCTTGCTCCGGAGTACCTGCGAATCTCGCCTGCAGGCGAGGTTGAAACTCGCAGCGACATTGTCGGCTCCTTGGCTGGCGCCGGGGCCTCTGAGGTGACGAAACTCGCTGATCACGCTGATATGGCCCTCTCTGAGGTGACCTTCGAAGAGACTAAGGACGGTATCATCATCGTTGCCCTGCGGAAGAGCACCCGAAAGCGCTACGGTGACGGGCGGCATGCTTCGCTGCGGGTGACCTTCCTGCTGGAAAGGAGGCAAGGGAGGTGGGTCATCCTGCTCACTCACTACACGCCCTTAGCCCACGCCGGATCATGATGCGCACCTCAATAGGCGTTGCCCTGGTCCTGATGTCTTCGGTCGCGGCAGCAAAGCATGTCTATCCTAAGAGCCTGAAGGTTGTGGATGCGGGTCAAACGTACACGCTTTTGGAAGACTACGTTTTCCAGGAGAAGGCTGCGACGTTCACCCTCTTTGCGGGGCAATATGTCCAGAAGTATGAAGACGCCAAGGCCGTCTATCTGATGGGTGATGCAGGCTGCTTCCAGATGAGTGTGGTGCCCCCCAGGAATCCGGAGGCGCGTTGGTCCGATCGCTGGGATTGTGGCGTGTATGTCCCCAAGGATGCGACCAAGGGTGCCGCGATGTTCGTGGTCCGGCGGACGCCCGAGACGCCGCATGAAGGCAATGGCGCAATCATCGACGGCATCATCCGGGCGGGCTACGGGAGCTTTGACTTCCCGACGTCGGAGAAAGATGATCTGATCCTGCGCAGCAAGCTCGTGCCCCAGCAGCAGGGCATGGATCTTCCATAGCGTCCGGGGTGCGGCGTTTCAAATGAGGGTGCCGACATGAAAAGGCCTGTTCTCGCCCTTGCGATCATCTTGATCGCGTGCGGCATGACCAAGAGTCCGAAATCGTTCGATCCCGTGCCAAGCCCGAGTCACTTCGTGCTTGAGGCGGACGTCATGGTGGCCAACAAGGTATCTTCCGGCTTGGCAAAGGGGAGCTACCAGGCCGTTTTTCAGAGCAAGGACCACGTCTACTACCTGGGCGAGCCGGGCGCTCTGCTCATGCCCAATGGTACGAGGGTCAATGGCGGCATCGCGCTGCCGAAGCACGCGTTGGCGCCCCCCTGTCATCTTTTCATTCAGATCGGAGACGACTCAGAGCAGGCGCGGGGTATGCGACTTGGAGCGCTTGTGGTGGCCCTTGCGAGGCTCGAGAAGGGGCGGATCAGGGAGTTCAAGAAAGATCCGGCCTGCAGCGAATTCATGACGAGAATCGCTATCGTCGGTGGCTGAGGAATGCCCGCATGCGCGTGGTGACCAGGATCTTTCAAGTATTTTCCGTACGTGATCTTGACGTCGCTTTGGATTCTCATCGAGGCAAGCGTGGCTTATCAGTCGCTTTGATCTCGAGCTTTTGGAGTACAAACATTACATAGTCCTTCACGAGGTCAGGCTATATGCAAGTGCGAAAGGCGAGAGAAACAGATCTCGACGGAATTATTCGACTATATGCCTGCCTGCACCTCCATCACGTGGCTGAGCCGCATTTCGAGACCAAATGCGCATGGCGAAAGATTGTTCACAGTAGGACATCAACAGTTTTCGTTGCTGAACTGGATGGGCTGCTAGTGTCAACATGCATGGTTGCAATTCTTCCAAGCTTTGCAAAAGGCGGACACCCTATCGGGGTGATAGAACACGTGGTAACGCTAGAGGAGTTCCGGGGACAGGGGTTTGCCCGCGATACTATGTCTGCTGCAATTTCTTATGCGTAGCGGAGATCTTGCGGTAAGTTGCTATTGCTGTCAGGCGCAAGCCGTCTGGGGGCTCACAAGATTTACGAGTCGCTTGGATTCGACGGCAATGTAGAGCGGGGCTTTGTGATGAAGGCGCCGGGCGCATTTCTCCCTACTCATGTCCAGTAGTCGTCGCGCACGGAGATCCGTGGCCGCTGAATCTCTCACCTCTGGTACAAGATATGCCAGGCGATTCAATCTCTGACCCTAAGGATCGATGGGCGTCTGATTCGGCTGGTTGCTGCCGCGGAGGTGATCGGGGGGATGAGCGAGTGCTGGACTCGGGCGCCATTGGGTGAAGCCTTGAGAAGAGCGGGCCTGGACGATACGCAGGTGCCGTGCGTGTTCGCCTTACTCATTGATATCGGTGCGCTTGCGGCAGTCTTGTACACCTGGCCGCTGTGCGCCTTTGCCCATCGAGCTAGTGATCCGGTCTATACGAAGCTTTGCTTCATGGATGGTTGATGTCCGCTTCCGACCCAAAGCGGACATTCGCTAACGTCTGAATTTAGCCGGGCCGCGAAGTGGCTTTGGCTTGAATGAATTGTTGGGCCACGCCATTACTTGCAATCTCTAGTGCCCTAGGGACCCGACCCCTGCCTGTTCAAGCAACTCAACAGGTGAGTATTCTCGCCCGCCGAGGAAGACTATCTTTATCTTGCGCACATTGTTGATATCGGCTGTCGGATCAGCGCCGAGTACGACAAGATCCGCTCGTTTTCCCACAGCAACAGTACCTGTCTCGCCGAGGAGCCTCAAAGACTCAGCGCCGTTACGCGTTGCGATCCGGATGACCTCGGCGGGGGGAATACCCGCTTGAACCAGCAGCTCCATCTCGTCGTGCAGACCCGCGCCGGGGATCACGTAGGGGTTGGGGAAATCCGATCCGGTCGTCAACAGTGCGCCGGCATCGTAATAGCGTTTCACAAGTTCCAGCATGCGCGGCCAAGCAGCCGCGCCCCGTGCAAACTCTTCGTCAGGCCAGTCATCGAGCCATCCATCCCACGTGGCGAGAACCTCGCGCGGCGCGACATCCAGATAGGGACTGTTCCGGTAGCGCGGATCGCGACCGCGGAACTTGGTGACGTAGGCTATCAGTGTCGGGTCCAGCGGAGTGCGCGACCGCGCGACCGCCTGAATCGAGCCTTGTACCTGCGCACTGTCCAGATCAATCCAGTTGAGCCAGTCGATCCTCGAACGCATGAAGCCTACCTGCTGTTGCCGCTTTAAATAGGCGTTGCGGCGTTCCTCCGGCAGAAGTCCGGTCGTCCAGGTTGCGCCATGCGTGATTGCATCGATCCCTGCAGCGACGGCTTCCTCGGGCGAGGTGGCTTGCAGATGCCCCACGACACGCAAGCCGCGCGCGTGCGCCGCGTCGGTGGCAGCGCGAACCAGGCTCGGCGGCATCCGCGCATACACCTTGATGTAGTCGACTCCGGCATCCGCCTGCCGGTTAACTTCGGCGCGCACTTGATCCGGGGTTTTCTCCTCACTCCAATTGATGGGCGGTCCTGCTGTAAGCATCCGCGGGCCTAGCACCTGTCCGGCTGCGATGGCATCGCGCAACTGCACCGCGGGTTCTTCTGGCGCCGCCGGATTCAGGATGGTCGTGATCCCGTGGGCAAGCAATATCTTGAGGATGCGCTCCGATGTGGCCGCATCGTATCCCGAAAAAGTATTGGGTTCGCGAAGGAAGGTCACATGAGCGTGCGTGTCGAACAGACCCGGAAGTACGAAGCTCCCATGCAGGCGCTGGACCCGCCAACCCGGCAGGATCGATACGTCCTGAGTCCGTGCGACTTGCACGATTTTACCTTGGGATACGACAACGGACATCCCAGTACGAGGCGCAACGCTTTCCCCATCAAAGAGCGTCACATCTTCAAGCACGATCGCCACCGCTGGAGACGGCGATCGGTCAACCTCTGCCGTCGGCGCACAACCTATGTGCGCCAAAAGCAGCGCCAAGACAACGACTCTGCCGATACGTAAGGTCCACGCAGATGCGCGCCACCCGTTACGAGATCTCATACCACGAACCCTCTGGAAAATGTGTCGCGATAAGCACTGCTCATCTTACTTCCGGATCGCAGACTGGACTCGCCGAGCCGAGTACGCAGCACCCGTGATCTGGGCTGGCGCTCTTCACGGAATGGCCTGTCCATTGCCGGGAAGCCGCATATCGGACACGGCACCCATTTCCGCTTAGGGTCGCATCACGCCCAACTTCCAGGCCTAGGCGAACGCTTGCCAACCCCTCTACTAGGAGTTGGCCATGGAAATTCTTCACACACCCTAATCCCACGAGCCTTGGAACAAGGGCAAGCTGGTTGGCCAGAAGGCCCCGCTGAAGCTGAAGGACATCTGGGCAATTAGGGTCAGGCTTCAGCTAGGCCACAAGGTTCGGGACCTGGCTCTGTTCAACTTGGCGATCGATTCCAAGCTCCGTGCCTGCGACTTAGTTAAGCTTCGCGTCTCGGATGTCTCTCATGGAGGACAAATGGCGTCGCGCGCCATGGTGATGCAACAGAAGACAGGGCGTCCCGTCCAGTTCGAGATCACCCAATCGACGCGGGAGGCCGTGCATGCTTGGATTAGCCATGCCGATCTCAAGGCCTCGGATTTCCTCTTTACCAGCCGGGTGTCAGACTCGCCTCATCTATCAACGAGGCAGTACGCCAGGATCGTCCACCGTTGGGTCGAGGATGCCGGACTGGAGTCGGGTTCCTACGGAACTTACACAATGCGCAGGACAAAGGCCTCCTTGATCTACCGCCGAACGAGAAATCTGCGCGCCGTGCAGCTGCTTCTCGGCCACACGAAGCTGGAAAGCACGGTCCGCTATCTTGGCATCGAGGTCGATGATGCCCTGGAGATTGCCGAGCAGACGGATGTCTGAGTCAAATGGACTACGCCTTGACCGTAGAGGTTCGAGAAGCGGCCATCTAGCGACAATCGACTTGTTCCAAACGCACCCCAAGCAATTCGCCGTTCGGAATGCTCGGCGGTTCGCCCTTCAGGCATGCGGCTCGATACTCCGTCGGCGTGCTTCCCATGATCGTTTTGAATGCGCGGTTAAAGGGCCCTAGCGAAGCAAACCCGCTCTCAGCACTGACATGCAGGATATTATCGACACCGACGGGCATTGCTAGCAGTTTGCAGGCATGGGCGACGCGATGCCGGTTGAGCAACTGGTTGAAATTCCGTTCGCCCAGTTGCCGGGTGATCAGCTTGCTCAGGCGATATTCGGCGGTACCCAGTCGGGCTGCCAGTTCGGCCACCCTCAGGTCGGGCTCGCGGTAAACCTGCAGGACTTCCAATTGGTGCCGCAACAGCGCCGCCAGCCGCGCGTCGTCTTCGCATGGGGTCTGGACCTGCTTGCCCGGGGCGGTAAGATCGCGACGATTGGATGGTGCGGGAACCTTGCGACGATGGCGGAAAGCGAGGTGGGTGAACACGATCATCGCGGATGCGCAGAGCGCAACGATGCCGGCGCGCCACGGAGCCAATGCCGGGAATGCATGCGCGAGTTCACCGAGGAGGGTAGTGGACAGCACGGAGCTGCCATAGACCACCATGAACGACAGACGCAGTCGTCGTTCAGCGGGCGTCCACTTCATCGACCAGCCGCGCAAGGGCTCGAGGAAACTCAACGCCAGTAAGGATGTGCTCGTCAGGGTGAGCATGGCATCGATTGCCACCATTAGCATCGATGGCGAAGCGTTCGCTTGCATGGCGGTGCCGCGGTGGAGGGCGATCAGGAGTGCGACCCCAGCCGCCAGCAGGACATGCCGGAGGCGGACGCCATGGTCACCGCGGAACAGGACCCTCGACACGAGCCAGAAACCGTTGCAGGTTGCCGAACCCCCGATCGCGACGGTCCATTTGATCCATTCCGGCGCATTTCCCATCCAGGGCGACATCAAGGACAGCGCCAGCGATCCGCTGACCACCGCAAATAGAACCTCGGCGTCCCGCTTGGCCCGTCGCAGCAGCAAGATGAGCAACGACAGCAGCGACATCGTCACCGCTATCGCGGTCATCGCAATCGCCCCTCCCTGCATCGCCATGTTCTCCCGAGCGCCCGGGCAGGGATGGTAACAGACAGACTGGACTGCATCCGCCATCGGTCGCGGCTAAACGGCGCTTGAACGACGATTTCCGATCGTGCAATTCGGTTGGCCGATTCGCGAAACGGCGAGATGCACGCGGGGTTACCCGGCAAGGTTCTGCCCATCCACCATCCCGACGCCCCCGAATGACCCTAACCCCCACCTTTTCCCCCACGCGCGCCCTGCAAGTGGGCGCCTCGGCTTGGTTTGTTGCCGCAACACTGGGCCAGTGGGCATTCGTCCTGTTCATCCTGGCGTTCTTCGGCGGGCACACCTTGGGCGGCGACCTGGCCGGCCTCAACGACAAGCCGCACGTGACCGGCTACGTCCCCGGGGATACGTTTGGCAACCTCCAATTCATCGCACACGCTCTGATGGGAGGCATCGTGACCTTCAGCGGCACATGGCAGCTCGTTCCTGCATTACGTCGCCGCTGGCCGCACATCCATCGCTGGAATGGACGCCTGTTCCTGGGCATCTCCCTGCTGGGCGCATTGTCCGGGCTGTATCTCACCTGGATCCGCGGATCCCGACTGGGGACGGGAAGCAACGTATCGATCACCCTGAACGGGCTGCTGATCCTCGCCTTCGCCACGATGGCCTGGCGCAGCGCACTGCAACGCGATTTCGTTCGGCATCGCAGGCACGCCCTGCGCGCCTTCCTGCTGGTCAACGGTGTCTGGTTCCTGCGCATTGGCATCATGCTCGCCGGCTTGGTGCTGGCTCCGCTCGGGGTCGAGATCAATTACCAAGGGATGGTCTTCGTCGGCGTCAGCTTCGCCAGTTGGGTGCTTCCGCTGGCGGTGCTGGAGCTGTACCTGCGCGCCGAACGCTCGCAGCGGGCTGCGCCCCGATACGCCATGGGCGGGACCCTGGGCGTGCTCGCGCTGTTGATGCTGGCGGGCAGTGCTGCGGCCGTCGCCTTCATGTGGCTTCCGGCGCTGAGCCCGGGGAGCGCGCCGTAGTTCGCGCAGAACACGTTGTGTCGGTCCCGATTACGCGCTTCCCCCCTCCGCGAAAACGCATGGCCGATCGCTGGTCGGCTGGCCCGGGACCAGACCAGAACTTTCTTTGTGGAATACCAGGAGATTGAAAATGAAACGCAATGCTGCGACGACAGCGGTCCTTTTCCTGCTGCTTGCCGGTGGCGGTCCCACTACCTCGAACGCCGATGCCCGCGATGCGGAAACGCGGCCGGATGCCGGCGGATCCGGCGGTACGGATGCGATCGATGTCAGCGACAAGGCCGCGAGGAAGATCTCGATGGCACTCGGCGAGGAAATCAATGATTTCGTCGTAACCGGGCAGGAAGATGTCGAGTCGGCCGCAGGATCGAATGCCACCCAGTACACGGTGAGGACATCCGGCGGCAGAAACTACAAGTGCCAGATAATCGAGCCTTCCCGCGCTGGAAAGTTCTTTTCGTTCGGCACCGCTGCGGGCGCGGATGCGCTGTGCACCGAATTCGGCGACTCGAATGTCAACGAGACGCGAACGGCGAACACCTCGGGTGGAAAAGGCGGAAGTTCCGGCTCAAGGTCAGAACCCGTTGCCCCGGTCACGATCAGCGATAAGGCCGCGAAGAAGATCTCGATGGCGATCGGCGAGGATACCGACCGCTTCGTGGTGACAAAGCAGGAAGACGTGGAATCTTCCGTGGGCATGAAAGGCACCGAATACACGGTCAGGACGAACGGCGGGAGGACCTATAAATGCCAGGTCCTGGAGCCTTCGAAGCTGGGCAAGCTCGTGAGTTTCGGGACCGCCGGTGGCGCGGATGCCCTATGCACCGACTTCACCAAAGGTTCCCGTGACCAAGGCAAGACCAACCAGGCCAACTGCAACGCCCTACTGCGTGCGGCGCACAAGTGCGACTAACCTGCAGCGCGGCGCCGATACTATCGAGAACGCGATGAAATCAGCCAAGATACTGTTGCCGTGCCTCGTCGCAGGGCTGGTGTTTCCCACGCCGGTCTTCGCCTTGAGCGTGATCGTGCAATACCAGGGCGCAATCGACAATCGCGAGGCGTATTTCGCCGACATGCGTTCGTTTGCTAACCAGGCCCCGGCGGACATGGGGGGAACAGGGACGCAGGTCCGCGCCCTCCCCGTCACGGTAGTGTACGAAAACGCGAACAAGCCTGAGTTCGTGCACATGGAGTTGTTCTTCAAATGCCCGGAGCGGTTCACTCTGGATCAGGAGAAGCGGATAACCTCCGAAGACAAGAACGCCATTGGCACGGGCGACGCAGTGACATTCCGGATTGGTCCCGGCAGCTACATGCTGCGGCGTACCGACTTGAAGGCCGAGGACGTGCCCCAGAGTGACTGGAAGACGTCGAACGCCCCCATGCTCTCGAAGGCCGGCACCTTGGCCTGCAACCACATCGAGATCGATCAGGCAATGCGCGCAGCCATCAAGGACGACAGCTTCGACTTCGACGGCTTCGGCAAGCGCATCGCAAAACTGGGCCTACCGGCCGACATGGCCGTCATCGGCGAGCACTTGCCATCGGAGTACATGGATTTCGCCTGGGAGACCTTCTGGTGGGACAAGGTCCTGGCCAAGAAGCGCCCCGACCCCACCGGGAAATGGGCTCAGTCGCTCTCCAAAGCTGACGGCCACGCCGTCATGGAGGCGGTAAAAAAGGAGCAGCAGGGTCCCGATGCCGGTACCGCATCGATCCAGGCCAGTCTGCTGGACAGCATCAAGAAGCGTCGGGCGGACACGACGGCGGACCTGCAGGTGGCCCAGAACGCAGGCAAGCATCCGGACGGCTCGAAGATGAACAAGCGCGAGAAAAGACTCATGGCCGTCTTTGGCGGCCGGCCCGAGCAGGAGGTGGTCGCGACCATGGGCAATCCCGATGACTTCTACCAGGGCGCGGGCTCGCGCTTCCTTCGCTACAGCGCTTGGTGGGAAGAACAGGGCGTCACCGTCTACGGCGCCTACGGCGTTATCGGCGGCGAGTCGGGGGGTTATGCCGAGTGCTACGCCGAATTCAACACGCGCCAAGATGCCTACGGCGAATGGCGCGTGCACGACATTGTCGTCCAGGGAGACTACGACGGGACGGGGTCACGCGAGATCCGGCTTGTTTGCGACGACGCCACGAGGCCGAAGCGCTGATGCCCCGGCCATTCCCACCCCACTCGGCAGGGTTTTGTCACCCTAACCCGCCGTCCTGTAGCGACCAAATGCTTGACTCGAAGGGACTTATGACGATGATCAAACGTGTCGTTCTGGCAGCCGGCTTGCTGGCCGCAACGGCGTCCATGCAGGCGTTCGCCCAGGTGGAGGGCGGCTCATTCGACGTACTGGCATCCGTCATGGAAACCCACGACACGGAGATCAATGCCAACGATGTCCTCGACTCGAACCGGAAGCAGGCGCAGCAGTACCGGGAGAAAGTAATCGCCGGCTGGTGGGAGTTCATGCAGGCCAGTTCGAAGGCCGGGCCGGGCGAGTATTGCGCGGCGTCATTCCTGCGTGCCAAGCGCCAGACAAGACCCGGCAAGGGCGACGGGCTGAAGGAGGGAATCGTCGTAACCTTGTTCGGTCCCGGCGGAAACTACCGAGGTGCCTTGCTGGCCTTTTCGCCGTTGGGCAAAGACTCCGTCGCGGCGTTCCCCAAACTGGACAGTGGGAAGCCGGTTCGCGTCACGCTGACGCAGGGCGACATCAAGCCCGTGACGCTCAATGCGATCTACGTGCAAACCGGCCCCAAGTCGCCGCCGCTGCTGGCGTTCGCCGTGCCCAGCATCGATGCGCTGATGGCCGGCATGGAAGACAATTGGAGTTTCGATGTCAGCTATGACGGGAAATCGATCACCAACATCGAGTGGCACGATGGACTCATGGCCCGCGATGAACTCAAGAAATGCCTCGCCGGCAAGCCTTTCGACAATGAACGTCACTGGAAAGATTGAAGTCGATAAAATCGTGCAGTGGGCTCATTTAGGGTCGCGGCGTATGCACAAGGCCATCAACATCGGAGGCAAGATCTCCGCTAACCCAACGGTTGCCGACCAAATGAGCCGCGCCGCCCAGCAGGAACGTGTTCTAACGGCGCTTCCAGAAGGCAGCTTTAACTCTGGACTGAAGGATCGCTCCGGATTGCTCGCCGAGAAACCGCAATCCGCCACACCGCAGGGAGCGCAACAAGCGAAAGTCGTCAACAGGCTGGTGCGGTCTAACTGCGCATGGGAAGCTCCTCCTCCAGATTTACCGATGGTGAGAACCATCATGGTCCTTCAAGACCGAGCGGTTATCCGCAGGGATGGGGAGCTTCCTTTTTACTCGTTCAAGCCGATTCGCTTCGCGGCCTCGGCGCTGGCGCTGGCGCTGGCGCTGGCGCTGGCGCTGGCGAACAAGATTGAATCATCGTCGCGTCGGCTGCGCAGCCTAGCTTAACTCAGGTGTTAAACGGCAAGGAGATTTTGTGGACCATTCGACTAAGGTGACGCAAAGGCAGGTTGTGACGAAAAGTCTTGTCGTTTCGATGATGACGGCATTCTCTGGCGTTCTTGTTCAAACAGCAGAGGCAGAGCAAAGCATCCCCGCCTACGCTGACACATTGCGCCGAGCGGTCGTCTTTGAGAATGAGTCTGGCAACAAGCTGTCCCTTGCCGATCGCATGGAGCGATGGAAAGTCCCGGGCATAAGCGTTGCTGTCATCGACAACTGCAAGATTGTTGATAGACATGGCTTCGGCATCACCCGGAAGGACGGTGCCAAGGTCCAGAGTGACACACTGTTTCAGGCCGCATCGGTGACAAAGCCGGTGGCTGCGTTTGCCGCTCTCCGACTTGTCGATCAGGGGTTGCTATCGCTCGACAGTGATGTGAATGTCGAATTGCAGAGTTGGAAGGTGCCTGCGAGCCCATTTCTTGAGGGGCACCCAATTACGCTGCGAGGCATTCTCAGTCACAGCGCTGGCCTGATCCCCGGCGGGTATGGCGGGTATTCCCACGGTGAACTGATACCAACGCTGCTCCAAACCCTTAACGGAGTCGAGCCAGCCCGGCCGAAACCAGTGCAGGTCGCTTATGTGCCAGGTTCGGACTGGCGCTACTCCGGGGGCGGCTATCTCGTTGCGCAACTGCTGATGACCGAAAAGACCGGTCAGAGCTTCGACAAGATCGTCCATGATCAAGTCTTGGTGCCGACCGGAATGATCGAGAGTGGCTTTGCGGAACCCTCCGCGAGTGCGAAGGCCGACGTCGCCGCAGGCCACGTTGCAGATGGCACGATGGTTCGGGGGGGCTGGCACGTTTACCCGGAGCTGGCTGCGGCTAGCTTGTGGAGCACGGCACCCGATCTGGCCAGTTTTGGTTTGGCGGTGATGAAGGCCGTCCGCGAAGAGCCTAACGCCCTGCTCAGCCCAGCACTCGCCAACCAGATGGCTACTGTGCAATCTGGACCACGCAGCCTAGGCTTTGAAGTTGGTGGTGAAGGCAAAGCCCGCCACTTTGGACACGATGGCACGAACGAAGGTTACAACTCGTCACTCATCCTCTATCCAGAAACGTGTCAAGGCGCGGCAATCATGGCCAACTCGGACAATGCAAAGCCGCTTATCGCGGAGCTTCTTCGAAGCATCGCCGATACCTATCACTGGCCTGACGCCATGTCCTCAACTGTGATGAAGCTCGATCCGCAAAGCCCAATTGCAGTCGCTAGATTCCAGGGGACTTACAGCTTTACGGACATCTCCGGTGTCGCGCCATTCAAGATCATCTCGACCGGAAACGGCAGTTTTACCTTCCACCGCGGCGATGGACACCGCGAGCCCTTGTATACGTCAAACGAAGAGCTGGTGGGCCCCGATAGCGGCATCATCATTAAAGCCATTTCACCGGCAAGTGGTCCGGCTGAGATCATCACCTATTCCCGGATCGGCGGTCGCGGCGCCGCTAAGGCGAAACGCGTAGAGCCAAAGCGATGAGTGCAAACGCTTTGCCGCATAGCAATTCGTTCAAGCCGAGTCCGCTTCGGGTCGAAAGTGGCCCTTCTCTGATTGGCAGCGCGCTCAACAATCAGACAAAGCCCGCAATAAGCGGGCCTTGTCCTTCCAATGTACTGGCCGCACAGGTTTTATGACTCTCGACGTTTCGCCTCTAAGTGTTCATTGACCTGGTCCATGGTCCAACCTCGTTGCTCTGCCAGACTCATTTTCATGTAAGTGATACCGGCAGGCTCACGGCCTGCCGTCTCAATCCATTCGAGCGCTTGTGAGGTGGAGTCCACCTGGTCGTAGTACTTGCAGGCCGGAAACGAAATCAGCTCGTACTCGTATTCATCCCACCAGGGCGCGCTTTCCGGAAACCGAATGAAGCCATTCTCGATTTTTGGAGTCTGATTACGAAGCCGGATGACCTTGTCGCCGATGGGCTTGATGCCTTTGACCTGCGGAACCTCGCCGGATCGCAGCTCCTGAATCAGCTGCGTTCCCGATGCCTTATCCTCGATCAGTACGACCTTTGCACTCCACAGCTTGCACTGTTCGATCACTGCCCGTTTCAGATCCGGATACTCCATCCGCTTGCGAAAGACGTGTAGCAGCCAGGTTTCCTTGCCTTTCATGCCCCATGTGGTGCACACGCTGTAGTCCGATAGCTCCTTGGCGGTATTGGCCGTATCCCAGCTTTGGATGATGCGGTCGAACTTTTCGGGCCGCTCCTCTTCGCGGTACCGATGCAACCATGCCGTCTTGACGATGGCCCCTCCCGGCGGGACCGGCGACTGGAGATACTGGGCGGCATAGGTATAGCTACCTAGATTGTGCTGGATGGCTTCCAACTCGGCCCGCCCTTCCCGCCCCTCATGCAACAGGTCGCCTGGTTCCCTTATTTTGACCTGGGGACCGGCCAGGGTATTGAATCGCCAGACCTCAGGCTCTTGTGCCACGGCCGGCAGGCTAACCACCTCCCAGGACTCTTTGCTGAGGACATGGCCCACCAGATCGTCCAGATGCAGGCGCTGCATGATGATGACAATCGCACCTTCCTTCTTGTTATTCAGCCGGCTATACAGAGTGTTGTCGTACCAAGCGTTGGCCGACATCCGCTTTGCCTCGGATAGAGCCTCATCTGGCTTAACCGGGTCATCGATGATGACGATGTCACCCCCACGCCCGGTCAGCACTCCCCCTACCGAAGTGGACATGCGCCCACCTCGAGCGGTGGTTTCAAAGTCGAAGGCTGCCGAGCGACTGGAGAGCCGGGTCGTGAAGGCTCGCTGATAGAACGGGGACAACATAATGGCCTGGCAGTCCCGAGCCATCTTCTCGGACAGGTCCTGACCGTAACTGACACAGATCAGGCGCTTGCTCGGGTCCTTGCCAAGTACCCAGGCAGGAAACGCCACCGAAGCCGCCATAGATTTTAGGCTGCGAGGCGGCACGTTGATGATCAGGCGCTTGAGCTTGCCTTCGTGCATCTGGGTCAAGCGATCGGCGAGTAGGGCCAGATGCCAGTTGTTGGCGTATTCAGTATTGGGATCTAGGTGCTGGAACACCCGCTGGATGAAGGCGCTGAGGTCGTTGCGAAGAATCAGGTCGAACTGGTTCGGAGTCATTTGCATTTGCGGGGCTTCCTAATTGATTTGGGTTGGGGGTCTACAACTGGCGGCGCGAATTGCTGGAGGAGGTTGGCCAGGACGGCCGATTCGTTCTGATCGAGGGTGGGTGTCGAGGCTGCGGTTTCGACGCCGACAAGCGGGCCGAGGCCGAGCATCTGCTGCATCGCGCGGGAATCGCCCTGGACGGCCCGGTTGACCATCTGAATCACCGCGGCATCGAGCTTGGTGATGGTCTTGCGACGGCCGTGCTCGACGACAGTGATCTTTTCCCGCAAGGCGCGATTGATCGCAGTGGTAAGGTTCAACGAGCCTTTCGGCCGGCCCTTCGGATTGCCCGATTTCCCTTTCATGAATCGACTGTGTTCGGGTGGTTTGGCGTAACCCACCTCGTACGAGTTAGAGGGCTTGTCCTTCATGGGCACCCTCCCCTACCAGCGACACCGACTCCCGCTCCTCGAAGGTTTCGCCTGTGCTGCCATGGATAGCTTTTCCACCCGTCAGGCGCTGCCATCGTCGGATAGAGGTATCCACATACTTAGGATCCAGTTCGATGCCGTAGCCGACTCGGCCGGTTTTCTCGGCCGCGATGATCGTGGTGCCACTGCCCAGGAAGGCATCCAGAACGATGGAACCGCGTTCGGACGCATCCAGAACGGCGTCGGCGACCAGGGCTACCGGTTTGACGGTCGGGTGCCAGGCGAGCAGATTTCCCTCATCGGACTTGCGGGAGAAGGAATTGGCCCCGTCGTACGCCCAGACATTGGTGCGGTTGCGACCGAAGCGACCCAGCTGCACATTGTTGACATGGGCCTCGTCGCTGCCATTCTTGTAGACGAAGATCAGCTCGTGCTGACTGCGATACAGCGACCCCATGCCACCGCAGTTCTTGGTCCACACGCACAGGTTCTTTAGCTCAAGTCCCTGACTCTCCCCTGCCGTCGACAGCTCGACCAAGTGGCGCCAGTCCATACAGACATAGAGCAACGCACCCGGTACGCAGTTGGTCTTGATGCCCTGAATGGTCTTGTCGAGGAAGGCGGTGAACTCCAGCCGCGACATCTCCCCGGAGGCCATGACGAACTCGGCGTGCTGGATCTTGCCCTTCCCACCCACATTGCCGGCGATCTTGACGTTGAACGGTGGGTCGGTGAACGTGATGACCGCTTTCCGGCCCTGCATCAACCGCTCGTAAGTCTCAGCCTCCAGCGCATTGCCGCAAATGATCCGATGCCCTCCCAACTGCCAGACATCCCCTAGCTGGGTGACGACCGGCAGATCTTCCGAGGGAGAATCAACGTCGGGACCCTCGTCGCTACCGAACTCGTCGAGGCATTGGATCCGCAAGTCGATTTCGGGCAGATCGAAGCCGATGGCATCCAAGTCGAAATCCAGCTCGGCCTCTGACAGGGTCTTGAGTTGCTGACCTAGCAAACGTGGATCCCAGGTGGAACACTCGCTGAGGCGATTGTCAGCGACGCGAAATGCCTGGATCTGCAGTGGCGTGAGGTGTTCCAAGGTGATGGCTGGCACCTCCGACCAACCCAGTTGCTGGGCGGCTAGCAGCCGTCCGTGGCCGGCAATGACGTTACGCTCGGCATCCACCAACAAGGGAACGCAGAACCCGAACGCCGAGATGCTCTTGGCGAGCTGTCTGACCTGCTTATCGCTGTGGGTTCGTGGGTTGCCCGGATCGGGCTTGAGCAGGCGGAGGGGCTGTAGGTGAATCGAAAGATGAGGACCCGCCTCACTTGCGCCCTGTACCAGCGGCTTGGTCTTACTAAGTGACTGCATTGCGTTTCTCCGAGATCGCTACCAGGGAAATTCCTGGCCCGATCAGGGAACCGCAGTGGGTCCTTTTAGAGAATTGGCAGCGTCGGTCGTGAACGTTCTTCGCGCAGGATGCGTCGAACGTAGGCTATGGGCTCACCCAATTGCCGGGCAATCAAGCCGCCGCAGTCCCGGCCGCGCGCCCGATACTTGGGTATCAGAGCAAGCACACGGCTGGCGCGTGCTAGCGCGATGGCCTGGCGAGCAGAGACACCGGCTTCGGGTGGTGGCGGCTGTTTGAATGCCTCGTACAGCCTTACCCGAACCGCGGCCCGCGCCTGCGCCTGATCCCAGAGGACAGGCGACATCTCCATATCAGCGCCTCCCTTGCCGCCACGTCGATAGATGAGCTTCTTGGCCCGCCCCCGCAGCTTGCGCTCGGTCCTGTAGACCGCGATGCAGCCGGTTCGGCGCATCGTATGAAATCGTGCTTCCTGCTCGGCACCCAAAGGAATAGGTTTTCGCTGAGCCGCGCGTACCGCTGCGAGGGCGTCCGAGCCCATTTCCTCCAAATCCTCAGTAAGGAGGGTTCGCGACTTGCCTAGCCAGGTACCCGGCGTTTTGCCCTTGATGTGCAGGGGTGGCAATTGGATCAGGTGCATCATGTCGGTCATCCGGATTGGCGGAGGAGGTGCGCGCTTGGTGTTGCTAGAAACTTTGCGCCACCTCCCTCTTGTAGAACCGTACGGACCCCCTGTCAAACTAAAAAGAGATCACAATTTGTTATGCCGTTCATTACTGCGCCACCCCCGCACAAATCCAGCCCTAGCGACTTGCTTCCATTTCGACCGCCATCGCCTTGTGTGAATTATTTACGTTGCCAACTGGCTCGGTACGTATGCAGGATGCGTGGCGACAGCGATATCGCGCTGTACTCGCGGTTTCAGCATTGGGGAATGCTGGCTCCGACCGAGACCGCGGCCAAGCTTGCCGAGTCTTTGAAGGACAGTTGATTCAAGTAAGTCAGGGGACCTATGGCTACTTTCACGATTTATCTGCTGCGCGACAGCGTCGCTACTGCAGAAGATGCTGTGGTAGCAGGTACCACCAGGCACCTTATTGCTGAGGGCCCCTCAGAGTACGGCGTCCTTTTCACCAAGCAGAATCCTCCCAAGCCGCCTAAGTGGGCAAAGCTGTTCGCAGGCTATGTCGCAATTAAAGACCTAGGCAAGGTCCAATTATCGTCTGCAGTCTTTATCGTCAAGGTCGATAAAAGACTGTTCGCACTGACCTTTGGCCAAGGCAGATTTATCATCAAGCCTGAAGCTTACGAAGAACGATTCGGCCTTCTGGTAACTTTGAATTCAGTTAAGTCCGATGCGCTCAGAAGCATAGATAAGCGCACCTTCGTCGACGACCAGAATAGCCGGGTTCAAACTAGCCAGGCATCCGCCGCTCTGGACTTTGGGGTGGACATTGAGCGAGATCTGATACGGGGAATAGTAGGTCGACCCGACAAGGAGGAGCTTGGGCGCAAGATGGCGGGGGCAGACGCTCTCACCGTGACAGCCGATGTAGACATTCCAGCGCTACGCAAGCTATTACGCCATTATCTGAAGGCATTTCAATCAGACGATTACAAGAAGACCTTCCCTTGGGTAGACCAAGTTCGACAACTCCGTCCTAAAGGCGAGCTCGCCGCGCTGCTCAATGACAGGCTAGTTGAGATACTTAAGGCCGCCTGGCAAAACAACGGGTTGGCCGATGACTGCTGGCTCGCAGTGCCCGATATTGTCGATTGGAGCGTCGTGCATGGCTTCAAGTTCACCCGCCTGGCCAACGAAGGCGTGTCGACAGATCTTCACCTTCCTGGCCTAGTGCACCAGTTCCCAGACGAGACACCCAGCATAGAGTTTCTTCGGATGCATCATGCGATGTCGGTCAATGAAGAAGAACATGTCATCGACCGCTGGCCAGTTTATCGTTGTATCCACTGTGAGTTAGAGGTAGACGGAAAGTCGTACGTGCTATCGGCTGGCCATTGGTTTGAGGTGGATAAGGATTTCGTAAAAACTGTAGCCGACTATGTTGATGCGATTCCACGCTTAGAACCCTCACTGCCTATCTACAACCATGCCGACGAAGACCACTACAACAAAGATCTAGTAGATACAAGCAACGGCCACTGGACGTTGATGGACAAAAAAATGCTCCCCGTAGGCGGAATTTACGACAAAGTGGAATTGTGCGACGCCTACGCCAAGAACGTTTTTCTCCACGTAAAGCACTATGGCAGTTCCAGTGTATTAGGCCACCTGTTTAATCAAGGGCTGGTATCAGGCGAGCTTCTTAAAACACATGAAGAGTTTGTAGAGCTAGCCAATCAGAAGCTTGGCGCCACCCACCAGCTTGTGCTCCCCAAGGATGTGCCACGAGATGTTACCGACTATGTGATCGTATTCGCCATCATCAGCCAGTCTCAGAAGGCCGGCCTTCATATGCCGTTCTTCGCTAAGGTTGTGCTTAAGAGTGTCTGCACAAGGCTGTTGGGGCTGGGATTCGGATCAGTCATGCTTTCAAAAATCTCCTGCGATCCAGATGTTCTCATTAAGAAACTCAAACCTGGAAAGCAGCCTAAGAAGAGGGCGAAAGGCAAGTTTCGCTAGGCAGCAGCTTGATCCGACCCTCCCACCACTCGATGAGTTAGTGCGTGCCGTACCCCAAGCTTAAAGCAACACCCCTATCCCACTTTCGCAAGGATCTATCTGATGGCCACTAAGCAAACCGGACCCAAAGCCGCCAAGGCGGCCTCCCAAGTGCTTAAGTCTTCCAGCACGGGTAAAAACTCCAAGATTGCTGCCGGCAGTGCGCTGACCCAATCCAAGACCGTGCGCGAGAGTACTTCCGCTCGTGCCGCTACGGCAGCGTCTCAAGTACTGCGTGATGGACGCACTTCGAAGGCGTCAAAGTCCGCTGCGGGCAGTGCTTTAGCACAGGCCCGCAGCAAGAAAAAGAGTCCCTCAGGGACGTAGGTAACTATCGGCGTCGCAGACCACGGCACCGTTGGGGAGGATTTGGGTGGCCGGACAATGATCCACAAGTAGTACGTCTTCCGCGCGTACTGCGACAAATTCTCCACGCCTTGAGATCACGCACCATGCTGAGCTGCACTCGAGCAGAATTCCACTTTGCGTGGATGGTTCACCTCTTAGGTGAGCGATGGCGCGCGCATTCCCCACTGTGATGCTGGAAGATTGTCTTACGTATTTGACGGTCTGCTCAGCCGCATATTGACCCGCGCTATTGGCAGCCGCGACAAAGACCGCCAAGAGAAGAATGGCCAGCAAGAAAGTGAGGAAGGCGCCATTAATCCACTGCCCAATAATCAAAAGCGGCCGTCCGATTTGGACATGCCATTTGTCTTCGTTGGCCTTCCAGCTACGAAGCTTTTTCTCCATCGAATGCACAAAGCGCGTCAATCCGGTACCCAACCATCGACGCAGCGACACCACCAGGGCCAGTATCAGAGCCAACCCCAAAGTAGTGAGCAACCACGCGCCAAGCGGTCCCAAGGGCAGCCAATTAACTAAGCGAAACAGCCCGTTGGTAATCGCGACGAACCCGGAATAGAGATAGCCCTCCACCGGGTAGTCCAGCAGGCTATAAGGGATTTGCAGCTTTGCCCAGTAGGCTTCCTTGTACACCCGCCCCAGCACATACAAAACGGGTATGCCTATGGCAAACACGGGGACCACATAGGACAAGGCCGTGGTGAGCCATTTCTGCAAACTGCCTGGGGTGCCAGACTCAGCAGACATCGCTTTTCTCCCACGGAAACCCCGCCTCGGCTGGATGACAACACGCAACGCCTAGCCCATATCGCTCGTAGGTGTAACCGGACCGCAGATTGGCAATAAATCCCCCAATATCCTGGCTTTTACTCACTGACCTTCCTTTGCTTGACTACTTGCTCCCGAAGAGCGTCCATAGGTCGTCACCGAGAGCCGGAAGGCTCAATGCGCCTAAGCACATTATGGGGATCGGCTCCGACAAGCCTGCACAGTTCGAGGAACTCGACCACGTCGATCCGACGCTCCCCATTTTCCGTCTTGGAGACAAAGGACTGGGGTCTGCCGAGCTTGTCGGCCAGTTGCTGCTGGGTGAGACCCGCGTCCTTGCGCGCCTGGACCAAGACGGACAGTAGGGTCCGGTAAGAACGCTCGTAGATTGATTTCAACTTGGAAGACCGGTTTGAAAGCCGGTCTACCAATTAATCCCAATATAGGTTTATCCCAATTTAGGATAATATCCCAATGACTCAGGAGCCTCTATGCAAAAGCTACTTATCGCCTTAGTGATGATTCTTGCTGCCGGTGCTGCAACGGCCGCCCAGCCTGCCCGACCCACCGTCACCATCCACGGCGCCACTCTGGATCAAGTCAAGAACGGATTCACAGCTTGGTGCCTTACCCATGACATGGACATCGTCGAAGCCGAATCCAATCGGGTGGTCTGCACCAAACCGGTTCCCGGTGGGCGAGGCTTCCTGGTGCGGATGTTGAATGGGGCGGGGGCTGCCCCCTTGGTGCAGCTGGAAATTTCTTTTGCCTCCACTGGAGAAGCCGTCATTGCCACGGCCAAACAGCGGTTGGAAACCACCTCCGACACTGGGGTGGTGAGTCGGGAAGAGTTCAAGCAGCCGGAGGTGATTGCGGGAACTCAAAGCGTGCTTGATGAAGTGGCCGGTACGTTGAAACCGCCGGCCTCCGCTGAGGCATTACCTACTTCGCCAGCCAATTAAGCGGCTCGACCCCTCATTTCCAGGAGCTCATATGAAGAAGCTAGCCATCATCTTTCTCGGTGTAATCGTGGTGGTGTGGGCACTGTCCAAGCTGTCCGGAGGCGCGGCAAGCGCACCCTCGCCCAACGCTGCGGCCGAGCAAGTTCAAGCCCAGCAGTTTGCGCAGGCCGTTGCGGCGCGCCTAAAGACCAGTGCTAAGTGGGAAGGGATCAGCGTCAAAAAGGCCACCAAGAACGACTATCAGCTGGTACTAACCTATCAGTCCGCTCCCGCTAACCAAGCCGAAGTGCGCCGAGATACTAAGGCCGTTGCACAGGCAGCCATTGATGAGCTCGTGAAGCAGGGCCGGCAGCCGGCACCGGAGCACATCTATATCGGAGTCTGGGCGCAGAAACCTGAGAAGGGCGCCAGCGGCCAGGCGCTCACCCGCGTTTACGGGCGTTCGGTCTACGACTACAACAACGACTCCATCGAGTACAAAGCCAAATAGCAGGGCTGGATTACCGCGTTAGCGGGCAGGTTTTCTCTACGGGTTTTGACTTGACTGTATGGCCGGCAAGAGCGTGCATGGTGCAAAGGAGGCACCATGTCCAAACCCGCCAAGAACCCAGCTACAGCGCCTTTCATAGAGAAGCTTCCGACGCCCAGCCGCAAAGACCTTGAGGCTCAGTGGCAGGCCGCGTTCGGGCGGCCTTTATCGCCCAAAATGCGGCGCCCGCTAGCCGCCCAACTGCTTCGTTTCCATGCTCAGGAAACCGCCTACGGCGGGCTTCCGGCCGAAGTAGAGGCCTACCTGGCCTCTCTGCTCCCCAGGACCCGCGGATCAGGGCCACAAACCGCTCCTGTGCCGGCCCGGCGGCTGAAGCCTGGCACGCGGCTCCTGCGGACTTGGCGTGGTCGGACCTATACGGTCACAGTCGCAGACCCCGGCTTTTTGTACGAAGGCAAGACCTACAGCAGCCTGTCAGTGCTGGCCCGGGAGATCACCGGCACACCTTGGTCGGGACCGGTCTTCTTCGGGCTGAAGAAGGCCAAGCCCGCGAAGGCGCCGGCATGAAGACCAAGGGCAACACTGTCCCCCTTCGCTGTGCCATTTACACCCGCAAATCGACTGAAGAGGGCCTGGACCAAGCCTTCAATTCGCTAGATGCCCAGCGGGAAGCCTGTGAGGCCTATGCGATCAGCCAACGCCACGAGGGCTGGCAGGTCTTGCCTACCCGGTACGATGATGGCGGGTTCTCGGGTGGGAATCTGACCCGCCCTGCCCTGCAGCGACTGCTGGCCGATATCAATGATGGCAAGGTTGATCTGGTGGTGGTCTACAAGATCGATCGCCTTACTCGATCTCTCATGGACTTCTCCAAGCTGGTCGAAACCTTTGATCGCCACCAGACGTCCTTTGTGTCTGTAACCCAGCACTTCAACACGACCTCCTCTATGGGGAGGCTGACTCTCAACGTGCTTCTGTCCTTCGCCCAGTTCGAGCGCGAGGTCACCGGAGAACGTATTCGCGACAAAGTTGCCGCCTCCAAGCGCAAAGGCATGTGGATGGGCGGGCCGGTGCCGCTGGGATATTCCCTGGTCGACAAGGCCCTGGTGGTCAACGGACCAGAGGCCGTTTTGGTGCGGCATATCTTCGAGCGGTACTGCCAGCTGGGCTGCGTGCAGGCTCTTATGGAAGAACTGGACCATGCCAACACACGGGGACGCTCCCGCCTACAACGGGATGGGGCTACAGAGACTAGGGCCTTCTCACGGGGCGGCCTGTACGCCGTCCTCAACCGTCGCCTCTACCTCGGCGAGGTCCACCACAAGGGAGAATTCTTCGAGGGCCAGCACGAGGCAATCGTTCCCGCTGATCTATGGGCAAAGGCTCAATCCAAACTACAGAACAACCGGCATGAGCGGCGTACGGGCAGACGTGCCACCAACACCAGTCTGCTGGCCGGCATGGTGGTGGACGGCGCCGGGAATCGGCTGATCCCGTCGCATTCGACCAAGGGCGACAAACGATACCGTTACTACGTAACCCGTCCTGGCTGTGCAGGCAAGAAACGGCTCTGCTTGCCTGCACACGACGTAGAGCGAATTGCGACCGAGCAGTGGCTGCAGATGCTGAGCGCAGATGATCTGGATGTTCAGCTGGACGTCGAAGACCCCACTCTTAGTGCTTCGCTGCGGGCGAGTGCAGAGCGCTTGGCAAAGAAATGGCGATCACTGGATACTCCCGAGCAAAGGGAAATCTTGCTGCAAGCCAATGTTCGAGTCACCGTCAACGATCGGAGAATAGAACTCTCGTCAGAACCGGGCCGGTTGTCCGCGCTGCTACTGATGGCGGACAAGCCCTTAGGCACAAAGGCGGCGCCAAGGAGGACCGCAAGAGTGATCAGAGCCGTCGACGCTTCCTTCATCAAGGCAGCCGGTGAAACAAGGATCTTGGCGGAGGAAACGACTGCCATTGCAGCAGCTATGACGCCCGGTCATAAGACGCTTCTGAAGGCAATTGCGCAGGGTCGTGATTGGGCAAAAGCACTGATAGCAGGAGAAGTCACATCAGCGAAAGATATCTCAGCCATCACAGGCCTTTCGGCCGCTCATGTAGCCAGAGGCATTAAGTGCATGAGCATTGCGCCAGGCGTAGTTGAACGGCTCGTGGCGGGAAAAGGTTCTTCAGAACTTACATGGGCAGCACTTCGTCGATTGAACTCCCTGCCCCGATAGCCCCCCGAGCAAGTAAACACTTGCCTCAGCTTTGCAGCCTAGGCCTGTATTACTGACTCGCGTTCACTTTCGGCTTGGAACGGACATCGCTGGAACGCAGAGTTAACCCCGTTGTCTCTACTGAGGGAAGGACGCACTGAGCCTTCCGAGAGCGGTAACAATCTGCTCAACAATGGCAATCTCAAAATCCTCCCCATCGCCATCATGGGTGCCTTTGTTCAAGTAACGCCATGGCACATCCAACAACTCACTGAAAGCATCTTTGCGCTGCACCCAAGCGTTGCCAGGTAGGCGGTCTTGCTCAATCCCCTTAGTGATGGCTTTGAAGAGCCCATCGACAATATTTCTAAGTTCGGGCTCCCCTCCCGGACCCCGAAGCAGGAGGTTTATTTGGCCAAGGTCCTGATCTCGATTGGTCAATGAACGCCACGTCTTAGCAGTGAGATTCTCTAGCGCTTGACGACCGGACGCCAATGCTTGGCGTTCGTCGCCATTCTCGAGACGCTCTATGGCACGGCGTAAGTAGTGTCGATCGCTACCATTCATTACGCGTGGCTGATGGTCACCAGCGTGGTGTTTCAGGATGTATAGAGTGGAAACACCTTGCGCGAGTCCGTTTTGAACCTGGGTAATGAACTCGTTGCTGTGGCAGGTAATGATCATCTGCTTGGCACTGAGACGATCGTCCCCGAATAACGTGTCCCGGATACCTTTACGGTGGTCATGGTCGATAGCATTCACCGCGTCGTCAAAGACGATAAGCGGAAGGCCCAGCTTGATGTTCTTGGCTAGCAGAATGGCGAGGCCTAGACATCGCAAATGGCCTTCGCTGAGAACACCCAACGCGTCAAGGAAAGTCTCTGGTGCTCCACCGAATGCGACTTGGATACGCTCGCCACCTCGCAACGGCAGCCTCAGGCCCGCTAACAAGTCGTTGGCATGGTCGCTGGCGTTGAACTGGTTGTAAAGGTCCTTTGTGGTTTCGTTCAAATCAGTTAAAAGCCCCGCAGGTAGCCCGTCGCGATAACGCTTAATGGACTCCAGAAAGTTCTCATATCCATCTTGGATACGGATTTCCAGCTGACGGGCGGTGGTCTCCACCGCCACCTCTGCGATCAGCTCAGTGTTGGCTGCGTCGAAGCCATCAATCTTGGCCTGCTCATCGATGACCTGCCGGGCATGCAAGTTCCGCCGAACGCGCAACTCGTCGGCACTGGTTTTGAGCTCCTCTAATCGCCTGCCCTCTTCCGCCAGTGCGGCAAGCCGCCCCTGGCGCTCACGAATACCCGCGTCACCTCTTTCAAGCCCCTTCAGCTTCTTGAGCAGCACTTGCCACACGGTTTTCGTCAGCAAGTCATCAGCCCAAGCGGGTACAGGCTCTTCTTGTTCTACCCACGCCACCAGCGGTGCCAGGATGGGATGGCCGAAGGCCTCATAAGCGTGTGCGGCCGAGACCTTGGCATGCAACTGTGTGGACAGCTGGCTGCACTCTTGCTGCAACCGCGCCTTGGTGATTTCCAAAGTGGCAAGGTCTTGCAGAAGTGCCAGCCCTTCCGCGGCGCGCTCGAAAGGGTTGCGCACGACGTTGGCCAAAGGCGTTTCGCAGGCAGGGCACGTAGCCGGATTTTCGGCCTGCAAAGCCTGGACGGAGCGATACAGCGCTAGGAAAGACACTTGGCCAGCGCGCTGCTCCAACTGGGTGCTGCACTCGGACAACTCGCCAAGTTTCTTTCGAATTCCCTTACGCAGTTCCGCCAAAGCGGCCACCGTCTGTCCGGATTGCGCCGGGATTTGCTCCTGCAGGGCGGCACGGACTTCCTGCAAACGTCCGTCTTGTCCATGCATGCCTAACCGCTCGAGCAACTGGGCAAATGTCAGCCCCGCCTCAAACGCGTTGGCGATGGCTTCTTGGTCAATATCGAACGCGGTTTCCGCGGCGGCGTTGCCATCTACCTTCTGCCTGGCCGCCTCCAGTGCTGCGCGCTTAAGAGCCAGTGCGTCCTGCTTGGGCGTGGACAGCCGTAGATTGTTGCCCAGCGTGGCAGTGAAGTTGCCCACGAAAGTGTTAAAGCCATCAAGCCCGAACAGCGACGCAATCAGCGCGCTTGCTTGTGCAGGCGTTCGGGCGGCCAGCCGGGCAAAGCCTTCAATGCGATTTTTTTCAATGATGGCAAAGCGCAGCAGTTCGGGGTTGGGTTCGACAGGAACTCCATCAACGCCGCCCACGGACCACAACTGCGGCGGGATATGCTGGCCTTCATGAATGTTGTTGAAGTAGTCGTCCAAGTCGTCAATGCGCTTAGCGGTGGCTTCTTCCACGTGGCCCAGCAAGGCCCACTCGATGGCTTCGCACAGACTGCTCTTGCCGCTGCCGTTGGGGCCTTGGAAGAGCACTATGTTGTTGGACAGGTCGAACTGTTCTTCGCGGCGGAAGCCGCGGAATGGCCCCACCGAAAGCCGCTTGAGGCGTGTCCAGGGCAACAGTGCGGCGGCGCCATTTTCGGCAGCCGCTTCGATGGCATCAGAAGTAGCGGCGAGGTCTCGCCGAAGCATTGGCGTCAGGATCGTGGCCCGCTGCCCGCCATTGCTCACAGTGGGGATCAGGGCATCCAGATTGGCGTGGACAATATTGGCAATCCGTCTGGCGTCTTCTGTTTCTCCCGGGATGCGTAGCCACTGCAAAAAACGGCCGTATTCCTCGTGTAACGCTGACATTGATCGACGCCCCCATCCCAACCAAACGAACCTGAGCTTGTGTTGCAGGAACCCTGTTCACGCTGCACCCATCAATACTAGCCTTTAACCAGATGCAAGTTGGCCCTGCTCGGCTTGGCCTCACCCATTTTTGGTGCGCCACCTTTCAAAACATTCAACATTAATCCAAACGTGAGCTCATTGATTTCTTCAGAGAAGATGGCCAACTGCTGAGCAACATCAGCTTTTGATAAACCTTCTTCGCGTAGCGCGCTGAATACCTTTTCCAACACAAGCGACTTCTCGTAAGGAACGCTTTCAGGCTCCGACTTTCGGTAGCCTGCCTGGGCCAACTGGATACAAAGCGTGCGGTAAGTCCAATCCGTCGTAAGGCCAAGCGCATGCAGCCGGTAATTCAAAGCCGCGACAGAAACAGCCCAATGCTTCTTGTGACGAATGAGACTCAATAGCGTTGGCGCGCGTGGCGCCATGGCAAGAACGCTTGCCCGCGGCATGAGGAATGCTGACGCAAACGCGTTCGCCTCACGCTCCAGGTCGGGACCATGAGGTTGGGCATGCTGATGCAATACAAGATGGCCCAACTCATGGGCGGCATCGAACCGGCAGTGTTCGGCTGACTTGAACGTATTGAGGAAGACGTAAGGCCGGCCGCCGCTCCACATGGAAAAGGCATCCACTTCCTTGGCATCAATCGCCAAGGAATAGACCCGGATGCCCTTGGACTCCAGCAGGGCAATCATGTTCTTGACCGGCAACTCGCCAATCCCCCAGTGAGCGCGCAGCATTTCGGCTGCCGTTTCCGGGTTCTGGGAAGAAGACGACGTTGGATAGGCTTCTGGCTCTCGTGCGCGCTTATCCACCGTCACGGGGCGACTATCCCCACCCTCGCGCCCCAGGTCGGGCACGTCGGGATTGGGCAGGTCAAAACGAGATTCAATCCATTGATTCAAAAGCAATGCAACAGCGCCCGCACCTAGCGCTGTGTCGCGCTGGCTGGCGGTCATTTTGGAAAGCGAACGAAAGCTGGCCACATCGGGATCGGGAACTTCCGGATCCACACCAAAGAAAAAGGCTTCGGGGAACCGGAGCGCTTCTGAAAGTCTTCTGAGCGTGTTGGCCTCAGGTTCTTGGGAACCCGTTTCATAGTTGGAAACGGATTTTTCTGTTACCCCAACCTTCTCGGCCAACTCACGCTTCTTCATCCCTCGCCGTTTGCGGGCGAGGGTGAGCCGTAGAGCATTGAACATAGCAGCCTCGTCACGCTTTGCGGCGGATTTCTATGTCGATGTCAGGACCACCCGGCTGAAGGATTTCCACCAGGTCGTCGTCAAACGAAATGCTACCGAGCAAGATGCGCTCAGACCACGAAGTGATCTTGCCATCGTTGCCGATGTCAGCCGGCAGCGAGAGCTCAAAACGGATTTCACCCTTGGCCGTATCCGTGTGGTGCATCAGGATCCATGTCTGGTTGCCTTCAGCATCTTCCTTGACTTCTTGCATGAACTCTTCAAAGAGCAGCACCATCTGACGGTTCGCCTCGATGGCCTCCACGGTATAGCGGCCCTTCTTCGAGCGATTGGAGGGAGAGCCATACGGATTACCCGTAGCTTCGTCTCCGGAGGCAACGGCGATGGCGAGGTTCAACGACTCGTTGACGGTCACGGGGAAGCTGCCCACGTCCTGCCGGATCCAATCCAGCGGCCTCAGCTGGTCCCGAAGCGCTGCAACGACTTCACCCCACATGACCAGCCCCGGAAAGTTGCGGGGATGGTTCAAGGTCAATCGGGTGCGCTGCAGGTGCCCCTGATAGATGGCTTCGCGGAGCGCCACCTCGGTGACCCCCAACTGTTCCAAGCGGCCGGCGATTTCTTCGGGGTTGTCGTAAAGGATGCTCGGGATCATTGGTGTCTGCCTCAGGGGGGACTTCCGATTATCCTCCCTCATTTGAGGAAAGAAAACAAGAAGTTTGAACTATAGACTGGCACTGCCGACCACGTGCCTCCAGCATGCCCCTCGCCGAGCCTGCCGCGAAATCCCCGAGCTCGCGAGCGTCTCGCCTTCCAGCAGAGTGCACCTGTGTCTTCGGCAAAGAGAGCTGGCAATGACGCTTCTCATAGAAGGTCAACAACGACGATTTATGGTCGGCTTAAAGTGACATCAGAGAATAGCCGAGGCTAGAACCACCACGTCCATCAGCAATTTACTCTCTGCTCCGAAAGCTACCGGCAATCCCTTTGATTTTCCAAGGACTTTAGAGCAAAGGCGGCAGAGAGAGCTGCAGGAAGTGGACTAGATGGTGGGCCGTGATGGATTCGAACCATCGACCAAAAGATTAAAAGTCTTCTGCTCTACCAACTGAGCTAACGGCCCACATGAAACCCCCGGCATTGCGCCGGGGGACGCATTCTAGCGCACCCGGCGCCCGCTGAGAAATCAGGCGTAATGCGTGGGGTCCGGCACCCCTGCATCGGCGAAGCCGGCGGCGCGCAGGCGGCAGGCGTCGCAATGGCCGCAGGCGCGGCCTTGCTCGTCGGCGCGGTAGCAGGAAACGGTCTGGGCGAAGTCCACGCCCAGGCGCATTCCCTCGCGCACGATGTCGGCCTTGCTCATCCTCAGCAACGGCGCGCGGATGCGCAGGCCCGCGCCTTCCACCCCGGCCTTGGTGGCCAGGTTGGCCAGGTTCTCGAACGCGGCGATGAATTCGGGCCTGCAATCGGGATAGCCCGAATAATCCACCGCATTGACTCCGCAGAAGATGTCGGTGGCGCCCAGCACTTCGGCCCAGCCCAGCGCCACCGACAGCATGATGGTGTTGCGCGCCGGCACGTAAGTGACCGGAATGCCCGCCCCGCCCGCTTCAGGCACCTCGATGCCGGAATCGGTCAAAGCGGAACCTCCGATGGAGCGCAGGTCGACATTGACGGTCTTGTGCGCGGCCGCGCCCAGAGCCTGGGAGACGCGATCGGCCGCCTGCAGTTCCGAGGTATGGCGCTGGCCGTAGCTCACGCTGAGCGCATACGCGGAAAAGCCTTCCTCGCGCGCCAGGGCGAGAACGACGGCCGAATCCATGCCGCCGGAGACCAGGACCACTGCGTTTTTCATGGGCTTTCCAATGTTGGGCTGGCCGTAGGAGCTGCGTAAGCTGCGACCGGAGATTCAAAACGTAAGAATATTTTATCGGAGCTGGAGCCGCACGGTCGCAGCTTACGCAGCTCCTACAAAGCGCGGGACTAGCGGCCCGGTTCGTCGTTCCACAGCAACTTGTGCAGCTGCATCTGGAAGCGTACCGGCAGGCGGTCGGCGACGATCCAGTCGGCCAGATCGCGCGGGGACAATTCCGATTTGCTGGGGGAAAACAGTACGTCGCAGCGCTCGCTCAATTTGTGCGTGGCGACCACGTCGCGCGCCCACTCGTAGTCGCCGCGCCCGCACAGCACGAACTTGACCTGATCGCGCGCGGTCAGCAGCGGCAGGTTCTCCCAGCGGTTGCGCGCGACTTCGGCCGATGCCGGAGTCTTGATGTCCAGCACCCGGGAAACGCGCGGATCGACGTCGGCGATATCGATGGCGCCGGAAGTCTCCAGAGACACGTCGTAGCCCGCATCGCAAAGCGCACGCAGCAGTATCAGGCAGCGTTTCTGGGAAAGCGGTTCGCCGCCGGTGACGCAGACGTGGCGTACGCCGTGCCTGGCCACTTCGGCCAGGATGTCGGCGATGTCCCACCACTCGCCCCCGTGGAAGGCATAGGCGGTATCGCAGTACTGGCAGCGCAACGGGCAGCCGGTCAGGCGCACGAACACGGTGGGCCAGCCCACGCTGGCGGCTTCGCCCTGCAGGGACAGGAAAATCTCGGTGATCTTCAGGCGGTCCGAGGAGGACTGCACGATCTCGCTGGGGACGGCGGCGTTCATGGGCTAGAGGTTACGCGGCTCGCGGCAATACTTGTAGGAGCGCCCCATGGGCGCGAGCTTTTAGTGCATGCGCAAAGGCTCGCGCCCATGGGGCGCTCCTATAAAAGCGGGTCAGCGGATGCTGCGGCCCAGCTGCATGGATTTCAGGCGGTCGTCGGCGGTGCGGGCGACGTCGCTGCCGGGGTAGCGGGTGATCACGTCGTTCAAAGTGCGCTCGGCTTCGTCGACTTTGCCCAGGCCGTATTCGGACAGGCCCAGCTTGAGCAGCGAGCCCGAAGCCTTGTCGTGGGTCGGGTAACGCTCAAGCAGGGTGCGGAACTGCTGTGCGGCCAGCTGGTAGTTCTGGGTGACGTAGTAGCTTTCGCCCAGCCAGTACAGTGCATTGGGGGTGTAAGCGCCGTTCGGGTACAGCTCCAGGAAACTGAGGAACAACTGCGCCGCATCGGCGTAGTTGCCGCCTTTCAGCGCATCGAAGGCGACGTTGTAGGCCGCACGCTCATCGCCGGACTGGGCCATGGCTCCGACATCGCCATGTACCGACGGTGCGCGCTCGGCGGCCGGCGCGGCAGCGCCGGTGGCCGGAGGCGGCGTGACCGGAGGCGTTGTAGCGGGTACCGCCGGAGCGGCTCCCCCTTCGATCCGGTTCAAGCGGCCGTCAAGGTCCAGATACTGGTCCTTGGCCGTCTGCTTGAGCTGTTCGTTCTCGTTCTGCAACTGCTCCACCAGCGCGCGCATCTGCTGCAGTTCGGTGCGCAGCTGCGTCATCTGGTTCAACAGATCGGTGTTGCCGCGATTGTTGGCGGCCTGCGTTTCCAGCGCAGCCACGCGATCGGCCAGGCTCTGGCGCTGGGCATGAGCGGGTGCGGCGGCCACCAGGGCCGCCGCGATGATCGTACCGATCAGGAGTCGCTTCACTTGCGTGTTTCCGTCTTGCGCTTACTTGGCGGTGTAGATGATTTCGACGCGACGGTTGCGGGCCCAGCAATCCTCGTTGGACTCGGTGCAGACCGGGCGCTCTTCGCCGTAGCTGACCACCGAGATCTGGCTGCCGGAACCGCCCTGCGCCTGGATGGCCGAAGACACGGCGTTGCCGCGGCGTTCGCCCAGACCCAGGTTGTATTCGCGGCTGCCGCGTTCGTCGGCGTTGCCTTCCAGGTTCATGCGCGAGGACGGACGGTCGCGCAGGTACTTGGCGTGGCAACCGACGATGGCCTGGAATTCCGGCTTCAGGGCATCCTGGTCCAGATCGAAGTAGACCACGCGCTGGCGCAGGCAGGCGTCGGTATCCAGATCGTTCGGGCCGTAGGCGCCGCTAGCGGTGGTGTTGTCGACCACGGTACCGGTGCTGCCAGTGGTGCCGGTGTCGACCGGTTCGGTCGGCTTCACGGTCTTTTTGCAGCCGGCCAGAACTGCAACGGAAAGCAGGGAGAGCATTAAAACGCGGGTGGTGTTGTTCATCGGGGGTTCCTCGTGCGTGGCGCGGGGTGGGAAACTGGGTCCGTAATATTAACAGTGCAAACGGTTTCAACGGGGCGAGCGGTAAGGCGACCAGGCCGGTTCGCGCACGTCGCCATCGGCCAGAACCAGCCGCTGGCGCACGCGGGCATCGGCCGATACGGCATAAAGCACCCCGCGGCGGCCTTCGCGGGCGGCGTACAGCACCATGCTGGCGTTGGGAGCGAAGCTGGGCGATTCGTCCAGCGAACCCGGCGACAGCGTGCTCCAGCGCGGCGACCCCAGGCTGCTGTCCATCATCGCGATGCGGTAGTTGTTGCCGCTGCCCTGGGCCACGGCGATCTTCTTGCCGTCGTAGGAAACGGTGGCGGTGGCGTTGTAATTGCCCTGGAAGGTGACCCGCGTAGCGCTGCCGCCACTGGAAGGCACGCGGTAGATCTGCGGGCGGCCGCCACGGTCGGAAGTGAAGTAGATGGCGCTGCCGTCGGCGCTCCAGGTCGGTTCGGTGTCGATGCCGAACTGGTTGGTGAGCTGGGTCAGCTGCTTGCTGCCCAGGTCCATCACGTAGATCTCCGGATTGCCGCTACGCGACAGGGTCAGCGCCAGGCGGCGGCCGTCGGGCGAGAAGGTGGGCGCACCGTTGATGCCGCGGAAACTGGTGACCAGCTCGCGCGCGCCGGTGGAGATGTTCTGGATGTAGATCGAGGAATTGCCGCGCTCGAAGCTGACATAGGCCAGCCTGCTGCCGTCCGGGCTCCACGAGGGCGACAGCAGCGGCTCGGCCGAACGCACCACGGTCTGCGGGTTGTAACCATCGGAGTCGGCGACCATCAGCGCGTAGCGCGCCTGTTTGCCCAGGCCGGTCTGGGTGATGTAGGCGATGCGGGTCCAGAACGCGCCGCGCACGCCCAGGATCTTTTCGTAGATGGCATCGGCCATCTGGTGGGCGACGTCGCGCATGGCGTTGGAACGGGCGGTCAGCGCCAGACCCAGCATGCGTTCCTGCTTGGCCACATCGAACAGTTCGTACTCGACGCGATAGCTGCCCGCGCCGGCATCGACCACGCGGCCGACGACCAGATAATCCTGCTTGAGCGCGCGCCAGGTCGGGTACTGCACCTCACCACCGCGGGTGGGCCGCTCCACGATGCTGGCCTCGGGCAAGGCGCGGAAGGCGCCGGAGCGCTCCAGATCCGCACGCACCACCGAGGCCACATCGGTCCCGGGCGCCGCGGTCGAACCCTGGTAGGGCATCGGCACCACGGCGATGGGCAGGGCCGACGCGTTGCCGCCGACGATATCGATCTCCAGGCCCTGCTGCTGCGCCGAGGCGGCGAACGGCAACAAAACGAGCGCGAGTACGGCCAGCCAATGCGGCAATCTTTTCATGGGCACTTCAAGGTTTTGGGGTGGGAGAGGGATAACAGGCTTAACGTGAACATTTTCGCAATCGTGAACGAAAGCCTGTGTGATCAATGGTCCTGGGCCGTGAAATTGAAGATCAGGGTCCGGTTGAACACGCTCTCGAAGCCCCGGTAGGGCAACGGTTGAGCCTTCAGTACCGCGCGCTCCAGCGAGTCCTGGCCAGCCTGGTCCATGGCGCAGCCGGGCTGGACCTCGGCGCTCATCACCTGCCCGCCGGGCAACTGCTTGATGACGACGCGGCAGCGGGTGCCCAGCGGGACCGTCTCGGGCCGGGTCCATTGCGCGCTCACCGCAGATTGGATTGCCGCCCGGTACTTGGCCAGCAAGCCCTCGTCCACACCGCCCTCCCCGGCCGCCGGCGAGTTCGCGGCTGCGCCGTATTGCGCGGCATTGGCCGAAGACGCGCTCTGGGCGCGCGCCTCCGCTATCTGGCGAAGCTTCTGCTCGGCCAGATTCTTCTGCCGATCGAGCTCGGCGCGCTGACGGCGGATCTCCGCCAGCTTCTTCTGCTTGTCGGCTTCTTCCTGCTGCGCGGCCAGGCGCTGCTTGTTCTCGGCTTCCTGCTGGCGCTGGCGTTCGGTCAGATCGATCTGTTCCTGGCGACGCTTGGCTTCCTGCTCCTGCTTGGCCTTTTCCTGGGAAATGGCCAGGCGGCTGGCCTCTTCCTGGTCTTCGGTGTCGGGCACCGGAATGCGTTCTTGCGCCAGCTGCTGCTGCGGCGTGGGCGAATCCTGCGGCCGCGGCTCCTCGATCGGCTGCGGCGGCGGCACGGTTTCTTCTTCGGCCGTTTCGTCGACGGGTTGCGGCAGCGGCTTGGGTGCGTCGCGCAGGAGTTGCTCGGCGGCGCGGATATCGGCGGCCGACATGGACAAGCTGGCTTCCACCGCGGGCGAACCGGCCGCCGGCTCGCCCGAGTCGGTGTTCCAGTCGAGCCAGGACGACAGCACGATCAGCAACAGAACGAGCGAATGCAGGCCGAGCGCCAGCGCCACGGCCGGCCCCCAGCGGTCGCGTTCGTCGGCAAGCGCGTAGTGAGGGGCTTCAGCGTGCATTGCTTCCCGGTTGGCTCATCAGGCCGACCTTGCTCACTCCGGCTTTCTGCAGCAGCACGGTGGCGGTGATCACCTGCTGGTAGCTTGCGTCCTTGGGCGCGGCCAGGAACACGGGCACGTCCTTGTTCTCGCTGACGAAGGCGCGCAGCTTGGCCTCCAGGGTTTCCGGAGCCAGCGGCTCGACGGCCGAGTCCTTCAATTTGAGGAAGAAGCGGCCTTCGGCGTCGACGGTGACGATGATCGGATCGGCCTTGCTTTCCACCGAACGCGCATTCGATTTGGGCAGGTCTACATTCACCGACAAGGTCAGCAGCGGCGCGGTGACCATGAAAATGATCAGCAGCACCAGCATCACGTCGATGTAGGGAACGACGTTGATCTCGGATTTGAGCTTGCGGCGCTTGCGATGGAAGATGGCGGTGGCCATGGCGGACTCCGCTTACTCTTCGGATGGGGTTTGGCGTTGCAGGATGGAACTGAATTCCTCGGCGAAGGATTCGTACCGCACCGAAAGACGTTCCACCCGGGTGGTGTAGCGGTTGTAGGCCCACACCGCGGGGATGGCCACGAACAGGCCGATGGCGGTGGCGAACAAGGCCTCGGAAATGCCCGGCGCCACGGCGGCGATACCGGCCTGCTCGCCGCTGTTGAGCATGTCGTGCATGGTCACCATGATGCCGAACACGGTGCCGACCAGACCCACGTAAGGTGCGGTGGAGCCGATGTTGGCCAGCAGTTCCAGATTGCGCTCCAACTTGTCCACCTCGCGCGTGTAGGCCACGCGCATGGCGCCCTGCGCGCCTTCCAATTGCGCACGGCTGTCGAGCTTGCGCTTGTCGCGCAGGCGGGCGAATTCGCGGAAACCGGCTTCGAACACCGCCTCCAGCCCGGTCACCACGCGGTTGCGGTCGACCGCGGCCGAGTACAGTTTGTTGAGATCGGCACCGGACCAGAACCGGCCCTCGAATTCGTCCGCATCGCGGTTGGCGCGGCTGAAGATGCGCGCCTTGCGGAAGATGATGACCCAGCTGATCAGCGATCCGGCCAGCAGCAGCAGCACGATCAGTTTCACCGGCAGGCTGGCTTTGAGCATCAGGTCCAGATAGTTGATGCTGCTGTGGGTGGCTTCTGCGGTCGCTTGCGCGGCGGCGTTGGCGACGTCTTCGGGCAGGGCTTCAACCACGGTGTCCTGCAGGGCCAGGAGCAGTGCGATCATCCGGTATTTCCTCAAATTTCCGATTCGGGGGTGGGTCTAGCTCGGCAACTCACGGGTTCGGCATTTCCAGCGCCTTGAATTCCTCGTACAACGCATCAGGTGCGGCTTTGGGTCTGAAGCCGCTGGCAGTCAGCACGGCGACCCGCACCTCGGCGGTAAGCAGCACTTCTTCGCCGCGCAGGATGGATTGCGCGAATACCACGCTGGCGCGCTTGCAGGCGCGGATTTCCACGGTCACCGTCAGCAGGTCGTCCAGCCGCGCCGGGCGCAGGAAGTCCAACCGCATCGCGCGGACCGCGAAAACCAGGTCGTGGTCGTGGCGCAATTGTTCCTGTCCGTGGCCGCGATGCCGCAGCCATTCGGTGCGCGCGCGTTCCAGGAAAGCCACATATTGCGCGTGGTAGACCACGCCACTTGCGTCGGTATCTTCCCAATACACGCGTGTCGGCCAACTGAATAGCCGGGAATGGGGAGTGGGGAGTGGGGAATCGGAAGTCAAAAGCGTGTCTCCGGTCGCGTCACGAACGACATCCCTTCGTAGGCTCAAAACAGTCCCTCCGATTCCCCGTTCCCCATCCCCGACTCCCGCATCTTGGGCCGTAGCCCAAGATGCATATAGGCTTTGGGCGTAGCCATACGGCCACGTGCGGTACGCACCAGGAAGCCCTGCTGGATCAGATAGGGTTCGATCACGTCTTCCAGCGTGCCCCGCTCCTCGGACAACGCGGCGGCCACCGATTCGACCCCCACCGGGCCGCCGTCGAAGTTCTCGATGATCAGGCGCAGCAGGCGGCGGTCGAGTTCGTCGAAGCCTTCCGGGTCCACGTTCAGCATCACCATCGCGGCCTTGGCCACTTCGTGGTCGATGTGGCCCTGGGCCCGCACCTGCGCGTAGTCGCGCACGCGGCGCAGCAGGCGGTTGGCGATGCGCGGGGTGCCGCGGGAACGGTTGGCGATCTCTGCGGCGCCTTCGGCCACGCAATCGATATTCATGATCTTGGCCGAACGCCGCACGATCTGGGTCAGTTCGGGCACGGTGTAGAACTCCAGCCTTTGCACGATGCCGAAACGGTCGCGCAACGGCGCGGTGAGCAGGCCGGCGCGGGTGGTGGCGCCGATCAGGGTGAACGGCGGCAGGTCCAGCTTGATCGAGCGGGCCGCCGGGCCGTCGCCGATCATGATGTCGATCTGGAAATCCTCCATCGCCGGATACAGCACTTCTTCCACCACCGGCGAGAGGCGGTGGATCTCGTCGATGAAGAGCACGTCGTGCGGCTGCAGGTTGGTCAGCAGCGCGGCCAGGTCGCCGGCTTTCTCGATCACCGGACCGGAAGTGACGCGCAGGTTGACGCCCAGTTCGTTGGCGATGACATGGCTGAGCGTGGTCTTGCCCAGGCCGGGCGGCCCGAAGATCAGCACATGGTCCATGGCCTCGCCACGGCCCTTGGCGGCCTCGATGTAGATCGAAAGCTGGTCGCGGACCGGCTTCTGGCCCAGGTATTCGTCCAGCTTCCGGGGGCGGATGCTGGCTTCCAGCACGTCGTCTTCGCGGGTGGCCGCGGCGGTGAGGATGCGGTCTTCGGTCATGCGGCCATTATGCGGGATAGTCAGGCTCCCTCTTTGAAAAAGGGCGCGAAGGGGGATTTGCTCCGGCTCCAGGGCGAGATCGAGAGCAAACCCCGTAGCCCCTTGTCCAAAAGGGGGCAAAGCTGGATGGCGTCAAATCACCACGCGCCGGCCGATCTCGATCAGGCGATTGTCCGGAATACGGAAAAACGCAGTCGCCGGCATCGCATTCCTCGCCAGATAGGCGAACAGCAGATCGCGCCAGCGTGCCATGCCGGTGCGATCGCCGGCGATGATGTTCTCGCGGCTGGTGAAGAAAGTGGTCTCCATCAGTTCGAAGCCCAGCCCCCGCACCGCGCAGGCATCGAGCGCGGTCAACACGTCCGGGCTTTCGGCGAAACCGAAGCGCGCCTGGATGCGATAGAACTCGCCGCCCAGGTCTTCGACGCCGACCCGCTGGCCCGGTGGGGCATCGGGCTCATCCAGCATTTCAACGGTGACGATCACATTGCGTGCGTGCAGGACCTTGTTGTGCTTGAGGTTATGCATCAGCGCCTGAGGCACCGAAGTGGGATCGGTGGTCAGGAATAGCGCGGTGCCGGGCACGCGGGTCGGCGGGTACTCTCTCAAAGAAGCGATATAGGGCTCCAGAGGTACGCCCTGGCTTCGGATCTGCGCCGCCAGCAATTCGCGGCCACGGCGCCAGGTCACCATTACGGTGAATACGACAGTACCCAGCGCCAGCGGGAACCAGCCGCCGCTGCCGAGCTTCATCAGATTGGCGCCAACGAACGCCAGGTCCACGACCAACAGCAGCACCGCCAGCGGAATCACCGCTGCCAGCGGCCAATGCCAGGTTCGACGCGCCACTACCAGCGCCAGAATCGTGGTCATCAGCATGGTGCCGCTGACCGCGATGCCGAACGAGGCGGCGAGCGCGCTGGAGGAGCGGAAACCCAGCGTCGCGGCCAGCACGAGCACCATCAGGATAGTGTTGATGGCAGGCAGATAGATCTGTCCGCGAACCTGCGAGGAGGTCTGCAGTACACGCATCCGCGGCAGATAGCCCAGTTGAATGCCTTCGCGGATCATCGAGTACGCGCCGGAAATAACCGCCTGCGAGGCGATGATGGTGGCCAGCGCCGCCAGCCCGATCATCGGGTACAGCGCCCACCCGGGCACCATCCGGTAGAACGGTCCCGCCGCCGCCAGGGGATCGCCCAGCAACAGCGCGCCCTGGCCGAAATAGCTGAGCAGCAGGCATGGCAGCGCCACCGTGGTCCACGCGAAGCGGATCGGACGCGCCCCGAAGTGGCCCATGTCCGCATAAAGCGCCTCGGCGCCGGTGAGCACCAGCACGGTGGCTCCCAGGGTGGTGAAGCCGGCAAAGCCATTGCGCAGGAAAAACTCGAGGGCGTGGTGCGGGCTCAGTGCGGCGAGCACTTCCGGGCGTTTCAACAGCGAGGCCAGGCCCAGCAGCCCGATCACCAGCAGCCACACCAGCATCACCGGACCGAACCACTTGCCGACCCGCGCGGTGCCGAAGCGCTGCATGGCGAATAGTCCGACCAGGATCAGCACGCTCACCGGAACGATCCAGGCCTCCAACCCGGGCGCGGCCACCTTCAATCCTTCGACCGCGGAAAGCACCGAGATGGCCGGAGTAATCACGCTGTCGCCGAAGAACAGCGATGCGCCCGCCAGACCCGCCATCACCGCCCACCAGCGCAGGCGCGGCTGCTCACGCAACGCGCGCTGCGCCAGCGCCAGCAGCGCCATGATGCCGCCCTCGCCCTTGTTGTGGGCGCGCATGATGAACAAGACATATTTCAGCGACACCACCCCGACCAGCGACCAGAAGGTCAGCGACAGCACGCCGAGGACGTTGGCCTCCGTCGGCCTGACTCCATGCGCGCCGAACGCTTCCTGCAGCGCATAGAGCGGGCTAGTGGCGATGTCCCCGAAGACGATGCCCAGCGCGGCCATGGCCAGGGCCGGCAACGCCTGCAGCGGTGCGGCCGCGTGCGTCGCATCGATCCGCACCGCTGCATCGGTGCCGTTGCTTTCTGCCATGAAGGGGCCCGGATCTCTGGAATCAGCGCCTAGTGTGGTCCAACCCGGCGCAAATTTTCCGTAAAGAAACGCACTGGTGGCTAGGGCCTGTTAACGCTATTGGAATATGTCCTAGATCTCGACCTGCGCGCCCAGTTCGACCAATCGGTTGCCCGGAATACGGAAGAATCCCGTAGCCGGCGCCGCGTTCCGGTGCATGACCGCGAACAGCTTGTCGCGCCAGACCGGCATGCCGCGGTGGGCGCTGGCGACGATGGTCTCGCGGCTGGCGAAGTAGGTCGTATCCATCGGATCGAAATAGACGCCGCCGGCATCGCAGGAACCCATCAGCGCTTGCGGCACATCCGGGGTTTCCATGAATCCGAAGCGGATCAGCACGCGATAGAAATCGTCCCCGATCGCCTCGATCTTCAGGCGCTTTTCTTTGGGAGCATGCGGTACGGTCAAGGTTTCGACCGTGAGGAATACGTTGCGCTCGTGCAGCACCTTGTTGTGCTTGAGGTTGTGCATCAACGCGTGCGGCACCACGCCCTTGTCGGCGGTCATGAAGATCGCGGTACCGGGCACGCGCACCGGCGGCGCCAGCATCAGCCCGGGCAGGAAGCTGTCGAGCCTGATGCCTTCCTTGCGCACTTCCTCATGCAGCAGCTCGCGTCCACGCCGCCAAGTGCGCATCAGCGTGAACAGAAGCAGGCCCAGCAGCAGCGGGAACCAGGCGCCATCCATGAATTTGACGATATTGGCGTAGAAGAACGCGACATCCACCAGCACGAAAAACGCCGCGAGCGGCCAGAACAACCAGGCCGGCACCCGCGAGTTGGCGCGCAGATAGATGATCATCAGGATGCTGGTGATCAGCATCGTGCCGGTCACCGAGACGCCGTATGCGGTGGCCAGCGCCGTGGAACTGCCGAATCCGACCACCGACACGATCACCAGCGCCAGCAGCATCCAGTTCACCGTCGGGATATAGATCTGGCCGATGGTCTGGCGCGAAGTGTGTTTGATCTGCATGCGCGGGACGTAACCCAATTGCATCGCCTGCCGCGCCACGGAGTAGGCGCCGGTGATCACCGCTTGCGAGGCGATAACGGTCGCGGCCGTGGCCAGGCCGATCATCGGGAACAGCGCCCACCCGGGTACCGATTCGTAGAACGGGTTCTTCACCGCCGCCGGATTCTCCAGCAACAACGCGCCCTGGCCGAGATAGCACAACATCAGCGCCGGCAACACGAAGAAAGTCCAGGCATAGCGGATCGGCCACTTGCCGAAATGCCCCATGTCCGCATACAACGCTTCGCCGCCGGTCACCGCCAGCACCACTGCGCCGAGCACGAACACGGCATGCCAGTTGTGCTCCATGAAAAAGCGCACTCCCCACCACGGGTTGAGCGCTCTGACGACTTCCGGGGCTTCGATGATATTCATCACTCCGATGGCCCCCAGGGCGAGGAACCACAGGATAGTGATCGGACCGAAGGCTTTGCCGACTTTGTCCGTACCGAAGCGCTGGCCGACGAACAGGATCACCAGCACCAGCAGCGTGATCGGAACGATGAAGCGATGCAGCTGCGGAGCGGCGACTTCCAGGCCCTCGACCGCGGACAACACCGAAATCGCAGGCGTAATCACTCCGTCGCCGAAAAACAGCGAGGCGCCGAAAATGCCCAGCAACCCGACGATGTACGCGCCGCGCGCGCTGTTCTTGATGGTTCGCTGGGTCAGTGCGGTCAGGGCCATGATGCCGCCCTCCCCTTCGTTGTCGGCGCGCATGATCACGACCACGTACTTGAACGTGACCACGATCATCAGCGACCAGAACACCAACGAAAGTATGCCGAGCACGGTGTGCTCATTGGGCACCAACCCGTAATGCGGAGAAAAGGCTTCCTTCAGCGTATACAGCGGGCTGGTGCCGATGTCGCCGAACACGACCCCGATCGCGCCGACGATCATGCCCGACATGCCGACCTTGCCATGGCCATGCTCGCCGGTGTGAGTGTTGTTCGTTTGCGGGGATGGTTTGGCTGACATGGCTGCCTAAGCGTAGCGCGATGAATGTGAGGGGAAGCTCTAGGAGGTCGAAGCTCTGAAGCCTGCGTTCAACGCAGCGCCGATTGCAGAGCCTTGCGGATGATCATGGCGGCATCGTCGCCCGGCGCCGCGGCCTCGCGCGCCATGCGCACGGCTTCGGCGGGCTTGTAACCCAGCTGCTGCAAGGCGATGGTGGCTTCGGATTGCGGATCGTTGGGAAGGCTGGGCGAGCCCAGCGGATTGCTGCCCAGATCGACCACGCGGTCGCGCAGTTCCACCACCATGCGTTCGGCGGTCTTCTTGCCGATGCCCGGGATGCGCGTCAACGCGGCCACGTCGCCGGTCTGCACCTGGCGCGCGAACTCGTCCACCGACACCCCCGAAAGTACCGCCAGCGCGATCTTGGCGCCGATGCCGCTGACTTTCTGCACGTCGCGGAACAACCGGCGTTCGCTCTCACGCAGGAAGCCGTACAGCGACACGCTGTCCTCGCGCTGCGCGTGGTGGGTGAACAGGATCACTTCGCGGCCTACGTCGGGCAGGTCGTAGAAGGTGCTCATCGGCGCTTCCAGCTCATAGCCCACGCCGCCCACATCGATCACCAGCCACGGCGGTTGCTTGTAGGCCAGGATGCCGCGCAGACGTCCGATCATGCCGATGGGTCCTTGTGTACCTGTCTTTCCCCTGCGGAAAAAGCGAGGCCTATGAAAAAGGGAAAGCCCGCTTGTCTTCCCCCTTTGAAAAAGGGGGATCGAGGGGGATTTGCTCTTGGCGCCAAGAGCAAATCCCCCCTGCCCCCCTTTTTCAAAGGGGGGAAAAGCGTTGCGCCGTCATTGATATCGCTTGGGCTGCATTGGAGATGAGGGAAGCTCATTTCCTGCTCCACGCCTGGCGAACGTCGACACCGAGTCTATTGGCGGTCGCGCGCACATGCGCATGGGTGATGGCCACGGCCAGCGCGTCGGCCGCATCGGCCTGCAACTTGCCCTTGAGGTTGAGCATGATGCCGACCATGTGCTGGATCTGCACCTTGTCCGCGCCGCCCTTGCCCACCACCGCCAGTTTCACTTCCTTGGCCGCGTATTCGTGCACCGGCAGATCGCGCAGCACCACCGCGCAGATCGCCGCGCCGCGCGCATGGCCCAGCTTCAAGGCCGAATCGGGGTTGCGCGCCATGAACACCTGCTCGATGGCGACCTCGTCCGGCCGATAGGTTTCCATCACTTCGGCCAAGCCCAGCAGCAGACGCTTGAGCCGCTGGGCGAAATCGCCCTCGCCCAGCAGCAGCAGCGGCGCGTGGTAGACATGGGTGGTCTTGCCCGCCGCATCGACATCGATGATGCCGACGCCGGTGCGCTGGGAACCGGGGTCTATTCCAAGTATCCGGGTCACGATGCAGTTCCCGGGTGTCGGTTTTCCGACCGACCTGAACGCAGGACGCGGAGCGGCCGAAGCCGAAGGGTGCCGGGGATGCGGATCACAGCGCCAGTCTACGCGTAAGCGTCCTGACCCAGATCGGCGTTGGAATAGACGGCCTGCACGTCGTCCAGGTCTTCCAGCATGTCCAGCAGCTTGACCACCTGCGGCGCGGTTTCGGCGTCCACGGCGATGTCGTTGTCGGCGCGCATCGTGATCTCGGCGTGGCCGGGGGCCATGCCCGCGGCCTCCATCGCTTCCTTCACCGCCAGAAAAGCGTCGGGCGAAGTCAGCACGTCGATGGCGCCGTCTTCCGGATACACCACCACATCGTCGGCGCCGGCTTCGATGGCCGCTTCGGTGACCGCGTCTTCATCGGCGCCAGCACCGTAGCTGAGTACGCCGAGTTTGCGGAACATGAAAGCCACCGAGCCTTCGGCGCCCATGTTGCCGCCGCATTTGCCGAAGGCATGGCGCACCTCGGCCACGGTGCGCACACGGTTGTCGGTCAGGCAGTCCACGATCACCGCCACGCCGCCGGGCGCATAGCCCTCGTAGCGGATCTCCTCGAACTCCACGCCTTCCAGCTCGCCGGTGGCTTTCTTGATGGCGCGTTCGATCACGTCCTTGGACATGTTCGCCGAGAGGCCCTTGTCCACCGCCGTGCGCAGGCGCGGATTGTTGGCCGCATCGCCGCCGCCGGCGCGCGCGGCCACGCCGATCTCGCGGATGATCTTGGTGAAGATCTTGCCGCGCTTGGCGTCGGTGGCGTTCTTGCGGCCTTCGATGGAGGGACCACGACCCATGGCGACTTCCGGTTGCTTTGGACAAGCCGCTAATTATACCGGTGCGGAACAACCCCTGTAGGAGCGGGCCCTGCCCGCGAAGCTTTTCACCGGTTGCTGCATTTTCGCCGGTTGCTGCAAAGGCTTCGCGGGCAGGGCCCGCTCCTACAGGGGGTTGGGCGCGAAATGGCCGTGATTCAGGAAATGCGCGGCCTGCAGGGCCGCTGCGGCCGAGAACACCAGCCCGCTATGGCTGGAAGCCACCACGCAGTGGTCGGTCAGTCCCGGAAGGCGGGTTTCCCCCAGGGCGACGGTGCCGTCGGATTCGTCCTCGAAACGTGCGAAATAGCGCCCCAGGCCATGCGGCACATTGCCCGCGACCATGCCCACTTGCTGCTTGCCTTCCCACCGCTCGAATCCGCGCTGCAGCAAGCCGGCGCTGCGGCCCAGCGCCGGCGAAGTCCAGAACCGTCCCGCCAGTCCACGGGCCGCATGGCTGCCGCGCAAGGGCGAACCCAGGCAGACCACCCGCGTCACCGGCAGGTCCGGCTCCCGGCTCAGGGCTTCCAGCGCGATCAACCCGCCCAGGCTGTGGCCCAGCAGCGCCACCGGTCCGCTGTCCCGCAATCGGGCGATCAGGAGCGGAACCGCCACGTCCGGCCCGCCGAACACGCTGGGATAACCGAAGATCTCGACCGCGAATCCAGCCGCGCGCAACCGCGCCGCCAACGGACCCAGCCAGACCTTGGCATTCCAGATGCCGTGCAGAAGCAGAACGCGTTGGGGGGAAGCCGGATCGTCGGACGTCATGTCCCGCAGTCTGTCCGAATCCCTACCCCCACGGCCAGCGCTCAGCCTTTGGGCGCGGGCTTGGCCACCACCTTGGCGCCCGCCTGCAGCAGGGCGTTGGGCGCCAGCACCACCTGGTCGCCGGCGGCGATGCCATCGAGTATCTCCATCTCCGGGCCCAGATTGCGACCCAGCTTGACCGGCCGGAATTCCAGCCGCGAACCCGCGCCCAGCCGCACCACCTGCGACCCGCTCGCACCGGCGATCACCGTCGACACCGGCACTATCACCGTCGGCGCCGCACGCGGTACCTGCAGGGTCACCTCGCCCACCATGCCTGCCGGAATGCGGCCCTCGGGGTTGGGCAGGCGCAGTTCCACCCGCATGCCGCCGGCTTCCTCGGAGATGCTCTGGGCGATGCGCACCACTTCGGCCTGGAAGCGCTCGCCTGCAAGTTCGGGGAAACCGACCTCGGCCTGCAGCCCCGGACGCACCTGCAGGACGGCGCCCTGCGGTATGTCCACCAGCACCCGCAACGGATCCAGCGCGTTGATCCGGAACAGGGGCACGGCCGCAGCGGAATCGCCGATCACCCGGTCGCCGCGCTCCACGTTGCGCGCGGCCACCACGCCGGCGAACGGCGCGCGCACCACCTGGAAGGCCTGCCGTTCGCGCGCGCTGGACAAGCGCGCCTGGGCCGCGGCCAAGGCCGCTTCGGCGGCATCGCGGTTGGCGCTGCGGTCGCTGTACATCTCGGCCGAGACCGCACCCGATTTCACCAGCACCGCGGCGCGCTCGTAGTTGACCTTGGCCAGTTGCAGATCGGCGCGCAGCCTGCCCACTTCGGCGGCCGCCTCGCGCACGGCCTGGTCGGCTTCCGGCGCCGAAATCACCGCCAGTACCTGTCCGGCGGTCACGCGATCTCCCAGGTCCGCCCGCCGCTCGCTGATGAAGCCGGTGGCTCGCGGATACAGCTGCGCCGATTCGCCGGCGACGGCGCGCGCGGGCAGGCGCAATGCGTAGTCGGGCTCCGCTGCGCGCGCCTGCGCGGTCAGCACCTGCGGCAACGCGGTGGCGATCGCCGGTTCGGCGGCGCCGCGGCTGCAGCCCGCCAGCAGCGCCAGCAATGCGCCGCCAATCAATGCGGCCGTTGTCGTTCGTGCCATGTTTGTAGTGTTCACGAGGAAGCTCCTGCGCCGACGGGCTGGCCATCGGTGGTTTCGGAATCGGATTGAGCGATGCGGCGATTGTGGCGGCGGCCCAACACGGCCAGCAGCGAGGGCACCAGCAGCAGCGTGGCCGGCGTGCCGAACAGCAAACCGCCGATCACCGCGCGGCCCAGCGGCGCGTTCTGTTCGCCGCCCTCGCCCAGGCCCAGCGCCATCGGCACGATGCCCAGCACCATCGCGCTGGCGGTCATCAGCACCGGGCGCAGGCGCACCGCGGCGGCTTCGTAGGCGGCGGCTTCGCGGTCGTGGCCGGCGGCGATCAGATCGCGCACGAAGCTGGTCACCAGCACGCTGTTGGCGGTGGACACGCCGATCACCATCATCACGCCCATCAATGCGGGCACGCTCAACGGCGTACCGGTGACGAACAACGCCACCGCGGCGCCGGCGACCGCGACCGGCAAGCCGGACATGGCGGTCAACGGCAGGATCCACGACTGGAAATTCACCACCAGCACCAGGAAGACCAGGATCGCCGACATCACCAGGCCCACCGCCAGTTCGCCGTAGGCGCTTTGCATTTCGCCCGCCTGGCCGGCGATCTCGATGCGGTTGCCTGGCTTGAGCGTGGCGTTCAATTCCTGGGTGATGGCGGTAAGCCGGTCGTACACGAAACCCAGGTCGCGTCCCTGCACGTTGGCCAGCACGCTCAGGGTCGGCGCCAGCGTGGTGCGGCCGATGCTGGCCGGCACGCTGCGCGGGCTCACCGTGGCGATATTGCGCAACAGCACCGCTTCGCCGTCGGCGCCGATGCGCAGCGGCGTGTTGAGCAGGGTTTCGATGCTGTCCAGACTGGCCGGTGGCGCCTGTACCTGCACGGTGTAGGACTGCGCGCTCGCCGTGTCCACCCAGTACACCGGCGTCACCGTGCCGGCCGAGCCCAGCACGGCCAGCACCGCGCGGCTGGCGTCCTGTGCGGTGAGGCCCAGTTGCGCGGCGCGGCTGCGGTCGATGCTGACGTGGTATTCGGGCAGGTCCAGCACCTGGCGCAGGGTCACATCGACCGCGCCGGGAATGTCGCGCAGTTTGGATTCGATCTGCCGCGCAACGGCCAGGTTGCCCGGATCGCGGCCGATCACCCGCACTTCGAACGCGCCCACCGCCGAACCGGCCAAGGTGCGGCTGGTCGCATCCGGCGGCCGCTCGAAGATTTTCACGTCCGGGAATTTCTCCGCCACGCGTTGGCGGATCGCGGCCAGGTAGCCGGCGCTGGAGGCGTGCGGCGAGCGCAGTTGCAACATCACTTCGGCCTCGAACGAACCGACCACCGCGCTGTCCACCAAAGCCAGATTGACCGCGTCGGGGGCGCCGATCTGTTCGTACACGGTCTGCAGTTCGGCCGGCGGAATAATGCTGCGGATCTCGCGCTGGATATCGGCCAGTCGCGCCGCGGTCTGTTCCAGCCGCGTGCCGGTGGGAAAGCGCACCTGCAGGCGCAGCTGGCCGGCGTCGACCTGCGGGAAATATTCGCGGCCCAGCAGCATCGCCGATGCCGCGCCCAGACCCAGCAGCACGAAGGCGGCGATGGCCAGCACGCCGCCGTGGTGGCCCAGCCTGACCAGCAGCGCATGGTGGCGTTCGCGCAGGTTCTCCAGCACGTGTTCGACCTTGCCGTTGACCGCCAGCAGCGCGCGCTCCGCCGCCCAGCGCGGGCGCTTGCGGCTTTCCACGTCGGCCGGCAACAGCAGCAGGCACAGCACCGGGATCAGCGTGCGCGAAAGCAGGAACGAGGCGCCCATGGCGAAGATCACCGCCAGCGCCAACGGCGCGAACACCCACGCCGACAGCCCGGTCATCAGCAGGATCGGCGTGAGCACGATGCAGATGCAAATGGTCGAAACCAGTTCCGGAAACACCACTTCCGTCGCGCTGTGCAGGATGGCCTCGCGCACCGGCCGCCCTTCGGCGATGTTGCGGTTGGTGTTTTCCACGTCGACCACGGCGTTGTCGACCAGAATGCCGATGGCCAGCGCCAGGCCGCCCAGGGTCATCACGTTGAAGGTGTAGCCGAGCAGATTGAGCATGGCCACCGAAGCCAGCAACGCCAGCGGAATGGCCGATAGCACGATCAGGCTGGAGCGCCAGGAACCGATGAACACCAGCACCACGAACGCGACCAGCAGGCCGACCAGGAAAGCTTCGTGGCGGATCGAACCGATGGCATTGTCGACGAACACCGACTGGTCGAAGATCGGCTCGATGCGCATGCCCGGCGGTGCCGAAGCCTCGATTTCCGGCAGCTTGGCCCGCACCGCACGCACGATCTCCACCGCCGAGGCGCCGCCCAGCTTGATCAGCGCCACCGACACCGCGCTGGCGCCGTCCATGCGCGCGACATTGGTCTGCAGCGCGCCGCCGTCGCGTACCGAAGCCACGTCGCGCACGTAGATGACATTACCGTCGCGGCTGACGATGGGCAGGTCCAGGAAACCGGCAGCGGACACCGGGCTGGTTTCCAGCGCGATCTGCATCTCGCGCCCGCCTTCGCGGATCACGCCCGAAGGCAGGGTCGGGCTGCCGCGCTCCAGCGCGCCGGTGACGTCGGCCGGGGTCAGGCCGTAGGTCCGCAGCGCGCGCGGATCCAGATCGACCATGATCTGCCGCGCGGCGCCGCCGTAGGGCAGGGTCATGCGGATGCCGGGAATGGTCTGGATCTGCGAGCGCAGCTGCAGGCGCGCGTAGTCGTACAGCTGCGCCTCGGTCAGCGAATCGGAGGACAGCACCAGCTGCAGCACCGGCGTGCTGGAAACGTTGTTGCGGATCACCAGCGGCGGCGAAGTGCCCGGCGGCATGCGCCGCAGGATGGTCTGCGACACCGCGGTGATCTGGCCCAGCGCGCGCTCCAGGCTGACGTTGGGCTGGAAATCGATGCGCACGATGGCCATGCCGTTCAAGGTCTGCGAGCTGACTTCCTTCAGGTCGTCGACGGTGTTGAGGATGGCCGCTTCGGAGAACGAGGTCATCTTGGCCGCCACTTCGGCGGCGGGCAGGCCGCTGTAGGTCCAGATCAAGTTGATCGACGGAATGCCGACTTCCGGCAGGATGTCGGTAGGCATGCGCCGCGCCGCCAACGTGCCGAACAACAGGATCAGGATGGCCAGCACCCCGATGGTGTAGCGGCGGTTCAAGGCGTACTGGACTATCCACATGGGGGTTGCGGCTCCGAATCTTTTCTTGGTTGCGCTGTCGCCGGCAATGAAAAGGCCGGTTCGTTACGCGCCGATTGCGCGTGCATTCCTGATCCGCTCGCTTCAACCGTTGAGCAGCGAACGCCCAACCGCTGCATAGCGCTCGCCGACCACGGCCTGCGTGTCCAGCACGCCATCGATCTGCCGGCGTTCGGCATCGCTCAATCGGATCAGGGCCGCCGCCGCGTTTTCGTCCAGGCGCGAAATCCTGCGCGTGCCCGGAATCGGCACCACGTCCGGCGCGCGGTCCAGCAACCAGGCCAGCGCCAATTGCGCCGGCGTGCAGCCGCGCGCTTGTGCGATCGCACCGAGCGCATCGACCAGATTGCGGTTGACCTCGATGTTGCCGGGCAGGAAGCGCGGATTCTGGCGACGGAAATCGTCCGCGCTGAGATCGTCCGGAGCCTGGATGGCACCGGTCAGGAAACCGCGCCCCAGCGGGCTGTAGGCGACCACGCCGATGCCCAGTTCCTGGCAGGCCGGCAGGATCTCTTCTTCGATATCGCGCGACCACAGCGAGTATTCGCTCTGCAGCGCGGTGATCGGGTGCACCTGGCTGGCGCGGCGCAGGGTGGCGGCTGACGCTTCCGACAGGCCCAGGTGGCGCACCTTGCCGGCCTTCACCAGGTCGGCCATTGCGCCCACCGTTTCCTCGATGGGCACGTTGGGGTCCACGCGGTGCTGGTAGTACAGATCGATGTGTTCGACGCCCAGGCGTTGCAGGCTGGCGTCGGCGGCCTGCTTCACGTATTCGGGGCGGCCGTTGACGGGCCGGGCGCCCGGATCGTTGGGGTCGCGCATGAAGCCGAACTTGGTCGCCAGCACCACTTCGCTGCGACGGGTCTTCAGCAGTTTCGCCAACAGGCGCTCGTTGCCGCCGCTGCCGTACATGTCGGCGGTATCGAGGAGATCCACCCCGATATCCAGCGCATGGTGCAGGGTTTTCAGCGACTCGGCATCGTCGCTGGGGCCGTAGAACTCCGACATCCCCATGCAGCCCAGGCCGATGGCGGAGCATTCCAGGGGAGGCAGATCCAAAGCGCCGCGGCCTAGCCTGCGGCGGGGAATCGATACGTGCATGGGTAAGTCCGTGGGGGAGGACGTGAGGCACGTCCAAACTAGGCTTCCTGCCCCGCCATGCGTTAGTTCATTGCTGGCGAAAACTTGCCCGATCCTGCAATTCGGACCGAACGGCCGTGCAAATCGCGCCGCTGTGCCGATAATCGGAAAACCCCAGCCCCCACGCTGAAAGCCATGAGCCATGTGATTTCTTCCGAGCTGATCGCCCAGCACTCGCTGAATGCGCAGCAGAACGAGTTGGCCGACCGGATTGCCCGATTGGCGACCGAGGACGGCCTTCACGACACCGCGCTGGCGCCTTTGAAGCTGGCGCGGCGCAGTGCGCCCACGCCCTGCGCGCCCAATCTGTACGAGCCATGCCTGTGCATCGTCGTGCAGGGCAGCAAGATCGCCATCCTGGGCAAGCAGATCTATCAGTACGACCCGCTGAATTACCTGGTGGTGTCGATGACCCTGCCGATGCTGGGCCAGGTGACCGAAGCCACCCCGGAAAAGCCCTACCTGAGCCTGCGCCTGAACATCGACCTGGAGCAGATCGCCGCATTGATCCTTGATGTCGACGCGCAGGCCGAAGCCGAACGCTCCGCGCCGACCAGCGCCGCCTATGCGGCCCGGGTCAGTCCCTCGCTGCTGGAAGCGGTGCTGCGGCTGATGCGGCTGCTGGACACGCCGGAAGACCTGCGCGTGCTGGCGCCGGCGGCGATACGCGAAGTCCTCTACCGGGCGCTGTTGGGCGACCTGGGCCACCGTCTGCGCGATCTGGTCGTCAGCGACAGCCGTTCGCACCGCATCGCCCATGCGGTGGAGCTGTTGCGCCAGAACTATCTGGAACCCCTGCGCATCGACGCGCTGGCCCAGGCCGTGCACATGAGCGCCTCGTCCCTGCACCACCATTTCAAGTCGGCCACCGCCATGTCGCCGCTGCAGTTCCAGAAGCAGCTGCGCCTGCACGAAGCGCGCCGGCTGATGCTGGTGGACGGCCTGGAGGCCAGCACGGCCGCGCACCGCGTGGGCTACGAAAGCCCTTCGCAATTCAGCCGCGAATACAAGCGCCTGTTCGGCGCGCCGCCGCGTTCGGAAATCGTGCAGGTGCGCAGCAGCGCCGCTTCTTCGGCCTAGAGGATTTTCCGGCTCGAAGCCCGCTCGCCGGCAGCTCGCCGAAGGATGAATTCGTCGTCCATGGTGTTGCCCACCGGAAATTTGTACTCGCCCGCCCGCTCGAAGCCGTAACGCCCGTAAAACCGCTGCGCGCCCAGGTTCTCCGACCACACGCCGATCCACAGCGTGCGCGGACCGTCCTTCTCCAGCCACGCCAGCGCGGTTTCGAACAGCTTCGATCCCCAGCCGCCGTTGTGCGCTTCGCGCAGCACGTAGAGCCGCTTGAGTTCACCGTCTTCGGGCTTGGCATCGGGATGCGGCAGCCCGCAGCCGCCCGCACAGGCGTGCCCGACGGGCACGCCGTCGCGTTCCAGGAACCACATCGCCACCGACTCCTTCTCCAGCATCTCCCGTTGCGCCGCCGGCGAGTAGGAGTTCTGCAGGAAATACGCCAGGTCTTCGGGCGGATACAGCGCGCCGAAGGTTTCGACGAAGGTATCGGTGGCGATGCGCGACATCGCCTCGGCGTCGTCCGGCGTGGCCCGGCGTATGAGCAACCCGTCGCTCATGGCTGCTTCGGGCGCACGGAAATGTGCACTTCGGCCAGCTGGGCGTCCGGGATCGGCGACGGTGCGCCGGTCATCAGGCATTGCGCGGTGGTGGTCTTGGGGAAGGCGATGACGTCGCGGATCGATTCGGTGCCCGCCATCAGCGCGGCGATGCGGTCGATGCCGAAGGCGATGCCGCCATGCGGCGGCGCGCCGTATTTCAGCGCGTCCAGCAGGAAGCCGAACTTGGCTTCGGCCTCTTCCGCGCCGATGCCCAGCAGTTCGAACACCGCACTCTGCATGTCCGGGCGATGGATGCGGATCGAACCGCCGCCGATCTCGTTGCCGTTGAGCACCATGTCGTAGCCGCGCGACACGGCAGTCTTGGCATTGGCGCGCAAGTCGGCGATGTCGTCCACGGCCGGCGCAGTGAAAGGATGGTGCAAGGCCACGTAGCGCTGCGCTTCCTCGTCCCACTCGAACATCGGGAAGTCGGTGACCCACAGCGGCGCCCAGCGGTCTTCCACCAGGTTCATGTCTTTGCCGACCTTCAGGCGCAGCGCGCCCATGAAGTCGCTGACCGTGTTGTATTTGCCCGCGCCGAAGAACACCAGGTCGCCGTTCTGCAAACCGGTGGCCTTGATCAGTTCGGCGAAGGCGGCTTCGGCGAAGAACTTGGCGATGGGCGAAGTCGCTTCGCCGTTTTCGCCCAGCTTGATGTAGGCCAGGCCCTTGGCGCCGTACTTGGCCGCGTGCGCGCCCAGGTCGTCGATCTGCTTGCGCGACAGCACCGCGCCGCCGGGAATGCGCAGCGCGGCGATACGGCCTTCGGGGTTCGACGCCCAATCGGTGAACACCTTGAACTCGCTGTCTTTCACCAGGGCCGCGACGTCCACCAGTTCCAGCGGATTGCGCAGGTCGGGCTTGTCCGAACCGTAGCGGCGCATCGCCTCGGCGTAGGTCATGCGCGGGAATTGCGCGGCCAGTTCGACCTGCATGACTTCGCGGAACACCGTGCGGATCATCTCCTCGGTGGTGTCCTGCACGTCGCGTTCCTTGACGAAGGCGAACTCCATGTCCAGCTGGGTGAACTCCAACTGGCGGTCCGCGCGCAGCGCTTCGTCGCGAAAGCAGCGCGCGATCTGGTAGTAGCGGTCGAAGCCGGCCACCATCAGGATCTGCTTGAACAGCTGCGGCGACTGCGGCAGCGCGTAGAACTCGCCCGGATGCATGCGCGCGGGCACCAGGAAGTCGCGCGCGCCCTCGGGCGTGGCCTTGGTCAGGATGGGGGTTTCGATGTCCTGGAAGTCGCGCGCGTCCAGCCACTGGCGCAATGCGGCCACCAGCTTGGTGCGGGTGCGCATCATCCGCTGCATCTCGGGACGGCGCAGGTCCAGGTAGCGGTACTTCAGGCGGGTTTCCTCGCCGGCGTTCTCATGCGCGTGGAACGGCAGCGGCTGCGCCTTGTTGAGAACGGTGATCCGGGTAGCCACCACTTCCACCTTGCCGCTCTTGAGCTTGTCGTTGACGCTCTGGCGCGCACGCACCACCCCTTCGACCTGCAGCACGTCTTCGTAGCCCAGGCTGGCGGCGACCTTGAAAACATCGACCTGCTCTGGTTCCACCAGCACCTGCACGATGCCGTGGTGGTCGCGCAGGTCGATGAAGCAGACCCCGCCGAGGTTGCGGGCGACGTCGGTCCAGCCGCACAGGGTGACGGACTGGCCGGTCAGGGCCTCGTCGATGAGGCCGCAGAAATGGGTACGCATGGGGGCTCCGGAAGACGGTTCCGGCAATCAGGGCCGGAAAGCCCGCTATTTTGAGGCCGTGGCCCTGCCCGGGCAAATCCGCGCCATCATCGGGCCTGAATAAGCCGGGTGTATATTCCCGCGCACCATCCTTGGCCCCTCTGGAGACTGCCATGTTGCGCACGCTGTCAGCCATGCTCGTAGTGCTCGCTCTATTCATCGCAGTCCCCTCCCCGGCCCAGGCGCAGATCCAGACCAAGGCCTACGCACCGGAGAACCTGCGCACCCTGTCGCGCCAGGATCAGGAAAGGGTCATCAGCCTGGAGTACTCGGAACAGTCCCGCGGCCGCCGCATTCCCGACGACCAGCTGCGTTTCTATCTGGACCAGGTCAACCGTTCCAACTGGACCTTCAGCCGGATCAAGCAGGACATCGCCACTTCGCTGGGCGGTGGCGGCGGTTGGAACCCCGGACCCTCGCCCGGCGGCTCGGTCCTGTGCGAAAGCAGGGACAACCGCCGCAGCATCTGCAATACCGGCTTCCGCGGCCGCGCCGCGCTCAGCCAGAACCTGTCCAGCACCCGCTGCGTCGAAGGCCAGAACTGGGGCAGCGGCAATGGCGTGGTCTGGGTCGACCGCGGCTGCCGCGGCCGCTTCGTGCAGGGCTCTTTGGGCGGCGGCGGCGGGACCATCCGTTGCGAAAGCGTCGATGGCCGCTACCGCGAATGCCCCACCGGTTTCCGCGGCAATGCGGTGCTGACCCGCAAACTGTCCGACGCGCGCTGCACCGAAGGCGACACCTGGGGCCAACGCAACGGCATGATCTGGGTCAACCGCGGCTGCCGCGCCGAATTCAGCGCCGGCGGCGGCAACTGGAATCCGGGCGGTGGCAGCGGCTACAACGTCACCTGCAGCAGCGAAGACAACCGCCGCCGCACCTGTGCCTGGAACAGCCGCTACGGCCGCCCGGTGCTGATCGAACAGCTGTCCAACAACAGCTGCCGCGAAGGCTCCACCTGGGGCTACATGGGGGATCAGATCTGGGTGGACCGCGGCTGCCGCGGACGCTTCGGCGCTCGCTGATCGCACCCGCTGGAAGCTGTGAAGAAACGCCGCCTTCGAGGCGGCGTTTTCTTGTCAGGGCGACGCGCCCCAAGGCGCCGGTGGGTTCGGCACCGTTTGGGTCAGGTCGAAACTCACCCGGAACAAACGGCCGCCGGGACGGCTGAGTTCGTAGACGAATTCTGAGACACCCGCCTGTTCCGGCTGGATTTCCATCGCCCAGGTATTGGTCAGCGACGCCTGCATGCCCTGCGCCCGGAACATGGCGACCGACTCTGCATCCACCGGAAACTCCTGGCGCCGTCCGCTGCCGGCAGTGCGCGTGTCGCCGCCGTACATCGTGGTCGCATCGGGGCTGCCGTCGGCATGGCGATGGTCGTGCTTCAGACGCAGGCCATCCGTTCGCCGGGTGATGACCCAAGTGCGGGAATGATCGTCGCCCACGTGGAAGGGAATACGCAGCTCGTTCTCGTTGCAATCGCGCACGTGCATCACTAATGCCTTACCTTCGAAAGGATCGGGCGCGGCCGATGCAGGCGTATTGGCGACTATCTTGCCGGCGAACGAGCGGCCACAGAGCGCGGCGATGCTTTGGTAGAACTTGTCCGCCGAAGTCACCGCCTTGTCGGACGCAGCAGGAGCCGCTGCATCCGGCGTTGCGCAGGCAGTGAACAGCAGGGTCGTCGCGAGTAGTAGGGACTTGGTCATGCCTGCACCCTAACGGTTAGGCAAACCTTCCATCAAGCCAAAAAATGAATCGTCATTCCCGCGAAGGCGGGAATCCAGGGACTTTGCTCTGCCGTAGGGACCGGACAACACCACGCTAGAGCAAAGCAGTGTCCTTGGATTCCCGCCTTCGCGGGAATGACGGCTTTCGGGTTATTGCGTGCTCTGAATGACGTGAGCTCTGAATAATGCGAGCTCTGAAAAAGACTGCTTCAGGCCGAAGAAGAAGGCGACGACGAAGGCGCAGCAGCAGGCGCCGCCGGCTTGGCTTCGGTCTTGCTCTCGCTCTTCGGCGCGGCGGCGGTTTCGGTAGCGGCCGGCTTGGCATCGCCCGAAGGCTTGCTCTCCGACTTGCCGATGCCTTCGCTGCCTTCGGTGAGGTTGCGCTTCTTGTCGCCGTCCTTCTTGAAGTCGGTCTCGTACCAGCCGCTGCCGGACAAACGGAACGCGGGCGCGGTCAGCTGGCGCTTGACCTGGTGCGCGCCGCAGGACGGGCAGGTTTCCGGGTCCGGATCGGACATCTTCTGCAGGCGGTCGAAACTGTGGCCGCATTCGGCGCACTGGAAAGCATAGATAGGCATGGATGACGTCGGTTGAGTGCGGTGGCTTGTTTCTGGGGGCAGGCGGCCGGCGAAGCAAGGGGGTGAGTCTAGTCGTAAAGCGCCGACCACTCGGCCTCGGCGGTGGCCAGCGCGTCGCGCAGCTGGGTTTGCTGACGGCCGATCTCGGCGACCCGGGCGCCACCCTGCGCATAAACCGCAGGATCGGCCAGCTCGGTTTCCAGCGCGGCCAGCTTGCCTTCCAGTTCGGCCACCCGCGCCTCGGCCTGGGCCAGTTTGTGCGGATTGACCTTTTTCGCCGGGGCCGCCGGCTTGGCCGCAGGCACTGACGGCAGCGGTGTTTCGGGAATCTTGGGCGGCTTGTTGCCCTGGGCGGTGGCGCGGCTGCGCAGCCAGGCGGCGTATTCGTCCAGATCGCCGGCGAACGGCTCGACCACGCCGTCGGCCACGCGCCAGTAGGTTTCGCAGACCAGGCCGATCAGGTGGCGATCGTGCGAGACCATGACGATGGCGCCTTCGAACAGGCTCAGCGCTTCGGCCAGCGCCTCGCGCATCTCCAGGTCCAGGTGGTTGGTGGGTTCGTCCAGCAGCAACACGTTGGGCTGGCGCCAGGCGATCAGCGCCAGGGCCAGGCGCGCGCGTTCGCCGCCGGAGAAACCATCGACGCTTTCGAAGGCGCGGTCGCCGGGGAAATTCCATTTGCCCAGGAAGTCGCGGAACGACTGCGTCGGCGCATCCGGCGACAGGTCGCGCAAATGGTCGATGGGCGATTGCGCGGGCTTCAGCGATTCCACCGTGTGCTGGGCGAAGTAGCCGATGCGCACGTCGGGGTGGCAGCTGCGGTCGCCATGGATCGGTTCCAGGTCGCCGACCAGCGTCTTCACCAGGGTCGACTTGCCCGCGCCGTTGACGCCGAGCAGGCCGATGCGGTCGCCGGCTTCCAGGCCGAAGGCGACATCTTTGAGGATGACCGTGTCGCCGTAACCGGCATCGACGTGGTTGAGCCGGATCAGCGAGAACGGCAGGCGCTGCGGCTGGGCGAATTCGATCACCAGCTCGCGCTCGGCGCGCACCGCCTCGGTGCCGGCCATCTTGGCCAGGCGTTTGACCCGCGATTGCGCCTGCTTGGCCTTGGCCGCGCTGGCGCTGAAACGGTCGATGAAACTCTGCAGGTGCGCGCGCTCGGCCTGCGCCTTCTCGTGGGTGATCTGCTGCAGGCGCAACTGCTCCGAACGCTGGCGTTCGAAGGCGGTGTAATCGCCGGTGTACAGCTTGGCCTTGCCGCCATGCAGATGCAGGGTATGGGTGGTGACGTTGTCCAGGAACTCGCGGTCGTGCGAGATCAACAGCAGCGTGCCGGGATATTTCAGCAGCCATTGCTCCAGCCACAGCACCGCGTCCAGGTCCAGGTGGTTGGTCGGTTCGTCCAGCAACAGCAAGTCGCTTGGCGTCATCAGCGCGCGCGCCAGATTCAAGCGCACACGCCAGCCGCCGGAGAAGGAAGACACCGCGCGCTGGTGGGTATCGCCCGGGAAGCCCAGACCGTGCAGCAACTTGCCGGCGCGCGCGGAAGCATCGTAACCATTGACCTCTTCCAGCCGGTGGTGGGCCATGGCCACCGCTTCCCAGTCCTCGGCAGCCAGCGCGGCGGCTTCGGCGCGCAAAGCGGCGGCGACATCGACATCGCCGGACAGCACGAACTCGATGGCCGGATCCGGCAGCGACGGGGTTTCCTGGGCCACGCTGGCGATGCGCACCTTGCCCGGCAGGTCGATATCGCCCTTGTCGGCCTCGATCTCGTTGCGGATGGCGGCGAACAGGCTGGACTTGCCGGTGCCGTTGCGGCCGACCACGCCCACCCGGTAGCCGGCGTGCATGGTCAGGTCGACGTCGGACAGGAGCAGGCGTTCGCCCCTGCGCAGGGCGAAATTACGTAAGGAAATCACGGGATGAGCCAGGGTTATTAACGGAATTGCGCCGCATAGTTTAACTATTACAGCCCGTCACACGTTTGTTAATAAATCATTGACATGGATGTCATATGCCTGTAATCCAGACTTTGATGCGCCGCAACAGCTCCTGCACGGCGGGTCCAGCGACAAGAACCGAATCCACCCTGAAGTCTCTTGAACCCTGAAAATCTTTTTGGAGTAGCCATGAACCGCAAGCCCGCCCCGCTCGCCGCCGCGATCTTCCTCGCGCTGCTCACCTCTCCCGCCCTGGCCCAGGAAACTCCCGAAGAGGCCAAGACCCTGGACACCCTGATCGTCACGGGTACCCGCGTCTCCGACCGCACCGTGGCCGAATCGACCGCACCGATCGACATCATTACCCCCGAAGTACTGCAGTCCACTGGCACCGTGGAGCTGGCAACCGCGCTTTCCCGCGCGATCCCGTCGCTCAACTTCCCACGCCCTGCCATCAACGACGGCACCGACGCGATGCGCCCGGCGCAGCTGCGCGGCCTGTCACCCGACCACACCCTGGTCCTGGTCAACGGCAAGCGCTACCACCCCGGCTCGCTGGTCAACGTCAACGGCAGCCAAGGCCGCAGCTCCTCGCCGGTCGACCTCAACACCATTCCGATCTCCGCGATCGAACGGGTGGAAGTGCTGCGCGACGGCGCTTCGGCGCAGTACGGTTCCGACGCCATCGCCGGCGTCATCAACATCGTGCTGAAGGGTTCGGACAGCGGCGGCAGCGCCAGCGCGACCTACGGCCTCTACAGCGCCGGTGACGGCGAGCAGTACCAGGTGCAGGGCGACGCCGGTTTCAAGCTGGGCGAAGCGGGCAAGGTGCACTTCGCCGTCCAGGGCGGCCACCAGGACCAGACCGACCGCGCCGCGCCGTACCTGGGCGTGGTCACCCCCACCAGCGCGCCGGCCGGCAAGGTCGTGCAGCGTCTGGGCGATCCGGAAGTGGACAACGGCTCCTTCCTCTACAACGGTGAAATCGCCGTCGCCGACTACCTCACCTTCTATTCGTACGGCCTGTACACCAAGCGCGAATCGCTTTCCAACGGCTTCTTCCGGCCGGCCGGCGATTCGCGCAACATCCCGTCGATCTATCCCGATGGCTTCTTGCCGCAGATCTTCAATACCTCCACCGATGTCAGCTTCTCTGGCGGCCTGAAGACCTACACCGCCGGCGGCACCAACATCGACATCAGCTACACCTACGGCTCCAACAAGCTCGAATTCGACATCCAGAACACGCTCAACCGCAGCATCGGCCCGACCTCGCCGACCGAGTTCTACGCCGGCTCGCTGGAATTCAAGCAGCACGTATTGAACTTCGACTTCAACAAGCAGCTGGACTGGGGACTGGCCTATCCGCTCACACTGTCCTACGGCGCCGAGTGGCGCGGCGAGGAATACACCATAGGACCGGGCGAGCCTGGCTCATACATCAACGGCGGCGAATTGATCGCCGGTGCGCCGGCGCCTTCCGGCTCGCAGGTGTTCCCGGGCTTCCGTCCCAGCGACAGCGGCACCTTCGACCGCAACAACCTTTCGTACTACGTCGGCCTGGAAGGCGATCTCACCGAGAAGCTGTCGGCCGGCATCGCGGTACGCTACGAGGATTACAGCGACTTCGGCGACACTGCCACCGGCAAACTAACCGGCCGCTACGCGTTCAACGACGCCATCGCCCTGCGCGCCACCGCCTCGACCGGCTTCCACGCGCCATCGCTGCAGCAGCAGTACTACCAGACCACTTCGACCAACTTCATCGGCGGCATTCCTTTCGACCTGGTGACTTTCCGCGTGACCAATCCAGCCGGCATCGCGCTGGGCGCCGAACCGCTGAAGGCCGAGGAATCGGACAACTTCAGCCTGGGCCTGGTGCTGACGCCGGTCGAAGGCCTGTACGTGACCATCGACGCCTACCAGATCAAGGTCAAGGACCGCATCACGCTGTCGGAAAACCTCACCAGCACGGCGGTGCGCACCTACCTCAACACGCACGGCTTCCCCGACGTGGCGGGAGGCCGCTACTTCACCAACGCGCTGGATACCACCACCACCGGCATCGACATCGTCGGCACGTACACGTGGAACTTGGCGTCAAGCAAGCTCGACTTCACCACCGGCTACAATTACAACAAGACCGAGATCGACCGCGTAGCCCCCAACCCGGCGGCGCTGGAATTGATCGATCCGGCAGCGGTACGCTTCGGCCGGGTAGAGCTGGGACGCTTCGAAGTGGGCGCGCCGCGCGACAAGTTCTTCCTCAACAGCGTCTGGACCAAGGGCGGCTTCAGCATCGGCGCCACTGCGACGCGGTACGGCGAGTTCACCATCCGCAACGCCAATCCCACACTTGACCAGACCTTTGGCGCGAAATGGCTGCTCGACCTGTCGCTCGCCTACAAGCTGGACAAATGGGAGTTCACTGTCGGCGGCGACAACGTGTTGAACGAGTATCCGGACGAGGTGATCTTCGCCAATTCCACCTCCGGGCAGCTGCCGTGGCCCACGCAGAGTCCGTTCGGCTTCAACGGCGGCTACATCTACGCGCGCGTCGGCTACAAGTGGTGACGGTGAAGCGTTGAGTCAAGCAAGAAAAGCCCCGGCATGCCGGGGCTTTTCATTTGACGGCGACTGCGTCCGAATGAACGTACCGGTCAGTTCCGGTTTGCCCCGGATCCAGGCATCGGCGACACTTGTTTCCACTCGGACGATGCTGGATAGCGAATGCCCCATGACACCGACCTGATCGACCTCATTGCGGTCGGCCTGGCGGTCGCGTTCGTACTGGGCGCACTGGCCAACCGCTTCAAGCTGTCGCCGCTGGTCGGTTACCTGCTGGCGGGGATGGTGGTGGGGCCGTTCACGCCCGGATTCATCGCCGACCAGGGGCTGGCCACGCAATTGTCGGAACTCGGCGTGATGCTGCTGATGTTCGGCGTAGGTCTGCACTTTTCGCTGGCCGACCTGATGCGGGTCAAGTCCATCGCCATTCCCGGCGCCATCGTGCAGATCGCGGCGGCGACGCTGCTGGGCTGGGCGCTGGCCTGGTACATGGGGTGGCCGCATCTGCAGGGCTTCGTGTTCGGCCTGGCGCTTTCGGTGGCCAGTACCGTGGTGCTGCTGCGCGCGATGGAAGACCGCCGGCTGCTGGATACCGGCCGTGGCAAGATCGCCGTCGGCTGGCTGATCGTGGAAGACCTGGTGATGGTGCTTGCGCTGGTGTTGCTGCCCGCGCTGGCCGGTGCGCTGGGCGGCGATGCCGTCGAGGCGGCGCAGGAGCAAAGCGGCCCCGTGTGGGCCATCGCCAAGGCGCTGGGCATCACCCTGCTGCAGGTCACCGCATTCGTGGCGGTGATGCTGGTGGTGGGCAAGCGCGTGATCCCGTGGACGCTGGAGAAGATCGCCGCCACCGGTTCGCGCGAATTGTTCACGCTGGCGGTGCTGGCCATCGCGCTGGGCGTGGCGTTCGGTTCGGCGAAATTGTTCGGCGTCTCTTTCGCGCTGGGCGCGTTCTTCGCCGGCATGCTGTTGAACGAATCCGAACTCAGCCACAAGGCCGCCAACGATTCGCTGCCGCTGCGCGACGCCTTCGCGGTGCTGTTCTTCGTTTCGGTCGGCATGCTGTTCGACCCGACCATCGTGGTGAACTATCCGTTGCAGGTGCTGGCCACGTTCCTGATCATCGTGGTCGGCAAGTCGCTGGCCGCGTTCGTGATCGTGCGCGCGTTCGGCCATCCCACCGGCACCGCGTTGACGATTTCCGCCAGCCTGGCGCAGATCGGCGAGTTCTCCTTCATCCTCGCCGGCCTGGGCTTGCAGCTGAAGATCCTGCCGCAGGAAGCGCACGACATGGTGCTGGCCGGGGCGCTGCTGTCCATCGTGGCCAATCCCTTCCTGTTCGTCGCGCTGGACAAGTGGAAGGCGCGCAACGAGAAGGAAGCCCCCGCGCCGGAGGAAGCCGAACCGCCGCCGGGCCCGCCGCTGGTCGCCGAAGACCACGCCATCGTGATCGGCTACGGGCGCGTCGGCAGCATCCTGGCGCAGGTGCTGCGCGAACGCGGCGTGCCGCTGGTGGTGATAGACGACAACGGCCACAACATCGAACGCGCGCACGCCAACGGCATACCGGGCATCCGCGGCAGCGCCGCCTCCGACCGTGTGCTGGCCGAAGCGCAGCCGGAAAAAGCGAAGATCGCCGTGCTGGCCATCCCGCAACCGCTGGAAGCGGGCGAAGCCATCGCCAAGCTGCGCGCGATCAACCCGTCGCTGACGGTGCTGGCGCGCGCGCACAGCGATGCGGAAGTGAAGCATCTGCTGGAACACGGCGCAGACGGGGCGATCATGGCCGAACGCGAACTGGCCTACTCGCTGGCGGAGATGATCATGTCCACTCCGCCATACCGCGCGCTGCGCAAAAGCAGCTGACAAGACGCATCCAACCTTACGTCCTCCGTCCGACAAAAAAAGCCCGGCATCGCCGGGCTTTTCATCGCACGGATCCGTCCTCCCAGTCAGTTGTTGTCGGGATTATCGACCAGGCAGCCTGCGCCATGGCAGCCCTGCCAATTTCCTTTGGTGTCGAAATTCGGATTGCCGTCCCTGTCGAACGACGGCCGCGGGTCGATGTCCTGGCTGGTGTCCCGGTCCGGGTTGTCGACCATGCAGCCGACACCGTGGCAACCGCTGTAGTTGCTGGAGCTGTCGTAGCGAACATTGCTGGTGGTGTGGCGGTGGTCCTTGTGCGAATCGCTGGCCGCCCCGGCCAGGATCGCGCCGAGCACCGCGCCGGCGACCACGGCGCCGCTGTCATGTCCATGTTCGTCGTAGTGGCGCGCGCCCGGGTCGTAGGTGTCGCCGCGTCCGTGGTGATAACCGCCCACATCGGCGAAAACGCCCGCGCAGCCATTGGCTACCCAGATGTATCCGCTGCGGCGGTTATAACCCCAGCTGCGGTTGATGATGCAGGCGCTGTTGGAAATCTGGTGGACGAGCTGCGGCGCGCGCAGAGGTCCTGCCCAGCATTCGTCGTATTGGTAATCGCGCGATTGGCATTCGACCGTGGACTGGGCCTGCGCCGTCGACGCAGGCGCGTAAACAATCAAACCAAGAACCGCTAGTACGGCAAGCTTTGGAATGTGCATGGTGGTTCCCCTCGGGTGGAAAGGTGAAAGTAGCCCTGAGCCGCCGAGGATATCGGTACATTTCTCACAATTCCACCGCACCCGCCCGCCCCGGAGAGGCCGCGCCCATGTCAGTTGCGACAGAGGTGAATACGGGTAGCTCCAATGGGCAGGCGGCAGGCCCCCGGCAGTCGTAATCATCCTGGCACGGACTCACGGTCTTCATATGACAGGCCAAAAAAGGCCCCGCTCATGCGGGGCCTTGAATCCTGCTTGCGTCGCCGTGGCCGGCGACGGGAGGAGCGTCAGCGCGCCTTCAGGGTGAACTTGCTGAAGGCAACGCCCAAGTCCCAGCCTTCGCCCTTGCCGGCCAGCGCCAGCGACACCTTGCCGTTGGTCATGGCTTGCGCGTTGGCCGACCTCACGGTGCCGGCATGGGCTTCGGCCGCCGCGTAGCTGCCCAGCACGTCGCGGATGTTCCTGACCTCGGCGAATTCCCCGAAGCCGTTGGTGATCTTGGACTTGCCCACGGTAAGCCCGCCGCCCTTGGCCGTGATCTTGACCGGCAGGCTCTGGCCGTTGCTGCAGGTCACTACACCGGTGCCGGAAGTGGTCTTGTAGAAGATCGACCAGCTGGAAGAACTGAAGGTCAGCTTGCAGGTCATGTTCTGCGCCGCTGCGGGCAGTGCCGTCAGCGCAAGGCCGAGCGCCAGCGCGCCGCCGAAAAGAGTCTTGTGCATCGTGTTTCTCCATGAGAAAGCATTTGAACGGGGATGGCCGCGAAACCGCGGCCATGTGCCTGTAATGCAACTACAGATCGCGACGCGATGCTAACGCCCGTGGATTAACCGCGCGTAAAAACCAGGCCACCGCCGCTGGCCCCTACCCGGATGGTGTCGCCGCCGGCGAACTCGCCCGCCAGGATCTTCTGCGCCAGCGGATTCTCCAGCTGCTGCTGGATGGCGCGCTTGAGCGGACGCGCCCCGTACACCGGGTCGAAGCCCACATTGCCCAGCAACTGCAAGGCGCTGTCTTCCAGTTCGATCCGCAGCCCGCGTTCGCCCAGGCGCTTCTCCAGGCCTTTCAACTGGATTCGGGCGATCTCCCGTATCTGCGCCTTGTCCAGCGGATGGAAAACCACGATGTCGTCCAGCCGGTTGATGAACTCCGGGCGGAAGTGCGCCTGCACCACGCCCATCACCGCGGCCTTCATCTGCGTGTACGCCTCGGCGGAGTCGTCGCCGGACATCTCCTGGATCATCTGCGAACCGAGGTTGGAGGTCATCACGATGACGGTATTGCGGAAATCCACCGTGCGGCCCTGTCCGTCGGTCAGGCGGCCGTCGTCCAATACCTGCAGCAGGATGTTGAACACATCGCTGTGCGCCTTCTCCACTTCGTCCAGCAGGATCAGCGAATACGGGCGGCGGCGCACGGCTTCGGTCAGATAACCGCCTTCTTCGTAGCCGACATAGCCCGGAGGCGCGCCGATCAAACGTGCGACGCTGTGCTTCTCCATGAACTCGCTCATGTCGATGCGGATCATGGCGTCGCTGCTGTCGAACAGGAATTCGGCCAGCGCCTTGCACAGCTCGGTCTTGCCCACGCCGGTCGGGCCCAGGAACAGGAACGAGCCGGTGGGACGGTTGGGATCGGACAGGCCGGCGCGCGAACGGCGCATCGCATCGGATACGACCTTGATCGCTTCCTCCTGCCCGACCACGCGCGTATGCAGCTGCGACTCCATCTTCAGCAGCTTCTCGCGCTCGCCCTCCAGCATCTTGCTGACCGGAATGCCGGTCCAGCGCGACACCACTTCGGCGATCTCTTCGGCGGTCACCCGGTCCTGCACCAGCTTGAAATCCTTCTGTTCCACTTCCTGCGCTGCCTTGAGCTGTTTCTCCAGCTCCGGCAGCAGTCCGTACTGGATCTCGCTCATGCGCGCGTAGTCCTGGTGGCGCTGCGCGGCTTCCAGGTCCAGCTTGGCCTGTTCGATCTGCTCCTTGACCTTGGTCGCGCCCTGCAGCGCGGCTTTCTCCGATTTCCACACTTCGTTTAGGTCGGAGAATTCGCGTTCCAGCGATTCGATATCGGCTTCCAGGTCGGCCAGGCGCTTCTTCGATTCGTCGTCCTTTTCCTTCTTCAGCATCTCGCGCTGGATCTTCAGCTGGATCAGGCGGCGTTCCTTGCGGTCCAGCTCCTCCGGCTTGGAGTCGATCTCCATGCGGATGCGCGAGGCGGCTTCGTCCATCAGGTCGATGGCCTTGTCGGGCAGCTGTCGGTCGGCGATATAGCGGTGCGAAAGCGTGGCGGCGGCGACGATGGCCGGGTCGGTGATCTCCACGCCGTGATGCACCGCGTAGCGTTCCTTCAGCCCGCGCAGGATGGCGATGGTGTCTTCCACCGTGGGTTCGCCCACGAAGACTTTCTGGAAGCGGCGCTCCAGCGCGGCGTCCTTCTCCACGTATTTGCGGTATTCGTCCAGGGTGGTGGCGCCGATGCAATGCAGCTCGCCACGCGCCAGCGCCGGCTTGAGCATGTTGCCGGCGTCCATGGAGCCTTCGGCCTTGCCCGCGCCGACCATAGTGTGCAGTTCGTCGATGAACAGGATCACCTGCCCCTCGGTCTTGGACAGATCGTTGAGCACCGCTTTGAGTCGCTCTTCGAACTCGCCGCGGAACTTGGCGCCGGCGATCAGCGCGCCCATGTCCAGCGAGAGCACGCGGCGGTTCTTCAAGCCTTCGGGCACTTCGCCGTTGACGATGCGCTGGGCCAGGCCCTCCACGATCGCGGTCTTGCCTACGCCGGGTTCGCCGATCAGCACCGGGTTGTTCTTGGTGCGGCGCTGCAGGACCTGGATGGTGCGGCGGATCTCTTCGTCGCGGCCGATGACCGGGTCGAGCTTGCCGGACTCGGCGCGTGCGGTCAGGTCGATGGTGTATTTCTCCAGCGCCTGGCGCTGTTCCTCGGCGTTTTCGGACTGCACGCTCTCGCCGCCCCGTACTTTTTCTATCGCCGCCTCCAGCTTGGCCTTGTCCGCGCCCGCTGCGCGCAAAGCCATGCCCAGCGTGCCCTTGTCTTCCAGCGCGGCCAGCACGAACCACTCGCTGGCGATGAACTGGTCGCCATGCTGCTGGGCCAGTTTGTCGGTGACGTTGAGCAGGCGGTTGAGATCGTTGCCGATGGACAGGTTGCCGGCCTGGCCGGAGACCTTGGGCAGCTTGTCCAGCGCTTCGGTCAGGCGCTCGCGCAGCACCGGCACGTTGACGCCGGCCTGGGCCAGCAGCGGACGGGTACTGCCGTCGGACTGGTCCAGGAGCGCGGTCAGCACATGCACCGGTTCGATCATGTTGTGGTCGCGGCCAACAGCCAGCGATTGCGCGTCGGCCAGCGCCTGCTGGAAGCGCGAAGTGAGCTTGTCCATGCGCATCGGGATTACCTCTGGAAAGGGTGGCCGGCGTGCCGGCGATGTTATCCAGATGCGGTTGAACGGCCGTGTTTCAAGGCAGGGCGAGACGCCCGTTGGGGCGGCAGAAGGCCCCAAGATGCTGGAAATCGACCTCCCGCTTTGAAAAAGGGGGACCGAGGGGGATTTGCTTTTCGCGAAATGCAGGAAGCAAGAACAGGAGCAAAGTCAAAAGCGAATCCCCCGTAGCCCCCTTTTTCAAAGGGGGCAAAGCAACCGCGAAGGCGGGCAGTGCCCGCCCTACGTTTCTTCCTTTTGCAGCGACAGCAGCCCCAGCAACACCGCCAGCGCCACGTACGCACCGAAGAACTGCCACATGATGACCTTCGGCAAGCCAACCAGGTCCCACGGCAGATAGATGCCGCCACGCGGATCCACCGAATGGATGAAGCCGAACAGCGTCAGCGCCGCGCCGAACAACAGCGCCAGCACCGCATGCAGGTGGCGCCGGTCGATCATGGCCACCAGCGCGGTGGTCCAGATCATCGCCGTGATGATGAAACCGTTGCCCAGGGTCACGATGGTGGCCAGATCCGGCAGGCCATGCCCGTCCGTGCCGCTGTAGAGCGCGGCGAATTTCTCCGGTGGAATCCACGCCGGGTTGCCGAACTTGATGTTGAGCAGATACGCGATCGAAGGCAGGAAACCCAGCGCCACCGCGATGGCGTGCTTGCGCGGGGTTTCGTTGAACGCCTGCACGGTGATGTCCAGGCCCACGTAGACGATGATCGGCGCCAGCACCGCCAGCGGCAGCCACTGCACCAGCCCCGATACGTAACCCAGGATCCCGCCCAGGCCGATGAAGATACCGGTCAGCAGCGTATAGCCGCTGCGCGCGCCCATGTGCTTGTAGGCGGGCTGACCGATGTAGGGCGTGGTCTGGGCCACGCCGCCGCAGAAGCCTGCGACCAAAGTGGACACCGCTTCGGCCAGCAGCACGTCGCGGGTGCGGTAGTCGTCGCCGGCCGCGCGCGCGCTTTCGCTGACGTTGATGCCGCCCACCACCATCAGCAGACCGAACGGCAACAGCAAGGGCAGGTAGGGAACGGTAGCCGGAAGTCCGTCGATGAAACCGAGCGTGGGCAGCGGCAAAGTGAAGCTGAGCGGCACCGCTTCGGGCAAGGCGAACCCGGGCGTGCCCAGGCCGGCCAGTCCCAACCCGTAGTAAAGCGATGTGCCGACGATGAAGGCCAGCAGCACGCCGGGAATCTTCACCGGCAAGCGGCCCTTGGCCACCAGTACGTACAGCAGCAGGCCGAAGGTGACAAAGCCGACGATGGGCGAGCGCAGGGTTTCGATCAATGGCAGGAAGCCCAGCAGCGTCAGCGCCGCGCCGCCGATGGAGCCCAGTAGGCCGGCGCGCGGCACGATCCGCGTCACCGCATCGCCGAAGAACGAGAGCACCAGCTTCAGCACGCCCATCACGATCAACGACGCCATGCCCAGCTGCCAGGTGGCGATGGCCGCGGCCTGCGGCTCCAATCCCTGTTGCTTGAAGGCCAGGAACGCCGGCCCCAGCACCAGCAGCGCCATGCCGATGCTGGTCGGTGCGTCCAGACCCAGCGGCATCGCGGTGACGTCGTCGCGACCGGTCTGGGCCGCCAGCCTTCGCGCCATCCACGTGTAGATCAGGTTGCCGACCAGCACGCCCAGCGCGGTACCCGGAAACATGCGCTGGTACACCACCTCGGCTGGGAATCCGAAGATCCCGATCAAGGCCATGGCGATGAAGCCCAGGATCGACAGGTTGTCGACCACCAGGCCGAAGAAGCCGTTGAGGTCGCCTGCTACGAACCAGCGGCGGGAGGGTGCGGGAGTTGAGGGCATTCTTGGCTCGCAGGTTGGATTTTGTCGTTGATCTTGATCTTGATCTTGCACTACCAATGCCCCGTGAGTCGCGGCAAGTGGCGCAGGTAAACCCCGAAGGGGCGGCGCACAGGGATGTGCGCCGTTTCCGGAGGCGCAGGATGCGCCTTACGGAAATTCCTGCGCCACTTGCGGACCCGACGGCTTCATCGTCGGGCGCGACGTTAGGGCGGCTTTCTTTTGGTTACTTTTCTTTGCCGTTCAAAGAAAAGTGACTCGCGCGTAGCGCGAAATGCTTTTGCTTTGATGGGATGAGACTCCGCCAAGAGCGCCCCCATCCGCCTTCGGCACCTTCCCCCGCAAGCGAGGGAAGGGTTCTTCGATCGGCACCTAGCAAACCTTCAGCTATGTGTCTTCAATCAGCCATGTGCCTTCAAAAAGAAACTTCCGCCGCCTGCTTCGACCACAACACCGACTGATGCTTGGTCGCCTGCTTCCACGCCAGCCGGATCGCCTCGATATCCGCAGTCCGCTGTGGGGTGTCCTCATGCAGAATCACCAGCACTTTAGTACTTAACCGGTTCGGCTCCTTGGCGCCGCGGAACAGCCACTGGCCGTACGCATCGAACACGGTCAGACCGTCGGGAAAACGGGATGTCACCTCCTTGTCCAGGAACGCGCGCCACTGCGCCTCGCTGATCGGCTCGGCCTGCGGCCGGTCGGCCGGGCCGCTTTCCTCCCCCACGCCGAAATAAAGCTCGCTGCGCACCCAGCCCCGCGCCTGCGCCGGCCGCGCCGCGTCGCCCTGCATCGTCGCATTGACCTGCGTGGAGGACGACGGCGCTTGCGGCAGCGTCGCGCACGCGCCCAAACCCAGCAGCAGTGCCAATGCGATGCCGCGAACAACCATGCCCTCACTCCCGTGGTCAAAAAAAGAGCCGCCAGCATAGGCCGCATTCGCGCCCACCATTGTTGCCGCTGACGGAATACTGTATCGCTTTATCCGGATGGATGTTGACATTCCCTTCCGGCGTGTGGGATTAATGCCTCCTACAGTCGCTCCCACGCGATGATTCCAAGAGTCGGACTGCGATGAACACACTGCCTGCACGCATTCCCATGAGAACGCCCGGCGGCCGCCCTGGCGACATGGCCGATCGCATGCGCGGTCGTTGTTGAGGCGAAAGTCCCTCGCCTTTGCGGCGAGTCGCGTCACGACCTTTTCGTTTGCCGTTAACCCCCCACCCAGGAGTTCCCATGTCCCGTCACCTCGTGACGCCGCTCGGCGTCGCCATCGCGCTGGCGCTCGCCAGCCCCGCCTTCGCGCAAGACGCCATCGAAACCGCAGAAGCCACCAATCTCGATACCGTCATCGTCACCGGCACCCGCGCCACCGACCGCACCGTGCTGGAGTCCACCTCGCCGATCGACGTGCTGACCGCCGAAGACATCCGCAAAGCCGGCGTGTTGAACGGCGAACTCGGCAGCGCCCTGCAGGCCTTGCTGCCGTCGTTCAATTTCCCGCGCCAGTCCAACTCCGGCGGTGCCGACCATATCCGCGCCGCGCAACTGCGCGGCTTGAGCCCCAACCAGATCCTGGTGCTGGTCAACGGCAAGCGCCGCCATACCAGCGCGCTGGTCAATACCGACAGCAAGATCGGCAAGGGCACCACGCCGGTCGATTTCAACGCCATCCCGGTCAGCGCGATCAAGCGCATCGAAGTGCTGCGCGACGGCGCCGGTGCGCAATACGGTTCCGATGCGGTGGCCGGCGTCATCAACGTCATCCTCAACGACGCGCCCGAAGGCGGATCGTACGAAGCGAGTTTCGGCGCGCACCACACCGATGTGGAGCCGATCGACGAAACCGTCACCGACGGCCAGACCAGCTTCGCCAGCGCCCAGGTCGGCAGCCGCATCGGCGACGACGGTTTCTTCCGCGTCGGCCTGGAACTGAAGAACCGCGAAGCCACCAACCGCGCCGGCTTCGACCAGATTCCGTTCTTCGAGGAACAGACTCCCGACAACCTGGCCCTGGCCGGCCAGCGCAACTACCACCTGGGCGATGGAGAATCCAAGGCGCTCAATGCCTGGCTCAACAGCGCGCTGCCGGTCGGCGAAAACGCGGAACTCTACGCCTTCGGCACCTTCAATCAGAGCGACACCCGAGGCGCCAACTATTTCCGTTATCCCGATGGCGTGGCGAACTGGAAAGAGGTGTATCCGGACGGCTACCGGCCGATCTCCATCGGCGAGAACCGGGATCTGGCCGGCGTGGCCGGCCTGCGCGGCCAATGGGGCGATTGGGACTACGACGCCAGCCTCAACTACGGCCGCAATTCCTTCACCTATCGGCTGGAGAATTCGCTCAATGCGTCGCTGGGACCGGGCAGCCCGACCAGATTCAAGACTGGCGACTATGAATTCAAGCAAGCGCTGGCCAACTTCGACGTCAGCCGCGGCTTCGATGCCGGCGACAACCGCCATACCTTCGCCGCCGGCGTGGAATTGCGCCGCGAGGAATACGACACCGGCGCCGGCGACCCGGCTTCCTATGCGGCCGGTCCATTCACAGACCGGCCGACCGGTTCGCAAGCCGGCGGCGGACTGACCCCGCAGGACGTCGCCCACCTGTCGCGCGACGTGTCCAGCGCGTACGCCAGCCTGTCCAGCAACTTCGGCGAGAAATTCACCACCGACATCGCCGCACGCTACGAGCACTACGACGACTTCGGCGGCGAACTCACCGGCAAGCTGGCGGCGCGCTACGAATTCGCGCCCGTCTTCGCCCTGCGCGGCTCGGTGTCCAACAACTTCCGCGCCCCGTCGCTGAGCCAGATCGGCTACGAAGCCACTTCCACCGGCTACGACGCGTCCGGCCAGCTGCTGCAGGGCCGCCTGCTGTCGGTCAACAATCCCATCGCGCAGGCCTTGGGCGCCAAGCCGCTGGAGCCGGAGAAGTCGGTGAACTTCAGCCTGGGCTTCACCAGCAAGATCGGCGAGCACTTCGATCTGTCGCTGGATGTGTTCCGCATCGACATAGACGACCGCGTGGCCCTGACCGAACGCATCAGCGGCGATGCGCTGACCGAGTTCGTGGAAGAAGAGTTCGGCGTGTCCGGCGTGCAGAGCGTGAATTTCTTCATCAATGCCGCCGACACGCGCACCGAAGGCGCCGAGTTGGTAGCCAACTGGCGCCAGAAACTGGGCAGCGGCGATCTACTGCTCAGCGGCACCTACAGCTACGCCAAGACCGAAATCAAGCGCATCACCCCCACCCCGGCCGAGCTGACCGCGCTGGATCCGGATTACGTGCTGTTCGGCATCGAGGAGAGCAACACGCTGACCGACGCCGCGCCGCGCACCCGCGCGTTGTTGTCGGCCAACTGGAACAGCGACAAGTGGAACCTGTTGGGTCGCGTCAGCCGCCATGGCAGCGCCACGCGCGTGTTCAACTTCGGCGGGGGTTTCGAGCCGCGTCAGACCTATGGTGCGGAATGGCAGCTGGATGCGGAAGTGGAATACCGCATCACGCCGAAATGGAGCGTAGCGCTGGGCGGACAGAACCTGACCGACGAATACCCGGACCGCTCCATCGACGACATCGCCTATTTCGGCAACCTGCCCTACGACGTGCTCTCGCCGATCGGCAGCAACGGCGCGTATTACTACTCGCGGATCCGCTACACGTTCTGACCCGCGAGATGCGCTTGTGTGACGTAGGAGCGACGTAAGTCGCGAAGGAATTCCACGGATTCTCATTTCCAATGGCATTCGTTTCAGTCGCGACTTACGTCGCTCCTACGTCGCCCTACGTCGCCCTACGTGGCATTGCGGCCTGCTCTACGCGCAGCCAACCCCGGTAACGCACCAGCAGGCCGATCATCGGAATTGCGGCAGCGACGTCGAAAAGATAACGGCCGTCGGCTTCGGATTCGCGCGCCAGCACTTGCGCAAACCAATGCGCAGGCAACGGCAGGCCCAGCGCCGCGACGCGCTCCACCCGCCAGACGATGGCGCCCTGCTCCACCGTCAGCCGGAATCCGAAACGCACCAGCCCCAGTTGTTCGCACAACAATCCATCCCGTTCCCACAAACGCGAGGGCATCGCATGGCCGCCGATATGGCGCGTCCACCTTTCCTCCCCGCCGCTTGCGTCTATCTCCACTTCCACTTCGCCCTGTCCGGCGGGCGGCAAGCGCGTGGCCCAGGCGAACAGGCGCGCCAACGGATTCCCGCCGCGCACCACTTCCACCTGCCCGTGGTAGCGGCGATGGCCGCTTGCCGTATGCAGCGCCTTGACCGCAGACGGCAAGGTTTCGAATTCCGCGCCCAGCACGCGCTGGAACAGCGGCGTGCTCATGACAACGTGCTCACGGCTGCATCCACACCAGCGTGGCCATGCGTCCGGTTCTCGCATCGCGGCGATGGGAGAAGAAGCGTTGCGGGTCGGAGATGGTGCACAGATCGCCGCCGTGCACGCGGGTAATGCCGAGTTTGGCCAGGCGCTGGCGAGCGAGCGCGTACAGATCGACGCGCCAGTGGCCCGGACGCGTGGCCACGAAGGCGGAAGCTGCGTTTCCGTCCTGCGAAACGAATGCGTCGAACACTTCTGCGCCGATCTCGTAGGCCTGCGGCCCGGCGGCCGGCCCGAGCCAGGCCACGATCCTGTCCGGCGGCGATCGCATCGCGGCGACCGTGTTCTCCAGTACACCGGCGGCCAAGCCGCGCCAGCCCGCGTGTGCGGCGCCGATTTCGCTGCCGTCTTCGTTGGCGAACACGACGGGGAGGCAATCGGCGGTGAGGATGGCCAGGACTACGCCAGGGGTGGAGGTGACGGAAGCGTCGGCGATGGGTTCCACCCCCTCTCCTGCGAAGGCAGGGGAGGGATGGGGAGGGGTTGCATCAGGTGCACGTGGGGCTGACAGCACCCTCTCCCAACCTCCCCCTGCCGTCGCAGGGGGAGGGGCCAAAAACCGCAGCACTTCAATCCCATGCACCTGCCGCAACCAGTGCGGCGCGCAAGGCAGCGCAAAGCGCTCGACCAGCTCGACACGATTGCGCTCGACCGTCGCCGGATCGTCCCCGTCGGCAGCGGTGCGATTGCCCAGGTTGAAATGGTCGAACGGCGGCAACGAGATGCCGGCGCCATGCCGCAGCGTAGTGAAGGCGCGCACTTTTCCCGGCACCGCCCACTGCGCCCATACCGCCGCGTTCATCGCCGCTTCTGCGCCTCGCCGTCGGCGCGCAGCGCTGCCAGCAGGTTCAGCATGTCGGCCGGCACCGGTGCGGACACGCGCACCGGTTCGCCGCTGATCGGGTGCTTGAACTCCAGGATTTCGGCATGCAAAGCCTGGCGCTTGAACCCGCGCAAAGCGGCGATGAGTTCTTCGGTCGCATGCTTGGGCAGCTTCAGCGGACCGCCGTACAGCGGATCGCCGATGATCGGGTACTTGAGATGCGCCATGTGCACGCGGATCTGATGGGTGCGGCCGGTTTCCAGGCGGCACTCCAGTGCGGTGTGGGCGCGGAAACGTTCGCGCAGGCGGTAATGGGTGACGGCGTCGCGGCCTTCCTCGCGCACGGCCATGCGGATGCGGTCGCGCGGGTGGCGGTCGATCGGCGCGTTGACGGTGCCGCCAGAAACCATGGAACCGACCACGATGGCCAGGTACTGGCGATGCACTTCGCGCGAGGAGAGCTGTTCGACCAGGGCGGTATGCGCCGGCAGCGTGCGCGCCACCACCATCACCCCGCTGGTGTCCTTGTCCAGGCGGTGCACGATGCCCGCGCGCGGCACCAGGGACAGCGACGGGTCGCGGAACAGCAGCGCGTTGACCAGGGTGCCGGTGGGATTGCCCGCGCCCGGGTGCACCACCAGCCCGGCGGGCTTGTTGAGCACCAGGACGTCGGCATCCTCGTACAGCACCTCCAGCGGGATGTCCTCGGGCAGCGCATGGGTCTGGGTGTCCAGCACCACGCCCAGGCTGGCGGTCTCGCCGCCGCGCACCGGGTCGCGCCCGCGCACGATTTCGCCGTCCAGACGGGCGTCCCCGGACTTGATCCACTCGGAGAGCCGGGTACGCGAGTATTCGGGGAAGAGTTCGGCCAGCACCGCGTCGAAACGGCGGCCTGCGGCGCTGCCGGGGACCACGGCGGTACGCAGGGTGGTGTCGTCGGACGAATCGTCCGGGAGGTCGATCTGGGTGGGTTCGGTCATGCTTTGCAGGCGGCGCGTTGGCCGCACGTTCATGGCTTGGGCAGCGCCTAGGCTATCATCGCCGTTCCGAATTCCCTGCCGCGGCCTTCCGCCAGCCCATGACCCAGCGCCCCACGACCCGTTCCGCCGCCGCCCGTCCCGCTTTCCTGCGCATTCTCGCCCTGATGCTGGTGGTGGCCTTCACCGGTACCGGTTGCGGCAAGTTCTTCAAGAAGGACAAGGACTCCGTCGAAGGAAAGCCGGTCGAGGAGATCTACGAGAAGGCGCACGCCTCCATGGTCGGCGGCAACTGGGACCGGGCCGAAATCACCTTCCGCCAGCTGATCGCCCAGTATCCGTACGGCCCCTATACCGAGCAGGCGCTGATGGAAACGGCCTACGCGCAGTACAAGGCCGGCAAGATGGACGACACGGTTTCCACCGTGGACCGCTTCATCCGCACCTACCCGACCCAGCGCAACGTTCCCTACATGTACTACCTGCGCGGCCTGGCCAACTCGGGGCGCGACACGGTGTTCCTGCAGAGGGTATGGAAGCTCGATCCTAGCCGCCGCGACCTGGCCACGCCTTTGCAGGGCTACAACGACTTCAACCTGCTGGCCGAGCGCTATCCCAACAGCCGCTACGCCGCCGATGCGCGCCAGCGCATGGTCGCGCTGCGCAACCTGTTCGCTCGCCACGAGCTGGACACCGCGCTGTACTACCTGCGCCGCGATGCCTGGGTATCGGCCGCCGCCCGCGCGAAATACCTGCTGGAAACCTACCCGCAGAGCGAATTCCAGAACGACGCCGTGGCCGTGCTGGGCGAAGCCTATACGCACCTTGGCAACGAAACCCTGGCCGCCGACGCCCGCCGCGTGCTGCAGCAGAACGATCCGCAGCACCCCTGGCTGAGCGGCGAATGGCCGGACTACCCGTCTCCGATCCGCAAGCTCAACCCGTTCGCCGGGGAGAAGTCGGCGGTGGACATGAAGAAGAAGGATTGAAGAAAAAGGGGCCGCAAGGCCCCTTATTTATGCTCCCTTCTCCCTCTGGGAGAAGGCGCCCGAAGAGCCTGCCCCGTACTCGATGCGGGGGCGGATGAGGGAATGGGAAATCAGTTTGTACTGAACCCTTCCATAGCAAGTCATTCTCCCTCCCTCATCCGTCGCTACGCGCCACCTTCTCCCAATGGGAGAAGGGAAACCCCTCACCCCAAATACTTGTTGCTTATCGGATAACGCCGCTCGCGCCCGAATGCGCGCCGCGACACCTTCGGTCCGGGCGCGGCCTGATGGCGTTTCCATTCGTTGATGCGTACCAGCCGCAGCATCCGGTCCACCACGTCCGCATCGAAACCGGCCGCGACGATCTCGTCGCGCGATTGTTCCTGGTCCACGTAGCGCAGCAAAATCGCGTCCAGCACGTCGTAGGGCGGCAGAGAATCCTGGTCGGTCTGGTTTTCGCGCAACTCGGCCGAAGGCGGGCGGACGATGACCGCCTCGGGAATCACAGGCGCGCCGCCGACGGTGTTGCGCCAGCGCGCCAGCGCGAACACCTCGGTCTTGTACAGGTCCTTGATCGGCGCATAGCCGCCGCACATGTCGCCGTAGATGGTGGCGTAACCCACCGCGTATTCGCTCTTGTTGCCGGTGGTCAGCAGCAGTCCGCCCAGCTTGTTGGACAGCGCCATCATGATCACGCCGCGGCTGCGCGACTGCAGGTTCTCCTCGGCCGTGTCGGCCTGGCGACCCGCGAAAACCGGCCCCAGGGCCTCGATGAAACCCTTGAAAGGCGCCTCTATCGGAATCGTCTCCAGCTTCACGCCCATCGTCGCGCACTGTTCGGCGGCCAGGTCGTTGGAAAGATCGGCGGTGTAGCGCGAAGGCAGCCGCACCGCGGTGACGTTGTCCGCACCCAGCGCGTCCACCGCGATCGCCAGCACCAGCGCCGAATCTATGCCGCCGGAAAGCCCCAGCCATACTTTCGAGAACCCGTTCTTGGCGCAATAGTCGCGCGTGCCGCGCACCACCGCGCGCCAGGCCAGACCGTCGCGGCTTTCATCCGCTTCGCACGGCCATTCCAGCGGGGTGAATTTGCGCGTATCCGCGTTGTAGTCGGCGATCAGCCAATGATCCTCGAACGCGCGCGCCGCCGGATGCACCAGTCCGTCGCCGTCGGCCAGCACCGAGGCGCCGTCGAACACCAGCGCATCCTGTCCGCCCACTACGTTGAGATAAGCCAGCGCCATGCCGGTTTCGCCGACCCGCTGCGCCAACAGAGCATCGCGCTGGGCATGCTTGTCGCGCTCGAACGGCGAAGCGTTGGGCACCAGCACCAGCTGCGCGCCAGCATCGCGGGTTTCGCCCAGCGGCTCGGCGAACCACAGGTCTTCGCAGATCACCAGCCCGACCGGCACCCCGGCCACCTCGAACACGCAGGCGCCGCCATCGGGATCGACATCGAAATAACGGCGTTCGTCGAACACCGCATAGTTGGGCAGCTCGCGCTTGCGATAGGTGGCTTCCACCCCGCCCTCGCGCAGCACGCTGGCCGCGTTGTAGACCACGCTGCCGGCCGATTGCGGCCACCCCACCACCGCGACGATCCCGTGCACGGAAGCGGCCACACGCTGCAGGGCGGTCTCGCAGTCGCGCAGGAAGCCGGGGCGCATCAGCAGGTCCTCCGGCGGGTAGCCGCTGATCGCCAGTTCGGGGAACAGCACCAGGTCGGCGCCATGCGCATCGCGCGCCTCGGCGATCATCGCAGCGATGCGTTCGGCGTTCTGGGCGACGGCGCCAACGGGGAAGTCGAACTGGGCAAGGGCGATGCGGAGCGTCATGGTGCTGCCCCGTTGCTCGCAATCGGTCCGGCACTTTCCAAAACTTCGAGGATCACGGCTAGTACCACCTGCTGTTGGCGCAAGGCGTCATTGTTCCAGAAACGGAGGACGCGGTAACCGTTTGCCTGGATCCAGCTTGTCCGAGCGGAATCGCTGGCACTGTCGGCATGCTGGCTGCCATCCAGTTCGATCACCAGCTTCCGTTCGACACACGCGAAATCCACTATGTAGGGGCCGATAGGGTGCTGGCGACGGAATTTGCAGCCCATGAGCGTCCTGTTGCGCAGATGATGCCAAAGCGAAGACTCGGCATCGGTCATATGCCGGCGTAAATGCCGCGCGAAGCGGGTCTTCTGTCGTTCGCGCATCCTTGCGCTCCGGCATGGCCGGATTGCAGGTTACCGGCAAAGGAGAGCCAGGGATGTAAGGAAATGCCGCGCCCTCACCCCTGCCCCTCTCCCGCAAGCGGGAGAGGGGTTCTTCGTTTTGGCAACGACTCTCCGACCCAATCCGAACGTTCGCTGCAAGCCAGATAGCAACCCTTCTCCCGCCTGCGGGAGAAGGTGCCCGAAGGGCGGATGAGGGCGCTTCTGCACTGGACAAACAAAAGGCCGCACAGGGCGGCCTTCTGCTCCAAACTCTAGCGATGGAGACTTACTTCTTCACCAACTTAGCAATCGCCGCACCCAGATCCCCCGGCGAACGCACCGTGACCACGCCCGCCGCTTCCATCGCCGCGAACTTGCCCTCGGCCGTACCCTTGCCGCCCGACGCGATGGCGCCGGCATGGCCCATGCGCTTGCCGGCCGGAGCCGAAGCGCCGGCGATGAAACCGACCACCGGCTTCTTGACGTGCTTGGCGATGTAGTCGGCGCCTTCTTCTTCGGCCGAACCGCCGATCTCGCCGACCATGATGATGCCCTCGGTCTGCGGATCTTCGTTGAACAGCTTCAGCGCGTCGACGAAGTTGACGCCGTTGATCGGATCGCCGCCGATGCCGATGCAGGTGCTCTGGCCCAGGCCCACGTCGGTGGTCTGCTTGACCGCTTCATAGGTCAGGGTGCCAGAGCGCGAGACGATGCCGATCTTGCCCGGCAGGTGGATGTGGCCCGGCATGATGCCGATCTTGCACTCGCCCGGGGTGATGATGCCGGGGCAGTTGGGGCCGATCAGGGTGGTGTTCGGATAGCCCTTCAGCGTGTTCTTGACCCGCAGCATGTCCAGCACCGGGATGCCTTCGGTGATGCAGACGATCACGCGGATGCCGGCGTCGGCCGCTTCCAGGATGGCGTCGGCGGCGAACGGCGGCGGCACGTAGATCACCGACGCGTCGGCGCCGGTGGAGGCGACCGCTTCACGCACGGTGTTGAACACCGGCAGTTCGATATGGGTGGTGCCGCCTTTGCCCGGAGTCACGCCGCCCACGACCTGGGTGCCGTATTCGACCATCTGGGTGGCGTGGAAGGTGCCCTGCTGGCCGGTGAAGCCCTGCACGATGACCTTGGTGTTCTTGTTGACCAAAACGCTCATATGAAAATCCTTGGGGCTTTGTAGGAGCGGGCCCTGCCCGCGACGAAGCTTTACAGGTAGAGCCCGGTCGTGGGCAAGGCCCGCTCCTACAGGGTGGTTGTCAGGCGGCGACGGCGGCGACGGCCTTCTTGGCGCCATCGTTGATGTCGTCGGCGGTGATGATGGCCAGCCCGGAATCGCGCAGCAGCGCCTTGCCGGCTTCCACGTTGGTGCCTTCCAGGCGCACGATCACCGGCACCTTGACGCCCACGTCCTTGACCGCGGCGATGATGCCTTCGGCGATCATGTCGCAGCGGACGATGCCGCCGAAGATGTTGACGAAGATCGCCTTGACCTTGTCGCTGGACAGGATCAGCTTGAACGCGGTGGTCACGCGCTCCTTGGTGGCGCCGCCGCCCACGTCCAGGAAGTTGGCCGGTTCGCCGCCGCTGAGCTTGATCACGTCCATGGTGGCCATGGCCAGACCCGCGCCGTTGACCATGCAGCCGATGTTGCCGTCCATGGTCACGTAGTTGAGGTCGTTCTCGCTGGCCAGCACTTCGGTCTCGTCTTCCTGCGACTTGTCGCGCATGGCCACCAGATCGGCGTGGCGGAAGGAGGCGTTGTCGTCGGAATTGACCTTGCCGTCGAGCACGGCCAGGTTGCCGTTGGTGAGGATGGCCAGCGGGTTCAGTTCGACCAGGGCCAGATCCTTTTCGTTGAACAGCTTGTACAGGCCCAGCATGATCTTGCTCAGCTGGTTGACCTGCTTGGCGTCCAGACCCAGGGCGAAGCCCACTTCGCGGGTCTGATAGGGCTGCAGGCCCTGCACGAAGTTGACGTCCAGGGTCTGGATCTTTTCCGGGGTTTCGCGGGCGACGGTTTCGATGTCCACGCCGCCTTCGCTGGAGGTGATGAAGGTGATGGCCTGGCTGGCACGGTCCACCAGCACCGAAAGGTACAGTTCCTTGGCGATATCGGTGCCTTCGGAAATCAGCACGGTGTCGATGGGCAGGGCCACGCCGCCGGACTGGTAGGTCTCCATCCTGGTGCCCAGCATCGCCGCGGCATACTGCTTCACTTCGTCCAGGGTCTTGGCCAGCTTGACGCCGCCGGCCTTGCCGCGGCCGCCCGCATGGATCTGGGCCTTGACCACCCAAAGGTCGCCGGGAATGGCTTTGGCGGCTTCGACCGCTTCTTCCGGCGTGCGCGCGATGCGCCCGGCCGGCACCGCAATGCCGTATTCGGCAAACAACTGCTTCGCCTGGTATTCGTGAAAGTTCATGCGTCACCGTATTTGGAAGAACAGAACGCACCGCGCGCGGAGTCCGGGCTGGCCGGAGGGCGCCGATGGGCCGCCCATTGTCCTCCACCCCGTGCTGCGGTGCAAAACCGACCTTCGGCTTAGGCGGGGTTCCGGACCGGGGCGCATCCTTATCGGGGCACACTCCTTATACTGTGGCCTTCGCCGTCGGGAATCCCCCGCTTGACGCAGCGCCCTTCGATCATCCCTCATCTGGAATCCGCGCCTGCGCGCGAACTCTATTTCTTCACCCTGTACCGGGTGCTGGAAGCCGGTATTCTGGCCGGGCTGCTGTTCAGCCCGCTTTCGGGGATGCTGGGAGAATCCGAGGCCCCGATGCTGGGGACCGTCGTCACGGCTTTCTATCTGGTTTTCGCCGTCCTGATGATGCTGTTCGGGCGCAAGACGCGCTGGCTGACCCCGCTGGTGCTGATCGGCGCCTGCGTGGATATCGTGGTGGCGGGACTGATTACCCATGCCTTGCCCCAGGCCACGGCCGGCGTCGCAATGCTGCTGCTGTTCAACGTAGCGGCCGCTGCGCTGCTGCTGTCCTTCCGCTGGGGAATGGCAGTCACCGTATTGGCGCCGGTGATCATGTCGGTCGAATTCGTGTGGAGTCTGGGCAATGTCGACCGGCCCGTGGCCGAACTCATCATGTTCGCCATCAGCTATCTGGCGGTCGGCTACCTGGCCAGCCGGGCCGGCCAGCGCACCCGTTCCAGCGAGGCCCTGGCCGACCAGCGCGGCCTGGAAGTGGCCAATCTGTTCGAGGTCAACGAACTGATCATCCGCCGCATGCGTACCGGTGTGCTGGTGGTGGACGCCGATAACCGCATCAAACTGGCCAACGAGGCTGCCTCCCTGTTGCTGGGCGACGGCAGCGAAGGCGAGAACGACGGCCACGGCATCCACCTGCCGCAAGTCGCCCCGGAACTGGCCCGCCGCCTGCAGCAATGGCGCAACGGCTGGCAGAACGACGAGACCCCCCTGCAGCTCTCGCCCGACCAGCCCGAAGTACAGCCGCGCTTCGCCCGCCTGCTGGCCGGCAGCGAACTGTCGCTGGTGTTCCTGGACGATGCCAGCGTGGTTTCGCGGCGCGCCGAGTCGCTGACCTTGAGCGCCCTGGGCCGGTTTTCGGCCAGCCTGGCCCACGAAATCCGCAACCCGCTGGCCGCGATCAACTACGCGGTGCAGTTGCTGGAGGAATCCAAGAGCATCATCGACGGCGACCGCCGCCTGCTGCAGATCATCCACCAGCAGTGCCAGCGCACCAACGGCATCGTGGAAAGCGTGCTGGGACTGGCGCGCCGCGAACGCGCCAGCCCGGAGCATGTGGACCTCAACGGCTACGTGCGCCGGTTCGTGGACGAGTACCAGCAGAACATGTCCATCGAGACCGACAGCCTGGAGACGGTGATCGGCGCGCGCGCCGTGCCGGCCCTGGTCGATCTGCGCCACCTGCAGCAGATCTTGACCGTGCTGGTGCACAACGCCCTGAATTACGGCCGCCTGCCCGGTGAGCCGGCGCGCGTGCGGCTGAGGGTATTCCAGGCCGACAACCGCCCGATGATCGATGTGCTGGATCGCGGTCCGGGCATCCCCGAAGCCGTGGCCGCGCAGTTGTTCCGCCCGTTCTTCACCACCTCCGAGCACGGCACCGGGCTGGGTCTGTACATCGCCCGCGAGCTGTGCCGCGCCAACCAGGCCTCGCTGGAATACGTGGCGGTGCCCGGCGGCGGCAGCTGCTTCCGCGTCACCCTGCCCGGCCCGCACTCGTTGCTGCCTGCATGACCCGCCCTTGTAGGGGCGGGCCCTGCCCGCGACCGCTCTTGGTGGCAGATAACCGCAAACGGCGGTCGCGGGCAGGGCCCGCTCCTACAACGGCAATGAACAGTTACACTTCTTGCACAGGGGATTGTGAGGGACCCGAATGAGCGAAAACCGCAGCGCCCTGATCGTCGACGATGAGCGCGATATCCGCGAGCTGTTGACTTTGACCCTGGGCCGCATGGGTCTGCGCATCGATACCGCCGCCAACCTTGGCGAGGCGCGCGAGCACCTGTCCCGGAACACCTACGACCTCTGCTTCACCGACATGAACCTGCCCGACGGCAACGGCATCGAGCTGGTCGGCGACATCAGCCGCCTGTATCCCCGCACGCCGGTCGCCATGATCACCGCCTTCGGCAATGTCGAGCTGGCGGTAGAGGCACTGAAGGCCGGCGCGTTCGATTTCGTCAGCAAGCCGGTGGATATCAGCGTGCTGCGCGGCCTGGTCAAGCACGCGCTGGAACTCAACAACTCCGAACGCGCGGCCCCCGCACCGCCCCCGCCGGAACAGGCCAGCCGACTGCTCGGCAATTCGGCGCCGATGGGCCAGCTGCGCGACACCATCGCCAAGGTGGCCCGCAGCCAGGCGCCGGTCTACATCCTGGGCGAATCGGGCGTGGGCAAGGAGCTGGTCGCCCGCACCATCCACGAACAGGGCGCCCGCGCCGCGGGTCCCTTCGTTCCGGTCAACTGCGGCGCCATCCCGGCCGAGCTGATGGAAAGCGAGTTCTTCGGCCACAAGAAGGGCAGCTTCACCGGCGCCCATGCCGACAAGACCGGCCTGTTCCAGGCGGCCAACGGCGGCACCCTGTTCCTGGACGAAGTCGCCGAGCTGCCGCTGCCCATGCAGGTCAAACTGCTGCGCGCCATCCAGGAGAAGGCGGTACGCCCGGTAGGCGCCTCCACCGAGATACCGGTCGACGTGCGCATCCTCTCGGCCACCCACAAGGACCTGGGCGACCTGGCCAACGACGGCCGTTTCCGCCACGACCTCTATTACCGCATCAATGTGATCGAACTGCGCGTGCCGCCCCTGCGCGAACGCACCGGCGACCTGCCGCAACTGACCTCGGCCATCCTGGCGCGGCTGGCGGGGACGCATGGTCGTAGCGCTCCGCAGCCGACCGCAGGCGCCATCGACGCCCTGGCGGCCTATGGTTTCCCCGGCAATGTGCGCGAACTGGAGAACATCCTGGAACGGGCCATGGCCATGGCCGATGGCGACCGCATCGACGCCGCCGACCTGCACCTGCCGCAGGGCAACGGCTACGGCGGACGCGCGCCTGTCGAAGTGCCGGCACTGGCCGATGAGGCGCCGCTGTCCGGAATCGATCCGGGCGCCGGCGCGCTGCCTTCATACATCGAGCAGTTGGAGCGGGCGGCGATCCAGAAAGCGCTGGAAGACAATCGCTGGAACAAGACCAAGGCGGCCGCGCAGCTGGGCATCACTTTCCGCGCCCTTCGCTATAAGTTGAAAAAATTGGGCATGGAATAATTGCGGAAGCGGCTTTCGGCCGCGGGTCCTTAATTCCGCGAAGAGAAGTCAACAGCAAGAGCACCGGCGCCTTAAGGGCTGCTTCCAGTACCGAGCTTCTGATTCACCGCTCGGGATAAAGCAATCATGGAGCGCCCCCATAGCACCCTATCTTCCACACACTGGCCATGGGCAGTAATTGCCCTGCTGACTATCCCACCCCATGACATCTCTTTCTCCGGCGCACCCATCGCTGACCGATCGCTGTAGCCGCCTCCTAACTCCGTTCACCGTGTTGTGTCTGGTGCTGGCACTGCGCGTCGTGCATCTGCTTTACGCCCTACGTAGTCCGCTGACTTATCAGATCGGGCCCGACGAGGATTTCTACCGGCGCTTCGGTCTGGACGTTGCCTTCGGCAGCGGTGGCATGACCCCGGAATTCGGCTTCATGGACCCGTTATACGGCTATGTCCTGGGCGCGGCGATCAAATTCGGCGGCAGCGTCTTTCCGATGTACCTGTTGCAGGTCGCAGTGGATGTGGGCACCGCATATGCGCTGATCCTCATAGCACGTGAGCTTAATCGCCCCAAGGTGGGACTGCTGGCCGCGCTGATTTACTCTTTGCTGGGGCCGGCGATGGCCTTTCCTATGATGTTGCTCAAGACCACTTGGGTAACGGGATATGTGACCTGGTGGATTTGGCTGGGCCTACGCGTCTTTCGTACCGACCGAGCCCTAGGATGGGTCGGCTTCGGCCTGTACTGTGGGCTGGGTGTGGCTTTGCGCGCCAATCTGATCCTGTTGTTCGGATTGGCTGTAGTGCTGATCCCGTGGTTGCAATGTCGCACACAACCCACTCAAGGACTCCTGCAACTTACCGGCCTGCTGGTGCTGGGTTTGGCGTTGCCGCTGGCGTTGCTGGTTGCGCGCAACGTGGTATTAGCCGATCGCTGGAGTCCGATGCCCACCAACGGCGGCGTGGTCCTGCACCAACTCTACAACCCGGAAAATCCACGTTCGCTGTCGGGCGCACCGTCGTTCGTGCGCTATGGCCATCCCAGCGAAATCCACCGCGCCTATGTCGCTGAAGCGGAACGGCGCGCCGGACATCGACTCACTTCGCAGCAGGTGGACGACTATTGGCGCAGACAGGCCCGCGATTATCTGCTGTCGCACCCAAGCCAGAGTTTTCGCAACGCCACACGCAAACTGGGCGAATTTAGCGCTTACCCTGAGGTCCCCAACAACCGCTCCTATCAGGACGAACGCCGCTTCTCGCCGTTGCTGCGCGTCCTGCCGCAACCTTTCGGTTGGCTGTTCGCACTGGGCCTGCCCGGCTTGCTGTTGTTGGTGCATCACGACCGACGCGGCTGGGTAGTGTTGGCCCCGGTGGCGATGGGACTGGTGACAATCGCAGTGTTTTTCGCCGAGGACCGCTTTCGCTTCAATATCGTCACGCCGTTCGTACTGGGCAGTGCGTTGTGGCTGGCCTGGCTGTTCGAATTGGCGCGGACACGGCGCGGGCAGGCCTTGCTGGCGTGCTTGACGCTATCGGGATTGCTCGGTGCGTTTTCGCTGTGGCAGGCGCAGCGCATCGCGCCCATGCCGATGGATTGGCAGCGCATCGCCAATGGCTACATCCGCATGGGCGAACGCATCGATGCCCGGCGTTTCCTTAACGAAGTAGAACGCGACCAGCCCAATGCGATCGGCCTGCACGAACTGCGTGGGGTAATGGCGGTGCAGGATCAGGATTATCCGCTGGCACGGCACGAACTCGAAGCCGCAATCGCACAACGCCACGACCGGCATGAGGTATGGCACAACTACAGCCTGGTGCTGGAGCACGATGGCGAGATCGAACTGGCGCTGGCAGCCGAGGCGCGCGCAGAAGCACTCTCGCCGTTGCCGGATTACCAGTTCCGGATGGCGATGTTGCTGGAACAACTTGGCCGCAACGCGGATGCAGCCGAACTCTATACCGCTTTAGTACAAAGCCCGCCATCGCAAAGCGATGGCAAGGCTTGGGCGGCACAGGCCGCCGCCCGCTTGCGGGTGATCAATTCGCTTGCGCGGTGAGCGGTTTGCGCGCCATGCACACCTGTGCCGGACTGTCGGCCCAGGCCATCAAGAAACCGCGGACCGAGGCGAAATTGTTGCTCACGTCACCACGCACGCCGTAGAGTTTCTCCATAGCCGGCAGCGCCGCACGATCACCGCTACCTAACGCACCCAACATGGCGATGACTAACATCTGTTCGCGCATTTCCGGCGCCATGGAATTGCTTGGCATACCCAGCACCACTCTGGCATTGGCGCGCATCGCCGCCGGGTCGCGCATCGCCGCAGCCTCATAGGCCTGCAACACTGCGCTCACTTGCGGCAATTGTCGGGCCTGTGGCGATAGCCAAGTTGGCGCGGCCCACAAATCAGCCACATCTTCGCTGGGCAAGTGGCCGATGGTGGAGCTGGCCAGCACCGATGCCGCCTTGGTCCATGCCTTGAACGCCACCGGGTCGGCTAGTTCGAAACGCGATAATGACAATGCGTATTCCACCTCCTTGGCGCTGACCTCGGATCGCTGCCGCAGCTCCGTACTCGCTCGACCCTCACGCATGGCTTTGGCGATCAGCAAGGACACGGCCCGCCATTGGCTGAAGGTCGACTCCTCGGTCACCGCGACCTGGGCGGCAGCGCCCAGTGGTTTGCGGCACTCCACTACATCAAGCACCGGCAATCCGTTGACGACCAGTTGCTGCAGGAACTCGGAGTTTTTCTTCTCGAAGCGTGTCTTCGGCGCCTGCAACGACACTGTGGGGAAATAATCCGAATGCGGCACCACATTGCTCATACGCACGAATTGACGTATTAGTTCTGCGCTACCAATGCGGCGCAGCTCGACTTCATCGGGCATGCCCAACCCCACGCGCCTAAGTTCGGCCGCCAACACTTGCTCCTGCCACGGGCCCGCGTTGAGCGGCTGCGCTTTGCCCTTGCTCGCCACAATCAACATGTCCGCGCCATTGGTCAGGTACAGCTGGGCATCGGGAAACTGTTCCGCCAGCGCCGCCAACATGGTGCCGACCAGACGATCGTCGAGTTCGTAGGTATGCAGCCATTGCACCAGTATGCCGTCATTCCTCAGGTGACTTTTCATGAAACCGTAGAATTCGCGCGTGAACAGACTGGCGACTCCGCTCACCCAGGGATTGGAAGGCTCCGAAACTATCACGTCGTACTGACGTGCGCCGGTGGAAAAGAAAGTGCGAGCATCGTCAACGCGCAAATGCGAGCGCGGATCCTCGTAGGCGCGCGCGACCCGGTTGCCGAACAGCTTTGCACCCTCGTACATCACTTGTTCGATCTCGATAGTGTCGACGTTGCGTGGCACCGGGCTACCCAGCAGCGTGTGCGTTGTCAGACCAGACCCCCAGCCGATCACCGCCACGTCACGCGGTGCAGGATGCAAGGCAAGCGGTATGAGTCCAGCCATCATCATTGTCACTTCATCGCTGGTGGGCGGGTCTCGCAAGGTCGTCAATGCCGCATCGGGCTTGCCATTGGTGGCGATGCCCATTTGCAGTGGGTTCTCGGAACGGTAAACCGCGACCGTGGCCGTCTTGCCATCCTTCAGGAACGGCACCGTGGTGCTCTCATTGCCCACCATGGTCTTGCCGGTGCGGAACACCCCAGATACCTGCATGCGCGGCTCCACTTGCCCCAGCTGCAGACTGGCGCACAACACCACAACCGCCGCGCTGGTGGCAAAGACCACTCCTTTGGTTAGGCGCGCGGGGTTGACCGCGCGCAACAGGTACAGACCCAGGCCGATGTCGGCCAGCGCGGCCAGCATCACCGACATCTTCACCCCAACCACCGGGATCATCACATGCACCACCAGCATCACGCCGGCGATCGCGCCCAGTGTATTGGCCGCGTAGATGCGTCCGATCACACGTTCGCCCGCACCCGCGCGAAGCAGAGTCACGGTGAACAGCGGCAACGTCATGCCGGCGAAGAACGCTGCCGGGAACATCACCAGCAAGGCGATGCCCGCGGTGCCCAATTCGAACAGGGCGTAGCCATTATCGCTGCGCGATAGCGCATCCAGCATCCAGCCCACCCAGCGGAAGCTCTGCGCGAACACTGGCACCGACACCAGCGCGGCGACGCCCATTAGTACCTGCACGTAACCCACGTAGCGCACCGGTTCGGTCAATGCTGCGCTGCGCCGGCGTATCCACAAGCCACCGAATGCCAAGCCCAGAATGAAGGCTGCCAGCATCAGTTCGAAACTGTGCACGGTCGCACCCAACGCCTGGTTGAGAAGGCGGACCCAGCCTATCTCGTACACGAACGAGGCCGCGCCCGAGACCGCCGTGGCCATCAGGAGTATCCGACCGAGGCGCACGGCTTCTTCCGACTCCTCCGCAGCGACCGCAGTCGCTGCAGGTCGTGACTTGCCCCCTTCATCTTCCTGGTCCAACCACTTACTCACCGCCCACGCACCCATGGCGACTAGGATGTTCAACAATCCGGCAGTCATCACCGTGCCCGGAAGACCAACTGCGGGCAGTAACAGGAAGGTCGCCGCCAGTGCGCCGAGCGCGGCGCCCAGGCTATTGGTGAAATACAACCCGCCCAAGATTTCGCCATCTTCTTGCGGTGCAACGCGCAAGTAGCCGGCGCTCATCAGCGGGAACGTCGCACCCAACAACAGGCTTTGCGGCAAGATCAACAGCGCCGCAGTCGTCCACTGATAGAGGTGTGCAAGGCCAGCATTGCCGATGGCGGGAAGGGCGGTCTGCTGCGAGAATGCGGTATAGCCCTCGAAGATCGGCTGGAAGCCCAGCCCGACCACGCCGATCAGCAGCTCCACTAACGCATAGCCCAGGATCAGGCGCCGCCAGCCGAAACTGCGCCGGCTAACGAACCATGCACCCAATGCCATGCCACCCATGAAAATGGCTAGCACCAGGGTCTGCGCATAGGCCGCATGGCCCAGAGTCAGACCCAGATAGTGCGACCACACCGATTGATAGATCAGTCCGGCGAACCCGGACAACACGAACAGGCCCAGCAAGGCCCAGCCAAGACGATTGGTTTTCAAAGGATTTCCCGGATGCGTGCTCCCCACGGCCACCCTACTCAACTGGCCGGACCGTGTCCATGTGAATGCTTACGGGAAAGCGGGTATTTGGATTCTTCAGCCCTACTGCGTCAGTTTGTGACGCATTGCGTCACTTCACTCCTAACACCCTTTCGTGGATTTGTGCGGTCGGTATAACCCTCCAGTCGCTTTAAGGCTTAAAGTCCTCGTCGGGGAATCTGGCATATATCGTGCGTCGATACTCCGGCACGTGCGTCCGCACGGCACCCACGGAGTGGTAAAACCGTGCGTGGGCATGTGAAACTTAAATCTATCCACCTAGGGGATACCTCATGAAGAAGCAGCAAGGCTTTACCCTGATCGAACTGATGATCGTCGTCGCGATCATCGCCATCCTGGCCGCCATCGCCATTCCGGCGTACCGCGACTACCTCATCCGCACCCAGGTCTCCGAAGGCGCCAGCCTGAGCGGCGGAGCCAAGGTTGCTGTAGACGAGTACTATGCAAACTATGGTGTTGCGCCCGCTACCAATGCCGCGGCTGGCTTGGCGACCAACACCACGATCAAAGGCGACTATGTATCCCAGGTCACTGTGGGTGCAGGTGGCGCGATCACCTCGACCTTCAGCGGCACTAAGGCAAACGCCGCCATCGCTGGCAAGGCCTTGGTTCTGACCCCGACTTTCAATGCGGGTTCGACCTCGTGGTCCTGCGTGGGTAACGGCACCAACATCGACGTCAAGTACCTACCGTCCAGCTGCCGTTAATCGCAATGCGCATCAATTTGAACCCCGGCTCCGGTCGGGGTTTTTTTATGCGACACATGGCCGCCCGGTTGGTACGGACCTTGCGTCGGAAAACGCGGGGAACCATCCGTTTCATCTGACCGGGGCAGAACATGAAACACTCCAGGGGCTTCACCCTGATCGAACTGATGATCGTCGTGGCCATCATCGCCATCCTGGCCGCCCTTGCCATACCGGCTTATCGCGACTACCTGATCCGCGCCCAGGTCAGCGAAGGCGCCAGCCTAGCCGGCCCCGGCAAGATCGCAGTGGACGAGTACTACTGGCATTACGGCGTGGTGCCGGCGAATAACGCAGCTGCCGGGATGGCGTTGGCCGCCGACATCAAGGGCACCTACGTGACCAAGGTGGACATCGCCGGCGGCACCATCTCGGCCACCTTCGGCAACAAGGCCAATGCAGCCATCGCCGGCACCGTGTTGGTCTACCAACCGCTGTGGGCCGACGGTTCCACTCAATGGCAATGCACAGCGGCCAACGGCACCACCGTGGACCCGAAGTACCTGCCTTCGATCTGTCGCTGATCGCAAGCGGCTGCGACAACGCAATCATGCAAACCCGCCCCGGGGGTTTGTCTTTGGCAGCGCCATTCCTAGCGCGAAAAGGCGCCCCAGCGCGGTAACATCCTGCGGACACCGCGCACTGCAATACTGCGAGACAACCATCGACGCCATCCAACCGGCAAGGCCGGCCATGCAATACACGCGACGCCATGGGTGGCTGTTTGCGCTCGCCTGCGTGCTATGCACGCTGCCGCTATGGATGAGCCACTACCCGCCGATGGTGGACATTCCCCAGCACGCCGCGCAAATCGCATCGATCAAAGGCATGCTGCAAGGAGAATGGCCGTTCGCCAGACTATTCGAGCTGAAGTACTTCAATCCTTACTGGCTGGGGTACGGACTGGTGCTGACGCTGTCGTACCCGTTTGGCATCCTGCTGTCGATCAAACTGGTCCTGGCCGTGTCGATGGCCGCGCTGCCATGGTCGGCCGCGCGCTTCTGCCACAGGGCCGGCGTCAACGGGCATTGGACGTGGCTGCTGCTATTGATGCCATTTGGCTTCGCCCATGAGTGGGGTTTCCTCAACTTCATCGTGGCGATGCCGCTGGCATTCCTGTTCCTGTCGGATGCGCTGGACCTGCGCAACCGATCCAATGCATGGCTCGTGGCAAAGATCGTGGTGTGGGCGCATTTCCTGCTCCTTGCCCACATCCTGATCGCCGGATTCGCATGCGCGGTGGCCTGCCTGATGCTATCCACACCGTGGCAGGGAGCGAAGGCCTGGTTGCGCCGCTGCATTCCTCTGTTCTCGGTGTTGCCGGTCACGATCCTGTGGCTCTGGCTGGGTCTGCACGGCTCGGCCCAGGCCAGCGAACCAATCCAATGGTCGCTGGGCCTGCACCGGTTATACGCGCTGGTGCCGCGTATGGTGGCTGCACCCGACGCTTTGGCAGGCTGGGCCGTCGGCTTGTTCGCATTGGCGTCTCCGTGTCTTTTCGGCGCCCGGCCGGATCGCTCCCCCGGCCGCTGGCTGCCCTTCGCTTTCTACCTCGGCTGGATGCTGCTGTTTCCCAACTACGCTGCGGGCAATGCTTTTACCGCGCAGCGCTTTGCGGTGTTCGGTCTGCCGTTGTACTTCCTCTGCTTCAGGCCCGTATCCCCACACGGCCCTGCGCAACGCATTCTGTCCCGGCTCATGCCATTGACCGCGGCCATTATCGTCTGCGCCATGTTGGCCTGGCACTCACTGCGGGCTTCTGTTTTCGATGACCAGACCCAGGGCTACACCGAAGTCATGCAGCATGCCAAACCAGGGGGACGCCTGCTGTCGTTGATGGTGGATAGCCGGAGTCTGGCCTATGCCTCGCCGTCGTTCCTGCATTTCCCCGGCTGGTACCAGGCCGAGCATGGCGGCTTGAGCGAATTTAGCTTCTCCCGCTTCTACGTCACGCCGCTCAAGTTCCGCGACGCGCGAGCCACGTCGATCGAACAGGGCTTCGCATGGAATCCGCAGACGTTCGATTGGCGAGTGCACCACGGCGACCGCTACGACTACGTATTGGTTCGCTCAATGCCCAATCCGGATGGCTGGATCGCGCAACGTTCCACCTGCCGTTTGCAGCCAATCGCTTCGTCCGGTCCCTGGCACCTGTATGGGCGCGCGACCGGTGTCCATGGCGACTGCTCCGCTTCGCCCTGATCGCTTCGCTAACCTACTACTTCGCGCAGCGCCACGTCGGCGGTCTCTAACAAGCGCGGCAGATGTTCTTCGACCCCAAGCCATAGCGGCATGCGCACTAGCCGCGCGCTAAGGTCGTCGGTCAGCGGTAGTACGCCCGCAGTGCGGCCGTACTGCAGTCCCGCCGGTGAACTGTGCAGCGGCACGTAATGGAAAACCACATGGACGCCTGCCGCCTTCATCCGTTCGATGAAGAGCGACCGATGCCGTGCCGAGGGCAGCAACAGGTAATACATGTGAGCATTGTGGCCGCAATGCGCAGGCACCGTGGGACGTCTGATCAATCCATCCTGCTCGTGGCGCAAAGCCCATGCATGGTATCGATTCCATATTGAAAGCCGACGCGCGGTCAATTCTGTCGCCGCGTCCATCTGCGCCGAGAGGAAAGCGGCGGAAATCTCCCCAGGCAGATAGGAGGACCCCTGGTCAACCCAGGTGTATTTGTCCACTTGTCCGCGAAAGAAACGGCTGCGATTGGTCCCCTTTTCGCGAATGATCTCCGCACGCTCCACATGCCGCTCGTCACGGCATAGCAACGCGCCGCCTTCGCCGGCGATGATGTTCTTGGTTTCGTGGAAGCTGAGTGCGCCAAGATCGCCGATTGCGCCCAAACTGGCGCCCTTGTACGTCGACATGATCCCTTGCGCAGCATCCTCGACAACGGCAAGGCCGTATTGGCGCCCAACACACATGATTTCGCCCATTTCGCATGCCACGCCTGCGTAATGTACGACGCAGATCGCGCGTGTACGTGACGTTATCGCTGCCTCTATCCTGGCCTCATCAATGTTCAGCGTATCCGGGCGTATATCGACGAAGACCGGCACCGCGCCGCGCAACACGAAGGCATTGGCCGTGGACACGAAGGTGAACGAAGGCATGATCACTTCATCGCCGGGCTCCAGATCCAGCAGCAAGGCCGCCATTTCCAGTGCGGCCGTGCAACTAGTCGTCAACAGCGCACGGTGCGCGCCGGTGTTCTTCTCCAGCCACGCATTGCAGTATTTGGTGAACTGACCATCTCCGGAAAGATGGCCGTTGGCATGCGCCCGGGCGATGCAAGAAAGCTCGCGCCCGGTCATGTACGGGCGATTGAACGGAATGGCCTCATCCATGGCTGATGGCGACCAGGCCCGCGACCACTAGCAGCACCCCAGCAACCTTCATCAAGCCGAAAGATTCGCCGAACAACGGAATCGCCAGCAGCGACACCAGGATGAAATTCAGCGCCATGAAGGGATATGCACGGCTCAGTTCCAACCGCGTGATAGCGACCATCCAGCACAGCGATGCGGCGAACGCCGCCACGAACGCGGAGATCACCCAGGGCCGCAGCAGCAACTCGGGGATGCTGCGAACGAAGTCTGTTGTGCCGCCGGACCTGATCGCCACCTGCCACTTGAGCACGATCTGGCCATAGGTAGTGAAGGCTATGGTGGCCCCGACCATCGCCCAGAAAAACCAGTTCGATTTGCTCATTCCACGCCTCCCTCGGCCTGGCCGTGCAAGTTGACATGGTAAGTGTCTTCGGCACGCTCGAGTACAAGCCCCAACCGGGCCCATACCCGCTGGACCCGGTAGTTCCACACCTGGGTGGATATGGCGACCGCTTGCATGCCGGCGGCTTGGTATTGCCGCATGATCGATGCGAGCAGTCTGGTATAGACGCCCTTCCCGCTCCAATCCGGATCGACGGCGTTCAACAGGACTTCCACCTTCGACGATTCGCTATCAAGCCTGCACGTGGCGAATCCTCGCACCTTGCCGTCAAATTCCGCCACCCACGCCTCGACTTCATTCGTCGTGGCTTCCGCATGGCTTGTCGCCCACTCCACGTAGCCTTGCAGGATCTTTTCATGATCGAAGAGCGGATTGGCGTGGTAATGCGACTTGTAACCGGAAAAACTCCGTGCGGCGATGGCAGCGATTGCATCACGGTCCCTTGCGCTTGCACGGACAATCGCCACGCTCCCAGACGACACGTCCGCAAAATGGGCCTGGTCCAGGTCGCCACGGTAATGCACCAGGGTATCGGCATGGATCGGGAACAATCCTTCGCTGCGCAACGACTGCATCTGCGTTGAATCCCCGGCCTCGCACCTGAAAATGGCCACGCTTGGTCTCAGGCGGCGGATATCGTGGATCACCGCCCCTGCCGGAGCCTGCGGCGGAACCGTGCCACGGATGACCTTGAAGCCGAATCGGAGTGAATCGGCGCTGGAACAGGAAAGGAATTCCATGTCGGTCATCCACGCCCGCCTGTGGAATCGGAAACGATGAAATGCGGCCTGCCCTTGACCTGGTTGTACAGGCGTCCCAGGTAGAGGCCGGTGATGCCGATGCAAGAGACAACTACGCTGCCCACCAGCCATATCGAAGCGATGATGCTGGTGAAGCCGGCCACCTGAATATCCCCGATCACGTAGCGGTAGACGCTGTAGCCAGCGATGAACAAAGCAAATACCGCAAAGACGACGCTCGACTTGACCACCATCCGCAGCGGCTTGTCCGAATAGGAAAGCGCCACGTTGAGCGCCAGTCTGAGCAAGCGTCCGAAACTGTATCCGCTGCGACCATGGGCCCGCTGCCCATGATTGACGGGCACGATAACGGACTTGAACCCTGTCCACCGGACCAGCAACGGGAAGAACCTGTCCGACTCGGGCATTGCGTTGACCACATCGATCACTTTCCTGGTGTATGCGCCGAAGTTGGCCACTGTCGGGTCGTAGTCGCTTTCCGTGAGTCGCCTGAGGATGGCGTAGAAGGCCGACGAGCCAATCCGCTTGATCAATCCATCCTTGCGTTCCATGCGACTAGCCAAGGCGATTTGGGAGTCTCCCTCCAGCGCAAGGACCAAACCGGGTATCTCCTCCGGCAGGTCCTGAAGATCACAGTCCATCACCACGACCACGCCCCCACGGATCTGCTCCAGGCCTGCAGAAATGGCTGCATGCTGGCCGAAATTCCGCGAAAGATGGAAGCCGCGGACCGCGGGGTTTACCGAGGATATTTCGACGATCCTCTCCCACGCGCCGTCCGGACTGGCGTCATCGACCAGGATGATTTCATGCGAGCGACCGAGCGACGCCATGGCCAATCCGATGCGGTCGACCAGATCCTCCAGGCAGCCGGCGCACCCGTAGACCGGCGACACCACGGAAATATCCGGATTGCCTTCCCCTCCTTGCATGACTCGTCTGCCCCGGCACCGCAACGGACGGTGCTCTCTGTGGTTACCATGGTGATCATCCGTGCAATGCGGTCGCCATGTCCAGTTGCCTGGCTTGGGGACATCGGCAATATATGGCCACGCGCCGGCATATCCACCTTGATGCGGTCGTGTCGCGTTCTTCGAAAATGGGAAAGATCCGCCCATGCCTGCGTGATCCAGGCGATTGACTGGCGCTACTGCGGAGTCTTTGCTACAACCAGGCAACTCGCACCAAACCGCATTGGACGTATATTGCGGATGTTAGCGATTTCCCCGTTCAACAATGCGTTGAGCAGCTTGCCCGCCGGCGCATGTTCGTTCTTCGGACCCGATTTGGCACTCATGCCGAGCAGACGCGGCAAACTGCGCATCAGCAATATGGGAAGGGGCAACGGACGGAAGATGTAGGAAGAGAACTCCACCGCGAAACCCGCGCGCGCTAGAAGAGCGGTGATTCCGGACTTGGTGTATCGCCTGAAATGGCCCGCGGACAAGTCCTCGGCTGACCATAGCAGGGAATGCGCCGGAACCGTGGCGTATAGATATCCTCCAGGCCGCAAGAATTTGCCAATAGAGGAAAGGAACTTCAGGTCCTCCTCGATATGCTCGATCACATCGAAAAGGCCCACGGCGGGCAGCGAGGCAGGCCGGAAGTTGGCTGTTTCGAGAGTTGCGCAGATCACCTGCCTCAACCCCCGAGCTCGCGCGTGCGTTACGCCCGCTGGACCGGGCTCCATCAACACAACCTCGAAGCCAGCCTGCTCCAAGCCCCGCGCAACGTAGCCGTTGCCTCCCCCGATGTCGATTAGCGCCCCATGTGGTGGGAAGGCTCCCACTGCTGCGGCAATGCAGGCGTTTCGGTGCTGGAACCAAAACGACCGATCCTCGACTGCAAAACAGCCGGCATTGCCTTCCTCGGGGTAGGAAACCGCTTGCCGCATGGCGCTGTACCAGACGCCGTCGCCGTGGAGTTTCAGATCGGCACTGAGCGATTCAATATCCATATCGCTGCTTCGCCTGCCAGTTAGAGAATGCGAAGAAGCTGGACAACCATTCAGCCTCGTCCCTGGCCGGCAAGACAATCAAAAGTCGTGTCATTGTTCCCATTCCTACAGGTTAAGCCAGTGTCGTCCATCGGGAAAGGTACGATGGTGCAACGCGGATCTCTTCAACCTTGAAGCAAATCCACTCATCGTTACCCCGGCGCAGATGGCGAGCGAAAGCCGGAATTGCTTGTCCAGAGCCTGCGGACCCGGATGCGGAGACCGACCGGCTGGTCAACCTGCACAGTCTGACCCTATGTGACCACCGGGGGCAGTCTTTGACCGGGCTCACTCTCTGAGAGGCATGGCATACGATAGAGTTGCCGCTGGCCCGGTTCTTGCTTGAATTCTTCGAGCATCACGTTAATTTTGGGGGGAACACTTTGATGAATGCCGCCGTCGCCAACAACGCCAACCTGGTGGGAATCACCGGGATCGCCCGTCGCCTGGTCATGGATGGAGCTCTGGACGAGACCGGCGCGCGCACTGCCATGGCTAACGCCAACGAGGCCAAGATACCACTGGCCCAGTGGATAGGGGAGAAGAAGCTGGTCAGCGCCCCACAGATGGCCGCAGCCAACGCTGTCGAATTCGGCATGCCGCTGCTGGACGTGAGCGCCTTCGACCCCCTCCACAATGCCCTCAAGCTGGTCAGCGAGGAGCTGGTGCAGAAGCACCAGGTACTTCCCCTGTTCAAGCGCGGAAACAAGCTGTTCGTGGGCGTATCCGATCCCACCCGCACCCATGCGCTGGATGAAATCAAGTTCCACACCAACTTGGTGGTGGAACCGATCCTGATCGACGAGGACTCGCTGCGCCGGACTTTGGATCAGTGGCTCAACGCCACCACCTCCACCTTTGGTGGCGATGATGATGACGGCCTGGACAATCTGGAGATCGGCACCGATGACGATGGCGCGGCCAACGACAGCGGCATCGATTCAAAGGGCGACGACACGCCGGTGGTCAAATTCGTGAACAAGGTGTTGATCGATGCGATCAAGCGCGGCGCGTCCGACATCCACTTCGAACCCTACGAAACCGACTACCGCGTGCGTCTGCGCATCGACGGCATCCTCAAGCAGGTGGCCAAGGCGCCGGTGAAATTGAACATGCGCATCGCCGCGCGACTGAAGGTCATGGCCCAGCTGGATATCGCGGAGAAACGCGTGCCGCAGGACGGACGCATCAAGTTGAACCTAAGCAAGACCAAGCAGATCGACTTCCGCGTCAGTACTTTGCCGACCCTGTTCGGCGAGAAAATCGTACTGCGCATCTTGGACGGCAGCGCGGCCAAGCTGGGCATTGAGAAACTGGGCTATGAACCGGACCAGCAGAAACTGTTCGAGGATGCCATCCAACGGCCTTATGGCATGGTTCTGGTCACCGGACCCACCGGTTCCGGCAAGACGGTATCGTTGTACACCGCGCTCGGCATCCTGAACGACGAGGTGCGCAATATTTCCACCGTGGAAGACCCGGTGGAAATCCGCTTGCCGGGGGTTAATCAGGTTCAACAGAACACCAAACGGGGCATGACCTTCGCCGCGGCACTGCGCAGCTTCCTGCGTCAGGATCCGGACGTGATTATGGTGGGCGAAATCCGCGACCTGGAAACTGCCGAGATCGGTATCAAGGCAGCCCAGACCGGTCATATGGTGCTGTCGACCCTGCACACTAACGATGCGCCGCAGACCATTGCCCGCCTCATGAACATGGGAATCGCGCCCTACAACATCACCAGCTCAGTGACCCTGGTCATCGCCCAGCGCCTGGCCCGGCGCCTGTGCAACAAATGCAAGAAGCCGGTGGACCTGCCGGAACACGCGTTGCTGGCCGAGGGTTTCAGCCATGCAGAGGTAGCAGCGGGCTTCACCATTTACCAGGCCGTAGGCTGCGAGGAATGCACCGAGGGCTACAAGGGGCGCACCGGTATCTATCAAGTCATGCCGATGAGCGACGAGATCGCCTCGATCGTCCTGGAGGGCGGCAATGCCATTCAGATTGCCGAGGCCGCGCAGAAAGCCGGCGTGCGCGACTTGCGCCAGTCGGCCCTGTTGAAGGCTCGCCAAGGTATCACTAGCCTGGCGGAGATCAACCGCGTCACCAAGGACTGACCGTAGGGGGCGCCTCTGGGCGCGATGCCCTTCACCTGGCCGTAATCGAAAGCATCGGGAGCAGGGCCCATACCCGCCAAGGGTAAAGCCTGTTCTCAAACCCTGCGGGCCGTCACAGCTGGCAAATACCACTCCCGGCGATTACGGGCTACCATGCTGGCATCATTGCCCGGCGTGGGGATGCCGGATAGGGGATATTAAGATGGCCGTGACCCGTAACGCTGCGAAGAAGATGACCCCGGTGGTTCGTGATACGAACCAGATGGTGACGTTCGTCTGGGAAGGCAACGACAAGCGCGGCGTCAAGATGAAGGGCGAGCAGCAGTCGAAGAACGTGAACTTCCTGCGCGCCGAATTGCGCCGCCAGGGCATTACCCCTACCGTGGTCAAGCCCAAGTCCAAGCCGCTGTTTGGTAGTGCAGGCAAGCCTGTTACTCCAAAGGAAATTGCATTCTTCAGTCGGCAGATGGCGACTATGATGAAATCAGGCGTGCCGATCGTGCAGTCGCTGGAAATCATCGGCAGCGGCCACAAGAATGCGCGCATGAAAAAGATGGTCGAGGAAATCCGGACCGAGATCGAGGGGGGCTCGTCGCTGTACGAAGCCATAAGCAAACACCCCGTTCAGTTCGACGAGTTGTACCGCAACCTGGTTCGCGCCGGTGAAGGCGCGGGTGTATTGGAAACAGTGCTGGACACTATCGCCAGCTACAAGGAAAACCTGGAAACTCTGAAGGGCAAGATCAAGAAGGCCATGTTTTATCCGGCGATGACCATCGCCGTCGCCATTTTGGTCAGCGCCATTCTCCTGATCTTCGTGGTTCCGCAATTTGAGGACATTTTCAAGGATTTTGGTGCGGATCTACCTGCCTTCACCAAGATGATTGTCGGGGCGTCGAGGTTCATGGTGTCGTGGTGGTGGGTGATGCTATTTATCACTGCCGGTTCCATTTTTGCCTTTATTTTTTTTAAAAAGCGCTCACCAGCCTTTCAGCACTTCCTGGACAAGCTGATCCTGAAAGTGCCAGTAATAGGCCAAATCATGCACAACTCGGCTATCGCGCGTTTTTCAAGAACCCTGGCAGTAACCTTCAAAGCTGGCGTACCGTTGGTGGAAGCACTGGAAACCGTGGCTGGCGCCACCGGCAACTCCGTCTATGAGAAAGCAGTGTTGCGCGTGCGTGACGATGTAGCCGTAGGTTACCCGGTCAACATGTCGCTTAAGCAGACCAACCTTTTTCCTCATATGGTCATTCAGATGACAGCCATTGGCGAAGAGGCTGGCGCTCTGGATGCCATGCTGTTCAAGGTAGCCGAGTACTACGAACAGGAAGTCAACAATGCAGTGGACGCCTTGGCCAGTCTGATTGAACCGATGATCATGGTATTCATCGGCGTACTCGTCGGCGGCATGGTTATCGGCATGTACCTGCCCATCTTCAAACTGGCGGCGGTCGTCTAAACCAAGGATGGCATTTCTAGACCAGAGCCCCGCACTGGGGTATCCCCTTGCGGCCGGTTTGGGCCTGCTGGTGGGCAGTTTCCTCAACGTGGTGATCCTGCGGTTGCCGCGGCGGCTGGAGTGGCAGTGGAAGCGCGATGCGACGGAGATCCTGGAGCAGCCGGAGATCTACGACCCGCCTCCGCCGGGCATCGTGATAGAGCCTTCGCACTGCCCGCACTGCAAGCACAGGCTGTCCTGGTACGAGAACATCCCGGTGTTCAGCTGGCTGGCGCTGCGCGGCAAGTGCCGCCATTGCCATGCGCCGATCTCGGCCCAGTACCCGGCGGTCGAATTGTTGACTGCGATCCTGGCCCTGGTTTCGGTCTGGCATTTCGGTTTCGGCTGGCAGGGCTTCGGCGCCATCCTGCTGAGCTGCTTCCTGGTCGCGCTGTCCGGCATCGACCTGCGCACCCAGCTGCTGCCCGACCAGTTGACCCTGCCGTTGATGTGGCTGGGGTTGATCGCCAGCCTGGACAATCTGTACATGCCGGCCAAGCCGGCGGTGCTGGGCGCCATCGCCGGCTACGTGTCGCTGTGGGCGGTGTGGTGGCTGTTCAAGCAGCTGACCGGCAAGGAAGGCATGGGCCACGGCGACTTCAAGCTGCTGGCCGCGCTGGGCGCCTGGGTGGGGCTGAACGGCATTCTTCCCATCATCCTGCTGTCGTCGGTCGTGGGCGCCGTCATCGGTTCGGTCTGGCTGGCCATCAAAGGCCGCGACCGTGCCACGCCCATACCCTTCGGGCCGTATCTGGCCATTGCCGGCTGGATCGTCTTCTTCTGGGGCAAGCAGATGGTCGACGCCTACATGAAGTTCTCCGGCCTGGCCTGAGCCTGTAGGAGCGGGCCCTGCCCGCGACCGCCGTTGGCGTGTGATTCCGGCACCAAGAGCGGTCGCGGGCAGGGCCCGCTCCTACGGGTTTTGCGGGGCGCTCCTACATAATGGGCGCATGAGCGATTATTTCATCGGACTCACCGGCGGCATCGCCTCGGGCAAAAGCGCGCTGGAGCGGGAATTCGTCGCCCGTGGGATATTCGTCGCCGACGCAGACCTGATCGCCCGCCAGATCGTGGAACCCGGCCAACCGGCGCTGGAAGCGGTGGTGGCGCATTTCGGCGCATCGGTGCTGGCGGCGGACGGGCGGCTGGACCGCGCGGGGTTGCGCGCCCTGGTGTTCGGCGACAAGCCGGCCCGGCGCGCGCTGGAAGCGATCCTGCACCCGATCATCCGTGCGCGGCTGCACGAACAATGTCGCGCGGCCGCCAGTGCGTATGCGATCGCCGCGATCCCGCTGCTGACCGAAGGCGGCGGCCGCGACGCTTATCCGTGGCTGGACCGCATCCTGGTGGTGGACGCCCTGCCCGCCACGCAGAAGGCGCGCCTGATGCAGCGCGACGGCATCGACGATGCCCTGGCCGAAAAGATGATCGCCGCCCAGGCCGCGCGCGCGCAGCGACTGGCCATCGCCGACGATATCGTGGTCAACGATGGCGACCTCTCGCGCCTGGGTGCAGCCGTCGATGAGCTGGATGCCCGCTACCGCGCGCTATCCAAACGGGCGTAACGCCCATCCCTCTTGTAGGAGCGGGCCCTGCCCGCGACTGCTCTTGGCAGGTTGCCCCGACTAAGAGCGGTCGCGGGCAGGGCCCGCTCCTACATGGTTGCTGTCCAGGCTATATCCATCCGGAATTCCAGTACGGATAGTGGCCTATGTCCTCGACCAGACCCGCGCGTATCGGATTGGCGATGATGTAACTCGCTACTCTCGCCAGATCGTCGTTCGAGCGCATGGCTCGATCATGATAGGCCTTCTCCCAAAGCGCACCGGTCCGGCCAAGCACGGCGTTTGCTTTTCGCGCGCTGGAGGATTTGAGCCGGCTTACAACCATCTCCAAACTATCCTTGGCGCCGAGTTGCATCAGCCAATGCACGTGATCGGGCATCAGCACCCAAGCCAGCAGACGACAATCGCCCAGCAGCGGGCTTTCGGTAAAACACCGGGCAGCAGCATGGGCCGCATTGCTTGTTCTGAAGAATGGTTCGCGCGCCTTGGTGGCCGTGGTCACGTGGTAGACATGATGAGCCAGCGACCGACGCCCTCGCCGCAGAGCGAGATGGCCTTGACTCATGTCTGGAGACGTTATCCCTTCCATGTTCCAAGATTGGAATAATGTCCAAGGCAGCGTTATCGGCGAACGCCGCAATGCGCTCCAGGAAAACCCTGTAGGAGCGGGCCCTGTCCGCGACTGCTCTTGATCGGGACATTTCTGCCAAGAGCGGTCGCGGACAGGGCCCGCTCCTACAGGGATGGCCAGAGGGCGCGGATTGCAGCGATGCCTTGGGCGCCGTGTTGGCGAGCTTCGGCCACGTGCGCGGGCGAGAGGCCGCCGATGGCGTAGATCGGCAACGAGACCGATTCGCGCAGTCTGGCGAAGCCTTCCCAGCCCAAGGGACTCGTATCCGGATGGGTGGCGGTCGGCAGCACGCTGCCGAGCACGGCGAAGTCGCAACCCAGCGCCTGGGCGGCCCGCAACGCTTCGGCCGTGTGACAGGATGCGGCGACGGCCAGGTTTTCAGGAAGTGGCCGTGCGGACAGGCCTTCCAACTGGGTGGAGCGCAGGTGCACGCCAATGCCCAGCTGCCGCGCAAGATCGATATCGCCGTTGACCAGCGCTTCGGTGCCGGCCTTGCGGCAGAGGGCCGCCGCGGCTTCGGCCAGTTTCCGCCAGCGGGGTTGCGAATCGATGGCGCGCGCGCGCAACTGCACGCGCCTGACGCCGGCGGCCAGCGCGGTGGAAAGCGAGGCGAGCCAGGCGGCATCGTCATCGCCGGGCTCGGGCGTGACCAGATAACGGTCCGGTTGCAGCAGCGCGGCGACCACTGGCCGGTCGGCTGGCGGCATGGGATAGCGCGTCAGCTTTTCGGGCGCGACCCAAGCCAGCGCCTGGCCCTCGACGCCGCGCGGGATGCCGTGCCAGGCCGTGACCTGCCGTACGTCCAGGCGCAGGCGCTTGTCGGGGTACTGCTGCGGAACGCTGATCAGCGGCGGGCCGACTTGCACCGTGATGCCCAGCTCTTCCTGCAATTCGCGGATCAGCGCGTGCTCCGGCGATTCGCCGGGTTCGCACTTGCCGCCCGGGAACTCCCACAGGCCGGCCAGATCGCGGCCGTCGGTTCGGCGCGCCAGCAGGATGCGGCCGCGTACGTCGGTGATGGCCGCGGCGGCGACATGGATGAAGCGCAAGGAAGAAGGCATGCCCTGAGCTTGCCGGGAATCGTGCGGGGAACGCAAATCGATCGCCTGTAGGAGCGGGCCCTGCCCGCGACCGCTTTTCGCGCAATTTCCGCCGAAAGGCGGTCGCGGGCAGGGCCCGCTCCTACAGGTTTTGGGTCAGCTCAACTGCCCGTGGCAGTGCTTGAACTTCTTGCCGCTGCCGCACGGGCAGGGATCGTTGCGGCCGACCTTGGGGCCGTCGCGGGTGACCGGCGAGAAGCCCAGCTGCGCGGCTTCGACATCGGCCGCTTCTTCGTCGGCGCTGTAGCCGCCCGCTTCCTGGTGCTGGAACTGCAACTGCTGCGCGCGGGCCGCCGCCACACGGCGCTCCTCGGCCTCCAGCGCGGCCACTTCCTCTTCGCTGCGGATGCGCACGCGGGCCAGGATGGTGACCACTTCGCGCTTGACCTTCTCCAGCATCTCGGAGAACAGTTCGAACGCTTCCTTCTTGTACTCCTGCTTCGGCTGCTTCTGCGCGTAGCCGCGCAGGTGGATGCCCTGGCGCAGGTAATCCATGCTGGCCAGGTGCTCTTTCCAGTTCTTGTCGAGCACGGTCAGCATGATGTGCTTCTCGAGCGAACGCATGGTTTCCGGGCCCAGCTGCGCTTCCTTCTCGGCGAAGTGCGCGGCCATGGCTTCCTGCACGCGCTGGGCGATGCGTTCGGCGTCCAGTTCCTCGGTTTCCTGCGGCCAGCGGGTGACCGGAAGGTTCAGGCCGGCTTCCACCGCCAGTTCCTGCTCCAGGCCCTGCAGATCCCACTGCTCGTCCACCGAGTTGGGCGGCACGAACTTGGCGACCATGTCCTCGACCACGTCCATGCGGATGCCTTCGATGTTTTCCTTCACCGAGTCGGCGTCCAGCAGCTCGTCGCGCTGGTTGTAGATCACCTTGCGCTGGTCGTTGTTGACGTCGTCGAAATCCAGCAGGTTCTTGCGGATGTCGAAGTTGTGCGCCTCCACTTTGCGCTGCGCCTTCTCGATCTGGCGGCTGACCAGGCGGTCCTCGATGACGTCGTCTTCCTTCATGCCGATCAGCTTCATCGCCTTCTGCACCCAGTCGCTGGCGAAGATGCGCATCAGGTTGTCTTCGAGCGACAGGTAGAAACGCGAGGAGCCCGGGTCGCCCTGGCGGCCGGAACGGCCGCGCAGCTGATTGTCGATGCGGCGCGATTCGTGGCGTTCGGTGCCGACGATATGCAGGCCGCCGGCGGCCTTCACTTCGTCGTGGCGCTTCTGCCACTCGCGCTTGATGCGGACGCGATCGAGATCGGTGGCGTCTTCGGGCAAGGCTTCGTATTCGGCTTCCAGCGAGCCGCCCAGCACGATGTCGGTGCCGCGGCCGGCCATGTTGGTGGCGATGGTGATGGCCTTGGGGCGGCCGGCCTGGGCCACGATGTGCGCTTCGCGCTCGTGCTGCTTGGCGTTGAGCACCTCGTGCGGCACGCCGGCCTTGCGCAGGTGTTCTGACAGCAGTTCGGAGGTCTCGATGGAGGTGGTGCCCACCAGCGCCGGCTGGCCGCGCGCGTAGCAGTCCTGGATGTCGGCCAGCACCGCGTTGAACTTGCCCTTGCGGTTGAGGAACACCTGGTCGGGCGAATCCTTGCGCACGGTCGGGCGGTTGGTCGGGATGACGATCACTTCCAGGCCGTAGATGCTCTGGAATTCGTAGGCTTCGGTATCGGCCGTGCCGGTCATGCCGGACAGCTTCTTGTACATGCGGAACAGGTTCTGGAAGGTGATGCTGGCCAGGGTCTGGTTCTCGCGCTGGACCGGCACGCCTTCCTTCGCTTCGACCGCCTGGTGCAGGCCGTCGGACCAGCGGCGCCCGGTCAGGGTGCGGCCGGTGAACTCGTCGACGATCACCACTTCGCCGTCGCGCACGATGTAATCCACGTCGCGCTGGTAGATGGCGTTGGCGCGCATGGCCGCGTTGAGGTGGTGGACCACGCTGAGGTTGTTGGCGCCGTACAGGCTGTCGTCGTCGCTGGCCAGGATGCCGGCTTCGCGCAGCAGTTCCTCGGCGTGCTGCATGCCCGCCTCGGACAGGTGCACCTGCTTGCCCTTCTCGTCGACCCAGAAGTCGCCTTCGCCTTCTTCGGTTTCCTGCTTGACCAGCTTGGGCACGATGCGGTTGACGCGGATGTAGAGCTCCGGCGATTCGTCGGCCGGGCCGGAGATGATCAGCGGGGTGCGCGCTTCGTCGATCAGGATCGAGTCCACTTCGTCGACGATGGCGTAGTGCAGGCCGCGCTGGTAGCGGTCCTCGCGCGACATGGCCATGTTGTCGCGCAGGTAGTCGAAACCGAATTCGTTGTTGGTGCCGTAGGTGATGTCGGCCGCGTACGCTTCGCGCTTGTCGCTATGCGGCATGCCCGGATACACCACGCCCACGGTCAGGCCCAGCCAGCCGTACAGTTTGCCCATCCAGGCCGCGTCGCGGCGGGCCAGGTAGTCGTTGACGGTGATGACGTGGACGCCCTTGCCTTCCAGCGCGTTCAAGTACACCGGCAGGGTGGCGACCAGGGTCTTGCCTTCGCCGGTGCGCATCTCGGCGATCTTGCCCAGGTGCAGCACCATGCCGCCGATCAGCTGCACGTCGTAATGGCGCATGCCCAGCACGCGGCGCGAGGCTTCGCGGCAGACGGCGAAGGCTTCGGGCAGGATCTTGTCCAGCGCTTCGCCGTCGGCGATGCGCTTCTGGAACTCGGGGGTCTTGGCCTTCAGCGCTTCGTCGGAGAGCTTCTCCAGCTCCGGCTCCAGCGCGTTGATCTTGGTGACGCTACGTTGGAGTTGCTTGAGCAGGCGTTCGTTGCGACTACCGAAGACACGGGTGAGCAGGCTGTTGATCATGTAGGGAACCGGAGTTGAAAGGAGCGTCGGGCGCAGTCGGCGGCTCTCCGAGCCCGCTTCCTGCCGCCCAAAACGAAACAGGGCGCAATGCGCCCTGTTGGCAACACACCATTGTAGCTTGGGGCGGGACCCGGTGAATCAAGTAGGTCGGGGCTACGTCCCCGACGTGCATGAACCGGAGTACCCGTGTGTCGGGGACGTAGCCCCGACCTACATTCAGCCGCGCTTGACCTGCCCTACCGGGGTCGGGCCTTCGCCCAGGAACTTGCGCGGATTGACCACGTTGCCGTTCTCCCACACCTCGAAATGCACGTGCGCGCCGGTGGAACGGCCGGTGGAGCCGGCCTTGGCGATCTCCTGGCCCACCCGCACC
>NZ_PDWS01000006.1 GCF_010093305.1 Pseudoxanthomonas sacheonensis | reverse complement strand
GAATGGGGAATGGGGAATGGGGAAAAGCGTAACCGCTTTTGCTCGTCATCCCAGCGAAAGCTGGGATCCATTTTGACGTTGCTCGTAGTTACCGACGCTTACAAGAAGCAAGATCAAGATGGATCCCAGCTTTCGCTGGGATGACGACGCTCATTTTTCGCCGTTACTGTTGGAACTCCCGCTTCGTCTCGCCCACCAACGGCAACGTCGCCATGTCCCAACGCGGCGTGACTTTCACCGCTGCGGTTTCGTGCTGACCGGCCTGCAGGCGCAGCGCACCGGCGAAAGCGATCATCGCGCCATTGTCGGTGCATAGTTCGGGACGCGGGAAACAGGCGCGGCCGCCGCGCTTGGCGCAGATGTCGTGCAGCTTGGCGCGCAGGCGCTTGTTGGCGCCCACGCCGCCGGCGATCCCCAGGGTGTCGCTGCCCGCCGCTTCCAGCGCGCGTTCGCACTTGATGGCCAGAGTGTCCACCACCGCGTCCTCGAAGCCGCGCGCGATATCGGCGCGGGTGGCGTCGGACTGGTCGCTGTCGCGCCAGGCCAGCATCACCTGGGTCTTCAGGCCGCTGAAGCTGAAATCCAGGCCGGGCCGGTCGGTCATCGGCCGGGAGAACCTGTAGACGCCCGGGCGGCCGGTTGCCGCCAGCGCCGCCAGTTGCGGCCCGCCGGGGTAAGGCAGGCCCATGACCTTGGCGGTCTTGTCGAAGGCCTCACCCGCCGCATCGTCCAGGGTTTCCCCCAGCAACCGGTAGCTGCCGATGGCGTCCACCGCCACCAGCTGGGTATGCCCGCCTGAGACCAACAGGGCCACGAAAGGCGCTTCGGGCGGGTCGTCTTCCATCAAAGGCGCCAGCAGATGGCCTTCCATGTGGTGCACGCCCACCGCCGGGACTTCCAGCGCCCAGGCCAGAGAGCGGGCCACTCCCGCCCCGACCAGCAGCGCGCCGACCAGCCCGGGACCGGCGGTATAGGCCACCCCGTCCAGGTCTTCGAGCTTCAGATCGGCCTCGGCCAGGGTCTGCCTGACCAACGGCAGCAGCTTGCGGACATGGTCGCGGCTGGCCAGTTCCGGCACCACGCCGCCGTATTCGGCATGCAAGGCGATCTGGCTGTAGACCGCGTGGGCGCGCAGCCCGGCGCTGCCCGGCAGGGCCGTGTCGTAGACGGCCACGCCGGTCTCATCGCAGGAGGTTTCGATGCCAAGGACGCGCATGGGCTCAAAATGGGGGCTTGTGGGCGGGGTTTCCAACAGCTGGAAGCTGGTCATCCAGCGCCCGGGCGGGTTGCAGGCAGGGCCGGGGTGCCGTTATCATACGCGGCTCGCCGGGACTGACCCGGTTGTTTGTGTCCCGGAGATTCCATGCCCAGCGTCAAAGTCCGCGAAAACGAGCCTTTTGAGTTTGCTCTGCGTCGCTTCAAGCGTACCTGCGAAAAAGCCGGTGTTCTGGCCGAAACCCGCAAGCGCGAGTTTTACGAGAAGCCGACCCAGGAACGCAAGCGCAAGGCCGCCGCTGCGGTGAAGCGCCAGCTGCGTCGCAGCTCGCGCGACGTCACCAAGCGCCAGCGCCTGTACTGAGCCGCGTCGCTTCGCCAGAAGCCGGCACGCGCGAGCGTAGCCGGCTTTTTGTGTTTTTGGGCCCGCAGGGCGGGCGTTGCCCGCCGCGGGGTTCGAGCAAAAAGCATGGCGGGCAATGCCCGCCCTACGGAGATTGTCATGAGCCTTAAAGCAAAGTTGGTCGAAGACATGAAGGCCGCCATGAAGGGCGGCGACAAGCACACCCTGGGCGTGGTGCGCCTGATCAACGCCGCCATCAAACAGCGCGAAGTGGACGAACGCATCGAGCTGGACGACGCCGCGGTGATCGCCGCGATGGAAAAGATGGTCAAGCAGCGCAAGGATTCGGTCAGCCAGTTCGAGGCCGCCGGCCGCGAGGACCTGGCCGCCGTCGAGCGTGCCGAAATCGTGGTGATCGAGAAGTACCTGCCGGCCAAGCTGGGCGAGGCCGAGATCCTGGCCGCCATCGAGGCTGCCATCGCCGAAACCGGCGCCACCGGCCCGGCCGACATGGGCAAGCTGATGGGCGTGCTGAAGCCGAAGCTGGCCGGACAGGCCGACATGGGTCTGGTGTCGGCGCTGGTGAAGAAGAAGTTCGCGGGCTGAGCTTTTCTCCCTCCCCTTCAAGGGGAAGGCCGGGATGGGGATGGTTTTCCCGTCCGATCTTACTGACTCGCTTTCGCAGCAACACCATCCCCAACCAACCCTCCCCTTGAAGGGGAGGGCTAAGCTGTTCCGGCCATGACCGAATCCATCACCTCTCCGAATATCGAACTGCGTCCTGCAACGCGCGCCGACGTGTCGCAAATCCTGGCTTTCGTCCGCGAGCTGGCCGAGTACGAGAAGCTCGCCCATGAGGCCGTCGCTACCGAAGCCGGCATGACCGAGCAATTGTTCGGTGCGCGCCCCGCCGCCGAAGTCGTGATAGCCGAAGTCGACGGCCAACCTGCCGGTTTCGCCCTGTTCTTCCACAATTTCTCGACCTTCCTCGGCCAGCGCGGGCTGTACCTGGAAGATCTGTTCGTCCGACCGCAATATCGCGGCCTGGGCCTGGGCAAGCGGCTGATGGTCCATCTGGCCAAGCTGGCGGTGGAACGCGGCTGCGGCCGCTTCGAATGGTCGGTGCTGGACTGGAACGAACCGGCCATCCGCTTCTACCGCAGCCTGGGCGCGGTGGGCCTGGAGGAATGGACGGTGCAACGGCTAACCGGGCCGGCCCTGGACGCACTGGCCGCGCATTCAGATCGGCTCGGGCGCTAAAGTCGCGCCGTGCCATGCGCTCGCATGGCATCCTAATCTTTCCATGGCCCGCATTCCCGACGCCTTCATCGACGACCTCCTGGCGCGCACCGACATCGTCGAGGTGATCGGTACGCGCGTGCCGCTGAAACGGCAAGGCAAGGAGTATTCGGCGCGCTGCCCGTTCCACGACGAGCGCTCGCCGTCGTTCACCGTGTCGCAGACCAAGCAGTTCTACCACTGCTTCGGTTGCGGGGCGCACGGTACCGCCATCTCGTTCCTGATGAACTACGACCGCCTGGAATTCCTGGATGCGGTGGACGAGCTGGCCAAGCGCGCGGGCATGGAAGTGCCCAAGGAAACGCGGACCCGCAACGAGACCGACGACGGCCGCGACATGTACGCGGCGCTGGATGCAGCCGCCAGGTTCTTCCAGCGGCAACTGGAAAACAGCGAGAAAGCGAAGGCCTATCTCGACCAGCGCGGCGTCGACGACGGCATCCGCGCGCAGTTCTCCATCGGCTACGCACCGGATGGTTTTTCCGCGCTCAAGGATGCGTTGGGCACGGACGAGCGCCGGATCAAGTTGCTGGACAAGACCGGCATGCTGTCCAGGAGCGACAACGGCCGCGTCTACGACAAGTTCCGCGACCGGGTGATGTTCCCCATCCACGACCGCCGCGGCCGCGTGATCGCCTTCGGCGGCCGCGTGCTGGCCAAGGACGACGGCCCCAAATACCTCAATTCGCCGGAAACGCCGCTGTTCCACAAGGGCCGCGAACTCTACGGACTGTGGCAGGTGCGCCAGGCCAACCAGAAGATCGAACGGCTGGTGGTGGTGGAGGGCTACATGGATGTGGTGTCGTTGTTCCAGTACGGGGTGACGCAAGCCGTCGCGACGCTGGGCACGGCGACCACGCCCGATCATGCCGAGCTGCTGTTCCGCAATTCGCCGGACGTGTATTTCTGCTTCGACGGCGACGCCGCCGGACAGCGCGCGGCGTGGAAAGCGCTGGAGTCGGTGCTGCCGCGCATGAAGGACGGGCGCCAGGCGTTCTTCCTGTTCCTGCCCGATGGCGAGGACCCGGACAGCATCGTGCGCAGCGAAGGCGCGGCGGGTTTCGACATGCGTTTGCAGCAGGCCACGCCGTTGTCGCAGTTCTTCTACGATGAGCTGGGCAAGGACGTGAACCTGTCCACGCTGGACGGCAAGGCGCGGCTGGCCGAGCGCGCCAAACCTTTGCTGGCGCAGATACCGGACGGCGCGTTCGGCGACCTGATGCGGCAGCGGCTGGGCGAAATCACCGGCGTCGGCGTGCGCCAGCAACCCGCCCTGCCCGAGAAACCGAAAGTCGCTTCGCGCCTGCCGGCGCAGGCGCAGAAGCGCAGCCTGGTGCGCGGCGCGATCTCGGTGCTGCTGCAACAACCTTCGCTGGCGCTGGCGCTGGAACCGCCGTACGGCTTCAAGGACCTGAAGCTGCCCGGCGTGGAATTGCTGGTGGAACTGCTCTCGCTGGTGCATGCGCGCCCCGAGATCACCACCGGCGCATTGCTGCAGCATTTCGCCGAACGCGAAGAATCCGGCGCGCTGCAGAAGCTCGCATCGCAAGTGCTGCCCGGCGGCGGCGCCAGCTGGCGCCAGGAGCTGATCGACGCGGCCGAGCAACTGGAGGACCAGGCCATCCAGCAGCGCCTGACCGAGTTGCAGGCGAAGATGGGCGCCGGCCCGCTGGATGTCGCCGACAAGTACGAGCTGATGACCCTGCTGCAGGCGCAACGCCGGCGCGGCAAGCGACCCGCTTGACCGCACTGGGGGGGCGGCTTTGTAGAGCCGGGCTTGCTCGGCTGCTCTTTGGCAGATTCAAGAGCAGCCGAGCAAGCTCGGCTCTACAAAGAAAGAAAGCATGACGTTAGTCATGAGCGTGTGCGCTTTTCACGGGTTACAGTCCTGTGATCGCCTCCCGGAGAGTCCTGATGCGTCGCATTACTTACACGTTGTGCACCAGTCTGTTGCTTGTTTCCGCGCTGCCCGCTTCGGCCCAGCGTGCGCCGGAAGTGCAACGCCTGGAACAAGGCAACCGCATCACAGAAAACGTCCCTGAAATACCCGCGGAACTGATCGAGCGGCTGGACCGCTACCAGAACACGCGCGGCGCATCCTTTGCCGGCTGGACCAAAGACGGCTGCGTGTTGATCAGCACCCGCTTCGCCGAGACGGCGCAGGCGCACCGCGTGTGCCAGCCGATGGGCATGCGCGAGCAGCTGACGTTCTATCCCGAACCCATTTCGGGATTGACTCCTTCGCCGGCTGCCGCCTGGCGCCAGGGTTTCGTTTTCGCCAAGGACAAGGGCGGCGACGAATTCTCGCAGCTGTACTGGTTCGATGAATCGACCCGCTCCATCACGCTGTTGACCGATGGCAAGCGCACGCAGAACGACGGCGCGGCGATCAGCCGCGACGGCGGGCTGATGGCCTATACCAGCACGGCGCGCAACGGCACCGACCGCGACGTGTGGGTGCGCGACACCCGCGCCGGCACGGCGCGTCCGTTGGTGACCGCGGGCGGCAGCTGGAGCGCGATGGATTTCTCGCCGGACGGCAAGCGATTGCTGGTGATGAAGTACGTGTCGGCCAACGAGTCCTACCCCGGCGTGGTCGATCTGGCCACCGGCAAGTTGGAACTGTTTCCCGTGGATGGCGGCAAGGCCGCATTCGCCGGCTTCAAGTTCGCGCCGGACGGCAAGTCGGTGTACTTCATCTCCGACGAGCCTTTCGACGGCAAGCCCAGCGAATTCCAGACACTGCGTTTCCACGCCCCCGACACCGGCAAGTTCGAACAGTTGAGCGGCGCCATTCCGTGGGGTGCGGAAGGGTTGGAAATCGCCGAAGACGGCAAGCATCTGGCGTTCGTCACCAACGAGGACGGCATAAGCAAATTGCACGTGCTGTCGCTTCCCGGCCATCGCCCGGTGAAGCTGCCCGAACTGCCGGTCGGGGTGATCGGCGGCCTGGGTTTCTCGGCCGACGGCAAGCGCCTGGCGCTGAGCCTCAACACCGCCACTTCGCCCAGCGACGTGCATGTGATCGACCTGGCCAGCCGCCAGCGCACGCAGTGGACGCGAAGCGAAGTCGGCGGTCTGGATGCTTCGAAGTTCGTCGCACCGACGCTGGTGCGCTTTCCTACCTTCGATCAGGTGGATGGCAAGCCTCGCACCATTCCCGCGTTCTACTACCGCCCGGCCAAGCTGCCGGCCAACGGAAAACTGCCGGTGGTCATCAATATCCACGGAGGTCCGGAGAGCCAGGCGCTGCCCACATTCACTCCCAGTTTCCAGTTCATGGCCAACGAGCTGGGCGTCGCGGTGCTGGTGCCCAACGTGCGCGGCTCCTCGGGCTACGGCAAGACCTACCTCACCCTGGACAACGCGGAAAAGCGCGAAGACTCGGTGAAGGACATCGGCGCCCTGCTCGACTGGGTCGCCGCGCAGCCCGAACTCGACGCCAGCCGCGTGGGCGTGGCCGGCGGCAGCTACGGCGGCTACATGGTGCTGGCTTCGCTGATGCACTACGGCGACCGTATCCGCGCCGGCGTGGACACGGTCGGCATTTCGCACTTCGGCACTTTCCTCAACAACACCGAAAGCTACCGCCGCGACCTGCGCCGCGCCGAATACGGCGACGAGCGTGTGCCGGAGATGAAGGCGGTGTTCGACCGCATCTCGCCGTTGAACAACGCCGGCAAGATCACCTCGCCGCTATTCGTGGCCCAGGGCCGCAACGATCCGCGCGTGCCCTATACCGAAGCCGAGCAGATCGTGAAGGCGGTTCGTGGCAACGGGCAGCCGGTGTGGTTCCTGATGTACGCCGACGAAGGCCACGGCTTCAAGAAGAAGACCAACAGCGATTATTTCGGCGCGGCGGCGATACGGTTCTGGCAGGAGTATCTGTTGAAGTAAGCGGAGCGGTGCGGATCTGCGCCGCTCAGCGCAGATCCTTCACCACTTCCCCGCCCTTCATCACGAACGGAATCGTTTCGAGCAGGCTCACATCCTGGGTCGGATCGCCGGAGACGGCGATCAGATCGGCCCAGCGGTCTTTTTCGATCGCACCGACATCCTTGCGGTCCAGGGCCACGGCCGCATCCAGCGTCGCACTGCGGATCGCCTCCACCGGCGTCATGCCGTAGCGGACCATCACCTTGAACTGGCCCGCGTTCAGGCCATGCGGATAGACACCGGCGTCGGTGCCGTAGACCATCTTCGCGCCGGCGGCATGGGCGCGGCGGAAACCTTCGCGCTGGATATCGGCGACTTCGCGGTCCTTGCGCAGGTTGTCCTCCAGCACGCCGTTCTTCTTGCCTTCGGCCTGGGTGTAGTCGGTGTTGTAGATGTCCATCGACAGCCACGCGCCGTGCTGCTTGGCCAGGGCGATGCCTTCATCGTCGATCAGGCTGGCGTGCTCGATGGTATCCACCCCGGCGCGGATGGCGTCCTTGATGCCCGAGGCGCCATGCGCGTGCGCGGCCACCTTGAGGCCCTGCAGGTGGGCTTCATCGGCGATGGCTTTCATCTCCTCCAGGCTCAGCTGCTGCTGGCCGGGCTCGGTATTGCGCGAGAACACGCCGCCGGTCGCGCAGATCTTGATGACCTGCGCGCCGTACTTGCGCAGCTCGCGCACGCGCTTGCGGCCTTCCTCGGGACTGTCGGCGTTGAACGGACTCTTCTGTTCCATCGACGGCGGGAAGAAGGTCGAATCGCAATGGCCGCCGGTCGCGCCGAACGAATAGCCGGCAGTGACGATGCGCGGCCCGGGAATCTTGCCCGCGTCGATCGCCTGGCGCAGGCCGACGTCGTTCCAGGCATCGGCGCCCACGTTGCGCACGGTGGTGAAACCGGCCGTCAAAGTCTTCTGCGCATGGGCCACCGCCAGCGCCGACCAGAACCGGTCGCTGAACTGCAGGCCGGTGTAGCCGCCATAAGTGGGATCGCTGTCCAGATGCACGTGCATGTCGATCAACCCCGGCAGCAAGGTCATGCCCTTCAGATCCACGTGCCTGGCGCCCGCCGGAACCGTGGCGGCGCCGCTGCCTGTCTCGACGATGCGGCCGTTGCGCACCAGCACGTGCGGATGGTCGATCAGGCGGCCGCTGCGGACATCCAGCATGCGGTCGGCGGTGATCCAGAGCGTCGGTTCGGCCGTGGTTTCCTGTGCGGAAACCGCGCCGGCGCCGAGCGTCATGGCCAAGAACAGGCAACTCGAAGCAATCCCGCGCCGCTGCGTCATCTCTGCGATCCCCCTTGTTATCGACCTATCGAGTATAGGCAATACGAACAAGTCGCGGAGGAACGCTGCTCAGGATTGCGGCACGAATTCGATCAGCGACGCCGGTTGCAGCAGCGGCATCAGCCAGTGGTCGGCCAGCAGGAAGGCGAACAGCGCCATCAGGTAGACGATGGAATAGTTGAACACGCGCATCGGGAAGAATTCGTCCGGCGGGTCCAGCAAGCGCCACGCGTACCACAGGAACACCGCACCCAGCACCAGCGCCCCGCCCAGGTAGAAGAAACCGCTCATGCCGATGATGCACGGCAGCACCGTCACTTCCACCAGCAGCACCGTGTAGAACAGGATCTGCCAGCGCGTATAGGTCACGCCGTGGGTCACCGGCAGCATCGGCACCAGCGCGCGCGCGTAGTCTTCGCGGCGGAAGATCGCCAACGCCCAGAAATGCGGCGGCGTCCACACGAAGATGATCAGCACCAGCAGCAGCGCGTGGGCCCAGTCCCAGCGCCCGGTCATGCCGGTGATCGCGGCCCAGCCCAGCAGCGGCGGCGCCGCGCCGGCGATGCCACCGATGACGATGTTCTGCGGCGTGGCGCGTTTCAGGAACACGGTATAGACCACCGCGTAGCCTATCAGCGAAGCGAAGGTCAGCACCGCGGTGATGGTGTTGACCCACAGCACCAGCACCGCCATCGAGATCGCCGCCAGCACCAGCGCGAACACCAGCGCCTGCCACGGCTGCAGTTGCCCGACCACCAACGGACGCCAGGAGGTGCGCGCCATCTTCGCGTCGATACGCGCGTCCAGGATCTGGTTGATGGCCGCGGCGCTGGAAGCCGCCAGCCAGATGCCGAGGAAGCCGAGCGCGCCGCGCTTGAGTTGTTGCGCATCGGGCATGCCGTCGATGGCCAGCAGCATGCCCACCAGCGCGGTGAATACGATCAGCGCGACCACGCGCGGCTTGGTGAGGCTCCAGTACTGGCGCACGACCGACATCGTCATTCCAATTTGCGCAGACGCGCCAGCAGCGAGACCAGTGCGAACAACAGCAGCGCGGCGCCCGCGTTATGCGCGACCGCCACGTGCAGCGGCAGAGCGAGCTTGACGTTGAGAACGCCAAGCGAGACCTGGGCCACGACCAGTACGAACAAAGCGGTGGACCAGCCGCGCATGCCCGGCGTGCGAAGCAGGCGCACGGCGAACGTCAACAAATACAGAGCGAGAACGACAGCGACGATGCGGTGCGCCATCTGGATGGCGATGCGCGAAGCGCCGTCCAGCACGCCGCCTTCGTAATCCACGCCGACGCCGCGCCAGAGCACGAAGCCTTCGCGGAAATCGTGCGGCGGCCACCACTGACCCACGCACTTGGGGAAATTGTCCGCCGACCAGCTGCCCGCGCCGCAGGACAGCGCGGCGTAGTTGGCGCTGACCCAGCCGCCGAGTGCGATCTGCAATCCCAGCAGCACCAGTCCGGCGATCACCCAGCGCTTCAGCGCGACCGCTTCGACCACGATGATCGGCCGGTCGATCGCTCGCCACGCCATCCAGGTCAACAGCGCGAAAGTGGTCAGCCCGCCCAGCAGATGGCCCATGACCACGATGGGCTTGAGCAGCCAGGTCACCGTCCACATGCCCAGCAGCGCCTGGAAGATGATCACCGCCAGCGTGAGCGCACCGACCCGCGCCAGGTCCACGTTGGACCAGCGCAATGCGGCGAAAAGCAGAACGACTTCGCCCAGGACCGCCAGCGCCGATGCCGCCTGGTGTTCGCCGCGCATGTACAACGGAATCGCAGTGGCCACCAGCAACGAAGCGACGACGATCTGTGCGATGCCGTAGCGGCGCTTGCGCGCGGCCAGCACCGCCAGCAGCAGCACCAGCACGCCCAGCGAACCGGCCAGCATCCTGTGCACCTGCTCGCGCCAGGCCTTGTGGGTTTCGAACGGACGGATGGCGCTGGCGGCGTGATCGTTCACTTCGCTGGCGGCCTGCGGCCATGCGGCGCGTCCGTAGCAGGTCGGCCAATCCGGACAGCTCAGGCCCGCATCGGACAAGCGCACGAAGGCGCCGAACACCACCACGCACAAGGTGAGCGCCACGGCGAGCCAGGCGAAGCGGTGGAAATGCTTGTAGACGGCGGGACGGGCGAGCAGGTTCATCAGATCAGCTTGAGCAATTTCGAAACGTCGGTGCGGATGAAGCCCGGGTCGGTGCCCGGCGCATAGCGCAGGATCACGAAGCCGTTGGGATCGATCACGTACAGCGGCACGCCGGCCGGATCGTCCACGCGCGGCAACGCGGCCATCAGTTCGGGCGTGGGTTGCAGCAGACGCAGCGACGGGGTCTGGGGAGCGCCGGCGGGATGGGAACCGATCCAGAGGATTTCGACGTGGTCGGCCTTGTTGCCGAACAGCTGCCACACCACGTCCAGATCCCTGGCCAGTTTCAGACAGGCGCTCGCGCAGTCGGCCGGCGGCGCGACCGCGATCCGCCACATGCGTTCGGCCGGCCGCCACGCGTAGTCGCCGCCGTCCTTCAGCTTGGGCACCACTGCGCGCGCATCCACCGCCGGGCGCAGCATCTCGCCATGGGCTTTGGTGCCCTGCGGCTGCCAACCGCTGAACCGCAGTACGCCGGCGCCGAAGATCGTGCCGAAGAACAGCAGGAAGATCAGCACCAGGATCCAGCGTCCGCGACGGATCCGCGCCGCCTCGGAGGGGGTCGGAAGAGGGGGGGTCGAATTCATGTCCGGCATTTTCTCATGCGCGGCCATTCAACGCCGCCGGCGCTTGCGCAGCGTCAGCACCAGGGCGGTGATCAGCACGGCCAGCGCCAGCCCGAACCATTGCACCGCATAGCCCAGGTGGCGTTCGGGCGGCAGGGTGTTGGGCAGAATATCCAGATCGCGCAGGTAGCCGATCTTGAGCGCGGGATCCAGACGCAGCACGCGCGGAGCCAGCGTCGGCAGCTTGAGCGCGCTCGAAAGCACCGCATGGTCGAGGCTGGTCGCCAGCAGATTGCCGTCGGCCTGCGGCGAGACCACTGCGGCGGCCAGGCCCGCCGAGGGCGGCGGCGCCAGCAGACCGGCCACCTGCGTGGTGGCGGCAAACGAATCGATGCGGGGAAGGCTACGGTCGCCCGGAAGCGGCATCCACCCCAGCTCGACCAGCACGGGCGGTGTGGCGGCGGCATCGCCCTGGGGCACGCCAGGTTGGAACACGCGGTAGACACGCACGCCCGAACGCCCTTCGCTGACCTGGTTGTCCAGCAATACCGCGGGCCTGTCCAGGAAACGGCCCTCCCCTTGCGCCCAGTCGTAAGCATCGGCGCGGACCGGATCGGCGGCGGCGCGCAGCGGCAAGGGCTTGCGGGCGGCCAGCACGCCCTGCGATTGGTCCAGCATCGCCTGTTTCTGCTTGCCCCGATCCAGCTGCCAGACGCCAAGGCTGCAGAACAGCGCTATCGCCAGCAGCGCGAGCGCCCAACCGAACAGACCGTTGCTGGTCCTTCTCACGCGCACTGCTCCCGCGCCTGCGATAATGCGAGCCTTGATATTACGTGCCCACCGCCGGACCAAAGCACCATGAACGACTCGCTGAAAACCCTGCTGATCATCGCGTTCCTGATAGTGATCCTGTGGAACCTGGGCGCCGGCCTGTACTACCTGCTGGTCGACAAGGGCCAGAGCAAGCGTACCGTCAATGCGCTGACCCGGCGCATCGCCTTCTCGGTGGCGCTGATCCTGCTGGTGGCGCTGGGCATCTATACCGGCGTGATCAAGCCGCACGGTATCGGCGGCTGAAACGAAAGCCCCTCTCCAGCGGGAGAGGGGTTGGGGTGAGGGTACGGCGAAGAGGACATTCTGCCGGCAACAAAGCGAATGAAGGACTGACTACCAATCCGCACTGTTCGCCATCTCGCTTCGCCGTACCCTCATCCGGCGTTGCGCGCCACCTTCTCAGCTCTGCACACCCTTTGGGCGCCGGAGGGAGAAGGGATGCATCAAAGCACGTAGACGAACAGGAACAGTCCCAGCCACACCACGTCGACGAAGTGCCAGTACCACGCGGCCGCTTCGAACGCGAAATGGTTGTCCTTGGTGAAATGGCCCTTGGCCACGCGCAGCCACATGATCAGCAGCATCAGCGTGCCCAGGAACACGTGCGCGCCGTGGAAGCCGGTGAGCATGAAGAAGGTGGAACCGTAGATGCCCGAACCCAGGGTCAGGTTCAATTCCTTGTAGGCGTGGATGTACTCCTCGGCCTGGAAGGTGAGGAACAGGCAGCCCAGCACCACGGTCAGGCCCAGCCAGACCAGCACCTGCTTGCGGTTGGCCGCCTTCAGCGCATGGTGGGCGATGGTCAGGGTCACGCCGGAGCTGAGCAGGATGAGGGTGTTGACCAGCGGCAGGCCCCAGGCCGGGATGGTCTGGAACGCGCCACCGACCTGTGCCGGACCCGAAGTCGGCCAGGCCGCGCTGAAACCGTCCCACAGCAGCGCATTGGTCATCACGCCGTCGCCTTCGCCGCCCAGCCACGGCAGCGCCAGGTTGCGCGCGTAGAACAGTGCGCCGAAGAACGCGCCGAAGAACATCACCTCGGAAAAAATGAACCACACCATGCCCATGCGGAAGGACACGTCCACCTGCTTGTTGTAGTTGCCGGTGATCGATTCGCGGATCACATCGCCGAACCACATGAACAACGTGGCGCAGAGCATGACGATGCCGGCGAAGAACGCCCACTTGCCCCAGGCCGTCTCGTTGAGCCAGCTGGCCACGCCCAGCATGGTGGTGAACATGGCGATGGAGCCCACGAACGGCCACTTGCTGTGGTGCGGTACGTAGTAGACGTTGGCGTCCGGCGAATGCGATTGGGCCATGGCGGGGTCGTTCCTGTTGCTGATCTTGTGGTGTTTACGGAGCCGCGAGCGGCGACGACGAAGTCTTGCCCGAACCCAGGCGCGCGGTCAGGGCATCGTTCTTGAAGAAGGTATACGACAGGGTGATGGTTTTCACGTCGGCCGGCAGGTCGGGATCGACGATGAAACGCACCGGCATGTCGCGGGTCTCGCCGGCCTGCAGGGTCTGGGCGGTGAAGCAGAAGCATTCGGTCTTGGTGAAGTAACCCGACGCGCGCGCCGGCGCCACCGAAGGCACCGCGCTGCCGACGATGGCGCTCTTGCCGTCGTTGCGCGCGAAATACAGGGCCTCGTTCAACTCGCCCGGCACCACCTGCATGGTCAGCTGTTCCGGATGGAACGCCCACGGCAGTTTGGAATTCACGCCGCCGTCGAATTGCACGGTCACCTTGCGCGCGTTGGGCGTCAGCGCGGCTGCGCGGGCCTCGCCCGGACCCTGTTCCAGACGGATCCCGAATACTTTCTCGCAGGCGATGCGGTACAGGGGCACCAGCGAGAAAGTGAAGGCGAAGGCTGCCAGCGACACGCCCACCAGCTTGAACAGCCCGGCCGTGTTGGACTTCTGCGCGCTCATTGCGCGAGCACCCCGGACAGGATGAAGGCCACGTAGACCAGCAGCGCCAGGCCGCCCATCACCAACGCCGTGCGCAGCGCGCGCTTGCGGCGCACGGCGAGGTCATGCTCCGTAGAGCGAGCGGCGGGACGGGTGGGTTCGCTCATGGTCCGATCAGTGGGTCACGTCGTCGTGAGCCAGGTCGCCCGGACGGATCACCGGCGGCGTGGTGAAGGTGTGGTGCGGCGCCGGCGAAGGCACCGTCCATTCCAGGCCGCGCGCGGTTTCCCACGCCCGCGCTTGGGCCTTTTCGCCGTTGCGCAGCGACAGCCACAGGATGATGCCCATCATGAACGGCGTGGCGAACATACCGAACGCACCGATCGAGCTGACCATGTTCCAGTCGGCGAACACAGGGTTGTAGTCCGGGATGCGGCGCGGCATGCCGGCCAGGCCCAGGAAGTGCTGCGGGAAGAACAGCAGATTGACGAACACGACGGTCCACCAGAAGTGGAACTTGCTCCAGAACTCGCTGTACATGCGGCCGGTCCACTTCGGCCACCAGTAGTAGACCGCGGCGATGATGCCGAACAGCGCGCCGGTGACCAGCACGTAATGGAAGTGCGCGACCACGAAATAGGTGTCGTGGTACTGGAAGTCCGCCGGCACGATGGCCAGCATCAGGCCGGAGAAACCGCCGATGGTGAACAGGATCACGAAGGCGATGGCCCACAGCATCGGCGTCTCGAAGGAAAGCGAGCCGCGCCACATGGTGCTGACCCAGTTGAACACCTTCACCCCGGTGGGGATGGCGATCAGCATGGTCGCGAACATGAAGTAGATTTCGCCGCCCAGCGGCATGCCCACGGTGAACATGTGGTGCGCCCAGACGATGAACGACAGGAACGCGATCGAGGCGGTGGCGTAGACCATGGCCTGGTAGCCGAACAGCGGCTTGCGGCTGAAGGTCGGCAGGATCTCGCTGGCGATGCCGAACGCCGGCAGGATCATGATGTAGACCTCCGGATGGCCGAAGAACCAGAAGATGTGCTGGTACATCACCGGGTCGCCGCCGCCGGCCGCGTTGAAGAACGAAGTGCCGAAGAACTTGTCGGTCAGCAGCATGGTCACCGCGCCGGCCAGCACCGGCATCACCGCGATCAGCAGGAACGCGGTGATCAGCCAGGTCCAGCAGAAGATCGGCATCTTCAGCAGGTCGATGCCCGGAGCGCGCATGTTGAGGATGGTGGCGATGATGTTGATCGCGCCCATGATCGAGCTGACGCCCATCATGTGGATGGCGAACACGGTGAAGGCCACGTTGTAGCCGCCCTGCAGCGACAGCGGCGGGTACAGGGTCCAGCCGCCGGCCGGCGCGCCGCCCGGCAGCGCCAGGGTCATCAACAGCAGGGTGAAGGCGAACGGCATGATCCAGAACGACCAGTTGTTCATGCGCGGCAGCGCCATGTCCGGCGCGCCGATCTGCAGCGGCACCATCCAGTTGGCCAGGCCCACGAACGCCGGCATCACCCCGCCGAAGATCATCACCAGCGCGTGCACCGAGGTCATTTGGTTGAACTGTTCGGGCTTCAGGAACTGCAGGCCCGGGGTCATCAGCTCCAGACGGATCAGCACCGACATGAACGCGCCGATGATGAACATGATGAAGCTGAAGATCAGGTACAGCGTGCCGATGTCTTTGTGGTTGGTCGAGAAGAACCAACGCTCGATGAAGCCTTGCTTGTGGCCGTGATCGTCATGGTGGGCGACTTCGGAATGGGCCATGGGGTGCTACCTCAAAAAATCGAATGCGGACTGGCGAAAGATCGGCGCGGGAGCGCTCAGACCTTGGCGGGCTCTGGGGCGGCGGGTGCGGCTTCGACCGGCGGCGCCGCAGCGGGGGCCGCTTCGGCCGGCGCAGCCGCTGGCGTAGCGGCAGGGGCCGGAGCAGCAGGCGCCGGTGCGGCCGGCTTGCGCGAGGCCAGCCAGGTCTTGAACTCTTCCTTGCTTACGGCCTTGACCACGATCGGCATGAAGCCATGGTCCTTGCCGCACAGTTCGGCGCACTGGCCGCGGTAGATGCCCGGGGTCTGGATGTCGGTCCAGGCCTCGTTGATGATTCCGGGAATGGCGTCCTGCTTCCAGCCCAGCGCCGGCACCCACCAGGCGTGGATCACGTCGTCGGCGGTGATGACGAAACGGATCTTGGTGTTGACCGGCAGCACCAGCTGGTTGTCGACATCGAGCAGGTAGTGCGGATTGGCTTCCAGCGAAGGCTTGGCCTTGCTCTGGCGGATGCGGTCCGATTCGCGGTCCAGGCGGCTGGTGAACTGGACGTCCTGGCCCAGGTATTCGTACTTCCACATCCACTGCACGCCGGTGATCTTCACCGTCATTTCCGAATCGCGGGTGTCGTACATGGCGATCAGCTTGGCCGTGGCCGGCCAGGCCATCACCACCAGGATCAGGATCGGGATCACCGTCCAGATGATTTCCGCCGTGGTGTTATGGCTGAACTGCGCCGCGACCGCACCCTTGGACTTGCGGAACTTGAACATGGCGTAGGCCATGGCGCCGAACACGATGATGCCGATGACCACGCACACGTACAGCGCGATCATGTGCGCGTCGTAGGCGTGCTGCGCGGACGTGGTGACGCCCTTGCCCATGTTGAGCTGCCAGGGCTTGGGGTCGGCCGATTGCGCCCAGGCCAGTGCCGGCGCCAGCGACAATGCGCAGGCCGCACCCAAAGACCGCGTGACCCGCTTGAAGAAACCTTTCGCTTGCATCATTGCCTAGACCCTTGTGCGTCATCGGTAGCGGCTTGCCGCCGCCAGTAAATCCTGCAACTGCCTTGCCAGTTCCCGGCGTTCGGCCGGACCGAGGAAGCTACCCACCTCGACCCGCCTGCCGCTGGAAACCAGCGAAATCCTTTCGCCTTCCTCTTCGATAAGCAGTCGCACCCAATAGGGATGCGCCCGGAATATCGCTTGCGTCTCTACCCCGTTTCCGTTGCTGCGGCTTACTTCCACCACCTGGGGATCGATGGTGATGCTTTCGCCGCGCTCGCCGCTGCGCCACAACCACCGCAGCGCCGCCGCCACGATCGCGCTGTGCAGCAACGCGAAGGCCGGCGCGAACACGTTGCCGGCCAGCCAGCCTGCGCTGGCCACCAACCACATCGTTCCGGCCAGTACCGCGAACAGCGCCCTGAACTGGTGGGCCGTCAGCGCCCGGGGCGGTCGCAGGCTGAGCCTTGCGCCATGCCCGATCGGGAAAGACGGAACCACTTCGATCATGTCGCCAACTGCGCTTTTTGGCCGCAGGAAACCCTGTAAATGGTAGCCGCCGCACCCCCGAGCGGCAAGCTTCGGTGATGCGAGCGGCCGCGGGCCGGGCCGCCGCCAGCGCCGCTGCAGCGCGTCCCGTCGCATATCCGGCGCGTGGATGCCCTGATATTCGGCAGTTCCTACGGTGATATGGCAGGAGCGCAAGCTCTACACTATCGGGCTCCCGAGGCATGCCTGACACCCTATGACCACCTTGCCCGCCGGTGCGGCCGTTGCGCCGCCTATCGCCGATGCCCTTCTATCACCGGAAATGCTGTCGCCGGAACTGCCTGCCGAAGCGGCCCCGCTACGCCGCGCCATCACCGCAGCGTGGATGCGCGACGAAGCTGAACATGTGCGCGAACTGCTGGAGCAGGCCCGCCTGCCCGCCGAAGACCAGGCCAGGGCCCAGGCGCTGGCCGCCGACCTGGTGAGCCGGGTCCGTGCCCGCGCGCAGGACCAGGGCGCCATCGAGGCCTTCATGCGCCAGTACGACCTGGGCAGCGAGGAAGGCGTCCTGCTGATGTGCGTGGCCGAGGCGCTGCTGCGCATCCCCGACCAGGACACCGCCGACAAGCTGATCCGCGACAAGCTGGGCGACGCGGACTGGAAGAAGCACATGGGCGAAAGCGACTCGGTGCTGGTCAACGCTTCCACCTGGGGCCTGATGCTGACCGGCAAGCTGGTCAGCCTGAACGACCTGACCCGCCACGACGTGCGCGGCGCCTTCAAGCGCCTGGTCGGCCGGGTGGGCGAACCGGTGATCCGTCTGGCCGTGCGCCAGGCCATGCGCATCATGGGCCACCAGTTCGTGATGGGCCGCACCATCGCCGAGGCGCTGGCCCGCAGCCGCAAGGGCGACAACGCCAACTACCGTTATTCGTTCGACATGCTGGGCGAAGGCGCGCTGACCTCCAAGGATGCGGCGCGTTACCTGGAAGCCTATCGCCAGGCCATCCACGCCATCGGCAAGACCGGTCCGTTCCCCGACGTCTTCGCAGCGCCCAGCATCTCCATCAAGCTGTCCGCCCTGCACCCGCGCTACGAGCACGCCAAACGCGCCCGCGTCATGGCCGAACTGGCTCCGGGCATTCTGGAACTGGCGCAGCTGGCCAAGTCCTACGGCATCGGCTTCACCATCGACGCGGAGGAAGCCGACCGCCTGGAGCTTTCGCTGGACTTGATCGAAGCGACCTTCTCGGACAAATCGCTCGATGGCTGGGAGGGCTACGGCCTGGCCGTGCAGGCCTACCAGAAGCGCACCCCGTACGTGATCGACTTCCTCGCCGACCTGGCCCGCCGCGTCGGCCGCCGCATGCCGGTGCGCCTGGTCAAGGGCGCGTACTGGGATGCGGAAGTGAAGCGCGCGCAGGTGGAAGGACACCCGGGCTATCCGGTGTTCACGCGCAAGCCCAATACCGATGTGTCGTACCTGGCTAATGCGCGGCGCATGTTCGCGAATATCGATGCGCTGTATCCGATGTTCGCTACGCATAATGCGCAGACTATTGCGGCGATCCATGCGCTCTCCCTTCTCCCTGCACGAGAAGGTGCCCGTAGGGCGGACGCCCCGAAGGAAGCGCCCTTGGGGCGTGAGGGTACGGAGCATCCGATTGCTGGCGCCCGCGCCGCACCCTCACCCCAACCCCTCTCCCGGAGGGAGAGGGGCTTCGAGTTCCAGAAACTCCACGGTATGGGCGACGACCTGTACGCCGAAGTGATTCCCGCCGACCGCCTGGGCGTGCCCTGCCGCGTGTACGCACCGGTCGGTTCGCATGAGGACCTGCTGCCGTACCTGGTGCGGCGCCTGCTGGAAAACGGCGCCAACTCCAGCTTCGTCAACCGTATCACCGACGAAAGCGTGGCCATCGAAGACCTGATTCGCGACCCGGTGGAAACCGTGTCCGCGTTCGACTCCATTCCGCACCCGCGCATCCCGCTGCCGGTGCGACTTTTCCAGAACCAGGCGCCAAGCCTGAGTACCGACAGGAAGAACTCCATGGGCGCCAACCTCGCCAACGATCAGGATCTGCGAGCGCTCGCCGAGCAGGTCAACGCCGCTTTCGCACAGGCCGGCCCGCACGGCTGGCGCGCCGCGCCGCTGGTGCCGGGCGCGGTGCTGTCCACGCGCGCGCTGCCAGTGACCAATCCCGCCGACCGCCGCCAGACCGTCGGCGAATGGCATGCGGCCGATGCCGCCATCGTCGAGAAAGCCCTGCAGAACGCAGTCGCCGCGCAGCCCGGCTGGGACCGCACGCCCGCTGCGGGCCGCGCGACGATCCTGGAGTACGCCGCCGGCTTGCTGGAAGCGCGCATGCCCGAGTACATCGCCCTGTGCGTCAAGGAAGCCGGCAAGACCATTCCCGATGGCGTGGCCGAAGTGCGCGAGGCGGTGGATTTCCTGCGCTACTACGCCGCCCAGGCGCGCGCGCAGTTCGGCGCGCCCGAACGCCTGCCCGGCCCCACCGGCGAGTCGAACGAACTGCAGCTGCACGGGCGCGGCGTGTTCGTGTGCATCAGCCCGTGGAATTTCCCGCTGGCCATTTTCCTTGGACAGGTCGCAGCCGCGCTCGCCGCTGGCAACAGCGTGATCGCCAAGCCGGCCGAACAGACCAATCTGATCGGCCATGCGGCGGTGAAGCTGCTGCACGAAGCCGGCGTGCCGGAGAACGTGGTGCAGTTCCTGCCCGGCGACGGCGCGGTGGTCGGTGCGGCACTGACCAGGGATCCGCGCGTGGCCGGGGTGGCCTTCACCGGCTCCACCGACACCGCGCGCGCCATCAACCGCGCGCTGGCCGCGCGCGACGCCGCCATCGGTGTGCTGATCGCAGAAACCGGCGGCCAGAACGCCTTCATCGCCGATTCCTCCGCGTTGCCGGAGCAGCTGGTCAAGGACGCCATCGGTTCGGCCTTCACCTCCGCCGGCCAGCGCTGTTCGGCCGCACGCGTGCTGTTCGTGCAGGAAGACATCGCCGACAAGGTGATCGGCATGCTGGCCGGCGCGATGGACGAATTGAAGGTGGGCGATCCCGGCCTGCTCTCCACCGACGTGGGCCCGGTGATCGACGCCGACGCGCTGAAGATCCTGCAGGACCATGCCGAACGCATGGATAAAGAAGCCAAGCCGATCAAGCGCGCGCATACGGACGCTTCCACCGCGCACGGCACCTACTTCGCGCCCGGCGCCTGGGAACTGCATTCGCTGGACCAGCTGCACAAGGAAGTCTTCGGCCCGGCGCTGCACGTGGTGCGCTGGAAGGGCGAGGAACTGGACAAGGTCATCGACGCCATCAACGCCACCGGCTACGGCCTGACCCTGGGCGTGCATTCGCGCATCGACGAGACCATCGACCGCATCGCCGCACGGGTCAAAGTGGGCAACGTCTACGTCAACCGCAACCAGATCGGCGCTGTGGTCGGCGTGCAGCCCTTCGGCGGCCAAGGCCTGTCCGGCACCGGCCCCAAGGCCGGCGGCCCGCACTACCTGCCCCGTTTCGCCACCGAGAAGACCGTCACCGTGAACACCACCGCGGCCGGCGGCAACGCTTCGCTGCTGACCCTGGGCGACTAACCAACGGGCTTCGCTTGGCCTCTTTGGGCGGCTTGCGGCCGAATACCGGCCGCTGCCGTGACGGTCGGCCATAACCGCCGATACTATCGGCGGCGATGACCACCGACTTCTACAACCTGCTGCTGAGCGATTGCGGCCTGGCGGTCGTACTGCTGGGCCTGTTCTGGTACCTGGAGCGCATTTCGCGCGGCCTGCGCGGCATCGCTCTGTGGGGCGCGGCCCACCTGGTGTATTCGCTGGGCGCCGCGATGCTCGACGGCACCACCCAGGAACTGGAGCGTTCGGGCGAATGGCATTCGGCGTACTGGACCGCGGGCCTCGGCGGTCTTCTGGCCTGTGCCGGACTGGTGGGCCTGGCCTGGTCGATGATGCGATTCGTGGGCCAGCGCCGGCTACGCATCTACGAATGGGCGTTGATGCCGGTGTGCGTAGGCCTGTCGTTGGCGGGCTGGTGGTTCTGGGGCACGGTGGATGCGCAGGGCGCGGCCATGAGCATCACCGAAGTGCTGGTGCTGTTGCTGGTGATCGCCCAACTGCGCCACCTCAATACCGCGCCCGACCGCGTGCCGGCGCGCATCATGATGCTGGGCTGCGCGGTGCTGCTGGTGTTGTACTCGCGGGACCTGCTGCACGCATTCACCGCCCAATACGGACCGAACGACGCCTGGGTCAACCTGGATCTGTCGATCTGGTTCCTGCTCAATTTCTGCATGCTCATGCTGACCAGTTTCCGCGCGAGCGAATCGCTGCGGCTCAGCGCGCTGTTCGACCCGCTGACCGGCGCGCTCAACCGGCGTGGCCTGAGCAGCGAATTGCGCACGCATGTGGATGCCGCGCCGGTCGGCAAAGGCCTGGCGGTGATCGTGATGGACCTGGACAACTTCAAGGTCATCAACGACGTCCACGGGCACGAAACCGGCGACGAAGTGCTGCAGGGTTTCTCCGACACCGTGCGCGCCTGCATCCGCAACGACGACCTGTTCGCGCGGATCGGCGGCGAGGAATTCGTGGTGGTGCTGCCCGACAGCAGCGCCGAAAGCGCGCGGCACATGGCCGAACGCATCCGCGCCGAAGTGGCGGCGCTGGAATTCGCCGCGCACGATTCGTCCGTTAAAGTGAAGGTGACGGTCAGCGCGGGCGTGGGCGCATCCCGCGAACCGCAAGTGTTTCCGGCTTTGATGCGGATCGCCGATCAGGCCCTGTACGAAGCCAAGCGGCTGGGGCGCAACCAGGTGCAGATGCGGCTGCATGCTTGAGGAAATCGTCGGTAGGAATAATGGGGCATCCGGATTCCAGCAAGAGATGCCGCTGTTGTTTCTCCTCTTCCCCTGTGGGGGAGGATGCCCGGAGGGCAGGAGAGGGGAGCGTGAGCGCAGCGAGCGTGCTTTCTTGCTTCCCTTCCGAAGCATCAAGTCGGACACATAAAAAACCCCGCCGAAGCGGGGTTTTCCTTAAGCGGAGAAACCGCGATCAGAAGCGGTACTGCGCGGAGATGCCGTACAGGTCGGCGCCGCCGTCGTATTCGCCCACCAGGCGCGCGCCGGTCGAAGAACCGATGTTCACTTCCGGCGTGTCGGCCAGGTCGATCTTCACGTAGCTGGCGCTCAGCTCGAAGTTCTCGGTCGCGTTCCAGGTCAGGCCCAGCGAGTACCACATGCGGTCCTGGTCGGGCATGCGCGGAGTGCGGTGCGGCAGGCTGATCGGTGAGTCGTCGCGGGCCACGCCGGCGCGGAAGGTGAAGCTGTCGCTGAACTTGTACTCGCCGCCCAGCGAATAGAACCAGCTGTCTTTCCACAGGTAGTTCTCGGCCGAATCCGGCTGGGCCGGGTTGTCGAAGGTGATGCGGATTTCTTCCAACGAATGCCAGTCGGTGCGCGCCACTTCGGCCATCACCGCGAAGCGGTCGGTGGCGTAGTAGGTGCCGCTGAAGGTATCCACGCTGGGCGTGGTCAGCTTGGCGCCGGCGCCGGTGTCGACGAAGCGGCCGCTGGCCATGAAGATCGGCGTGACGTTGGCCGGCACGGTGAAATCTGCGGAACCGCGGACCTCATGATCGATCTCGGAACGGTGCGAGTAGCCCAGCGACAGTTTGTCGGTGGGACGCCAGTTGAGGCCGACGATCCAACCGAGGCTGTTGTCGGTACCGTTGACCGACACCATACCGTCGTTCTGCTGCGGGCCGTAAGTGGGGCTGGCGCACAGAGCGGCGCTGGCCTGGCAGATCACGGTGCCCAGGTCGAGGGCATTGGACAGGGTGACGTCGGAGTGTTCGTAGATCACGCCGGCGCCGACCGAGAACGTATCGCTCAGTTCCAGCGAGGCCGCCAGGGTCAGGTCGATGATCTTCACATCGGAGTTCAACGCCTGGTAGCGGCCGACCCAGCCGTTGTCGTATTCGGTCTTCAGACCGAACGGCGCGCTGATCATGGCGCCCAGGGTGAGGTATTCGAAGTCGCCACTGAGCGGCAGCACGAACGAAGCAGCCGGTACGGCGGTCAAACCGCCCGCATCGCCGCCATTTCCGCCGGTCAGAGGCTGCGCCAGCGGACTACCCGCAGCGGCGCTGCCGCCACCGTCGAATTTGAACGAAAGATCGATGCCGGTGACGTCCGCCTGCACTGCCTTCTCGGTGAAGGTGGACATGACCGCCGGGTTGTTGGCGACGACCGAAGCGTCGCCCTTGGCCGAGGCCGCACCGGCCATCGCGCGGCCCTGCGCCTTGACGCTGTTTTCTTTCAGCTGGAAAGCCGAGGCCTGGGCCTGGCCACAGGCGAGGGCGCCGGCGATGCCGAGGGCCAATGCCGAGATGCGGGTTGCTTTGCTTACGAATTCCATGGTGTCTCTGCTCCGGAAGGACGTGGGAAAGGTTCACTGCGCCGCTCAGAGGACGATGTTTTGCCCTGCAACCACGTGCCGGAATCCCCTCCCGACATACGACGCCGTATGCAGTATACCTTCAGGGGATAACCAAAAGCTAACAACCCTCGGAAGCTCGGGTTAGTCCTGGGTTCATGATTGTGATGCAAGTCCCTGCCAGCGCTGGGTTTGCGGAACAGGTACATTTCCGCCATGTTCGTCTCGCTCCCCTCACGCAAAAAACCTTCCCTGCGCTGGGCAACTCCGGTTCTGTTCGCAGCGCTGTGGGTGGTCTTCCTGTGGGCGGCAACGCGGCCGGTGGCCGCTCACGACAGCTTGCTGCTGAATTGGGGCGCCTTGTCCGGCGGCTTGTCCACGCCCCAGGACTGGGTGGCCGCGGTGCGCGACGGCAGCGCGCTTCGCCTGTTCACTGCGCTGTTCCTGCATGCCGATTGGGCGCACCTGCTGGGCAATCTGGTGTTCCTGCTGATCTTCGGGCTGCCCGCCGAACGCACCATGGGTCCATGGCGGTTCCTGATCCTTTTCCTGCTGGGTGGCGCCTTCTCCAACCTGGCCGCCGTGCTGGCGATCGGTACGCCGGACCGGGTGATCATCGGCGCCAGCGGCGCGGTGTCGGCGGTGATCGGCGCTTATCTGGCGCTGTTCCCGCGGGCCAAACTGGGTGTGGTGGTGCCGTTGGGGTTGTTCCTGGAATTCGTGAAGGCGCCCGCGTCGCTGTTGATCGGCATCTGGGCGCTGCTGCAGGTGATCTTCGCCTACATCGGCCCGGCCTTCGGCGCGGTGGCCTGGTCGGCGCACATCGCGGGATTCCTGTTCGGCATCGTGTTCGCGCTGTTCGTGCGCGCGGCCATCGCGCGAAGATTGCGCAAGCGGCAAGGGTATTGATTCAAGCCAGGCAGCGGATTTATTGGATGTTTTTGGAACCGTTCGTGGTGAGCTTGTCGAACCACGCTCTTGGCGCAATATTGGGAAAGAGATTCCGAGCGAATGGTTCACGACACCACGAACGGGATACCGGACTCCGCATGAACGGAGTTTCTGTTCCGATCAGCTTCCATCGACCAGCTTCTATAATCGGTCCATGGCCAAGCCCCTCTACAAAATCACTTTCCTGAACCACGGCAAGATCTACCAGCTGTACGGCCGGCATGTCGCCGCCAGCAGCCTGTGGGGTTTCACCGAAGTGGGCGAACTGGTGTTCGATGTGCACGACGGCATCGTGGTGGACCCGACCGAGGAACGCCTGCGCGACGAATTCGCCGGCACCAAGGTGCTGCATCTGCCGATGCAGAGCATCGTTCGCATCGAGGAAGTGGAGCGCAAGGGCCAATCGGTGATCCGCGATGCGGAAAGCGGCGAACGGGTAGTGACTCCGTTTCCGCTGCCGTCCAAACCACGCTGAATTGCCCGGATTCCCTGCCGGGAAGCCTTGATGCACGATGCTTGAAGTACGGTGGGAGCGGCGTCCCGCCGCTCCCACGGATTGCAGTTCAGGGCTTTGTGGAGGCTGTCGGTGCTGCGACCGGAACTTTCTTCTTCAACTCGGCCAGCGCCGCATCGATCGGCTTGTCGCCTTCCAGCACATCGCCGGCGCTGTAGCCTTCGGCGCCTTCGTCGTCGCCGCGCAGATGGCCGGGCAAAGTGGCTTCGCTGTAATCGTAGGGCGACGCAGCTTCTTTGACAGCAGGCGCGTCGGGCTTGAGTACCACGTCCGGCACGATGCCGCTGGCCTGGATCGACTTGCCGCTGGGCGTGTAGTAACGCGCGGTGGTCAGTTTCACCGAATCGCCGTTATCCAGAGGCAGCACGGTCTGCACCGAACCCTTGCCGAAGGTACGGCTGCCGATCACCCGTGCCCGCTGGTTGTCGCGCAGAGCGCCGGCCAGCACTTCGGCGGCGCTGGCCGAACCCGCATCGACCAGTACGACCAGCGGGGCGCCCTGCAAGCGGTCGCCGGGAGTGGCGTCGAACTTGGAATCGCTGATCGCGATGCGTCCGCGAGTGCTGACGATGTTGCCTTTCTCCAACAGCTCGTCCGCCACCTGCACCGCCGAAATCAGCAGGCCGCCCGGATTGCTGCGCAGGTCCAGCACCAATCCCTTCAACTTTCCACTGGCCTGCAGCTTGTCCAGGTTGCGCTGGAAATCGGCGCCGGTGTCGGCCTGGAAGCTGTTGATGCGCACGTAGCCGTAGCCCGGCTCCAGCATCCGGCTGCTCACGCTGGCGATGCGGATGGTCTCGCGGGTCAGGGTGACGTCGAAAGGTTTGGGCTTGCCTTCGCGCGCGATGGTCAGGGTGAGTTTGGACCCTGGTTCGCCGCGCAAGGGTTCCATTCCGTCTTCGCCGCTGATCGGTTTGCCGTCGATGGCCACGATCACATCGCCCGACTTGATGCCGGCCTTGGCCGCCGGCGTGCCGTCGATGGGCGCGATCACGCGCAAGGTGTTGTCGGGCTGCTGCAGCAGTTCCACACCCACGCCGTCGTAGGCGCCGGTGGCCTGCTCGTCGAAGGCCTCGGCATCTTCCTTGTCGAAATAGGTGCTGTGCGGATCCAGGTCCAGCAACAGCCCGCGAATGGCCGAATGCATCAGCTTCTTGTCGTCCACCGGCTCGACATAGGCGTCCTTGACCGCGTTGTACACCGCCACGTAGCGGCGGATCTCGTCCAACGGCACTTTCGAGGGCGCGGTCTCGGCCGCATCGGGATCGTCGCTGGAAGCGACCAGCGGCGGCTCTTTTTCCGCCTCCTGGGCGAAGGCGGGCATGCAGCACAAAGCTAGAAACAGGACCAGGGGAAAACGCATGCAATCGCTCCGGGGAGGCTTCGAATGACCGACCTCGCACCGGGGTGCGAAGTTTCACCCGATTATGCGGGAAAGCCTGTTAACGATTTCCACAGTACGCGGCTATCGCTTCTGCCTCCCCCTTTGCAGCGCTTTTCAACAGCCGAACGGCTGGTCAAAAGGGGGATCGAGGGGGATTTGCTCTTGCTTCTCACCCAGCAAAGATCAAGAGCAAATCCCCCGTAGCCCCCTTTACAAAGGGGGCAAAGCGTCTCAGCGGCGCTGCAGCCAGGAGGAAGGATCGACCGGCTGGCCGTTGCGGCGCAGTTCGAAATACAGCGCCGGCGTGCCTTGGCCGCCGGACGTGCCGACCTTGGCCAGCGCATCGCCGCGCTTGACCCGGTCGCCCACATCGCGCAACAGGCTTTCGTTGTGCGCGTACAGGCTCATGTAGCCATTGCCGTGGTCGACGATCAGGATCAGGCCGTAGCCGGTCATCCATTCGGAAAACACCACACTGCCGTCGGCCACCGCGGTGACCGTGCTGCCGGCAGGCGCACCGATCAACACGCCGGAACTGGCGCGCCCATCGGGCATGCGGCCACCGAAGCGCGCCAGCAGGTTGCCCGACAGCGGCCAGCCCAGGCCGCCGACTTTCAGCGCCGGCGCATTGGCCACGGCAGGGCGCGCCGGCGTGCGCGCGGCGGCCGTTCTGTCGCCCGCGTTGCGCGGCGTGGCGGCGGCTCGTTTCTCGGCGGCTTCCTGCGCCGCCAGGCGCCGCGCCTCGGCACGGCGTTCCCTTTCTGCGCGCGCGACGGCGGCGCGCAGGTTGGCCAGCAGGCTTTCCAGCGAACGCGCATCCTGGCCCAGCGCTTTTTCGCGCGCGCTGCGGTCCTGGTAGCGCTGGTCGAGCTCGGCGGTCAAGGCGGCGCTGGTCTGGCGATCCTTGGCCAACGCAGCGACCTTGGCGCGCTGCTGGTTGCGGGTGGCGTCGAGCTGCGTGCGGCGCGCGGCGATCTCGCGCTCCACTTCGTCCAGCGCCTGCAGTTCGGTGGAGAGCGCGGCGATCCGCTGGGCGCGGTCGCGTTGCAGGTAGCGGTGGTAGGCCAGCGCGCGGTTGGCGTCGGCCACCTTGTCCTGCGACAGCAGCACCTTCAACGGCGCGTCGCCGCCCAATTGGTAGGAGGCGCGCACCAGCGCGGTCAATTGCCGGCGCTGCCGGTCCAGGCGCGAGCGCATGTCGTCGCGCTGCTTCTGCAATTGCGCGAGCGCGGCTTCTTCGCGCTCGAGCGCGGTTTCGGTGTCGTTGAGGGAGCGGCTGGATTCGCCGACCTGCTCGTCGGCCTCGCGCAGCTTGCGGGCCGCTTCGCCGCGCGCGTTCTCCAGCTTGCGGCGTTCCTGGGCGATGCTCTTCAGTTCGCCGCGCAGCTTCTGCAGTTTCTTCTCCGCTTCGCGCTGGCTCTGCGCGGGCGAAGGTGGGACGGCCAGCAGGCCGATCGCCAGCGCCAGGCAGGCAAGGACGAAGCGAGGCTTCATCCGGCTTTGTCGAACAGGCTGCGGCCGGTCATTTCCGCAGGCTGCGGCATGCCCAGCAGATCGAGCAACGTGGGCGATACGTCGCGCAAGGCGCCACCAGCACGCAGTGTCGCAGTGCGCTCGCCGACATACACCAGCGGCACCGGCCCCACGGTGTGGGCGGTATGCGGCTGTCCGGTATCCGGGTCGCGCATCATTTCCAGATTGCCGTGATCGGCGGTGATGATCAGCGCGCCGTGCTGCGCTCGCACCGCCGCGTCCACCGCGCCTATCGCAATGTCCACCGCCTGCGCGGCCAGGATCGCCGCCTGCAGGTCGCCGCTGTGGCCCACCATGTCCGGATTGGCGATGTTGCACACGATCACGTCGAAGCGCCCGGAACCGATGGCTTCCACCAGCTTGCCGGTGAGTTCGGGCAGGCTCATCGCCGGCTGCAGGTCGTAGGTGGCGACCTTGGGGCTGGGCACCAGGATGCGTTCTTCGCCAGCGAAGGGCTCCTCGCGGCCGCCGCTGAAGAAGAAGGTGACATGCGCGTATTTCTCGGTCTCGGCGATGCGCAGCTGGGTCAGGCCGGCCTCTGCCAGCAGTTCGCCCAGCGTATGGCGCAGATCGTCGGGCCCGAAGGCGACGGCCGCCGGCAGCTTGGCGTCGTATTCGGTCAGGCACACGAAGCGCGACAGTTCCGGCCGGCGTGCGTCGAATCCGTCGAAACCCGGAGATACGAACGCCGAAGTGATCTGGCGCGCGCGATCGGCGCGGAAATTCATGAACACCACCGCGTCGCCGTCGCGCATGGGCTGGGCGCCGTCGATCACCGTGGGCAGCACGAACTCGTCGTTCTCGCCACGTGCATAAGCGGCTTGCAGGGCGGACAGCGCATCGGGGGCATGATGCTCGCTCTTGGCTTCCACGATGGCGTCCCAGGCCAGGCGCAGGCGGTCCCAGCGCTTGTCGCGGTCCATGGCGTAATAGCGGCCGCTGACCGAAGCGATGCGCGCGTTGCCCAGCTTGTCGCACACCGATTGCAAAGCCTGCAGGCTGGCCTGGGCCGAGCGCGGCGGCGTGTCGCGGCCATCCAGAAAGGCATGCACGGCCACGCGGGCCACGCCACGACGCTTGGCCAGATCGAGCATGGCGAAAATATGGGTTTCGTGGCTATGCACCCCGCCCGGCGACAACAGCCCGAACACGTGCAAGGTGCGGCCGTCGGCCTTGGCGTCTTCGCAGGCGTCGACCAGTTCCGGATTCCCGAAGAAGCTGCCGTCCTCGATCGCCGCATCGACGCGGGTCAGATCCTGATAGACGATGCGGCCGGCGCCCAGATTCATGTGCCCGACCTCGGAATTGCCCATCTGCCCGTCCGGCAGGCCCACATGGCGGCCTTCGGTATGGATCAGCGTGTGCGGCGCGGTGGCCAGCAGACGCTGCCAGTTCGGCAAGGTGGCCTGGGCCAACGCATTGTCAGCGGGATCCTCTCTATGGCCCCAACCATCTAGGATCAACAGGACGACGGGCTTGGGACGCGCGGGGGAAGCGGACACGATAGAACTCCAGTGGCAGGCCAGTGACTTCGACCAGGCAAGGATTGTAGCGAAGCCCGACCTGCTGGACGCTGGCGGGATTCCCGCAATTCCGCCCTACTTCGCCCCGTCACGCGGAAATTACCGAACGGGCTTTAAACCCTGCCCGCGCCAAAAGCATCACAATCGTCATCACTCAGAAAGGAAATCCGTCATGTCCCCAACCCGCACCGCACTTTTCCTGACCTTGGCCCTGAGCATCGGCAGCGCAATGGCCGCCGAAGACGTCTCCAAGGTCAACGGCAGCATCACCGCCGAATCCGGCCAGACCTACGGCGACCTGGAAACGGTCAACGGCAGCATCCGCATCGGCGGCGGCGCGACCACCGATAACGCCGGCACGGTCAACGGCAGCATCGCGGTGGGCGACAAGGCCGTCACCGGCGACCTGGAAACCGTCAATGGCAGCATCAAGCTGGAACGCGAGGTCACCGTCAATGGCGGCGTGGAAACCGTCAATGGCAGCATCTTCATCGACCGTGGCGGCAAGCTGAAGGGCGGCGTGGAAACCGTGAATGGCGCGATCGGCCTGGTCGCCACGCAGGTGGGCGGCGACATCGAAACCGTGCGCGGCAACGTCACTGTCGGCATCGACTCGCATGTGCGTGGCGGCCTGGCCGTGCGCAAGTCGCAAGGCATGTTCAACATGGAGCCCAAGCGCGATCCGGTGATCATCATCGGCCCCAACGCCGTGGTGGAAGGCCCGCTGGTGTTCGAACGCCCGGTCACGCTGTACGTGCACAAGACCGCCAAGATCGGCACGGTGACCGGCGCCACCGCCAAAACCTTCGACGGCCCCACCGCGCCGAAGGAATGAACGACCGACGCGGGGACGGATCCTCCGGTCCGTCCCCATCGGCACCCGCGCGCCAGGACCGCAGGCGCTAGAATCGAAGGTTCCTGAAACGAGGAACCCTGAATGCGATCCCCTCTTCTGTTGTCCCTCGCCCTGCTGGCCGCTTTATCGGCCTGCAAGCGCGAGACGCCCACGACGGCGACGCCCGAACCGGCTGCGCCAGCGGCTCCCGCTGCGGCCGGGCATGCTTTCGCCGCCGATATCAACGCAGCCGATTTCTCCGAACTGGTGAAGACGCTGGCCTCCGACGAGTTCGAAGGCCGCGGCCCGGGCACTCCCGGCGAAGACAAGACCGTCGAATACATCAAGACGCAGATGGAGCGCATCGGCCTGAAGGCCGGCAACGGCGACAGTTACTTCCAGACCGTGCCGATGATGGAAACCACCGCCGACGAGAACACGGCGATGACCATCGATGTCAAAGGCAAGACGCACACGCTGAAGTTCGGCAGCGACATGGTCGTGGGCACGCGGACCGGCCAGCCTGAAGTGAAGGTGGAAGCCAGCGACATGGTGTTCGTCGGCTACGGTGTGGACGCGCCGGAGCAGAAGTGGAACGACTACGCCGGCCTGGACGTCAAGGGCAAGACCGTGGTGATGTTCGTCAACGACCCGGGCTTCCACGCCAAGGACGAATCCTTGTTCGAAGGCAAGCGCATGACCTACTACGGGCGCTGGACCTACAAGTTCGAGGAAGCCGCGCGCAAGGGCGCCGCCGCCGCGATCATCATCCACGACACCGAAGGCGCTTCCTACGGCTGGGACGTGGTGAAGAATTCCTGGTCCGGCACCCAGTACGACCTGCGCGCCGCCGACGATCCGGCGCCGCGCGTGCCGCTGCAGGGCTGGATCACCGGCGACCAGGCCAAGGCTTTGTTCGCCGACGCCGGGCTGGACCTGGACAAGCTGCGCGCCGACGCCAACAAGCGCGGCTTCAAGGCCGTGCCGCTGCCGGCGAAGATGAGCGTGGACCTGAAGAGCACCAGCACCGAGAAGCAGTCGCGCAACGTGATCGGCATCCTGCCCGGCAGCGAGAAGCCCGATGAAGCGGTGGTCTACATGGCGCATTGGGACCACCTGGGCAAGCACCCCGACGAAACCGGCGACAACATCTACAACGGCGCGGTGGACAACGCGACCGGCGTGGCCGGCATCCTGGAAATCGCCGAGCAGTTCGCCAAGCTCGGCAAGCCGAAGCGTTCGGTGGTGTTCCTGGCGGTGACGCTGGAGGAATCCGGCCTGCTGGGCTCCAAGTACTACGTCGCCCATCCGGTGGTGCCGCTGGACAAGACCGTGGCGGTGATCAACCTGGATGCGATGGGCGTGGCCGGCAAGACCCGCGACATGACCGTGGTCGGCATGGGCAGTTCGGAGCTGGAAGACATCCTCAAGCCCATCGCCGAGAAACAGGGCCGCACGCTGCATTCCGAATCGCGTCCTGAAGCCGGCAGCTATTTCCGCTCCGATCACTTCAACTTCGCCAAGGCCGGCGTGCCGGCGCTGTATGTGGACGCAGGCGACGATCTGGTCGACGGCGGCAAGGCCGCGGGCGACGCGGCGGCCAAGGACTACAACGAGAACCGCTACCACAAGCCCGGCGACCAGTTCGATGCGGCGACGTGGAAGCTGGACGGCACCATGGACGAACTGTCCGCGGTCTACGGCGTCGGCCTGGAAATCGCCAACGGCGATCGCTGGCCGAACTGGTATGCCGGCAATCCGTTCAAGAGCGCGCGCGATGCGATGTTGAAGGGCAAATGACCCTGTAGGAGCGGGCCCTGCCCGCGACGCTCTTGTTTTAAAAGCGTCGCGGGCAGGGCCCGCTCCTACAAAAAGACCGGACGGCGCCGCAAGGCGCCGTCTCTATTTGCGGGCGCTTCGGCTAGGCTATGGCGCATCCTTGAGGAGAAAGACATGTCCATCGCCTATTGGTGCATCCTGATCGCCGCTCTGTTGCCGTACCTTTGGGTGTCGGTCGCCAAGAAATCCGGCGAGCGCTACAACAACCGCGATCCGCGCGGCTGGCAGGCCAGGCAGACCAATCCCCGTTCCAATCGCGCGCATGCCGCCCATCTCAACGGCTTCGAATCCTTCCCGGCGTTCGTCGCCGGCGTGCTGATGGCGCAGCTGGCCGGCGTGTCGCCGACGACCGTCAACCTGCTGGCCATCGTCTTCGTCGTCGCACGCGTGCTGCACGGCGTGTTCTATGTGGCCAACATGCAGGCGCTGCGCAGCCTGGTGTGGCTGGTCGGCTTCGCCAGCGCCATCGCCCTGATCGTGATGGCCGCGCTGAAGATCGCCTGAGTGGATTCGTAGGAGCGACGCGAGTCGCGAAGCAGTGAGGCCCGCAAAAATCAAGGGCTTCGCGACTCGCGTCGCTCCTACAGGGTTTGTTCGTCCCAACCGAACAGGCCGTAGGCCTTGCGGAATTCGGCGTCCAGCGGCGCGGCGACTGCAATGCGTTCGCCGCTTCCGGGGTGAGTGAAGGACAACCGCGAGGCATGCAACAACATGCGATGCACGCCGCGCATGCGGAACTGCAGATTGTGGCGGCCATCGCCATGGCTGGTATCGCCGATCATGTGATGGAAGGCGTGCTTGAGGTGCCGGCGGATCTGCCGGAAGCGTCCGGTTTCCAGCTCACAACGCAACAAGGCGTAGCGCGAGGTCTCGAATCCGTTCGAGGGAACCGGCAGTTCGCCGGTCGCCAGACGGGTGAAATGCGTCACCGCCGGCTTCTTCTCCGGCTTGCCCGGCCCTCCATCCAGCGGATGGTCGATGGTGAAGGTTTCCTGGGGCCAGCCGCGACAAACTGCCAGGTATTCCTTGTCCACGTCCTGCGACATCAGCGTCTTGCCCAGGGCGCTGGCCGTTTCGCGATCGAACGCCAGCAGCAGGCAGCCGCTGGTGGCCCGGTCCAGCCGATGGATCAGGAAGATCGGTTTACCGAACTGCTCGCGCAGCCGGTCGGCGGCGAAATCGGTTTCGCCGCGCGCCAGCTTGCTGTCGTGGACCATCAGTCCGGCCGGTTTGTCGACTACGGCCAGCCATTCATCCACGAACAGCGTCGTCAGCCCTAATGTTTGTTGTTGCACAGTTTCTCCGTTCCAGGCTGCGGGCCGTTGAAATTTGAGACACTCGCGGGCGGCGCACGGAAGCGATGGACGCAACCGGCGCCTGTGTGTCCAAGAAGACCTCCAAGGAAACCCGCATGCAAACGCTTCGACCTATTCTCGCATTCGCCCTGGCATTGACGCTGGGATTGTCTGCGGCCGGCCCCGCCCATTCCCGTACCACCGTACCGCCCGCCAACGGGGGCATGGTCAGCGGCCCCAGCATCGAAGGCATCAGCGAATACAGGCTGGCCAACGGCCTGCGCGTGCTGCTGTTCCCGGACGCCAGCAAACCCACCGTTACCGTCAATCTGGTCTATGGCGTGGGTTCGGTGAACGAGAACTACGGCGAAACCGGCATGGCCCACCTGCTGGAGCACCTGCAGTTCAAGGGCACGCCCACGCAAAGCGACATCAGCGGCGAGATGAAGAAGCGCGGCATCGATTTCAACGCCACCACTTCGCTGGACCGCACCAATTATTTCTCCTCGTTCCCGGCCAACGACGACACCCTGACCTGGGTGCTGGGCATGGAAGCGGACCGCATGGTCCATTCCAACATCGCCAAGAAGGACCTGGACAGCGAGATGACCGTGGTGCGCAACGAACTGGAAAGCCGGGAGAACAATCCCGGCGGCGTGCTGTTCGAACGCGTGCGCTCCACCGCCTACCTGTGGCACAACTACGGCAAGAGCACCATCGGCGCGCGCTCGGACGTGGAAGGCGTGCCGATCGACCGTTTGCAGGCGTTCTACCGCCAGTGGTACCAGCCCGACAACGCCACTTTGATCGTCGCCGGCCGCATCGAACCGGAAAAGACCCTGCAGCTGATCGCCGAGCGTTTCGGCAAGATCGCCAAACCGTCGCGCGTGCTGCCGCGCTACTACACGGTCGAACCGACCCAGGACGGCGAACGCGAAGTGACCGTGCGGCGCGTCGGCGATCTGAGCCTGACCGCCGTCGCCTATCACGTTCCGGCCGTCGCCCATGCCGACAACGCTGCGCTGAGCGTGCTCAGCGACCTGCTGGGCCACACGCCCGGTGGACGCCTGCATAAGGCTCTGGTGGAAACCAAACTCGCCGCGGGTGCGGGCGCCTTCGTCGAATCCATGCGCGATCCGGGCCTGTTTGGTGCGTACGCTGTGGTACCCAAGGACGGCGACAGCGCCAAGGCGCAGGCCGAATTGTTGAAGCAAGTGGAGAAGCTTGCCGAACAACCGGTGACCCAGGCCGAAGTCGACGAATCGCGCCAGCGCATCGCCAACTCCTTCGATCTCTACTTCACCGATGTCAACGCGGTAGGCATGGGTCTGTCCGAGTACCTGGCCGCGGGCGACTGGCGCCTGTTGTTCACCACGCGCGATGCCGTCGACAAGGTCACCGCGGCCGACGTCAACCGCGTGGCCGCCGCATACCTGAAGTCGAGCAACCGCACGCTGGGACGTTTCGTGCCCACCGAGAAGCCGGACCGTGCCGAGATCCCGTCCGCACCGGATGCCGCCAAGTTGGTGGAAGGCTACAAAGGCCGTGCCGTCGTGGCCGCTGGCGAAAACTTCGACCCCTCGCCGCAGAACCTGCAGGCGCGCACCCGGACCTTCACTCTGGGCGATGGTCTGAAAGTATCGCTGCTTCCCAAGAAAACGCGCGGCGGGACCGTGGTGGTCGACGCGCAGTTCCGCTTCGGCGACGTGGCCTCGGTCACCGGTCGCCAGACCGCGGCCGGCATGGCGGGGGCCATGCTGATGCGCGGCAGCAGATCGATGACGCGCCAGCAGATCGACCAGCGCTTCGAAGCATTGAAGACCCAGGCCAACATCGGCGGCAATCTGCAAAGCGCAACGATCAACCTGCAGACGCGCACTGCGCAGCTGGCCGATGCGTTGGCGTTGGCTGCCGATGTGCTGCGCAACCCCGCTTTCCCGGAAAGCGAGTTCGAGCAATTGCGCCTGCAGGCCATCACCGGCATGGAGGCCTCGCGCAAAGAGCCGGGCAGCGTTGCCGGCATCGCGCTGGCGCAGCACTTCGATCCCTGGCCGGCCGGCCATCCGCTGCATGTGCAGACGCTGGACGAATCGCTGGCCGCGATGAAGGCGTTGAAGCTGGAAGAACTGGTCGCCTTCCACCGGGATTTCTACGGTACGGCCGAAGGCGAGATCGCCATCGTCGGCGACTTCGACCCCGTTACGGTCAAGAAGCAACTGGAAGGCCTGTTCGCGGGCTGGAAATCGCCGAAGCCGTACGCTCCCATCGACACCCGTTTCACCGAGGTGCCGGCCAAGCGCGAGCGCTTCGAGACTCCCGACAAACCCAATGCCGTGTTGCTCGCCCGGCACAACCTGCCGCTGAAGGTAACCGACGAGGACTATCCCGCTCTGATGGTGGCCAACCGCATATTCGGCGGCGGCGCGCTCAAATCGCGGCTGGGCGATCGCATCCGCCAGAAGGAAGGCTTGAGCTACGGCGTCGCCAGCGGCATCCGCGCCGACGACAGCCGCGACGGCAAGGACGACGACGGCAACCTCAGCATCCAGGCCATCGCCGCACCGCAGAACATGGACAAAGTGGAAGCGGCGATACGCGAAGAACTGGCCAGACTGGTCAAGGACGGCATCACCGCCGAAGAGCTTCGCGATGCGGTAGCCGGCACTTTGACCGAGCGCCAGCAGGGGCGCGCCGAGGACGGCAGCGTGGCCGGCATGCTGGCCGACCAGCTTCATTACGGCCGCGACATGAAGTTCACCGAGGCATTGGATGCGCGTTACCGCTCGCTGACCCTGGAGCAGGTGAATGCGGCCATCCGCAAGCATCTGAAACCCGAGGCGTTGAGCGTCTACAACGCAGGCGATTTCGCCAAGGCGGCGCAAGCCGCTCCGGCCCTCTCCAAGTAACGCTTTTCGTGTTGGCGACAACGGCCCGCATGCGGGCCGTTGTTGTTTTCGCGGTCGGTTCGATCGGCTAGCTCAGGCCGTGCCGCAACCACATGACCGCCTCCGCCTCGTCGGTGAACACGCGCGCGTGCATGCCGGCTTCCAGGGCGAATATTTCGCAGTACTCGATCCGTTCCAATCCCATCGGCTTGACGTGCGCGATCCGCAACCGTTCCAGCGGTCCACCCTTCATCATTTCGACCAGCTGCCGCCAGTGTTCCTCTGACAAGGGAGCGCCGGTCATCTCGTCTATCAGCAGCAGCCCGGCCGATGGCCGCTTGTCCAGTTCCGCCACGATGGCGTACCAATAGGCCACGGTACTCTCGAACGTGGCCTCGCCCCTGACCCGCGCCTTCAATCCGAACGGATGCGTGGAAAACACGATCTGGAAAGACGCCTGGGCCATCGCGACGATCCCCTAGGGCAAGGGGGGCAATGCTATACCGATATTCCGGGGCGGCGATGAATTTTCGTTGTCGGGAGAGAACGCCTCCGCAGCATGCCCCGGGAAGGAATCAGCGCCGCGGCCACGCCGCCAGCAGCGCCCACAGCCCACCCAGACCGGCGATCCACGAAGAGGCCGGAATCGCCAGAATGCTCGGCCCTCCCGCTTCGAAGCCGTACAGCACCGCCGCCACGATCAGCAGTCCGGTGCCGAGGATGGCGGCGACGATGCGCCGCTGCATGCCTTTCATGGTCTGCGAAAGTTCGTTGAGGTCGTGCGAGCGCATGGCCAGCTCATGCTTGCCTTCCACCTGCTGCTTCAGCCAGGCATGCACCAGGCGCGGCATGTCCGGCGCGTGGGTCATGATTTCCGGCAGCCGCTTTCGCAGTTCCTGCACCGCGCGCTGCGGACTGTAGCGTTCCAGCAATATGCGTTCCAGCACCGGCTTGGCCACGGCCCAGATGTCCAGCTGCGGATCCAGCTGGCGGCCGACGCCTTCGATGTTCAACAGCGTCTTCTGCAGCAGGATCAACTGAGGCTGCAGGGTGAGTTCGTACTTCTGCGCGACGCGGAACAGCTTCACCAGCACCTCGGCCAGGGAAATTTCCGACAGCGGGCGGGTGAAGTACGGCTCGCACACCGAGCGCGCGGCCGCTTCGAGTTCGTCGATGCGCACCGTGGCCGGCATCCAGCCCGCTTCCACGTGCAGCTCGGCGATGCGCCGGTAGTCCTTGTTGAAGATGGCCATGAAATTCTCGGCCAGGTAGTACTGATCTTCCTGCGACAGCTGGCCCATGATGCCGAAGTCCAGCGCGATGAAACGCGGATTGGACTTGCGCGCAGGATCGCTGTCGACCCAGATGTTGCCGGCGTGCGCATCGGCGTGGAAGAAATTGTCGCGGAACACCTGGGTGTAGAAAACGCGCACGCCCTTGGCCGCCAGCGCCTTGCGGTCGATGCCGGCGGCGTCGAGGGCGGCGATGTCGTCGGAGGGAATGCCGCGCACGCGTTCCATGGTCAGCGCGCGCTCGGCGGTGTGGCTCCAGATGATCTCGGGCACGTACAGATCGTCGGAATCCAGCCACATGCGCCGTATCACGCTGGCGTTGCCGCCCTCGCGCTGCAGGTCGAGCTCGGCGGCCAGCGTGGTTTCGATTTCGGCGACTATTTCGCGCGGCCGGATCTTGTCGGCACTGGGATGGGCGCGGTCGACCAGCGCGGCCACGGAGTTGAGCAGCGAGATGTCCGCGGCGATCTGCTTCTCGATTTTCGGGCGCAGCACTTTCACCACCACCTCGCGCCCGCCGGCCAGCGTGGCCGCGTGCACCTGGGCGATGGAAGCGGACGCCAGCGGCGTGGTGTCGAAGGATTCGAAGGCCTCGGTGACCGGCCTTCCCAACGCCTGCTCGACGATGGCGCGCGCGGTTTCTCCGTCGAAGGGCTTGACCCGGTCCTGCAACTGGGAGAGTTCGTCGGCCACGTCCGGCGGCACCAGGTCGCGGCGCGTGGACAGGATCTGGCCGAACTTGACGAAGATCGGGCCCAGTTCCTGCAGTGCCAGGCGTAAGCGCGCGCCGCGCGATTGCGCGGCGATGGCCGCGGACGCGCGCGGCACGAACGGACGCGCCAGTTTCAGCCAACGCTCGGCCGGCGTATCGTCGAACAGATCGTCCAACCGGTAGCGCAACAGCACTCGGCCGATCTTGCTGGCGCGCAACGCGGCCCTCATGCGGCATTCCCGCGTAGACGGTCGACCTTGGCCTGCAGACGCTCCACATCGTCTCGCAGGGCATCGACATCGTCGTGGAAGGCGTTGAGTTCCGCGCGGCCGACTACGTCGCGGGATTCCTCGGTGACGAACTCGGCGGCATTCCGGGCCAGGTTCCCGCCTGCGCTGCGCAACTGGCGCAACGCGCCGCGCGCGGCATTGGCGACCTGCACACCGACGATTTCGCCGAATATGGAAACGAACGGTTGCTGCCAGTCCGGGTCGAAACGCTCCGCCAGCGTCTGCAGGCGGCGGGCCAGTTCGGCGTCTCCGGAAACGCGCACGCGTCCGACTGGAGCGGCGTTGTCCTTGCGCAGGAACGGGATCTGTCCCAGTAGACCGCCCAAGGTGCTGAGGACCGCCAGGTCGGGTTCTTGCGAAGGTTCGGCCGGGCCTACTTCCAGGCGTTCGCCCGTCACGCCGATCCGCAAAGCCAGCGCAGGGGCCTCCAGCGACAGTTCTATCTTGCGGCCGTCCAGCGGCTTCAATGCCTCGCGCGTATCGGGGTCCAGCGCCAGGGCGCGGTTGAGCGCGGCTTCGAGCGCACGGCCCGCGAGCAGTTTGAGGGAATCGAAAGGAGAAGTCGCCATGCCGGCATTCTACCCGGCCGGCGCGGTTGGCCGTGGCGCGTCATCCAGCCGAACGCGCCACGACCGCCATGGCGAGCGGCTCAGGCGCGTTTGCGGAAGAACGAGACCGCCGCCAGGATCAGGAACACGACGAACAGGATCCAGGCGATGTCGCTGGCGGCGCCGGCGATGCCGCTGAAGCCGAGCACGGCGGCGATGAGCGCGAGGGCGAGGAAGATGGCGGCTAGCGCAGCAGGGGACACTCCATTGATCGACGCACCGGATTGGCGATGCGGTCATCGTCGGCAGGCGGAAGCTGTCTTCGGGTGAAGGAGGCGCCTTATTTCAACGCGCGCTTCATCCTTGCGAGGCCTTCGTCGAAACTCACCCGCGGCCGGTAACCGAAGTCGCGCGTGGCCGGCGCCATGTCGTACCAGTGCGCGGTGCTGAGCTGTTCGGCCAGGAAGCGCGTCATCGGTGGCTCGCCTTTCAGCGGCAGTATTTTCCACAGCGCCTCGCACACCGCGCCGATACGGTAGGCGGCCTTGAACGAGAGATGTTTTTCCACGCGCGGCGCGCCGGCGGCATCGAGCAATGCATTGAGCAATTCGCCCATCGGCTTGGGCTCGCCGTTGGAAATGAAATACGCGCGACCCGCGCACGCCGCACCGACGGCGAGATGCTCGAAGGCGTCGAAATGCGCCTGCGCGGCGTTGTCGATGTAAGTGGTGTCCACGCGGTTGCTGCCGTCGCCGACGATGCGCAGGCGGCCGGCATTGGCGCGTTCGATCAGGCGCGGCAGGATCTGCTGGTCGCCCGGACCCCAGATCAGGCGCGGGCGCAGGGCGATGGTGGCCAGCGCGGGGCCGTTGGCGGCGAGCACCGCTTTTTCCGCGATCGCCTTGGTTTCGGCATACGGCGCCTGGAAATCCTCGCCGTACGGCACCTCGTCCGCGGTGCCGCCCTCGACCGGATGGGTGGCGCGGTGGGTGACGCTGGGCGTGGAGGTGTAGACCAGTTTGCCTATGCCATGCGTGCGGCAGGCGTCGAGCACGTTCTGCGTGCCGGTCACGTTGGCCGAGTAGTAGCTTTTATAACTGCCCCAAGCGCCGGCCTTGGCCGCATTGTGGAAGATCGCCTCCACTCCATCGGCCGCATGGGTCAGCGCATGCGCATCGGCCAGATCGCCCTGCACCTGGCCGACGCCCAGATCGGCCAACACCGGATAGTGGCCACGATTGAAGCTGATGACTTTGTGGCCGCGTTCGATCAGGCCGCGGCATAGCGCCTGACCGAGGAAACCGCCGCCGCCGGTGACAAGGATTTTCATGGGTCGCGTCTGCCTTTGGCTCCCTCCCCTGCGAATGCAGGGGAGGGTTGGGGAGGGGTTAAGTCGGCCACTCGGATTATTTCCGAAAGGACCTGCTCTGTTCTCAGCAATACATCATCATTCCAGAAGCGCAGAACCTTGTAATCATTGCAGCCGAATCTTTCGGTCCGCTGTTGATCGTATTCGGTCTGCAGCAGGTGTTGCCCGCCGTCAAGCTCGATCACCAACCTGATGGAGGGTGCGGCGAAATCGGCGACGTACCCAGCAATCGGATACTGTCGCCTGAACTTGATTCCGTTGATCTGCCGGTTCCTCAAGTGCTGCCAGAGCTTGCGCTCGGCGTCGGTCGCATTCTTGCGCAACTCGCGCGAGTTATTCCATATGGGCTGCATCCCTGCGCTCCGGATTCACGTTGCCTCCAGGCTAACAGCGCGTTGTCATGCGGTCTGTCGGAAAACCACTCGGTGACGCCTCCACCCCCTCCCAACCTCCCCCTGACTTCGCAGGGGGAGGGGGCTTAGACCTGCGCTGCCGCCCACACCGCCAGCTTCTCCCGCCCGATCTTCGCGTTATGGCGGATGTCGACCGGGAAAGCCGGATGACATAGGAATCGTTCGATGCGCGCCGTGTGCGCATGAGCCGCCGCGATCGCCCGAAGCCCATCGACAACGCTGGCGCGGCGGATCGCCGGGACATTCGGCTGCAATTCGTAGCAGAGCACAGGTTCCTGGCTGCCTTGCGTGCCGACGCCGACCAAAGCGGTCCGTTTCACATCGGGATGCGTGTTGAAAATGGGTTCGACCTGCTCCGTGTACAGCGGGCCGTCCCTCGTTTCCACACGCTGCGTCTTGCGTCCGCAAAACCAAAGCCGCCCCTGCGCGTCGAAATAGCCGACATCGCCCATGCGGTGCACCACTCGCTCGCCGCCATCGGGAAGCAGCTCGCGCACCTTCGCCGCAAGCGTGGCCGCTTCGCGATTGAAGTAGCTGTCTGTAGCGGTGGGCCCGGCGACGGTGATTTCGCCGACCACGCCCTGCGCGACCGGCTTTGCCTCGGACCACTGCGCTATCGGCGCGTCGTCGATGGCGATGATGCGCACTTCATTGGGCGCGACCGGGCGGCCGACGCAGGTACCGGCGCCCTGCTCGGTCTGCGCGCGGGTGCTTTGCAGTTCGCGGCCTTCGATCACCGCCACCGGCAGGCATTCCGTAGCGCCGTAGGGCGTCCAGAACTGCGCGCCCTCGGGCAGCAGCGCGCGGATCTTCTCCACCACCTCCGGCGGCACCGGCGCACCGGCGGAGGTGATGCGCATTACACCGGAAAGCTTTTCGCCAGAGTCCGCCAGCACGCGCATGAGCGCGGGCGAGCCGAACAGCTGGGTCACGCCGAACGTGCGGATCGCGTGCAACAGCTTGCGCGGATCGGCGCTGGCCGGCCGGGTGGGATCCATGTCGGGAATGACCGAGGTCAGCCCCAGCGCAGGATCGAACAGGGCGAAAGGCGGAAACGTCGGCAGATCCACCCCGCCGGGCGACATGCCGAACGCGTTGCGGAGCAGTTCGATCTGGGCGACGAAATGGCGATGGCGGTACACCACCCCCTTGGGCACGCCGGTGGAGCCGCTGGTGAAGAGGATGCCGGCGATGTCGTCGGGCCGGGTATCGGCGAGTTGCGCGCCGGCGTCGGCGCCCAGACGTTCGACTTCAGTCAGCGTGGTTCCGCCCCAGCCGAAGCGCGAACCCACCGTGACCAGCTTCTTCGCGCTGCGCGCCCAGCCCAGGATCAGCCGCGCGATGTGCGCGAGCGGGATGCCGATGAAGGCCTCCGGCTGCGCTTCGTCCAGGCACTGCTTCAATGCGCGTCGGTCGATGCCAGGATCGACCAGCACCGGCACTGCGCCGGCCTTGAACAGCGCGAACATCAGCAGGAAAAACTCCGGCGACGGCCGCACCATGACCACCGTACGCGTACCGCGGACGATGCCATGCTTGGCCAGACCCGCGGCGATCGCATCGCTGCGCGCGTCGAGTTGGGCGTAGGTCAGGGCGACATCGTATTTTCCGAAACCGTCGCTACCGCGCGCACCGGGGCAGCGTATCGCGATCTGATCGGGGCGTTCGCGCGCAAGGCGCGGAAGCGTGGCGGCGATGTTGCAGGTTTCGGTCATGCGCTGATTGTAGTAGCTGCCCCTGTAGGAGCGGGCCCTGCCCGCGACGCTCTTACCACCACATCGAGAAAGAGCGTCGCGGGCAGGGCCCGCTCCTACAAAGGATTTGCGTCCAGGAACCGGCGGATCGCCGGCACCAGTTCGGCCTGCTTGTCTTCCAGCACGTAGTGGCCGGCGTCTTCGAATGCGGTCACCTGCGCGTTCGGCAAGGCTTTCCTGAAACCGGCGAGGAAGTGCTTGTCGAACACGAAATCCTTCAGCCCCCAACCGATGAAGGCCGGACGGTCGGCGAATTGCGGCAACCGCTGTCCGGCCGCCTCCACCAGCGCCCACGCCTTGTCGCCCGGATGCAGCGGAATGTCCTGCATGAAGCGCAGCGTGCTGATCCGATTGGCCCAGCTGTCGTACGGCGACACGTAGGCGCGGCGCACGTCGGCCGGCATTTTCGTTTCCACGCCCTGATAGGACGCGCCGCTGGAGAACGCATTGAAGGCGCGGATGATGAAGGCGCCGAATTTCGAATCGCGTCCCAGCGACAGCTGCCACGGCATCTTCTTGGCGGACGGCAACGGGAACGCGGCGGTGTTGGTGATCACCAGCCGTTTCACCTGCGCAGCGTGGGTCAGCGCCCAGCCGAAACCGATCATGCCGCCCCAGTCGTGCACGGCCAAGGTCACGGGGCCGGCGATGCCCAGATGACCGAGCAGCGCAGCGAGATCGTCGACGCGCGATTGCAGCGTGTAGTCGTAGTCGCGGTCGCCGGGCTTGTCGGAGAAACCCATGCCGATGTGGTCGGGAACGATGCAGCGGTAGCGCTTTGCAAGAGCCGGGTCGCTGAGCCCGGAAACCAGATTGCGCCAGTAATAGCTCCACGACGGATTGCCGTGCAGCATCACCACTACTTCGCCGTCGCGCGGGCCTTCGTCGAGATAGCTCATCGACAGTCCGGGACGCACTTCGAATTTGTTCGGCGTGAAGGGGTAACCGGGAAGGTTTATGGATTCTGTTAGCATGGTCATCAAAGTGGCTGCGCGCCCTCGCTGAGAATGTCGAGGTAGGTTTGGTAGGCGAATACCTTGTAGCGCTTCTTCCCGGTGATTTCCCGAAGCATGCCCAGCGACTGCATGGCGTCCAGCCCACGCATGATGGCCGGCTTCGATAGTCCGAGCTCCTTGCTCAGTTTTGGAATGGTGCGCAACGGGTGACGGGTGAAGCTGTCATGCAGTTGCAGTGCTGTGCCCGCAATACGTCCGGCGGCACGCAGTCGCTCGCGATCACCATTGAAAAGCTGCAGTAGGCGCTGTGCCGTATCGACCGCCTGACCCGAAGTGCTGGCGATTCCTTCAAAGAAGAAGCGTAGCCAGCCCTCCCAGTCGCCCTGCGTCCGCACCGCATCCAGGCGCTGATAGTACTCGTCACGCCGCGATTTGAAGAACAAACTGAGATAGAGGGATGGTTCGTCCAACAAGCCGGCATCGCAAAGCATGAGCACGATCAGCAGACGGCCCAGACGCCCGTTGCCGTCCAGGAAAGGATGTATGGTTTCAAACTGCACATGCGCCAGACCGGCGCGAGCGAGCGGCGAAATGCTGTCGTCGGTAGCGTGGAGAAATTTCTCAAGCGCATCCAAGCAAGGTTGGACATGATCGGCAGGCGGCGGTACGAACTGCGCCCGGTCTGGACTGGGGCCGCCAATCCAAACCGGTGTGCGACGAAATTCTCCCGGAGCTTTGCTGCTGCCACGTCCACGGCGCAATAGATGCTCATGCATTTCCCGCAACAGGCGCAGAGAAATCGGGAAACCGCCGCGCAGCCTCTGCAGTCCATGCTCCAAAGCATCCATGTAATTGGAAACTTCGCGCACATCATCCAGTGGTACGCCAGGCGCTTCGTCGAGTTCAAACATCAACAGATCGGATAGCGAAGATTGCGTGCCCTCTATCTGCGAAGAGAGCAGCGCCTCTTTACGCACGTATTGGTAGAGGAACAAGCGGGCATCGGGGAGGATGCGTGTAATGCCCTTAAGTTCCCCCAATGCCACCAATGCCCGGTCACGCAACGTGACCAACTCGTGATCGAGGTGCAGAGGAGGATCCGGCGGCAGCCGCGATGGAACGAACGCTTTATAAGGCTGTCCGTTCAGGTTGGAATTAATGTACGTGCCGGTAGCACGTAAGCTATGGTCGGCGCTCATCCTGAATTCGAACCCTGCAGAGATCGTATTACAAGGATAACGTTACTTAGAAGGAACGTCCAATTGCTAAGTAACTGCAGCGAATGTTGCGACACTAAATGCTGGCCTAAGTAACGAAAACCCCTATTTTCGTTACCAGACCACTTCGGCCATCGAGCAGTTCAGGCCCGAACCGATGCCCAGCAGCGCGATGCGGTCACCCTTCTTCAGGCGGCCCAGCTGCTTGAGCTTGCTCAGCACGATCGGCACGCTGGCCGGGCCGATGTTGCCGTGCTCGCCGAAGATGGTCAGCACTTTCTTGGGATCGATGCCGAAGGCCTTGATGAAGGCCTGGGTGTGCACCTGGCTGACCTGGTGGATGACGAACTGGTCCAGCTCGTCCACCACCCAGCCCATCGCGATCTTGGCGGCGGCGAAGGTTTTCTGCGCCAGCTTCATGCCTTCGATCAGCAGCATGCGGGTATCGGTGACCATGCGGTCCAGGTTGCCGCGGCACAGGGTGTTCCACTGGGTGGCGGCCTTGGTCACGCCGCCCTTGTAGCGGGGCGCGTCCGGGGTCAGCTCGCTGCGCGACATGACCATGGCCGCGGCGCCGCAACCCAGGGTCAGGGTGGCCAGTTCGTTGCGGAACTGTTCTTCGGTGACGTCGGGCGACTGCATGCGCTCAAGCGTCATCTTGTAGGCCAGGTTGGCGGTTTCGCCGTCCACGACCAGGGCGTAGTTGATCTCGCCGCGCTCCAGCATGCGGGCGGCGATGTCCATGCCGTTGATGAAGGCCAGGCAGGCGTTGGCGACGTCGAAGTTCTGGCAGTTCTCGCCCATGCCCAGGTTGCCGGACACGATGCTGGCGGTGGACGGCTCGAGGAAATCGCGGCTGACCGAGGTGTTGACCAGCAGGCCGATCTGGTCGGCGGTCACGCCGGCGTCTTCCAGCGCCAGGCGCGCGGCCAAGGTGGCCACGTCGGAGGCTTGCTGTTCGTCGTCCCACAGCCGGCGCGCATGGATGCCGGCGATGTCGCCCAGCACGTCGGTGCGGATGCCCAAACGGTCCATGGTGGGCTTCAACTGTTCGTTGATGGCTTTGGAAGTCAGGGTGTGCGGCGCATCGATATGCGCCAGTCCCGCGATGGAGACGTTCTGGAAGAGCATCTAGGTGAGCGCCGAGGCTGGTCGAAGGGGCGACAAGGGTACCGGCTTCCGTGCCTTATCGCACGTTTGGGCTTCTGGCGAGGAGACCGGGCCGCCCGTGTGCGGAGAAACAGGTAGGTCGGGGCTACGCCCCCGACGCGCTGGGAGTTCCAGTTCCCGTGCGTCGGGGGCGTAACCCCGACCTACGACGGATAATCAGCGGCTGGGGCAACGGTAGGCGGCGAAACGCTGTTCGCCGTTGGCCGGATCGGCCAGCGGCTGCACGGTGTTGGCCTGGATGCCGGGAGCTTCGTTGCGGGCCAGGGTCTCCAGCTCGTCGCGCACGCGCAGGGCGTTGCGCTCGTAGAAAGCCACGCTGTCCTTGACCGAAACCGAGACCTCGCCGCGCTTTTCGCAGCCGGCCGGGGCGGCGCCGGCGGCGATCACGCGCACGCCGCTGGCTTCCGGGGCCATCTTCACCCAGGTGCAGCCGGAAAGGGTCAGGACCAGGGAAGCGGCGATCAGGGGCAGACGCATGGGAAGAATCCTGTTTGCGGGGTGCGCGCTGGAGTATGTGGCGGGAGTCATGAACTTCGGAGGAAGCCTCCTCCCCTCTGGCAAGAAAAGAGCGGGAAGCAGGTCGGCCCTACGTGGCCGACGCGCGGGGAGTTCCAGTTCCCGTGCGTCGGGGGCGTAGCCCCGACCTACCAGGGCAGAAGCTTTACTTCCCAGCGACCGGCTTGCCGTCGGAGTCGAGCACGCTGACTTCGCCCAGGTTTAGGGCGCGCACCGGCGCTTCGATCTTGGACAGGTCGCCCACCACTACATACATCAGCGAAGCAGGCACCAGGGTCTTGGCCGCGGCGGTGACGTCGGCCACTGTCATCGCATCGTTGCGGGCCTTGTACTGGACGATGTAGTCGTCCGGGCGGCCGTAGCGCAGGTTGCTGCTGATCTGGCCCTGCACCGCCGAGGCGGTTTCGTAGCCGCCGGGCAGGCTGAGCGTGTTGCTGGCGCGGATCTTGGCGATCTCCGCGGCGGTGGCCGGTTTCTGGCCGCTGGCGAAGGCGGTGATTTCCGAACGCAGTTCCTTGATCGAGTCGGCGGTCTTGTCGGTCTGCACCGCGGCCGAGGCGAACCAAGGCCGCTGGCCCAAGGTGTTGCTGGCATTGCTGTAGGAACCGTAGGCCCAGTGTTTGTCTTCGCGCAGGTTGCTGTTGAGGCGGGAAGTGAATTCCCCGCCCAGCACACCGTTGGCGAAATCGAAGTCGATGGTGCCTGCATCGCCGGTGGGCGGAATCAGCTGGCCGACGTAGACGTTGGACTGGGTCGCGCCCGGCTGGTTGATCAGATAGACGTGGTTGGCTGCAGGTGCCGCGACCTTGGAAATAGCCGGCAGGGCCGGCGCGCCGGCAGGCGTTTTCCAGTCGCCGAAGCGTTTTTCCAGCAACGGCAGCACCTGCTGCAAGGTGGTATCGCCGACCACTACTATCCGGGCCTTGTCCGGCTGCAGCCAGTTGTCGTGGTAAGCGGCCAGATCATCGCGGGTCAGCGAGGCTATGGAAGCCTCGGTGCCGCTGCCGGTAAAGGGAATGGCATACGGATGGCCCTGGCCGTAAAGCAGCGGCGGCATGATGCGCATCGCCGCGGTCTGCGGCCGCGCCTTCTCCTGCTTGATGCCGGCGATCCAGGTCGCACGCACGCGCTCCACTTCTTCCGGGGCGAAGGTCGGACGGCGCAGCACGTCGGCCAGCAGGTCCAGCGACTCGGGCAGCTTGTCGCTCAGCGCGGACAGGCCGACGGACGAGTAGTCCAGGCCGGCGCCGACGCCGATCTGCGCGCCCAGGTCTTCCTGGCGCGCAGCCAGTTCCAGCGCGGTGTAATCGCCAGCGCCTTCGTCCAGCATCTGCATGGTGAAGTTGGCGGTGCCCAGCTTCTTGCCCAGATCGGCGGTGTAGCCGCCCGGGAATTCCACCGACAGCTGCACCACCGGCGTTTCATGGCGTTCGGCCAACACCACCTGCATGCCGTTGGAGAGCGTGGCGCGCTCCAGCGCCGGGAACTTCAGCGCGGGGAAACTGGTGGTCTTGGGTACGCCGGTGCTGCGGTCGATATCGGTCTTGACCGTCTTGAACTTCGGATCGACCGACGGAACCGCGGCCGGCTTGCTGGCGGGCGCTGCCTGCACGGTTTCCGGCAGCGAGGAGGCCGGTGTTTCGCTGGGCTGCACCACCAGGGTGTGCGAACCGGCGCCCAGCCACTTTTTGGCTACCGCCTGCACGCTGGCCGGAGTAGCCGCTTCGATGTCTGCCAAGTCGGTTTTGTAGCAGTCCGGCTTGCCGGTATAGACGGCGCACTGGGCCAGTACGTCGGACTTGCCGCCGAAGCCGCCGATGCGTTCGATGCCGCGCACGAAGCTGGCGCGCGTGGTGACCTTGGCGCGCTCCAGTTCTTCGGCGGTCGGGCCTTCGCTGATCAGGCGCTGCAGTTCCTCGTCCATCGTCTTCTCGACCTTGGCCGCGTCCACGCCGTCCTTGACCGTGGCCACCAGGAAGAAGGTGCCGCTCAGCTCGCTGCTCCAGGCGTAGGCGCTGGCGTTGTCGGCGATCTTGTCGTTGTGGACCAGCCGCGTATCGAAGCGCGAGGACGCGCTGCCGCCCAGCACCTGAGCGAACAGATCCAGCAGAGTGGCCTCCTTGCTGCCCAGTTCGGCCACCGGCCAGGCGCGGTAGATGCGCACCTGCGGCACGCGGTCGGGCACGGTTTCGCGGGTGTCCTGGACGCGCTTGGGAATATTGGTGGGCATGTCGGCCAGGGTGGCGCTGGCGGGGATGTCGCCGAAGTATTCGGCGACCTTCTGCTTGGCGGTTTTCAGGTCGATATCGCCGGCCAGCACCAGCACTGCGTTATTGGGGCCGTACCAGCTCTTGAACCAGGTCTTCACGTCGTCCAGCGTGGCCGCGTCCAGATCGGCCATGGAACCGATGGTCTGCCAGCTGTACGGATGCCCGGCCGGATACAACGCCTCGAAGATCTTGGCGCTGATGCGGCGACCGTAGGGCTGGTTCTCGCCCTGGCGCTTTTCGTTCTGGACCACGCCGCGCTGTTCGTCCAGCGACTTCTGGTCGATCGCGCCGAGCAGGTGGCCCATGCGGTCCGATTCCATCCACAGCGCCATGTCCAGCGCGGTGGTGGGCACGTTCTGGAAATAGTTGGTGCGGTCCTGGTTGGTGGTGCCGTTCTGGTCGGTCACGCCGACCAGCTCGAAGGGTTCGAAATATTCGGCCTTGTGGTTCTCGCTGCCCTGGAACATCAGATGCTCGAACAGATGGGCGAAACCGGTGCGGCCGGGCTGCTCGTTCTTGCTGCCCACGTGGTACCACAGGTTCACCGCCACCACCGGCGCCTTGCGGTCGGTATGCACGATCACGCGCAGGCCGTTGGGCAGGGTGAATTCGTCGTACTTGATCTCGACCTGCGCGCCGCCATCGGGCTTGGCCAGTGCGGCCTGCGGCGACGCCACCAGCCCGGCGAGAGCGGTCGAAAGGGCAACGGCAAGCAGGGCGGCACGCGGACGGCGGGAAAGGCGCATCGGGTATTCCTTTATTTAATGGTCTGCGGATCAGCCCGTGATGCTAGCGACCACGGCCGGTCATTACACTAGGCCACAAGGCATGGTCGTAAGGCAGGTGCTGGTATGGAAGGCAAGGCGGAAGCGCAACGCTGTCTGGTCACCGGGGCCAACCGCGGGCTGGGCCTGGAACTCTGCCGGCAACTGCTGGCGCGGGGCGACCGGGTGGTCGCTGCGTGCCGCCAACCGGGCAAGGCTACCGTGCTCAATACCTTGGCCGGCGAGCATCCCGGACGGTTGCACGTGACGCCCCTGGATGTGGCCGAACCCAAAAGCCATGCGGCGCTGGCGCGCGAATTGCCGCTGCTGACCGAGGGCGAGCCGCTGGATCTGCTGATCAACAACGCCGGCGTGCTGCGCGGCGGCGAGCGCTACGGCAGTGTGCAGGCCGCCGATCTGGAAACCAGTTTCCGCACCCATGCGCTGGGGCCGTTCCTGCTGGTGCAGACGCTGACCCCGCAGCTGGCCGATGGCGCTCGCGTGGCGAACATCTCTTCGGAAATCGGTTCGATCGGCCTGCGCCAGGCCGCCTTGCATCAAGACTTCCGCACGCCCAGCTATGCCATCGGTAAGGCCGCGCAAAACATGGCGACTTCATTGCTGGCGCAAGCGCTGGCGCCGCGCGGCATTCTGGTGGTGGCGTTGCACCCGGGCTGGGTGCGCACCGACATGGGCACCGACCGCGCCACGCTGAGCCCGCAGGAATCGGCGCGCGGCTTGTTGCAAGTGATCGGCCGGCTGCAAGCGCGCGACTCGGGCGCTTTCCTCGATTGGCAGGGGCAAACCCTGCCCTGGTGAAGCGGATCGGCGATCCGCGTTCAACCTTTTTCCCCTGAAGCGCATCACAACCACTGTCCAGAAAGCTGGCCGGGTGGCTTTCCTTCGCTCGTAAAGGGGAGTCACACGCGACGGGATCGAGCGTCATTGACAGCGATCCGGTCACCCACCGGACACCCGGGCGGACGGACGGACACCTTTATTACAGATACATTTGCAATTGAATCAATAACTTGAAGTTGGCACGGCGTCTGCATTGACTGCTCTGCAAGCACAGCCGATCCAACCAAACCTGACTGATAGCTGAATAAAAGAACTGCAAATGCAAGTTCTCCTTGACCGATCTGATTAGGTGTACTACTTTACTACCACACCACCCAACAACGACACTAAAGAGGCACAACACCATGAACACCAAGACCTTCCTGCCGCTGACCGCCGCCGCCCTGTTCGCCGTCTGCGCCGGCTCCATGCTGATCTCCAGCCAGTCCTATAGCGAAGCCAACGCCAAGGCCTCCGCCCCGGTTTCCAGCCACATCGTCGACATGCCGACCGTTACGGTTCGCCCGTCGCTCGAAGACGCGGTCTACTACCAGTCCCACAAGATCGTCGATCTGGCCGCTGTGACGGTACGCCCCGCCGCTGAAGACCTGGCCTACTTCCTGGCCGACAACACCGCACGCATCGTCGACATGCCGGTCGTGACCGTGCGCCCGTCGGCCGAAGACGTGCAGATCGTGGCAGTCGGCGCCGCTACCCTGGCCCAGCAGCTGGCTTCGCGTTGATCGCTTGAAGCGCAACACCCCGCGTTGATGCAATAACCCGCTTCAAGCATCGCCAAGAGCAGTACGGCAGCGCGCCGATAGAGCCAGCGCCCCGTAGAATCCGTGCGATGAGCGACAACGACACCGCACGCGCACTCGATCTGGACGTGCTGCTGTACCAGCCGGAGATTCCACCGAACACCGGCAACGCCATCCGCCTCTGCGCCAATACCGGCGCGCGGCTGCACCTCATCGAGCCCCTGGGCTTCGATTTGCAGGACAAGCAGCTTCGACGCGCCGGCCTGGATTACCACGAATACGCCACGCTGCAGGTCCACGCTTCGCTGGAAGCCGCCCTGGCCGCGATCGCACCGCAACGCCTGTTCGCCTTGAGCACCCGCGGTACCCAGCGTTACGACCAGCCGAGCTATCGCTCCGGCGACGCTTTGTTGTTCGGCCCCGAAACCCGCGGCCTGCCCGCCGACGTGCTGGAAAGCCTGCCGCCGGAACAACGCCTGCGCCTGCCGATGCGACCGGACAACCGCAGCCTCAATCTTTCCAACAGCATCGCCGTGGTGGTGTTCGAAGCCTGGCGCCAGATAGGTTTCGCCGGCGGAAACTGAGCCGTTGCTGGGCGAGCGATCAACCGGCGCAACGGAAGAATCGGACGCCGGGTACCGATGCCGTTCCCGGCTAACTCCGAACCGTCGAGCCATGCGCGCCGTCGATGACCGATAGCGCAAGCGAGGCAATGGCGACATCCTGGGCCGCCGTGCCGGTCAGGTCCGCAATCGTGATGTCGGCGGTAGAACGGGGATACGGCCGGTTCCCGGCGAGAACCGAACCCAGAACGATGGCCGCATCCGGGGCCAGGAGACTGCGCCTGACGGCATGCGACAGGTCGCCGTGATCGGCGCATTGGTCGCGATCGTCGACCATGACCGCGGCGGCCCTGGCGAAAAGCACCGGGTCCAGCTCCTGTTTTCCCGGACTATCGGCACCCAGCGCGACGATGTGCGTGCCGTCGCGGACCGCCCCGGCAGGCAGCAAGATGTCGTTCGACGGCGTGCAGGTGACCACCAGGCGGCTGCTTTCGCATAACGCGTCGATTGACGGAGCCACGCTGGCCGTCAATCCGATACGGCGCAGATCCTCCGCCAGCGCATCGGCGCGTTCGGCCGACCTGCCGAAAACCACGACGTTCCCGATATCCAGGTGCCGCGTCACCCACTCGGCCTGAAGTCGGGCTTGATGGCCGGTGCCGATGATGCCCAGAGTCCGCGCGCCAGCCGGCATCCCGGCTTCTGCGGCAAGCGCACCGGCTGCGGCGGTACGCCAGCTCGTCAGCCATCCGCGGTCGCGGATCATGGCCTGGGGCGAACCGGTCTTCGCATCGAAGACCAGTACGAGACCGTCATTGACGGGCAAGCCCCGCTCCGGATTCCCGTAGAAGCCCGTGGCGATCTTGACGACAAAACATTCCCCGTCGCGGAACCGGCCCGCCTTGATGTGGCAGTCGCCGGCGGGTTCGTCGAACAGCATCTGCATCGGCGGCGGCATCGAGACCTCGCCGCGCGCGTGGCGTATCAGCCCATTGCGTACCGCGGCGATGACCGCCGCGGGCGTCAGCGCGGCAAACAGCTCCTCCAGCTCGACGATGCGCAAAGCGCCGCTCATGCCGCCGTCCGCTGCAAGTGCTCGCGAAACGCGGCCAACCCTTCGGCCAATCCCGCGCGCCCGAATCCGATACGGAACCGGTCGTCCGGCGTCGGCCCCAGTTGCGACGAATAGATGCTGGATGGCAGCAGCAACACTCCGGACTGTTCGACCAGTCCGGTCGCGAACGTCTCGACCGAGCCGGGACCGGTATACCTGGGATAGCCCACGCAGCCGCCATCCGGACGGCTCCAGTCGAAATGATCGGGAAACTCCGCGAAGAACGCATCGAGCAGCGCGAGATTGTCGCGGACCAGGCCGTTGTTGCGCGCGAGAATCCGCTCGCGGTGTTTCAATGCGATAAGCGCAAGTTGCTCGCTCGGCCCCGAATTGCAGATCGACAGATAGTGCTTCATCCGTTCCATGCGGACGAGAAGGCCGTGGTCCTGGCAGGCGATCCATCCGATCCGGAGCCCCGGCAGGCCGTAGGCCTTCGACATCACGTTGAGCGACAGGCCGCGCTCGTAGAGGTCGGCCACCTGCGGCAAGTGCCGCTGCGGATCCGGCCCGAGCAAGCGGTACACCTCATCGCTGAACAGCCACAGACCATGGCGACGGCACAACGCCACCAGTCCGTCCAGGACTTCGCGTTCGAGTATTTTGCCGGTGGGATTGTGCGGGAAATTGATGGAAACCAGCCTGGTGTTCGGCTTGATCGCCGCAGCGACGCGCTCCAGATCCAGCCCCCAGTCCTGTTGCGGATCCAGCGGCACGCCGGTGGCTTCGCAGAGGGACAGCGGCACGGTCTCGGCGGCCTGATAGTTGGGCGTGACCACGATGGCGTGATCGCCTGGCTCCAGCAGCGCGTGATTGGCGATATACAACCCTTCTTCGGCGCCAGCGAAACAAAGGACGTTCTGCGCGCCCTGGCGGTCGTAGGTGGCGGCGATCGCATCGCGCAGTTCGGGAGCACCGAAGGTCTGCGTGTAACCGAGCCACAGCTTGTCGAATGCCTCGACATCGGCGGCGTCGCCCATGTCCAGCAACTCGCGCAATGTCAGGCTCTGCGCGTCGGATGCGGTGAGGTGGTAGCGGGCGTTGAATTCCCAGCGCGAGAAATAGGTTTCCAGTTTGAAATCGGGAAGCATCGGCATGGCGTTGGTTCCAGGCAGCAGCCGCGCTCAGGCCGGCGGCCGGAGCGGATGCGATGAGGGATGGTCGGCACCGATTATCGCAGCGTCCGGGCACACGCCAAGGTCGGATTTCGATTTCAGCGAATTTGTGAGACGAGTCTTCTTAGTCGGATCAAAGCGCTGTTGCACTGGGAAATTTGATCTCGGCGCACCGGTGTCGCCGACACGCGCTTTCTTTTTTTGCCATGGCATCGGCCGGCCTGCCCGTATGTCGATCCGTTGATCGTGCGGCTCCATCCCGATCATCAATCTCGTCGGTGGGCGCTGGAAGGACGTCGCTATTTCGTCGCCGCAAGCACCAATTGCTCGCTGACGCTTCGTACCTGTCTGCCGATCCGGCAGAAGCGCGCGCCGCAGACGTTGTCGATAAGTTCCTCACAGTTACCGCCAATTTATGTACCGCTCAGTTTGGTATTCAGGGGGCATTGCGGCGCTTTACGGATACTTCACACACCGGCTGCGAACGGCTTCCCGCCCCAGCGCTGGCTAATAACCATAAATCTCCGAGGTTCATTGCAATGAAGAAGTCCTTGCTTGCTCTTTCGCTCCTGTCCGCGCTCGCCTTGAGCGCCGCCGCTTCGGCCGCAGAGGGCGTGTCGTACAACTACGTCGAAGGCGGCTATACCGCCACCAATCTGAAGGATTCATCCGATTCCGATGGCTGGGGCCTCAACGGCTCGGTCGCCATCGCTCCCAACTTCCATGTCTTCGCCGGTTACAACAACCAGGATCTGAAGGATGTGAATTACGGCTACGACCAGTGGCGCGTGGGCCTGGGCTACAACCACGAGATTTCGCAGCGCATGGACCTGGTCACCCGCGTGGCCTACGAAAAGTTCAAGGGCGACGACTTCACCGTCGGCGACGTGCGCTTTCCAGGCGACGACCTGGATGGCTACAGCGCCGAAGTGGGCATCCGCGGCGCGATGACCCCGCACCTGGAAGGCTACGCCATGGCCGGCTACGAAGACGGCAGCGACTACGACGGCGATTTCTACGGCCGCCTGGGCGCACAAGTGAAGTTCAACCCCAACTGGGGCATCACCGGCGACGTGAAATTCGCCGACAACGATACCCAGTGGTTCGTCGGTCCGCGCTTCACCTGGTGAAGGCCGGCAGGCTTCCACTGTCTCCCGCGTAAGGCGACGCGTCCCTCTCTCCCCGCGTCGCACCCTGAGCCCGGCCTAGCGCCGGGCTTTTTTTGCCTCCCCCTTTTTCAAAGGGGGACCGAGGGGGATTTGCTTTTGGCGCGAAGAGCAAATCCCCCGTAGCCCCCTTTGCCAAAGGGGGCAAAGCAACAACCGGGCAAGTTCGGCCGTCAACAGACCGCATCGAATGCGGCGCGGAGCGATTGCGATTGCCGCGATCAATCCTTGAACAAAGTTTCCGGGTATTCCGGTTTCTGCTCGCGCGCCAGCAATTGCTGCAGACCCGCGGCAGGGGCCAGGTCGCCATGCAGCACAGCGCGCACCGCGCTGGAAATAGGCAGATCGATGCCATGGCGGTCGGCCTGGCGCATGACTTCGTCGGCGGTCTGCACCGATTCGACCACCTGGCCGATCTCGCGCACCGCATCGTCCAGTGTTTGGCCGCGGCCCAGGGCCAGGCCAAGGCGACGGTTGCGGGAAAGATCGCCCGTGCAGGTCAGCACCAGATCGCCCAGCCCGGCCAGGCCCATCAGGGTCTCGGGCTTGGCTCCGATCGCAGCGGACAGGCGCAGCATTTCATTGAGCCCGCGGGTGATCAGGCCGGCACGGGCGTTGAGGCCCAGCTGCATGCCGTCGGCCACGCCGGTGGCCACCGCCAGCACGTTCTTCATGGCGCCGCCCAGCTCGGCGCCGACCATGTCCTCGCCGGTGTAGGCGCGGAACGCCGGGCCATGCAGCACGTCGGCCACGCGCTGGGCGAATTCGGCGTTGCTGCCGTGCACGGTCACCGCCGTGGGCAGGCCCATCGCCACTTCCTTGGCGAAGGACGGGCCGGTGACCACGGCCAGCGGCACGGCCGGGCCCAGGATGTCTTCGGCCACTTCATGCAGGAAACGCCCCGAACCGGTCTCGAAGCCCTTGGTCGCCCAGGCCACGCCGGCAGCGGGCGGGCGCAGCGGCGCCAGCAGGCGCAGGGTTTCGGTGAACGCGTGCGAAGGCACCACCACCAGCACCAGATCCGCCTGGTGCAGGGCGGCGGCCAGATCGGTGGTGGCGCGCAGGGTCTCCGGCAGCGGAATGCCGGGAAGGTAGCGGACGTTTTCGTGGGTCTGGTCGATGACCGCGGCTGCCTGCGCATCGCGGCCCCACAGCACCACCTCATGACCATGCCGCGCCATCAGTGCGGCCAGCGCGGTGCCCCAGGAACCTGCGCCCAGTACCGCGATTTTCAAGGATTCGGCCAAGCTGTCGCTCCCTGGAAACAACGGCGGGCCGTTCACGGCCCGCCAGATCGCTGCTTACCGCAGCGATTCAACCACAGGATCGGGTCTTGCGAGGATCAGGCGTTGCCCGCCGGCTCGGTGTTGGCCAGTTCGCCATCGCCCTGGGCGGCGCGCTGGCGCAGGGTTTCCGCATACAGGCCGTCGAAGTTGATCGGCTGCAGGAAGAACGGCGGGAAACCGCCGGCCTGGATCAGGTCGCTGAGCAGCTGGCGGATGTACGGGAACAGGATGTTCGGGCACTGGGTGCCGAGCAGGCCGTCGACCGCCTGCGGTTCCAGGCCGACCAGGCCGAACACGCCGGCCTGCTGCACTTCGGCCACGTAGGCGATTTTGTCGCCGGCCTTGCAGGTCAGGGTCACGCCCAGCACGACTTCGAAAGCGTTCTCGTTCAGGCGCTGCACGCGCTGGTTGAGATTGAGCTGCAGCTCCGGCTGCACGTTCTCGCTGTAGATGGCGGGAGCGCCGGGTACTTCGAAGGACACGTCCTTGACGTAGATCTTCTCCACGGTGAAGGCAGGCGTATTGGCTTCGGCGGGCGCGATTGCGCCGTTGGTGGTTTCGTCGGACATGAACGTACTCCGTGGATCTGAATGGGAAATCTGGGTGGAAGAAGATGGGCGCGAAAGAGAGGAATTATCGCATGGGATGGCGACGCGCCGGTCCAGGTTCAAGGACCGGCCGACGAAACGGCCGCCGGAGTCAGCGGCCCTTGACCAGCGGCAGGTCGGCCTGCTGCCAGGCGGCGACGCCGCCATCCAGCCAATACACCTGCTCGAAACCGGCCTTCTTCAGGCGCTTGGCCGCTGCAGCCGAAGCCTGGCCGTTGCGGCATACCACCACCACCGGCAATTGCTTGGCCGCGGTCAGCAGCTTGTTCTCCGGGTCGAACTGGCTGGGAGCGATGTTGCGGCTACCGGCGATATGGCCTTTTTCGAAGTCGGCGCTGGCCGACAAGTCCACCACCAGGGCGTTGTCGCGGTTGATCAGGCCGGTCAGCTCGGCCGGGCGCAGCGCCTTGTAACCGCGGAACAGACGGGCGATCTCGGTGACGATGATGGCCAGGGTCAATCCGACCAGGGCCAGCGACAACAGGGGCGAGGAGCTGGCGAAAGCCTGCAGTTGTTCGAAGTTCACGGTATGGGCGGCTGTAAAACGGGCCGCGATTGTCGCACAAGCGGGGATTGGGGATTACGGATTGCGGGGCCGGTTTGGCTCTTGCGAATCCCCAACCCCCAATCCCTCAATTCATTCCCCGTCCCACAAATCGGGCAATCCCACCGCCAGCCACCAGCGCTTGGCTTCCGGGTCCCAGCGCCATTCTTCGCGATAGCGCAGGGTGCGTTCGGCCATGGTGTGCTTGTTGATCACCCGCAATTCCACGTTGCGCAGCACGTTGCCGTCTTCGGACACGGAACTGTTCTTGTCGGTATAGCCCGAAATCTGGACCTGCCGATAACGCTCGAAGGCCAGTTCGGTCATCGGATGCGCTTCGCGATAGGCCGGATCGACCAGTTGCCAGGCTTCCTCGAATTCGCCCCAACGGATAGCGGCGGCGTAAGCCATCTGCATCGCCTCGAGCTGGCCGCTCTTCTTGCGTTTGCCCTGGGCGCTGGCGGGCGCCACGACCATCAGCGCCAGCAGCAGCACCGCCAACAGATTGAGCCATTTGCGCATATCCAGCCTCTCCGGTCCCCAGCGCAGCATCCTAACCTTTCGCGATGGCCACGTAGCGGCCGCTCAGGTCGGCCATGACCTCGCCTTCAGGCAGGGCGATCCGCGCCTGCAACTGGATGCGGGCGCGGCCGCGCTGGACCAGCGTTTCCAGGAACGGCGCCCACGACTCTTCCGGCGCGAGCTCCGCCTCGGCCTGCAGGTCCGCGTACAGCGGCTTCCTGTAGCGCACCGTGCTGTCGGCGACGAATACATCCGCCTGCAGCCCCGCCTGGTGCAGCTGCAACGTCACCAAGCCCCAGCCGGCGTAGGTCATCAGCGAAGTCATGCTGCCGCCGAACGCGCTGCCCTTGTCGTTCATGTTGACCGCAAGCGGCGCATCCATGCGCAGACGCGAGCCGTCGTATCCGGCAACGCGTACCTGCATCGCAGCCAGCGGCACCAGTTCGCGGGTATAGGCGCGCAGCGCCTCCAGAGCCGATTCGCGCGTCGCATTCTTCAAAACCGCATCCATCTGAGATGATCCACCCATGGCTTTCGCCGAACCGCCCGGATGGTACGTCATCTCGCTGCGCCCGCAGGGCGGGCACGCAGCGTTGCGCCGCGCCGCCGCCGCCCAGGGCGCGCGATTGATCGCCTTGTCTCCGTGGCGCGTGGTTGCGCGCGGCGACGATCGAACGCGCCAGGCGCTGACGCGGGCCTTGTCGGCGCCGCGCATTCTCTTCACCAGTCCCAATGCCGTGCGGGCGGCGGCCGCGCTGTTGCCGCTGGCGCGCGAATCGGGCCAGACCTGGATCGCGGTCGGCAGCGGAACCGCGGCTGCGTTGCGCAAAGCGGGGATCGATGAGGTGGCTTTCCCCTCGCGCATGGACAGCGAGGGTTTGCTGGCGTTGCCTTCGTTGCAGGCGCTGGCGGGAACCCGGATCGGATTGGTGACCGCGCCCGAGGGTCGCGAAGCCCTGTCGCCCGCCCTGCGTCAACGCGGCGCCGAAGTCCTGCGCGCGGACGTGTATGCGCGCGAACCGATCGCGCTGTCGGCCAGGGCGCTGCGCAAGCTGCGCACGCTGGATGCGCCCGCCGCACTGGCGTTGAGCAGCGGCGGGGCGTTGAAACAGCTGCTGGACGGCGCACCGGCCGACACGCTCCGGTTGCTTCGAAACCTGCCGGTAGTAGCGGCCAGCGCGCGATTGCAACAGTTCGCCCGCGACGCCGGCTTTGCTGAAGTGGAGCTGGCGGAGGGTCCGTTGCCGGTGCAACTGATTGCCGCCATGGCGCGCCGCTTCCGTTAGCATTCGCATTGAATATGACTGCTTGTTGACAAGGACGCTGGTGTGACCGAAGAAACAATCTCCACCGCCCCCAAGCGCGGCCGCATCGGATCGATCGCGCTGTTGCTGGCCTTGCTGTTGCTGGTCCTGTTGGGTTGGCGCGGCTGGGCGATGTGGCAGGCGCGCGAAGCCCGTGCACAGGCCAGCGCGGCGGAGAACGAACAACGCATCGGCGCGCTGGAGCAACGCATCGACGCCCTGCGCCGCGACCAGCGTGCGCAGACCCAGCGCATCCTCGATGCCGCCGCCACCAATCGCGTGCTGCGCGATGAAGTGCTGGGCCTGAGCCAGCGCGGCGCGTTGCTGGAAGACAGCGTTTCCAAGCTCGCCGACCCCACCCGCCACGGTGCCCAGGCCCTGCGCCTGGACGAGGTCGAACTGCTGTTGAGCCAGGCCCAGCAGCGCCTGGCCATCGCCGACGACCTGGATGGCGCCCGCCGCGCCTATGCCCTGGCCGACGGTGCCTTGCGCGGAATCGACGATCCGCGCCTGCTCAACCTGCGCCAGGCGCTGGCGCAGGAGCGCGCCGCGCTGGACACGCTGGGCAACGGACCGCACGCCGCCGTCGCACGGCGACTGGATGCTTTCGCCGCCGGACTGGAGAAGCTTCCGGACCGTGCGCCCGCCGCGCAAGGCCAGCAAGCGGCCTGGCAACGCCTGCTTTCCCCGCTGGTGGACGTGCGGCGAACCGAAAGCAAGACCATCATCGCGCCGACCGAGCGCGCCGCCGGGCAAGCCGCCCTGCAGATCGAACTGAGCCTGGCGCGCGCGGCGCTGGAGCGCGACGATGCCGCCGGTTTCCGCGCCGCAATCGTGCGAATGGACCAATGGCTGACGCGGCTTTGGCCCGATTCGCCGGCCTTGCGGCAGCGCCGCGATGAATTGAAGGCGCTGCGCACCGCCGTACTGCAACCTTCGCTGCCGGTGTTGGGCAGTACCTTGCAGCAGCTGCGGCAATTGCGGAACTCCGGCCACTCGCTTCCGCTTACGCAACCCGTCGCGACGCCGTCGCCCTCCACTCCGAAGGTCGAACGATGAAAGTATTCCGCACCGCGATCGTCCTGCTGCTGTTGATCCTGTCGGGCGTGCTGGGCGCGCAATGGCTGGCGCGCGATGGCGCACGCGATCTGGGCGAGGTTCTGGTCCGCGCCGGCGGCTACGATTTCAACGCCACCCTGCCCGGCGCGCTGCTGGCGCTGGCGGCGGGCGCGTTGCTGTTGTGGGTTTGCTGGAAGCTGCTGACCCTGCCGTTCCGCGCCTGGGGCCGTTATCGTCGCAAGCAGGCGCGCGCGCGGCTGACCGAGGGCTTGGAGGCTCTGCATGGAGGACATTGGCAGCGTGCGGAAAAACTGCTGCAACTGGCGGCCGAAGACGATGAAGTAGGCACTATCGCCCGCACGGCGGCGGTGCGCGCGGCCGATGCGCGCGGCGACGAAGCCGCCGTGCAGGCGCACCTGTCCGCACTGGCCCAGCGCAGCGCCACCGCGCATGCGCTGGCGGCGGCCGACCGCGCGATGGCGCGGCGGCAACCGGCCGATGCATTGGCCGCGCTCGATGCGCCGGCCGCGCAACCCCTGCCGCCGCGCGGTCTGGCCTTGCGTGCGCAGGCGCTGGCCGACAGCGGCCGGGCCGGCGAGGCCTACGGCATGCTGGGGCCGCTGAAGCAGCAACAGGCGTTGTCCTTGAGCCGGTACGCGACGCTCGAAGCGGAACTCGCCGCGCAGGCCATCCGTGAAGCCGGCGACGCCAACATCCTGGCCGAACGCTGGGAAACCCTGCCCAAACCGCTGCGGGCCGACGTCGCCATCGTCGCCGCCTATGCCGAACGCGCGGCCGCCTTGCGCTGGGAGGACGCCGCCGCACGCAGCCTGGAGCAGGCCATCGATGCGCGCTGGGACGAATCGCTGGTGACGCTGTACGGCCGCCTGCCGATCGGCAAACTGGATTCGCGCCGCGCCAGCGCGCAGCGCTGGCTGCAGACGCATGCCGACAGCCCCGCCCTGCTGGTCGCATTGGCCCGATTGGCGCGCCTGCAGGGACAGTGGCCGCAGGCGCAGGAATTCCTGCATCGCGCCCTGGCCCAGGGCGCCAGCGCCGACGCCTGGGAAGAACTGGGCCATGGCTTCACCGCTGCGGGGCAGGAAGAACTGGCGCGCCGCAGCTACGCCAATGCGCTGAATGCCGCGCGCGGCGTGGCCGCCACCGAATTGCCGGGGCGCGACCTCAAACAGAAGATCTTCGATGAAGCCGTGGTCGAGGAGCGCGACGAACACGGTGTGCCGCGGTTGCGCAGCGATGCGCCGGGCACGCCGTAGCCTACTTGCGATCCAACTGCGTAACCAACCGCTCCGACAGCTGGGCGAAAGACTCCAGGGAAAACTGCCGGTACAGTAATTTTCCCTTGTCCTCGACCAGCAGTCCCAGGGTTTTTCCGTCATCGCTGACGACGTTGTCCAACACGCGCGATACCGGCTTTCCGAGTTCGGTGTAGCCATTCCCGTCGGTGCGCACCAGTGCCGGCACCACCCGGGAGGCGGCGCCGGTCTCTCCAGCCTTGCCGCGCGCGACTTCCAGGTAGATCGCGAGCACATCGCTCTCCTTGCCGTCCTCGCAAACGCAAAGCTTGCTCACCTTGCCTATGAACTGATCGTTGTCCGGGAACAACCAGCGCGCCACACCATTCCCGGCTTCGAGAAAAATCACATTGCGCGTGGTGAAAGCCGCGCCATAACCGCCCGATGAAAAGCCCACTTTATTACCGCCTTCATCCTCCGATTCGACCTTTATCAACTGGACGGCCGAACCCTTGATGGATTCCAGACCGTCGAAACGCAGCGTCTGCACCTGCTTCCGACCATTGCGTCCGGCCTGCTCGACTTCGACGGTGTTGCGTCCGCGCCATTGGCGGCTGCTGATCGATCCCGCTATCCAGACATAGGCGATCGCCAGCAACAAGCACAACCCCCCGATAGCCAGCAGACGGTAGACCCACCGGAAGAACGTGTTCTGCTCACTCATTGGTATTGCCCTCAAGCCTGTTTCTTCCTGAAACGGCGGTATCCCGCATAGCCGAACAATAGCAGCAGCCATAGCGGCCACAGCTTGATCGTCTGGATGAACGCCTCCAGCACGCCGTACCAGCCGATGCGCAGCGAGCTGCCCAGGCGCGTGAAGAAGCCGGGACCATTGGCTTCGAACACCGCTTCCACATCGGTCAGTTCGGTCTGCCGGATCTTCGACAGCTGGTACAGCGACAGATCGATGCTGGCGAAGGCGACCCGGTCCTCGAATTCCTTCTGCGCCACCAGCGCTTCGTCCCGGCTGGATTTCGCATCGCTGCGCGCGGCTATCGATTCCACCTTCTGGCCCAGCTTGCCGCCCTGCTGGGTGGCCTGCCCCAGTTCCTGCTGCGTTTCCTGGCTGCGCTGGTAGGCCAGCTGCTGCCGCAACATCGCGAACTGGGCGTCGGCTGCGTCGAAGTTGCGACGGTCCAGGAATTCCATCTGGTTGACGATGCTGCGCAGGAACGCCTGCGCCTTGTCGCTGGGCACGCGCACCGACAGGTTGCCGCGCACCGTGTATTCGGCGAGCTCGATCAGCTTGCCGTCGCCCTTGGGACGGCGCTGCACCTCCTGCACATCGGCGGCGATTTCGTTCCTGACTACGAATCCGCCCTGCGCCGCCACCGCATCCTCGATAGCCAGCGCGGATTGGTATACGTCCTTGACCCGGAAGCTGGCCTGCGCGGTGCGGATGAACTTTCGCTGCGCATCGGTGTAGGTGGCGGCACTGGAGCTGAGCTGCGCCTGGGTCGGCGGCGCCGTGGAAGGCGCGTCGGCGGAAGCGTCCTCGCGCAAGCGCCTTTCCGCCGGCGCGGGGGCGGCAGCGCCAACAGCGGCTTCCGTCACCATGGCAGGAGCGGCAGCGGGCGCGGATGCCGCCGAATCCATCGATGCCTCAGCGGCCTGTTCCCGTTTGGAGCAGGCGATCAGCAGGACAATCAGGGATGTGCACAGGGTGACGCGAAACAGATGGCGGGATCGCATGTCTCGTCCTCAAGGGGAATCGCCAGCATGGCGACGGCCGCGCACGGTGCGCGGCGTGATCCCTGACAACGGAACAGAGCAGGATTCGGGGTTAAGCAAACCCGGCACACCGCTCGCGCGGCGCTCAGCGCTCGACGATGGCCACCACACCCATGCCCCCAGCGGTGCAGATGGACACCAGCGCGCGGCCGCCGCCGCGCTGCTTCAGTTCCTTGGCCACGGTGGCGATGATGCGCGCGCCGGTAGCGGCGAAGGGATGGCCGGTGGCCAGCGAGGAACCGTTGGGATTCATCTTGGCCGGATCGATCTTGCCCATCGGCGCGTCCAGGCCCAGGCGGTTCTTGCAGTACTCCTCGCTCTCCCAGGCGCGCAACGTGCACAGCACCTGGGCGGCGAAGGCCTCGTGGATTTCGTAGATGTCGAAATCCTGCAAGGTCAGGCCGTGGCGCTTGAGCATTTCCGGCACGGCGATGGTCGGGGCCATCAGCAGGCCTTCGCCGTGTACGAAATCCACCGCCGCTACCTGCGCATCGCGCAGGTACGCCATCGGCTCATGGCCGTGCGCCCTGGCCCACTCTTCCGAGGCCAGCAATACTGCGGCGGCGCCGTCGGTGAGCGGGGTGGAATTGGCGGCGGTCAGCGTGCCGCGGCCGGAAGTCTTGTCGAAGGCCGGCTTCAACGTGGCGAGTTTTTCCAGCGAAGTATCGGCGCGCAGGATGTTGTCGCGTTCCAGGCCGCGGAACGGCGCGATCAGGTCCGCGAAGAAACCGCGCTCGTACGCCGCCGCCAGCTTGTGGTGCGAAGCGACCGCCAGTTCGTCCTGCGAATCGCGCGAGATGCTCCACTGCTTGGCCATGTCCTCGCAGTGGTCGCCCATGCTCTTGCCGGTGCGCGGCTCGGCCACGCCGGGGAATTCGGGCTTGAGCTCGGCGAACTTGAAGCCTTTGGCCAGCGTCTTGAGCTTGTCGCCGGTGGTCTTGGCGCGGTTGGCGGCCAACAGGCGCGCGCGCAGCTTCTTGCCGTAGACGATCGGCACTTCGGAAGTGGTGTCGGAACCGCCGCCGATACCCGACTCGATCTGCCCCAGGGCGATCTTGTTGCCGACGGTGATGATGGAATCCAGGCTGGTGCCGCAGGCGCGCTGCAGGGTGATGCCGGGCGTCAGCGGCGACAGGCCGGAGGAGAGCGCGGCTTCGCGGCCCAGGTTCCAGTCGCTGGAGTGCTTGATGACCGCGCCCATCGCCACTTCGCCCAGCTGCTGGCCGTGCAGGCCGAAGCGTTCCACCAGCGCACCCAGCGTCCGCACCGACATGCCCAGGTTGCCGACATCCGCGTAGGCCGTGTTCTGCCTGCAGAACGGAATACGGACGCCGCCCAGGATCGCGACGGGACGGGCTGCTGGCATGGAGAACCTCGCGGGAATGAAGTCGGGACAAGCGGCCCGTTAACGCGCAGCGGGCATAATGCGAAAGTGTAATGCCGCTACGGCACTGGGCCAACCTGACGATGACTCAATCCGACTTCGGTGTTCATGTGATGGACGCATCCGTGATGGGAGTGTTCGCGCTCGAACTCGCTGGCGGCAGCTCGCCGGCCATTGCGGCCTTGCCGCAGGCCCAGGCCGGCCGGCTGGCCGAACTGCTGGCGCGCGACCTGAGCAAGCTGGTGCCGGGTGCGAACGCGCTGGAGCTGAGCTTCGCGGCCGCCCATTTCGACCCGGCCGAAGTGCTGCGTCCGGGCTGGCCGCTGCACCGGCGGCTGGACGAATTGCGCCAGCGCGCCCCCGGACAGGGGCAAGGGCCGCGGCTGATCGCCTTCGGCGCCGACGGCGAAGGCAAGGTGCCGCTGCCGTTCGCCGCCGAGGCCGGGTTGCAGGGTGGGCAGATGCGCGTGTTGCCGTTCCTGCTCAGCGGCGCGCCGGAAGCAGTGCGAGCCTTGCGGGAAGATTTCGAGGAAGTGCTGCTGGATCGCGGCATGGCGGGGGCCGATACCGCCTTGCTAGCGCAGGAGGGTTTCGGCGCGCAGATCGAACACGCGCGCTACCTGACCGCGCACGATCTGGCCGCGATCATGGCCATGCAGTACCAGAACCAGGGCCTGCAGCGTCTTTGGCCGATCATCGAGACGGCGTTGCTGGATCCGGGCGGCGAAGATTGGCTGGACCAACCGCCGGAACCGCTGTTGCGGTATGCGGGCGGCGAGGTGCAGATAGCGTTGCTGGACCCCGCCGCATGGCGGCAGCGCCATGCCGATCACGTCCCGGACGACGACCCCGCGCGGTTGGAACGGGCCTACGAATATTTCCAGGCCCGCCAGCGGCAGATCGCCGCGGTGCTGGAAGCGCATGGGATTCCGGTGACGTTTGCCTACTGCTCGGGCAACGAAGAGGCACGGAAAACCCTGGAAAGCTGACGCTCCGTTGTTTGTAGGAGCGGGCCCTGCCCGCGACACGCTCTCTACTGGAAAAATCCGTCGTGGGCAGGGCCCGCTCCTACAAGGTCACCTTGATCACGCCGCAAGCCACGCGCGCACCGGCATTGCCTGCGGGTTGGCTGGTGTAATCGTCGGGCGCGGCATGCACCACCAGCGCGCGGCCGGCGATGTCGTTGACGGCGCCGCCGCCCAGGGTGACGCCGGTTAGGTGCATGTCCAGCTTGACCACGCCTTCGTTGTTGGCGACCACGTTGTCCATGTCGCCGGCATGGTGCGCGCCCGATTCGGCCTTGCCGTGCGCGGCGGCGAAAGGATTGAAATGCGGACCGGCGCTACTGGCGTCGGCGGCGCTGCAATCGCCCTTTTCATGGATATGGAACCCATGCGTGCTGTTGGGCGGCAAGCCGCCGACGATGCCGGTGATATGCACGCCGCCGCTCATCGGGGTCAACGTGGCCTTGCCGCTGACCAGGCTGCCGGAGGCCGAGGCCAGATTCGCCACCGCCTGCTTGGCGGTGCTCAGGGTCGGTACTTCGACCTTGGCGGGCTTGGGCGGCGGAGCGGTGCCGCAGGCGGTGAGGAATACGGCGGTAGCGGCGGCCATCAGGGCTATGCGCATGGGAAGGCTCCTTGGATTGTTGCCGCCACCGTAAAGGCCATGCTGTTTACCAGCGATGAAACAGCTATCGATCAATCGATCAAAGGCAATCGCGGGAGCGGCGCGTGGAAGCGGTGCGTGGGAGCGGCGGGACGCCGCGAGCTCTTCAGCTCAGGCGAGCCCAAACCGGCGAGTCCAAACCATTCCGGATCCAGTGCCCGGGGCGTGAAGCAAAAAGCTCGCGGCGGGACGCCGCTCCCACGCACTTCCACGATTCCTTTCTTCCGCTTGCGCTGTGTCCACTTGTTCTACGTGGTCTGGTTCAACGCCGCTTGCGGCCCGGCCCCAGCTTGCGCGTCACCGTATTGCGGCCTACGCCCAGTTTGCTGGCCGCTTCGGCGCGGCGGCCGTGGGTGAACCGCAGCGCTACTTCCAGCAAGGTGCGATCGAAAAGTTCGCGGGCTTCGGCATGCAAGCCTTCGGCGCCTTCGTCCAGGCGCGCATGCGCCCACGCCGCGAGCGCCTGATCCCACTCCATCGCCTGCGGCGCGGAAACGGCGACGTTGGCCGACAGCGCACCCTGCAGATCGAAGGCGGTGATGGTTTCGCCCGGTGCCATCGCCGCCAGGCGCCAGCACACGTTTTCCAGTTCGCGCACGTTGCCGGGCCAGCCGTAGGCGCGCAACGCTTCCAATGCGGGGGCGGCGAAACGCTTGGCCGGCGCGCCGAGTTTGCGCGCGGCGATGGCCAGGAAATTCTCCGCCAGCTGGGCGACATCGTCGCGGCGCTCGCGCAGCGGCGGAAGCTGCAGACGCACTACGTCGAGCCGATGCAGCAGATCGGCGCGGAAACGGCCTTCGGCCACCAGCGCTTCCAGATTCTGGTGGGTAGCGGCGACCACACGCACGTCGACCCGGATCAGTTCGCGGCCGCCGACGCGGAAGAACTCGCCTTCGGCCAGCACGCGCAGCAAGCGGGTCTGCAAAGGCAGCGGCATGTCGCCGATCTCGTCCAGGAACAGGGTGCCGCCATCGGCCTGTTCGAAACGTCCGATGTGGCGACGCTGGGCGCCGGTGAAAGCGCCCGCTTCATGGCCGAACAGTTCGCTTTCCAGCAGCTCGGCGGGAATGGCCGCCGTGTTGAGCGCGATGAACGGCTTGCGCGCGCGCGGCGACTCGCGGTGCAGCGCGTTGGCCACCAGCTCCTTGCCGGTGCCGGTCTCGCCGGTGATCAACACGGACAACGGCGCCTGCGCGAGCCGCCCGATCGCGCGGAACAGGGCGCGCATCGCTGGCGTATCGCCGATCAGTTCGGTACTGCCGGTGCCGGAGACCGGGGCTTCGGAAACCGGCTCCGGCGCAGAGTTCGCGGCGAAATCGGGCAAGGTGCGTGCGGCGAGCGCAACGGCGTCGTCCAGATCGAAAGGCTTGGAAAGGAATTCGTGCGCGCCGCCGCGGAAGGCGCCGGCGGTGCTGGCGATGTCCGTGTAAGCCGACATCACGATGACCGGCAGTTGCGGATGCGCAAGCTTCAGCTTGTCCAGCAGCGCCAGGCCGTCGTCGCCGGGCATGCGTACATCGGTGAAAATCAGATCGGGAGCCGACGCGCCGCGGGCATTCAACGCCTGCAAAGCGGAGGCCGCGCTGTCGAAGCCATCGACCGCATAGCCGGCATCGCGCAAGGCGGTGGCCAGCACGAAGCGCACCGAGCGATCATCGTCCACCACCCAGATGCGCTGCGCGTTCGGCGCAGCGGGCGCGAAGGAAGCCGGGTCAATGGACATTGCGCTGCTCCTCTAGGCGCTGCCCTTCCATGCGATGGTCTTCCGGCTGCGGCAGCAGCAGGGTGAACACGGTATGCCCCGGGCGCGAACGGTAGGTCAGCGATCCGCGGTGTTCGCGCGCCACCTGCTGTGCCAGCGCCAGCCCCAGGCCGCTGCCTTCGGCACGGCCGCTGACCAGCGGCAGGAACAGGTGCTCGGCCAGTTCTTCCGGCACGCCTTTGCCGTCGTCGATGATTTCCACGCGCAGGGCCATCGCGTGCAGGTGGTCGTGGATGCGCACGCCATGCTCGACCCGGGTGCGCAGGGTGACGCTGGCGGCGCCGGCCTGGATCGCGTTGCGCACCAGGTTCCAGATCGCCTGGGTCATGCGGTCGGCGTCGCCGGGGAATTCGGGAATGCTGGGGTCGTAGTCGCGTTGCACGCGCACCGACCAGCCGCCCTCGGTTTCAGCCAGGCGCAGCACGCGTTCCAGCACCACGTGGATGTTGAGTGCGGTATGCGGGCGCTGCGGAGCGGGAGAAAGCAATTGATCGAGCAAGCCGTTGAGGCGCTCGACTTCCGATTCGATCAGGCCGATCAGCTCGCGCTCGTCCTCGTTGTCGTCGCGGTGCAACGCGCGCCGCGCCAGCAGCTGCGCGGCGCCCTTGAGGCCGGCGAGCGGATTGCGCAGTTCGTGGGCCAGGCCCTTCAAGGCCGCGCCCAGTGCGCTGGGCAGCACTTGTGCCGGATCCAGCGCCGGGAATTCGTCCAGCGGATGCGCCTCCAGCAACCAGCCGCCGTCGTCGAGCCGCGACAGCCAGCCTTCGGCGAAACGCTGCGATTCGCCCGGCAGGCCCAGGGCCATGCGGTGCAGGCGCAGCACATCGCGATCTGTGTTTTCCAGGAAACGCGCCATGGCATCGCCATCCATTTCCAATGCCGCAAGGGGTTGGCCGAGCAGGCGTCGTGCGCTGACGCCCATCCAGCGCGCAAAGGCCGGGTTGACGCCGAGGATCGAACCCCCGGCGTCGGCCCAGGCCACCGCCGTGCTCAGCACGTCGGCGACGGGTCCGTCTGTCAGCACTTTTTTAGAGGCCAGGGGCGGCATTGCACCAGTTTAGTGCAATGCCGCCCCCAGAACGCCATCAGGCCTCGTACGCCGCTTCGCCGTGCGAGGAGATGTCCAGACCTTCACGTTCGGCTTCTTCGCTGACGCGCAAGCCGACGGTGTACTTGACCAGCAGGAAGGCCACCAGCGAGACCACGCCCGACACCACGATGGTGGTCAGCACGCCCTGGGCCTGGATCCAGACCTGGGTGCCGATGGAGTAATCCGGCAGCGCGGTCTCGGTCACGTAGTCCCAGATGCCGGCGCCACCCAAGGAGGGGGCCGCGAACACGCCGGTCAGCAGCGCGCCGGTGATGCCGCCGACGCCATGTACGCCGAACACATCCAGGCTGTCGTCCGCGCCCAGCAGCTTCTTCAGTCCGGTCACGCCCCACAGGCACATCAGGCCGGCAATCGCGCCGATGGCCAAAGCGCCGAGGATGCCGACGTAGCCGGCCGCCGGAGTGATGGCCACCAGCCCGGCCACCGCGCCCGAGGCGCCGCCCAGCATCGAAGGTTTGCCCTTGCCGATCCACTCGGCGAAGGTCCAGGTCAGCACCGCCGCTGCCGTCGCCAGGAAGGTATTGACGAAAGCCAGCGCAGCCACGCCATTGGCTTCGAGCGCGGATCCGGCGTTGAAACCGAACCAGCCGAACCACAGGATCGAGGCGCCCACCATGGTCTGGGTGAGGTTGTGCGGCTTGATCGCCTCACGCTTGTAGCCCACGCGCTTGCCTATCACATAGGCGCCGACCAGACCGGCCACGGCCGCATTGATATGCACCACGGTGCCGCCGGCGAAATCCAGCGCGCCCTTGGCCCACAGCCAGCCGGACTTGGCCAGCACGCCTTCCACCGCGCCCGTATCGGTAAAGGCATCCGGACCGGGGAAGAACCACACCATGTGCGCCATCGGCGTGTAGGCGAAGGTGAACCAGATCACCGTGAACAACAACACGCCGGCGAACTTCACTCGCTCGGCGAACGCGCCGATGATCAGTGCGCAGGTGATGCAGGCGAACGCGCCCTGGAACACGAAGAACGCCAGTTCCGGCACATACACTTTCTTTGTGAAGGTAGCCGCCAGCGTACCGTTGATGCCTTCGGCCCACAGCCGGTCCCAGCCGCCGATAAACGGCGAGCCTTCGGTGAAGGCCAGGCTGTAGCCGTACAGTGCCCACAGCACCGCCACCAGCGAGAACACCACCAGGGATTGCATCAAGATCGACAGTACGTTCTTGCTGCGCACCAGTCCGCCGTAGAACAGGGCCAAGCCTGGCAGGGTCATGAAAATGACCAGGGCCGAGCACACCAGCAACCAGGCGGTATCGCCTTTGTCGGCGGTGGGCGCGGGGGCCTCTTCGGCCGCGGCAGGTTCGGGCGCCGCGGCTTCGGCGGCGGCAGGAGCGGGAACGGCTTCGGCAGGGGCCGTAGCAGTGGCTTCGGGGGTGGTTACCGCTTCGGCGGCGGGCGCCGCGGTTTCCTGCGCCATCGCGCCGAATCCGCTACCCAGCGCCACGCAGCATACTGCCGCGAGCATCACTACTTGCAGTCGGGTTTTCCACCCGGAGAAACGAGTCTTCATAAGGGGGCTCCGAGTTTGGTTAGAGTGCGTCCGCGCCGACTTCGCCGGTGCGGATGCGGATGACCTGGTCGACGGCGGTGACGAAGATCTTGCCGTCGCCGATCTTGCCGGTGCCCGCCGCCTGCTGGATGGCCTCGATCACCGCGTCCAGGCGTTCGTCCGTGACCACGGTTTCGATCTTGATCTTGGGCAGGAAATCGACGACGTACTCGGCGCCGCGGTACAACTCGGTGTGGCCCTTCTGCCGTCCGAAGCCTTTGACTTCGGTGACGGTGATGCCCGACACGCCCGCTTGCGACAAGGATTCTCGAACCTCGTCTAGCTTGAACGGCCGGATGATGGCGGTGATCAGTTTCATGCGCATTCCCCGTGGGTGGATGGAAACCGGCCTCGCAAAGCGACCGGGGGTTTCGTACACAAAACAGAAACCGCATTCGACGTGGGAGAGGGAGCTGCGGCTTGCTGTTTCTTTGCTTCTTTCTTATTTATTGCTTGAGAGTGGAGTTGCGAAGGGAAAACGCGGCGATAGCGACGGGTGGGAGGGGTATTCCGTCGCTATCGCCGCTAAAAACTCGGCGAAAGCGGACTCAGTTGCCGTAGTACAGCTGGTATTCGAGCGGATGGGTGGCCGCGCGGAACTTGGTCACTTCCTGCATCTTCAGCGCGATGTAGCCGTCGATGAAGTCGTCGCTCATCACGCCGCCGGCCTTGAGGAACTCGCGGTCGGCATCCAGCGCTTCCAAAGCCTGGTCCAGGCTGGAGCAGACCTGCGGGATGTTCTTCTCTTCTTCCGGCGGCAGGTCGTACAGATCCTTGTCGGAGGGCTCGCCCGGATCGATCTGGTTCTTGATGCCGTCCAGGCCGGCCATCATCAGCGCGGTGAAGGTCAGGTAGCCGGTCTGCAACGGATCGGGGAAGCGCATCTCGATGCGGCGCGCCTTCGGGTTGGACACCCACGGAATGCGGCACGAGGCCGAGCGGTTGCGCGCGGAATACGCCAGCATCACCGGCGCTTCGAAGCCCGGCACCAGGCGCTTGTAGCTGTTGGTGCCCGAGTTGGAGAACGCGTTGATGGCCTTGGCGTGCTTGAAGATGCCGCCGATGTACCACAGCGCCAGCTGCGACAGGCCGCCGTAGCCGTCGCCGGTGAACAGATTGGTGCCGCCCTTGGCCAGCGACTGGTGCACGTGCATGCCGCTGCCGTTGTCGCCGACGATGGGCTTGGGCATGAAGGTGGCGGTCTTGCCGTTGCGGAAGGCCACGTTCTTGACGATGTACTTCATGGTCAGAAGTTCGTCGGCCTTCTTCACCAGCGAGTTGAACTTGGTGCCGATCTCGCACTGGCCGGCGGTGGCCACTTCGTGGTGGTGCACTTCGACTTCGATGCCGACCTGCTCGAGCGTCTTGCACATCTCGGCACGGATGTCGTGCAGGGTGTCGGCCGGAGCGACCGGGAAATAACCACCCTTCACACCCGGGCGATAGCCGCTGTTGCCGCCTTCGTACTTGGTGCCGCTGTTCCAGGCCGCTTCCTCGGATTCGATCTTGAAGAAGGTGTTGCCCATGTCGTTGGCGTAGCGCACGGAATCGAAGATGAAGAATTCCGGTTCCGGGCCGAAGAACGCCTGTTCGGCGATGCCGCTGGACTTGAGGAAGGCTTCGGCGCGCTTGGCGATGCCGCGCGGGCAGCGCGAATAGCCCTGCATGGTGGCCGGGTCCAGCACGTCGCAGGTCAGCACCACGGTGGGATCGGCGGTGAACGGGTCCAGGTAGGCGGTGCTGGCGTCGGGCAGCAGGACCATGTCCGATTCGTTGATGCCCTTCCAGCCGCTGATGGAGCTGCCGTCGAACATGCGGCCGTCCTCGAACAGCGAGTCGTCGACGATGTTGGCCGGGAAGGTCACATGGTGCTGGATGCCGCGCACATCGGCGAAGCGCAGGTCGACGAATTCGACCTTGTTGTCCTTGATCAGCTTTTCGACTTTGTCCGCAGACATCTTTGGAACCTCGGGTTTGGAATTGAGTGAGGTACCTATTGCAAGGCGCATGCCAAGCTTTCATGCACGGTAAGTGGTTGATTTATATGGTGCAACGCGTCACAGATGAAAGAAATTTGCACTGTTTTGGGGATTTATAAAAGGTAATGCACCAAATTAGAGCTTTACAAATCTACTATTCTTGGACGTCGCACCGAACTCGGCGATTCAAGGACCGTCGTCATCCCAGCTAATGCTGGGATCCATTTTGACTTTGCCTTTGCTGTACCACCCAGGCGAAAAGCAAGATCAAGATGGATCCCAGCTTGACCAGCCATTCGGCTGTTAAACACCGCTGGGATGACGATCATTTGAGGCGGTTGCCGTCTTGAGGCGGTCAGGCCCTTTCGGCTGCCCGAAGCCATTACCCCCACCCCAGACTCCAATCCATGATCGATCTGCTCAAAGCCCTGCTCCTCGGCGTCATCGAAGGCATCACCGAATTCCTGCCCATCTCCAGCACCGGGCACCTGCTGATCGCCGAACGCTGGCTGGGCCACCGCAGCGATCTGTTCAACATCGGCATCCAGGCCGGCGCGATCCTGGCCGTGGTGCTGATCTACCGGCAGCGGCTGTGGGACCTGGCGATGGGATTCTTCGGCCGCAGCGCGCCCGCCGGCCACGACCCGGCCGGCATGGCGCTGAGCCCGGCGCAGGCGCGCACCTACACGCTGAAACTGGCGGCCGCTTTCGGCGTCACCGCCGTCCTCGGCGTGCTGGTGAAGAAGCTGGGCTTCAAGCTGCCGGAGGAGGTCACGCCCATCGCCTGGGCGCTGATCCTGGGCGGCATCTGGATGGTCGCCGCCGAATATTTCGCCGCCAAGCGCGCGCGGGTCCTGGGCGAGCGCAGCGAGATCGGCTGGACCGTCGCGGTTCTGGTCGGCATCGCGCAGGTAGTGGCGGGCGTGTTTCCCGGGACCTCCCGCTCCTCGGCCACCATCTTCGTAGCCCTGCTCGCCGGCACCACCAACCGCCCCGCGGCTACCGAGTTCGCTTTCCTGGTCGGCATTCCCACCATGTTCGCGGCCACCGGTTACGAGCTGGTCGACGTGCTGCGCTCGGGCCAGGCGGCGAACGAGGACTGGGCGGCATTCGCGGTGGCTTTCGTCGCTTCGGCCATCACTGCCTTCATCGCCGTGAAATGGTTGCTGAGCTATATCCAGAGCCATCGTTTCACCGCGTTCGCGATCTATCGTTTCGTGCTGGGCGTGGCATTGCTGTTGATGATGCCTGCCGGCAGTTGATCAGGCTTGTGGGAGTGACGTAGGAGCGACGTGAGTCGCGAAACAACCCGTCAATCGCGACTCACGTCGCTCCTACGAAGATTCGGGGGCCTTAACCCCATTCATTGCGTCGATGCGTTTGCCTGAGTCCATCAACTGGAGAATCAAATGAAACGCTGCCTGATCCTGATGCTGCCACTCGCACTGGCCGCCTGCGCCAAGACCCCTCATGGCGAGCCGGCCACGCCGCCGGCAGCGAGCGCTCCCGCCGCAACACAACCCGCTTCGGCCGATACGACCGCTCTTCTATCCGCCTATCACTGGCGGTTGAACGATGCCAAGGACCCCAGCGGAAAACGCATCGAAGCGCTTTTCGTCAGCGTGGACAAACCGCTGCAACTCGATTTCAAAGATGGGCGCGTCAGCATCGGCAACACCTGCAACCGCATGGGCGGTGCGTATTCGGTCGCAGGCGACAAGCTGAAGTTCGACCGCTTGGCGTCGACCCTGATGGCCTGCACCGACGCCAAACTGATGGCGCTGGATCAGGAGATCGGCAAGCGCCTGGAAACGGAATCGACATTCGCGCTGCGGGCGGGCGATGCGCCGTCGTTGACGCTGACCGGCGCCAACGGCGACACGCTGACGTTCGAAGGCGAACCTACCGCCGAAACCCGCTACGGCGGTCCGGGCGAAACCGCCTTCCTCGAAGTCGCTGCGCAAACCAGACCCTGCAGCCATCCCCTGATCCCCGACATGCAGTGCCTGCAGGTACGCGAGATCAAGTACGACGCGCAGGGCGTCAAGACCGGCACGGACGGCGAGTTCCAGAACTTCTACGGCAGCATCGAGGGATACGACCACGAGCCCGGCATCCGCAACGTACTGCGGGTGAAGCGCTACGCCATCAAGAACCCACCGGCCGATGGCGGTTCGCTGGCGTATGAGCTGGACATGGTGGTCGAGTCGGAGACGGCGAAACCGTAACGCAGACGCCTTTGCAGGAGCCGCGCCGGCCGCGACCGGAAACCATCCGGATAGAGAGCCGCATTACCGCGGTCGCAGCTGACGCAGCTCCTACGGGGATTCTCAGCCGTCGGCTTTTGCGTTCAGAGAATAGGTGCCATGCACCAGCGCCTCGCCGAGCACATGCCCATGCATGGCCCGGAACACATCGGCGGCGGTAAAACGTTCCGGAACCTGCAGTTTCTCCACATCCAGCGCGAACAAGCGGAAGAAATACCGGTGCGTGCGCAGGTCGTTGAAGGGTGGGTAAGGGCCGTCGTAACCGTAGTAGTCGCCGCCCATCTGCGCATCGCCGGCGAACCAACCGGTGTAGTCGTTCAATCCCTGGCGCGCACCCGGCGGACCCGGCGGATTGCGCTTGCCCTTCGGCGTGATGCCGTCGCTGCAGCCGCCTGCTTCGATCAGGCGAGCATCGGCGGCGATGTCGATCATCGCCCAGTGGACGAAATCCGCGCGCGGTTGCTCCACCGGGATTTCGAGATCGTCGCGACCGACGGTTTCGGGCACCGTGGGCGCATCCGGATCGATGCACAGCAGCGCGAACGAACGGGTGCCTGCGGGTACCTCGTCCCAAGCCAGGTGGGGGTTGCGGTTGCCTGCGAAGCCGTCGGCTTTGCCCATGGCGTATTCGGCGGGGATCGGCTTGCCGTTGGCGAAACTATCGCTATGGATGCGCATTTTTAAACTCCTGTGGCCAATCAGGTTTCCGGGTAACCCATGCGCTGCGCGATCGGCGCGAGCACGGCGAACGCGTCGCCCAGCGCCTGGCGGTAATGGCGCCAGTGGCCGGCCGGAAAGTGCGCCGGGCCCACCGAAGCGGGCGCGGGCATCTGCATCCGCAGCACTTCGCCCATCTGGTCGGCCGCGGCACGTGGATCATTGCCGATGGCATCGGTACGGATCACGCGATTGGGATACCACTGGTTCTCGAATAACGCCGCAACCTGGCTAAGCGAACCCGCCAGCCAAGCCGCGGCTGCGGGCACCGACGGCATCGCAAACGGAGCCGCCGAACCGAAGGCCAGCCAATCCAGCAGCATGTCGCGCGGATCGCGAATGGCCATCACAAGCATACCCTCGCGCACGTACGGCCGCAGCGCGATTAACAGCGCGTTGTCCCACCAGGGCAGCCAATCGAAGATATCGCCGGAAGTCAGCTGGCGCGACGGCAGCGCTTGGCGCCAGCGCTCGGCGACTTCCTCTCCCGAAACGGAGCCGGAGAGCAGACCGTCGATGACGGAGTAAGACTGGAAACCATCCTGGGGTGGTTGCGGACCAAAACGATCGGAACGGAATGGATCGCCTACAGCGCCCATCACCGCCGCCAGACGCTCAACTCCGGAACCTGGCGCCCCCCATAGGAACATGACCTTGGGAGCGTCCTCAGTTTGCGGCGCCAGTTCCGGCCATGCCATGCGCGGTGCGCTCAGCGGTGGCAAGGGCACCAATTGCGGTACCAATTCCGCCTGCATCCTCGTCCAGGCCGCCACCGCCTTGGCGGGCGCGCCAGCCTGCTCGTGGCTCAGGCCGAGCAGGCCCAGCAGGAACCGGCGTTCGGAGCTATCAACGGCGGTCAGCAGCCAGGTTTCGATTTGTGCTATCGCCACTCCAGGATCCTGATCCATCAGACCATCTAGGATCTGCAACCGGGCTTCAGCGTGGCTGGGATCCAGCCGCAATACACGCGCCGCAGTCGCGGCTGCGGCAGGATCGCCGGCCTGCTGCTGTTGCTTAAGCAATATTTCCAGCGGCAGCATGGATTGCGGCATAGCCGCGGTCCAACGCTCGATCACCGCACGCCGAGACTCGGCGTCTGGCGCGAACGCCAGACGCGCGCGCCACAGGTCGGCAGCGTCAGTGGTGGTGCCCAATGCGGCTTCCAGCGATGCGCGAGCGTCGTTCTCCAGCCCCAGCGCGCGCCAAGCGGCTACCAGCCCTTGCAAGGTCGGCAGATCGGCGGGTCGGGCAGCGAATGCGCCACGCAGCAAGGGCAATGCCTGCTCAGCCTGGCCTGCCCTCATGTGCAGCAGACCGGCGGCACGCTTAACGGCAGGCGTGGCCGTCGCCGGGTCGGCCAACAACGGGGCGAGTTCCGCGGCCGCTTCGGCCGGCCGGCCTTGGCGGTTGACCAGGTCGGCGATCAATGCGCGAAGGTTGCGGGCGTCCGGTAGCTGGTCGACCACGCCACGGAACGCCTGTTCGGCGAAGGCCCAGAGCTGCTTGCGCAGGTACAGGAAACCAAGCACGTAACGCAGCTGCACATCCTCCGGCGCCTGCTGCAATGCGGCCGAGACCCGCTTCAACCCGGCATCCACGTTGCCGCGCTGCAAGGCCAGCATGCCCTCGACCACCGCCAGCTGCGGGTGGTCCGGGGCTACTCGCGACGCCAGACGGTTCAGGCGCTCGGCTTCGTCCAGGTCGCCGCGGCCCAGGGCCAGCTGGGCCTGCATCAGATAGGCGCCCAACTGGTTTGGGTTGAGGTTGCTGGCCTTGCTCAGCGCCGCGTTCGCCTCCTCCCACTGCCTCCCCGCGATCAGCAGGTTGGCGCGCACCAGTTGCAGGGCATCGTTCTCCGGCGCCAGTTCGATGGCCCGCTCGATGCTGCGCAATGCGTCGGAGTGGTCGCCACGCTGCTGCGAGGCCACCGCCAGCCAGCGATGCGCCTGGGCATCGTCCGGACTCTGATGGATCCATTCGCGTGCGTAGGTAACGGCTTCTTCCGCTGCGTTGCTGCGCAGGGCCTGGATGATCTTTTCTTGCATGGAATCCGGCACTTCAGGACAAACCCCTATTCTAGCCGGCCGGGCTGCTTATCCCGGATCGTAGTCCCGCAGCAACCGCGCGGTCACCCAGCGTTCGCCGAAGCCGTCGCAGGCCGCGTTTTCGATGAAACCGCAGTGCCCGCCCCAGCGCGCGGTCTCCAGATGGGCCAGCGCCGGCAATTGCCAGGCCTGGAAATGGGCGAAAGGAATCACCGGGTCGTCCTCGGCCATGAGGATGTCGGCCGGCACCGTCAGCCCGCCAAGGCGGTCGCCGGCGATGGAATAGCCTTCGAAATAGTCGTCGATGGTGCCGAAGTCGGTATGCCGTTCGACCATCCACTGGGTCAGCTCGCGCACGCTCTTGGCCAGGGTTTCGTCGTCGTAGTTGTGGCGCTCGGGAAACAGCTCGCGCTTGCGCTCCAGCGAGTGTCGCCACTTGCGCTGGAAATACCAGTGGTACAGCGGCAAACCTTCTTCCATGCCCATCAGCGATGCGGAAGGGTCCAGCACTGGGCAGACCGACGCCACCCGCGCCAGCGGCAGGCCCGCCTGGGGGGCGCGCAAGGCCAGGCGCAGCACGAAATTTCCGCCCAGCGAATAACCGGCCGCCACGAACCTGCTGTGCGGGAAGCGCCGGGCCACGTCGCCGGCCGCATTGACCACCTCATCCAGCCGGTTGGAATGGAAGATCTCTTCGTTGAGATGGTGGGTGCCGCCGTGGTCGCGGAAGTTCAGGCGCACCACTTCGAAACCGGCTTCGAGCAGGCGCGCGGCGGTCATGCGCATGTAGCTGGATTCGGTGCTGCCCTCCCAGCCGTGCAGCAGCAGCGCCAGGCCGCTGGAGGTCTTGCCGGGCACCGCGCTGTGCCAGCCCTGCAGGCGCACGCCGTCGCCGCCGTCGAAGATATGTTCGGTGGTCACCGCACCGGTGGCGTTGAGCGCGCGCAGGCCGCGGCGGCGGCGCAGGCCGCTGGAACTCAGCACCGATTGCAGGTGCGGATTGTGCAGCCATTTGGGCGGATGGTAGTCGTCGGCGGTCAGCATCGGGCCGAGCATGCCCGCGTTGTTTGGAGCATTGCCTCCAAATGCGTTCACCGGTCCGATTCCATCGCCGCGACGATGCGCTCGCGCGCCAGTTCGGCGATCTTGCTGCGGCCTTCCAGCTCGCCCGCCGCGATGGGGGTGAGGAAACAGATATCCGCGCTGCGTGGCGGTTCGCCCAGCAGACGCATGAAATTGGCGAAGAAACTCTCCCCGGCGCCGAACGCCACCACCGTCTGCGCGCTGCCGCGCGGGCCGTAGCGCAGGGCGACCGGTTGCACCGGCACCGCCGCCTCCACCGCCGGCTGGAAAATGCGCGCATGGAACGGGCCCACTTCGGAACCGTCGCGGGTGCGCCCTTCGGGAAACACCCCGACCGGCCGGCCGTCCCGCAGGCGCGCCAGCATGGCGTGCATCACCCCGCCCATCGATTCCTGGCTGCCGCGCTGGTGGAAGATGGTTTCGCCGCGGGCCGTCAGCCAGCCCACCACCGGCCAGCCGCGGATTTCCTGCTTGGCCACGAAACCCATCATGCGCTGGCTGTGCAGCATCTCGATATCGACCCAGCTGACATGGTTGGCGACGAACATCGCCGGATCCGGCAACGGCGTGCCTATGCGGCGCAGCCGGAAACCGAAGATGCGCATCAGCCCTGCCGACCACAGCTTGATCGCCAGATGCTCCACCCGCAGTCCGCCCACGCGCACGCCCGACCACAGCGGCACCATGCTCAGCAGCACCAGCGGCAACAGCACCAGGATGTGGATCAGCAGCAGGGGAACGCGGTATAGGTAGCGGAGCGCGCGCCCCAGTCCGCCGCCGGAAGAGGCGTGGGGTTGGGGGGAAATCATCCCGTCACAATACCGGATGGGTCTGGAGTTCGGCTACTAAGCGCTGGACCGTAGGTCGGGGCTACGCCCCCGGCGCGCGCGGCGCATGGTCTGCGAGGGCCATCGAGACAACGCGAGTCGGGGGCGTAGCCCCGACCTACGCGGCGGCCGGAATCACCGCCAGGGTGATCCGCGAAACGCAGACCGGCTTGCCGGCTTCGTTCTCGATGCGGATCTCCCAGACGTGCGTGCTGCGTCCGACATGCAGGGCGCGGGCAGTGCCGGTGACCGTGCCCTCGCGGACCGCGCGCAGGTGGTTGGCGTTGATCTCCAGACCCACGACCGCTTCCCGCGTCATGTCCACGCACAGCCCACCGGCCATGCTGCCCAGCGTTTCGGCCAGCGCGACCGAGGCGCCGCCATGCAGCAATCCATAGGGCTGCCTGGTGCGCGCGTCCACCGGCATGGTACCGCGCAGCCAGTCGTCGCCGGCCTCGGTGACGACTATGCCCAGAGTCTCGACCATGGAGCCGCGCGCACGCGCGTTGAGGGCATCGATATCGACAGGATTGCGGAAGGCCATATGCGGCTCCTCTTCAGAGAATGGGGACCAGACCGGCGCCGAACGCCGTCAGCAGACGCGTATACAGCCATTTCGGCCCGACGTTGACTTCGGGAAAATCGCCGACGGCTTCATAGCAGCGATGGAACGCCGGATCGTTCGACGGCACCGGCACCGGACAGTCCGGGCCGGGCTTGAACTGGTAGCTGGTGGCGTAGCGCCACGGCCACAGGTCGAACAGAGGCAAGGCTTCGGACACTTTGCCCAGGCTGTAATCCAAGCCCGACAGCACCGGCGGCTTGGCGCGCGGTGCGATCACCCAGGAATTCTCCGGCGAGGTATCGCGGCGGATGCTCGCGGCCAGCGCCTGCGCGAAGGCGGCATCGTCTATGACCACCGCGCTCTCGGTGTTGTAGTTCTCCGAACGCGGATCGAAGTTGTGGGTGCCGATCACACCGATGCGGTTGTCTATCACCATCGATTTGGCGTGCAGCCCGAGGCGTACGCCCGCGCGCTTCAAGGGCAGCGGCTCGCTCGCCGCGCCGCTGCTGAGGAAGGAGGGGCGCGATTCGGTGCGTTGCAGCCGGCGGGTGGTCTCGCCTGCACCGGTCGATCCGTAAGACGGACCGATCGAACCGGACGGGCCGCGGAAACGTTCCCGGATTTCGATCGGCGGCCCATCCGGCATCAGTGCTGCGTAGTCCACCGGAGCGTCTTCGGGAAACGGTTTGTACTCGTAGATGCGGAAACCGAACTCGCGCAGATAACGGCGCTTGTACTTGAACGACATCGAATAGACCACCGCGTTGTCGGTGGCGGCCAGGCTGTTGGTGGATACGGTCACCTGCGGCGGCGGCTTGCGCTGGCGCAGTTCCCGGAACAGATCCTGGGCCGCGTCGGACATCACCAGGTAAGGCGTCTGTATCAGCACTTCCGATCGCGCGCCGGCGATCAGCGTTTTCAATTCCGGCACCGCCGGCGCCGCATTCGCAGGACGTTCGCGGCGGTGCTTCTGCGGCAGATCGGCGATGTATTTCACCGCGCCCACCGGCATCGCCGCCTGCGCCAGGCGCTCGCGCACCTGCGCCTGGTCGCTGGCTTCGGCCGACAGCGCCGCCACCCGGTCGGGGCGCAGGAAAGCGTCCGGCGGCATCGCCGGCACGCCCTCCTTCAGCAATTTGCGGCCGACATCGTTCAGGCGCTCCACCGGGATGCTGCGGCGCGCAGTCCAGAACGTCTCGAAATTGGCCGCCATCTCGCGCGCAGCCGGCCCCGCCACCAGCACGTCGCGGTCGCGGAAGTTGTACTCGGCGTCCCAGTCGAAATAGTCGTCCTGGTAATTGCGTCCGCCGGTGATGCCGACGGCGGCGTCCACCAGTATCAACTTGGTGTGCATGCGCTGGTTGAAGCGGCGGAAACAGCACAGCACGCTGCCGGCATAGTCGAAGTAGTTGAGCTTGGCCTTGCGGAAACTGGGGTTGTAGATGCGGATCTCGAAATTCATGTGCGAGCCCGACAGGGCTGCCAGGATGCCCAGATCCGGAATCGCGGATAGCTGGTCGATCAGCAGCCGCACCTTCACCCCGCGGCGCGATGCGGCCAGCAGTTCGTCCAGCACCAGCCGCGCGCTATCGTCCTTGTCGAAGATGTAGGTCTGTACGTCGATGCGGCTGCGCGCGCTGCGGATCAGGTTGATGCGCGCCAGCAGCGCATCGCTGCCGCGATCCAGGATCAGCGCGTAATGACGCGGCGCTTGCGTGGTGGATTCGGCGACGGCGCGGTCGCTGAGTTCGCGCAACGGCGAAGGCTGGGCGCATGCATTGGGCGCGCTGCAGTCCACCACGTGCGAGCGCGCCGCCACGGCGATCGAAGCGGCGCGGTTGCGCTGGGTCTCGGACAGGCTGACGCAGGCCGCGCACGACAGCGCCAGCCACACCACCAGGCCGCGGAAGAGCGGGTTCATGGCGCAACCTCCGCCTTCAGCCGCGCGCGCAGCACGAACACCACCCGGTCGCTGACCGCCATCATCCAATCGTCCATGTCGTAATCGCTGCGCCGCACCGCGCCGGTGGCGACCACGTCGCAATCCCGCGCCGGGCGCGAGCAGGAGGAAGGCGCCACCGTCAGCGTCTTGGGCCGGGTGATGCCGCGGATGCTCAAGTCGCCGGCCAAATCGCCGCCATGCTTCAGCAACTGCTCGTCGTAGGGTTTGGAGACGAACACCACCACAGGATAGCGCTCGGCCTCGAAGAACTGGCGGCCGCGGGTCCACTCGGAATAGCGTGGATGGCCGAGGATCTCCACCGAATCGGTGAACATGCGCAGCACCACCTGGTGGCGGCCGTCGTGCAGGCGCTTCACTTCGCCTTCGTAGCGTTTGAACTCCCCTTCCAGCTTCATGCCCCAGCGCGTGCGCAGCTCGAAGCCGAAACGCGACGCGGCCGGATCGAAGCCTTCGGCCCTCGCCGCGAGCGCGGGCCACAGGCACAGCACCATCAAGCCACACCATCCCCAGCGCTTGCGGCCGAACATTGGGACCGTCACGGCCACCAGAAGGCGGAGAGGGTCGCGACTCCCGGTTCGATGCCGGCGTCCGCCGGCAGCTTCAGCACCACCACCGACGCAACCGGCATGCCGCGGTAGTCGCCGGACTGGCCGCTGTGCATCAGCGCGGCCAGCCGTTCCAGCCCCGGGTTGTGGCCCACCAGCAACAGGCGCTCGGCTTCGCGGTTGGCGTCGGCCAGTTCGGCCAGGGTGCCGGCGGTGGCTTCGTAGATGCGCTCGTCCAGACGCTGCTCGACGTAGCCGATGGTCTCCAGCACCGCCTCCAGGGTTTCGCGCGCGCGCCGCGCCGGCGAGCACAGCACCCGGTCCGGCACCAGGCCCTGTTCGGCCAGCCAGCGGCCCGCCGCGGCGGCCTCGGCCAGTCCGTCCGGCGACAGCGGCCGGTCGAGATCGGACTGCCCGGCGGCGACGGGTTCGGCATGCGCATGGCGCAGGAGTATCAGTTCACGCATGGCATCCCTTTCGGTTGGAGCGCGCTTGGAGGAATCCAGTCTGGAACCCGGTTCAGGCCTTCTTGACCCATTTCAGCAAGGGATCCCAGTCGGCCTGATGGTCGCGCACCTGTGCTGACCGGTAATCGAACAGACTGCGGCCCAGGCCGGCCAGGACCACATAGGCCTGGGTATCGCGCAGCTGCGCGACCACCGGATAGGGCCAGGTCTTGAGCATCTCCACCGCCTGCTGCGAGGTGTTCGTCCACGGCTTGCTGCGGTTGACCACCAGACCTACCGGCAACTTGCGCTTGTGCACGCGCGGCACTTTGGACAACGAGTTCAGGAACCCCACGGTGGCCTCGATGTCCATCGCCGACGGCAGCACCGGAACCACGATGGCGTCGGCATGCTCGATGAATTGCTGCAGGTCGTCGGCCATGGATCCGGCCGGGGCGTCGATGACCACCCGTTCGGCGTCTTCGGGCAGCCAGCTGCGCCAGGGGCGCTTGCCGCTGGCGTCGATGGGAAGTACGGCGGTTTCCAGCTCGGCGCGGCGTTCGGCCCAGCGGGTGGAGGAGTGCTGGGGGTCGGCGTCCACCAGTACGGTGCGTTTGCCGTCCAGCGCGAAATGCGCGGCCAGGTTGGTGGCCAATGTGCTCTTGCCCGCGCCACCCTTGGAGCTGGCGACCAGAATCGTCTTCATGCGCACGCCTCGTTACCGGGAAGCCGCAGGGTACACCGGCCACGGTAAGCCGGGAACAGGCCGCCAAGCCTCCCCCTTTTGAAAAAGGGGGATTGAGGGGGATTTGCTCTTGATTCTTTACCTGCACACAGCAAGAGCAAGAGCAAATCCCCCGTAGCCCCCTTTTCCAAAGGGGGCAAAGCATAAAAGCGCAATTGCTTCGGTCATCCCGTTTTCCCTTTGCTATCGTGCGCGCTGCCATGGACCCGGACCGATCGTGAGCGAACTGCAGGACCTGACGGCGCTGATCCGCGCCAATACCCCTTTGATCGTCATCGAGACCCAGGACGAAGGCCGCGTGGTGGAACTGTTCCGCCAGGCCCTGTCCCAGGTCTGGCGCGCGCTGTACCGATGGTCGATCACCGAAGGCCTGCGCCGCATCGACATGGACCGCGAGGACGAGCCCGAAGGCCCGCCCGACGCCAGCGCAGCCTTGCAGGCGATGAAGCTGGCCGAGCAGCGCGGCATCTACCTGCTGCTCGATTTCCATCCCTACCTGGGTTACGCCAGCAGCCAGCGCCAATTGCGCGACCTGGTCCAGCGCCGCAACTGCCAGCCGCACGTGGTGGTGCTGGTGGGCGGGAAAGTGGAACTGCCGCCGGAACTGGAAGCGGCGGCGGTGCGCTTCAACCCGCGCCTGCCAGATGCCAACGCCCTGTTGAAGATGGTGCGCGAGGAGGCCGTCCACTACGCCCGCGAGAACGGCGGCCGCCGGGTCGAAGCCGATGGCGAGGCGGTACAGCAGATCGTGCGCAATCTGCAGGGCCTCAGTCTGCCCGACGCGCGCCGCATCGCCCGCCAGCTGATCTACGACGACGGCGCGCTCAGCGCCGCCGACCTGCCGCAGTTGTCCAAGCTGAAGTTCGAACTGCTCAATCGCAGCGGGCACCTGCACTACGAATACGACACCGCCCGCTTCGCCGAGGTGGCCGGTGCGCGCCGGCTGAAGCGCTGGATCGAGCAGCGCCGGGCGGTATTCGTGTCCGGTAACGCGCCGCCGGGGCTGGACGCGCCCAAGGGCGTGCTGTTGCTCGGCGTGCAAGGCTGCGGCAAATCGATGCTGGCCAAGGCCACCGCCGGCGGTTTCGGCGTGCCGCTGCTACGGCTGGATTTCGGCACCCTGTACGACAAGTTCCATGGCGAGACCGAAAAGAACCTGCGCAGCGCGCTGGCCTCGGCCGAACAACTGGCGCCCTGCGTGCTGTGGATAGACGAGATAGAGAAAGGCCTGGCCGGCGGCAGCGGCGAGGGCGATGGCGGCGTCTCGCGGCGGGTACTGGGTTATCTGCTGACCTGGATGGCCGAACGCAAGAGTTCGGCCGCTGGCGGCGGCGTGTTCATCGTCGCCACCGCCAATCAGGTCAGCGAACTGCCCCCTGAACTGCTGCGCAAGGGCCGCTTCGACGAAATCTTCTTCGTCGACCTGCCCGATCCCGATACGCGCGTGGAAGTGCTGCGCCTGCATCTGACCCGCCGCAAGCTGGAACCCGAGAACTTCGCATTGCCCGCACTGGCCGCGGCCAGCAACGGCTTCTCGGGCGCGGAGATCGAACAGGCCATCGTCGCCGCGCTCTACACCGCCCACGCGGAACAGAAGGCGCTGGATACCGACCTGTTGATGCAGGAAATACGCAACACGCGGCCGCTGTCGGTGATCATGGCCGAACAGGTGTCGGCGCTGCGCGCGTGGGCCGGTGAACGCACCGTGCCAGCCGACTGATCGCGCAAGAGATGTAGGAGCGGGCCCTGCCCGCGACGCTTTTCCGAGAGATCGTTCAGGAGCGTCGCGGGCAAGACCCGCTCCTACAACGATCAATAGCCCGCCGCCTGTCCGTCCTTGCGGCTTTCCGATGCTCCGAAATACACGCCGGTCTGCGGATCGCGACGGATCGCCTGGTAACCGCCATAAGGTCCCAGCGCCCATTCCAGATGGTGGCCCTTGTCCATCAATGCGCGCACGGTTTCGTAAGGAAATCCGCTTTCCAGCTGCACCACCCCGCCATCGCCCATCGCCGTGTTCTGGCCGGTGGGTTCGGTGTCGTTCTCGTGCTGGATGCGCGGGGCGTCGCCGGCTTCCTGCAGATTCATGCCGAAATCGATGAGATTCATCACGATCTGCACGTGCCCCTGCGGCTGCATCGCGCCACCCATCAGGCCGAAGCTGATCAAGGGCTTGCCGTCCTTGGTGACGAACGCGGGAATGATGGTCTGGAAGGGACGCTTGCCGGGTTCGTAAGTGTTGGGATGGCCGGGCTTGAGCACGAACATCTCGCCGCGGTCCTGCAGGATGAAGCCCAGGCCCGGCGGCGCCATGCCGCTGCCCATGCCGCGGTAGTTGGACTGGATCAGCGACACCATCATGCCGTCGGCGTCTGCCGCAGTCAGGTAGATGGTGTCGCCTTCGTCCAGTTCGGCCGGCGTACCGGGCTGCACTTCGCGCAGCGGCTTGTCGGGCGAGATCAGCTTGCGGCGCTGGTTCGCATACGCTTTGGAGATCAATTTGGCCACCGGCGCCGGCTGGAACGCGGGATCGGCGTACCAGCGCGCGCGGTCGGCGAAGGCGAGTTTCTTGGCTTCCACGAACAGATGCACGTGTTCGGCGCTGCCGTAGGGAATCTTCGAGAAGTCGTAGCCTTCCAGCACGTTGAGCATCTGCAGCGCGGCGATGCCCTGGCCGTTGGGCGGCAATTCCCAGACGTCGTAGCCGCGGTAGTTGGTGCTGACCGGCTCCACCCATTCGCCCTGGTGCGCGGCCAGGTCCTCGTAACTCAGGAAACCGCCGTTGGCCTTGAAGTAGTCGCCGATGGTGCGGGCGATGTCGCCCTTGTAGAACGCATCGCGGCCGCCGTCGGAAATTTTCTGCAGGGTGTCGGCCAGGTTGGGGTTCTTCCACAGCTCGCCGGTACGCGGAGCGCGCCCGCCGACAGTGAACTGTTCACGGAAGCCCGGATACTTGGACAAGCGCGGCACCGAACGGGCCCAGTAATAGGCGATGGTTTCGGCGACCGGATGACCTTCGCGCGCATAGCGGATCGCCGGCGCCAGCACGTCCTTCATCGGCACCTTACCGAAGCGGCCGTGCAAGGCGAACCAGCCATCCACCGCGCCCGGCACGCTGACCGGCAAGGGACCCAGCGGCGGGATGTCGGTCAGGCCCTGCTTCTGGAAATAATCGAGCGTCAGCGATTTGGGCGAACGGCCCGAACCGTTATAGCCGTAAAGCTTCTTGGTCTTCGGATCCCACACGATGGCGAACAGGTCGCCGCCCACCCCGTTGCCGGTGGGCTCCATCAATCCCAGCGCGGCATTGGCGGCGATGGCCGCATCGACCGCGCTGCCGCCCTGCTTCATCACCTCCAGCGCGATCTGCGTAGCCAAAGGGTGCGAGGTTGCCGCCATCGCGTGCGGCGCGATGACTTCCGAGCGGGTGGCGAAATCGCGGCCGGTGATGCGGTCGGCGGCGTGGGCGGACAAAGCCGTCGGCAACGTCAGCAGAAGCAATATCGCGATGCGCATCGTCGTTCTCCGCAAATCGGTTTTCAGGTGTCGGACATGCCGGCGTGCTGCACGCGAGGTTATCAGCTAGCTGCGCCTGAACCAGCCGGTGATGCTATAGCGGTCGTCCTTCGCCCATGGCGCCACAAGGCTGACCTGATGCGCCTGAGGTACGCGGAACAGGCTGAGCGAATTCCAGTGCGGGGTGAAGGTTTCGATCACGTTCTGTCCTTCATCGAGGAACTGCAGCAAGCCGCCCCAGTCGGCCTGCCACCCTTGGCTGAGGTTGATCACATAGGCAAAGGCCCGGTCCTCGTCGCCAGCCTTGTCATTATGCAGCTTGAGGAAATGGCCGGACCGGTAGCGCGCGGCGATGGCGCTGACCATGCGGATGGCGTTGTCACCGGTCAATTCGCGCGCGAATTCCAAAAATGGCGGGCTATTGAGGAAATCGACCACCACGTGCAGTACCAAGCCAGGATCGAGTCCATCGCGCCGGGCTTCGATCATCCGGTAGCGATCGAACACGAATTCGAAATCATCGCGGGCGCGCTGGTAAATTGCCTGAAGCAATTCGCGATGCATGGCCTCTGACGATATTGCGGCTTCCGCGCCCGCGGGCACGGGCCGATCGGTGCGCAATGCCGGTTGCCAGGGCACTTCATCCCTCAGGCACTGGCGCAGGCGCTCAGCAGAGGCCTCTTGCAGGAAACCCGGTATCTGCACCCGGCCCTGACTGAGCAGGCGCTGGCGGTAGGGTGCGATCTCCAACTCGTTGCTGATCATCCTGCGGCCCGCAGCGCGGTCATGGCGTGGACCGGATTCGCCACGATGCGGATTCTGGCATGGAGGGGCAGGCCTCAGGGCCAAGCCGGCGGTGCGGCCTGCCAGGCGGTATAGACTTCGGCCAAGCGCTGACGGTCCTGCTCACGCCAGTTCGGCAGCAGCATCGCGTAATTCGCCGGATCGCTCCATAGGGTGGGCTCGGTGCGCACCGCCGCGGCGTACCACTGCACCGCCTCGGCCTTGCGATCCAGGCTCCACAACGACAAGGCCATCGTCGGCGGCAGCCACGCCGGGTTGCCGAAACCGGCGGCCAGCTCGCTCCACAGGCCGTAGGCCTGCGCGTAGTCCTCATTGCAGTACAGATCCCAAGCATAGTTCCAGCGCACTGAACGACCAATGCTGCTGGTCGACGCGGTGCCGTTGACAGCCTGCTCGTATAGCGACTTGCCCAGCTCGGCCCGCTTGTCGGACATGGCTACGTGCGCCAGCTGCGCAGTCGCCTCGATCACTCGCCTGCCGCGTTCGCGCGCCTTGACCAGGCCCGCCGCCAGGGCCTCGCCCTCGCCCTCGACGACCACGATCTTGCGCGCCGTGGTCGCGTCGGCGTCGAAATAGAATTCCTTGGGCTTGATAGGCGTCTGCGCTTGTACGGCGGACGCGAGCATGGCCAGCATGGCAGCCAGAAAAATTCGAAATGGATTCACGCGACTTCCCCTAACCACAAAACGACCTCCCCGAGCCATCCTACCCGTTGCAGCGCACAACAGGTGAGTGAAATCGGTCACATATTACCGCGCTGATACAATTCCGCACCCTGCGCCGGGCCATAGCCGGCGCCGCCAGCCGCCTCCAATTCCCCGGGCCAGCCATGACCAGCACCGCCGAACTCACCTCGCCGTCTTCCGCCAACACCCCGGCGATCGACACGCTGGACAACGACTACACGCTCGAACACAAATACACCCGCACCGACGGCCGCATCTACCTGAGCGGGGTGCAGGCGCTGGTCCGGCTGCCGCTGATGCAGCGCCTGCGCGACCAGGCCGCGGGGCTGAACACGGCCGGCTTCATCAGCGGCTACCGCGGCTCGCCGCTGGGCGGCTTCGACCTGGAACTGTGGCGGGCCAAGAAGCATTTGGCCGAAGCGCAAGTGAAGTTCATCCCCGGCCTCAACGAGGACCTGGGTGCGACCATGGTCTGGGGCACGCAGCAGACCAACCTGTTCCCCGGCGCCAAGGTCGAGGGCGTGTACTCGATGTGGTACGGCAAGGGCCCCGGCGTGGACCGTTGCGGCGATGTGTTCAAGCACGGCAATGCCGCCGGCACCTCCAAACACGGCGGCGTGCTGGCGATGGCCGCCGACGACCACAACTGCCGCAGCTCCACCCTGCCGCATGGTTCGGAAGACGAGTTCGTCAGCGCGATGATGCCGGTGCTGAATCCGGCCGGCGTGCAGGACATCCTGGACCTGGGCCTGGTCGGCTGGGCCATGAGCCGCTACACCGGGCGCTGGATCGGCTTCAAGACCATTGCCGAGACGGTGGAATCGTCCGCCTCGGTGGAAGTGAATCCGTTCGCGCGGCGCATCGTGCTGCCGGAAGATTTCGAAATGCCCGTCGGCGGCTTGAACATCCGCTGGCCCGACCCGCCGCTGGACCAGGAAATGCGCCTGCACCGTTATGCGGTCAAGGCCGCGCAGGCCTTCGCCCGCGCCAACGGCGTGGACCGCATCGTGCTGGATTCGCCGCGCGCGCGCCTGGGCATCGTCACCACCGGCAAGAGCTACCTGGACGTCCTGCAGGCGCTGGAGTACCTGGGCCTGGACGAGCGCGCCTGCGCCGACATCGGCATCCGCGTGTACAAGGTCGGCATGACCTGGCCATTGGAACCGGTGGGCATCGCCAACTTCGCCCACGGTTTGGAAGACATCGTCGTCGTCGAGGAGAAGCGCGCCTTCATCGAGCGGCAGATGAAGGAACAGTTCTACAACTGGCCGGCCAGCGCGGGTCCGCGTCCTTCCATCGTCGGCAAGTACGACGAAGCCGGCGAATGGATCCTGCCGTCCACAGGCGAACTGACGCCCGCCACCATCGCAGGTGTGATCGGTCGCCGCATCCAGCGTTTTTTCACGACCGAATCCATCGAACAGCGTTTGCGCTGGATGGAAGAGAAGGAAGCGGAAATGGCGCTGCCGCGCGCCAACTTCCCGCGCGTGCCGCACTACTGCAGCGGCTGCCCGCACAACACGTCTACCGTGGTGCCGGAAGGTTCGCGCGCGCTGGGCGGCATCGGCTGCCACTACATGGTGACGTGGATGGACCGCGACACCGACACCTTCACCCACATGGGCGGCGAAGGCGTCACCTGGTCGGGGCAGGCGCCGTTCACCGAAACCGAGCACGTGTTCCAGAATCTGGGCGACGGCACCTTCTTCCATTCCGGCTCGCTGGCGGTGCGCCAGTCGGTGGCCACCGGCGTCAACATCACCTACAAGATCCTCTACAACGATGCGGTGGCGATGACCGGCGGCCAGCCGGTGGACGGAACGCTGAGTGTGCCGCAGATCGCGCACATGATGCGTGCCGAGGGCGTGCAGACGATCGTCGTGGTCAGCGATGAGATCGGCAAGTGGAACAAACCGGAGATCTTCCCGTCCGGCGTGGAATTCTTCGACCGCAAACGGCTGGACGACGTGCAGAAACAACTGCGCGAAGTGAAGGGCGTGTCCATCCTGATCTACGACCAGGTCTGCGCCACCGAGAAGCGCCGCCGCCGCAAGCGCGGCAAGCTGGCCGATCCGCAGAAGCGGGTGATGGTCAACACGCTGGTCTGCGAAGGCTGCGGCGACTGCGGCGTGAAAAGCTTCTGCGTGTCGGTGCTGCCGAAGGAAACCGAGTTCGGGCGCAAGCGCGAGATCGACCAGTCCAACTGCAACAAGGACTACAGCTGCGTCAACGGCTTCTGCCCCAGCTTCGTCACCGTGCACGGCGGCGGCCCGCGCAAGGGCAAGAAAAAAGATCCCACCGAGTTGCTGGCCAACCTGCCCGCGCCGGTATTCAAGGCCGATTTCCAGCAACCCTGGAATATCCTCATCACCGGCGTCGGCGGTACCGGCGTGGTCACCATCGGCGCGCTGCTGGGCATGGCCGGACACCTGGAAGGCAAGGGCGCCAGCGTGCTGGACCAGACCGGCCTGGCGCAGAAAGGCGGCGCGGTCACCACCCACATCCGCATCGCGCGCACGCCCGAACACATCCACGCCGTGCGCATCGCCGCCGGCGAAGCCGACGTGGTGCTGGGTTGCGACATGGTGGTGGTCAACGACTACTGGGTACTGTCGAAAGTGCGCGGCGAACGCTCGCAGGTGGTGCTGAACACCTACCAGGCCATGCCCGGCACCTTCACCACGCGTCCGGACATGGAATTTCCGGCGGCCGGCATTCTTTCCGCGGTCACCCAAGCGCTGGGCGGACGTGCGCCGCTGCAGGTCGATGCCACGGTACTGGCCACCGCGCTGATGGGCGACGCGATCGCAGCCAACCTGTTCATGCTGGGCTATGCCTGGCAGCAGGGCCTGGTGCCAATCTCCTACGAAGCGATCATGCGCGCGGTGGAATTGAACGGCGCGGCGGTGGAGATGAATCGCCAGGCCTTCGCCTGGGGCCGTCTGGCCGTGGTCAATCCAGCCGCGGTCGCCGAAGCGGCCGGCGTGATCCACAACGCGCAGACCGAATCCGAACGTACCCCGCACAACCTGCAGGTCCTGCCGCCTGGCGAATGGGAAACCAGCGAGTGGGCCAGCCCCAGCGCGCCGCGCACGCCGGACAACGAACACGAAGTGCGCGGCCTGCAGGACGCCGGCAACCACGACGGCAACGTCGCCTTCCTGCCGCTGGACGACCTGCGCCTGTCGCGTTCGCTGGACGAACTGGTGCAGCGCCGCGTCGCTTTCCTCACCGAATACCAGAACGCCGCCTACGCCAACCGTTACAGCGCGCTGGTCGACAAGGTGCGCGACGCCGAACACGTGCGCGCGCCGGGCTCCACCGCGCTCAGCGAAGCGGTGGCGCGCTACTTCTTCAAGCTGATGGCCTACAAGGACGAATACGAAGTGGCGCGGCTGTACACCAGCGGCGATTTCAAGCGCAAGCTGGAGCAGCAGTTCGACGGCGACTACAAACTGCACTTCCATCTGGCGCCGCCGCTGCTGGCCAAAAAGGACGCGCAGGGCCGGCTGATCAAGCAGGAATTCGGTCCGTGGGTGTTCAGCGCGTTCAAGCTGATGGCGAAGTTCAGGTTCCTGCGTGGCGGCATGTTCGACATCTTCGGCTATACCGAAGAGCGCAAGGGCGAACGCAAGCTGATCGGCGACTACGAAAAGACGGTCGGCGGGCTATTGGCTTCGCTCAACGCCGGCAATCTTCCGCTTGCCGCGGAAATCGCCAGCATTCCCGAGCACATCCGCGGCTACGGACACGTCAAGGAAGCGCATTTGCATAAGGCCAAGGCGCGGGAAGCGGCGCTGCTGGACAAGTGGAACAATCCGCGGGAGATCCCGATCGTGCAGGCGGCGTAGGACGCGGCCCACCACCTGCGACACGTGGGAGTGGGAGCGGCGTCCCGCCGCGAGCTCTTGGCCTACGCTCGAAATCGCTCAGGAGCTCGCGGCGGGACGCCGCTCCCACAGTCTTCGAGGTTGGGCGTTCGGAGAGGCTTTTTCCTCAATCTGTCGGCTTCGATTCGAGCGGTGACTGCGGCACCGTCGCGGGCGGCGTGACCGGCAGCGGCGCCTCGGTCCGCAACGCATCGAGAATCTTCTTCCCCGCGCGCCCATCCTGCGGCTGCAGTCCCAGCCGCTGCTGTTCGGCCACGATAGCGCGGCGGGTGAGCGTGCCTATCATGCCGTCCGCTTCGCCGATGGCGTGCCCGCGCGCCAGCAGCAGTTGCTGCAGCTGCCTGCGTTCGCCACGACCAAGTCCCGGATCGTCGGTCGGCCACGGCGTAACCAGCGCACCGCCGCCGCGCAGGCGGTCGGACAAGGTGGCGATGGCCAGCGCATAACTTTCCGCCGCGTTGTACGAATAGATCGCGTCGAAGTTGCGGAACACGAGAAAGGCGGGACCGGTCGCGCCGGCGGGCAGCAGCACGGCCGCTTGCGCATCGGTCGCCAGAAGCGGTGTGCCGTCGGTACGCGCGACCCCGCGTGCGATCCAGTCGGACAAAGGCCGCTTGTTCTTCCTTCCCGCAAGAGCGGCATCGAAACCCGCAGGCAATTTCACTTCATAGCCCCACGGTTCGCCCGTGCGCCAGCCGGCCTGTTTGAGGTAATTGGCGGTCGAAGCCAGCGCGTCCGCAATGCTGGCGACCAGATCGCGGCGCCCGTCGCCATCCCCGTCGACCGCGATGCGCTGGTAAGTGGTGGGCATGAACTGGGTGTGGCCGAAAGCGCCGGCCCAGGAGCCCGTCAAACCTTCGGGCTTCAGGTCGCCGGCTTGCAGCAGCTTGAGCGTGGCGAATAATTCGCCGCGGAAGAACTCCTGGCGGCGGCCGAAGCAGGACAGCGTTGCCAGCGAGACCAGCAGCGGCCGCTTGCCGAAGGTCTTGCCGTAGTCGCTTTCCACGCCCCATACCGCCACCACGGTCTGCGGATCCACGCCGTACTCCTGCGAAACCCGCGCCAGGGTCGCGGCATTGGCCTGCAACATGGCCTGGCCATCGCTGATGCGCTGATCATCGACCAGCGCGGCCAGATAATCCCAGATCGGCGTGGTGAACTCCGGCTGGGCATCCAGCAGCTCCAGCACGCCCATGTCCGGAACCAGGCCGCGGGTGCTGGAATCGAAGGTGGTTCGTTCCACGCCCGCCGCTTCGGCTTTTGTGCGCAGCCCCGCCAGACAGTCGTTGAAGACGAACTCGTCGGCGCGCGCTGTGTTCGACCATAGTGCTAGCGCCAACGAAGTGCACAGTAGCGTTTTCATGGCCATCTTCCCTCTCGTTTCGGCGGACCGGGTCCTTGTTCCCCGGAGTATCGCGCATGCTTCCGCAACGCTGGATGACGAGGGAACCCGTTGCGACGGGGTTTGCGCATTCGCGCATACGATTCCTTTGGGATCCCATGCACTAACGAACGACCCCATCTGCAACCATCACTTTCTCGGCGCGAGCAGTTGACTCAGGCGATCCGGCGTTCCCGCGATGCGCTGCAGATGCGGATACCGCAGCCCCTGGCGATACTCCACTCGTAAAGTGCGATAGGCATCTCCCTGCCTCACCAGCAGTTCGATCGCGGATTCCGTTGTTTTGGCGGCGGTGATCGCCCGCTTCAGGCGGTCGGCGTCGTAGGCCATGCCCGATACCGCCACGACCACCATGTCTTTCGCCAGACCGGCCAGATAGGCCGGGCTGTTCCACAGCACTGCGTCGACCTTTCCGTCGGCGCTGGCGATTTTCAATCCCAACGAGTAGCTGAAATCGTCGAACTCCTGGTCGCCTTCTGCTTCTGCGATGGCGGCATTGGGTTGCTCGTTGTAGACCAGCTTCCATCCTGCGCGTGCCAGGCCTTCCATCGGCGCGCCCGGACCATGGCCGTCCACGCGCTGGCGCAGGAACGCAGCCCAATCATGGGGCTGAACTGTCTGCAGCGCTCCGACCACGTCGTCGACCGCATAAGTGCGCGTTTCGATGCGGCCCGTACCGCCGCCGAAGAAACCGCGCGCGAAATCGTCCAGCGAGCGTTTGCCGCCGGACAGTTCCCGCAGCTTGGTGTCCACATCCAGCCACACCAGCGTGCCTTCGTCGTAGAAATCGTAGCCGCGCTGCCAGCTCTCCCACGCCTGCGGCGCATCGTTGAAATCGACGATGCCCTGATAGACGGTGTCCTGCAGGCTGCGCCACCCACGGCCGGCGCGATGGTCGAACAGGGCCGCACTGGCGGCCAGCACTTCCTGCGCCTGTTGCGGCGTGTACAACCCGGCGCGCGCGGCCAGTACCCAGGCCCAGAACTCGGTCTGGCCTTCGTAGACCCATAGCAGATCGTTCTGCATCGGCGTGTTGTAGTGCGGTGTCCACAGCAGCGCCGGACGCATGAACTTGCCGTTCCAGCTGTGCGTGTATTCATGCGGCAATAAGTAATTGTCGGTGAAGGGCGCCTCGCCGGTCAGATAACCCGGAAAGGTGCCGTTCTCGCTCGACTGATGGTGTTCCAGACCGATGCCGCTGAACTGGTCCGACAGCGCCAGCAGGAAATCGTAGTGCGCGAACGGGCGCGGGCCGAACACGAGGTCGGCCTGCTTCACCAGCGCACGGTGCGCGGCGAGGATTTCCGGCTTGGCATCGAGCAGCTCCGGCGCGTCGGCGATCACATTGAGGCGCACCGGTATTGCCGCGCCGGGATCCAGGTCGAACCGCTTGAAGTAGCGGCCCGCATAGACGGGGGAATCGACCAGATCGACGAGAGCGAGCGTCTGAAAGCGGTTCACGCCGCCATCGGTACCGGCCGTTTCAAGCGCGCTGCCGAATTGCCAGCCTTCCGGCAAGCGCAGGCTGGGTTCGAAACGGAGGCGGCGTGCATCGTAGCCGGCCGGATACAGCAACAGGCGCGACCACTGCACCGACATCAGCTCGGTGGTCATCGCTACCCGGCCCTGGTCGTCGGCGGTGGGCGAAAGCGATTGGAATTCGACATCGAGCGCAGCGACGCCCATCGGCACCTGCAGATGGAACGCGTAGACGTCCAACGGGTCCCGCCGCCATTCGATGCGCTGGCCGTTGCCGGATATCGACAGGCCCGCGAACTGGTTGATCGGGCCGGTGGCCGCATGGTTGCCGGGTATCCACTGCGGATACCAGAGCTTCAATGGACCCGGTTGGACCGGGATGCGTTCGCGCACCCGGTAGATGCGGCGCGACACGTCGGTGGCATCGACCGCAAGCGATATCACTCCAGGGTAATCGCGGTCGGAAACCGCGGACGCGGCGGCCGGCGCCTGTGCCCGCACGGAAAACGACAGCCCCAGCAAACAGGACAACAGGATCACGAGCCGCGCCATGCAGGTTCCAGTTCCGTGGGAAAGCGGCATTCTGGGCATGTCGGGCGAGGAACGACAAGCTTGCTGCCGGAATCGACCTGGCGGACGGAATCGTCGACCAGTTCCCTGAGGCACGCGGGACGACCGCGGGCTTCACGCGCTATGCGCGGCGGGATTTCCGAGTCTGTGCATGGAAAGCTGATCGAGTTGGACGACCTGATGCGCTGGAGACATCACTTTGCCGACGCAGTATTTCGACTTCACTCAATCTTTTTGTCTGTCTCCGGATCCTTCCAAGATAACTTCCGTCCCAATGCTCGGTGGCATAAGCGTCACGCAGTTATCACCTCCGTTAATGGCGGCTGGAGGAGAAATGAATCCGTTGCGTTTTTCTCGCTGAATACGCCGCAAAAAAATTGCAAAGTCTTCAATTACACAAGCAGTATATGACGCCTTTATGACAGCCCCTCCGCCGAGTTCGCGGACGGCGCTAAGTCATCCGCTTGGAGGGTCATATGCACGTCGCCACCGGCTACCAATCCCATTCCATCGCATACCTTGTCCCTCGCGGCCTGCGGCTCACACGGGATTTTTTGATCCTGCCGGATCGAGCGCATCGATGGTCCGTTGCAGCCGTGACCGGTACGATTTCGATTCTGATTGCCTGCTTCATAAGGTATGCGTATGTGGAGAGGTACCATCTGACGGGCAGCTTCTTCTATGGCCGCCTTCGGTTTTCCTTTATCGACAGGGGCTATCCCGAAATCTTCGGCTACGGCCTGGAACTGGCCGCCTGCGCACTGTTTGCCATGTCAGCCCGTGCGTATGGCAAGAAACAGTGGTATGCGTTCGCGGCGATCCTGTCGGTAACGTTTCTGGACGATGCGTTCGAACTGCATGAAGCGATCGGGCACATGTTCAATGCCGGACTGGGTCTGTCTCCGGTCGTTGGCGATCTGATCGGATTTTCCACGACGGGATTGTTGTCGGTCGTGTTCTGGCTCGCCGGCACGCGCCTGATTCGAGGGGAGGACGATTGGCTTTCCTATCTGGTCTTCACGGCCTACTTCGCGGTCTTGATCTTCTTCGGTGTCGGCGTGGATGCAGTACACGGGATGCTGGGAAGGAATGTGTCGCAGACCTTGTCGGCCCTGATCGAAGACGGCGGCGAACTGGTGATGACCGCCGTCATCAGCCTGTCCGCATTCGGCATGTGGCTGCGGCAAAGGCGCGCTGCGGTCGCCGGCAGCGTGCCGATGGATCCCGCATTTCCGAATCCTTGAACGCCCGGGCAGCAATCCCCCGCCGGATGGCATGCGGGCTACACCCGCCGCCCGCTCTCGCGCATCAGCGCATCGAAGCGGTCCCAGCGCATCCGCCGCCGGTACACCTTGTTGGTCGGACGCCATTCCACCGCGCCTTTGGACACCAGCAGCGTGCCGAAGCGCACGCCGTCCTTTTCCACTACGAACTCGACGTCTTCGCGTCCGAGCGTGCGCTCGGGAACGCTGAAGGTGACCTTGTGCGCCATGGCGGCATTCCCTGGTTGCACGGGCTCTTGCCCGTGTGCGCAATTTAACGCGGCGATGTAAATGCGGCGCCAACGCCACGACGCCACACCCGGCAGCGGTTGTTGGCCGGCATGGCGAAATCGTCGACCAACCGCAATCCGATCGTCCGCGCCAGCTCGTCCACGGCTTCGGCATCGCGGATGCCCATCCGTTCATCGCGCGCTTTCAGCGAGGCGTCGAACATGCGATTGCTGTCGCTGGTGAATTGCCCGCCGTAGTTGAAAGGCCCGTACACCGCCAATACCGCGTCGGCGGCCAGCGTTCTGTCCAGGCCCGCGAAGCAGGCTTCGACTTCGGACCATCCCATGATGTGCAAAGTGTTCGCGCTGAACGCGGCATCGAAGCGCCGTGCCGGCCAAGGCCCCTGTGCGACGTCCAGTTCCACCGGCGGCGGCGTATTCGGCAATGCCGCTTCGTCCAGCCATGCGCGGATACCCGGCAGATAGTCGGCACGGTCGGAGCATTGCCAGCCCAGCCACGGCATGGCCGCGGCGAAATGCACCGCGTGCTGGCCGGTGCCGCTGCCGATCTCCAGCACCTCGCGTACGTGCGCGAAGTGCTCGCGCAAGACTTCCAGGATCGGATCGCGGTTGCGCTCGCTGGCCGGCGAGAACGGTTTTCCGGTCGTCACGGCGGTCGCTCAGCCCAGCGAACGGACGTAGATCATCTTGTTGGAGCCGCTGGCGCCGCGCTCTTCGATGGCGAAGTACTTGGGCTGGTGCTTCAGCAAGTCGCTCAACTTGCGGTGCCCGTACAGGCGCGGATCGAAGTCGGGCTGGATCTTGTTGAGATAGCTGCCGACCGCGCCCAGGAACGCCCAGCCGTTGTCGTCGGAGGCTTCTTCAATAGCCTGACGGATCAAAGCCAGCGGCAGAGGCTCGGCGGATTTGTCTTTCGCTTCCGTCGCCGCCACGGCTTGGGTAGGCGCCACAGTCGATGCCGGTTGCGCCGGTGCGGACTTCGATACCGTCTTCTTCGCAGGCTTGGCCGTTGCCGGCTTCGCCGGCGCGCTGGCCGCGGCCTCCTTGCGCAGCACCTCGGTGTAGACGAACTTGTCGCAGGCGCGCACGAACGCATCGGGCGTCTTCTTTTCGCCGAAGCCGTACACGGTCAGGCCCTCCTCGCGCAGGCGCTGGGCCAGGCGGGTGAAGTCGCTGTCGCTCGAAACCAGACAGAAGCCGTCGAAGCGCTGCGTGTACAGCAGGTCCATCGCATCGATGATCATCGAACTGTCGGTGGCGTTCTTGCCGCTGGTGTAGGCGAACTGCTGGGCCGGGCTGATCGAGTGCCTGAGCAGCGCCGCCTTCCACTGGGTCATGCGCGGGCTGGTGAAATCGCCGTAGATGCGCTTGACGCTGGCCACGCCGTACTTGGCCACCTCGGCCAGCAGGCCTTCGATCACCGAGGGCTGGGCGTTGTCGGCGTCGATCAATACAGCCAGCCGCGGCTGGTCGTCGTCGTTGTCGGACTTGGCGTTGTTTCTGGGCTTCATGGATTAGTCCCTGGGAAGTTGGTGCGCCGATGCGAACCATACTCCCCTCATTCTCCCTACGATGGGACAAGCCCCCTCCCTTGCGAAGCAGGGGAGGGTTGGGGAGGGGTGCTTTTGGCGCGATAGTCGGTGATCGTTTGAAGCTGAATGCCTGAGTCGTTTGAGGAGAGATCATGACCTCCTCATTTCACCGCGAAGAGCACCCCTCCCTGGCCCTCCCCTGCTTCGCAAGGGAGGGGACTAAAACGGCACCGCTCGCGCTGTTCCTTCGGCGATCATCTGCATTGCCACCGCTTCAGCCGCCTTGATCCCATCCACACCCGCAGAGAGGATCCCACCCGCATACCCCGCCCCTTCGCCCGCAGGAAACAACCCGCGCGTATTGAGGCTCTGCCCATCCGCCCCGCGCGTCATCCGCACCGGCGAAGAAGTGCGCGTCTCCACCCCGGTCAGGATCGCATCGTCCATCGCGAAGCCCTTGATCTGCCGGTCGAAGGCCGGCAACGCCTCGCGGATCGCGTCGACGGCGTAACGCGGCAATGCGCTGGACAGATCACCCAGCGTCACGCCCGGCGTGTACGAAGGCAGCACGGCGCCGAATTCGCGCGAGGCGCGTTTGCGCAGGAAGTCGCCGACCAGCTGGCCCGGCGCGCTGTAGTCCTCGCCGCCTTGCCGGAAGGCCTGTTCTTCCCAATGCCGCTGCAGGGCGATGCCGGCCAGCGGACTGCCGCTGGGATCGAACTCGGCGTAATCCTCCGGCGCGATGCCGACCACGATGGCGGCGTTGGCGTTGCGCTCGTTGCGCGAGTACTGGCTCATGCCGTTGGTGACCACGCGGCCGGGTTCGCTGGCGGCGGCGACCACGGTACCGCCCGGGCACATGCAGAAGCTGTACACCGAGCGCCCGTTGCGGCAGTGGTGCACGAGCTTGTAGTCGGCCGCGCCGAGGATCGGATGGCCGGCCTGCGGACCGAAGCGCGCCCGGTCGATCAGCGATTGCGGATGTTCGATGCGGAAGCCGATGGAGAAGGGTTTGGCTTCCAGGAACACACCGCGCTCGTGCAGCATGAAAAAAGTGTCGCGCGCGCTGTGGCCAAGCGCCATCACCACATGGTCGGCACGGATCTGCCCGCCATCGGCCAACACCACCCCGCGCACTTTGCGCGCACCGGTAGCATCGGTTTCCACCAGCAGGTCGTCGACGCGGTGCGAGAAGCGGATCTCGCCCCCCAGGGCTTCGATGTCCGCGCGCATGTTCTCCACCATCGACACCAGGCGGAAGGTGCCGATATGCGGCTTGCTGACGTAGAGGATTTCCTCCGGCGCGCCGGCCTTGACGAATTCGGTCAGCACCTTGCGCCCGTAGTGGCGCTTGTCGCTGATCTGGCTGTACAGCTTGCCGTCGGAGAACGTGCCTGCGCCGCCTTCGCCGAACTGCACGTTGGATTCGGGATTGAGGATCTTCTTCCGCCACAGCCCGAACGTGTCCACGGTGCGCTCGCGCACGTTCTTGCCGCGCTCCAGGATGATCGGCCGCAAGCCCATCTGCGCCAGGATCAGGCCGGCGAACAGGCCGCAGGGGCCCATGCCGATGACCAGGGGCCGTAGCGCCGCTGGGTGCGGAGAAACCTGGACGGTTTTTTCGACGACGGTCGCCACCCCGCGCGCCTCTTCGGACGCGACCGAAAGCGGTACGCGCACGGGTGTTCCGGCCTGCAACGGCTGCGCGACCGGTTTGTAGGTGGTGTCCGGCGTGGGAGCGATCTTGCCGTCGGCCGCTTCCTCGTCCATCTGCAGCCGCTGCAAGATGTCCGCTTCGCGCGTGGTCTCCACGTCCACCGCGTAGATCAGCACGATCGCTCCGCGCTTGCGCGCGTCGTAGCTGCGCTTGGCGATAGCGAAGCCGGCAAGTTCGGCGGCGTCGATGCCCAGGCGCGCGACGATCGCCGCGGGAAGCGCGGCTTCGTCATGGTCCAAGGGAAGCTTGAGGTCGGTGAGTCGCAGCATGGGCAAGGCCGGAGAGGTACGCCAGTTTAACTGCCGCCGCTGCGGAGCGCGGTAAGGTAGCGGCCGAAAACGGCACTGGGAGAAACCATCATGAAGCGCGTTCCGTCGTTGCCGCGAGGCGCATTCCTGTTGCTGTCGATCCTTGCGAGCACCGCGCTGCCGGCAGCCGAAGCGCCCGGCCGACGCACCTACGCCAACCCCGTCGACCTGGACTACCGCTACAACTTCGAGCAGCTCAACGAAGGCATCTCCTACCGCACCGGCGCCGATCCGGTGATCGTGCGGCACAAGGATGCCTACTACCTGTTCCAGACCCTGGCCGATGGCTACTGGCGCTCCACCAATCTGCTGGACTGGCGCTTCGTCACGCCCAGCCGCTGGCCTTCGGAAAGCATCGTGGCCCCGGCCGTGGTTTCCGACGGCGATCGCCTGGTCATCATGCAATCGGCGTTCGGCCCGCGCGCGTTGTTGCAGTCCACCGATCCGGCCAGCGGCAAGATCGACTACCTCACCCGCCTGCTGCCGCGTATTCCCACCGCCGTGCCGCCGGGCCAGGACCTGCTGCCGCTGCCGGCCGGCAAGACCCCGCCGGGGCCCTGGGACCCGGATATCTTCATCGACGACGACGGCCGCTGGTACCTCTACTGGGGTTCGTCGGACACCTATCCGCTGTACGGCATCGAGATGGAAAAAGCGCCGCGCGGATTCGTTTTCCGTGGCGAGCCCAAAGTGATGCTGGCGCTGGATCCGGCCAAGCATGGTTGGGAACGCTTCGGCCCCGATCACCGCGGCATGAATTTCCCCAACGGCAAACCGGTCGGCAACTACATGGAAGGCGCGTGGATGACCAAGGTACGCGGCCGCTATTACCTGCAGTACGGCGCGCCCGGCACCGAGTACAACGCCTACGCCAACGGCACCTATGTCAGCGACAGTCCGCTGGGTCCGTTCGAATACGCGCCTTACAACCCGGTGGCCTACAAGCCCGGCGGTTTCGTGCAGGGCGCCGGCCACGGCTCCACCTTCCAGGACGAATACGGCAACTGGTGGAACACCGGTACGCCGTGGATCGGCTACAACTGGACCTTCGAACGGCGCATCGCGATGTTCCCCGCCGCCTTCACCGACGACGGACAGATGAGCGTGTCCGCGCGCTTCGGCGATTTCCCGCACTGGATGCCGGAAGGCAAGGTCGCCGATCCGGAATCGCTGTTCACCGGCTGGATGCTGCTGTCCTATCGCAAGAAGGCGACGGCTTCGTCCACGCAGGGCGAGTTCGCCGCCGACCGCATTACCGATGAGAATCCGCGCACCTTCTGGGTCGCCGGCAGCAACAAACCGGGCGAAACGCTGACCGTCGATCTGGGCGCGGACAAGACGGTGCGCGCGGTGCAGGTCAATTACGCCGACTACCAGTCCGGGCGTTACGCCGATGCGCCGGATATCTATACCTCCTTCCAGCTGCAGCACTCGCGCGACGGCAAGCGGTGGACTCCGCTGGCCGGGGTCGGCGATGGACCGGACCGGCGCGACCGCCCCAATGCGTACCTGCAACTGCCGGAGCCGGTGCGCACGCGCTATGTCCGCTACGTGCATGGCCACGTGGGCGCCGCGAACCTGGCCATCAGCGACCTGCGCGTGTTCGGCAACGCCGATGGAAAGCCGCCGGCCGCACCGACCCGGGTAAGCGCCAAGCGCGACCAGGATCGCCGCAATGCGGTGGTGGCCTGGAAAGCCGTTGCCGGTGCGGTGGGATACAACGTGCGCTGGGGCTTGCGCGCGGACCGGTTGAACCTGAGTTATCAGGTGTTCGCCGACAGGGGCACGACGCTGGAGCTGCGTGCGCTGAACGTCGATCAGCCGTATGCGATTGCAGTGGAAGCCTTCAACGAAAACGGCGTTTCCGGGTTGAGCGCGGTCGTGCAAGCGGACTAGCCGCACTCGGCGACTGCTGGAGGCTTCCGCCCTCTTGACCCTTGTTGGTGGAATGCGAGGCGGTACCGGCAAGAGACGCCGCGTTTCCGGGATTTGCGAAGCGAATGTCGAAACGCAATGCTTCGTCTATGCCAAAAGTCATTTGACGGCGTATGCCCCGGCGGCAATGATCGCTGGCGGCATGGCGATGCGCCGCGCGCACGCCATGATCGTCCGCTTCAGTCCCCGTCCCGCGCCGCGCGCGCGGGCTCTACCGATGGAGAGCAGCCTTGCACAGACGCGACTTCCTGGCCGTTACCGGCCTCAGCCTCGGCGGCCTGATGGTGCCGTCCTTCCTCGGCAGGGCGATCGCCGCCGAACAATTGCAGACCACGCTGGACGTCGGCTTCAAGAAAGGCCTGGCCGATGCCGCGCTGGCCGCCGCCACCGACGCTGGCGCCAGCTATTGCGACGTGCGCGTGGGCCGCTACCTGCGCCAGTTCGTGATCACCCGCGAAGACAAGGTGCAGAACGTGGTGAACACCGAATCCACCGGCGCCGGCATCCGCGTCATCGCCGACGGCGCCTGGGGTTTCGCCGCCACCAACGACCTGACCACCAACGGCGTGGCCCGGGCCGCGCGCCAGGCCGCGGCCATCGCCAAGGCCAACGCCAAGATCCAGACCGCCAAGGTGCAGTTGGCGCCGGTCAAAGGCGTGGGCGAGGTGGCGTGGAAGACGCCGATCGTGAAGAACGCGATGAACGTGCCGATCAAGGACAAGGTGGACCTATTGCTGGGCGTGAATGCAGCAGCGACCAATGCCGGCGCCGATTTCGTCAATTCCATGCTGTTCCTGGTCAACGAGCAGAAGTATTTCGCCAGCACCGACGGTTCCTATATCGACCAGGACGTGCACCGCATCTGGGCGCCGATGACGGTCACCGCCATCGACAAGGCCAGCGGCAAGTTCCGCACCCGCGACGGCCTGTCCTCGCCGATGGGGATGGGCTTCGAATACCTGGACGGCGCGGGTTCGGGCAAGTTCGTGTCGCCCAACGGCGTGGTCAACTACGGCCTGTCCTACGACATGAAGGAAGACGCCATCGCCGGCGCCAAGCAGGCGCGCGAGAAATTGAAGGCGCCTTCGGTCAAGCCCGGCAAGTACGACCTGGTGCTGGATCCTTCGCACACCTGGCTGACCATCCACGAGTCGGTCGGCCATCCGCTGGAACTGGATCGCGTGCTGGGCTACGAGGCCAACTACGCCGGCACCAGCTTCGCCACCCTGGACAAGCGCGAAGCCAAGTTCCAGTACGGCAGCGACAAGGTCAATATCGTCGCCGACAAGACCCAGACCGGCAGCCTGGGCGCGGTGGGCTACGACGACGAGGGCGTCAAGACCAAGCAGTGGGACCTGATCAGCGGCGGCAAGCTGGTCGACTACCAGACCATCCGCGACCAGGCCCACATCCTGGGCAAGAAGGAATCGGACGGCTGCTGCTACGCCGATTCGTGGTCCAGCGTGCAGTTCCAGCGCATGGCCAACGTATCGCTGCAGGCAGGCAAGGACAAGCTGAGCGTGGCCGACATGGTCAAGGACGTGGAGAACGGCATCTACATCATCGGCGATGGTTCGTTCTCCATCGACCAGCAGCGCTACAACGCCCAGTTCGGCGGCCAGCTGTTCTACGAAATCAAGAACGGCAAGATCGGCGCGATGATCGAGGACGTGGCCTACCAGATCCGCACGCCCGAGTTCTGGAACGCCTGCGCCGCGATCTGCGACGAAAGCGACTACCGCATGGGCGGCTCGTTCTTCGACGGCAAGGGCCAGCCCGGCCAAGTGTCGGCGGTCTCGCACGGTTCCAGCACCGCGCGCTTCAACGGCATCAACGTCATCAACACCGCCCGCTCGCTCGGCTGATCGCATCCAGGAGACCACTAGAACATGAGCATCTTCACCGAAGAGCAAGCCAAGGCCATCCTCGACAAGGTCATCGCCCTGTCCAAGGCCGACGAATGCACCGCGTCGCTATCCGGTTCCATTTCCGGCAACATCCGTTTCGCCCTGAATAATGTCTCCACCAGCGGCATCGTCGACAATGCCGATCTGGCCGTGCAGGTGGCTTTCGGCAAGCGCGTGGGCGTGGCCACCATCAACGAGTTCGACGACGCCGCGCTGGAACGCGTGGTGCGCAGGGCCGAAGACCTGGCCCGGCTGGCGCCGGAAAATCCGGAGTTCGTTCCGGCCGTGGAAAAGCAGACCTACAAGGCCAGCCCGACCTTCAGCGAAGCCACCGCCGCCATCACCCCGGAATACCGCGCCCAGGCGGCGGCCGATTCCATCGGCCCGTGCCGCGCGGAGAAATTGATCGCAGCGGGTTTCCTTGAAGACGGCCAGAGTTTCGTCGCCTTCGCCAACAGCAAGGGCAACTTCGGCTACCAGAAAGCCACCAACCTGGACTACACCTGCACCGTGCGCACCGAAGACGGTCGCGGTTCGGGCTGGGTCGGCCGCAATCTGCAGGACGCCACCCCGTTCAAGGCCGGCCAGGACGTCCGCGTCGCCATGCGCAAGGCCAGCGATTCGGCCGCGGCCAAGGCGCTGGAGCCGGGCAAATACACGGTGATCCTGGAACCGGCCGCGGCGGCCGGGCTGATCTCTTTCATGATGAATTTCTTCGATGCGCGCCAGGCCGACGAAGGCCGCAGCTTCCTGTCCAAGAAAGGCGGCGGCAACAAGATCGGCGAACAGGTCTACGACCCGCGGGTGAATATCTCCGCCGATCCCTGGCACCCGGAAGCGCCGGTGATGCCGTGGGACGACGAGGGACTGCCACGCGAGAAGACCGCGGTGGTGGAGAACGGCAAGGTCGTCAACCTGGAGTATTCGCGCTACTGGGCGCAGAAACAGGGCAAGCGCGCGACCGGCGCGGCCGGCAATCTGCTGATGTCCGGCGGCACCAAGTCCACCGCCGAGCTGGTCAAGAGCACGCAGAAAGGCATCCTGGTCACGCGCACCTGGTACATCCGCATGGTCGATCCGCAAACCGTGCTGCTGACCGGCCTGACCCGCGACGGCACCTTCTACATCGAGAACGGCGAGATCAAGTACCCGGTGAAGAATTTCCGCTTCAACGAATCGCCGGTGATCATGCTCAACAACATCGAAGAACTGGGCAAGCCGGTGCGCGTGGCCGGCGACGAGTCTTCGTTCGTGATGATGATCCCGCCGATGAAGCTGCGCGACTTCACCTTCACCTCCTTGTCGGATGCGGTCTGATCGATGAAGCGGATGCAGTGCGATCGATGAAGCTGCGCGACGGCGCATGAATCGCGCGCAGTTCCTGCGATTGATGGCCGGCGGCCTGGCCGGCGCCTTGCTGGCCGGGCCGCTGCGCAGCGCAAGCGCGGCGGTTTCCAGCTACGACTTCTGGTTCACCCGCCTGAAGTACGACTCCGGCGACTGGGACGTGGACCAGCGCATGCCCGCCAATCTCATCACCTCGCTGATCGACTACACCAACCTGCGCGTGGACCCGAAGGAACACGTGCTGGCCCTGGCCGATCCGAAGATGCTGACTGCGCCGTTCTGCTACCTGGCCGGACACAAGCTGGTGGAGTTCAACCCGGCCGAGCGCCGCAACTTCGAGCGCTACGTGCGCAACGGCGGCTTCGTGCTGGTGGACGACTGCAACCACGACATCGACGGCCTGTTCGCCAAGTCGTTCGAAGCGCAGATGGCTTCTATCTTCGGCGCCAAGGCGATGAAGAAGCTGCCCAACAACCACCCGATCTACCGCAGCTTCTTCAAGTTCGACGGCCCGCCGGCCACCGGTTTCGAACTCAACGGCTGGGGCGACGATCTGGTGCACGAGTACCTACAGGGCATCGAGATCGACGGTCGCCTGGGCCTGCTCTACAGCAACAAGGACTATGGTTGCGAGTGGGACTACGACTGGCGCAACAAGCGTTTCCTGGCCGAGGACAACACCAGGTTCGCGGTGAATATCGTCATGTATGCGTTGACGGCGTGAGTGCGTCCCGGCACACCGGAATATTTCCGACGTCATCCCAGCGAAAGCTGGGATCCATCTTGATCTTCGCGATGGGTCCGCAGCGAGATGTAAAGCCAAAGCAAAGCAAGATCAAGATGGATCCCAGCTTTCGCTGGGATGACGATTCATTATTTTGCAACCGGCCGCATTGAAGTCAGCAAGGAACAAAGATGAGTAACCCCCTCACCGAATCCGACCTCCAATCCCAACTCGCGCGGCTGGGCCAATTGCGCCAGGCCATCGCCCAGGCCATCGTCGGCCAGGAGGAAGTGGTCGAACAGTTGCTGATCGGCCTGCTGGTCGGCGGCCACTGCCTGCTGGAAGGCGTGCCGGGACTGGGCAAGACCCTGCTGGTGCGTTCGCTGGGGCAGGCGCTGGAACTGCAGTTCCGGCGCGTCCAGTTCACCCCCGATCTGATGCCCAGCGACATCCTGGGCACCGAGCTGCTGGAAGAAGACCACGGCACCGGTCACCGCCATTTCCGCTTCCAGCCCGGCCCGGTGTTCACCAACCTGCTGCTGGCCGACGAGCTCAACCGCACCCCGCCCAAGACCCAGGCCGCGCTGTTGGAAGCGATGCAGGAACGCACCGTCAGCTATGCCGGCGTCACCCATGCGCTGCCGGCGCCGTTTTTCGTTTTGGCCACGCAGAATCCGCTGGAACAGGCCGGCACCTACCCGTTGCCCGAGGCGCAGCTGGACCGCTTCCTGCTGCATATCCGCGTGGACTACCCCAGCGAGCGCGAAGAGCACGACATCCTGGCGCAGACCACCGGCAGCCGTGGCAGCGAAGTGCCGCAGGTGATGCATGGCGAGGAAGTGCTGAAGCTGCAATCGCTGGTGCGCGAAGTGCATCTGGGCGAAGACCTGCTGGCGTGGATCACGAAACTGGTGCGTGCGAGCAGACCCGGCGAAGGCGGATTGGAAGACGTGCGCAAGTACGTCCGCTGGGGCGCTGGTCCGCGCGCCGGGCAATCGCTGGTGCTGGCGGCCAAAGCGCGTGCATTGCTGCACGGGCGCCTGGCTGCGACGCGTGAAGATATCGTCGCATTGGCGGCGCCGGTCATGCGCCACCGTCTGTTGTTGTCGTTCGCCGCCGAAGCCGAACAGAAAAGCGCCGACGACGTGATCGCCGCGCTGCTGCGCAGCGTGCCGTTGCCGACCGCCTGACAGGCCGCACGCGGTGTCGTACGAACTGATCCCGCCCCAGGTCCGCAGCCGGTTGAAAGAGCTGCGGCTGACTTCGCGGCGCGCGGTCGGCTTGCACGGCATCGGCCTGCACCACAGCCGCAGCCGCGGTGCGGGCCTGGAGTTCGCCCAGTACCGCGCCTACGAACCCGGCGACGAACTGCGCCAGATCGACTGGAAACTCTACGCGCGCTCGGACCGTTTCTTCGTGCGCGAAGCCGAGCGCGAAAGCCCGCTGGCGGTGTGGATACTGATCGACGCCAGCGCCTCGATGGCGCAGGAAGACGCGGCGCGTCCCGGCTGGTCGCGGTTGGATGCGGCCAAGGCGCTGGCGGCCTGCATCGGCGAGTTGGCGATGCGCCAGGCCGACCGCTTCGGTTGGGTGGCGTTGCGCCACGACGGTCTGCAACTGGTCGCGCCTGCGGCAGGCGCTCGCCAGCGCGACCGTTTGTTGCTCGAGATGCACGGATTGTCGGCGGGCGGCGGATTCCCCCGCGTCGAGCAATTGACGCCGTTGTGGGACCGCGTCGGCGCGCAGGATCTGGTGATCGTGCTCAGCGACTGCTTCGACCCGGCTTGCCTGGAATTGATGCAAAAGCTATCGGCGGCGCGGCGCGAGGTGCTGGCGATCCAGTTGCTGACCGTCGAAGAACGCGATTTCCCGTTCCGCGGCGGTTACCGCTTCCGCGATCCGGAAACCGGCGAGGAGCTGCTGGGCGATGGCGTGGCGCTGCGGGCCGATTTCCTGCGCCGCTTCGGCGAAGCGCGCGACTTGCTGCACGCGCAGCTCGATGCCAGCGGCATCCGCCATGCCGGCTATGTGCTGGATGAAGAGCTGGACGTGCCGCTGCGGCGTCTGTTCGGCTCGCGCGACGCGGCGGAATACGCATGACTCCGGCCTTGCTGTTGCCGGCCGCACTGGCAGCGCTCGCCGCGCTGCTGCTGCCGCTGCTGATCCATCTGGCCCGCCGCAGCGAACAGCGCCCCACCGATTTCGCCGCGCTGCGCTGGTTGCGGCAAAAGCCCAAGCCGCGCCATCGGGTGCGCTTCGACGAATGGCCGCTGCTGATCGCGCGGTTGCTGCTGCTCGCCTTGCTGGCGGTGTGGCTGGCGCGGCCGGTGCTGTTCGGCAGCGCCAGCGAAGCGCCGTGGGTGGCGGTGATGCCGGGCATCGACGCCGCGCAGGCGCGCGCAGCCATCGACGACGACAAAGCGCGCCTGTATAGGCTGGCGCCCGGTTTCCCCGCTTTGGACCAGCCGCCACCTGCACCCGCTGCGTTGCCGTTCGCCAGCCTGTTGCGTCAGCTCGATTCCGAGCTTCCCGCTGCGGTGAAGTTGAGCGTGCTGGTTCCCGAACAGTTGCAAGGCGCGGATGCGCAACGACCGCGGCTGTCGCGCATGGTCGAATGGAAGGTGCTTGCGGGTGCGATGCCGGCACCCAGGCCCGTCGTTGTCGGCGCGCCGGCGCTCGCTGTCCGCTACGCGCAGGATCGCGAAGACGGATTGCGTTACCTGCGTGCGGCGGCGAGCGCGTGGCAGTCATCGACAACGGCTACTTTCGCGGCCGCGCCGACGACCCAGGCGCTCCCAGCCGATACGCGGCATCTGGTCTGGCTTGCGCCCGGCCCTCTGCCTGCCGCAGTCGACGACTGGATCCGGCGGGGCGGAACCGCACTGCTGCCGGTGGACACCGAATACAAGTTTCCTACCCCAACCACCGTCTACTGGCGCGATGAAGTCGGCACGCCGCTGGTCGAAGGCGCGGCGCTGGGACGCGGCCGGGTGCTTCGCTTCACCCGCACTCTCGCTCCTGCGACGATGCCGCAATTGCTGCAACCCGATTTCCCGCGCAATTTGCGCAACCTGTTCGCAATACCGGGGCCCGCACCAGCGCGAGTGGCCGCGCGCGACTACGCGCCTATCACGGGAGGAGCGTCGTACGCGCAGCCGCCGCGCGACCTGCAGCCGTGGTTGGCGCTGCTGATCGCAGCGTTGCTGCTGGCGGAGCGCTGGCTGGCGACGCGGCGCAGCCGGGGAGTCTCGCCATGAATCCGCATGCGTTGTTCTTACGGCCCGTCCACGAGCAGGTCGCAACCGCGCATGGCCGTTGCTTTGCCCCCTTTGAAAAAGGGGGCTACGGGGGATTTGCTTTTGCTCTTGCTCTTGATCGTGCTCCAGAGCAAGAGCAAATCCCCCTCAATCCCCCTTTTTCAAAGGGGGAGGCAGAAGCGCTGCTGCATAGGGCTGATGTGTGCGGGAAGGTCGCGTCATGACCGCGAACAAATTCCCACAGCTGTCGCAGCCGGCACGCAAGCGTAGCGTTGCCGACGATCTGCTGCTCTGGTCGCCACTGCCGTTGCTGTTGACCGCTGCAGCCTGGCGCTGGCATGGCGCGCTGGCCGCCTCGCTGGTCGGAGTCGCCGGTTTTTTCCTGTTGACGATATTCGCGTGGCGGCGCGCGCGCCGCTTCGATCGGCAGTGGCTGATCCGGCAGCTCGATGCGCAACGCGCCGACATGGAAGACAGCGCGGATCTGCTGTTCGCCGAAGATGCGCGGTTGAATCCGCTGCAACGACTGCAGCGCGCACGATTGCAACAGCGCCTGGCCGGACACCGCACGCCCGATCTTCGCCCGGCATGGTCGTCATCGCGCATCGCCGCTAGCTGGATCGCGGGCGCGCTGGCCATTGCGACACTCGTTTTCTGGCCGGCCCGGCAAACGACGACGGTCCTGGCGCCCAGCACGGAGAATCTGCCGGTGGTGGCCGGCGTGCCGCGACTGGTGGCGCAACGGCTGCGCATAGTTCCCCCCGCCTACACCGGGCTGCCGGTGCGCGACGAAGCCAGCCTGGATGCGAAGGCGCCACAGGGCTCGCGCCTGCAGTGGACGCTGCATTTCGAGCCGCAACCGGCCGCAGCCGACCTGGTCTTCCATGACGGCACGCGTGTCGCATTGATCCGCGATGGCGAAGACTGGGGCGTAATCCGCAGCCTGGACAAATCGGCGTTGTACCGCGTCTCGCCGAGCGGAGCGGAGAAGCAGCCCGCGCCGCCCCTGCATAGACTCGATGCGCTAAGCGATGCGCCTCCGCAAGTGAAAGTGCTGGTTCCCGAGCGCAGCCTAAGCCTGGTCGCGCCGGGTCAGCGCAGCTGGCCGCTGGCTTTCGAAGTCAGCGACGACTACGGCGTGGCGCCGAACGCGCGGCTGCGCATCACCCTGGCCCAGGGCGAAGGCGAGAACATCACTTTCCGCGAACGCACCCTCGACGTGCGCGGCACCGGAAACGGCAAGTTGAAACGCTTCTCGCCGCAGCTGGACATGGCCGCGCTGGGATTCTCGACCGGCGACGATCTGATCGCGCAGCTCACCGTCGCCGACAACCGCGCGCCGCGGCCGCAAGCGGTGCGCAGCCCCAGCCTGATCCTGCGCTGGCCCTCCGACTTGGGTGCCGAGAGCACCGGCCTGGAAGGCATGGTCAAGAAGGTGATGCCCGCGTACTTCCGCAGCCAGCGCCAGATCATCATCGACGCCGAGGCCCTGCTGAAGGAACAACGCAAACTCGATACCGAACGCTTCGTCGCCCGTTCCGACGGCATCGGCGTGGACCAGCGCATCCTGCGCCTGCGCTACGGTCAGTTCCTGGGCGAGGAAGCCGAAGGCGGCGCCAAGCCTCCGCCGACCAACGACGCCGAAACGCACGACGACGATCATGCGCAGACGCAGACGGAGGCAGCAACGCAGGACGAGCATGACCACGCGCCCGCCAGCGAGGAGGCGAAACCGGCCTTCGGTGCGGACGCCGACGTACTTGCGGAATTCGGCCACACCCACGACCACGCCGAAGCGGCCACCCTGCTGGATCCGGAAACCCGCGCCACCTTGAAGCGGGCGCTGGACCAGATGTGGCAATCGGAATTGCATCTACGCCAGGGCCATCCGCGGCAAGCCTTGCCTTATGCGTACAAGGCGTTGGGTTTTATCAAGCAGGTGCAGCAGGCCACGCGGATTTTTCTGGCCCGCGTCGGTCCCGAACTTCCACCCATCGATGAAGCGCGGCGAATGACCGGCGACCGTGCCGGGCTGGCGCGCCGCGAACTGCCGCTGGCGGCGAAGGACACAGGCGTCGATGCCGCGCCTGCCGAGGTATGGCGCGCACTTGCCGATTCTCCGGATGCGGGCAAGACGACCGAACTACCACTGGATGCGCTGGAACGCTGGCTGCACGCCAACGAAGCGCGCGTTCCCGATCCGCTCGCCTTCGTCAGCGCTATCGATGCGGTGCGGCGCGATCCGTCCTGCATCGAATGCCGGCGCGACTTGCGTGGATTGTTGTGGACGATGCTGCCGCGGCCGCCGGCGAACGTCTTGCGGCGCAGCGACGAAGGCGCCGATGGGCGCCGTTATCTGGAGGCGTTGCGCCAGGAGACCCGGCCATGAACCTGTCGTTGTGGCTGGCGGTATTGCTGGCGCTGGCGGTTGTGCTCGCCTGGCTGCGCCTTTGGCTCTGGCAACGAAACGCACCGGACGCCTCGCGATCGCGCGGCTGGCGGCTGGTGGCGTTGTGGCTGCTGCAGCCGCTATGCGCGGCGCTGCTCTACTTCACGCTGTTGCCGCCCACCTTGCCCACGGAAGCGGGAACGCTGGTGGTCGCCACCGCAGGCGCGACGCGTACTGGCGCGCAGGCGGCAGGCGATCGTCTGATCGCGCTGCCCGAAGCGCCGATTCTGACCGGCGCCGAACGCGTGCCCGACCTGGCCACCGCGTTGCGTCGTTATCCCGGTATGCAACGCCTGCGCATCGTCGGCGCCGGGCTGGAGCCGCGCGACCGCGAGGCCGCGCAGACTCTGCCCCTGACCTTCGATGCGCCGGCCTTGCCGCGCGGCGTGGTGCGTCTGGACGGACCAGGACAGGTAGCGGCCGGCGCCGCGTTCCAGATCGGCGGACAGGTCAATGGCGTAGACAAAGGATCGGTGGAACTGATCGATCCGGCCGGCCAGCGCGTGGATGCGCTTGCGCTGCCGGCCAGCGGCGAATTCATCGTCACCGGCACCACCCGCGTGCCCGGGCAGGCGATCTTCACTTTGCGCGTGCGCGATGCGCAGCGAAAAACGGTGGAAGAAGTGCAGGTGCCGTTGTGGACGACGGCCGATCCTGCGCCGCGCATGCTGTTGCTGGCGGGCGCACCCTCGCCCGAACTGAAGTATCTGCGCCGCTGGGCCGCCGATGCCGGACTTTACTTGCACACCCAGATCGGCGTCGGTGGCGGCATGCAGCTGGGCGATGCGCCGCTGCGCGTGGATGCGGCGACCTTGCAACGTTTCGATCTTGTGGTGCTGGACGAACGCAGCTGGGCCACCCTGGGCGCGAACGAACGCGCGGCGTTGATCGAGGCGGTTCGCCAGGGGCTCGGCCTGGTGCTGCGGATCACCGGGCCATTGCCCGACACGACACGGCGCCAGTGGCAGGCATTGGGCTTCTCGCTCGGCACCAGCGGCGATATCGCCACCGTTCGCCTGCCTGCCGAATCGATCGACGAGGAAGCGTTGCGCGCGCGACGCGGACCGGGCACGGCCGACACGGCCACTGCGCCGAATGGCGCGCAGGACGACAACCCCGCGCTTACCCGTCGCGCGCTGAAGCTGGGCGGTGCCGACGCCACTCCCCTGCTGCGCGATGCCGATGGCGCCGTGCTCGCGGTCTGGCGCGCGGAACAGCGCGGACGCATCGCGGTGTGGAGCGTGACCGACAGCTTCGCGCTGGTGCTGTCCGGACAAAGCGCACGCCACGCCGAATTGTGGAGCAGCGCCTTCGCAACCCTGGCCCGCGCACGGACTGGTTCCGCTCCACGCATCGACCCGCAACCGCGCGAACAGCAGCGCATGGCCTTGTGCGCGCTCAGCGGCAAACCGAGCGTTGTCGCGCCGGACGGACGAACCACCATGCTATTGCCCGACCCGGGTGCCGGCGACTCCACTTGCGCTGCGTACTGGCCACGACAGACTGGCTGGCATTCGCTGCTGCAGATCGATGCCAAAGCACGCGAAAGCTCCTGGCCGTTCTTCGTCTACGCGCACGATGCGGCGCCGGGTCTGCGCGCAGCCGAATTGCGCGATTCGACATTGCGCTTGCAAGCCCTTCCGGTCAGCGTCGCCGGAAAGTCCGACGGCCATGAAGCATCCAGGCGGAGCGGATCCTCCTGGCCCTGGCTCCTCGCCTGGCTGATTGGTATTGGACTGTTGTGGTGGCTAGAGCGCGCGCGCACGGGGCGTACCAACATCGCAGCCTGAAGAAAACGCAACCCGTGGGAGCGGCGTCTCGCCGCGAGCTCTTGAGTAGCTTGGATGAGAGCGAAGAGCTCGCGGCGAGACGCCGCTCCCACCACCCAATGGGCAATCTCAGCAGGTGAGAAAGCAGCGCGGTGAACTGTGGCCCCTTCCCCACAGCCTCCGCCATGCCGCCTGCCCAGGCCCTAGCCAAACGTACTGAAGACGACGAACACCGTCTTTCCACTCTCCCCGACGGGCAGTTGAGCCGCGATGGCAGGCTGCTGACCGAGCGCTTGTCCAAGCGCTATGCCGACCGCATCACCGGCAACTTCATGATTCCCGGACGCGAAGGGCGGTACGCGCCGATTCCCGATGACGTGCCGGAAGCATTGAAGACCGCCTTGCGGGCGCGCGGCATCGAACGGCTGTACAGCCATCAGGCCGAAGCATGGAAAGCGGCGCAGGATGGCGAGCACGTGGCCATCGTCACGCCGACGGCGTCGGGCAAATCGCTTTGCTACACGCTGCCGGTGGTGGCCGCGGCCATGACCTGCAATGCCAAGGCGCTATACCTGTTCCCGACCAAGGCGCTGGCGCAGGACCAGGTGGCCGAATTGCTGGAGCTCAATCGCGCCGGCGAACTGGGAGTGAAGGCTTTCACTTTCGACGGCGATACGCCCGGCGACGCGCGGCAAGCGATCCGCCTGCATGGCGACATCGTGGTCAGCAATCCGGACATGCTGCACCAGGCCATCCTGCCCCACCACACCAAGTGGGCGCAGTTCTTCGAGAACCTGCGCTACGTGGTCATCGACGAGGTGCACACCTATCGCGGCGTGTTCGGCAGCCACGTCGCCAACGTGCTGCGCCGGCTCAAGCGCATCTGCGCCTTCTACGGCGTGCGGCCGCAGTTCATCCTGTGCTCGGCGACCATCGGCAATCCACAGGCGCATTGCGAGGCGCTGATCGAGGACCGCGTGCACGCGATCACCGAATCCGGCGCGCCCACCGGCGACAAGCATGTGCTGCTGTGGAACCCGCCGGTGGTCAACGCCGACCTGGGCCTGCGCGCCTCGGCGCGTTCGCAGAGCAACCGCATCGCCCGCATTGCCATCAAGTCCGGATTGAAGACACTGGTGTTCGCACAGACGCGGTTGATGGTGGAGGTGCTGACCAAATACCTGAAGGACGTGTTCGACCACGATCCGCGCAAGTCGCCGCGCATCCGCGCCTACCGGGGCGGCTACCTGCCGACCGAACGCCGCGCCGCCGAGCGCGACATGCGCGCCGGCAGCATCGACGGCATCATCGCCACCTCCGCGCTGGAACTGGGCGTGGATATCGGCAGCCTGGACGTGGTGGTGTTGAACGGTTATCCCGGTTCGGTGGCGGCCACTTGGCAACGCTTCGGCCGCGCCGGGCGACGACAGCAACCGTCGCTGGGCGTATTGGTGGCCAGTTCGCAGCCGCTGGACCAGTACGTGGTGCGGCATCCGGATTTCTTCGCCGATGCGCCGCCGGAACACGCACGCATCGCCCCGGACCAGCCGCTGATCCTGTTCGACCACATCCGCTGCGGTTCCTTCGAACTGCCGTTCCTGGTCGGCGAGGCATACGGTCCTATCGATCCATCCGTGTACCTGGAAGCGTTGGCGGAAACCGAAGTGGTGCACCGCGAAGGCGAACGCTGGGAATGGATCGCCGACAGCTATCCGGCGCAAGCGGTGAGTTTGCGCTCGGTGGCCGACGGCAACTTCGTGGTCGTGGACAAGACCGACGGACGGCAAACGATCCTTTGCGAAGTGGATTACTCAGCCGCCGCGCTGACCCTGTACGAAGGCGCCATCCATATGGTGCAGAGCACGCCGTACCAGGTGGAGCGGCTGGACTGGGAAGGCCGCAAGGCCTACGTCACCCGCACCTTCGTCGACTACTACACCGACAGCATCGACTTCACCAGGTTGAAAGTGCTGGAGCGCTTCGAGGATTGCGAAGCCGGCAGCGGCGACAGCGTCCACGGCGAGGTGCACGTGGTCCGGCGCGTGGCCGGCTACAAGAAGATCCGCTACTACACACACGAGAACATCGGCTATGGACCGGTGAATTTGCCGGACCAGGAATTGCACACCACCGCAGTCTGGTGGCAACTGCCGCAGGCGGCGCTGCTGAAGGCGTTCGCATCCAGGCAGGATGCCCTGGATGGTTTCCTGGGCGCCGCCTATGCATTGCACGTGGTGGCGACGGTGGCGGTGATGGCCGATGCGCGCGACCTGCAGCAATCGGTCGGCAACGGCGATGGGGCGTGGTTCGCGACCCAGGACGGCAAGGGCAACGGCCGCGCGCAGGATGATGAGGGGAAAGCGGTGCCGATGGTGGAAAACTCATCGGCGGACGTGCAGCAGTTCGTACCGACCGTGTATCTGTACGACAACTTCCCCGGCGGCGTGGGCCTGAGCGAACCGTTGTGGCGGCGGCAGGCCGAACTGGTGCAGCGTGCGCGCGAACTGGTAGCCCATTGCGATTGCGTTGCAGGTTGCCCGGCGTGCGTGGGGCCGGTGCTGGCGATCAGCGAAGGCAAGCAATCGGCGACGCCGAAGTCGCTGGCGCTGGAAGTGCTTGGACTATTGGGAAGTGAAATCGATGCGTGATGCCAGTAGGAGCGACGTGAGTCGCGAAGGACATTTTGTTCGCTGCGATATGCCGAATCGTTTCTCAGGGAGGAAGACGTCGCGACCCACGTCGCTCCTACGCATGGCATTCGGGATCGCCGCGTGAGTGTATCGCTGGAAAAGCTGCGGGCGTTGAAGCGGGAGGCTGGCGCTCTTGCTCCCTCCCTTTGCGAAGCAAGAGGAGCTCGAAGCCGCGACGAGCGGCTCAGGGGGAGGGGTGCTCTCGGCGCGAAGTCGTCCGGAGACTTTACGTCGAGTGATGGGAAAAGCAACAACAAGGTCAAGAACACCCCTCCTCAATCCTCCCCTGCGCTTCGCGCAAGGGAGGAGGCTGGCCCGTCGCTCGCGGATGCATTGCGTATCTCTGCGGCGCGGCCTGCTTCGCAATCCATCGATAAGTTGCGAAAGCTGCTGGGCCTCCGCGAAAAGAACTCCGCTTCGCCGCGCTCACACAAATCCACCGACCGCGAAGTCCCGGGAGAAGAAATCTCCCCAGGCCTGCGCCTGATCGAAACCCACTTGCCCATGCCCGCGCCGGACTACGATCTCCCATTGGCGTTCGCCAAGCGCCACGACCAATCGGTGAACCCGCGCAACCTGCTGTTCTTCGACACCGAGACCACCGGCCTGGCCGGCGGCACCGGCACCCGCGCCTTCATGATCGGCGCCGCGGATTGGCATATCGACGGCCGGCATGGCGACGGCTTGCGCGTGCGCCAGCTGCTGATGACCACGATGGCGGCCGAATCGGCGATGCTGGAGGCGTTCGCCGGCTGGCTGCAGGAAAAGGACACCGTGCTTTCCAGCTACAACGGCCGCTGCTACGACTCGCCCTTGCTGAAGACGCGTTACCGTCTGGCGCGCAAGGGCGATCCGATCACACCGCTGGACCATGTGGACCTGCTGTTCCCTACACGCCGTAGATATAGAGGCACTTGGGAGAACTGCCGCCTGGCGACGATCGAGCGCGAACTGCTGCGCATCGTGCGCGAGGACGATCTGCCGGGTTCGGAAGCGCCCGCGGCCTGGCTGAATTACCTGCGCGGCGGATCGGCGCGCAACCTGCGGCGCGTCGCCGCGCACAACCACCAGGATGTGGTGACGCTGGCGTTGCTGATGCTGCGGCTGGTGGAGGTGGAAGCTGTGGGTGAGGAGATCGTGGCTATCGCCGAGGCGCCTTGATTTCTCCCTTCTCCTCCGGCGGCGCCTGCAGGGTGCGTAAGGAGAACGTTGGGTCAACGTGCCCTGGCCTTGGTTGGGTCCGGCCGTCGTGAAGGGGGAAGCCTCCGGTTAACGCCTTGCGAACGCCGGATGCAGGATGCTTGAATCAGCCCATCCTCTTCTCCGGAGCCACGCATGTCCCGACTTCTGCTGCCAGCCGCCGCCTTGCTGACCCTGTGCCTCGCCGCCTGCACGCCCAAACCCGACGAACAGGAGCAGGCTCTGGCCCAGTCCGAGGAACGCGCCGAGGAAGCCGCACAACCGGCGCCGCCGACACCGCCGGCGGCGGCCACGGCCTGCGACGATTCGCAGGCGCAGTGGGCGGTCGGCAAGAAAGTCACCGAGGCCGAGGTGGAACAGGCGCGCAAGGACAGCGGCGCCGGGACCGTGCGCACGCTCAAGCCCAACCAGGCGGTGACGATGGAATTCAACGCCAACCGGCTCAACCTGGACCTGGACGACGCCGGCACGGTGACCGCGATCCGCTGCGGCTGACAACCGCAGCCTTGCTGTGGAGTACGCCATGACAAAACCAGAACCTTTCCTTGTCGCTCCAGTCCTGACCCTGGCGCTGTCCGCGTGCGCGCAGGTTCCCGCGCCGGACAGCGCGGCTCCGCCGCCGGCACCGGCCGTGGACGCTACCTCTTCCGCGCATTGCGACGCAGGCAAAGTCGCCGACGCGGTCGGCCTGCTGCCCACGCCGGAAACGCAGGAGCGCGCGCGCACCGACGCCGGCGCCGAAATTGTGCGCGTGCTCAGGCACAACCAGCCCATCACCAAGGAATTCAGGATGGGCAGGCTGAATCTGGTGCTGGATGCCGAAGGCAAGATCGCCAGCGTCAACTGCAGTTGATTCCAGTCCGGCAACGCCCGGAGAAAAAGTTGCCGATGTAACTAACAGGGCCGCATCCCGCTCGTGTTGCGGCACCGCAACATCTATGTTCTAGTCGGGTTTCCGGAGACATTCAGTAGCGCCGCTTGCGCAGGGCGCGGTGTCGCCGTCACTTCGCTGATCGGCACGCGCCGGCCAGCCTTTATCCGGTTGAGAAAAACGATGGCCCCCAGCCACAGCCAGGGACTCTACGATCCGAACGACGAACGCGACGCCTGCGGTTTCGGCATGGTCGCGCAGCTCGATGACCAGCCATCGCGTTCGCTGGTGGATACCGCCATTTCCGCGCTCTCGCGCATGACCCACCGCGGCGGCGTCGCCGCCGATGGCCTCACCGGCGACGGCTGCGGCCTGCTGATCCGCAAACCCGATGCGTTCCTGCGCGCGCTGGCGAAGGAAGCCGGCCTGAGCGTCGGCCAGCGCTACGCGGCCGGACTCGTGTTCTTGCCGCGCGATATCGAACAGTCCGCGCAATGCCGCGCCGTTCTTGCGGAAGAATTCCAGCGCGCCGGCGTCAAGCTGCAAGGCTGGCGGGTGCTGCCCACCGACGACTCGGTGTGCGGGCAACTGGCCAAGGACACGTTGCCGAATATCGAGCAGGTCTTCGTCGACGCCGGCGAAGGCCACAACGACGACGCCTTCGCGCTTGCGCTGTTCCTGGCCCGCCGCCGCGCCGAACAGCGCCTGCGCGAGTCGCTACAGGGCGACGGCGCCGCCGACTTCTACGTGGTCACGCTCAGCCCGCACGCCATCGGCTACAAGGGCATGGTGCTGCCGGACAAACTGTCCACCTTCTTCCCCGACCTGCAGCGCAACGACCTGGCCGCCAGCGCGGTCGTGTTCCACCAGCGCTTCTCCACCAACACCTTGCCGCGCTGGCCATTGGCGCATCCGTTCCGCCTGCTCGCCCACAACGGCGAAATCAACACCATCGAAGGCAACCGCCGCTGGGCGCAGGCGCGCAGCAAGGTGTGGAAGACGCCGCGTTTCGACATCGCCGAATTCGACCCGGTCATCTCCATGCACGGCTCCGATTCGCAGAGCCTGGACAACATGCTGGAGCTGATGATCGCCGGCGGCATGGACCTGCTGCAGGCGCTGCGCATCCTGGTTCCGCCGGCCACCCAGTCGCTGGAATTCAAGGACCCCGACCTGGCCGCGTTCTACGAGTTCTACGGCCTGAATACCGAGCCGTGGGACGGCCCGGCCGGCATAGTCGCCTGCGATGCCCGCTACGCGGCCTGCATGCTGGACCGCAACGGCCTGCGCCCGGCGCGCTGGCTGTTGACCTCCGACCGCCATTTCCTGGTCGCTTCCGAAGCCGGCGTGTGGGAACTGCCGGCCGAGCGCATCACCCGCAAGGGCAAGCTGGGCCCGGGCGAAATGATGGCCATCGATCTCAAGCGCGGCGATCTGCTGGACAGCGAGGCCATCGACCGCATCAACCGCGGCCGCGCGCCGTACAAGCAGTGGCTGCAGCACGGCGTGACCTATCTGCAGACCGAACTGATCGACCCTTCGCTGGTCGAGGAGCCGTTCGACGAGAAGACCCTGCGCAGCTACCACAAGCTGTTCCAGCTCACCAACGAGGAAATCGAGTTCGTACTGCGGCCGCTGGCCGAGACCGAGCAGGAAGCCACCGGCTCGATGGGCGACGACACGCCGATGGCGGTGCTGAGCCGGCAGACGCGCCCGCTGTACGACTACTTCCGCCAGGCCTTCGCCCAGGTCACCAATCCGCCGATCGATCCGCTGCGCGAAGACTGCGTGATGTCGTTGACCACGCAACTGGGCAAGGAAACCAACATCTTCCACGCGGGCCCGGAAACGGTGAACCACGTGATCCTCAATTCGCCGGTGCTGTCGCAACGCAAGTTGCGCCAGCTGCTGAAGATGCAGCCGTACGACGAGAAGAACGCGCTGATCGACCTGTCCTATTCGCACGAAGAAGGATTGAAGGCCGGCATCGAACGCATCTGCGCCCAGGCCGAGCAGGCCGCGCGCGACGGCATGGTGATGCTGCTGCTGAGCGACCGCTACCCGGTGGCCGAACGGCCGATGGTGCACGCCCTGCTCGCCACCGGCGCGGTGCACCACCACCTGGCCCGCGTCGGCCTGCGCTGCGACGTCAATCTGATCATCGAAACCGGTACCGCGCGCGACCCGCACCACATCGCCTGCCTGCTGGGTTTCGGCGCCACTGCGGTGTATCCGTACCTGGCCTACCAGACGCTGTTCGATCTGGGCCGCCGCGGCATCCTACACCTGAAGAAGGGCGGCGAGCAGGCGCAGATCGGCCGCAGCTACCGCAAGGGCATCTACAAGGGCCTGTCCAAGATCATCTCCAAGATGGGCATTGCCACCATCGCCAGCTACCGCGCCGCGCAGCTGTTCGAGATCGTGGGCCTGCAGCCGGACGTGATCGATCTGTGTTTCCCGGACACCGCCTCGCGCGTGGGCGGCGTGGATCTGGCGCGGCTGGACGTGGAGGCGCGCCAGCTGACCCGCAACGCCTGGAACGACCTGCACAAACAGGAGATCGGCGGCCTGCTCAAGTACGTGCACGGCGGCGAGTACCACATGTACAACCCGGACGTGGTGATGTCACTGCAACACGCCACGCGCACCGGCGAACCCGCCGACTGGCAGAAATACGCCGACTTCGTGCATGCGCGCCCGCCTTCGGCCTTGCGCGATCTGCTGCAACTGAAAAAAGCCGACGCACCGACGCCGTTGGATCAGGTCGCCGACGCCAGCGACCTGTTGCGCCGCTTCGACACCGCCGCGATCAGCCTGGGCGCGTTGTCGCCCGAAGCGCACGAAGCGCTGGCCATCGCCATGAACCGCCTGGGCGGCCGCAGCAATTCCGGCGAAGGCGGCGAAGACCCCGCGCGCTACGGCACCGCCAAGCGCAGCAAGATCAAGCAGGTGGCCTCAGGCCGTTTCGGCGTCACTCCCGAATACCTGGTCAATGCCGAAGTGCTGCAGATCAAGGTCGCGCAGGGCGCCAAGCCCGGCGAAGGCGGCCAGCTGCCGGGACACAAGGTCAACGAGATGATCGCGCGGCTGCGCTACGCCAAGCCGGGCATCGGTTTGATCTCGCCGCCGCCGCACCACGACATCTATTCCATCGAGGATCTGGCCCAGCTGATTTTCGACCTGCGCCAGGTGAATCCTTCCGCGCTGATTTCGGTGAAGCTGGTGTCGCATGCCGGCGTCGGCACGATCGCGGCGGGCGTGGTGAAAGCGGGCGCGGACCTGATCACCATTTCCGGCCACGACGGCGGCACCGGCGCCAGCCCGTTGAGTTCGATCCGTTACGCGGGCGTGCCGTGGGAACTGGGCGTGGCCGAATCGCACCAGGCGCTGGTCGCCAATCAATTGCGCGACCGCACCGTGCTGCAGACCGACGGCGGCTTCAAGACCGGCCTCGACGTAGTGAAGGCTGCGCTTCTGGGCGCGGACAGTTTCGGTTTCGGCACCGCGCCGATGATCGTGCTGGGCTGCAAATACCTGCGCATCTGCCATCTGAACAACTGCGCCACCGGCGTGGCCACCCAGGACGAGCATCTGCGCGCCAAGCACTTCACCGGCCTGCCGGAACGGGTGGAGAATTTCTTCCGCCTGCTCAGCGAGGAAGTGCGGCAGTGGCTGTCGTATCTGGGCGCGCGTTCGCTGGACGAAATCGTCGGCCGCACCGACCTGCTGCAGCAACTGGACGTGTCGCCGCGGCCCGGCGTGCATGTGGATCTGTCGCGGCTGCTCAAGCACGTGCATCAGGACAGCGGCCACTGCGCCGCGCAGCGTCTGTACGAATCGCCGGACAGCCTGGCCACGCAGCTCGACGGCCTGATGGCCAAGCCCATCGCCGACAAGTCGGGCGGCGACCAGCGCTTTCTGATCCACAACACCGACCGCTCCATCGGCACGCGCCTGTCCGGCGCCATCGCCCGCGCGCACGGCAACCTTGGCATGAGCGACGCGCCGTTGCAGCTGCGTTTCCGCGGCACGGCGGGGCAGAGCTTCGGCGCGTTCAACGCCGGCGGCCTGTTGATGGAGCTGGAAGGCGAAGCCAACGACTACGTGGGCAAGGGCATGGCTGGCGGCCGTCTGGTGGTGCGTCCGCCGCGCGGCGCGCGTTTCGAGGCGCGCAATACCGCCATCCTGGGCAACACCTGCCTGTACGGCGCGACCGGTGGCGAGCTGTTCGCCGCAGGCCGCGCGGGCGAACGTTTCGCGGTGCGCAACTCCGGCGCGCTGGCAGTGATCGAAGGCGCCGGCGACCACTGCTGCGAATACATGACCGACGGCATCGTCATGGTGCTGGGCAGGGTGGGCCTGAATTTCGGCGCCGGCTTCACCGGCGGCCTGGCCTACGTGCTGGACCTGGACCGCGATTTCGTCGACCGCTACAACCACGAGCTGATCGACATACACCGCATCTCGCCGGAAGGTTTCGAAAGCCACCGCCAGCATCTGCACACGCTGGTCACGCGGCATCGCGAACTCACCGGCAGCATCTGGGCGCAGCAGATCCTGGACGAGTTCCGCGACTACGTGGGCAAGTTCTGGCTGGTCAAGCCGAAGGCGGCGAGTCTGGAGTCGTTGACGGAGTCGTTGAGGAGAGCGGCGTGATGTGCGATCCCCTCTCCCGCTTGCGGGAGAGGGTTAGGGTGAGGGGCTTTTCGCGAAAGGCTCCCTCATCCGCCCTTCGGGCACCTTCTCCCGCAGGCGGGAGAAGGGTTATTTCAAAGTTTTCTGTGGTATCGGAATTTCAATGAGCCGCAAACAAGTCTTCCAATTCGTAGAACTCCCCCGCCAGATGCCCCAGCGCATCCCGCTGGAATTGCGCACCAATGGCGACTGGGGCGAGATGTACGGCAAATTCGCCCTGCCCGAGGCGCAGCACCAGGCCGGGCGCTGCCTGGACTGCGGCAATCCGTACTGCAGCTGGAAATGCCCGGTGCACAACGCCATCCCGCAGTGGCTGCAGCTGGTGCAGGAAAACCGCATCGACGAAGCCGCCGCGCTCTGCCACACCACCAATCCGCTGCCGGAAATGTGCGGCCGCGTGTGTCCACAGGATCGCCTGTGCGAGGGCAGCTGCACGCTGGAGGACGGCTTCGGTGCGGTCACCATCGGCGCAGTGGAGAAATACATCGTCGATGCGGCGCTGGAAAAGGGCTGGCGCCCGGACCTGAGCGCGGTGGTGGCCACCGGCAAGCGCGTGGCGGTGATCGGCGCCGGTCCCGCGGGGCTGGCCTGCGCCGATGTGCTGGCGCGCAACGGCATCCACGCCGTGGTATTCGACCGCTACGAACAGATCGGCGGGCTGATGCAGTTCGGCATTCCCAGTTTCAAGCTGGAGAAGAGCGTGATCGCGCGTCGCCGCCAGGTGCTGGAAGGCATGGGCGTGGAGTTCCGCCTGGGCGTGGAGATCGGCAAGGATCTGGGCATAGAGGAACTGCTGGCCGATTACGACGCGGTTTTCCTGGGCACCGGCGCCTACCGCTACACCGATGGCGGATTGCCCGGGCAGGACCTGAAGAACGTGCTGCCGGCATTGCCGTTCCTGGTGCAGAACGGGCGTATCGTCGGCGGCAACGATCCCTGGGGCCGGCCTATCGCCGGTTGGGAAGACACCATGCAGCTGCCGGACATGAGCGGCAAGCGCGTGGTGGTGCTGGGCGGCGGCGACACCGGCATGGATTGCGTGCGCAGCGCCATCCGCCTGGGCGCGGCCAAGGTGACCTGCGCGTACCGGCGCGATGAAGCCAACATGCCCGGCTCGGCGCGCGAGGTGGCCAATGCGCGCGAGGAAGGCGTGCGTTTCCTGTTCAACCGCCAGCCGCTGCTGATCGAAAGCGATGGCGACGACCGCGTGGCCGGCGTGCGGGTGGTGGAAACGAAACTCGGCGAACCCGATGAGCGCGGGCGCCGCAATGCGGTGCCGATCGAAGGCAGCGAATCGTTGCTGGAAGCGGACATCGTCATCATCGCTTTCGGTTTTTCGGCCACGGTGCCGGAGTGGCTGGCCGCGCAGGGCGTGGAAGGCAGTCCGAACGGACGTATCGTGGTCGGTGGCGGCATCGCCGACGGGAGCGGACGCCTGCCGTTCCAGACCACCAATCCGAAACTGTTCGCCGGCGGCGACGCGGTTCGCGGCGCGGACCTGGTGGTCACGGCGGTGGCCGAAGGTCGCGATGCGGCCGGAAGCATCGCGAGCATGCTGCTTTCCTGAACTTTGCGACGGGCTCCACTGCCCGTCGCAGTCCACGATGCTAAGGTCGTTGCGTCGTGAACGGAGAAATCGATCATGCGCTTGCATGCTCTTCCTCATTGCCGGATCGCCATCGTCGCTTGCCTGCTCCTGCTGTCGGCCAACCTGAGTCCGGCTTCGGCGCAAACCACACGTGTATTGGAATACGCCGGAGTCAATCTGGCCGGCGCCGAATTCAATTCGTCGAAAAAACCCGGCGTGCTCTACAAGGACTACACCTACCCCAGCGAGTCGGACTACGCCTACTACGCTTCCAAGGGCATGAACGTGATCCGCCTGCCGTTCCTGTGGGAACGGCTGCAGCCGCAGGCCAACGGCGCGCTGGACAGCCAGCAGCTGTCCTATCTGCAGACCGCAGTGAAGCGGGCCAAGGCGCAGAATCTGCGCGTGGTGCTGGACGTGCACAATTACGCCAGGTATTACGGCAGCCGGATCGGCACGGCGGAAACTCCGGTCGCGGTCTTCGCGGATTTCTGGAGTAGGCTGGCCGCCGAATTCAAGGACGACGACTCGGTGATCTTCGGCCTGATGAACGAGCCCAACGGCATCGACGCCAAGAGCTGGGCCGATGCCGCGCAAGCCGGCTTGAATGCTATCCGCGCTGCCGGCGCGAACAATCTGGTACTGGTGCCGGGCACCGCCTACAGCGGCGCCCACAGCTGGAACGGCGCCTGGTACGGAGGCACGTCCAATGGCGAGGCGCTGCTGGTGATCACCGACCCCGCCAACCGCATCGCGTTCGAGGCGCATCAGTATCTGGACGCGGATTATTCGGGTACTTCCGGCCAATGCCAGAGCGAGCAGATCGGTGTGCAGAAGCTGCAGGGTTTCACTGCCTGGCTACGCGAGCACCACAAGGCAGGTTTTCTGGGCGAGTTCGCCGCTGGCAGCGATCCGGTGTGCATGGCTGCGCTGGAGTCGATGCTGGAGTACATCGAAACCAACGCCGATGTGTGGCTGGGTTGGACTTACTGGGCCGGTGGCGCGTGGTGGAAGCCGGACTATCCGTTCAATGTGCAGCCGGACAAGGAAGGCAACGAGAAGCCGCAGATGACGGTGCTTTCGAAGAAGGCGCATCAGGTTACGGATTGATTCGGGAAGTCCGAAACGCCCCGTGATGCTGTACAGATATCGCCGCAGAGCTGCGGTGATATCTCAAATGTCCGCAGTTCAATCCATCTTTCTCAAATCATCTTCCTGGCTTTCACGTCTCGGAAGACGGGAAAGTATTGGCCATGCTACGCAATTTATTGATATTGACCGTGAGTGTCGTCAACGCAGATCATCTGATCCCGCCTCATATTGGGGGCCAATATAGTGTTGGGACTTACACCCATCACTCAGGAAGACTGATGAGTATCTTTGATATTTTCCGCAGAAAACCGAAAATGCCCGCCTCACTTGAAGAGGGCATGGCGTCCCAAGCAAATGATTTCATCGAAGCATTTCGCGGAGATGGCTCCCCAATTGACGCGGATAAACTCGACTTTGGTAGAGAATCTATAACGTTGGTTGATAAGGTTCTTCAGGATTTCTACTCGCAGAAGGCGCCGCTTCCAGAAGACCTTCATTTTCTGGCCTCAGCCTATGTATTTGAGTGTGCCAGAAGACAGTATGGCGGGAGGTACTTAAGAGGCGACGAGCAGAATCCATTCGTTCTCGTCATTGGGGAGCCAGATTGTCAGATTGGATTCTGTGCCATGGGAAAAGTACATGGGCGTGCCACCAATGGTCCGGAAGACAATTTGCAATTTTTCTTCGATGGAATTGAAGATCTGTTTCGCAAGAAGCTTGATGCGACCTTGATTTAGTCGCATAAGATCTACTAGATAGTTCAATCCAAGGCCGCTTCGCGGCTTCTAACTATTTTTTAGGTTAGACCTCATGTCAGAGTGACGTAGCCTGGGTAGAGCGCAGCGGCTTTCAACGGCGAATCTGGTCAAGCCGGGGCTTTTGATCTGACATACAGATGCCCCATGTAGCCAGTCCACTTCGATAGACAACTCTGGAACGGCGGTGTTCCGATATCGGCGTCCCTACAGAGTTCTCGCAAGCACGACAGTTTATTAGATAGGGTCTAAAGTAATGTTACGAAAGAAGCGGCCCAGTGAGGGGGTGCTGCGCGAAGACGCAGACCAGGTAGACGCCGAAGGGTTTGTTGCGCCCACAATTGGAGCACTTGAACATGCGCTCTATTTTACCAATGCGGCGTCTGTCTCTGAAAAAGCGAATCAAGTACTTAACAGTGGTCGGCTGCTACTTCCCGGCGTGGTAGTCGTCTGGGACGAGACCAGCGGACGTCGAAAAGGTGCGAAAGCTATACCAAAGGCTTGGTGGGCTACGCATGGATCACTCACAGTAGCATTCGCCTTTGCCGTTGGTACCATCGTCGATTCTCACGACGAACTTACTCGCGCAGCCGCAGCTGTGATTAGGGTTCTCAGTTCATTCCAGCCGCGACTTCAGGTTAGCTTCTGCGCGCCAAACGCCCTGGAGATAGCTGGCAAAAGGGTTGGACGAATCAGTATGGAGTCAAACTCCCACGCTGATTTGATAGTTGTTCAACTGAACTGCGTGACGGATTTTTCTAAAGCGCCGGCTACGATTAGCTCATCAGCTTGTCGGCTAGTTGATTTTATCGATGTAAAACAGCTTCCCCTGCAGGAATCTGGAACTTTGCCCAACACTGTGTTAACACGACTTATGGCTGAAATTCCCAACGAGTTTGGCTTGGACGACTAAGTTACGCAGCCTGGCTAGAGCGAGCGCAGTGACGTAGCCCGGGTAGAACGCAGCAGCTTTCAAGAGTTCCCCATGCACATTTTCCAAATTCTGGTTTCTGAACCAGCGGTTCTTGACCGCCCACTCGCGGATGAGTCGTTCGCAGACGGAGCTTCCTGATGGATACCATGACCAACCGCCTCGATCTAAGAACAGAGATAGTAAAGACGATCCCGCTGGACCATGGACTGATCAGCACGATGCGGATCGAGCACTTCGACAGCGAGAGACTTGCCGTGATCGGTCAGCTCACGGCAGATCCGTATTCGCCGGCCATATACACGCTTGATCGAAGCGGCAAAATAATCGACGCTCCCCTCATCGCCGAGTTGGAGCATTCGACTTACAGCTACCCATGGTTTCGCTGGACAACCGGCGTGGCGATCTTCGATTCCCATCTTTGCCACCACTGGCCCGATTGGCGTTCTGACCGCAAGAAAACGTATCGAGTCCGCAATTGGGAGATTTTGCGGGATGATCAAAAGATCATAAAAAACGACGGCAAGTTTCGACGGATGCCGGCCATCCTTTCTGTTCACCAACTGTCCGGCAGTCAATTTTTGGTGAAACTCTCTGATTCTGGTTTCGTACGAGTAGGGCGGTATTTCACCATCCTTGAGTTCGATGGACAGGACTTCTTTTGGAACTCTCCTCTCTGCGAGTTGGAAGACCGAAAAATTCTGGATGCAATGGGCGGAAATCTTCCTCCGCTTGTGAGTTTCCTGAACCTCCGTGGATTGACTCTCATCGGGGACCAGATAATTGCCAATACGATAGGGGGTGAGTCGACAAAGGCGACCCTTGCAAGAGGTGACGCCAACTACATCGTCCGGTATGGCATCAAGCAAGATCATAAAACGTGGGTCGGCCCTGTTCCCGGCAAAGAGCAGGAAGAAGCACCGTCAGTCAGCCGATTCGAGGCCGAGTCGGTGGTGTCCTTGCCGCATGGCGCATTGCAGGTCAGTCACTGCAATCAGTACTGTGCGATAAGACCTCCAAAAGGAAATGGAATTATTCTTTGCCGCCTTGATAACGGGGAGCCATTCGCTGAGTTTTCGTTGACGGCGAAGCAGAATCTGTCCGGTCTGGATGAGAAGAAGGTTGACGTGCTGTTCAATGGCGCCGACGTGATTGCCTATAGCTCAAGTGCAATCAATTGGTGCAGCATCTTGGCTCCCAAGAATGCATCGCTTCCATTTTCTTGAAGACCGGGCGCGCGTGGACCAGCAGCGGGCTACGGTGCTTCGATCCGCCGGGGCCTGCATGAGGTAAAGTCTGGAAATTCATTCAAACCGAACCCACTTTCTCGACTCGGCTTGGTCCAGGTAGGTTCGCAAAGGCGCGTCAATGGCACTCACCGTACAACAGGGCTATGTGCCCGGCTGCATCGGGCGCATTACCGAACTCCACGCCGACTACTACAGCCGACTTGTCGGGTTTGGCCTTCCCTTCGAGGCGAAGGTCGCCGGCGGGTTGGTCGCTTTCTTTGAGCAGTACCAGGCCGGGCGCGATGGAATCTGGCTGGCCGTGGAAGGAAACAGAATACAAGGATCCATCGCCATAGACGGGTCGCGCGCCGAGGAAGAAGGCGCGCACCTTCGCTGGTTTATCGCGTCCGAGGAAACGCGCGGGACAGGAATCGGAAGCAGACTGATGGACCACGCCATGGAACATTGCATTGCGCAAGGCTTCCGCCGCGTGTATCTGTGGACCTTCGAGGGCCTGGAGACCGCCAGGCATCTCTATGAAAGGCACGGCTTTCGGCTTGTTCACCAGCAAGCCGGCGATCAATGGGGGAAGCTGGTCAATGAGCAGCGTTTCGAAAGGCATGCCTGATAATCCATTCAAGCCCAAGCCGCTTCGCGGCCCGGATCAATTCAGTCCTTAGGCCCTGCATGAAGCTCCTCTACACGACAAGCAGTCTTTCTTTTACCCAGCTCATCTGCCTCACCTTCGACCGCGAGGAGATTCCCTACTACTCCTCGGACACAGATCCGGCCACTTCCGGACTCGGGTCGCCACTCATGATTCGCCAATGCCGCATCTACCTGTTGCGCGATGAGGATTGGGATCGCGCAGTCGATCTTCTGCACGAGCTGGGGGCTTTCTCCGAGGAAGAGCTCTCTGCGCCACCGCCTGCAAAGAAAGCGCCAATGTGGGTTATGGTTCTGATTGGCGTCGTCGCAGCCTTGTTTCTAGGGGCCGCGCTAGGCGACTGAAGGCAGTGCCTGACCATTCCCCCCAAGCCGATCGCTTCGCCGACTGGCTTGACCCGGATAGCAAGGCTCCAAACGGATCATCACCGATGCCTCGAAAAAGCAGAATGAGCTATGCGCTTCCGGCGGTGATCTACATCCTGCTCATCGGCACCGTATTCTCGCCGGACGTGCAGCCCGTGCTTGCCAAAGCTTTCGGCCGTGAACCGTTCGGGTTTCCGGTGGCGTGGGTGGTCGCAGCCGTCCAGGCCATTGTTCTGTTTCCTTTCGTGTTCGCCGTGCACCACTTCATGCTGATTGCCGGGCAGGCCGCCGCTGACGGCCGCAGCATCGGAAAGGTCGGTCTGCTGGTGTACGCCGCAAGCGTCGGAAAACTCCACCCGCAGTTACGGCGGTCGCAGATAATTTCCGTGGCCGGCCTGGTCTATTTCGTTCTGATCTGCGGCGCTTGGATCGCCTACGCCGACGCCAAAGGCATTTAGGCCGGCGCCGTGATCGTAAAGCCCGCCCATGACACGCCCTGGGGCGGTTACGCAGGATACTTCCAAGATCCCGACCAGCATTTGTGGGAAGTCTTGTGGAATCCGCAGCTGCTGCCCGAGGATTGAGGTCCAGAACTCTTTCAAGCCGAACCCGCGGAGCGGGCCGGCCCGATTCGCGCGTTGATGCCGCCCTCTCCCAGTCTCATGCCTGGATTGCGATCTCCTCGCGACGCGCACGTCCGTACCGCGTAGAATCGCCGGCCCCCGCGCGCAAGCCCCCATCCCCCATGAGAATCGGCATCGACTTCGGCACCAGCTACTCGGCTGCGGCAGCGCGCATTGGCGGGCGGCTGGAGCACATCCGCTTCGGCGGACTGCCGCAGTTCCGTACCGCGGTGTTCTTCCCCACCACTTTGCCAGACCCGGCCGATTTCCGTCTGACCACCGCGCTGGAAGGCGAAGTCGCGGCGCTGGTGCGGGCGGCCAAGGCCGAGCAGACGCGCAGCGGCGTGATACCGCGCAGCGATGCGCAGCTGCACCGCGATGCCGTGCAGATAGTACGTCGGCAATGGCTGGAGGCGCAGAGGCAGGAAGCCGAGGGCGCGGCGGCGGATCTGGACGATGCGGTATTCGGCGAGGACGCCATCGACCGTTACCTGGAAGAAGGCAGCGGCCACCTTGTGCAGTCGCCAAAATCGATGCTGGGTTACGACCTGCTGCCGCGCGCGCGGAAGACCATCACCGGCATCGCCGCGCAGATTCTTGAACATATTCGCCTGACCGCCGGCGGGCAGCTGGGCACCGAGGTGCGCCTGGCCACGATCGGGCGGCCGGTGCGCTTCCGCAGTTCGCTGGGTCCTGCAGGCGGCGAGCAGGCGCTGGATATCCTGGCCGAAGCCGCGCAGATCGCCGGTTTCGAGGCGGTGGACTTCCTGGAAGAAACCGCCGCCGCCGCGCTGCATTACCACACTGGCAGCGATACCCGGCATTCCACGCTGGTGGTGGATGTCGGCGGCGGCACCACCGATATCGCCCATGCGCAGGTCGGCGGCAGCCAGGCGCCGGTGATCCATCGCGCCTGGGGCCTGCCCAATGGCGGCACCGACGTGGACCTGGCCCTGAGCATGGCCCACTTCATGCCGCTGTTCGGGCGCGGCGATACCCGCGTGCCCGCGCATCATTTCGTGGATGCGGCCATGGTCCAGGACATGCCGCGCCAGCGCGCCTTCCACAAACGCGATTTCAGCGAAGTGCCCGCGCCTTACAACGCGCGGCTGCGGACCTTGCAGCACGACGGCGGCACCACCCGTTTGTATCGCGCGGTGGAGTCCATGAAGATCCGGCTCAGCGAACAGGACGACAGCCGGCATGCGCTGGACTATATCGATGCGGCATTGTCGGTCGCCGCCAGTCGCGAGGACCTGCGGATCGCCAGCGTGGATTTCCTGAGCCGGCTGGAACGGCTGCTGCGCGAAGTGGCGAGCGAGCTGGAAGCGCGCCCCGACAGCATTTTCCTGACCGGCGGCATGTCGCGCGCGCCGTATGTGCAGGCGGTCGTGCGGGAAGCATTTCCCAATGTGAGATTGGTGTTCGGGGATCCCTCGCTGGGAGTCGTTTCGGGTCTGGCCGATCACGCGCCGGGCGGGTTGAACTGATTTCCGGCCGGCGTTGACCGCCCGCCGACTCGCCGCTGCGTATTGGTATGTTTTCGCGTCGGCGTTCACCTTGGTCAGCGAAGGTCTTCACTCAAGTCATGAAGCCGTGCCTAAGCGCTCGCCTTCGGCTAAAGTTACAACCAGTCGCCACCCCACTCCGGTTCAGCTGAATTCAGGCGTTATTCGCCAGGGAGATTCTGTCGCATGCGTTTTATTGCCCCCCTCCTACTTGCTTTCGCATTGGTGCCGATGAGCGCGGTCGCGCAGCAGGATCCAGCGGCACGTAGTCCCTTCGTCGTCGAGCAGACTTATTGGATCAAGCCCGGCAAAGAGCTGCAGTTCATCGGCTTGTTCGAGAAGAACCGGATCCCGCTTTTGCGCGCCAAGATAAAAGACGGCCGTATTCTATGGGCGCGCTTGTCCAGGCCACGCTTCAACTCTGCCAACGAGCAATGGGATCTGCGGGTCACTGTCGCCTGGCGCGACGCGGACAGCGCCGTAGAGCCTGTTGCGCAGGGGAAGACGCAGCTGACCACGGAGCAGCAGATCATCGAAGAACTTGTCGTGGAGCGCACCGACGTGCCCATTCAAGAGTGGAATGTGAACATCAGCAGCAACTGACAGTCCATCCAAGCCTGGCCGCCTGGCGTGCCAGCTCATTTCAGGCGTTGATCGCCTTGAGGATTCAATGACCGACCGACTCTTCGTCTACGGTTCGCTCGCACCCGGCCGCCCGAATGCGCATGTGCTGGCTGAGGTTCCCGGCACCTGGGAGACCGCGACAGTCAGAGGCGCGTTGCGTCAACAAGGCTGGGGAGCGGCGATCGGCTATCCGGGCATCGTGGTGGATGAAGGCGGCGGCGAGGTCGCGGGATTCGTCTTTTCCTCCGGTGAGCTGGGCGCGCATTGGACGCGGCTCGATCGGTTCGAAGGCGAAGGTTATGTGCGCATGCTGGTTCCGGCAAAGCTCGAAACCGGCACTGTTGTCCAAGCCTACATTTACGCCCTCAGTGGAAACGGCCTGTCCCGGAGCCCGTCTGGCGACAGCTAAAGAAGATCCGAGCAAGTCGAATGTCATCCCGAGCGTAGCGAGGGATCCGATTTTTTCCCGAAAAAAGCAGATCCCTCGCTACGCTCGGGATGACAGAATTAGACTGTCTTCTCCTACACCCACGGATTCCCCCATGCGCCTGGGCCTCGCAGCCAATCGCCTACACCATCAGAACCAGGACGCGGCCCTGTTCCGCTGGTTGCGCGCCTGCGAAGCCGGCATCCGCGAACTGAAGCTGGGCCTGCATGCGATCGGACGTACCCACGACGCCATCGCCGCGGCCGGCATGCTGGCCCACTATCCTGGTCTGCGGCGTTATCCCTACGGTCGCGAAGGCGGCCTGATGAAGCTGGTCGCCGAAGTGGTGGGCCTGGAAGGCGCCGAGCGCAGCCTGGATGGCGCCATCTACCTGATCGATCCGGTGGACCCTTCCTCCATTTTTCCGGAAGCGATCGCGCTCAAGCGCCAATGCGTGATCCATGGCAAACCCTTCCTGTCCACGATGGCCTCTGCGCACGACTGGATCGAGATGGAGCGCATCCACGCCGGCTTTGCGCCGGACCCCGGCGCGGACCGCTTCCACGCGCTGGAAACGCAAACACTGGCGCTGATCGCGCACGATGCGATGAAGCCGCAGATGCTGGCCTTCGCGGCGGAGCATTTCGATACGCTGTCGCGTTTCGCGCACCGGATCGCCACCGGCACCACCGGCCAGCGCCTCAACGAACTGGCCTGGAGCCTTGGCTGGCCGCAGGACCGCCTGTGGGCCGAACGCTACCAGAGCGGGCCCATGGGCGGCGATGCGCAGATCGCCGACCGCGTGCTGGAGCGCCGGTGCCAGCGCGTGGTCTTCTTCGAAGATCCGCATGTCGCCCGGCAGCACGAAGCCGATATCCAGTTGCTGGAGCGCGCCGTCACCACGGTGACCGACGATGCGGTCTGCACGACCTCGCCCGCCGTCGCCCGTCGCTGGCTGCAGGCGGTCGCGCTGCGTGCCGGTCGCGGCGCCTGACATGGCCGGTTCTTCTTCGTCGCGCCTGCTTCGCGATTTTTCCCTTTCCGCAGTCGCCGCCGGTTTCGTCACCGTGCTGGTGGGCTTCACCGCTTCGGCGGTGATCGTGTTCCAGGCTGCGCAGGCGCTGGGCGCATCGGAAGCGGAGATCGCTTCATGGATGTGGGCGCTGGGCCTGGGCATGGGCCTGACCTGCATCGGCCTGTCGCTGCGCTACCGCATGCCGGTGGTGACGGCATGGTCCACGCCCGGCGCGGCGATGCTGATCGCCAGCACTGCGGGGTTGCCCTATCCGGAAGTGATCGGCGCCTTCGTGCTCTCGGCTCTGCTGATGGCCATCGCCGGCTTCAGCGGCGTGTTCGAGCGCAGCTTGAACCGCATTCCGGCCTCGCTGGCCTCGGGCATGCTGGCCGGCGTGCTGCTGCGCTTCGGACTGGATGTGTTCGTCTCCATGCAAACCCAGCTGGGCATGGCCTTGACCATGTTCGTGACCTATCTGTGCGGGCGCCGCCTGTTCCCGCGCTATGCGGTGATCGTTACGCTGTCGATGGGCATCGCCATCGCCGGCGCGACCGGCTTGCTGCATGCTGGCGGAGTGCGGCTGGAATTCGCACGCCCCGTGTTCACCCTGCCGTCGTTGTCGTTGGCTTCTGTGTTCGGCATCGCGCTGCCGTTGTTCATCGTCACCATGACCTCGCAGAACGTACCGGGCGTGGCCGTGATCCGCGCTTCGGGTTATGAGGTGCCGATTTCGCCTGTGATCGGCTGGACCGGCGTGGCCAACGTGCTGTTGGCGCCGTTCGGCGCGTTCGCCTTGAACCTGGCCGCGATCACCGCGGCGATCTGCATGGGCCGCGAAGCGCATCAGGATCCGGAGCGCCGTTACGTGGCCGCGGTGTTCGCCGGCCTGTTCTATGTGCTGGTCGGTCTGTTCGGCGCCACGGTCGCTGCGGTGTTCGCGGCGTTCCCGAAAGAGCTGGTGATGGCCATCGCCGGGCTCGCGCTGTTCGGCACCATCGGCAACAGCCTGGCGGCGGCGATGCGCGAGGAAAGCGATCGCGAACCGGCGCTGATCGCATTCCTGGTGACGGCTTCGGGCATCTCGCTGGGCGGGATCGGTTCGGCGTTCTGGGGACTCGTCGCCGGCGCGGTCACCTTGCTGGTGTGGCGCCGAAAAAATCATCTGAACGCGTAGGAGCGACGTGAGTCGCGAAGGCATCCTTCTCGCTCATCTATCGCAATCATTCCATTCATGCGCGGTTTGAAGCTATCGATTCGCGACTCACGTCGCTCCTACGCGCCCACGCGCCCTTTCCGTTTGCATTCGCTCAGCAATGTGCAGAGGGCGTGAGTTCATGCGGCAGTCCGATATACAGCGGCACACTCGCTGCTCATTCCAACGCGGGAGAAATCCATGCGCAAGTTCCAACCACGAATATTGTTGCTGTCTGCCGCACTGGTCGCGTCGGGAGCGGTCCTGGCGCAAAGACCCAAGGCCGATGCGCTCACCGAACCTCAAGTCCGCGCACTGCTGACGGAGAAGGGCTATACCCGCATCGACGATCTGGACTTCGAAGACGGCGCCTGGGAAACCGACGCCACCAGCGCCGATGGAAACCGTGTCGATGTGCGTGTCGATCCTGCCAGCAAGCGTATTTTCGCCGAAGCGCTGGTGTCCACGCTGAGCGAAGACGATGTCAAGGCCAAACTTTCGACGGCCGGCTACTCGAAGGTGCATGACGTCGACTTCGACGACGGCGTGTGGAAAGCCGAAGCCGAACGCGCCGACGGCAACGATGTCGAGATCCATCTCGATCCGAAGGATGGACACATCCTGCACGTAGAAAACGACTGAGTCCCCGCGACTCGCGAACAAGGAGAAGGCCGCAGCGATGCGGCCTTCTCTTTTTGTGAGGACCGGGCTGGCGCAGAGACGGCTTGCAATCCACAATGCCCTCACCCGGAGGACACCCCATGTTGAAGCGCAGCCTCATCGCCACCCTGCTCGCCGTCAGCGCGGCCGCCAGCGCCCAGACCGCGCCAGCGCCTGCGTCGCCCAAGGTCAGTCCATCGCTATACGCGATCAATTCGGCGGCGCTGGCGTCCGCCATGACTTACTGCAGCACCAAGCACGGCAACCTGCTGACCGGATCGCCGGGCCAGGCCTGTTTCATGAAGGCACGGCAGATATTGGCCAGTTACGGTTTGAAGAGAGTTTCCGCCGACGTCGACGAACGTTGCGGCAATCCCGCGACCTTCAATACCTGCCTGACGCCCGAAGTGGGCAAACTGGTGTACGCACTGAACGCTGAGTTCGTGAAGCAGGGCTTGTGACCTGCCTTTCGTAAGACGCCGCCGCTTCTACAGGCGGACAGCGCCGATCGTCTGTTGCAAAGCGTGCGTTTGGCCGGGCGCCAGCGAAACCGTATCTTCGCTGGCATTGGCCGCTTCCAGGCATACGAATCGATGCCAGCCGTCGGCCGGCGCATCGCCGATTGCGGCGATGCCGGACGCGCCCGGATTCCAGACCACCAGCGAACGGCTGCCCGAAGTGGTCAGGTCGATACGGCGGTGCAGCACCGGATCGATCAACGCGAAACGATTGCCGGTGCGGTGGTAGATGCGGTCGCTGCGGCCGGGATCGCGCGGATCCTGCAGGTTCCATTCCCCCGATTGCGCGTGTTCGTCGCCATCGTACTTGTCCGCATAGGTCAATCCGTCCAGCCCGCTCACCCGCACGCGTTCGGCATCGCCGACTTGGAAATAGGTATGCAACGCCTGGGTGAATACGACTGTTTCCGTGCCGGTGTTGCGCGTGGTCAACGATTGATGCAGTTCATGGCCGATGTGCAGCGTCTGCTTCAATCGCAGCGGAGTGTCCGCGCGTTCCGGCAGAGCCAGTTCTATCGTCGCCGCGCCTTCGGAATCGATGTTCGAGTCCGTCAGCGTCCACTGGGTGTTGCGCGCGAAGCCGTGCTGCGGCGCATCCGCCGATTGTCCCTGGCGGCCGAAGTACGGCCAGCACACCGGTACGCCACCGCGGATAGCGTCGGGCGCACGCTTGCTGACCGGCGAGAGCCACAACAGGTCGTCGAAGCCCCGCGGCGCATAGGACAGCAACTGGCCGCCATGCAGCGAGATCGCGGCGCTGGCCAGGGGCGTGTCGATCAGCAGCGCGGGCAGGCCCAGGAATTGGCCTGTTTCCATTTTCATGGCTCCTGTTCGGCGCGCGACCAGCTGGCGGGCGCGGGATGGGGCGTGCGAGCGTAACGCCAGCCTACCAGCCAAGCGCCGAACAGCAGTACCGCGGCCAGCAGCCACGGCGCGCCGGGCAATCGCGCAGGCGCGTTCTCGCTTATGAACAATCCGAAGGTGCTCGCGAACAGCATCGGACCGAACACTCCCGCCAGACTGACCAGGCTCATCAATGCGCCCTGGATGCGACCCTGGACGTCGGCGCCGACCTGGCGCGTGATCAACGCCTGGGTAGCGGGACCGGCCATTCCCCACAGCGCGCTGATCGGAATGCCGATCAGGAACACCCAGCCCACCGAGGCGAAACCGTAGATCACGAACCCGGCCACGCCGCAGGCGAGCCCGAACAACAACGCGCGGCGTTCGCCCATGCGCTTGACCAGCGGCCCGATCAGGCCGGCCTGCACGATCACGCTGCACACACCGACCATGGCCAGCACCCAGGCCACTTCGCGCGGGCCCCACTGGTAGCGATAGTCGGCGAACAACACGAACACGCTGGGATAGATGTAATGGGCCAGGTTCGCCAGCAACACCACCGCGGCCAAACCGAACACCTGCGGATAGCTTTTCAACAGCAGCATCGAACCGAACGGGTTGGCGTGCGACCAATCGAACCGCTTGGCGCGCTTTTCCTTCGGCAGCGATTCGGGCAGCACGAACCAGCCGTACAGGAAATTCAGCAACGCCAATCCCGCTGCGAACCAGAACGGCAACCGCAGGCTTATTTCGCCGAGCTGGCCGCCGATCAGCGGTCCGATGATGAAACCCAGACCGAAAGCGGCACCGATCATGCCGAACGCCTTGGCGCGCTGCTCCGGCGGAGTGATGTCGGCGATGTAGGCGTTGGCGGTGGTGAAGCTGGCCGAGGCGACACCCGAAATGATGCGGCCGATCATCAACCACGGCAGCGAATTGGCCAGCGCCATGAAGATGAAGTCCAGGCCCAGCCCCAGGCACGAGAGCAGGATCACCGGACGCCGGCCGAAGCGGTCCGACAATGCGCCCTGGATCGGCGAGCTGACGAACTGGATGGCCGCGAACACGGTGCCGAAGATGCCGACCCAATAGGCGGCGCTGGCGATGCTGCCACCTACGAAATCCTGCACCAGATGCGGCAGCACCGGAATGATCACGCCGAACGACAGCACGTCGATCAGTACGGTGACGAAGATGAATATGAGTGCGGCGTTGCGCTTGCCGGATGTGGGAACTGCGTTCACAGGATGGCCGGATGACAATGAAAGAGCGCAGTTTAGCTTTTCCCTTCTCCCCTTGTGGGAGAAGGTGCCCGTAGAGCTTGCCCCGTACTTGATACGGGGGCGGAAGAGGGGTGAGCGGAGTAGCAATCCATGGCCAATGTGGTCAACGCAACGTTCGATACCGAATGCGACAGCCACACTACTGGGGCAACTTTACTGGCTCCGCTCGCCCCTCTCCCGCCGCGCAGGCGCGTCGACCTCTCCCACGAGGGGAGAGGTGGGTCATTGGCCTCGCTTGATGCTCAACATTCTCAGTATTTCTGCCAGAACCAGGTCCGTACGCAGCAGCACATCGTCATTCCAGAACCGCAGAACCCGGAAACCTTCACTCTCCAGCCATTCCGTACGCAGGGCGTCCGAAAGCTGCGCTTCAAGGTGCTGCCCACCATCCACCTCGACGACAAGCCGCTGTTCAAAGCAGACGAAATCCACGATGCAGCGGCCGATGGGCTGCTGCCTTCTGAACTTGTATCCGGCGAGTCGCCCCGCCCGCAGGTTTCGCCACAGTTTTGCTTCGGCATCCGTAGCCGATCGATGCATGCGCTTTGCATGCAGCAACGAATTGGAGATTCTTGGCATGAGACCTCCTTGTCCCAAATCCCTTTCCGCTCAGGGAAAGATCACCCCACTCTAGCGCTTCCCGTTCCCCGCCTCGATGAAGCGCAGGAACTCCGCGCGCGTACGCGCATCCTCGCGGAAGCTGCCCAGCATCTTGGAAGTGATCATGCTGACGCCGCGCTTGTGGATGCCGCGGGTGGTCATGCATTCGTGCATGCCTTCCACCACCACGCCCACGCCCAGCGGCTGCAGCACGTCCTGGATGCAGCCGGCGATCTGCGCGGTCATCTTTTCCTGTACCTGGAAGCGGCGCGCGTAGGTTTCCACCACCCGCGCCAGTTTGCTGATGCCCACTACCTTGCCGTCGGGCAGGTAGCCCACGTGCGCCCTGCCGATGATCGGCGCCATGTGGTGCTCGCAGTGGCTTTCGAATTCGATGTCGCGCAGCACGATCATCTCGTCGTAGCCGGCCACTTCCTTGAAGGTGCGCTCCAGGAATTCGCGAGGATCCTCGCTGTAGCCGCTGTACCAGTCGCCATAGGCTTCGACCACGCGCTTGGGCGTGTCCAGCAGGCCTTCGCGGGTCGGGTCTTCGCCCGCCCAGGCCAGCAGCGTGCGTACGGCGGCTTCGGCCTGGTCTTTGGTGACGGCGGACTTTGCGGGTGTTTTCTTGTGGTTGCTCATGGGCGGAGAAATCCCGTGCGGGGGCGTGGATGGTAACGCATCAGGCCAGGCGCCCCGCCAGTCCGGTGACGCGCTGTGCCTTGCGCGCGAGCAGAGTGCGCAGGATGTCTTCGCGCGCGAACAGATGCACCCCATTGCGGGCGCGGGTCAGCGCGGTGTAAAGCAGCTCGCGGGTCAGCGTGCGTGCGTCCTGCTGCGGCAGCACGATCCAGGCCTGGTCGAATTCCGAACCCTGCGCCTTGTGCACCGTCAGCGCGAAGGCGCTGGCGTGCGCGGGCAAAGCGGCCGGATGGAAGGCGCGCACGTCCCGGCCGCCATCTGGAAAGAAAACCGCCATGTTGCCGTCCGGCTGGCGCAGGCAGATGCCGACATCGCCGTTGAACAGGCCGTGCCGGTAGCTGTTCTCGGTGACCAGCAGCAGGCGGCCGTGGAAGTAGGTTTCGCGCTGCGCCCCTGCCAGCGCCTCCTCGATCTGCGCGTTGAGCGTGGACGCGCCTTGCGGGCCTTCGCGCAAAGCCGTCAGCAGGCGCAGGCGGTCGGCGGCCGCCAGCGCAGCGACGGGTTCGGTTTCGGCCGCCATCGCACGCCAATGGGCGAGAAGCGCGTTGCGGGCATCGGAAACCAGCGGACTGCCCGCCTCTTCGTGGAAACGCACGCCGCGCAGCCGGCCATCGCGCAGATAACCCCGCGCGGCATCGGCATCGCCTTCGCGCACGGCATGGGCCAGGGGAGACAGATCCAGTTCGGCGGACTGGCGATACCCCCGCATGAGTTGGACGCGATGGCCGAACAGCGGTGAATGCTCTACCGCAGATGCGGCGCTAGGAACGACCGTAGGAGCGACGTGAGTCGCGATGGAAGAGCCCATGTCCTTCGAATCGAACATATCGCCCTGTTCGGGATTGTCGTGAGCCGTCCAACTCGTTTCGCGACTCACATCGCTCCTACGCGCGTTGGACGACAGCAACGGCGCCAGGGAGGAAGCCAGCGCCTCGGGAAGCGTGTCTCCATCGCCCGCCGCATCGCCGATGGCGGCCAGTACGTCGCCTGCTTCCACGGAAGGCAACTGGTCGCGGTCCCCGAGCAGGATCAGCCGCGCGCCGTCGGCCACGGCATCCACCAGCTTGCTCATCAGCGGCATGTCCACCATCGAGGCTTCATCGACCACGATCACGTCGAACGGCAACGGCTGGCCGGCATGATGCTGGAAACGCGGACTGCCCGGCCGGCTGCCGAGCAGGCGATGCAGGGTGCTGGCCTGCCGGGGCAGCGCAACCAGCCACTTCGGCTGCAATAGCGGCGAGGCTTCAAGGTTCGCGACAGCGGCATGCAGGCTCTCCGACATGCGGTCAGCGGCGCGGCCGGTCGGCGCGGCCAGCGCGATACGCAGCGCGGCGCCATCGGCATCGGCCTGCGCGATCAGCAGAAGCAACAGGCGCGCGATGGTGGTGGTCTTGCCGGTGCCCGGGCCGCCTGTAATCAACAACAGCGACTGCACCAGGGCCAGTGCCGCCGCGCGCGCCTGGCGATCGCCCTCTTGCGCGGCCGGGAACAACGCGTCGAACAGCGGCCGTATCGCCGCAAGGTCGGCACCGGCAAGCGATTGCGCCGCCAGGCGCTTGAGGCCAGAAGCCAGGCCGCGTTCGTATTCGCGATAACGGCGCAGGTACAGCAATCCGTTTTCCAGCACCAAGGGAAATGAGGCCGGTGCGGCGATGTCCGCTTCGGGTTCGCTCACCCAGGGCGATGCACGCCAGGCCGCGATCCATTCGTCCGCTTCGGGCAAACCCGGCACGCTTCCCAGCAGCAGTTGCAGCCGTGCCGGATCGCAGGCCGTGTGTCCGGTGCCGACGGCCAGCGAAGCCAATGCCGCCCCGGCGAGCACAAGCTCATCCGACGCAGGATCCAACCGACGCAAGGTATCGGCCAATGCGACATCCACCGCGCGCAGGCTGTCTTGCGAACGCTGCAGGTAGGCGATCAGGTTCATGCCGCCTGCTCCATCGGCGACACCAGCAACGCATCCACCGCTTCGACCAGCTCGCGCGCGAAGCGCGGCACGAACATACCCTGCGCCGGATCGGCGGCATCCAGGCCGCGGCAGAACACATAGCGCACGCCGCCGAAATCGCGGTCGTAGTCGTAGGACGGCCCCACCCGCAACCGCATCCAGCGGTGCACCGCCAGGGTGTAGAGCAAGGCCTGCAGGTCGTACTCGCTCGACGCCATGGTGTGGGAAAGCGCGGCTGCGTCGTAGGCCGGCAGATCGTTGGACTTGTAGTCCATCACGTAGACGCGTCCGCCATGACGATAGGTCAGGTCGATCTTGCCGTTCATCAGGCCGCTGAGCTGGGTCCATACGCCGAAGTCGTTGCGGTCCAGGGCCACGCCGTGGCGGTGCAGCAGCTCAAGGAAGGCATGGCTGGTGGCGCCGCGCAAAGCCAAATGGAATTCCAGTTCGACCAGGCGCGCTTCCGCCGGCAGATCGCACAGGCGCACGCCTTCGGGCAACGCGGCGTTGAGCGTGCGGGCGACCAGCGGCGCCAGTTCGCGGATGCCGGCTTCGTGCATGCGTTGCGGATAGCCTTGGCTGTTGAGCGCATCGATAAGGAAACGTTCCTGCGAAACCGGCGGCCATTCGCCGCCGTGATCGCGCCATGCGGCGAAGTCGACATGCTCCAGGGCATGATGCAGCACGTTGCCGAAGCGCGAGCCGAAGAACTGGCGCGGGCGCGAAGGCCCAAGGGAAGCCAGCGGCGCTTCGTCGTCTGCGGGCAGCGTTTCGATCATCGCGCTGGCGCCGTGCGACTGCTGTTTGTGCAGCTGGCTGAAGCTGTGGATCCACCAGTCGCGATGCAGCCGGCGTTGCGCGATGCGTGGCTGGGGCACGCGTTCGGAGGACAGCGGCGACAGCCGCGCAGGCTTGCCCACGGGTGGAAAGCCTTCGCTGAAAGCCGCTTTGTCGCCTAGCCTCGCTCTCAGTTCCGGGGTAGGCGCAGCGGCGCCCATCAGCCGATTCAACGACGCATTGCCATGCTGGGACAGCGGACCGCAGCACACCCACAACGCCTCGCTGGCGCGGGTCAGGCCGACGTACAGCAGGCGCATATCCTCGGCCGCTTCTTCTTTCAGATGCAGCCGCCTTGCGTCGGCCCAGGCAGGCGCGCCGTCGAAGAGCTGGGCGGTTTCCCATTGGCGCACGCGCCGCCCGCCTTCATCGGTGTACATGGCCAGCCCGTTGATTCTTTCCTGCCGGCCGATACCCGCGAAGGGCAGGTACACCAGCGGAAACTCCAGGCCTTTGCTCTTGTGCAGGGTGAGGATCTGCACGCGGCCGGCATCGGATTCCAGACGCGGCTGCTGCGCTTCGTTCTCGCCATCGGCGTGCACGATATCGTGACGCAGCGCATCCAGCTGGCCTTGTGTACCCAGATTGCGCCCCGATGCGGACTGCATCAATTCGCCCAGCTGCAGGTAGTTGGTCAGGCGCCGCTCGCCGCCAGCCTGTCGCAGCAGGCGCTCGGCGTTGGCGGCCAGCACTTCGGCCAGCATCGCCTGCGGGCCGTGCCGCTCCCAGCGCGTGCGCCAGGCCACCAGGTCCTGCTGCCATTGCCGCAAGGCCTGCCCCGTAGTACCCGACGCGGAGACGTCGCTGGCGACGAGCTCTTCGCCGCACCGATCGCGCGCCTCCATGTCCAGCGCGACGATGCGTTGCGCGTCCCATCCCAGCAACGGCGTCGCCAGCATGGCGCGCAGACGGCGTTCGTCGCCGGGCGAACGCAGCGCCAGCAGCAAGGTCAGCAAGTCCTGCGCTTCCTCGCTCTGGTACAGGCTTTCCTTGCCCGAAGCGACCGCCGGCACGCCGCGCACCGACAACGCGTGCCGGATCTCGGCGGCCTGGCGATGGTCGCGCACCAGCACGGCGAAATCGCGCGGTTGCAGTGGCCTAATCGTTTGCGTGCGCCGATCCTTTATCGACAACGGCGATCCATGGGAGGGCTGCAGCCGTTGCAGAATGTCGCCGGCGCAGAGTTCGGCGGCCATGCGCACCGAGACGGGCTTGGTGTAGTCCTTGCCGCTTTCCGCGGCGGGGATCGCATGGAAATGGATCGCGGGGGCGGGCAGGCCGTCCATCAGGAAATCGGCATCGCCGGCCTTGCCGCCCGCTTCGGTGGGCAGGAAAGCGATGCCCTCGCCCAATGCGCCTTCCGGCATCGACTGGAACAGGGTGTTGAGCGCATCGATCACGCAGGGCCGCGAACGGAAGTTCCGGTCCAGCGCGCTTTCGCGCTGTGCGGTGTCCGCCGCTTTCACGTAGGTGTTCACGTCGCCGCCACGGAAGCGGTAGATCGCCTGCTTGGGATCGCCGACCAGGATCAGGCTTCCCTCGCCGAACAGCCGCGAGAAGATTTCCCACTGGCGTGCGTCGGTGTCCTGGAATTCGTCGACCAGCACGCAGGGGAACTGTTTGCGCAATGCGCCGGCCAGCGTTCCCGGGTCGTTGGCCACCGCCTCGTGCAATTCTCCGATCAGGTCGTCGTAGTCGCGTACGTTGAAAGCCTGCTTGCGAGCGCGCTCGCGCCGCACCGCCTCGTCCCGAAGCGAATGCAGCTGCTGCAAGTCGTGCGCCTCGCGCCAAAGCTCGACGGCAGCCACCGCATCGACCAGCGGCTGGAAGCCATCGAACAAGGGCGATTGCGGAGTGCGTCCGGCCTTGGCCTTGAGCGTGCCTTTCTCGAGTGCGGCGGGGATGAACTTGTGCAACTTGGGATGCAGCTCGAGCGGGGGCGACGGCGAGCGCGTAACGGATTGCAGCCAGCGCCGCAGCGAAGAAGCATGCTCGGCCTTGTACTGGCTGGCATTGAGCACGGAGTCGGCGATGGCTTCGTCGATTTTCCCGCAGGCCGATTCTCCGTGCAGGGTGAACAGGTGGCAGACCTGTGCCCATGCTTGCATGAGTTGCGGCCGCGGGTCGGCCAACGCCTGCGGGGCGGGCGGAAGCAGCGGCTCGGGCGCGAGTAGATAGCGCAGGCGCCGGGCCAGATCTTCCAGGCGTCCGAACCGGCGGCGCAGGAAAGCCGCGCCTTCCTGGTCCCGCGAGAAGGCGCGCCACAGATCCGCCGCCAGTTTTTCGCGATGCGCGGCGCTGCCGGTTTCCAGTTCCGAAGCGATCAGCGGTTGCCGCGTGTCCAGCGCATGCTCGCGCAGCACGCGCTGGCAGAAGCCGTGGATGGTGGCGATGGCCGCCAGGTCCATTTCGCGCAGCGCGCGCGCAAGCCGCTGGCGCAGCGCGGGCAACGATTCGCGCGGTTCGGCCGTGAGCGACCGATGGAGCAAGCGGCGGAGCATCGCCGTCTCCGCAGCGTCGCCTTCCTGGGTTTCGCCGTCGCCCTCGCGCCAGGCATGGGCGAGATCGAGCGCCTGCTGCAGACGCAGGCGCACGCGTTCGTGCAGTTCCTGGGTGGCGGCGACGGTATAGGTCACCGCCAGGATCTGCGGCACCCGCAACCGCTCGGCGATCACCGCGCGCGCGAACAGGCCGGCCAGCGCGTAGGTCTTGCCGGTACCGGCGCTGGCTTCGATCAGGTTGCGCTGGTGCAGGTCGATGTCGAAGACCGCGTCGCTCATGACAGCCTCGCTCCTGTCAGAGCTTTCGCGTCGAAGGCTTCGCCGCGCTCGACCGCGCTGAAGATCAGATGCGACAGCAGTTCGAACGCATCGAGGGAATCCGCATCGCCATCCAGGAAAGGATCGCGTCCACGCAGGGCCAGGAGGGTCGCGGCCTGCGCTTCGCCCGGCCCGCCGAAGTCGTCGTCGCCACCGCCCCACACTTTCTGCGCTTCGGCCAACGCCTTGCCGGGATCGACCTGCGCGGTCAGCCACCAGGCATAACCGCTCTTGGGAAGGAAGCACAAAGGCCGCCCCATGCCGTAACCACGCAATGCCTGCAGCGAAGACAATGCCCGGCGCGCGTCATCCGGCGGCAAGGGAGCCCGCACCAATATCTGCGGCGTCGCGCCTTTCTTTTCTGCGGACAGTTCGTACAGCGGCAGTCCGTGCACGGAAGCGACCAGCCAGTCGAGCCCATGCCTCAACGCGTGGCCGCCATGCCGCCCATTGGGATTGAGCACGGCGCGGAACACACCTTGCAAACGCACGCCTTGCGAATGCACGCCTTGCGGATAGATGCGATCCAGCGCGCCCATCAGCATGCCTTGCGGTAGCGGCAACTCGAACGGCATCGACTCGCTGGGGCCTGCGAAGCCGGCCTGCACCGCAGCTTCGGCGAACGGCGCCACTTCCTCGATCACCCCTTGCAGCACCGCCATCCCATCGGCGCCCGGCGCAAGCAGGCCACGCGCGAGCAGTTGCGATTGCAGCGATTGCAGATCCGGCGCCTGGCCCGATTCGCACCAGGTGTCGAAAACGCGCTGGCGCAAACCGTACCGCGCCAGCGCGTCTGGCGTGCCGAACGGCTCGTGTTCTTCCAGCGCCGCTTCTTCTTCCGGCAGGCGCAGACCCACGCCTTGCTGCAAATAGAACTCGTGCGGCCGCATCAGCGCACCGCGCAGCTGCGCGAGCGAGACGATGGTTTCCGGTTCTTGCTGGCGAAGCGGGCGCGCGGGCGCGAAGACTTCGCGCTCGTCGCTGCCGATGGCCGCATCCGCCGCCGGATGCCAGCGCGCGTCGTAGCTGAAACGGCGCGCATCGCCCTGCCTTTCCTCCGGCAACGCCGCACCGAACGCCGCAGGCGAGAACGGCTGCAATGCATGCCGCACGATCAATCGCTCGCGTACCGGTTCCCCATCGGCTTGCCCGGCTTCGCCCTGGTGATAACGCGCCGCAACGTCGAGAAGCTCGGAAACCAGCATCGAAGGTTCGCGCTTGCTGCCGTCGCGCGCGTCCATGCCTATCCAGCTGAGGTAGAAAACACGGCTGGCGGACGAGAACAGCTGCAGGAACAGATAACGGTCCGCATCCCGCCGTGAAGGATCGCCGACGCGGCGCTGCGCGCTGTCCAGCGCCTGGTTGATGCGGTTGACCGGATCGCGCCCGTCGCGTGCGGGGAACGCCGCTTCCTCCATGCCCAACAGGCAGATCACGCGGAACGGGATCAAGCGCATCGGCACCATCTTGCCGAAGCACACCCCGCCGGACAGGAACGGCGCGCGCGCATCGCTGCTGGCCAGTTCGGCCTGGAAGTGATCCAGGGCGACGCTGTGCGCCACCGGTTGCTCGAACGCGGCCAGGTGCGCGCTATCGGCGAAGTCGGCCACCGCCTGGTGCAGGCGCTCCAGCACCGCGCGCTCGGAAGGATCGCGCGGCTCGGCGGCGAATAGCGCGGCGATCATCTCCGCCAGCAGTTCGGACCATTCGCCCGGTGCATGCGGCCCCTGCAGGCGCGTGCCGAAGCTGCGCAATGCGGCCAGCAGCCGCACCAGCGCATCCAGCGATTGCGTGGACTGCCCTTCCAGTTCCGGCCACGGCGCGACGCCGGCGATCATGTCGTCCGCGCCGCTGGCCATGCCCAGCAGCAAGCGATCCAGTGCGAATTCGAAGGTGTAGGCGCTTTCCCCACTGGCGTTGTGGCGTTCGCGGTCGGCGCCATCCAGGCCCCAGCGCGCGCCGCTGGCCTGCAGCCAGTCCTGCAGGCGCGCGCGGTCGGCGTCGTCCACGTCGAAGCGTTCGGCCAGCGCCGGCACCGCCAGCAGGTCGATCACGTCGGTCAGCGTCAGCGGCTGCATCGGCAGTCTGAGCAGGCGCAGGAAGGCTTCGGCGATCGCCGCGCTGGCCAGCGGACTGGTATCGGCGATGGTGTAGGGAATTTCGCGCGGGGTTCCCAGCGCGCCGCCGAACACGGCTTCCACATGCGGCGCGTAGGCGTCCACGTCCGGCATCAGCACGGCGATATCGCGCGGGTCGATGCGCTCGCGGCCGGGCGAGGCTTTTTCTTCCAGCAGGGCGCGCAGCTGATCGTGCATCACCTGCACTTCGCGCAGGCGGGTATGGCAGGCGTGGAATTGCAGGCTGACGTCGGCGGTATCGACGCGCTGGCGGGGCCAGGACTCGCCGGCGGCGGCATCGGCGAGCGGCGCCCTGTTTTCCAACACATCCTGCTGCAGGCGGCCGAGCAGCGTGTAGGCAAGCGGCTGGGTGAAGGCGGGCGTTTCGAAACGGGCGCGCACGGTTTCTCCGCCGCCCAGGGCGGCGATGAAATCGCGGCCGGCCTGGCCCCACGCGGCCAGCAGAGGATTCTCGCCGCCGAAGCGGTCGTCCTGGTCGGGACGGTAGTCGGCTGCCCATCGGTTCAAGTCGCCCCAATAGGCGCGCGACGGCGTATGCAGGAAGAAATGCTGAAGGCCCGCGCGCGCCTGGCTGGCGACGACCTGCAGCACGTCGGGCGAGATGTTCTGGCAGGCGAACACGAACAGCCTTGCCGGCAATCCGGCGGGCGCTTGGCCACCCTGGCCGCCGAACCGTTGCAGATACTCGCCGATGCGGCGCGCACGGTGTGCGCGCCCACTGCCGATTTTTTTCCACAGTTGCGCCTGCGCATCATCGCGCGGCGCACGGCGTTCCCAACCCAGCAGATCCTCGCGGCGCCACGCCTGGTATTTCTCGAAAGTATCGGCCAGCGAAACGGCCAGCGACCAGCTGCGTCTGGGGTCCACGCCAGAAAGGAAGCCTGCGAATTCCCGGGGCGGGTTCGTTTCCAGCTCGCGCAGCAGATGCCAGCGCAGGACTTCGGGCATCAGCCGGTCGGCGGGCGGCGCGGCGCCCAGGTTGGCCTCCAGCGCATGCTCGACGAACTCGCCCGGGGTCACGAAACGCACGTTGGTGCAGATGCCCAGCCGCTCGGCCAGCGACTGCTGCAGCCAGCGGCGCATGGAGAACTGCGGCACCAGCACCCATTCCTCGCGCCACCAGTCGCCATCGCCGGGCGCGCGCAACAGCTCGCCCAGCACGCCGGCCAGCACGTCCAGATCGTTGGAAGGGTAAAGGCGGAAATCGGCCTGCGGGCGTTCGGGCATGCCGTCATCTTGCCGTAGAGCGGTCGCATCTGCCGCGACCATGCCTGCGCGCCGGGTGCGGCGGCGCCCGGCCTGCCATTGCCTGCACGGCAAAAAATGCAAAAAATGAAACTGGACAGTGCACTATTGTTCAGCCATCTACCCTGATGCTTCACGGCTGTTCCGGAGTTGCCCGTGCCGATGACCTCCCCCGATTCGCCCGCAGTGCGCCTGTCCAACACCCGGCTAGACCGGGGCGGGCGCACCATCCTGCGCGACATCGACCTGTCGGTGCCGCGCGGCAGCATCACTGCGGTGCTGGGTCCGTCGGGCAGCGGAAAATCCACCTTGCTGGCGGCGCTGACCGGCGAGCTGCCGCCTGCGGCGGGCACGGTGGAGGTGTTCGGCAAGCCGGTGCCCCGCGGCACCCGCCACCTGCTGGAAATGCGCAAGGGCATCGGCGTGCTGCTGCAGGGCAACGGCCTGCTGACCGATCTGAGCGTGGGCGAAAACATCGCCCTGCCCCTGCGTACCCACACCCGATTGCCGGCGGCGCTGATCGAGCGCGTGGTCGCCTTCAAACTCAACGCCGTGGGCCTGCGGGCGGCGGCCGACGCCTACCCGCGCGAACTCTCCGGCGGCATGGCCCGGCGCGTGGCGCTGGCACGCGCACTGGCGCTGGACCCGCCGCTGATGCTCTACGACGAACCCCTGACCGGGCTGGACCCGATAGCCAGCGGCGTGATCATGAGCCTGATCCAGCGCCTCAACGACACCCTGGGCCTGACCAGCATCATCGTCAGCCACCATGTGCACGAAACCCTGCCCATCGCCGATCAGGCGGTGGTGATCGCCAACGGCGGCATCGTGTTCTCCGGCACCCCGGCGGAACTGGAAGCCACCACCGATCCGCTGGTGCAGCAGTTCCTGCGCGGGCAGCCGGACGGGCCGATCGGCTTCGATGCGACACCACGGACGGAGGCGGCATGAACAAGTCGAAATTCCATCGCTGCGACGCGCTGGGGTTTGCCCCCTTTGAAAAAGGGGGCGGGCGGCCGCGAAGCGGGCGACGGGGGATTTGCTTTTCGCGCGAAGAGCAAATCCCCCACAAGCCGCTGTCGCGTCTTGTCGCCCCCTTTTTCAAAGGGGGCTGTTCCGGGCGCCTGCCTGTTCAGATGATCGGGACGGTGCACTGATGCCCCTTGCCGCCTCCATCCGCTCCGTCGGCCGCGCCGGCCTGTTCACCCTGTCGGTGCTCCGGTCCTCGAAGCCGACCAAGGACTTTTTCGCCGAACTTACCCGCGAAATATACAAAATAGGCGCGCGTTCGCTGCCGATCATCGCCGTGGGCGGCGCCTTCGTGGGCCTGGTGCTGACCCTGCAGGGCTACCGCACGCTGACCACTTTCGGCGCTTCCGACGCCCTGTCCACGCTGTTGGGGCTGTCCCTGTACCGCGAACTGGGCCCGGTGCTGACCGCCCTGCTGTTCATCGGGCGCGCTGGCTCCTCGATCGCCGCCGAGCTGGGCCTGATGCGCGCCACCGACCAGATCAAGGCACTGGAGCTGATGGCCATCGACCCGGTGGCCAAGGCCGTGGCCCCGCGCTTCTGGGCCGCGGTGCTGACCGTGCCGCTGCTGACCGGCTTCTTCTGCAGCCTGGCCATCAGCGCCAGCTACCTGGAAGCGGTGCACGTACTGGGACTGGACAACGGCGTGTTCTGGTCGGCGCTGAGCAACAGCGTCGATTTCTGGGACGACTTCGGCGTAGCCCTGTTGAAGTCGGCCGTGTTCGGCGGCACCTGCGCCCTGGTTGCCGCCTACGAAGGCTTCCATGCCGAGCCCACCATCGAAGGCACTTCGGTGGCCACCACCCGCGCGGTGGTGAACGCCTCGCTGCTGGTGCTGATGTTCAATTTCGTTCTTTCCGCCTTGTTGTTCAGGAGTTGATGCCATGGCCGTCCGTGGACCCCGTCTAGAATTCGCCGTCGGCGCCTTCCTTGTCCTGGCGCTGGCTTCGCTGCTGGTGCTGGCGATTGCTTCGACCAACAAGAAGTTCGGCTTCGGCAGCAGCAGCTACGAGCTGACCGCGCGCTTCACCAACCTGGGCCAGCTGCGTCCGCAGGCGCCGGTGAAGATCGGCGGCGTGGTCATCGGCCAGGTGTCGAAGATCGCGCTGGACCCGGTGAAGTTCGATTCGGTGGTCACCCTCGACATCAATAATGAATACAAGGACCTGCCCGCCGATACCTCGGCCGGCATCTTCACCAGCGGTTTGTTGGGCGAGAACTACATTGGCCTCTCTCCCGGCGGCGACCCGGAAGTCCTGAAGCCCGGCGAAGAGATCGCCTACACCCAACCCGCGGTCGACCTGCTGCAGCTGGTCGGCAAATACATGTTCAGCGGCGGCGGCAAGCCGGCCGGCTCCGGCGATGCAAGCAGCACCGACGCCAGCGCCCCGCCCGCCGCTACCCCGCCCACCGAGGAACCCGCCAAATGAAGAAGTCCCTGCTCTCTCTCGTCATCGCCTCCGCGCTGCTGGCCGGCGCTCCCTTGCTGGCCGGCGCCCAAACCGCCAAAGCGGCCGCCGCCGCGCCCGCAGCCCAGGGCAGCGCCAGCAAAGTGGTGCTGGACAGCAGCACGCGCATCCTGACCACGCTGGAGCAGCGCCGTGCCGAATTCCGCAAGAGCCCGCCCGCGCTCAAGCAGTTCATCACCACCGAATTCAACCGCATGTTCGACCGCGACTACGCTGCCCGCCTGGTGCTGGGCGTGCATGGCCGCGGCGCATCCGACGCCGATGTGAAGCTGTTCGCCGACGCCCTGGCCGACAACCTGACGGCCCGCTACGGCACCTCGCTGCTGGACTTCAACACCAAGCTGCGCGTGCGCATCAAGTCCGAATCGCCGCTGCCCGGCAACCGCGGGGTCAAGGTCTCCAGCGAGATGCTGCGCGACGGCGGCGACCCGATTCCGGTGGACTACCTGATCCGCAACGTCGGCGGCCAATGGAAAGCGTTCGACGTGATGATCGAAGGCATTTCCTACGTGCAGACCTTCAAGAACCAGTTCGACGCCCCGCTGCGGCAGAAATCCATCGCCCAGGTCGCCGCCGACCTGCGCGCCGGCAAGCTGCAGGCCAATGGCAGCAACTGACGCCAGCGCCGAGCGCGTCGGCGACGCCCTGGTTTTCGCCGGCGCGCTGGACCGCGCCGCGGCCGCCGCTTTGTGGCCCTCGGCCAGCAAAATGCTGGCGGGCGCGCAACGCATTGTCCTGACCAAAGTCACTTCCGTGGACAGCGCCGGGCTGGCATTGTTGGCCGAACTGGCCGCGCGCTTGCGCGCGGCAGGCGCGGCTCCGCACATAGAAGGCGAGCCCGCAGGCCTGTCCGAACTGCGCACCGCTTATCGATTGACGTCCGGGCTGGATTTCCCCGGCACCCCCACGCCGTAATACCCAGGAAACGGGATGAACCTGTTACGCATCGCTGTCGTCGTTGTTGTCGCTGCGCTGGCTTCGGCCTGCGCATCGACCAAGCCCACCGCCTCCGCGCCGCCTCCGGCCGAGACCCTCGTGGTTGGCCAGGCTCCGGAGGCCCCACCGGTCCAAGCGCCGGCGGCCGATCAAGCCGATGCCGGCGCCGTGGCCGTGACCGACGCCAGCGGACTTCCGGCGGCGCCCGCCACGACTACCGCCGGCGCTGAGACCGCCGCCGAAGACGACTTCGCCGCCATCTACGGCCAGGATGAATACAACCCGGTCGCCGACCCCACCCTGCCGCCCGGCGTGGAAATGCCCAAGTCGTACGATCCGTGGGAAAAACTCAACCGCAAGGTGCACACCTTCAACAACGCGGTGGACCGCACCATCGCGCGGCCGCTGGCGCGCGGCTACGTGAAGGTGGTGCCGCGTCCGGTGCGGCTGGGCGTCAGCAATTTCTTCAGCAACCTGGGCGAGCCCATCACCGCGCTCAACAGTCTGCTGCAGGGCAAGCCCAAGCAGGCCGGACAGTCGCTGGGCCGTTTCCTGTTGAATTCGACGCTGGGCATCGGCGGCATCTTCGATCCGGCCAGCGACGCCAAGCTGCCGCGCAAGAACGAGGATTTCGGCCAGACCCTGGGCGTGTGGGGCTGGAAGCGCTCGCGCTACGTGGAGCTGCCGCTGTTCGGTCCGCGCACGGTGCGCGATGTGTTCGGCCTGGTCGGCGACGCGCCGCTGTCGCCGATCCGCCAGGTGGAAAGCGACAAGACCCGCTTCTTCCTGCAGGGGCTGCAGCTGGTCGACGTGCGCGCGCAGCTGTTGTCGATCGATTCCTTGCGCGAAGGCGCAGTTGACGAGTACGCGTTGTTCCGCGATTCGTGGCTGCAGCGCCGCAACTACCAGATTGGCGAGGACCGCAAGAAGTCGGACGACGAGAATCTGCCCGATTACCTGCTGGAAGAAGAAGACAACCCCACCGTACCGATGGACGCGATGCCGGCGATCGTGCCGACGCCGGGCGGTTGAGGCTGTTGTTCCCTTCTCCCCTTGCGGGGGAACGTGGCTGATTCCCTTCTCCCCTTGTGGGAGAAGGTGCCCGCAGGGCGGAAGAGGGGCGAACGAAGAATGAAAGCCTCAATCTTCAGCAAACCCCCAACAAGCGGCTCTGGATTGTTGATCGAACCCAATGATCTGAAGCTTTCCTGCTTCGCTCTTCCCCTCTCCCGCCGCGCAAGCGCGTCGACCTCTCCCACAAGGGGAGAGGTGGAAAATCGAGCTACTCCGCCTCGTCACTGGCGGCCACATCTCCCAGCAACCCCGGCTCCCCCTCGCTAGGCAGCGACTCCACCTCGCGCAACCTGCGCTCGATGGCCCGCGTGCGCACGCCGGTCTTTTCGATCTGGGTGCTGGCCTGGTCCAGTTTGCTCTTCACCGAGTCCAGCACGTCGCCGAACTTGGAGAATTCGGTCTTCACCGCGCCCAGGGTCTTCCACACTTCGCTGGAACGCTTTTCGATGGCCAGGGTGCGGAAACCCATGTGGAAGCTGGTCATCAGGGCGAGCAAGGTGGTGGGGCCGGCGACGGCGATGCGCTGGTCGCGCTGCAATGCATCGACCAGGCCGGGGCGGCGCAGCACTTCGGCGTACAGGCCTTCGGTGGGCAGGAACAGGATGGCGAATTCGGTGGTGCTGGGCGGGGAAACGTATTTGTCGCGGATGCGTGCCGCTTCCAGGCGCACGCGGCGTTCCAGCGCATCGCCCGCGGCGCGCGCGCCATCGGCGTCGGCTTTTTCCTGGGCGTCGAGCAGGCGCTCGTAATCCTCGCGCGGGAATTTGGCGTCGATCGGCAGCCACACCACCGAGTCGGCGGAAGAGCCGGGGAAGCGCACGGCGAATTCCACGCGCTCGCTGCTGCCGGGCACGGTGGCGACATTGGCCGCGTACTGGTCGGGTGCGAATACCTGCTCCAGTAATCCGGCCAACTGCACTTCGCCGAACACGCCGCGCGACTTGACGTTGTTGAGCACGCGCTGCAGTCCGCCGACGTCGGCGGCAAGTTTGTTCATGTCGCCCAGGCCCTGGTGCACCTGTGCCAGCATGGCGGTGACGTTGCCGAAGCTTTCGGTCAGGCGGGTTTCCAGGGTGGCGTGCAGTTTTTCGTCCACGGTCTGGCGCATCTGTTCGAGTTTGGCGGTGTTGTCGGCCTGCAGTTCCTTGAGCCGCGATTCCAGGGTGGCGCGCAGTTCGCCGATGCGCAGTTCGTTGCGCTGGGTCAGTTCGTTGAGGCGCTGGCTGAGGGTGTCGCTGAAACGCTGCTGCTGTTCGCTGCTTTCCAGCCGGCCCTTGCGGGCGTCTTCGCCCAGGGCTTCGCGCAGCAGGTCCAGGCGCTGGTCGGTACGGGTGCTCAGCTCGGTCAGGTTGCGTCCGAAGCCTTCGATCCGGGTTTCCTGCTGCCTGGACAGGCTGTCCAGCTGTTCCCGCAACTCGCTACGCCCGCTGCGCTGTTCCTCGCGCAGGGCCAGCTCCAGGCGCTGCTCGGGGCGGCGCAGGAGCAGGACGACCAGCAGGACGACGGCGACTGCGGCCAGGACGAGGAGGATCAGCAGGAGGGTGTTGGTATCCATGGGGACAGTGTAGCGGGGTCGGTCTCAGGGGTTGAGCCGTGAGACCTCACAGTTGATTTGCCGCGAACGGTCACGCGGCATCTGATCGCTAGACCCCGCGTCCCGGGTCTCGCGGCGCTCTTCGCGGGCTACGTTATTGGCCTCGATATCCAAACCTGCAGGTAAGCCCATGCACCACTCCCGACTCTGCGCCCTGCTGATCGATTGCAACACGCCCGATGTCGATCAGGCCGCCGGCTTCTGGGCCGGTGCATTGGGCCGCGCGATGGATCCCGACCACCCCGGCACCCGCGGCAACTACCGCATGCTGGAAACCCCGCCCGACGAACCCATCGTGCAGATCCAGCGCGTCGAGCATGAAAGCAGGGTGCACATCGACATCGAAACCGACGACATTCCCGCCGAAGTGGCTCGCCTGGAAAAACTGGGCGCCAGCGTCGTCGACCGTTTGGAGCGGTGGGTGGTGATGCAGGCCCCAACTGGGCAACGGTTCTGCGTAGTACGCGTCCAGCGGCCCGGTTTTCCCAAAAACGCGAACCTCTGGGATTAGCTTTTGAACGGGCTGCCTATTGGTCTGCCCTAGGGCGGGCAATCGCCCGTCTTGGCACAGCCGGGCGCCCGCAGGTTTCGATACGCTTTGCCGTCTACGATCCTTCCACCACTTTGGAAACCATCATGACCGACCAGGCGCCTTCCGAATACCTGATCCTCTCCCGCGGCCAATGGGACAAGGACGCCGCGCCCGCCGACATCCAGGTGGCCATCGACGAGTTTTACGACTGGCTGGAACGCATGATCGCCGAAGGAAAAATGAAGACCGGCCAGCGCCTGGATACGCCCGGCGCGACGGTTTCGAAGAAAAAGGGCGTGGTGACCGACGGACCTTTCGGTGAATCCAAGGAAGTCGTGGGCGGCTACTGGTTCATCCTGGCGCACAGCCTGGAAGAAGCCGCGCAACTGGCCGCGCAGAATCCGTGCATGCAATACGGCCTGTTCTACGAGATCCGGCCGATAGATCCGCAGAAGGGCAGCGCGTACAACGTGACCAACGAAACGCCGAGCTGACACGGAACTCCACAAGCCGGATACCATCCAGCCATCACCCAAGGAGCGGCACCCGTGACCGACCTCGCCTTCAAGCAATCGATCCTCGACGAAGAACACCTGCGCCTGCTTTCCATCGGCTACTACATTTCGGCCGGCGTCAGCGGGTTCTTTTCCCTGTTCGGCCTGATGTACATGTTCATGGGCGTGATGATGGGCGCGGTCATTTCATCCGCGGCGAAGACCGGCCAGCATGCCGATGCCATGCCGCCGCACATGATGGGCTGGATGTTCGGCATCTTCGGCGGGCTGTTCTTCCTGTTCGGCGCAGGCATGGCGATCGCCAAGTTCCTCACCGGCAAATACCTCAGGCAACGCCGGTCGCGGACCTTCTGCCAGGTGATCGCCGGCATTACCTGTCTGTCGATTCCCTTCGGCACGGCGCTCGGCGTGGCGACGTTCATGGTGCTGGGCAAACCGAGCGTGCAGAGCCTGTTCAATCGCTCCACCGCCGCCTGACCGCCTGCGGTGAAGGGCGGCGCTGCGACATCGCCAGCTGGACACCGACGACATGGGCGCCGATTCTGGCTCGGGGCGCGCCACTCATCCGGACCTCCCCCTTTGCAAAAGGGGGATTGAGGGGGATTTGCTCTTGATCTTGATGTTGCTTCTAGGAGCAACAGACAAAAGCAAGATCAAGATCAAGATCAAGAGCAAATCCCCCGTAGGCCCCCTTTGCAAAAGGGGGCAAAGCAACGGCAGCAGCAACAGCAGCAACGGCAACGGCAACGGCAACGGCAACAGCAACAGCAACAGCAACAGCAGCAACGCACCATGAAATCGCCAACAGGCTCTGAGACCTGCGTATGACCAACCCTATTCCCACCCTCTACCAATGGGCCGGCGGCAGCGACGCCCTCAACCGCCTGACCGCGCGCTTCTACCAACGCGTGCACGACAACGAAATCCTGGCGCCGATCTTCGCGCACATGGACAGCGAACACCCACAGCATGTCGCCGCGTTCCTGGCCGAAGTGCTGGGCGGGCCGGCGGAGTACTCGGCCGCTCATGGCGGTCACCCGCACATGATCCGCCAGCACCTCAACCGTCATCTGAGCCAGGCCCAGCGGCGCGAATGGGTGGCGTTGTTGCTGGATACCGCCGACGAACTGGGGCTGCCGGACGATCCGGAGTTCCGCTCGGCACTGGTCGGCTATCTGGAATGGGGATCGCGGCTGGCGGTGATCAACTCCCAGGACGGCGCGGAGGCGGACGAAAACGCGCCGATGCCGCGCTGGGGCTGGGGCGAAACCAAGGGCCCCTATCTGCCGCCCGGCGGCTGATCGCCGCAGCGCATATCGCATCGGCGCGGTCGATGCGCCACTATGTGCCACCTTTTCCAGAAACAAACTCAGGGGCTCGCATGCAGACTTGGCTCAGGCGCAAATCCATCGACCAGGTGACCGTGCACGAAGAAGGCCGGCGGCTGGTTCCCAGCCTGAGCTGGCCGCACCTGATCGCGCTGGGCATCGGCGCCATTGTCGGCACCGGCATCTACACCCTGATCGGCGTCGGCGCCAACCTGGCGGGACCGGCGGTGCTTTTGTCCTTCGCCATCGCCGGCATCGTCTGCGCCTGCGCGGCGCTGGCCTACGCGGAGATGGCCACCATGATGCCGGCCGCCGGCAGCGCCTATACCTACAGCTACATCGTGCTGGGCGAAACCCTGGCCTGGATCGTGGGCTGGAGCCTGATCCTGGAATATTCGCTGGTGGTGAGTACGGTGGCGGTCGGGTGGTCGGGCTACATGGTCGGGATTCTCAAAGGAATCGGCATCGACCTGCCGCTCTGGGCGACGGCAGGCCCGCATGCGGGAGGTTTCATCAACATTCCGGCGGTGGGTATCGTATTCGTGGTCGCCGGCATGCTGATGGCTGGCACGCGCGAAAGCGCCACATTGAACGCGGCGCTGGTGGTGGTGAAAGTGATAGCGCTGGCGATTTTCGTCGCGATCGCTCTTCCCCATTTCGACGCTATCCGGCTGGAGCCGTTCATGCCGTTCGGTTTCTCCAAATCGATGGGCGCAGACGGGGTTGAGCGCGGCGTGATGGCTGCGGCGGCGATCATCTTCTTCGCCTTCTACGGATTCGATGCGATCTCCACCGCCGCCGAGGAAACCAAGAACCCGGAGCGTGACCTTTCCATCGGCATCATTGGCTCAATGGTTGGTTGCACGCTGATCTACATGATCGTTGCGCTGGCCGCGGTTGGAGCTTTGAGCTACGCCGTATTCGGCAACAGCCCTGAGCCTCTGGCATTGATCCTGCGGGAACTCAAACAGGGCAACGCAGCCACGATCATTGGTCTCGCGGCGGTGATCGCGCTGCCGACGGTACTGCTGGCGTTCCTGTACGGCCAGAGCCGCATCTTCTTCGTGATGTCCCGCGACGGCCTGCTGCCGCGCGGCTTGTCCAAGGTCAACAAGCGCACCGGCACGCCCATCGCCACCACGCTGTTCACCGCGATTTTGGTGGCCGCGCTGGCCGGCGTGGCGCGCCTGGACGAAATAGCCGCGCTGGCCAACGCCGGCACCCTGGCCGCCTTCATCGCGGTGTCGGTGTGCCTGCTGGTGCTGCGCAAGCGCGACCCTTCGCGCAAGCGCGTGTTCCGCACGCCGCTGGCGTGGGTGGTGGGACCTATCGCGATCTTCGGCTGCCTGTACCTGTTCTGGAGCCTGCCGCAACGCACGCAGCTGTATTTCCTGATCTGGAATGCGGTCGGGCTGGTGGCTTACCTGGCTTATGGCCGGCGTGCGAGTCTGCTGGCCAAGGGCGGGGATGCCTAACCTCTCGTCTCTCCCTTTGAAGAAGAGGAGCCGTTTACCTCCCCCTTTGAAAAAGGGGGATTGAGGGGGATTTGCTCTTGCTCTTGCTTTGACTCGGAAAAGCAAGAGCAAGAGCAAATCCCCCGTCAGCCGCTACGCGACTGCCAGCCCCCTTTTGCAAAGGGGGCAAGAGCATCAGAACACCCGGCAGAACACCGCCTTCAGATACCGCGACTCCTGCGCATGCGCCATGAACGGATGGTCGGCGCCGGCGCCCGAGACTTTCAGGATCTGGATGGTGCGGCCTGAGAAATAAGCGGCGCGGCGCAGCATGTCCAGGAACTCCTGCTCGCTGACCAGTCCGGTGCAGGAGAAGGTAGCGAACAATCCGCCCGGCTTCACCACGCCCAGCGCCAGCTTGTTCATGTCCAGGTATTTCTTCAGCGCCGCGATCACCTGTTCGCGGTCGCGGGTCATCTTGGCCGGGTCCAGGATCACCACGTCGTACAGATCCTTCGCGTTGCCCGCATCGCGCAGCCACGGGAAGATGTCGGCCTGCACGAACTTCAATTTCACATCGTTGAGCTTGGCGTTGCCCTTGGCGATGGAAATCACGTCCTCGTCGATGTCCACGCCCACCACTTCCTCGGCGCCGCGCACCTTGGCGTACACGCCGAAACCGCCGGTGTTGCAGCACAGATCCAGCACCCGCTTGCCGGCGACCTGCTGCGAAAGCCACTGCCGGTTTTCGCGCTGGTCGGCGAAGAAGCCGGTCTTGTGCGCGCCGGCCGGGTCGGCGCGGAAACGCACGCCGTATTCGCTGATGATGGCCGGCGCTGGCGGTTCGGTGCCGCGGAAATCGAAGCTTTCCTGCTTCTGCACGTGTTCTTCGGCGAAGCTGTAGAAACGCGCGCCGGGAAACTGTTCCTTCAACGCCTCGTAGATCCACTCGCGGTGGCGGAACATGCCCGCGCTGAAGAACTCGACCACGAGAAGATCGTCGTAACGATCCACCACCAGGCCGGACAGCCCGTCGCCTTCGGCATGCACCACGCGCCAGGCGTTGGAGACTTCGTCCAGCTTCAGTATGTCGCGCCGCAGGGAAACCGCTTCGGCGATCTTGCGCGAGAACCAGCCGGCATCGACGGCGATGTCGGGATCGGTTTCCAGGATGCGTACGGCGATACGCGAGTGGCCGTTGTAGAAACCGCGGCCGATCCATTCGCCTTCCACGCCGATCACATCGACGATGTTGCCGGGTTTGGGTTTCTGTTCGGGCTTGGCCACCAGTTTCTGGAAGATCCAAGGGTGGCTGGAACGCCAGGCGTTTTTTAGGTGAACGGTGGGGAGTGGGGTATTCATGCGTGCATTCTACCGGCTGAGACTATCTCCGACCTTGGCAGAGCCCCCTTCTCCCCTTGTGGGAGAAGAGCCTGCCCCGTACTTGATACGGGGTGCCCGTAGGGCGGATGCGGGGCGAGCGGAGAGGAAAACTTCGGCCCCCGGCTTTGCTCAACAAGCGGCTTTTGGATTGTTGAAAAACCTCATCGAGCTAAGCGCGCCGGCTCCGCTCGCCCCTCTCCCGCCGCGCAAGCGCGTCGACCTCTCCCACGAGGGGAGAGGTGGCCCATTCACACTTTTCCTGCGCGCGAAGGCCACGGGATTCACCATCCCGGCTCCGCCCACCCTTGCATTCCCTCAACCCGCCGCCATCCAAGTCCCATGGACCCGCATCACCCCGACGACCCGCGTTACGACGCCGAACGGCAAGGCAAGACCGACCGCCGCCGCCTGATCCGTGCCCTGAACATCAGCCTGGCCTTCGTGCTGACGCTGATCCTGGTGTATTCGGCGCAGGGCAGTTTCGACTGGGCGCCGTTCGCCGTTGCGCCGCATAGCGCGCAAGGCCTGCTCGGCGTGCTCACCGCACCGCTCCTGCACGGGTCGGTGGAGCATATCGCCGCCAACGGCGTGGCCCTGCTGATGCTGGGCACGCTGGCCGGCAGCGTGTATCCGCGCGCCACTTTGTGGTCGTTGCCGTTGCTGTGGATCGGATCGGGACTCGGCGCGTGGTTGCTGGGCGATGCCGGGTCGCGCCACCTCGGCGCCAGCGGCGTGACCCATGGATTGATGTTCCTGATCTTCGGCCTGGGCGTGCTGCGCCGCGACCGGCCCGCCATCGCCACCGGCATGATCGCGTTCCTGTTCTACGGCGGCATGTTGCTGACCGTGTTGCCGCACGAACCCGGTGTGTCCTGGCAGTCGCACCTGGGCGGCGCGGTGGGCGGCCTGCTGGCCGCGCTGCTGTTCCGCAAGTTGGATCCCGCTTTGCCGCGCAAGCGCTACAGCTGGGAAGACGAGGAAGAAAACCTCGCGCCGCTGGACGACGAACTGGAACCGCCCGCACCGCGCGAAGTGCCGGTGCTGTGGGTGCGGCCCCAGGACGAAGGATCGCGCGGCGTGATCCTGCGCTTTCCCCCGCGCGATCCGCCGAGTTCCTGATCGGACATCCGTAGCGACAGTCATTCGAACAGGTTTTGTCCCGCGCTTGCCGGACGGCCATGCGATGTCTTTGCTCCATGCCGGACACCGCGCCGTTATAGTTTGTTCTTTGCGATCCGCGCAGGCATACGAGAATGGAAGTGTTGCACAGATGCATCATCCGCTTGGCGACAAGCCTGGCTTTGGCTGCGGCGTTCGTCCATGGTCCCGCGTATGCGAAAGACACGGTGCGCGACTACCGCATCATCGGCTATGTCGCCGATGGCCCCGCATTGCCGAAGATCAGCGCGGACAAGCTAGACGTCATCAACTTCGCATTCGCGCAGGTCAACCCGGCGCATGAGGTTTTCCTGCCGCAGGAGACCGCTGCTCGTTCGCTGACGGGTTTGGTGGCTTTGCGCAAGGTCAATCCGGACCTGAAGGTGTTGCTGTCGATCGGCGGCTGGGGCGCCGGGAATTTTTCCGAAGCCGCGCTCACCGACGCCTCGCGCGCGCGTTTCGCCGACACCGCGCTGGCGCTGGTGCGCAAGCACGATCTGGATGGGTTGGACATCGATTGGGAGTACCCCGCCCATCCGGGGCCCGGCATCAGCCATCGTCCGGAGGACAAGCAGAACTTCACCCTGCTGCTGCAGACAATACGCGCCAAGCTCGACGCGCTGGGTACAAGCCAAAGCGGCCGCCGCTATCTGCTGACCATCGCCGCGGCCGACGGCGAAGCCGCGCGTGGATTGGAGATCGCCCGCATCTCCGAGGTATTGGATTGGATCAATCTGATGACCTACGACTTCTACGGCAGCCTCACGCCGACTACCGGCCATCATGCATCGTTGTATCGTTCGCGCACGGCGGCGCCGGGCAGCCGTACTACCGAACAGGCGGTGGACGAGTTCCTGAACGCCGGCACCCCGCCGCGCAAGCTCAACGTCGGCCTGGCGTTCTATGGGCGCGTGTTCGGCAAGGTGGCCGACGCGCAACAGGGATTGCACCAGCCCTTCGCCAGCGAAGGCGGCTTCGTCACCTGGCAGGAAATCGCCCGCGATCACCTGGACAAGGGCGGTTTCGTCCGCCTCTGGGACGAACAGGCGCAAGCGGCCTGGCTGTGGAACGAAAAAGATAGGCGCCTGATCAGCTACGAAGACCCGCAGGCGCTGCGGGCCAAGGCGGATTTCGTGCGCGAACGCGGCCTGGGCGGCGTGATGTACTGGGAGCAGCGCACCGATCCGGACGAGCAGTTGCTGGACGTAGTCCACGCGGCCCTGCACAAAACGCGGTAATGATCCTTAGGTGCGCATGGGCGCGGTGCACGGATCGGAGCCACCACTATAATCGCCGTTTTCGAACGGCGGCACGCGACATGCGGATACTGGTCACCGGCAGTGCGGGACACTTGGGCGAAGGGCTGGTACGCACGCTGCGCGCGCAAGGCCGCGAAGTCACGGGCGTCGATATCTCGCCTTCATCGCACACCGATCTGGTCGGCTCCATCGCCGACCGCGCCTTCGTCGACCGCTGCATGCGCGGCACCGACGCCGTGCTGCACTCGGCCACGTTGCATAAACCGCACGTGGCCACGCACACGCGGCAGGACTTCGTGGACACCAACATCACCGGCACGCTCAATCTGCTGGAAGCGGCCAAGCGCAACGGCGTCGGCGCTTTCGTGTTCACCAGCACCACCAGCCTCTACGGCTACGCGCTGGTGCCGCCGCCGGGCGCGCCTGCGGCCTGGATCACCGAAGAGGTGGTGCCGGTGCCGAAGAACATCTACGGCGTGACCAAGGTCGCGGCCGAGAATCTGTGCCAGCTGTTCCATCGCAATGAAAAGCTGCCGTGCGTGGTGCTGCGCGCCGCGCGCTTCTTTCCCGAGGCCGACGACCGCAGGCAGGTGCGCGAGAGTTTCGCCGACGCCAACATCAAGGCCAACGAATTCCTGTACCGCCGCGCGGATCTGCAGGACGTGGTGGATGCGCACCTGCTGGCGCTGGAGCGTGCGGGCGATATCGGCTTCGGCCGCTTCATCGTCAGCGCCACCACGCCGTTCACCCGCGAGGACCTGCAACAGCTGCACGACGATGCGCCGGCCGTGGTGGCGCGGCACTTTCCCGGCTATGAAGCGGACTACGCGCGGCTGGGCTGGCGCATGTTCGCGGGCATCGAACGCGTCTACGTCAACGCCGCCGCACGGCAAGCGTTGGGATGGGAGCCGGTCTATGGTTTCGCCCACGTCCTGGAACGTCTGCGCGCCGGCGAAGATCCACGCAGCCCGCTGGCCGTCGAAGTCGGCGCGAAGGGCTACCACGCGCAAACCTTCGAAGACGGACCCTATCCGGTGAATTAAGCACTCGTCCTTGTACTTGTAGGAGCGACGCAAGTCGCGAAGCCATCGGCAAACGAACTGCCTTCTATTCCGCAATCCGGCAGGCTACCGAGCTTCGCGACTTGCGTCGCTCCTACAGAGCGCCAACGGCTCTCCCTTCCGGGGAAAGGAGAGCCGCCGTTGCATCAGAACCTTGCGCTGAACTCCACGCCCACCGTGCGCGGCTCGTTGAGGAAGCCGGTGAGATTGTTGAAGTCGATGCCGCCGACGATGCGGGTCTGGTCGGTGATGTTGCGGCCGAACACCGCTACGCCGTAATCGCCCTGGTTCCAGTTGTAGCCGACGCGCAGGCCGCCTTCGAGCGAGGACTTGCCGGTGAACTCGATCGAATCGTAGAGGAAGAAGTTCACCTCGCTGCGGTAGGCCCAGTCGGTGAATACGTAGAACTCGCCGCCTTCGCCCACCGGCATGGCCCAGCGCGCGGTCACGTTGTGCACCCACTTGGGCGCCTGCGGCAGCGAGTTGCCGTCGATCAGGTACAGGCCCGAACCCGGCGCGGTTTCCGGATCGGTCACGGTGCAGCCGCCGCCGCAACCGGGCACGGCCAGAGTGGGGTCGTCGATCTCGGTGTCGTTGTAGCTGCTGCCCAGCGTCACCAGCAGGTTGTCGGTCAGATACGCTTCCAGGTCCAGCTCGAAGCCCTGGCCGATGGTCTTGTCCGCGTTGAGCAGCGTGGCGGTGTTGGAACCGCCGCCGACGGCGATGATCTGCTGGTCGCTGACGTCGTAGCGGAACACGTTGAAGCCCAAGCGCGCGCGCTTGTCCCACAGGTCGGCCTTGATGCCGGCCTCATAGGAAATCACTTCTTCCGAATCGGCGGTGGATACACCGCCATTGGGCGCCAGCGCGCTGGCGAACAGCAACCGGCCCTGGATCGACGGTGCGCGGAAGCCTTTGGCCACGCGTGCGTACAGATTGACGTCTTCATTGAGCGCGTAGACGCCGCTCAGATCCCAGCTGACGTCGTCGACGTCGGTGTTGACGAAGTACGGGCCGCCGACCGGTGCGCCGAACGGCGCGCCTTCCAGCACCGAAGCGCTGAAGTCCTTCTGGTCCTTGGTGTAGCGCAGGCCGCCGCGCAGAGTGAAGGCGTCGGTGACTTCGAAGTCGCCGCTGGCGAATACCGCCCAGGCCTTGTTGCGCTGTTCCTGGATCGCATGGCCGGCCTGCGGATTGCCGGCGGTCAGCGAGTCGTAGTTGAAGCTGTCGATGGTGATGTCTTCGTCGTACCAGAACACGCCGGCCTGCCAGTCGAAGCGGCCCCACTCGTTGGATTCGACGCGGAATTCCTGGGTGATCTGGCGGTGATCGGGCAAGCCGTCGGCCGATTCGGAAGCGAACGGGATGAAACCCGGGCCGGAATTGCCCGGGCCCAGGAACGCCGCGCCGAAGCCGCCGTCGATATCCCCGCGGTTGAGCGATTCGGCGGTTTCGTAACCGGTGATGGAGTACAGGTTCACGCTGCCCAGCTCCCAGCGCAGGCGCGCACTGCCGCCCCAGGTGTCGAGTTCGGAGAAGTTGATGCCGTCGGTGGACACTTCGTCGCGGTCGAAACCGTCGACCAGATTGTTGGTGCCCGGCTCGATGATGTTGGCGCGGAACAAACGCGCGGTGCCGTTGAGGTGGCGCTTGTGCAGGTTGAACAGACCTTCGAAGGTGTCGCCCTCGTACAGGAACTGCACGCGCGCGGCCGATTCGTCGTAGCCTTCGGCGCCGCGGTCGGGACCGGGGATGTAGGTGTTGGTCACCGAATCTTCGCGGCGCTGGAACAGCACCGAAGCGCGCGCCGACCAGCGATCGGTCAGGCCGCCGCCGACGGCGCCTTCCACGTTCCACATGTCATCGGTGCCGTAGGACACCTTGCCGTAGCCGCCGAATTCCTGGGTCGGCTTGGCCGATTCGAACTTGACCACGCCGGCCGGCGTGTTGCGGCCGAACAGCGTGCCTTGCGGACCGCGCAGCACTTCGATGCGCTCCAGGTCGAACACCGGGAAGCCTTTCAGCAGCGGGCTTTCCTGCACGACGTCGTCGTAGATCAACGACACGGGCTGGGAAGCGTTGAGGTCGAAGTCGGTATTACCCAGGCCGCGGATGTAGAAGCGCGGGAAAGCGCGGCCGTAGGAGGATTCGATGTTGAGGCTGGGTACGCGCGCGGACAGGAAGCGCACGTCGTTGCCGCCGGAGGCCAGCACGTCGAGCTTTTCGCTGCTTACGGTACTGATGGAAACGGGCACGTCCTGGATGTTTTCGACGCGGCGCTGCGCGGTGACTTGCACCGCATCCAGCGTGGTGGCTTCGCTTTGCGTCGACGCGGCGGGCGCGGCTTCCTGGGCGAGGACTGTGCCGAACGGCAACAGGGCGGCAATGGCGAGGGCGAGTCGGTGCGGACGCACGGACGAGGAGCGGCTGACGGGCATGTTGGCTTCCGGAGGGTGGTGGAAGGAGGCTAAGGCGGGGTTTGGCACCTAGCACGCGCATGTTGCAGGACAGCAACAATCGGGGCAATGGCCGGAAGTCCCGTTCAGCCAATCGGATCACGAACGGGACTTCCCGGATTTTGCGATCCTGCCCTCTTCCCTACCCGTGGAGAATGGCGTGAAGCGATCCGGATTGGTGGTTCTGTTGGCCTGTGGCGGGCTGTTGTCGTCGGCTTGCTCGCCTGTCGCTGCCCCACCGGGACCGGCCGCAGCGCCCGCCCCGGCGGTTTCCGCAGCCCCCGCAGCTCCGCCCGTGTCTCCCGTGCCCGCCCTGCAAACGGCCCCGGTAGAGCCGGAATTGGCCAAGCAGATCAACAGCGAAATCGACGCCAAGGGGGCCAAGGCGGTCATCGCCGCGCTGGATCGGGACGAGCTGCGTTTCGGCAAGGTCGGCGAGGCCATCGCCACCGCCGATCCGGTCTGGCTGACCATCGCCCTGCGTCTGCGCGCCGGTTCCGATGCCGGCACCGGCGAGACCTTGAGCTACGCATTGGCCCAGGCACTGCCGAACGCGCCCGAGCGCGTGCTGGCGCTGGTAGACCATGGCTATACCGTCGGCAATCTGTGCACTTCGCCTTTCATCGAACCGGCGCCGGGTGTGGCCGAAGCCTATGAAGCAAAAGCGGTCGCCGCATTGCAGTCGGTGACCGACCCGGCCCTGCAAACCACGGTCGCCGAGTGCATCAAAAGCATCAGCCTGCCGTAGCAAGTCTTTCCCAATGCAGCGCCACGACCTCCCCCTTTGCAGCGCTTTTCAACAGCCGAATGGCTGGTCAAAAGGGGGATTGAGGGGGATTTGCTCTTGCTCTTGCTGTTGTCTTTGTTCGCTAAAGGCCAAGCATAAAATCAAAAGCAAATCCCCCGTAGCCCCCTTTTCCAAAGGGGGCGAAGCAACGGCAAAAGCACAAGCTACGCAGTACGTTATTGCAAATGCCCCAGCGGCAACGCCCGCGTCTGCTTGACCGTGCGCAGGACGAAACTGGAGTTCACGTCAGCCACGCCGGTGGCGTTGATCAGTTTGTCCAGCAGGAAGCGGGAGAAATGCTCCAGGTCCTGCACCACTACCTGCAGCAGGTAATCCATGTCGCCGGTGAGCGCGTGGCAGGCCACCACTTCGTCCCAGTCGTTCACGCCGTCGATGAACCGGTCCAGCCCCAGCTGCCCGTGCTTTTCCAATTGCACGCGCACGAAGGCCTGCAGGCCCAGGCCTACCCGCTTGGGATCGACCAGGGCCGCGTAACCGCGGATCACGCCCGTGGATTCCAGCCGCTGGATCCTCCTCAGGCAGGCGGACGGGGACAGGTTCACCTGCGCGGCGATGTCGGCATTGGTGGCGCGCCCGTTCTGCTGCAGCAGCGCGAGCAGGCGCAGGTCGGTGCGGTCCAAGGAGACGGATTCGGCCATTTCATGCTCGATATAAGATATTTGCGCACGAATATTGCGCCAAATCCATCGGCTCACGCAACTTTGCAACCCTGTTGCGCGCTTGCGGCGCTAACATCAAGTGCCACTTCCATCTTCCCGGAGACCCGCCCATGAACGAGCCACGCCGCGTCGAGCACCAGCAGACCGACAAAGGCTACGTGCCGGTCTATACGACCGCCGTGGTGGAACAGCCGTGGGAGGACTACCGGGCCGAGGACCACGCCACCTGGGGCGCTCTGTACCAGCGCCAGCGCGAGCTGCTGGTGGGCCGGGCCTGCGAGGAATTCCTGCACGCCCAGGACGACATGGGCATGACCCCGCACGCGATCCCGCGCTTCGACCAATTGAACGAAGTGCTGGGCGCGGCCACCGGCTGGACCCTGATCGGCGTGGAAGGCCTGCTGCCGGAACTGGATTTCTTCGACCACCTGGCCAACCGTCGCTTCCCGGTGACCTGGTGGATACGCCGTCCGGACCAGATCGACTACATCGCCGAACCGGATCTCTTCCACGACCTGTTCGGCCATGTGCCGTTGCTGATGAATCCGCTGTTCGCCGACTACATGCAGGCCTACGGCCGCGGCGGCGTGAAGGCGCACGGCATCGGCCCGGAGGCGCTGGTCAACCTGACGCGCCTGTACTGGTACACGGTGGAGTTCGGCCTGATCGACACGCCGCAGGGCCTGCGCATCTACGGCAGCGGCATCGTCTCGTCGAAGGGCGAGTCGCTGTATTCGCTGGAATCGGACGCGCCCAACCGCATCGGTTTCGATCTGCAGCGGGTGATGCGCACGCGCTACCGCATCGACACCTTCCAGAAGACCTACTTCGTCATCGACAGCTTCGAGCAGCTGATCGCCGCCACGGAGCCGGACTTCACACCGATCTATGCGCGGCTGGCCCGGAGCGAAGCGTTTCCGGCCGGCAAGGTGCTGGATACCGACAGGGTTTACACGCGCGGCACCGGCGAAGGCTGGGCCATGGACGCGGACGTATAGCCGTTTTGTAGAGCCGAGCTTGCTCGGCTGCTCTTCGCGGGCAGGTGAACGATCAAAAGAAGCCGAGCAAGCTCGGCTCTACAAAGGGATCGCCAGGATTGATCGCCACGAAAATAAGGAGCCGTCATCCCGGCGAAAGCCGGGACCCAACTTTCCGTCGGTGTGGGACTTGAATCCCGGCTTTCGCCGGGATGACGACCCTTGAGGATGAGATGCGCGATCATGGCGCATGACTTACGGATACTCCGCACTCGCCCTGCTCGGCTTTCTTTCGTTCAGTACGGGCGCATACGCACAATCCCCCGGCGACGACCCCGTCACTCTCGACCGCATCCGCGTGCAAGCCACGCGCCTGATCGGCGTCGGCGATTTCGACACGCCGGCTTCGGTCCATACCGTATCCCTTGGCGACGACGGCAACGGCGATGCGGTCGATGTTTCCGATGCGCTGGGCAGCGTCCCCGGACTGTTGGCACGCGACCGGCAGAATTATGCGCAGGATACCCAGCTTTCGATCCGCGGGTTCGGCGCGCGCTCGACCTTCGGCGTGCGCGGCGTGCGCCTGTTTTCCGACGGCATTCCCGCATCGATGCCGGATGGTCAAGGGCAACTTTCGCATTTCAACGTACTGGGCGGCGAACGCATCGAGATCATGCGCGGCCCTTTTTCCGCGCTGTACGGAAACTCTTCCGGCGGCGTGGTGCAGTTGTGGAGCGCCGAAGGAAAGGAAGGCGACCCGTGGCGGGTCCGCGCCACGGCCGGCGGCGATGATGCGTACACGCTGGGCGCACAATTGCGGGGCGCCCACGGCGATCTGGGCTACAACCTCGCCGCTTCGCGCTTCGACACCCAGGGCTATCGCGATCACAGCGCGGCGCGGCGCGATTCGCTCAATGCGCGCTTCGATTTCCGCATCGATCCCTCGCGCAAGCTGACCCTGGTGTTGAACCATGTCGATCTGCCCGACGCCGACGACCCGCTGGGGCTGACCCGCGCGCAGTACCAGGCCGATCCGCGCCAGGCCGCTGCGGTCGCCACGCAGTTCGACACGCGCAAGTCGGTGCGCCAGAGCCAGGGCGGACTGACTTACGAACAGCAAGTCGGCAATGCGCAGACCTGGCGTGTGATGGCTTATGCGGGGCGACGCGTAGTGGAGCAGTTCCTGGCCTTGCCGGTCGCGGCGCAAGCCAATCCGCTCAACGCCGGCGGCGTGATCGACCTGGCCAGCGACTATGGCGGCGCCGATCTGCGCTGGAGCTGGCAGGGTGAGTTGGCCTCGAAACCGTTCGAGCTCACCGCCGGCGCCGATTTCGACCAGCAGGATCAGCAACGGCGCGGCTACGAGAACTTCATCGGAACCACGCTGGGCGTCAGGGGCGCGCTGCGGCGCAACGAAAGCAACCGGGTGCGCAACGTGGACCGGTTCGCGCAGGCATGGTGGCGGTTCGCGCCGCGCTGGTCGCTGCTGGCCGGCGCGCGCCATAGCGAAGTGGAGTTCACCGCCCGCGACCGCTATGTCGCCGCCGGCAATCCCGACGACAGCGGAGAAGTGCGCTTTCGCGAGACGACGCCGGTCGCCGGGCTGATGTTCGAACCGGGTGAAGATCTGCGCTTTTATGTTTCCGCCGGCCGGGGTTTCGAAACGCCGACCTTCAACGAGTTGGGCTACCGCGCCGATGGCGGCGCAGGTCTGGCTTTCGATCTGCAGCCGGCGATCAGCCGCAATGTGGAGTTGGGAATGAAATGGCGCGGCGAAGGAGACACGCGCCTGGAAGCCGCGCTGTTCCGCGCCGACACCGACGACGAGCTGGCGGTGGTGCGCAACGTCGGCGGTCGCAGCAGTTTCCGCAACGTGGCGCGCGCGCGGCGGCAGGGGTTGGAGACTTCGTTCGAGACGGCGCTCTCGGACCAATGGCGCCTGCAGCTGGCCTATACCTGGCTGGACGCGACTTTCCGCAGCGCCTATCTGGTTTGCACCGGCGCCGGTTGCACCGTTCCTTCGACGCCGGTGGCGGCGGGGTCGCGCATTCCAGGCGTCGCGCGCCAGCAATTGTTCGGCCGTCTGCAATGGCGCGGAAGCGTGTGGAGCGCGGCCGCCGAAGGCGAAGGTGTTGGCGACGTCGTGGTCAACGATGTGGCCAGCGAATCTGCGCCCGGCTACTTCCTGCTGCATCTGGAAGCGGCGCGCGAATGGAAGCTCCCCTCCGGCAGCCTGCGCGCCTTCGCGCGGATCGACAACGCGCTAGACCATGGTTACATCGGTTCGGTGATCGTCAACGAAGGCAATGGCCGCTTCTACGAACCCGGACCCGGCCGCACGTTCCTGGTCGGCGCGCAGTGGCAGTGGTCGCGCTGACTGCTTTACCCCCTTCGCACGCGCCGACTGCTTTACCCCCTTTGCAAAAGGGGGTCGTCCGGCGAAGCCGGGCGGGGGGATTTGCTCTTGATCTTGATTTATACCGATCAGAAGCAAAAGCAAATCCCCCTCAATCCCCCTTTTCCAAAGGGGGAGGCGCTTTTTTTTGATGGCGTTGCTGGGCTCAGGCTTCATTCCTTCCGACAGCCTGCAGATAGGCACTCAAATCGCGGCCGGTGATCTCGAAGAACACTCCCCCTGTCGTCTCGACACCGACAATTCTGTCCGGCCTGAAATTGCGGAAATCCTCGCGCAGCCGGCACCACGCGCCCAGCGTCCAGCTGCCGCCCCAGAAGGTCAGGCATAGCGGTTCCACTTCGCGGGCGGTTTCGCTGCCGGACGGGTCGCGGTATTGCAGACGCAACACCTGGCGCGCTTCCACCGCCGCATGCAGGCGATCGATCATGCCGCTGGCCTCGATGCGGTTGTCCAGCTCAGGCGCGTAGATGCGGGTGCGGCGCGAGCGCTCGCGCAGTTCCGGCGGCAGTACCGCTTCTATCTTCAGCAATGCCGCGCTTGCGCTCACCCCCAGGCGTTCGCCGCCGAAAGCGCGCACGAAACGCGTGCCCACCACCAGCGCTTCCAGTTCGTCGGCGTTGAACATCAGCGGCGGGATGTCCGAACCCTTGCGCAGCACGTAGCCGATGCCGGCCTCGCCTTCGATCGGCACCCCTGACAGCTGCAGATCGGCGACGTCGCGGTAGATGGTGCGCAGGGAGACATGCAGGGTTCCGGCCAGTTGCTGCGCGGTCATCGCCGAACGGCGACCGCGCAGGGCGTGGATGATCAGGAACAGGCGGTCGGCGCGGCGCATGCGGCCATCATGGCGTGCCGCGGCGCCCGGATCAAAGGCTCATCCGGCGATCCGCGTCATCCACATGTGCCAGTTGGTTTCCCAGCTTGCGCCTTCGTCGGTGGAAAACGCCTGCTGCCAGTGCGCCGAATCGGCGGTGACGTCCGACCAGAGGAAGCGCGCCAGCACCGGTATGTCTTCGTGGATATCGCGTCCGTAAAAGGTGCCGATGCCCGCTTCGAATCGGCCCATCACCGGGGGTTCCAGCACGCCGCTGCGATTGCTGGCCCAGTAGATGCGCCATTGCCTGGCCTGCAGGTCGAACAGCCGCAAGGTCATGCCGCGGAATCCGCCGTTCCATCCGGTGGCGAAGTCGTCCAGGTTACCGATGCCGTCGAGCAGCGGCCGGCAGCTTTGTGTGGCCTCGAAGGTTTCCCATTCGTCGCTGCCGGCCAGACGTTGTTTCAGGCGTTCGTTACGTACCTTCCAGTGGCCGTAGTAGAAATCGAAGTCGTGGCGTCCGTCGTTCTCCGAAGGCGACACGATCGGGGAGGGCGATGTCATGGCTGCGTCTCCTGCGTACCGCGCAACAGGGATCCGGCAGTGGGCGACAGATGCAGGCGTTCGGCCGGCGCGGATTGCAAAGGCTGGAGAACGGCCGCGATTTCTTCGAGCGCGACGCACTGCGCATCGTAGGCGGCCTGGTCGGCGAAACCCGCTACCCACACCAGCACTTCCTCGCCCAGCCGCACCGGCAAGGCGAGGAATGTGTTTTCGCTATGCTCGCTGACCAGCACCGCCTGCAGTTGCGCGCCGGAAGACTGCAAGGCCGAACGCAGACGCCACTCCATGTCCCCCACCGTGGACGCACTCACAGGCCGCTGCAGATAGTGCAGGTACGCCACCACCAGGCCCGCCGGACGCCGGTCGCGCGCCAGTCCCTGCAAAGCGAATCCGGAGGTCGCCGTAGCCGGCCGCAGCAGCAGCACGTTGTCCGAATCGATCATGGTGCCGTTGGCCGTGGTGCGGTTGCCCTGCCACACCGGCCCGCCGTAGAAGGTTTCCAGCGCCCGCTTGCGTTGCGGCATGCCGGCGAAGCCGCGCAACCAGACGAAGCGGTCCGGCGCGTCCAGATCGCGGAACTGGCCGACGATGGTCATGCCGGCGTCTTCCTGGCCGGCGACGAACTTGTCGTCGAACAAACCGATCAGGACCTCGCGCTGTCCGGGCTTGAGCGTGTATTGGCGCAGCTCGAGCACTTCGCAGCAGGTGGTGGTCGTTTGCATGGCTCGGGCTCCTGTTTCATCGGTATCGTTCGCGTGCGCGGCGGCGACAGAACTCAGGCAAGCGCCCAGCAACAATGCCAGCTGCAATCCTGTCGTCTTCATGCCGACGCTCCATGCGATGGCGCGATCCGCAATGCCTCGACCGTCGTCGGCTCCAGTTCGAGCACGATGGAAGTGAAGTTCTCGATCAACGCCAGGATCGCTGCGCGCGGGCCGTCCTTCCATTCATGGCTGCCGTAGAAGGTATCCTGGCTCTGCTGGCGGTCGGCGAGGCTGGCGTAGGCGCGGATCAGATAATAGGAATCGTCGTCGTGCGGCGACGGTCCGTGCGCCACCACATCGACTTCCCAGCGTCGCAGCATCGGAATGGCCTGTTGCGAGGCGATGCGGTCGAACTCCTCGCGCGTGCCTGGCTTGAGCGCATAGGAACGTATTTCTACGAATCTGCTCATGTGGACTTCCTGCATGTCGTGGATCAGGCCTGCCGGATCATGCGCATGGTCCAGTTGGTTTCCCAGGACTTGCCGTGATCTGTAGAGAAGGCCTGTTCCCAGTGCACTTCGTCCGTGCCGGGTTGCGTCCACAACGCGCGGACCCGCACCGGGCGGCCTTCGAATCGATCCTCGCCGAAGAACGTGCCAACGCCACCGGAGAATGCGCCGATCACCGGCGGTCCAAGCACGCCGCCGCGTTTGGTGGCCCAGTAATCGCTCCATCGCCGCGCTTCCGGGTCGTACAAGCGCAGGCTGAGTCCATGGATGCCTTCGCCGAAGTCGGCGAGGACTTCATCGATATTGCCGATGCCGCCGAGCAGGGACTGGCAATGCAGGCGGCCCTCGAATTCGACCCACTCGTCGGAATCAGCGAGCCAGGTTTTCAGGCGCCGGTTGTGCAGATGCCAGCGACCGTGGAAGAAATCGAAATCGTGGCGGCCGTCGCCGGCCGGTCCGGGCGACGAGCTTGCCATCGCCGCGCTACTTGCGGAGGCGACGCCATGCGTCTGGGCAAGGGCATCGGCCAGCAGTGTGGCGGCGGTGCCGCCGAGACAGGCGGCGGCGATCAATCGGCGTTGCGGATCCATGGGATGTCGTCATGACTGAGGTATGACAAGTCTGTGTGCCCGCTGCTGACAACGTGTTGTCAGCAGTCCGGGGCACCGACGGACCCCTTCGACCGTTAGCGCGAAGCGAAATGGCCGTGGAAACCCAATGGCACGGTGTAAGGCAGCCATGCCTGCGCCAGCGGTCCGTCTTCCACGCGCTGCGCATCCAGCACCGCGATGCCGCTGCGGCCGCGCGCGCTGTCCAGCAGCGTGCCCACCAGCCAGCCGTCGCCGGCACGCGCGCTGCCGGGGCGTGGCACGAACACATGCTCCTCCGCCAGCACCGACTCGCCGTAGTTGTGCACGCGCCGGCGGCCGCGTTCGACATCGTAGGAAGCGACCGCGTTGAAATAAGGCGCGGTGTGGGCGCCTTCGTTGGTCGGCGCGTACAGACGCGCCGCGCGGTCGCCGCGCGTGCGCGGATCGAACAGCGGGAACTCGATTCCTCCCACCCCCGTGTCCTGCCAACGTGCCTTGCCGTCGCGCAGGCCCAGGTGCAGCTCGCGCAGCTTGCCCTTGCCGCCCTCCACTTCCGCATGTCCTTTCATCGCGGCCTGCATCGGCGAGCGCGCCTCTTCGATATCGATATGCTGCACGGCGCGCATCACGATCTCGCCGTTGCGCTCGTAGGCATCGCCGAAATGATAGATGGCGGCGAACTCGGCCTCGAACCACCGCGCCTGCGTCGGCGCATCCTTCGGCACCACCGCCACGCGCAGCGACTGCTCGGGCTGGAAGCGCAGGCGTTCGAAGAACGCGCCTTCGCCTTCCAGATAGCGGAACGGAATCAGGGCGAACACCAGATGTTTGTCGGTCATGGCGAAGCTGTGCAGATAGCCGCGTATCGGCGTATCCAGCATGTCGGCCGAAACCAGCTTGCCATCCGCGCCCACGTGCCAGATCACCAGGCCCGAACCGCCCATCAGGCTGACCGCGCCGAAATTCCAGGCCGAGCCATCGCGGTCTATCAACGGATGCGCGGAGAACGGAATGCTGGCCAAGTCCGGACGCCAGGTCACCGGCCCCAGCGTGGTCAGCTGGTCGGGATCCAGCTCGAAGGCCGAACCCGCTTCGCACAACGCGAACAAGCGGCCGTTGAGCGTCATCACCGAAGTGTTGGCGGCATTGGCGTCGTCGTTGTTGCGTACCGGCTGCGAATCGGGGATGCGCGTGCCGGCAGCCGGATACAGGAAGCGTCCGGCTTTCTGTTCGCGGGTGAACTTGGGCGTGGCGACCATGCGTCCGCGATGGGTCAGCTGGCCGCGGTCGAAACGCCAGCCGTGCACCATGCCGTCGCCATCGAACCAGTGTTCGTAGCGGAAGCCGGCACGTTCGGTCCAGGCCGGTCCGTTGCGGTAGAGCGTACCTGCGAAACCTTCGGGCAGTCGCCCTTCGATCTGCACGGTGGTCGGGCCCAGCGACTCGGCGGTCGCGCTTTTCCAGCCCGCCATCCACGGATGCTCGCGCAGACCGCGCGCGAACTCGGCGGCATCGCCGGCCGACGCGTCCTGGCCGTGCAACAGCGTCGGAGCCAGCGCTATGACCGTGGCGCCGGAAAGCAGGTTGCGCAGAAAACGACGGCGGCTGTTGCCGAGTGTGCTCATGGCGATGCTCCTGATGTGCGCTTGGCGTGGATGCGCTTCAGCGCAGGTCGACGTCGATGGCCGCGCCGGTAGCGGTGACCTGGAAGCGGGCTTCGTCCCAGGTCGGCTTGCGCATCACCTGCGGGTTGTTGCTGAAACCGTAGCCTTCCAGCGGCATGCCCACGAGGTTGGTGTCCATCTTGCCGTTGCCGTTTTCGTCGTGGGTGATCATCACCGCGTAGCTGCCCGGCTTGAGATCCTTGAAAGTAAAGCTGGCCTCCTCGCCCTGCGCGGGAGCGCCGTCGGCCTGCACCGGGGCGGCCTTGCCGTCCCATGCTTCCTGCGAATCGACCACGGCCACCTTGACCAGGCCGGTCTGTGCACGGATGCCATGTAGTTTTACGGTGAGGTCCCCGGCGAATGCGCTGGCGCTCGACAGCGCGGCGATCAATGCGAACGGGGCGATACGGAAGGCGGCGGCGCGATTCATGGCGAAGTCCTGTGCTGTGGTGGATGACGGGGCCAGTGTGCGCAGCGGACCAGCACCGATCAGCTGCCGGCAGTCACCACTGCGCAGTGCCGGAAGTCACTTTCTGCGCCGGATGCATTGCCAACGCCGTGGCCACCCCGCAGCATGCCGGCATGCGCGCACTGCTACGCCACCTGCTGCGACCCCTTAACCTCGCCCTGCTGCTGACCTGGCTGGCGGTCGGCCTTTCCCTGCGCGATGCGGAACCGCAAAGCCTGGTCTTGTGCTGGAGCCTGATGGCGGCCTTCCTGATGCTCAGCCTGCTCTGCGACCTGCCGCAGCTCAGGCCTTGGCAGGTGAACGCGCTGCTGGTGCTCATCGCCGCCTGCTCGCTGACGCTGGTCTGGCTGGCCCCGCGCACGGGCACCACGCCGGTGTTGCTGGTGGTGCTGGCGGCGCAGCTGAGCCTGGTGTGGTCGCTGCGCGCGACGCTGCTGGCGATGCTGGTGGTCGACGTGCTGTTCTATCTGCTGCTGCGCGACGCCGGCTTTTCCTCGCCGTCCCTGATGGTGCTGATCTATGCCGGCTTCCAGGCGTTCGCTTTGCTGGTGGGCCATTACGCGAGCAATGCCGAGCGCACGCGCGACCGGCTTGCGCTGGTCAACGCCGACCTGCTGGCCACCCGCGCGTTGCTGGCCGACAGCGCGCGCGATGCCGAGCGCCTGCGCATGGCGCGCGAACTGCACGATGTGGCCGGACACAAGCTGACCGCGATACACCTCAACCTGCGTGCGCTGGCGTCGGATCCGGCGTTCTCCCAGCGCCAGGAGATCCACCTTGCGCAACAGCTGTCCAGCGAACTGCTGACCGACATCCGCAACGTGGTGCAGGCCTTGCGCGACAGCCGCGGCCTGGACCTGGAAACCGCATTGCGCGCGCTGGCCGCGCCGTTGCCCAAACTGCGCATGGACCTGCGTATCGACGGCGACGTGCAGGTGACCGATCCCGCCCAGGCCGAGACCCTTTTGCGCCTGGTGCAGGAATCGCTGACCAATGCGGCGCGCCATGCGGGCGCAAGCCGCGTGTCCGTGGAAATCTCGCGCCAAGGCGATGGAGTGATGCTGCGGATCGAGGATGATGGCGTAGTGAAAGGCGCCCTCCGGGAAGGCAACGGCATGGCCGGGATGCGCGAACGCGTGGAAGCATCGCGGGGCGATTTCCGGGCAAGCGTCGCGCCGCACGGCGGATTGCGCATCGAAGCGAGACTTCCCGTATGAGCACGCCCGCATGAGTACGAAGACGATCCGCGTGGCATTGGCCGACGACCAGGCGCTGGTCCGCGCCGGCCTGCGCGCGCTGCTGCTGCAACAGAATATCGAGGTGACACTGGAAGCCGAGGACGGCGACGACCTGCTGCAGAAGCTGGAGCAGCAGTCCGTGGACGTGGTGCTCAGCGATATCCGCATGCCGGGCACCGACGGCATCCAGGCGCTGCTGCGGTTGCGCGAACGCGGCGACGCCACGCCCATGCTGCTGCTGACCACCTTCGACGACAGCGACCTGCTGCTGCGCGCGGCCGATGCGGGGGCGCAGGGTTTCCTGCTGAAGGACGCCGCGCCGGAAGACCTGCGCGAGGCCATCGTCCGGGTGGCCGCCGGCGAGACCTTGCTGCAGCCGGTGAGCACCGACCCGGTGCGCGCACGTTTCCGCTTCCGCGACGAATCCGAGCCTACCGAAACCTTCGGCACCCGCGAAGTGGCGATCCTGCGGCTGCTGGCCGGAGGTTATTCCAACAAGGAGATCGCGCGCAGCCTGTTCCTGGCCGAAGGCACGGTGAAGAACTACGTCTCCACCATCCTGGACAAACTCGGCACCCGCGACCGCACCCGCGCGGTGCTGAAGGCGATCACCCTGAGAATCATCTGACGCAGCGTCGTGGGAGCGGCGTCCCGCCGCGAGCTGTTGCTTGTGTTCGGTTTTCTGGCCAGAGCTCGCGGCGGGGACGCCGCTCCCACGACACTGCTCGCGCCTCGCTGCTACGGGGTCTCGGCGTCGAGACCGATCTCAGCCAGCGAGGACGATTCCGCGATAAAGTTGCGCAGGTCTGCTCAGAGTATCTGCCTGCATGGATTTCATTGAAGTCATCGACGACGCCCTGGACCGCGCCACCTGCGAGGCCATCGTCGCGCGGATGCGCGGCAGCGACCGTCTGCAACCCGGTCGCGTAGGCGGCGGCGTATATCCGGAACTCAAGCACAGTCGCGATCTTCGCATCAGCGGCAATGCGGACTGGGCCAACGTGGATGCGCGCCTGCAGCAGGCCGTCTTCGCCGGACTGCTGGGCTATCTGCGCAAGTATCCGCAGGTGCTGATCTCGCCGCTGATGCTGCAGCAGCCCGACGCCAACGGTGGGACGCGGCGCCTGCAGGCCGAGGATTTCGCCACGATGGACGACAAGGCGGTGGCCGAACTGGCGCGCACCTGCCTGCGTCCAGGCGCGATCAACCTGCAATGGTATTCGGCGGGCGAAGGCGGATACCCGTATTGGCATTGCGAGCTGTACCCGCGCGACGCCAGCGTCGAAACCCTGCACCGGCACCTGCTATGGACGTTGTATCTCAACGACGGCTTCGACGAAGGCGAAACCGAATTCCTGTTCCAGCAACGCAAGGTCGAACCGCGCACCGGCAGCCTGCTGATCGCACCCACCGCCTTCACCCATACCCACCGCGGCAACCGCCCGCAGAATGGCGACAAGTTCATCGCCACCAGTTGGATCCTGTTCCAGCCGGCGGAGAAGCTTTACGCAGCAAGCTGATCTTCTGTTGCCGTCATCCCAGCGAAAGCTGGGATGACGGCAAGAGCCGAGCAAGCTCGGCTCTAAATGGAACACCCGCGCTCGTCTGGCGGCGAGTTATTCCTGCGGCGGTACGTCCAGGTAGCTGCCGGCCGCAGCGACCGTCGACCACAGCTCGTCTTCGCGCTGGAAGGAACGGTCGAACAGCTGTTCGGCGGTGGCGCGGTCGCCAAGCAGCATGTAGTAGGCGCCCAGCTCGGCTATGCCCTGGACGTCCTTCGGTTTCTCCTGCAATGCGCGTTCGAACAGCGGCTTGGCCCGCTCCCATTCGCCGGCCTGCCGGTAGATCCGCGCGATGCGGAACAGATCGGTGCCTTCCGGATCGTTGGCAAGCACATCGTCGAAGATCGCCTGGCCCTCGGCCTTGAATCCCCCCAGGTAGTAGATGCGGCCGATCGCGATGCGCTCCCAGCTGCCCTTCCCGGCCTGCACTTTGGCCACTTCCAGCAGAGCGCGGGCGGCCTCCTGCTTGTCCTTGCCGTGGTACTGCGACGGCGCGATTTCCTGCGCGGCAACCGCGGCCGGAGCGATCAGAACGAACAGCGCCGCGGCAACCGGCATGGAACTGAATTTCATTGGTATCCCCTTGATGAGAGGCCAGGCAACCACGTGCCGGCCCTGATTGACCCGTTTCGGATTCTTCCTGCTTCCCCAGGCAATGACGTCGCTTCGAGATTTACAACTCAATAACGCGCCATTGTCAAAGCTTAACGTGTTTCGGGTCGCCGGCGATTTTCCATCGCGTAGTCGTCAGAACAACTCGCCTTGCGGCGACGGTGCGCGCGGCGCGATGAAGCGGGTGCAATCGAGCCCGCGCGGTTGCCGCGCCGGAAACCCGCAGCGCTTCAGCGCCAGCGCGAAGCGGCGTTCCAGCAGATCGGCATATACGCCTTCGCCGCGCATGCGTTTGCCGAAGGCCGAGTCGTAGTCCTTGCCGCCGCGCAATTGCTGGATGGTGCTCATGACGTGGGCGGCGCGGTCGGGTACGTGCGTCTGCAGCCAGTCGCGGAACAACGGCGCCACTTCGTGCGGCAACCGCAGCAGCACGTAGCCCGCCGATCCAGCCCCGGCTTCGCGTACTGCCTCGAGCACCGCTTCCAGCTCGCTGTCGTTCACCCACGGGATTACCGGCGCCACCATGACGCCGACCGGCACGCCGGCTTCGCGCATCGCGCGGATGGCGCGCAAGCGCGAGTGCGGCGCCGACGCGCGCGGTTCGAGCGCCGCGGAAAGGCGGTTGTCCAGCGAGGTGACCGAGAAATGCACGCTGACCAGGTTTTCGCGCGCCAACGGCGCCAGCAAATCGATGTCTCGCGTGACCAATGCGTTCTTGGTGATCAGCGAGAACGGATGCTTCGTTTCGGCGAAGACTTCGATGATGCTGCGGGTCAACTGCAGCTTGCGTTCTATCGGCTGATAGGCGTCGGTGTTGATGCCCAGCGCGATCGGGCTGACCTGGTAGCCGGGCTTGGCCAGTTCGCGGCGCAGCAGCTCCGGCGCGTTGGTCTTGGCGAAGATCCTGGTTTCGAAATCCAGGCCTGGCGACAGACCCAGGTAGGCATGCGAAGGACGCGCGAAACAATACGAACAACCATGCTCGCAGCCGCGATAAGGATTGACCGACTGCGAGAAGAAGATGTCCGGCGATTTGTTGCGGGTGATGATGGTGCGCGCGGTTTCCACGCGCACCTGGGTGCGCGGCAGGACCGAGGCGAATTCCTCTTCCTGCTGCGCATGCCAACCGTCGTCGACGCTCTGGCTGACCGTCACTTCGAAGCGGCCCGGCAAGTAGCCGGTTGAGCCGCGGCCTTTGATCAACTCGCCCATGCGCCAATCCTAGCGCCGCGCTGTCTCAAGGCAGGCGACACGTAGGTCGGGGCTACGCCCCCGACATGCGCGGAGTCCGGGTTCCCGTGCGTCGGGGGCGTAGCCCCGACCTACGTTTGGTTGAATCCGCGACAGGCCCTAGTATCCGTACATGCTAGAAACCTTCCAGAATCTGTGGCACGCGCTTTGGGCCATCCCACACCTCAAGTTGTACCTGACCCTGGCCTGGCTGCTGTACATCGTATTGCTATGCGGCTGGATAGTGCTGCAGAAGCGCGAGCCGGTGGCGACTCTTACCTGGGTGCTGTCGCTGGCGCTGCTGCCCTATCTGGGCTACCTGATCTATTTCCTGCTCGGCCCGCAGAAGATCCATCGCCAGCGTCTGCGCCGATACCATTCGCGCAAGGGCATGGAATCGCACGAAGCTTCCTGCCCGGTCGAGGGCAACTGTTCGGAACTGGCTTTGATGGGCCAAGCCACGACCGGCCTGCCGCCTTCCAGCGCGACCTCCGTGCTGCTGCTGGTGGATGGCGGCGCCACCTACGACGCGCTGATAGACGCCATTGCCGCAGCGCGCAACCACGTCCATCTGGAGTACTACATCTACATGCCCGATGCGATCGGCACGCGCGTGCGCGATGCGCTGGTCGAACGCGCCCGTGCAGGCGTCAAGGTGCGCCTGCTGCTGGATGCGGTAGGTTCGTCGAAGATCGGCCGGCGCTTCCTGCAGCCATTGCTGGAGGCCGGCGGGGAATTCGCCTGGTTCCACCCTACCCGCTTCCGCCCGTTCACCCGCAGCTGGGTCAATTTGCGTACCCACCGCAAGATCGTGGTGGTGGACGGCAAGGTGGCTTTCACCGGCGGCATCAACATCACCGACGAAGAAGACGAACGCCTGGGCGACACCGCCTACCGCGACCTGCATCTGCGCCTGGAGGGCGAGGTGGTGCGCAGCGTGCAACTGGTGTTCGTGGAAGACTGGGCATACGCCACCGGGCAGAAGCGCAAGGATTTCGAAGGCACCGCCTTGTGGCAGGCGACCGAGCCCGGGATCCAGGGCAGCATCGCGGCGCAGACCCTGGTCTCCGGGCCGGACTCCTCATGGGAGGCGATCCACCGCGCCCATGTCGTCGCCATCCATGAAGCGCGCAGCCGGGTCTGGCTGGTGACCCCGTATTTCGTGCCCGGCGAAGCCGCGCGCATGGCGCTGACTTCGGCCGCGCTGGGCGGCCTGGACGTGCGGCTGGTAGTGCCCAAGCTGAGCGATTCGCGTCTGGTGACCTTTGCTGCGCGCTCCTATTTCGACGAACTGCTGGCGGCCGGGGTGAGGGTCTACGAGTTCGGACCGCGCCTGCTCCACACCAAGGCCCTGCTCTGCGACGACGACCTGGCCATCATCGGCAGCGCCAACTTCGACCATCGCAGTTTCCGCCTCAATTTCGAGATCTCCCTGCTGTTCCGCGACCGCACGATCGCTGCGACCCTGGCCCAGCTCGTAGAGGGGGAAATCGCTGCTTCCGAGCCCGTGCACGACCTGCGCAACCGCTCGCTCTGGCGCAACCGCCTGCCCGAGGCGCTGGCCCGGCTGATGTCGCCTTTGCTGTGACTGTTGCTGTGAACGGGTTGGCGTTTCGCCACGGCGGAAATAGTAAACTTCGTCCACTGTCTGGAGGGGACGTACCGCATGCACTGGCTATTCCTGCTGCTGGCCCTGGGGGCGATGGGGATCGCGTTGAAGACCTCGTCGGTGGTGTTGATGCTGGTCTGTCTGCTGGCTTCGCTGGGTTTGTTCGTCGCCTGGATCATGGGCTGGTACGCGGTGCGCGTGGGCAGCACCAGTCGCGACGAAAGCCACATGATCGATCCGGCGGAGCTGCGCCGCCTGCGCGAGATCGCCGAAGCGCGCAAGGCCGGACTGCAGCCGCCCGAGCCGCCGGTCAATTCTTGAACCTGGATCTCCCTATGCGGGTAGGCGCGCGATGACTGCGCTGAGCGTCAACGTCAACAAGATCGCGGTGCTGCGCAATTCGCGCGGCGGCGGCGAACCCGACGTGGTCCGCGCCGCACGCACCTGCCTGCAATCGGGCGCCCACGGCATCACCGTGCATCCGCGCCCGGACCAGCGCCACATCCGCACCGACGATGTGCTGGCCCTGGCCGCGCTGACCCTGGAGCACGAGGTCGAATTCAATCTGGAAGGCAATCCTTTCGCTCCGCCGCGCGAGGGTTACCCCGGTTTCCTGGCGCTATGCGAACGGGTGCGCCCGGCCCAGGCCACCCTGGTGCCCGATGGCGATGGGCAGCTCACTTCCGACCATGGCTTCGATTTTTCCCGCGACGCCGAACGCCTTCGTCCGCTGATCGCGGAACTGAAATCGCTGGGCTGCCGGGTCAGTCTGTTCGTCGACGCCGGCGGCGCCGGGCTGGACCTGGCCAGGGAAATCGGTGCCGACCGCATCGAAATCTATACCGGTCCCTTCGCCCACGCACAGGCTGCGGGCGATGCGGGCGCCGCCCTCGCCGCCTGCATCGATACGGCGCGGCAGGCGCAGGCGCTGGGCCTGGGCGTGAACGCGGGCCACGACCTCAGCCAGGCCAATCTGCCCGAATTCCTGGAGGCCATGCCGCAGGTGCTGGAAGTTTCCATCGGCCACGCGCTGATCAGCGAGGCGCTGTACGTGGGCCTGCAGCGCACCGTGCACAACTATCTGCAGATCCTTTCCGACTCGCAGTGACGGCGGCAGCGTGCCGCCGCTCGTTACGACTTAGACTCAGTGCTGCACGCTCAAATTGGCGATACCTTGCCTGCGCGCCTCGGCCAGCGCGTTAACGACCTGCTGGTAATCGGCTGCGGACGAGCCATGCACGCGCAGCACAGCGCGCGGGTCCGAGATCGCGGCCTCGCCCAGGCGAGCGCCCAGTTCGGACTGTGACAACAAGCGTCCATCCAGCCGATAGGAGCCGTCGTCGCCAATGTCCAGCTGCAATTGCAGTGGCTTGATCGTTTCCGGATCGTCCGACGTTATCTGGGGCAGGCTGGCATCGACCGTTTTGGTCAGTAGCGGCGCCGACACCATGAAGATCACCAGCAGCACCAGCATCACGTCCACCAGCGGCGTGATGTTCATTTCGGCAACGACGGAATTCCTTTCGGTAGCGGAGAAAGCCATGGCGTACTCCTGAGCGTCGGTGGATGGACCCACGCTACTCCCGCCCTTCCCGCTCCGCAAGCCAGGCCTGTTTCCATCAAATCCGGAACCCGTAAACGACCACGCCGCCCGTAGGCGGCGTGGAAGCTTTCTTTCTGGCGCCGTCCGCAGGCATCACTCCTGCTGGACGAAACCGATCTTCTGCATCTGCGCGTTCTTGGCCGCGGCCAGCACCTTGGCCATGACGTCGTACTGCGCGTCGGGGTTGGCGTCGATCTGCAGCAGCGGCTGGTTGGTCGGATCGCGCTGCACTTCGTTTTCCATCATGGCCTGTACCGCGGAGACCTGGACCGGATTGTTGTTCCAGGTCACCTGGCCGGAGGCGTCGATCTTCAACTCGATCGGCGGCGGCGGCTCGCGCAGCTGCGGCGGCGGGTTGATCACGCGCTGCGGCAGGTCCACGTCGATCGGATAGGTCATGACCGGCGCGGTCACGATGAAGATGATCAGCAACACCAGCATCACGTCCACCAGGGGCGTGACGTTGATGTCGGCCATCGGCTGGCCCTTGCCGGAACCGGTTGCGAATGCCATGGCTTAGTGTCCCCTGTCTTTGGTGGCGACGAAGCCGATATCCAGCATGCCCTGTTCCTGCGCGATCTTGGTGACCTCGTTGATGGTACGCATCTTGGTGGTGCGGTCGCCACGCAGGTTCAACGGCGGCTGCGGGGTCAGCTGGGCCGCGCTGGACAGCCGCGACTCCAGGATCTCCTTGGTGATGCGCTCGTCGTTCCAGTACAGGGTGCCGTCTTCCTTGACCGCCAGATTGATCGGCGCAATGCGCTTGGTGGCATCTTCCGGCTTCTGGTTCAGATTGGCTTCGGGAAGCTTGATCTGGACCTTATGCGACATCAGCGGCGCGGTGATGATGAAGATGATCAGCAGCACCAGCATCACGTCCACGAGGGGCGTGACGTTGATGTCGGCCATGGGGCCGCCGCTATCGTTACCACTACTGAAGGCCATTCTCGGGCTCCGTTATTGATCTGTTCGAATTCGACGCAGGCTTAGCGGACGCGCGAGCCGGTGGCGAAGAAGTCGTGCAGGTCGTGCGCGAAGGTGTCGAACTTGGCGTTGGTGGCGCTGTTGGTGCGGTTGAAGAAGTTGTACGCCAACACCGCCGGGATCGCGACGAACAGGCCGAGCGCGGTCATGATCAGCGCCTCGCCCACCGGGCCGGCCACTGCGTCGATGGAAGCCTGGCCGGTGGCGCCGATGCGGATCAGGGCGCCGTAGATGCCCCACACCGTACCCAGCAGGCCCACGAACGGCGCGGTGGCGCCGACGGTGGCCAGCACGGTCATGCCGGCCTGCAGCTTGGAGCTTTCGCGGGTGACGGCCTGGCGCAGGGCGCGGTCGACGAACTCGGAACGGTTCAGCGATTCGGCCAGCTTGGAGCCTTCGCTGCGCTGGTGGTGGGCAGCGGCCTGGGCGGCGTCCAGCGCGATCTTGGAGAACGGCTCATTGCGCGGCTGTTCTTCCATCAGGCGGATGGCGTCCTGGGCGTTGGCCGTGTCCCAGAAAGTTCCGGTGACGCGCTCGGCCTGGCCCTTCAGGCGCATGCTCTTGATGAAGTTGATGATGGTCCAGTACCAGGCCAGGGCGGACATGATCAACAGTGTGATCAACACAACCCAGGAAACAACGTACGAGCCGGGGGTGCCGGTCATTTCGCTAATAAGGTGCTCAAAGCCCATGTTGTTCAGGGCTTGGGCGGCATTGTTGCCTCCAGCAGCGGCGGTGGTTTCCTGCAGCATGACGCTTACCTTTTATTTGTGATGATGAGAATGATGCGGGTTTGAGGGTTGTAGCGGTGTGTATTCGATTTGCGGCTAGTGCGGGTTGAAGCTTGTCCGCGCTTTACATCTTGAAGTCAACCGGCACGCGTACGCGGCCAGCGACGCTCTGGCTTCCCTGTTTGCCGGGGTTGAAGCGCCATTTGCGCGCAGCATCCATGGCGGCACGGTCCAGATCGCGGTTACGGCTGGATTTCTCGACGGACACGTTGGTGACGTTGCCGCTGGCGTCGACGTCGATGATCAGGATCACCGTACCCTGAATGCCTGCGCGGGCGGCGGCGGGCGGGTACTTGGGCGGATTCATGTTCTTGGACGAGATGTCCACGCTGGCGCCGATGCTCTGCACCGGAGCCGGCGGCGCGGGCGGAGCCGGCGGCACGAAGGTATCGGTCGGACGCGGCTCGGCCACGTCGATCGGCGGCGCTTCGGGCGGCGGCGGCAGCGGGGTGGTGG
>NZ_PDWS01000005.1 GCF_010093305.1 Pseudoxanthomonas sacheonensis | reverse complement strand
CGTCGCTTCTGAGTCCTCCCCTTCAAGGGGAGGGTTGGGTGGGGATGGCGTGGCATTGGAAGTGCCCCGCACCACCCCGCCCGCCGACGTACTGCGCAAAGCCGGCAAATCGACGACCGTATGGTTGGCGCTGCTGCTGGCGCTCGCCGGCGGATTGATCCTCAACCTGATGCCGTGCGTGCTGCCGGTGCTGTCGCTGAAGGCTTTGTCGCTGGCCGACAGCGGGCGCAGCGGCGGCCATGCCCGCGCCAGTGCGCTCTGGTACACGGCCGGCGTGCTGCTGAGCTTCATCGCCATCGGCGCCATCGCCTTGGCCCTGCGTGCGGCCGGACAAGCGCTGGGCTGGGGTTTCCAGCTACAGCAGCCGCTGGTGATCGGGGCCTTGGTGTACCTGATGTTCGCGGTGGGCCTGAGTCTGTCGGGCGTGTTCGCGCTGGGCCATCGTTTCGCCGGAGCCGGACACGAGCTCACCGGACGCAGCGGCCCGGTCGGGGATTTCTTCACCGGCGTGCTGGCGGTGGTGATCGCCAGTCCGTGCACTGCGCCATTCATGGGCGCGGCGCTGGCCTTCGCCTTCACTGCGTCCACGCCGGTGGCGTTGCTGGTCTTCGCCTTCCTGGGCCTGGGACTGGCGTTGCCGTTCCTGCTGATCGGTTTCGTGCCGGGACTGGCGCAGCGCCTGCCGAAGCCGGGCGCGTGGATGGAAACGCTGAAGCATTTCCTCGCTTTCCCGATGTATCTGACCGCGGTCTGGCTGCTGTGGGTGCTGGGCAAACAGCGCGGCGTGGATGCGATCGGCCTGGCGCTGGCCGGACTGGTGCTGCTGGCGCTGGGTCTATGGTGGTATCAACGCCTGCGCCTGCAGGTAGCGCCGCTGAGCCGTGCGCTGGCGCTGCTGGTCTTGCTGGCATCGCTGGCGCCGCTGGTGCTGGTGCACCGCCTGCGCCCCGAGCCGGCTGCTGCCGTCGCGGCAAGCTCGGGCATCGTGCCTTATTCGGCCGCGAAACTGGCGGTATTGCGCGCCGAAGGCCGTGTGGTCTTCGTGGACATGACCGCCGACTGGTGCGTGACCTGCAAGGCCAACGAGAAGGCGGTATTGGGACGCGAAGATTTCCGCGCCTCGGTGCGGCAGGCCGACGCGGTGTTCATGCAAGGCGACTGGACCAATGTGGATCCGGCCATCACCGAGTTCCTGGAAGCCCACCAGGCCGTGGGCGTGCCGCTGTACGTGGTGTTCCCCAGCGATGGCGGCGAAGGCGAAGTACTGCCGACCGTATTGAGCCAGGAGCTGGTGGCCGAGGCCCTGGCGCGCGCCAAGCGATGAAACCGACCACGACGCGCGTCCTGATGGTTGCAGTCGTGGCGGGCGCATTGGGCGTGCTCGCCAGTCTCTGGTGGGGCGGAAGCCCGCTGCTGCGCACCGATACAGGCCAGCGCGCGTTGCAGGCCGCCATGGAAGCTTCCGCGCCGGAACCGCCGCCGGGAGTGAAGCCGGCCCGGCCGGGCGAGCCGATGCCGACCCTCGCTCTTCCCGATCTGCAGGGACGAACGCAATCGCTGCCCCAGGCATACGCCGGACGGCCACTGCTGATCAACGTATGGGCCAGCTGGTGCGGACCCTGCATAGAAGAGATGCCCGAGCTGGACCGCTACGCCCGCGCCCAGGGTCCGACAGGAGTGCAAGTGATCGGATTGGCGCTGGATACGCCGGAGAACATCCGCCAATTCCTGGGCCGGGTACCGGTGGCTTATCCGATCCTGGTGGATACGCCCGGCCCCGCCGATGCCAGTGTGTGGCTGGGGAATCGAAAAGGAGTGCTGCCGTATTCGGTGCTGGTCGGCGCCGACGGGAAGATCCTGAAGCAGAAGGTCGGGCCATTCGCCTCAGGCGAAATCGATACCTGGTCGAAGTAGGTCGGGGCTACGCCCCCGACGCGCATGAACCTTTCCGGGCCGGTGGGAGCGGCCTCCCGTCGCGAACTCTGGATTGGTCGGTCAGGCCGTGCGATCACATGCCCAGGGCTTAAAAGCTCGCGGCGGGACGCCGCTCCCACGATCAAGCCGCGCCCGGCGATTTTGAAACAATTGTTTAAAACGCCAGTAACTTCTGCGAACTGGACAGTATTGACGTCTTCACGCAGACTGCGCCGCTTCCGCTGGAGCGTTCGATGGCAAAGTTGCTGGTCCTGCACGGCCCCAATCTCAACCTGCTCGGCACCCGCGAGCCCGAGGTCTATGGCCGCACCACGCTGGCCGAGATCGACGCCGCACTGGCAGCGCAGGCGGCGGCGGGCGGACACCAAGCCGAGAGCCTCCAGTCCAACGCCGAGCACGTGCTGGTCGACCGCGTGCAGGCCGCACGCACCGACGGTACCGCCTTCATCCTGATCAATCCAGCCGCCTTCACCCATACCTCGGTGGCCCTGCGCGATGCGCTGGCGGCCGTGGCGGTCCCGTTCATCGAGATCCATCTGTCCAACCCGCATACCCGCGAGCCCTTCCGCCACCACAGCTACTTCAGCGATCTGGCGGTGGGCGTGGTCTGCGGCTTCGGCGCCGACAGCTACCGCTATGCCATGGAAGCCGCGCTCAAGCGTCTTCCCGCCTGACTTTCCTTTTCCTTTCACGACTCGCACCGTCAGCGGCGCGGGCGTCCAACCACAGAGGCCAACATGGACCTGCGCAAGATCAAGAAACTCATCGACCTGCTGGAAGAATCCAATCTCGCCGAAATCGAGATCAAGGAAGGCGAAGAAAGCGTGCGCCTGGCGCGCGTGCCCAAGGGCAACTACCAGGCCGCCCCGGTCTACGCCGCGCCGGCCGAAGCGCGCGCCGCCGCGCCCATGCCGATGTCCTCGCCCACCGAATCGGCGACCGGCGGCAGCGCCAAAGCCGCCGGCAGCGACCAGCCGGAAGGCCACGTGATGCGCGCGCCGATGGTCGGCACGTTCTACACCTCGCCCTCGCCGGACAAGCCGCCGTTCGTCACCATCGGCCAGTCGGTGAAGGCCGGCGAAACGCTGGCGATCATCGAGGCGATGAAGATGTTCAACCCGATCGAGGCCGACGTGTCCGGCACCATCCTGGCGGTGCTGACCGAAAGCGGTTCGCCGGTCGAATTCGACCAGCCGCTGTTCGTGATCGGCTAAGCGCCGGGAATCGGGAACGGAGAATGGGGAATCGTCGAAGCGGCCGCATGAGCGCCTGGAAGTTTGGCGCGATTCCATGGAGCTAGTGGAAATGATCTACAAGATTTCCGATACCTTCCCGGATTCCGAACGTTTCGGCCTCACTTCGCAAATCAGGCGCGCAGCGATCAGCATCCCTTCGAATATCGCAGAAGGCGCAGCTCGCCGTTCCACCCCGGAGTACTTGCGCTTTCTTTCAATCGCTCGCGGCTCTCTTTCGGAAATAGCTACTCAAACCCAAATAGCAAATCGGCTTGGCTATTCAAGCGCATCACCCAGGCTCGATGAATATATCGACTTGATCTTTGCAAAGCTGACGGCTTTGATGAACGTGCTCAACAAACGCGGAGATGCATGATGTCGGCTCTTCCCCTATTCCCCATTCTCGATTCCCCATTCCCATGCTAGATAAAGTCGTCATCGCCAATCGCGGCGAAATCGCGCTGCGCATCCTGCGCGCCTGCCACACCATGGGCATCCGCACGGTCGCCGTGCATTCCACCGTGGACCGCAACCTCAAGCACGTGGCCATGGCGGATGAATCGGTCTGCATAGGCCCTGCGCCTTCCAGCGAAAGCTACCTCAACGTGCCGGCGATCATCGCGGCCGCCGAGGTGACCGACGCGCAGGCCATCCATCCGGGCTACGGCTTCCTCAGCGAGAACGCCGATTTCGCCGAGCGCGTGGAGCAATCCGGTTTCATCTTCATCGGCCCCAAGGCCGACACCATCCGCCTGATGGGCGACAAGGTGGAAGCGATCCGCGCGATGAAGGCCGCGGGCGTGCCGTGCGTGCCCGGCTCCGGCGGTCCGTTGGGCGATGACATCGTCACCAACACCAAGATCGCGCGCGAAATCGGCTACCCGGTGATCATCAAGGCCGCCGGCGGCGGCGGTGGACGCGGCATGCGCGTGGTACATGCCGAAGGCGCGCTCAACAGCGCCATCAGCACCACCAAGGCCGAAGCCAAGGCCGCCTTCGGCAACGACCAGGTGTACATGGAGAAATTCCTGGAGAACCCGCGTCATGTGGAGATCCAGGTGCTGGCCGACGGCCAGGGCGGCGCGGTACATCTGGGCGAGCGCGACTGTTCGATGCAGCGCCGCCATCAGAAAGTGGTGGAGGAAGCCCCGGCGCCGGGCATCAGCGAAGAGCAGCGCAACGAGATCGGCAAGGTCTGCGTGGACGCCTGCATCCGCATCGGCTATCGCGGCGCGGGCACGTTCGAATTCCTGTACGAGAACGGCCGCTTCTACTTCATCGAAATGAACACCCGCATCCAGGTGGAGCATCCGGTCACCGAGCGCATCACCGGCATCGACCTGGTCTGCGAGCAGTTGAAGATCGCCGCCGGGCAGAAACTGTCCATCAAGCAATCGGACATCGTGCTGCGCGGCCATGCCATCGAGTGCCGCATCAACGCCGAGGACCCCGATACGTTCGCCCCCAGCCCCGGTCTGATCTCCGGTTTCTATCCGCCGGGCGGCCCGGGCGTGCGCGTGGACACGCACATCTACACCGGCTATCGCGTGCCGCCCAATTACGACTCCATGATCGGCAAGCTGATCGTGCACGGTCCCGACCGCGAAACCGCCATCGCCCGCATGCGCGTGGCGCTGAGCGAGATGGTGGTGGACGGCATCAAGACCAATATTCCGCTGCAGCAGTCGATCATGCGCGACACCGGCTTCCAGGCCGGCGCGCAGAACATCCACTACCTGGAAAAACGGCTGGCGGAGCGCAAGAACAAATCGATCGCGCTGGTGTAGGAGACCGGGCCGGATGCCGGCCCGATCTTGCTGCGCCGCCAATGACTCTTCGTATCGTCAGTCTTGGCGCGAAAGAGGCCGCCCGCCCCGGTTTTTATTCCGAAGGCGGCTGCTGCGTGCCCTTGAGCGGCCGTGCGGCGATGCTCGACAGAGGACTGCCCACCACGATGGTTTCCGACGAACCGTCGGGCCACACGATCTTGAAAGTGCTGCCGGGCGGCAGCGAGGAGAAAGGCACGCCGCTGGTGGCGCGATAGACGGCCGCCACCTGACTGGCGCCCTTGCTCCTGGTTTCTTCGGCCGAATCCACCGAAATCACCGAGATCTGCGTCAGCCCGCGGAACTCCGGCCTGGTGGTTTCGATCACCACGCCCGCCGCCAGCGCGGCATAGGCCACGAACAGAAGTATCCAGAATCCTTTCTTCGCTTTTTGCGCAAAGCGCTTGTGAGTCATTTCGCAACTCCAATACCTGACATGAGGCTATCCACCATTCCGTTCAAATTGTCCGCTCCTTGCCTGGGCACGCCGGCATCGAGAACGAACGCGTAGAAATCCTGGGAGCTGTCGCGCGAACAGATCCCGCCGTTGGCGCAATACGACGTCATCAATACGCCGCCGGGGCTGCAATCGTTGCCAAGGCGGCATGCCGCCAGCAACCAGGCGAGCTCGGAGTACTGCGTACCCGAAATTCTGCCCAAATAAGCTTCCTGGCCGCTCCCCGCGATGCCCATGGCGGGCGAAATCGCGACGTAGGCCTCAGGATTGCCGGAACGGCGTACGCGTTCCACCAGATCCTGTTTGTATTCGTTGCTGTCGGACAGGGGCTCGCCCATCGCCAACAACGCCGCCTCGGCGGCCAGACTGCCCGCACGCGCGGCGTCGAACCGTTTGGCGCGCAAAGACGACAAGGAAAAACCGTCGGCGGGGACGAAACGCGCGCAACGCTGGCCGATGCGGTCGCGCGCAGCCGCCATCGCCGCAGTCGAGGTGCCCTTCAATTCCGAGATCGCCCGGGTATCGGCGGCATACCCGGCCGGATTGGCCGCGTAAGCGGCGCAGTAATCCAGCACGCGGCTTACCTTCCACAAGGCTTCCGCGTCTCCCGCTGCTTCTAACGCGCGCAGCCCCTGCACATAGGCGTAAAGATCGCTGGCGCCTTCGAAATCCACACGCGAATCGCTCGGGGATTTTGGAACGTAATCGGAACCCTCGTGCGAAGCCGCAGCGGCGGTCGCCATGCCACCCGCTTCGCTTCCAACGCGCGGGCTCACGCCGGCCGAATCCACCATGCCGCGATTCCACGCCACGGCGACCGACAGTCCAGCGACTGCAAGCAGCAAGAACACGGATTTTGTTTTCAACGTGAGCATTAGGACTGCTGGCTGACCATTTTCGCTAGGCGGACCATGACGATCTGAGGGAGGGAGCGGCCGCGTCTTTAGCCTCGATGCGAATCGCCGGCCGGAACCGACGCACGACAATTCGGGGGCCGCACCGTAGTCTAATGCAGACTTCCCGCCCCATGGCGCGGCCGGTTCCTGCGGTTTTCTGAATCGGGCGCGCTGCTTTCCCCCAGCTTTCTTCGACCGAGCGGCAACATGCCTTATCTGGAACTTTCCCTACGCTGCAGCGAATCCGACCAGCCGCGCTACGAAAACGCGCTGGAGGACGTCGGTGCGCTATCGGTCACCCTGCTGGACGCCGATGCCGACACCAGCAACGAACACGCGATCCTCGAACCCGGCGTAGGCCAGACGCCGCTGTGGCATGCGCTGGTGCTGACCGCGTTGTTTCCCGCGGAGACCAACGCGCTGGCGCTGTTGGCTGCGCTGGAATCGTTCGATCCCGGCCTGGACTGGTCCAACGCCAGCTTCCGCAGCGTGGAGGACCAGGATTGGGAGCGCGCCTGGATGGACCAGTACGTGCCGCTGCGTTTCGGTACGCGCACCTTCATCGTGCCGTGGAATCAAGCGCTTCCCGATGAAGCCGACAGCGCCGATGCGGCAGTCGTACGGCTGGACCCGGGTCTGGCCTTCGGCTCCGGCACCCATCCCACCACCGCGCTGTGCCTGCGCTGGCTGGACCGGCTGGCGGGCGAAGGGGAACTGAAGGGCGCGAGCGTGCTCGATTTCGGCTGCGGCTCGGGCATCCTCGCCCTGGCCGCGCTCAAGTTGGGCGCCGCCAACGCCGTTGGCGTGGACAACGACCCGCAGGCGCTGACCGCCAGTTTCGACAACGCCGAACGCAATGGCGTGGGCGAGCGGCTGGCGGTATACCTGCCGCAGAACGAACCGCCAGCCACTTATCCGGTCGTGGTCGCCAACATCCTCGCTTCGGCCCTGGACACCCTGGCCGAGACGCTGGCCAAACGCGTCGCGCCCGGCGGGCGCATCGCGCTGTCGGGAATCCTGCAAGGGCAAGAAGGCGAGCTGCTGGCCCGCTACGCCCCCTGGTTCGACCGGCTGACCACCGACCAGGAAGGCGACTGGATGCGCATCGAGGGCGTGCGGCGCTGAGCCTCTGCAGGAGCGGGCCCTGCCCGTGTAGGAGCGGGCCCTGCCCGCGAGCTTTTCCGGGCGTATCGCATTCGTCGGCGACCTACCAAGAGCTCGCGGGCAGGGCCCGCTCCTACAGTCCGCTTCTTGTAGTCGCTCTCCCATGCTTGAATAGCCGCATGTTCTTTTCCTGCCCGCATTGCCGCGATCTGGTCGTCACCGACCCTCAAACCAATCTGCCGCCCGTTATGTGTCCGCGTTGCGGCGGCCGGTTGCGTGCCGACGTGCCGCGCGAAAAAAAAGGCGCTGCCGTTGCCGCGACCGGCGGTGCGTCGGCAGCAAGCCAGCCCAGTTTCGCCAGGTTTCTGCAAGAAGCGGCGCCCGCGCACGCAACATCGGAAACCGATGCGCACCTGGCACAGGAAACGACGAACGAGGCACCGAGCGAGGCGGCCGAAGCGATCGTCGATATCGAATCCCCCGTCAGCGACGCTGAAGACCCATCGCCTGCGGTTGAGCGCGAGCAGATCGAGACAGCCGCTGCCGCAACCGATGAAATCGCGACGAAAACGCCAGAGCCCGCCGCACCGGCATCGACGATTCCGCAATACGCGGGACCCAGCTTTGCCCGGCAGCGTGCGCAACTCCCGATCCCTGCGCGTGCCGCGAAGTGGCAATGGGCCGCGCTGGTGATGCTGGCGGCTCTATTGGCGGTACAAGTGCTGGTGGCAGACCGCGCCCGCCCGGCGGCCGATGCGAACTGGAGGCCGATGATCGCTTCCCTGTGCAAGGCGATGGGATGTTCGCTGCCCGCCTGGCACCAACCCGGTGCATTCGCGATGCTGAGCCGCGATGTGAGTCCTATTCCGGGAACCCAGGGCGGCCTGAACGTGCAAGCCACTTTCCGCAACGACGCGCGCTGGCCGCAGGCCTGGCCGGTCTTGCTGTTGTCGCTGTCCGATGCCGATGGCCGCGTGCTCGGTTCGCGCGCCTTCTCGCCGAAGGAGTATCTGGGCGCCGCGGCAACGCAAACGGAACTCGCCCCAGGCCAAAGCGCCCAGATCGCATTGAAACTGCATGAACCGAACCCCGATGTGGTGGCGTTCTCATTCGACTTCCGCTAGCGGCAGGCAAAATCGCCAACAAAGGGATGCACCCGCGCAAATCACGCGCTAGACTCCCCTCCCCCGTCGAAAGCTGTGACCCGCTCGACGGTTTTCCAGCAACGACTTTTGGCCAGGGGATCGCCCTTCGTGAATGCCGCCGCTCGCCACGACACCAGCCGTGGCAATCCAAAACCGCCATTGCGCGAACACGTGGCGCAATCGGTGCGCCGCTACCTGCGCGACCTGGATGGCAGCGATGCGGACGATGTGTACGAGATCGTGCTGCGGGAAATGGAAATCCCCCTGTTCGTCGAAGTGCTGAACCACTGCGAAGGCAACCAGAGCCGCGCCGCCGCCCTGCTGGGCATCCACCGCGCCACCCTGCGCAAGAAACTCAAGGACTACGGGCTGGCCTGAGTTCGCGTGGCGTACCGGGCCATCCGCGCACGGTGGTGCTGCGCTGCGGAAGTTATAATTCGCGCCACCTTCCCGCACCGCCCTTCCCATGACTTCCGATTCCAAGCCTGGCGTCCCCGTGAAAATCAGCCGGGCGCTGCTGTCCGTTTCCGACAAGACCGGCCTGGTCGAACTGGCCACCGCCCTGGCCGCACGCAACGTGGAGCTTCTGTCCACCGGCGGCACCGCCAGGGCATTGCGCGAGGCGGGCCTGGCCGTACGCGACGTCTCCGAAGTCACCGGCTTCCCCGAAATGATGGACGGCCGGGTCAAGACCCTGCATCCCATGGTCCACGGCGGCCTGCTGGGGCGCGCCGGCGCCGACGATGCGGTGATGGCCGAACACGGCATCGCCCCGATCGATCTGCTGGTGCTGAATCTGTATCCGTTCGAGACCGTCACCGCCGATCCTGCCTGCACGCTGGAGAACGCAGTGGAGAACATCGACATCGGCGGGCCGGCGATGTTGCGTTCTGCCGCCAAGAATTTCGCGCGCGTGGCCGTGGCCACCGATCCGGCGCAATATGCCGGCATCGTGGAAGAGCTGGATGGCAACGGCGGCGCGTTGTCGGCCAAAACTCGTTTCGCGCTTTCGGTCGCCGCCTTCAATCGCGTGGCGCAGTACGATGCGGCGATCAGCAACTATCTCTCCGCCGTGGACGATCCGTCGCGCGACGTGCCGGCGCGCGCGGCGTTCTCGGCGCAGGCCAACGGCAGCTTCGTCAAAGTCATGGATCTTCGCTACGGCGAGAACCCGCACCAGCAGGCCGCGTTCTACCGCGACCTGTACCCCGCCCCCGGTTCGCTGGCCACCTTCACTCAGCTGCAGGGGAAGGAACTTAGCTACAACAACATCGCCGACAGCGACGCGGCCTGGGAATGCGTGCGCCAGTTCGACTCGCCGGCCTGCGTGATCGTCAAGCATGCCAATCCGTGCGGCGTGGCGGTGGGCGTGGCCTGCGGCGATGCCTACGAGCTGGCCTACGCCACCGACCCGACCAGCGCCTTCGGCGGCATCATCGCCTTCAATACCAAACTGGACGCGGCCACCGCCAAGGCCATCCTGGACCGGCAGTTCGTCGAGGTGCTGATCGCGCCGGATTACGACGAAGGCGCGCTGGAATACGCGAAGAAAAAGGCCAACGTGCGTGTGTTGCGCATCCCGCTCGCGCCGGCCTCGAAAGGTTTCGTCGACACCAAGCGCGTGGGCTCGGGGATGCTGATGCAGACTGCCGACGATCGCGTGGTGACGCGCGACGAACTGCAGGTGGTGACGAAGCTGGCGCCGAGCGAGGCGCAGTTTGCCGATCTGCTGTTCGCCTGGAAGGTGGCCAAGTTCGTCAAGTCCAACGCCATCGTCTATGCGAAGGACAATCGCACCATCGGCGTGGGCGCCGGCCAGATGAGCCGGGTCTATTCGGCGCGCATCGCCGGAATCAAGGCGGCCGATGCGCACCTGGTGGTGCCGGGATCGGTAATGGCCTCGGACGCCTTCTTCCCGTTCCGCGATGGCATCGATGCGGCGGCCGAAGCGGGCATCAAGGCGGTGATCCAGCCGGGCGGGTCGATGCGCGACGATGAAGTCATCGCTGCAGCGGACGAGCATGGGTTGGCGATGGTGTTTACGGGTGTGCGGCACTTCAGGCACTGATTGTCCTGCCGTCTCCCAAATCGTCCTGACGTCATCCCAGCGAACGCTGGGATCCATTTTGATCTTGATTTTCGCGTTGTTCGTACACTAGAGCCACATCAACATGGATCCCAGCGTTCGCTGGGATGACGACCTTTGGAGATACGCGCATGAAAGTTCTGGTCATAGGCTCAGGCGGCCGCGAACACGCCCTGGCATGGAAACTCGCGCAATCCGAACGGGTCGTCGAAGTCATCGTCGCACCCGGCAACGCCGGCACCGCGACCGAAACCAAATGCCGCAACGCGAACGTGGCCGTGAACAACATCGACGGCCTGCTGACGCTGGCGCGCAACGCGAAAGTGGACGTCACCGTGGTCGGCCCGGAGATTCCGCTGGTGGCCGGCGTGGTGGACCGCTTCCGCGAAGCCGGACTGCGCATCTTCGGGCCCACCGCGGCGGCGGCGCAGTTGGAAGGCAGCAAGGCGTATGCGAAGGATTTCCTGGCCCGGCATGGCATTCCCACCGCGTTCTATTCCGTATTCACCGAGATCGAGCCTGCGCTGGCTTACGTCCGCGACAAAGGCGCGCCCATCGTGGTCAAGGCCGATGGACTGGCCGCCGGCAAGGGCGTGATCGTGGCGATGACGCTTGCCGAAGCCGAGGCCGCCGTCACCGACATGCTGTCGGGCAACGCCTTCGGCGATGCGGGCGCGCGCGTGGTGATCGAGGAATTCCTGGACGGCGAGGAGGCCAGCTTCATCAGCATGGTCGACGGCGTCACCGCCTTGCCGATGGCCACCTCGCAGGACCACAAGCGCGTGGGCGACGGCGACACCGGCCCCAACACCGGCGGCATGGGCGCGTATTCGCCCGCGCCAGTGGTCACGCCGGAAGTGCATGCGCGGGTGATGCGCGAAGTGGTGAACCCGACCGTGCAGGGCATGATCGCCGACGGCATTCCCTTCACCGGCTTCCTGTACGCCGGACTGATGATCGATGCGGCCGGCGCGCCCAAGGTGATCGAATTCAACGTGCGCTTCGGCGATCCGGAGACGCAACCGGTGATGATGCGCCTGCAGTCCGATCTGCTGGAGCTGGTGGAAGCGGCCATCGACCAGCGTCTGCACGAAACCGAGGCGCGCTGGGACCCGCGTCCTTCGCTGGGCGTGGTGATGGCGGCGCATAACTATCCCGATACGCCGCGCCTGGGCGATGCCATCAACAGCTGGGACGTACCCGACGTGGCCGATACCAAAGTCTTCCATGCCGGCACCCGCATCGAGGGCGACCACGTGGTGACCGCCGGCGGCCGCGTGCTGTGCGTATGTGCGCTGGGCGACACCGTGGCCGATGCCCAGCGCAAAGCGTATGCGGAAGTGTCCGGGATTTCGTGGAACGGGGAGTTCCACCGCCACGACATAGGCTGGCGGGCGATAGCGCGCGAATCCTGAGAGGATGCCGGCTTTGACCTCCCATGTAAGCGCGCACTGACCCGCGAGTAGCGGATCGTTCTACTTTCGCCATGCCGCGCTCCCTGGGTGGGAGAAGCAAACGGCAAGTGCTAGTCTCCGCGCATCCAAGGAGCCCGCATGTCGAGCCACAGCCAGTTCGCCCTACTGAAACAGCGGCGTTTCCTGCCCTACTTCGCCGTCCAGGCGCTGGGCGCCTTCAACGACAATGTCTACCGGCAGGCCATCATCGGCCTGCTGGGTTATATGACGGTCAGTGCGGACGACAAGTCGCTGTATGCGATGCTGGCCCCGGCCATTTTCATCCTGCCGTACTTCCTGTTCTCGTCCATCGCCGGACAGTTCGCCGAGAAGCTGGAGAAGTCGCGCCTGATCCGCATCACTACCGCCATGGAAATCGCCATCATGTCGTTGGCGGCGGTTGGCTTTCTGACCCAGAACATGACCGTGCTACTGGTGGCGCTGTTCTGCACCGGGGTGCAGTCCACACTGTTCGGGCCTGTGAAATATTCGATCTTGCCCTCGGTGCTGAAGCCGGAGGAGCTGACCGGCGGCAACGGCCTGGTCGAGATGGGCACCTCGATCGCCATCCTGGTGGGCATGATCTCTGGCGGAATGATCTTCGTGCTGGCCGGCACGCACGGGCCGGTGGTAGCCGCCATTGCGATCATTTTGCTGGCGATCGCCGGCAACTTGTTGTCGCGGTTGATTCCAAAAGTGGATGCCGGCGCGCCCGATCTGAAGATCAACTGGAATCCGATTCCCGAATCCATTGCGATCTGGCGGCTGACCCGCAAGCAGCCGGCCGTACGCAATGCCGTGCTGGGCGTATCGTGGTTCTGGTTCTTCGGCACCATGCTGACTTCGCAGTTGCCGGCCTATGCAGAGCTGCACCTGGGCGCCTTGCCGCAGGACACCACCATCTACATCTTCGGGCTGGCGCTGTTCTCCATAGGTACCGGCATAGGCTCGCTTCTGTGCGAAAAACTCTCGGCGCGGACAGTGGAAATCGGCTTGGTGCCGATGGGCGCGCTGGGCATGAGCGCCTTCCTGCTGGACCTCTACTTCGCTCGCAGTGGCCTGCCGCCACTGCGCGGCCTGACGTTCGACAGCTTCCTGTCGGCGCCGGGAAGCACGCGCATCGTCATCGACCTGGTCGGCATTGGCCTGTTCGCCGGTTTCTTCGTCGTGCCGCTGTTCGCGCTCATACAGAGCCGTACTCCGCGCGAGGAAATGTCGCGCGTGATCGCCGGCATGAATATCCAGAACGCGCTGTTCATCGTGGCCGCGGCAGGGATAGGCATTTTCCTGCAACGGGTATTGGGCTGGACCATCCCGCAATTGTTTCTGGCCCTGGCCATCGCCAACGCCGTAGTGGCCATCTACATCTTCACCATCGTCCCCGAATTCCTGATGCGTTTCCTCAGCTGGGTGCTGGTGCGCGGGCTGTACAAGCTGCGGCTGCACGGCATCGAGAAGAACGTGCCCGACGAAGGGGCCGCATTGCTGGTCTGCAACCACGTCAGCTACATGGATGCGCTGATCCTGTCGGCCAGCGTGCCGCGCCCGGTGCGCTTCGTCATGTACTACAAGATCTTCAACATTCCGGTGATGAGCTGGATTTTCCGCACCGCCAAGGCCATTCCCATCGCCGGCGCGCGCGAGAACCCGGAATTGATGCAGCGCGCCTTCGACGAAATCGATGCGGCGCTGGCCGACGGACAGCTGGTAGGCATCTTCCCGGAGGGCGCGCTGACCCGCGACGGCGAGATCGCTCCATTCAAATCGGGCGTCGAAAAGGCGTTGCAACGCGCCAGCGAAAACGAACGCCCGGTGCCGGTGGTTCCGATGGCGCTCAAAGGCATGTGGACCAGCATGTGGAGCCACCGCGACGGGCGCATGGCCCGCATGCGCGTACCGCGCCGCTTCCGCGCGCACGTCGAGGTGGTTGCGGGCGAAACCATCGACGGCAAGAGCGCCACCGCGGAACAACTGGAAGCCCGGGTACGCGAACTGCGTGGCAGCGACGCGTAGCGCCATGGTCTGCCGCGCTTTGGCAGGCATGTTCTGACGGACTGCATTCGGTTACGCTGATGGCGGGGAAACACGAATCAATCGAAGCCCGGGCTGTCCGCAGTCCCGGCGTCACCGGAGTCTTGTATGAGTTACGTGCCTCCGCCTCCGGGCGGCTATCAGGAATACATTCCCAACCATCTGGTCTGGGCGATCCTGAGCACCTTGTTCTGCTGCCTGCCCTTGGGCATCGTGTCTATCGTCTATGCCTCGCAGGTGGACGGAAAGCGGGGAGCGGGCGATATCGCCGGCGCGCGCGAAGCCTCGGACAAGGCCAAGTTCTGGGCGATGCTTTCGGCCGGACTGGCATTGATCCCGATCCTGCTGTATCTGATTTTCGTGGTCGCCCTGGGAGTGGTGGGCGGACTGGGCGGACTGAATTAGACTGTCCCCGTCGTCCACCTGCCTCAGCAACCATCCAGAACGGAGAATCCAGATGAGCTACGTACCGCCGCCCGCTTCCGCCGCCGCCCCCGGCAGTGTTCCCAATCACCTTGCCTGGGCCATCATTTCCACCGTGCTGGCCACCTGCCTGTGCTGCCCGCTCGGCCTGGTCGGCATCGTGGCGATCGTGTTCTCCAGCAAGGTCAACAAGCTGTTGGCGCAGGGCGATATCGCCGGCGCGCAGCGCGCCTCGGCTACCGCAAAGACCTGGTGCTGGGTCGCCACCGCGCTGGCCATCATCGGCGTGGCCTGGACGACCTACAGCCTGACCATGGGCGACGGCTTCGCCCAGTACCAGCAGATCATGGAACAGGTGCAGTCCGCGCAGTGATCGTGGCACTGAAGCCTTTGCAGATAGCTGGACTGACAGCGGCCGCCCTGGCGGCCGTTGTCGGTTTCTGGCTGCTGCGTAATTTCGACCCCAACGCGGCCGGCAGTCCTTTCCCGGAATGCATGTTCCATGCCTTCACCGGCTGGTACTGCATCGGTTGCGGTATGACCCGCGCGCTTCACGCACTGGCCCACGGCGATGTGCCGCGCGCGTTCTCGATGAATCCGCTGGCCATGTCGATGCTGGCGATCTCGCCATTGCTGGCGGCGTGGAAACTGGGCTGGCAACCCGCTTTCCTGCGGCCTTTGATCGCGGTGGTGGCCGAGCCGAAATTCTGGCTGGTGCTGCTGCCGTTCTACTGGGTGGCGCGGAATCTGCCGTGGTTTCCTTTTACGTTGCTGGCGCCGGGCAGCTGAAGATTCTGTAGGAGCGGGCCCTGCCCGCGACGCTCTTCGTTCAATGAAAAAAAGCGTCGCGGGCAGGGCCCGCTCCTACACAGCTCAGCTCACCCAGCCCGCGACCACGAACAACGCCAGCACCGCCATCCACAGCAGCAGGATGCGCCACACCAGGCTCATGGCGTCGCGCAGTTCGGGCAGTTCGCGCATGGCCTGGACCATGCCTTCCTCGGCGTACTCCTCGGCCTCTTCCGCCAACTCGCTCTTGACGCTGGCGCGTGCGGCCGCGCCCAGGAAGCCGTTGTCCAGTTGCAACTGATTGCCGCGCGCTTCGCGCCACGCATTGAATACGGCGTCGAAATTGCCGACCAGCGCCATCGAAAGCGTCATCAGTTGGGCCACCGGCCAGTCCAGCACCGCGTACAGGGCCCGTGCGCCTTGCCGTGTTTCGGCGGGCAGAGTGCGCGCGAATTCCCCTTCGACCGAGAACGCGGCCAGCCGGTACAGCAGGGCGCCCACAGGCCCCAGCAGCAGAAACCAGAACAGCACGCCGAACCAGCGATGCAGGGCGTTGCGGAACACCGCTTCGACCAGTGCCGGACCATCGGCCGCGGCGGCGGCGCCGTCCGGCCACAGCCGCGCGATGGCCGCGCGCCGCGTGGGCGGATCGTGCGCATCGATGATCGCCTCCACATCGATATCCAGATCGCGCGGCCCCCAGGCGTAGACCAGCGCGACGATGCCGAACAGCAGCCCTACGAAACCCAGCAGCAGCGGGGGCGCGCGCAGCGCCCATTGCAGCAGGGCGACGATCAGCAACGGCGGCAGCAACGCCATCGCTATGCCATAGCGCCCGCGCCAGAAACCGTCTTCGCCCGTATTCGCATCCAGCCAGCGCAGCCAGTGGCCGTACCAATGGTAACGGCGCGCGGCCGTCACCAGCGCAGGCGCCACGTGCCCCAGCACCAATGCAATGACGACGGCAACCAAAGTAATCGACATGGGTATCCCTCCGTGGGCGATTCTAGCTTGGCCTACCGTGAATGGCGGGTCGCGGCCGCTTGAGGGGCCAGTAGGTCCGGGCTACGTCCCCGACACGCGCTGATCCACTAGGCGTACGTGCGTCGGGGGCGTAGCCCCGACCTACTGCTCAGGTGGCGGTGATCCCTTCATACCAATGTTCGATGAGCGAACGTGCGATGGAGATGCGCGGCGACAGCAGCATTCCCGATGCATCCTCGCCTTTGCGCTGGCGCGCCGCAGCGATCTCTTCCACGGTGAACCAGCGCGCGTCTTCCAGCTCGCCGTCCACCTGCGGCGCGTCGGGTTCGGCATCGGCGATGAAACCCAGCATCAAGGCGCCGGGGAACGGCCAGGGCTGCGCGCCCAGGTAGCGGCAGCTGCGCACGCGCACGCGGGTTTCCTCGAACACTTCGCGCACCACGGTCTGTTCCAGCGATTCGCCCGGCTCGACGAAACCGGCGATCACCGAATAACGACGCGCGGGCCAATTGGCCTGGCGGCCGAGCAGCAGGCGCTCGCCATCGCTGACCGCCACTATCACTGCGGGATCGACCCGTGGGTAGTGGTCGGCGCCGCATCGGCTGCAATGGGCCACGTAACCGGCGCGGCGGAATTCGATGGCGCCGCCGCAAATACCGCAATAGCGCGTGCGGCTGCGCCAGTGCTGCATGGCCCGTGCGAAGGCGAAGGCGCTGGCCTCGGCGGCGGGCCATGAAGCGGCGGCGCGGCGCAGGTCGATGCGTTGCGGAGCGGTCAACGGCAGCGCCTCGGCTTCCAGCGAAAACCAGGCGGTGTCGCCATGCAGTCCGAGCAATACCGCGGTCCCCGGTCCGCCGCCGAGCGCGGCGCCGGTTGCGACCAGCAATCGCCCGGCTTCATCGGCGAAGGCGTTGCCATCGGCGTCCAGCACGATCACCCGCGCCTGCGGCCACAACCGCGCCAATGCGTCGGCGTCGTCGCGCAAGGCGTCGGCGCGATTGAGCGGTTCGCCGGCAAAGGCGAATCCGGAAAGTTCGGCGGGGAATTTGGGGCGGGGGTCTGTCACGGCGCAGGCATGATACGCGGCGGCAGGCGCGCTCACATGCTGAAGCTGCTTCCGCAACCGCAGGTGGTCTTGGCGTTGGGATTGCGGATCACGAACTGCGCGCCCTGCAGGCTCTCGGTGTAGTCCACTTCCGAGCCCATCAGATATTGCAGGCTCAACGGATCCACCAGCAGGGTCACCTGGTCGGTATCCACCGCCACATCGTCATCGGCGCGGTTTTCGTCGAACTCGAAACCGTACTGGAAGCCCGAACAGCCACCGCCCTGGATATAGACGCGCAGGGCCAGCGACTGGTTGCCTTCCTCGTTGATCAATTCGCGCACTTTGGCCGCGGCCGCATGGGTGAAGTTCAGCGGGCGATCCAGCGACTGGTAGTTCGGCGCAGACGCGGCGCCTGGCAGGGAAACGAGCGTGCTCATGGGATCAGGATGGGGCCGGACGGCTGCCGGTTCAAGCAGGCACAACCGAGCCGCGCGTCAGGGGGCGGGCGCGGCGGGCGCACCGGCCAGCGAATCGGCCCAGGAGAAGGACTGCTCCAGCGGGTTGCCGCTTTGCGGAACAAGGCGCACGGCGACGCGGGACGGCTTGAAATCGGCAGGCAGCATCAGGTCGCCCTCGACCTGCTGGAAATACTTGAACGAATATTCCACGCCCGGCGCATTGGGCTGCTGGCGCAGATCGGCCCAGGCCAGGCGCTGCAGCTTGCCCGCATGGGTGCCTTCCACCGAAACCTGCAGGCGCCCGGCGTTGACCGCGCCGCGGTTGAGGTTCTGGGTCAGGGTGGCGACGAAATGCCAGGTCAGGTCGCTGGAGGGCTGCAATTGCAGTTCGTGCACGGTCAGGCCGCGGCGCTGGGCCGTGGCGCCCACGAAACGCTCGTAGAAGGCCACGTCCGCGCGCAGGCCGGCGATTTCCTCATCGCGCTCGGCCAGCGTGCTCTGCAGGTCGCCGTTGGCGTCGCGGCTGATCTGGTCGGAGCGGGCCAGGGTGGCGGCACGTTGTTCCAACTGATCGATCCTGCGTTGCTGGGCCTGCAGCTGCGCAGGCGTGGGCTGGCCCGCATCGGCGTCACCGAAGACTTTCCAAAGCCCCCAGCCGCCGAAGCACAGCGCCAGCAGCAATAGCGCGCCTGTCGCGTAAAGAGTGCCGCGCGCCAGCGGCGTCAACGGCTGGATGTGCGGCTTGGCCTGGGCCGGAGCGGCTGGATCGATCATGGCTCAGCATAGCCCTTGCGGGTTAAGGAACCTCTGAACGAAGGGGGTCGGCGCCCCTCTCGGCCCGATTCAGCCGCTGGAAGCCACCAACGTGGCGACCGGCGCGACCGCGGTTTCCGCATCGACATGGATCAGCCGCCCGGTGAGGGTCGCGCCGGCGCGCATTTCCACGATCTTGTAGTGCACGTTGCCGGTCACCCGCGCCTTGGCCGCCAGCTCCACGCGCTCGGCCGCGTACACATCGCCCTGCAACTGGCCGTTGAGGATCACCACCGGCACCTGCACTTCGCCCTCGATCCGGCCCTGCTCGGCCAGGGTCAGCACGGCGCGCTCGCCTTCTTCGGCGATGACCTTGCCGTGGATGCGGCCTTCCACATACAGCCCGCCGCTGAAGACCAGATCGCCCTGGATCGTGACCTGGGGGCCGATCAGCGTATCGATGGCATGGCCGTCGTGATGGATCGGCTTGTTCTTGAGCATGAACATGAGGGTCTCCGTGGCGACTGAATAAAAAAAGGGGAACGTACAAAAATAGCGTGGCGCTCAGGTGTTGGCGCTCTTCCAGTCGAAAGCCTGCTCCACCGCCACGTCTTCGCCATCCAGCAGCACGCGTACGCGTTGCGGGGTGAAATCGCTGGGCAGCATCACCTGGCCCTCCAGGCTCTGGAAATAGCGGAAGGAGAATCCCTGCCCCTGCATGCCGGGCCGCTGGTTCAGTTCGGCCCAGTCCACCGTGGCCAGCTTGCCGGCGCGCACGCCTTCGAGCACGAAACGCATCCGGCCCTGGCTGATAGCGCCGCGGTTGAGGTTCTGGGTCAACACGATCTGGTAGTGCCAGGCGCTGCCCACGCCCGGGGCGAACTCCGAGGAAAACACGTTCAGCCCCTTGCGTTGCTGGGTGGGGCCTACCAGGCGTTCGTAGAAGGCCACATCGGCGCGCAGGGCGGAAATTTCTTCGTCGCGTTCGGCCAGCGCGCCCTGCAGATCGCCGTTGGCGTCGCGGCTGATCTTGTCGGACACGGCCAGGGTGGTTTCGCGTTGGCTCAATCGCTTCAACCGGGCCTGCTGGTCGGCCAGCTGCCGCTCGGCACTGCGCATGCGCGCCGTCGCCTCGGCCAGGGTGGGCGCGGCGCGAAGGCTCGCCCAATGCCAGGCCAGTCCCAACGACAGCAACCAGAGCGTGCCGACCGCAGCGAGCCAGGGCCAGCGGCGCGTTTGCCGGCGTTGCACGATCTGGTAGCGGGAGGGGATCGCGGGCATCGGGGGATTTCCGGGGAATATTCAGTGCTGGAGGAAAGCCCGGGAAAGCATTCGCTCCCAGGCGGACACGCGTCCGGCGATACCCGAGGCGGCTCAGGTAGCGCCCGGGCAACGGGCCTATACTCGGTAACGGTTGGACGGCCCCCTGCGACCGTCCGGTGTGCCCCAGTCTAGGCGAATCATTCTCATGTCCGAAGCGCATCTTTTCGTAATTGGGATCCTGTTGGCATGGATGGCCGGGATTCGCGTGTACCTGACCGTGTTCGGGCTGGGCGTGGCCGGCGCACTGGGGTGGCTGGACCTGCCGCCCGCGCTGCAAGTCACCCAGTCCTGGTGGGTGCTGGGCGCATCGGGCGCATTGGCGCTGACCGAATTCTTCGCCGACAAGATTCCCGGCGTGGATTCGGGCTGGGACCTGCTGCAGACCCTGGCGCGGGTGCCGGCAGGCGCTTTTCTGGCCGCGGCCACCCTGTCGCCCGACGGCCAGCTGGGCGCCGGCGCCCTGGCGGCCGGCGCGGGCGTCGCGCTGACCAGCCACCTATTGAAGAGCGGCTCGCGCGCCTTGCTCAATACTTCGCCCGAGCCGGTCAGCAATTGGACCGCCTCGGTGACCGAGGACGTAGTGGTGGTCGGTGGCCTGTCGCTGGCCTTCGCCCATCCCTGGCTGGCCCTGACGCTGGTAGTGGGGGTCAGCGTGATCCTGGCGTTGGCGGTATGGTGGGTCTGGCGCAAACTGTCGAGGGGACTCCGCAGTCTTATGCAAGGTCCCCGGTCCATGGCCGGACCGATGGAAGGATCGGGGCCATGACCGGCACCCACAATCTTGTGAACTTCGTCGCATAATGGGCCTCATGCTTGGGGAAGCCTGATGTCAGCTATCGAACCCACATCCCGTCCGCAGGACGAGCCCTTACGCTCCCGACTGCGCGCCGAAAAGCCACCGTCGCACTACTGGCGTCGCTGGACCGACGACGCGCCTGCCGAAGAGCCGGCGACCACCCTCGCCGCCAAGGACGCTCCGGCCCCTGAAACGGACACAGCCGACGAGAACGCCGCCACTATGCCCGCCGCCGCCAAAGACACGCGAAAACACGAAACCGGCGAGGCGCCGTTCCGGATACTGATCGTGGAAGACGATCGCGGGCAGGCGCTGTTCGCCCAGAGCGTGCTGCATGGCGCGGGCATGCAGGCCGAAGTGGAGATGGCGCCGGACGCCGTGATCGAAGCGATCGGACGCTTCAAGCCCGACCTGGTGTTGATGGACCTGCACATGCCGGGACGCGACGGCATGTCGCTGACCATGCAGATCCGCCAGCGTCCGGAACTGCTGCATCTGCCCATCGTGTTCCTGACCGGCGATCCGGATCCGGAGCGCGAGTACGAAGTGCTGGAAAGCGGCGCCGACGATTTCCTCACCAAGCCCATCCGCCCGCGCCACCTCATCGCGGCAGTGTCCAACCGCATCCAGCGTTCGCGCCAGCGCGTACCGCTGGCCGCTGCGCCGCAGCTGACTCTGAACCCCGAAACCGGCCTGCCCACCCGCGCCTACCTGATGCTGCAACTGGGCAACGCGCTGGAAGAGCAAACGCCGGGCGGACTGTTCTTCGTAGAAATCAGCGGCACTCTGGGCTTGCGGGAGCGCTACGGGTACGCGAACTTCGAAAACCTGATGGCCGCCGCCGGACGCGAGCTGGCGCTGGCCGCCGCGCCGCATCCGCTTGCGCGGCTCAACGACAACAGTTTCCTGGCGCTGGCCAAGGATCTGGACGCCGACAGCATGGCGGCCTTCGCGCGCAAGCTGCGCGAGCGGCTGGGCCAGCACGATTTCCCCGTACGCGCCGACGAGACCCTGCGCCTGGCGGGAGCCGTGGGTTACGCGGAGGTGCCGCATACGTTCTCCGACACCGGCAGCGCACTGGAAGCCACCGAGCGCGCCGCGCTGCTGGCCCGCCAGCAGTCCGAGGGCATCGCCGCCTACACGCCGCCCGCGGCCAACGAAGAAGGACTTTCGCTGCTGGACGCGAACCTGGAGCTGGCCTACCAGCCCATCGTCTCGGTCGCCGGCAACAACCTGGCGCAGTACCAGGTGTTTTTGCGCATGCGCCAGGCCGACGGCACGCTGGTGCCCGCGGCGCAGGCGGTGCCTGCGGCGGAAATGGCCGGCCGCATCGTCGAACTGGACCGGCAGGTGATGGAACGGGTGCTGGATCTGCTTTCCCAATCCCAGAGCGAGGGCAGGCTGCTGCGCCTGTTCGTCTCGCAATCGCCGCGTTCGCTGGCGCGCGAATCCTTCGCCGATTGGCTCTTGCAGGAGATCGCCGCGCGCGGCATCGAAGGCACCTCGCTGATCATCGACCTGCGCCTGGACGATGCCCTGATCCATTCGGTGACGCTGCGCCAGTTCTGCAACCGGCTGATGACCGCGGGCGTGCAGTTCTGCCTCAGCCAGTTCGAACCCGGCCGCGAAGCCGAAGCGCTGCTCACCCAGCTGCCGCTCGGCTACCTGCGCGTGGCCAGCCGCTATGCCGCCGCCCACAACGACCCGGCCCTGCGCGACCAGCTGCGCGGGATGATCGATCTGGCCCACCGGATGGGACTGCAGGTGATCGGACAGCAGATCGAAGATCCCCAGGCCGCGGCCGCGATGTGGATGGGCGGCGTCGACTTCATACAGGGCAACCTGGTGCAGGGAGTCGGCAGCGATCTGGGCTTCGATTTCCACAACGCGGTCCTCTAGAAATGAGCAGGCTGGGGCGCATGCCCGTAGCGCCCTGGCTGGTGCTGGCGGCGATCCTGCTGACCTTGGTCTCGCTGCTGCTGCCCTGGTTCGGCATCGCCGGGCCGTGGCCGTGGGTGGCATTGGCGAGCGCCGGCGTGGCCGCGTTCGTGTGCGTGATCGTCGCCTTGCGCATGCGCAGGCTGGCCGCCTACTACGAAGGCACCGAAGCGCGAGCGGCGATGGCCGAATCCGAGCGCGACAATCTGCAGAAGGACCTGCATCGCCACGACCGCCTGGAGCAGCAGCTGCTGCTGGCCAAGCAGGCGGCCGAATCGGCGGTGCTGGCCAAGGGCGAATTCCTGGCCACCATGAGCCATGAGATCCGCACGCCGCTCAACGGCATCGTGCCGATGCTGGACCTGCTTTCGCGCGCGGCCCTTCCGCCCGACCAGCGCGACATGCTCAACACCGCCAGCGCCTCTTCCCAGCAGCTGCTGCGCATCGTCGACGACATCCTCGACTACTCCAAGCTGGAAGCGAACAAGCTGGAACTGGAAATCACCGGTTTCAATCTGCGCGAAGTGCTGGACGGCGTGTTGCAGCTGATGCAGCGCCCGGCCGAGAACAAGAACATCCGCCTCAACCTGCAGCTGGACCCCGCCGTGCGGCTGCCGGTGCGCGGCGACCCGGTGCGCATGCGCCAGGTGCTCAGCAATCTGATCGGCAACGCGGTTAAATTCACCGAGCGCGGCACGGTCACGGTCAACGTGCGCAGACTGGGCGAAACCGCGGCCCAGCACCTGCTGCGTTTCGAAGTGCGCGACACCGGTATCGGCATCGACGCCGAAGCGCAGACGCGGCTGTTCAACTCGTTCAGCCAGGCCGACGCCTCCACCACCCGCCTGTACGGCGGCACCGGGCTGGGCCTGGCCATCTGCAAGCGCATCGTCGACCTGATGGGCGGACGCATCGGCGTGCTTTCCGAACCGGGGCGCGGCTCCACGTTCTGGTTCGAGGTGCCGCTGCTGAAGGTGATCGGCGACATGCGCGCCCAGGATTCAAGCCTGGAACCCACCCGGGCCCTGCTGGTCGGTCCGGAGACCCGCCTGCGCCAGCGCCTGTCGATTCTGCTGCCCAGCTGGGGCATACAGCTGACCTGCGTGGATACCACCCAGGAGGCGCTGGAGCGCCTGCGTTCGGCCCAGTCGCCGTCCTTCTCCATCATCCTGGGCGACCTTTCCTCCATCCGCGCCAGCGCGCGCGCGCTGCATCGCGGCATCACCCGCAACAACGTCGCCGATAAAGTGCGCATGGTCTGGTTGTACGGCGACGAGGAAATTCCCGACGAACTGCGCGACGGCAGCATCCTGCTGCCGCGCCAATCGCACGGCGCCGATCTGCATGCCGCCCTCTCTTTCGCGCCACCGGCTCTGCAAGCGCCGGTCGTGGGTTTCGAGGAAATCCCGCAGCGCGACGATCCGATCGCCGTGGAGAAAACGTCGGCAGCCATGGATCCGGAGATTCCGGCGCAGTCCGGCGCGGACGCGCCCATCGCCGCCGATCAGATCGACGCACCGCCCATCGTCACCCGCCTGCTGCTGGTGGAAGACAACCCGGTCAACCTGGCGGTCGGCGAAAAGCTTCTGTCCGTCCTGGGTTACAGCTGCGACATCGCCATCAACGGCCAGATCGCGCTTGAGAAAATGGCGACGGGCCGTTACAGCCTGGTGCTGATGGACTGCCAGATGCCGGTGCTGGACGGTTATTCGGCCACCCGCGAATGGCGCGACCAGGAAGTGCTGCAGGGTTCGACGATGCGCCTGCCGATCGTGGCCATGACCGCCAATGCCATGGCGGGGGACCGTCAGCGCTGCCTGGATGCGGGCATGGACGATTATCTGTCCAAACCGGTATCGCGCGAGCAACTGGAAAACTGCCTGCAGCGCTGGCTGCCGGGGCGCGCCAGTTTCGGCCTGCGCGATGCGGTCCAGCCCACCCCCGACGCCAGCGTCCCGGCCGCAGCTTCCCCGCAGCGGCCTTCTGCGCCACCGGTCTTCCCGGTGCTCGACCACAACATGCTGGACGAGCTGCGGGAAATCGCCGGCGACGAAACCGTGCGCATCATCGGCCTGTTCCTGGAAGATGCGCCGCGTCTGATCGCGCGGCTGGAATCGGCCTCTACCGTTCCCGACCTGGAAGCGATGCGCGAGGCCGCGCACACCCTCAAGTCCTCCAGCGCCAATGTCGGGGCGATGGCGCTATCGACCGCTGCCAAGCGCGTGGAGCTGGGCGCGCGCGCCCAGAAACTGGACCGCCCGGCGGTGGCGGTGGCGCTGGTGATCGCCGAATACGCGCGCGCGCGCATGGCCCTGCAAGGCTATATCGCGCGGCTCGATCGCGATTCCGACGCGACCGCTCAGTCTTCCAGCTTGGTCAGCAGGTAGTTCGGTTCGCCGATGCGGTCGATGACCGACAGTTGCGTTTCGATCCAGTCGATGTGCTCTTCTTCCGATTCCAGGATATCGGCGAACAGCTGGCGGCTGACGTAGTCGCTGACCGTTTCGCAATACGCGATGGCCTCGCGCAGGACCGGCAAGCCTTCGAGCTCGAGAGCCAGATCGCATTCCAGCAGTTCGCGCGGGTTCTCGCCGATCCGCAGCTTGCCCAGCATCTGGAAGTTGGGCAGGCCGTCCAGGAACAGGATGCGCTCGGACAGTTTGTCCGCGTGCTTCATCTCGTCGATGGATTCTTCGTATTCGTGCTTGGCCAGTTCGCCCAGGCCCCAGTTCTTCAGCATCTTGGCGTGAAGGAAATACTGGTTGATCGCGGTCAGCTCGTTGTAGAGGGCCTTGTTGAGGAACTCGATGACCTTGGCGTCGCCCTTCATGGCCGTGCTCCGGTGGGGAAGGCGGGCAGGTTAGCGGCTCGCGCAGGGCGATGACGAAACGCGAATCGTGCTCATCTCGCGGCGGAAACCGCTTACGGGCGCGGTAGGTCAGGCGGCCCGGGAAATGCCGGCGCCCAGCATCGGCAAGGAAAAGGCGCTGCGGCGCTCGGGCGCGTGGGCGTCCAGGATATCGGCGGCCGTCTCCAGGCAGCTGCCGCAGGTGGCGCCGCAACCGGTGCGCATGGTCAGCTCGGCCACGCTGCGCACGCCGCTGGTGGCGGCTTCGCGGATCTGGTGGTCGGTGACTCCATTGCAGATGCAGACGTACACGTTCGGTGGATTCCTGGCGGCCCGGTGGGGTTGCCCTATTCCATCGCGAATGAGAATGATTGTCAATTCTTGCCGGGACGGCCGCTGCCGCCGCGTTTGGCTGGCGGTCGGGCAGCGGGGCGTGACCCACCCAGTTCGGGCAACCAGGCGTCGATCAGCATCTGCGGCACCGCATGCGCCCCCGCCACCAGGCGGGCGAAGGGGGCCAGATGGCGCAGGGCGCGGGCATAGACCCCGCGCTTGAACATCACCACGTGCTCCATGGGATACCAGAAGTCCACCCAGCGCCAATGGTCGAATTCGGGGGTTTCGGTGAGATCCAGGCGGACGTGGGACTCGTCCCCCACCAGCCGCAGCAGGAACCACACCTGTTTCTGGCCGATGCAGACATGCCGTTCGTTGTGGCGCACGGCGCGGTGCGGCAGCCGGTAGCGCAGCCAGCCTGGGGTGGCGCCCAGAATCTCGACATGCTCTGGCAGCAGGCCGGTTTCCTCGCGCAATTCGCGGTACATGGCCTCGACCGGCGTCTCATCGGTGTTCATGCCGCCCTGCGGGAACTGCCAGCCATCCCGGCGCACCCTGCGCGCCCAGAACACCCGCCCATCCGGGCCCATCAACACTATGCCGACATTAGGTCGGTAGCCGTCCGGATCGATCACGATGCGGACTCCTGAAATCTACTGGCTCCGACTGTGCCACGCCCAAGCGGATGTCTCAAGCAAAGCGATTCTCATTGACAGGCGCGGGTCAGACAGGAAAAATGCGCGGTTCAATGCACGGCTATGTAGCTCAGCCGGTTAGAGCACAGCACTCATAATGCTGGGGTCGGTGGTTCGAGTCCACCCATAGCCACCACCATTCAACGCCTCGTTGGATCCGGCATTGAACCATTCAACCCCGCGCATTTGCGGGGTTTTTTGTGCCCGGGATACCGCCACGCCCGGCCTGGGCCCGAATGTCGCCGCACCCGGCCGGCCAGCCGGACAAGACCGGGTTTCGCAGCCGCCGGCACACTCGCGCTGCCTTCTCTGCGCGCCCGCCCATCGAAGAGGCCACGCGAACCCGAATCGGACTTCCAATCCGCGCTGAACCAGGACTGGGGCTTAACCCGTAACGAACGCCGGTACGACCGAGTTCCGACGGTTCGGCGGACATCATCGCCGCCGACTCCTTCGAGCGAGCGGCGATGAAGAATTCAAGCATGGAGGTTGCGGGCAACTTCGCTGTCGATGGCGGAGAGCGCGCCTCGACCGAGGACCCCACCAGGGACGCCACGCGAACCGAAGGCGGCATGCCGACTACCGCCTATCCGCGCCTTCTCCGTATTTTCATCGGATCGACCGTTGCCGCGGCCTTGTGCGGTCTTGCGGCTCTGGCCGCGGACGGCAGCAAGGGGCTGCACCCCGCCCCGTTCCTCGCGCTGGCCACGCTATTGGCCATCGCGGCCGCCTGCGCCTTCCTCTCGATGCTGACGTGCCTGCTCACGGAAGCGGCCGTTCTCTGGTGGAGGAAACGCTAGGGCGCGAGCCGCCGCCAGCAGATCGGGCCGCGCTTCTTTACTGGCGGTTGCGGCATTTCGCGAACAGGTCGTAAGCGGGCTGATATTCGCGGGTATTCACCTGCATCAGCCCCAGGATCGAAGGAAACAGGTTGTCGTGGCTGGCCGGCTCCGCCGCTTCGCGCTTCAGGCATGCGGTATCCAACCTGGCGTCCTGCACCAACCCGGGCGAGAGCCACATCACCATCGGCACCCGGATCTGCTCCGCCGGGGCGATGGAGTAAGGCACACCGTGCAGGAACAGGCCCTTTTCGCCCAACGATTCGCCATGGTCGGACACATAGATCAGGGCGGTGTCGTAATCGGTCCGCGACTTCAACAGGGCGATGGTTTCGGCCAGGAAGCGATCGGTGTACAGCAATGCGTTGTCGTAGGCGTTGACGATACTCTGACGCTCGCACTGGCCCAGTTCGGAGTTGTCGCAAGTAGGCGTGAAGCGTTTGAACTGCGGCGGGTAGCGTTCGAAATAACTGGGGCCGTGGTTTCCCAACTGATGCAGCACAACCACCTGGTCGCCTTTTGAAGGCGAAAGCTGCGAGGGGAGATCTTTGATCAGGATCTCATCCAGACAACGTTTGCCATTGCACAGGCCGGCGTCTTTGGCGTCGGTCAGGCGCTGGGTCGGCAGCCCGTCGCACACTCCTTTGCAACCGGATTGGTTGTCGCGCCACAAAGTGGCCACGCCCGCATGGTCCAGCACATGCAGCAAGGACTGGTGGCTGCGGATTTCCATTTCATCGTAGTTGCGGCGGCCGTAGGCAGAGAACATGCAAGGCAGCGATACTTCGGTACTGGTCCCGCAGGCGTTCATCTGGGAAAAATTGATGAGTCCGTCGACCTTGGCCAGCTCGGGCGTGGTCTGGCGCGCGTAGCCGTTCAATCCCCAATTCTGGGCGCGCACGGTTTCTCCGACCACCAGCACAAGCAACCGTGGTTTGCTGCCGCTGGCGCGCGCAGCCTGCTTGGCGTCGGTTCCCAGCGGCAGCAGCGCCTGCCTGGGGCCGGGAGGAGACGCCAGCAACACCTTGGACAGCGCGACCACGTAATTGGCCGGAGTCACCAGATAGCGCACCTCACGATGGTTTCGCACCAGCGATGAGATGTCCTGGAAAGAAAGCAAGGCGCCGACGGCCGCCATCGCCGCCATCGCCGTCAGGAACGCGGAACGGATGGCCAGCGCGCGCGGCCAGCTGCGCTTGAGCAGGCGTACGCGCCACAGGGCCGCCACCGGAATGAGGGTCAGCGCGATGGGAATCAGCAATTGCGGGGACAGCAACTCGCTGGATTCCTTGCTGTCGGTATGCAGCACGTTGCGCAGCATGTCGGCGTCCAGATACACGCCATAAGCGCTCATGTAATGGGCAGCGACCGCGGTGACCAGAAGAAGCACGCTCAGCAGCGGCCTGGCTGTCCAGCGATTGACCACCAGGCCCAGCAGCAGCGCATGCAGCGCGGTCACCAGCAGAAACAACGACAACGCCAGCCGCCACTGCGCCAGCGGATGGGCCAGCGCACCATGCCAGAACGAGCCATTGCTGAACATGGAAAAAAACACGCTGCAAAGCAGGATCAACGTTTCGCTTGCAAGGACTGGGCGCAGTCTCCACCAGGCCATCGACCGATCGTCGTTTCGGCTGATCGCTTGCGGGTTTGCGGCGACGGCGCTCATGACGCGGCCTGGGCCGACAGGTTGGCGCGACGGCGCCCCAGCATCAGCTGGTAAAGCGCCAATGCGATGAGCCAGCAGATCATCAGCGTCCACACGTCATGGGAAAGGAAGTGCGCGCCGCGAAGCTGTTGCGCGACCCCGAACACGGCACCCAGACCCAAGGCGAACCCAAGCCCCCACCAGCGCCAGCGCGGACGTGCGCTCAAGAAGAAGAAATACAGCGCGACCCAGGCGTAGCCGGCACTGGCGTGGCCGGCAGGAAAGCACTTCGCATGCCCCAATATCGACGGACGGTGCATGAATAGCGAGTAGTAAGCATCGTCGCCCCCATAGCGCAGCAAATCCCAAGGGCAGTCCATGTTGGTCCAGCGCTTCAACAGACCGACGGCGGCCGTGGAGAGCGCAGTGGCCAGCAGCAGATAGATCAACGGCCACCGCCATTGCCTTCCCTTCCGCAGCAACAGCGATATCGCGACCATCAACGCCAAGGTGAACCATAGGTCCTTGCTGGCTTGGCGGCCTGCCGCATGCAACAGATCCTGGGTGATGTACCCGGTCCGCAGGCTCCAAGCGTGGCCTTCCATCGCGTACAAGCGATCCGCGAGCCAGAGATCCCCGTGCAGAACGATCAGCAACAGCGACAGACCGGCGAAAACCGCCAGCGGCGCCCACAGATGGTGGAAGTAGAACCGCGATCCGGCGCTTGGCCATGCGCGCACCGGATTGCCGCCCAGCGCGCCGGGGCCGATCGCCAGCCAGTATCGTGGAGACGGTGAAGGATTAAGGGATTGCATCCGCGCGCGCATAGAACCGGTTGGCGCGCATGATTGGAGTTGGCCTGTCGGAGAGCGGTCGGAGCGGAGTTCGCGGCCCGTTAAGAGCCCGGATCGGTCAGCTGAGGTTCAAGGAGTTTTTTCGTCTTCTTCCGCTTCGAACGCCGGGGTCGTGCAACCCGGCTTCCACGCGCTGCCCGGCACCAGCAGCCAGGCGTTGCGGTTGGATTGGCCGATGTCCACCGCGCGCGCGCGATCCACGCAAGGGCTGACCGCCTTGTCCAGCACGAACACCCAGCGCCGCGCCGGATCCTCCAGCAGCCAGGGACCGGCTTCGGCCCATTGCTCCTGCCATGAATTCTTGAAGCCGAAATCGACGGTGGGCCGATCGCTCTGCAGCAGGTTCTGTTCCCGCCAGGCCACCATGCCCAGCTGCGCTTGCGGACCGATGTACCGACCCACCCGCTGCATCAGCTTGCGTGCGGAACTGTCGGCGTCCAACGCAGGCGCAAGGCCCAGGCCATAGGTCATCCACAACAACGCGGTCACTACGACCACCGCGGTGCCCACGCGCCGACGCCATGCCCACAGGATCACGGCCATCGAGACCAGGCCGAAAGCCAGCAACCAGAAAAGGAAAGTGCGCAGAGTGGCTGCATCGATATCACGCTGCGCAGCCAGCCGGTGCGCCCATTCGCTGGCTCCGAGCAATCCGGACAGCGCCATAGCGCACATCGCCAGCGCCAACGCCAGCAGGTAGCCAAGCAAAATCCGCTGCACGCCGGCGCGCCGCATCAAAGCGTGCAGCAGCGGCGCAGCGGCCACGCACAAGGCCGGCAGCATGGGGAAAATATAGACCTCGCGCTTGCCGGGACTGGCGCTGAAGAACAACAGCACCAGTGCGCTCCATCCCAGCAGCAGCCAGAAACGCCGGTCGCCGCGGCGCAGCCGGCGCCACCAGGCGGGCGCCAGCCAAGGCAGCAGCAATGCGCCCGGCAACCACAAAGTCACGATGACCTGGGCGAAATACCAGAACGGTTGCACATGGTGCCAGGCCCCCGCATAGCGCTTGCCGGTCTGCTTGAACAGGATCTCGCTTGCATAGGCTTGGAATGAGGGATCGGAGCTGTTGTAGACCGCCCACAGCATCGGCACGACCCACACGCCCGCACCTGCGACGAAGCACAGCGCGCCGAGCAGCCAACGCCATCCGCCAGGGGCGGGCGGCACGGGCGGAGAAGCTTTGCGGTCCCGCCACGACAGCGCGGCCCAGGGCAACAGCACCAGCACCGGAAGAAAACCCACCCCCTTGGTCACCGTGCCCAGTCCGGCGGCAAAGAAACCCAGCCAGGCCAGCGGCCAGTTCGGTCCACGCAGCAGGTGGCGCAACAGCCCGTATAGCGACAAGGTGGTCATCGCCACCAGCACCATGTCGATCTGGCCGCGCTTGGCCTGCAGGCCGAACTGCAGGCAAACGAACAAAGCCAGCGCCGCATACTGCCCTGCCCTGCGGTTCCACAGCCGGACGGCCAGATCGTAGGTCAGCCATAACGTCAGCAGAGCGGCCAGCAACGAGGGCAGCAGGAAGGCGATCCGCCAGTTGCCGGTCGCCTCGTACGCGGCTGCTTGCATCCACATGAATACCGGAGGCTTTTCGGCGTAGAACTCGCTTCCCCGGTGCGGAAACAGCCATTGCCCCGACTCGACCATGTCGCGGGCGGCCAGAACGAAGCGCGGCTCATCCGGAGGCGAGGGATCCCGCAGGCCCAGCCCGGCCAGCAGGCTGACCGCGGCGAGCAGGATCAGGATCGCGAAGCGGGACGAGGGCAATTGCGGTCGTGACAAGCTGGTCATTGGGATTCGCAGTGCTCGCGGAAAACCGTAGGGACAATGGTGTGTTTTGCAATGTAGGAAATTTGTTAGAGCTTGCTCTGACGTTTTTCCGACCGCAGCGGTGAAAACATCCGGTGCGCCACTTTCACGGCGAACCGGAGGGCTGTGCCGTGCGATTGCTGGTGGTGGAGGACAACGCGAGCCTGGTCGCCAATCTGTTCGACTACTTCGAAGCGCGCGGCCATACCTTGGATGCGGCTCCCGACGGCGCCACCGGCCTGCACCTGGCCACCCACCAAGTCTACGACGTGGTCATCCTGGACTGGATGCTGCCGCGCATGCCCGGTCGCGAGGTGCTGCGCCGGCTGCGTATCGAGCGCCCCGTCCAGCCGGTCATCATGCTGACTGCACGCGACGAACTGGCCGACAAGGTCGCCGGTTTCAGGGCCGGCGCCGACGACTACCTGACCAAACCTTTCGCGCTGCCCGAACTCGAGGTGCGGCTGGAGGCGCTGCTTGCCCGCAGCGGGAAGCGGGGTCGCGACCGGGTGCTGGAAATGCATGGCCTCAGGCTCGACCTGCGCACCCTGGAAGCGCATCGCGACGGACAGCTGCTGCACCTTTATCCGACCTGCCGCAAGCTGCTCGAAACGCTGATGCAGGCCAGTCCAGCAGCCGTTTCCCGCGAACATCTGGAACATGTGCTCTGGGCGGACAGCCCGCCGGACGGCAACCTGCTGCGCTCGCACGTGTATGAGTTGCGGCGCAGCGTCGATGGTCCGTTCGCGGTGAAACTGATCCATACCCTGCCCAGGGTCGGCTATCGGCTCGCGTTGCTCGGAAAGAATAGCGAGGCCCCTGCGGATGTCCAGAACCGCGGCGAGCAGACGACGCCGAGGGTCGGCTAATGCGCTCCGCGATCCCGTTTCCATCCGCGGTGACGGATATCCAGATACAGGCTGTAGATCGCGGTGAAGGCCGGAAACAGGTTCTGGATGACCCCCACCGAATCCTGCTTGGAGGAAAACAGGAAGTAACTCAGCGTCATCAGGCTGCCGACGATGCTCATGTACCAGAACAGCCGCGGAATCACCGGTTTACGGGCACGGCGCGAAGCGACGAACTGCACTGCCCAGCGCGCCCCGAACATCAGCGCGCCGACCATGCCGATCACCTTCCACGGGGTCATGTGCAGGCCGGTCCAGCCCAGCCATAGGATTTCCTGGTTCATCGGATGCATGAGCGACTCACAGTTCCTCTGCGCGCGGAATCCTGCTGCGTTTGATCAACCAGACCACGCCGCGCAGATCGCCGATGCCGACCCAGGCGCGGTGGAGGTTGTTGTACTTGGAAATCCCGGCCGAACGGCTGCGGTGATTGACCGGAATGCTCACGGTACGCCAACCGGCGCGTTGCATCAGCGCGGGCAGGTAACGATGCATGTGGTCGAAATAGGGCAGCTCCAGGAAGGCCTCGCGTTCGAACAGTTTGATGCCGCAACCCGTGTCCGGCGTAGCGTCGCGAAGCAGACGGGAGCGGATGGCGTTGGCCCATCGCGATGCCCAGCGTTTGCTGGCGCTGTCCTGCCGGTGCACACGCCAGCCGGCGAACAGACGCACCTCCGCTGCCGCCGAAGCGCGCGCCTCCAGCAATTTGGGGATGTCGGCCGGATCGTTTTGGCCGTCGCCATCCAGGGTCGCTATCCAGCGCGCGCGCGCCGCCTTCACGCCCGTGCGGATGGCCGTGCTTTGCCCGCTCTGCACCAGATGACGGACTACCCGCAGTTCGGGAACCTGCTCCCGCAACGCCTTGAGCCGCAGCAGGCTGTCGTCGGTGGAGTTGTCATCCACATAGACGATCTCGAAAGGCAGGCGCGAATGCAGCGCCGCGACGATTTCGTGGACCAACGGCGCGATATTGTCGCGCTCGTTGAACACGGGCACGACCACGGAAAGTTCGGGAATCACCAAGGGCTGCGTCTTGAGCATAAGGTCCGGCTAACGATGGCAGAAGGCGCCCCGGCGGATCGACGCCTGCGCATGCGAGTACGGCCGAAACCTCTCCGATCCTCTCAGTCGGTGCAAAGGGTGGAAAACCGGGTGTCGGAAATTCGTCAGAAACACGTTAGCCTCACGTTAACCATACGCCCTCCCTGCCGCCGCGCAACTTTTTGACAGGGAGGCGCGATGCTGGGAGCATCGACTCCCCATTGCGCCACGCTTTCCGGGATCCCCCATGCGACTGCTGGTGATCGAAGACAACCGCAGCCTGGTCGCCAACTTGTTTGAGTACTTCGAAGCCCGCGGTCACACGCTGGATGCGGCTCCCGACGGCATTACCGGTCTGCATTTGGCCGGCAAAAGCGCCTACGACGTGGTCATTCTGGATTGGATGCTTCCGCGGATGGACGGCAGGGAAGTGCTGCGCCGACTGCGCGAGAACGAAAACTCCGGCGTGCCGGTCATCATGCTGACCGCCCGCGACGAGCTTCCCGACAAGATCGCCGGGTTCCGCGCCGGAGCCGACGACTACCTGACCAAGCCATTCGCCCTGCCCGAGCTTGAAGTCCGCATCGAGGCGTTGATCGCGCGCGTGGCCGGTCGCGGCCGCAAGCGGATACTGGAGGTCGAGGATCTGCGCCTGGACATGGCCACGCTGGAAGCCACGCGCGCCGGACAGCCGCTGCACCTGTATCCGGCCTGCCGCAAACTGCTGGAAATACTGATGCAGGCCAGTCCCGCCGCGGTGAGCCGCGAACGGCTGGAGCATGCGCTGTGGGGCGACGACCCGCCCGATGGCGACATGCTCCGTTCGCACATCTACGAACTGAGGCGCAGCGTCGATGGCCCGTTCCCGGTCAAACTGATCCATACCCTGCCGCGGGTCGGCTACAGGCTGGCGGCCATCGCCCGGGACGACCCGGATGGGATCTAGGCCGCTACTGAAACACCGCATTCTGCAATGGCTTTTCGTCTATGCGGTGTTGCTGTCGGCGGCCGTGCTGGCGGGGGGATACATCATCCATGAACGGGTCGAGCACCTGGCCTGGGAATCGCTGCTGCGTTCCGAGCTGGACTTCTATGGGCAGCGTACCCATGCCAACGCCGCCTATCGCTGGCGCGATACCGACACGCTGCGCATGTTCGGGGTGCCCGGCACGCCGCCGTTGCCGGCCGACCTGGCTTCACTGGAGGCGGGTTTGCACGACGACATGACCCTCGACGGAGTGACCAGCGTCGTGCTGGTCGATCAGATCGACGGGAAGCCCGTGGCCATGGCTCTGAACCTGACCGAATTCGAAGGCGTAGAGGGCGCCATTACCGCTGCAGTGGCCGCCGGCACGGTCGTTGTGATCCTTATCCTTGGCCTGGTGGTGATGTGGCGGCTGGGGCTGGTGATCCAGCCGCTGGCCATGCTTGCCCAGCAGGTCGAAAAGCTGAAGCCTGCGCAAGCCGACCAGAAAGTCGTACTGGACGAAGACGCCAGCGCCGAGATGGTGGTCATCGCCGACGCCTTCAACGATTACCTGCGCCGCAACCAGAGTTTCGTGGAGCGCGAGCATGCCTTCATCGCCAGCTCGAGCCATGAATTGCGCACGCCCATCGCGGTGATCGCCGGCGCCTCCGAGCTGGTCCTGGATCAGGCGGACGTTCCACCGGCCGCGCGCAACCAGGTGGCGCGCATCCACCGCACTGCGCGCAACGTGGAGCAGTTGATTTCGTTGCTGTTGACCCTGGCCAAGGATCCCTCGCGGCTGGCGGACTCGAGCGACCATGTGCCGTTGGACCAGTTGCTGCCGGAGATCGTGGAAGACCATCGCCACCTGACTCGCGACAAGGATCTGACGCTGGTGCTGGAAGCCATGCCTCCCTGCGAAATCGTGGCGCCGGTGACCATCGTACAGGCGGCGATCGGCAATCTGCTGCGCAACGCCATCGAAAACAGCGACCGCGGCCAGATCCGCATCAGCCTGCGGCCCGACGCCACCGTGGTGATCGAGGACCCGGGCCATGGCATGTCGCCGGAGGAGATCAGCGAAATCTACGCGCGAGTGGCGCGGGGCGGCGGACGCGACGGCGGGGGCATAGGCCTGGACCTGATCTCGCGCCTGTGCGAACACCTGGGCTGGAATCTCGCATTCTCTTCGGTGTCCGGCCGCGGCACGCGCACTACCTTGCGCCTGCGCCCGTAGGTCGGGGCTACGCCCCCGACGCACGCGCACCCGGGTTTTCCGAGCGTCGGGGGCGTAGCCCCGACCTACCCCACGCTGGCTTCAGTCGGCGCGCGTTTCTTTCGCCAGCCGCTGCGCTTCCTGCTCTTGCGCTTCGCGCGCGGTGCGGTCGTTCTCGCGCATTTCGTACCACATGCCGTTGAGAATCGCGAAGCTCGCGGCCAGGCTGACGCCGAGTATCCAGGAGAAATACCACATGGCCTTTCCTCAGTAGGAGTTGTGATTCTGTTCCAGGCTTTCCGGACTCACCTTGCCGCGCAGCACGCGGTACACCCAGCTGGTGTAGAGGATCACGAGAGGCAGGAACAGACAGGTCACCACCAGCATGACGAACAGCGTCATGTGACTGGAAGAAGCGTCCCACAGCGTCAGGCTGGAATTGGGATCGGTGGAGGACGGCAGCAGGAAGGGAAACACCGCTACGCCTTCGGTGAGGATGATGCCGGCAATGGCCAGGCCCGATGCCATGATGGCGGCGCCGCCGCGTCCCGCGCGCAGCATCAACGCGCTGAGCAATGCGCCCGCTACGCCCAGCAGCGGGAAGATCCAGGTCCACGGCATGGCGCGGTAGTTCGCCATCCACGCGCCCGGCGCGGCGATCGCCTGCTTGCCCAGGGGATTGGAAGCGCCCGCCGTATCGAGCGCGCCCACGATGGAATAGCCGGTCACGCCGTTGGCCACCCAGACACCGGCCAGCACGAACAGCACCGCCGTGGCCAGCGCCGCCAGCGAACCGTAACGCCGCGCGCGCAACGCGACCTCGCCGTCGGTCTTGATCACCAGCATGGCCGCGCCATGGGCGACGAGCATGGCCACGCTGACCAAGCCGCACAGAACCGCGAAGGGAGAGAGCAATGCGAAGAACCCGCCGGTATAGAAGATGCGCAAGGTATCGTCGAAGTGGAAAGGCGCGCCCAGCAGCACGTTGCCCATGGCCACGCCGAACACCAGCGACGGCACGAAACCGCCGACGAACAAGCCCCAGTCCCACACCGCGCGCCAGCGCTTGTCTTCCACCTTGCTGCGGAATTTGAAACCGACCGGCCGCAATATCAGCGCGAACAGGATCAGGAACATCGCCAGGTAGAAACCCGAGAAACTCACGGCGTACAACGCCGGGAACGCCGCGAAGATCGCGCCGCCGCCCAGTATCAGCCACACCTGGTTGCCTTCCCATACCGGGCCGATCACGTTGAGCACCAGGCGACGCTCCGCATCGGTGCGCGCCACCGCCGGCAGCAGCGTGCCCACGCCCAGATCGAAGCCGTCCGTCACCGCGAAGCCGATCAGCAGGATGCCCAGCAGCAGCCACCAGATCAGGCGCAGGGTTTCGTAATCGAGGGGAATCGTGTCCATGCCGCTCTCCGGTCAGGCCGCGGTGGAAGAAGCGGCCGCCAGCGGCGCGCCTTCCTGGTTGGGGCGTCGCTCGCCGCCGGGCATATCGTCGGGTCCTTTCAGCACCACCTTGCGCAGCAGGTAAACGTCCACCACCGCCAGCGAGGTGTAGATCACCACGAAGCCGGTGAGCGAGATGACGATCTGGTGCAGCTTCAGGCCCGAGGCCGCCAGGAACGTCGGCAGCACGCCGTCGATGATCCACGGCTGGCGTCCGTATTCGGCGATCAGCCAGCCCGCCTCGATCGCCAGCCACGGCAGCGGCAGGCTGTACAGCGCCAGCTTCAGGAACCAGCGGTATTTGTCCAGCTTCCGCACGGTGGCCAGCCAGAACGCCAGCGCGAAGAAGGCGATGAAATAGAACCCCACCCCGGCCATCAGCCGGAAGCTCCAGAACAACGGCGCCACGCGCGGAATGGTGTCGGCCGCGGCCTGGGCGATTTCCTGCTCGCTGGCGTTGCCGATGTCTTCGCGGTAGCGCTTGAGCAGCAGCGCGTAGCCCATGTCCTGCCAGTGCAGGTCGAACATGGCCTTGGCGTGCATATCGCTGCGGTCTGCGCGCAACCGCTGCAGGGCCGCATAGGCGACCTGGCCGTTGCGGATGCGTTCCTGGGCCCGTTCCACCAGCTCGTCGATGCCCGGAATCTCGGTGTTGAACGAGCGCGTGCCGATCAGCCCCATCACCCAGGGGATATGCACGGCGTATTCGTTGGTGCGCGTTTCCTGGTTGGGAATGGCGAAGGCGTTGAAGCCGGCCGGAGCGGACTCGGTCTCCCACATCGCCTCGATCGCCGCCAGTTTCATTTTCTGGTTCTCGCCGGTGACATAACCGCTCTCGTCGCCCAGCACCACCACCGACAGCGACGCCGCCAACCCGAAGCTCGCCGCCACCGCCATGGAGCGCTTGGCCAGGTCGACATGCCGGCCGCGCAGCAGATAGAAAGCGCTGATCGCCATCACGAACACCGCGCCCAGCACGTAGCCGGCGCTGACCGTGTGCACGAACTTGGCCTGCGCCACCGGATTGAACAGCACGGCCGCGAAATCGGTGACTTCCATGCGCATGGTGGCCGGATTGAATTCCGCGCCGACCGGGTACTGCATCCAGCCGTTGGCGATCAGGATCCACAGCGCCGAGAAATTGGTGCCCAGCGCCACCAGCCAGGTCACCATCAGGTGCTTGACCTTGGACAGCTTGTCCCAGCCGAAGAAGAACAGGCCGACGAAAGTGGCTTCCAGGAAGAACGCCATCAGGCCCTCGATGGCCAGCGGCGCGCCGAAGATGTCGCCCACGTACTGGCTGTAGTAGGACCAGTTCATGCCGAACTGGAACTCCATGACGATGCCGGTGGCCACGCCCATGGCGAAGTTGATGCCGAACAGCGTGCCCCAGAACAGGGTCATGCGCCGCCAGATGTCGCGGCCGGTCATCACGTAGACGCTCTCCATGATCGCGATCATGAAGGACAGGCCCAGGGTCAGCGGCACGAACAGGAAGTGGTACATCGCGGTCAACGCGAACTGCAGGCGCGACAACTCTACGACGTTCATGTCCGGCATGGGGGACGACTCGGCATGGAGATGAATCCATTGTAGCGCCTCAGGGAGGCGACCTTCGGCCGGAACTAGACCACGCCCTTTCGGCCGCCGCATTGATCTGGATCAACGCGGCGCGGTCGCGCCCAAGGGATCATCCGCTCCGACAAGACGAGGAGCGGACTGCATGCAAGGCGTCCAGGGGACCTACAACGACAAAGTGGTACGGCAGTTCGCGGTGATGACCGTGGTCTGGGGGATCGTGGGCATGCTGGTGGGGGTGATCATCGCCGCCCAGCTGTACTGGCCCGCGCTCAATTTCGACCTGCCCTGGTTCAGCTATGGCCGTCTGCGGCCGTTGCACACCAATGCGGTCATTTTCGCCTTCGGCGGTTGCGCGCTGTTCGCCACCAGCCTGCACATCGTGCAGCGCACCTGCCATGTGCGGCTGCTGTCGGACAAGCTGGCCGCCTTCGTGTTCTGGGGCTGGCAGCTGGTGATCGTGGCCGCGGCCATCACCCTGCCGATGGGCCTGACCCAGGGCAAGGAGTACGCCGAGCTGGAGTGGCCCATAGACCTGCTGATCACGGCGGTCTGGGTGGCCTACGGCGTGCTGTTCTTCGGCACCATCGCCAAGCGCAACGTCAAGCACATCTACGTGGCCAACTGGTTCTACGGCGCCTTCATCATCGCCATCGCGCTGCTGCACATCGTCAACAGCATCGCCATCCCGGTGGGCCTGGCCAAGTCCTACCCGGTCTACAGCGGCGCCGTCGACGCCATGGTGCAGTGGTGGTACGGGCACAACGCGGTGGGTTTCTTCCTGACCGCCGGCTTCCTGGGAATGATGTACTACTTCGTGCCCAAGCAGGCCGGACGCCCGGTTTATTCCTACCGGCTGTCGATCGTGCACTTCTGGGCGCTGATCGCGGTGTACATGTGGGCCGGGCCGCACCACCTGCATTACACCGCGCTGCCCGACTGGGCGCAGTCGGTGGGCATGGTGTTCTCGCTGATCCTGCTGGCGCCGTCCTGGGGCGGCGCGCTGAACGGCATCCTGACTCTGTCTGGGGTGTGGCACAAGCTGCGCACCGACCCGATCCTGAAGTTCCTCATCGTGGCCATCAGCTTCTACATGATCGCCACCTTCGAGGGACCGATGATGTCGATCAAGACGGTCAACTCGCTGAGCCATTACACCGACTGGACCGTGGGCCACGTGCATGCGGGCGCGCTGGGCTGGGTGGCGATGATCTCCATCGGCTCGCTCTACGCGCTGCTGCCGCGCCTGCTGGGCCGCGAACGGATGTACTCGGTGAAGATGATCGACGCGCATTTCTGGATGCACACGCTGGGCGTGGTGTTCTACATCGCTTCGATGTGGATCGCCGGCGTGATGCAGGGGCTGATGTGGCGCGCCACCAACGACGACGGCACCCTGACCTACAGCTTCGTCGAGGCGCTCAACGCCACCTACCCGTACTACCTGATCCGCCTGGGCGGCGGACTGCTGGTGCTGTCCGGCATGGGAGTGATGGCGTGGAACACCTGGAAGACCTACCGGGCGGCGGCCGCGCTGGCGCCACAGCCGATCCTGCCGGTGGACGTGTCGGAAGCGAAGGCCTGAGGAAACTGACATGAGCGACAAGAAACCCCACAACGCAAATGCCAACGGCCACGAGAAGATAGAGAAGAACGTCGGCCTGATGGCGGTCCTGATCGCCGTGGCGGTGTCCTTCGGCGGCCTGGCCGAAATCGTGCCGCTGATGCACCAGGCCGAGGCCATCGAGCCGTTGGAAGGCGTCAAGCCCTACCCGGCGCTGCAGCTGGCCGGGCGCGATGTCTACGTGCGCGAGGGTTGCTACAACTGCCACTCGCAGATGGTGCGCACCCTGCGCTTCGAAAGCGAACGCTACGGCCACTTCTCGCTGGCCGGGGAATCGGTCTACGACCGTCCGTTCCAATGGGGCAGCAAGCGCACCGGGCCCGACCTGGCGCGCGTGGGCGGGCGCTATTCCGACGACTGGCACCGCGTGCACCTGGCCAATCCGCGCGACGTGGTGCCCGAATCCAACATGCCGGGCTTTCCATGGCTGGGCGGCAACCCGGTCGACGGCGCCACCGTGGCCAGGCGCATGAAGGCGCTGCAGACCCTGGGCGATCCGTACTCGGACGAGGAAATCGCCGCCGCCGCGCAAGCGGTGAACGGCAAGAGCGAACTCGATGCGGTGGTCGCCTACCTGCAGGCGCTCGGCCGACACGCACCAAGGGGAGGCTGAGGCATGTTGTCCGGAATCGTGACCGCTGTATTGCTGGTGCTGTTCGTCGTCGGCTGGGCATGGGCGTGGCGTCCCGCGCGCAAGGCGGATTTCGATGCCGCCGCCTCGCTGCCGCTGGAAGACAACGACGGGGAAAGCATCCGATGAGCCATTCATGGTCGTGGTATGTGATCGCATTGGTGGTGCTGAACATCGCAGGTTGCGTGTGGCTGCTGTGGTGGACCGCGCGCCGCAGGCCCGGCGACCCGGCGCCCGAGGACACCAGCCATATCTGGGACGGCGATCTGACCGAATACAACAAGCCCCTGCCCCGCTGGTGGATCAACCTGTTCTACCTCACCATCGTGTTCGGTATCGGCTATCTGGCGTGGTACGGCGGTCTCGGCGGTTTCCGCGGCTATGGCAAGTGGTCCTCGGCCGGCGAACACGCGCAGGACAAATCCCGCGAGGACGCCAAGCTGGCCCGGACTTTCGCCCCTTACGAAGGCCAGCCGCTGCCGGTCCTGGCGCACGACCCGAGGGCGAGAGAACTGGGGCGCTCCATCTTCAGCAACAGCTGCGCCACCTGCCACGGCTCCTCGGCCGAAGGCGCCATCGGCTATCCCAACCTGACCGACGACATCTGGCATTGGCGCGGCGAGCCCGAGCAGATTCTGCAAACGGTGCTGGATGGGCGCGAGGGCGTGATGCCCGAATGGGGCAAGGTGCTGGGCAACATGGATGGACCGGACGCGGTCGATTACACCGTCGCCTACGTGCGTACCCTGCCCTATCCCGAATCCTTGCAGAAGGACTACCTGGCCACCCGCGGCAAGAAGCTCTTCGAAGGGGTTTGCGCGGCCTGCCATGGCGTCAGCGGCAAAGGCAATCCGGAGCTGGGCGCACCCGACCTGACCGACGACTACTGGATGTACGGCAGTAGCAAGGAAAGCCTGGCCAAGACCATCAACGAAGGCCGCCACGGGCAGATGCCCGCGCACCGCGCGGTGCTGGGAGAGACCCGGGCGCGGCTGGTGGCCGCCTATGTCTGGTCGTTGTCGAACAAGCCGCAGAGCGCTGCGGGAGGCGGCAAGCCATGACGGATTTCTCCGAACCGCGTTTCGACCACCCGCCGCGACCGCTGGCGCAGCGCGCGGGAGCCATCCTGTGGCCCAGTTTCTTCAGCGCCGGTGTGTCCACGGTGGTGTTCTTCGCTTTCGTCGATCCGCTGGCGTTGCGCGATCTGACCTTCCCCGACCTGCCGATAACCCGCGAACTGGGCTACACCGTGGGCTTTTTCATGTTCTGGGCGGCCTCGGCGGCTTCCAGCCTGTTCACCTGGATCCTGCTGCGTCCGTCCAGCCGTTTCAACCGCGCACTGCCGCCTGATTGAACGGACCACCGCGATGCCTGTCTTCCGCAGCGATTGTTGTGATCTCACTGCCTTGTGCCCGCCTTGCCTTGCCGCACTGCGCCGCTTCCGCCACGCCGCCCGTCATGCCGGTGAAGCCGACCCCATGATGCAGCCCCGTTCCTGTTCTCCCGCCGTTTCTCCTTCCATGGTTCCTGCTTCCGACGTTTCCCGCTTCGGCCCGCCCGCCTGTTCCTGCAAGTCCCTACCGGCCGTCCATGGGGACACCGCATGAGCCGCCGCATCCCGCTGGACATGGTGGACGAGGGCGGCAACTCGTTCTACGTCAGCGAACGCAAGATCTACCCGCGCGATATATCGGGTCGCCTGAATCGCCTGCGGGTGGCCGCGGTGTTCTGGTTGCTCGGCATGTTCTATGTGTTTCCCTGGTTGCGCTGGGATGGCCGCCAGGCGGTGCTGTTCGATCTGCCGGCCCGCAAGTTCCATGTGTTCGGGCTGACCTTCTGGCCACAGGACTTCCTGTTCCTGGCGCTGCTGCTGATCATCGCGGCCATGGCCCTGTTCTTCTTCACCGCACTGGCGGGGCGCCTGTTCTGCGGCTATGCCTGCCCGCAGACGGTGTGGACCGAAGTGTTTCTGTGGATGGAGCGCTGGACCGAAGGCGACCGCGGCAAGCGCATGAAGCTGGACGCAGGTCCGTGGAACCGGGAAAAGATGCTGCGCAAGGGCGGCAAACACCTGATCTGGCTGGCGTTCGCGTTGTGGACGGGGTTCACCTTCGTCGGCTTCTTCACTCCTATCGCCGAGCTGTGGGCGCGCGCATGGCCTTTCGCCTGGAGCGGTTGGGAAACCTTCTGGGTGCTGTTCTACGCCCTGGCCACCTGGGGCAACGCCGGCTTCCTGCGCGAGCAGGTGTGCAAATACATGTGCCCCTATGCCCGCTTCCAGAGCGCCATGTTCGACCGCAATACCCTGATCATCGCCTACGACCCGATGCGTGGCGAGCCGCGCGGCCCGCGCAAGCGCGGCCTGGGCAGCGTGCTGCAACGCGCGCGCGGCCTGCTGGACAAGATCACCGCCTACGACTACGTGTTCCGCGCCAACCAGCATCCCACCGCCGCCGACAACCGCCTGCAGGCGCACGGCACCAACACCTTCGCCGGTGCCGGCGTGGTGGCCGAACCGCTGCCGAAATTCGCGCCCGACCAATTGGGCGACTGTATCGACTGCACCATCTGCGTACAGGTCTGTCCGACCGGCATCGACATCCGCAACGGCCTGCAATACGAATGCATCGCTTGCGGCGCCTGCATCGACGCCTGCGACGAAGTCATGGACAAGATGGGTTACGAAAAGGGACTCATCCGCTACTCCACCCAGAACGCCATCGATGGCAAGCGGACGCGCGTGGCGCGTCCGCGCATCTTCGTCTACGGCACGATCCTGCTGGCGCTGGTCGGCAGTTGGGCCTGGGGCGTGACTCACCGCAGCGAGCTGATCGCCGAGGTGCTGCGCGACCGCAACGCGCTGTACCGCGAAGCCGGCGATGGCCGCATCGAGAACCACTACGTGCTCAAGCTGATCAACAAGGACCGCCAGGCGCACCGCTACCGCATCCGCCTGGAATCGGCGACGCCGTCCATCGCTCTGCGCGATGGAGAACAGACCGTGCAGGCCAACGCAGAACAGGTGCTGTCGCTGCCGGTCATCGTCACCGCTCCCGATGGCATCGGCGGCCGCCACGAGGTGCGCTTCCATGTGGAGAACATGGACGGCACCGCCGCCAGAACCATCGACAGCAGTTATTTCGGGCCGGTGCGATGACCGACAGGAAAAGCTTCTGGCGCGAACCCATGGTCTGGCTCGTGTTCGGGCTGCCGCTGGCCTCGATCGTGGCCGGGGTGACGCTGGTGGTGATCGCAGTGCGCTCCGGCGGCGCCGACACCGTCAGCGACCAGGTGCAGCGCGTGGCGCAGGTGCAGACCGCCGATCTGGGCATGGACAACGTGGCCAGCCAGCGCAAGTTGAGTGCGGTGCTGCGGGCCCAGGACGGGGTGATCGAAGTCCTGCCGGCCACCGGCGATTTCGACCGCACCCAACCGCTGCGGCTGGTCCTGGCGCATCCCTCGCAAGCCAGCGCGGACCTGCACATCGAACTTGCGCCCAGCGCACTGGGCTGGCGCGCGGACGCCCCGCTGGATTTCTCGCACGACTGGAGCCTGCAACTGCTCCCCACCGACGATAGCTGGCGCCTGCGTGGACGCCTGCTCAAACGACAGCACGCCGCCCGCCTGGGTCCCGCCGTCGCCGGCCGGTAGCCGACGCATGGACGCATCCCGCACACCAGGCTGCTACCACTGCGGCGAACCCCTGCCGGCATCGCCGCTCCGCATGACCCTTCAGGGCCAGGAGCGGTCGTTCTGTTGCAACGGTTGCGCAGCGGCGGCCGAATGGATCGGCCATGCCGACCTGGGCGACTACTACCGGCTGCGCAGCGCGCAAGCCGCACGGGTCGGCACCGAGCCGCTGGATCTGTCCATCTGGGATCGGGAGGAACTGCTCGACGGGCATAGCCACCGCATCGAAGGTGGCCGCGAGATCATCCTGCTGACCGATGGCATGCGCTGCGCGGCCTGCGCCTGGCTGATCGATCGCGCGCTGTGCCGTGAAGCCGGGGTGATCGACAGCACCGCCAATGCCGTGACCGGCCGCATCCGCATTGCCTGGGATCCGCAGCGCACGCCGCTGTCCCGGTTGCTGCATCGAATCGCGATGCTGGGCTACCGGCCCTACCTGGCCAGCGGCGAGGCCCGCGAACAGGCCCGCCTGGCCGAGCGCAAGCGCTGGCTGATACGGCTTGGCGTGGCCGGGCTGGGCACGCTGCAGGCGATGATGCTGGCCGAGGCCTTGTACCTGGATACCCGCCACACCATGCCGGTACCGACGCGGGATTTCTTCCGCTGGCTTACCTTCCTGGTGTCCACTCCCGTGGTGTTCTATTCCGGCTGGCCGTTCCTGGCAGGCGCCTGGCGCGAACTGCGCAATCGCTACCTGGGCATGGACACGCTGATCGCCACATCGACCCTGCTGGCCTACTTCGCCAGTCTGTGGGAAACCCTGCGCGGCGGCACCCACGTCTGGTACGACGCAGCGGTGATGTTCGTGTTCCTGCTGCTGGCCGCGCGCATGCTGGAACAGCGCGCGCGCAACATCGCCACTGCCCAGGTCGATGCGCTGGCCCGGGCGCGGCCCGCATTCGCCACCCGCGAGATCGATGGCGGCGTGCGCGAAACGGTGCCGGTCAGCGCGCTGCGCGCCGGCGAGGTGGTGCGCATCGCCGCCGGCGACAGCGTGCCGGCCGATGGCGTGCTCCTGGAAGGAGAAGCTTCGTTCGAGGAAGCATTGCTCACCGGAGAATCGCTCCCGGTCGGCAAGACCGCAGGGGCCATGGTGTATGCCGGCACCACCTGCCGCGAACGCCCCGCGCGGGTACGGATCACCGAAACCGGCAGCGCCACCCGCCTGTCGCAACTGTCGCGCCTGGTGGACCAGGCGCAGGCCCACCGGCCCCGCGTGGCGCAGCGCATGGATCGCATCGGCCACCACTTCGTCATCGCGCTGCTGCTCAGCGCCGCCGCCGTGTATGGGTACTGGCATTTCCATGCGCCCGAGCGCGCCTTCGAGGTCACCCTGTCCTTGCTGGTGATCAGCTGCCCGTGCGCGTTGTCGCTTTCGGTCCCCGCTGCGCTGGCCGCCGCGCACGGCACTCTGGCCCGGCTCGGTGTGCTTTCGACCCGCGCCAACGCGCTGGACGCGCTGGCGCGGGCGACCGATATCGTGTTCGACAAGACCGGCACCTTGAGCGGGGCGCGGCCCGGGCTGGAGGAAGTGGAAACCTTCGACGGCTTCGAAGCGCCGCGCGCACTGGCCATCGGTGCGGCACTGGAACGCGACAGCGGCCACCCCCTCGCCGCCGCCTTTCTATCGGCGCACCCGACCGGGGTTGAGAGTGCGGACGAAGTGGAGACGGTTCCGGGACGCGGAATCTCGGGCAGGATCGACGGCGCGTACTGGCGATTGGGACGCGCGGATTTCGCCGCCGGCCGCGAAGACGACGGCCACCTCTGGCTGGGCGATGGAACTCGCGGCAAGGCCCGCTTCACCCTGAGGGAAGTCCCGCGCCCCGATGCGCATGCCGCACTGCAGGCATTGCGCGCACAAGGACTTGTCGTGCACCTGGCCAGCGGCGACGGCCAGGCGGCGGTGCAGCGGTTGGCCGATACGCTGAAGATCGCCGACGCCCATGCCCGGCAATCGCCCGAGGACAAGCTGGCGCTGGTGCGCGCCTTGCAGGCGCAGGGGCGCATCGTGGCCATGGTCGGCGACGGCCTGAACGATGCCCCGGTGCTGGGCGGAGCGGATGTGTCCATCGCCATGGGCGAAGGCGCGCCGCTGGCCCAGCGCGCCGCCGATTTGGTGATGACCGGATCCACGCTGCAGCGCCTTCCCGCCGCCATCGCCCTGGCCCGGCGCAGCCGGCGGGTGATCGCCCAGAGCCTGGGCTGGGCTGTCGGCTACAACCTGCTGGCCTTGCCGCTGGCGGCGGCAGGCTGGGTCACGCCGTGGCTGGCCGCCCTGGGAATGGCGCTATCCTCGCTGGCCGTCACGGTCAACGCGCTGCGCCTCACCCGCGTGGCGCCGGAAAGGACTTCGCAATGAACAGTCTGCTGCTGCTGGTGCCACTGAGCCTGGTACTGCTGGGGCTGGCCGTGTGGGCATTCGTTGCCGCAGTGCGTGGCGGCCAGTTCGACGACCTGGATACGCCCGCGCTGGACATCCTGCGCGACGAAAAAAACGACGCAGCGAATGACGCAGCGAACGCCACGCCGGAACGGGAAGGTACCGATGCCGATTGACTGGCCCGTGCTGCTTGCCGCATTGCTCAGCGGCTTGATGGGCGGCCTGCATTGCGCGGCGATGTGCGGCGGTATCGCCACCGGATTTTCCGCGCTATCGCCGCAGGGCGGCTGGCAGCAGGCGATGCAGGTGAACCTGGGCCGTGTGGGCGGTTACGTGCTGGCCGGGGCCATCGTCGGTGGCGTTGGAAGCGGCCTGCTGCAACTGTGGCGCATCGATGCGCTGGTGCTGGGTCTGCGCGTGGCCGTCGGTCTGGTGCTGGTGCTGGTGGCGCTGCGCCTGTTCGGCCAAGGTAGCCGTCTGACCTTTCTGCCGCGCGCGGGTGCGCGTTTCTGGCGCCTGCTGCAGCCGTTGCAGCAGCGTTTGCTGCCCGCCGACCGCGCATGGCGGCGGATCGCACTGGGCATGCTGTGGGGCTGGCTGCCCTGCGGGCTCAGCATGAGTCTGCTCACTGCCGCGTGGCTGCAGGCCAACGTCCGCGATGGAGCATTGACCATGGCCGCCTTCGGGCTGGGCACGCTGCCGATGATGATTCCCCTGACCTGGTCGGGCGCCCGCCTGGGTCGCTGGCAGCAGCGCCCTGGCTTGCGCAGGGCGGCCGCGGGCTTCGTGCTGCTGGCCGGGTTGATCACCCTGGCTTCGCCCTGGCTGATGCGGGTGCCCGCACTGCACGAAGTTCTGGTGGCGCTGGGCTGCACGCCCCTGCCACCATGACCCGCATGCATGCAGTCGATAGCGATGACGCCGATGGGCAGGCGTCGGCCAAGTTGGATCAGGAACCATTCGCTCCCCCCGTAGCATCGCGCCGCGCGCAACTGATGCGCCTGCGGGCACTGGAGCGGCCGGCACGTGGGCAGCTGCGCTTGGCCAGCTGGTGCACGGTGCTGTCCGGCTGGCTGCTGATAGCGCAGGCCGCGGCGATCGCCTGGTGCATGCAGCAGGTGCTGGTATCCCAGGTTGCGCCGCGCGACGGCGTGGCCGCGCTTGCCGCATTGCTGGCCGTTGGACTACTGCGGACCGCATTGGGTTGGGGCGCGCGGCATTTCAGCGACTCGGCGGTGGAGGCCATCCGCCTGGAGCTGCGCGCGCAGCTCATGCGCAGACTCCTGGGCCGCGGGCCCCTGTGGCTGCGCCAGCGCCGCAGCGGCGAACTGGCCGAACTGATGGGTACGCATGCCGATGCGATGGAAGGCTATTTCGGCGGCTATCTGCTGGCGCGCACCGAAGTGATCGCGGTGCCGCTGGCATTGCTGATCGCAGTGTTCTGCGTGGATCGCGTCGTCGGCACGATCCTGCTGGTGACGTTGCCGTTGGTTCCGGTCTTCATGATGCTGGTGGGCTGGGGTGCGGAAGCGGCCAGCCGCCGGCAACTCAAGGCGCTCGCGCGCATGGGCGGGCATTTCGCCGACCGCCTCCGCGGACTGGGAGTGATCCGCCTGTACGGCCGCGGCGCCATCGAGCTGGAAAGCGTGCGCGGTGCGGCCGAAGACGTGCGTGCGCGCAGCCTGAAGGTCCTGCGCATCGCTTTCCTGTCGTCGGCGGTGCTGGAATTCTTCGCCTCGCTGAGCGTGGCGATGGTGGCGGTCTACCTGGGCCTGAGTTACCTGGGCATGCTCGATCTGCGCAGCACACCACTGAGCCTGGGCATGGGCGTGTTCTGCCTGTTGCTGGCGCCGGAATACTACGCGCCGCTGCGCCGATTGGCCGCGCATTACCACGACCGCGCCAACGCGCTGGCCGCACTCGATGAAATCGAAACCGCCGTGGAAGAATCCACCGCCACAGAAGACGTGGGAGCGGCGTCCCGCCGCGAGCTCTTGACTCCCGCAAGCGCACCGGAGGTACAACCACAAGCAAAAGCTCGCGGCGGGACGCCGCTCCCACAGACCGCGTTTCCGCTCAAGCCCGTTGCGATGATTGAAGTCCGCGATCTCGCCTTGCGCCCGCTCGGTGCGCAGCGCAACGTGTTGGCGCATCTCTCCTTCCATCTTGCCGCCGGCGAGCGCCTCGCACTCGTCGGTCCCAGCGGCAGCGGCAAAAGCACGCTGCTCGATGCGCTCGCAGGCTGGCTTCCGGTCGCGGGCGGACATTTGGCCATTCCGCAGAACATGCGCATCGGCTACGCCCCGCAGCGACCTTATCTGTTCCATGGCAGCATCGCCGACAATCTGCGCATGGCCCGTCCGCACGCTACTGAAGCGGAACTGCGCACCGCCGCAGAAGCCGCGCAGGTGATGCGTTTCGCCAGGAACCTGCCGGACGGCCTGGATACCATGATCGGCGAACGCGGCTTCGGCCTGTCCGGCGGCGAAGCGCGGCGCATCGCCTTGGCCCGCGTGTTCCTGCAAGATCCGCAGCTCCTGTTGCTGGACGAACCCACCGCGTTCCTGGATCCGGAAACAGAAGCCGCGCTGCTCGCCGCGCTGGCCGAATTCGCACGCGGACGCACGCTGGTGCTGGCCACGCACAGCCTGGCGGCGACGCGCGCGGCGGACAGGATTCTGTGGCTGCCCCAAGGCGTCCTCACCGCTCGGGGCGAAACGCCATGAACGTCTTCAGGTTGCACGCACGTTCCATCGCGCTGACGATCTTCCTGCTGCTGCTCACTCTGCTTGCGGGCACCGCCTTGCTTGGAGTGGCCGGGCATTTCCTGACCGCTGCCGCGTTGGCGGGCGTAACCGCGATGGGCTTCAACTTCTTCGGTCCTTCCGCCGGCATACGCGCGCTGACTTTCGTGCGCATCCTGTCGCGATACGCCGAAAAACTGGTCGGCCACGACGTGACCCTGCGCCTGGCGCGCGATCTGCGCGTGGACTTCTTCCGCAAAGTACTGCCGCTGGCGCCGCTGGGATTGGGAAGACATCGGATGGGCGACCTGCTGGCGCGGCTGGTGGCCGACATCGAAAACGTGGACGGCTTGCTGGTGCGCGCCCTCGGCCCTTTGCTGGCGCTGACCGGATTGGGACTGACCGCCGTCGCCGTGACCGCCTTTCTGTTGCCTGCCGCAGGAGCATTGCTCGCCCTGACCCTGCTGTCGTTGGGCGTCGGCATTCCCTACGTCATCGCCCGCAGCGCCAGTCACCTGGAAACGGCCAGAGCGCAAGCGCGCGCGGAGTTGCGGACGGCCGTGCTGGAAGGGCTGGAAGGCGCGACCGATCTGGCTGCCCTGGAAGCGACCGGAGCCTGGATAGAACATATCGACGCGGCCACCGCGCAAGTCGCCCGGCGCGAGCGCGAAGGCAAGGCGCGCCTGTCGCTGGGCGCCACCTTGCATGCGGCCATCGTTGCGGTTTCGCTGCCGGCCATGTTGTGGCTGTTGCTGGACGCCGCGCATAGCGGCCGCCTGTCGCCGGCAGCGGCGGGAGGATTGTTCTTCATGGCCGTCGCCGTCTACGAAGCCGCCGCCGGCATCGGACTGGCCTGGCAATCGCTGCGCGCCGCGCGCGCTTCGCAACAACGCCTGCGGCAAGTCGCCGCGCAAGCGCCGCTGGCGGCAGACGCTGCGGTGGTCCGTCCGGTCCCCCCGCATGCGGAACTGGAATTCAGGGAAATCGGCTTCCACTGGCCCGACGATCCGCGCGAGGTGTTGCGGGAAGCGAATCTGCGCCTCGGGCCGGGACAACGTATCGCACTCGGCGGCGATAGCGGCGCCGGCAAGAGTTCGCTGCTGGCGCTGGCGCTGCGGCTGTGCGATCCGCAAAGCGGATCGGTGCGTTACGGCGGCATCGACCTGCGCCAGTTCGCCCAGGCCGACTGGCACGCGCAGATCGCCTGGTTGCCGCAGGACGCGCCGGTGTTCGCCGGCAGCGTGCGCGACAACCTGCGCATGGGCGCGCCGGAGGCCGACGATGCGCGGCTGTGGCTTGCGTTGTCGCAAGTGAAGATGGAAGGCGCGATACGCGCGCTCCCGGAGGGACTGGACGCGTGGGTCGGCGAGAACGGCGCCACGCTTTCGGCGGGTCAGTCGCGCCGCATCGCGCTCGCGCGCGCATTGCTGCGCGATACGCCGTTGTTGCTGCTGGACGAACCCACCGAAGGGTTGGATACCGATACCGCCAACGAACTTCTATTGGATCTGGCGCAGGCAAGCGGTTCGCGCACGGTGCTGATGATCAGCCACGATGAGCTGCCGGAGGGTGTGGTGCATGCGAGCTACCGATTGATCGATGGTCGCTTGGCGCTTCAAAAATAAAGAACGTCATCCCGGCGAAAGCCGGGACCCAACTTTCCGTCGCTGTGCGGCTTGGGTCCCGGCTTTCGCCGGGATGACGGACTTTGATTTATATCTCGCGCCCGGTTTGCAGGCTCACACCCGCGCTTCAGCCAACGCCAGCAAACGCATGGAATCCAGCAACTCAATGCGATGCGGATCGCGTGCCGCGATCATCCCGTCCTGGCGCAGTTTGGTGAAACTGCGGCTCACCGTTTCCACCGTCAGCCCCAGATAATCGGCGATGTCGGTGCGCGTCATCGGCAACACCAACTGGTTCCCGTCCATGCCCTGGCGCTTACGGCGCGCGGCCATATCGAGCAGAAAACCGGCCAAGCGCTCCAGCGGCGTCATCCGCGCCAGCGCCATCAGATTGTTGCGGGTCGCATCCAGCTCCACGCAGGCCCGCTCCAGCAGTTCGCGCTCCAGGCCGGGGTGGCGCTCGCACAACTCGCGCATGTCGGCCTGGGCGATGGAACACAGCACGCTGTCGCCGATCGCCTCGATGGAATGCCGGTAGTGGGAAGCGCCGCTGAAGCCGATGAAATCGCCCGGCATCAGGAATCCGGCGACCAGCCGGCGGCCGTCCGGCAGCATGCGGATGCGGCGCAACGCCCCGGAGGTCACGGTGAAGACATAGCGCCGCACGTCGCCTTCGCGGGCCAGCATCTGCCCGGCTTGCAGGCGGACATCGCCCGCCATTGCGTCGAGCGCATCGGCTTGCATGTCCGAAAGCGCATCGCAGACCGCCAGATGGCGCACCAGGCAGCCGGTGCAGGCATGCGCCGAGATGCGGCGCGACGGCTGCGCCATCCGGCTCCGGCCGGGAACATCCTTGCCTCTGGGGCTGCGCAGGACGGGCGAGCCTGTATCGGGCGCGTCCATGTCAGCAGTGGGATTTCCCGTGCATGCGGCAATGATACTCCTCAGCCCTTTCTGAACGACCGGTGCCGGCGGCGCGAGCATTCGCGGCCGGGATCGGTTACAGTGCGCCCCGTTTGCAAGCGGCCGTCCGTTTCCCTTCGGGTCCGCCGGCGCCTTCAGGTCACATGCCTTCAAGGTCATGGACCGATGCGCCCGCCCCCACTCCGACGCCATTCGCCTTGCAGATACGGCCCCGCCGCTTTGGCGCCGGCCGCATACATTTCTCGCAGCGCGGTTCATCGGGAACGCTTCGGGCAATACCTCGATCCTCACTGGTCTTCCGCCGTCCGCGCCTTGCGTGGACGACTGGGGCCGTTTCGATCGGAATACTGGAGCTTCATCGAATGTCTTTTGAAAACCTCGGGCTTTCGCCCTTCCTGCTGCGTGCCCTGAAAGAACAGGGTTACGAGAACCCCACCCCCATTCAGACCCAGGCCATTCCGCTGGCCCTGGCCGGCCACGACCTGATGGCCGGCGCGCAGACCGGCACCGGCAAGACCGCCGCCTTCGGCCTGCCGCTGCTGCAGCACCTGGGCACCTCGCCGCAGGTGGTGAACGGCCAGCGCAAGCCGCGCGCCCTGATCCTGGCCCCGACCCGCGAGCTGGCCGTGCAGGTGCACGACAGCCTGCGCGACTACAGCAAGTACCTGCGCATCCCCAGCACCACCATCTACGGCGGCGCCGGCATGGGCCCGCAGCAGGACGCGCTGCGTCGCGGCGTGGACCTGATCGTGGCCACCCCCGGTCGTTTGATCGACCACATGGACCGCCGCAACGTGGACCTGTCGGGCATCGAGATCCTGGTGCTGGACGAAGCCGACCGCATGCTCGACATGGGCTTCCTGCCCGCGATCAAGCGCATCCTGGGCAAGCTGCCCAAGCAGAACCGGCAGACGCTGCTGTTCTCGGCGACCTTCGCCGACAGCATCAAGCAGCTGGCGCAGGAGTTCATGGTCGAGCCGAAGCACATCCAGGTCACCCCCAGCAACACCGTGGCCGACACCATCGCCCACCGCGTGCACCCGGTCGACGGCACCCGCAAGCGCGAGCTGCTGCTGCACATCCTGGCCGCCGATTCGCGCAAGCAGACACTGGTGTTCGGCCGCACCAAGCACGGTTGCGACAAGCTGACCAAGTTCCTGGAGCAGTCCGGCATCAAGGCCGCGGCGATCCACGGCAACAAGAGCCAGGGCGCCCGCATCCGCGCGCTGAAGGACTTCAAGGCCGGCCGCATCAACGTGCTGGTGGCCACCGATATCGCCGCCCGCGGCATCGACATCGACCAGTTGCCCACGGTGATCAACTTCGATCTGCCGATGGTCGCCGAAGACTACGTGCACCGCATCGGCCGCACCGGCCGCAACGGTTCGCAGGGCGAGGCGATCTCGCTGGTCGCCCAGGACGAAGCCAAGCTGCTGCGTGCGATCACCCGCATGCTCAAGCGCGATGTGGAAATCCGCGACGTGGCCGGTTTCGAGCCGATGCGTCCGATCCGCTGGGGCAACGACAACCCGCCCAACGAGCGTCCGGGCGGCAACAACGCCCCGCGCCGCGCCAACACCGCGCGCCGTCCGCATTCGGATGCGCCGCGCCACGCGCATGCCGGTCCGAAGCAGCGCACCGGCGGCGGCGCGCATCCGTCCGGCGGTCAGCGCGATGGTGCGCGTAGTCCCAACCCGTATCGTCAGGGTGCGCGTCCGGCGCGCTGAACTTCTTCGGTAGTTGATTCGGAAAGGCTGGCCTTCGGGCCGGCCTTTTTCTTTGTCATCGAGCAACCAGGGCCGTCATCCCGGCGAACGCCGGGATGGCGACCTTCAAATTTTCCAGGCGACTTCGTCTGTCTCTTCGCCCACCCCTACAATGCCACCCATGGACATCTTCAAAATCTTCACCCTCGAAGCCGCGCACCGGCTTCCCAACGTGCCGCCCGGCCACAAGTGCGCGCGCCTGCATGGGCATTCGTTCCGCATAGAAGTGCGCGTGGCCGGCGAGCCGGGTCCGGAAACGGGCTGGGTGATGGACTTCGGCGACATCAAGGCCGCGTTCCAACCGCTATACGACCAGCTGGACCATCACTACCTCAACGATATCGAAGGCCTGGACAACCCGACCAGCGAGCGGCTGGCCATCTGGATCTGGGAACGCCTGAAGCCAGCCCTGCCCGCGCTGAGCGAGATCGTGGTCCACGAGACCTGCACCTCCGGCTGCCGCTACCGCGGCTGAGCGATATCCGTGGGAGCGGCGTCCCGCCGCGAGCTCTTCCGGTAAGGCAATCGCACGTTGCCAGCAAGCCCCAGAGTCAAAAGCTCGCGGCGGGACGCCGCTCCCACCGGCCGGCAGGTTTCATTCAAGCGATTGATTCTAAACGGGTACTGACCGTTCGTCGGATTTCCATACGCCTGTTGTTGCATTGCAACAAACAGCTCTGTATGCTGCACCGCAACAAGTCGGTAAAACCCCTTTCAGGAGACATCACCATGTCCGCACAGATCAACGAGCAGTTCACCACCTTCACCCACCAGTTCGCCGCCGCCGCTGCGCGCGCCAACCGTCTGGCCCTGGAAAACGCCGAGACCGTGTTCGGCGTGCAGCTGAAGACCTTCGAAAAGAACGTCGAAGCCACCAGCGCATTCTTCGGCGAGCTGTCGGAAATCCGCGATGTCGAAGCCTACAAGACCGTGTGGCCGAAGGGCCTGCAGGTCGCCAAGGAAAACGCCGAGCGCGTCGCCGCTGCCGGCCAGGAAGTGATCGGCCTGACCTTGAAGACCAACGAAGCGATCGGCCAACTGGCCAAGAGCCAGTTCGAAGCCGCCAGCGAATCCGCGCAGGCGACCGTTGCCAAGGCGACCAAGGCCGCCAAGGGCAAGTAAGCAACACGCAACACCTGCTACACCTCGTTCGTTTATTGCGCGGCTCCCTCCCTCCGCGCAGCCGACCCGGCAGCCCCCACGCTGCCGGGTTTTTTATTGCCAAAAACTCCGGTGTAGGAGCGGCATAAACGTATCCGGTAGGGCGGGCTGCCCACCGGGCTTTTGGCGGGTCAAGAGACCCTGGCGTAGGAGCGACGTAAGTCGCGATGGTTTACCGGTAAGGCTCCATCGCGACTTACGTCGCTCCTACGCCGCTCCTACGGCCCCAGATTCCCCGGATTCAATTCGCGCGACAGGCGGTCTGCGGGCTGCTCCGGCGAATAAGGCAGTCTTCCCCAGCAAGGCGCTTGCAAGCGCCGCACGAGCAGTTCGAAATTCTCGTCCTGCCGCTGCATGTCCGGATCGACGTGGTTGGCGATCCACCCCACCAGTTCGCAGCCATCGGCGGAGATGGCGCGCGCGGTCAGCCGCGCATGGTTCAGGCAGCCCAGCCGCATGCCCACCACCATCACCACCGGTAGGCGCAGCGCACGCACCAAGTCCGCCTGATCCAGCGTGGCCGACAACGGCGCCGACCATCCGCCGACGCCTTCCACCACCACGGCGTCGGCCATGGCCCGCAATCTCCGGAAGGCCGAAGCCAATGTTTCAAGTTCGATCTGCACGCCCGCTTCGCGCGCAGCGATTTCCGGCGCCAGCGGCAAGGGCAGCGCATAGGGATTCAGATCGGCATAGGCCGGCTGCGGATCGCTGGCGGCCAGCAAGGCCAGCGCATCCTCGTTGCGCCAGCCCGCTTCGGAGCGCTCGCATCCGCTGGCCACCGGTTTCATGCCCACTGCGCGCAAACCCTGCGACCGCAGTGCATGCAGCAGCGCGGTGGAAGCGACTGTCTTGCCGATGCCGGTGTCGGTGCCGGTGATGTAGAAACCGGTCATGCGCGAATCATCGGCCATCTTCGCTTCGCATCCAGCGTGGAGAGGCCCTTTACCGGTTTCGCCGCCATTCTTCGTTCTCTCTTGAGAATGGGCCAATCATAAGGCTCCCAACGCGCCCGTCCCGGGTAACGGATAGAATCCAGCCATGTCCTTCGCCACCCAGACCCTGTCCGGCAGCAAGCCGGAGCAGTACGCACAGCTCGTCGCCCAAGCGCGCGCGCTGATCCAGGGCGAGCCCGACCGCGTGGCCAACGCCGCCAATCTGGCCGCGCTCGTCTACCACGCATTGCCCGATCTCAACTGGGTCGGTTTCTATTTCTACGATGGTGCCGAACTGGTCGTCGGTCCGTTCCAGGGCCTACCCGCGTGCGTGCGCATCGCACTGGACAAAGGCGTGTGCGGCGCTGCCGCGCGCACCCGCCAGACCCAGCGGGTGGCCGATGTGGAAGCCTTCCCCGGCCATATCGCCTGCGATGCGGCCTCGCGCTCGGAGCTGGTGGTGCCGCTGGTGCACGGAGGCGCGCTGGTCGGCGTGTTCGACCTGGACAGCCCGCGCGTCGATCGTTTCGACGAGGAGGACCAGCAGGGTCTGGAAGCCATCGCCCGGGCCTTCCTGGAAACCCTGCAATGACCGCCGCGCCGCCGATCAAGATGCGCAACATAGGCCCCAAGTCAGCCGCCTGGTTGCGCCAGGTGGGCTTGCGCACCCAGCAGGACATCGCCGCCGCGGGCGCGGTGGAGGCCTTCATGCGGGTCAAGCGCGCCGGTTTCCGTCCCAGCCTCAATCTGCTGTACGCGCTGGAAGGCGCCCTGGCCGACTGCCACTGGCAGGAAGTGCCCGAGGCGCGCCGGCAGCTACTGGTGGCCGAATACGAAGCTGCCGCCGCCTTGCTGCCCGCACCGCGTGGACGCCCCGCTGCTTCGCCGGTCACCACCACCCACCACGAACAGCAGGACCACGACGCAGCACCTGGCTTCGACCTGTTCGATTCGCCAGGCGAAGACGGCGGCGAACGCGAAGACTGAACTGGGCCCGGGGCACGCCAGGCGTGCCCGCCCGCCGCGCATCGCGTACACTGCGCGCGCTTCAAGGTGACCCTGCGGCACGCGCCAACGGGTTGAAACGGGAAGCCGGTGAGTCGTTCCGACCCAGGTCGCGAACCGCAAGTCCGGCGCTGCCCCCGCAACGGTAAGCGAGCCAGCCAGAGCATCAGCCACTGCACGCAGGTGCGGGAAGGCGCCGCGGCCGAAGCCGCACTCCCACGAGTGCCGCCTTCAACTCGCAAGCCCGGAGACCGGCCCTGGAGTTCACTGGTTGCGATGCGGCGGGCATTGCGGCGGCGGTCCGCGCTGCGGCCTTCCGTTCGTGTTTCCCCCTGCTTGCGACTCCACCACACCATTCCGCGTACGGGTCGTGCGCGGTGGAGAAGTTCGCCATGCAGCACCGTCTTTCCCGTTCCGCCACCCATTCCCCCGCCAAGCACCTGCTTGCCCTGGCCATCGCGCTGGGCCTTCCCTCGCTGGCCCACGCCGAGGCCGCCGCCGACGCCACCGATCTGGACGAGATCGTGGTCACCGGCACCCGCACCGATGTGGCCATCGAAGACAGCCTGGTGCCTGCGCAGGTGATCGACCGCGAAGAGATCGAACGCACCCAGGCGCGTTCGCTGCCGGAGCTGCTGAAAGGCCGCGCGGGCATCAACCTCACCAACCAGGGCGGTGCCGGCAAACTGACCTCGCTGTTCCTGCGCGGCGCCGAATCCGACCACGTGCTGGTGCTGCTCGACGGCATCCGCGTCGGTTCGGCCACCGCCGGCACGGCGATGTTCCAGGATCTTCCGGTCGATCAGATCGAACGCATCGAGATCATCCGCGGGCCGCGTTCCAGTCTTTATGGTTCGGAAGCCATCGGCGGCGTGATCCAGATATTCACCCGCAAGGGCGGCGATGGTTTCTCGCCGCATTTCCGCATCGGCGCCGGCAGCCACAATCTGCGCGAAGCAAGCGCGGGCTTCAGCAACCGCGGCGAGCGCGGCTGGATCAGCGCCGAAGGCGCGTATCAGCAAACCGACGGCATCGATGCCTGCCGCGGGTCGGGCACGCTGTTCCAGGGTTGCTTCGCCGATGAGCCGGACCTGGACGGCTACCGCAACGTGTCGGTGTCGCTGCGCGGCGGTTACGAGCTGACCGATGCGCTGGCCGTGGAGGGTCACTTCCTCAACGCCGATGCGGATAACGAATACGACGGCAGCATCTTCGGCGGCAACGAAACCGAAACCACCCAGCGCGTAGCCGGCGGCAAACTGACCTGGACGCCCTCGGACCGGGTCAAAGTCGCCGTGCAGGCCGGGCGCGCGTGGGACAAGTCCGACGCGTATTTCCGCGACGCCGGCGTGCGCAGCTACGTCAACACCTTCGATACCCAGCGCGACACCGCATCGGTGCAGGCAGACTTCGCCCTGGGCGAAGGCCAGCTGCTGACCGCCGGCGGCGACTGGCAGCAGGACCATGTCACCAGCACCACCGCCTTCACCATCGACAGCCGCGACAACACAGGCGTGTTCCTGGAATACCAGGGCCGCTTCGGCGCGCATCAGCTGCAGGCGAGTGTGCGCAACGACGACAACGAGCAATTCGGCAACCATGCCACCGGCAGCGTCGGCTGGGGCATGGATCTGAGCCACGGCTTCAAGCTCAACGCCAGCTACGGCACCGGCTTCAAGGCGCCGACTTTCAACGACCTGTATTACCCGTTCGGCGGCAATCCGGAATTGGAACCAGAAGAATCCAAAAGCCTGAACATCGGTGTCGGGCAGTACACGGAAACCTGGAACTGGACCTTCAACGTATTCCAGACCCGTATCGATTCGTTGACCGGCTACGACAGTTTCTTCAACCTGGTGCAGGCCGACAAGGCGCGCATCCGCGGTGCGGAACTTACCTTTGCCGCGACGCTGGCCGGCTGGGATCTGTCCACCCAGCTCAGCTACGCCGATCCGCGCGCCACCGCCCGCCTGACCGCCGACGGCGACGAGAACCCCAACTACGACAACCTGCTGCCGCGCCGTGCGCCGCGCACCGGCCGCATCGACGTGGATCGCAGCTTCGGCGACTTCCGTTTCGGCACCACGCTCAACGCCGCCAGCGCCCGCTACGACGATGCCGCCAACAACGTCCGGGTCGGTGGATACGCGACAGTGGATCTGCGCGTGGAATACGCGGTGAACGCCGACTGGACGCTGCAGGCGCGCGCCGCCAACGTGTTCGACCGCGAATACGAAACCATCGCCTGGTACAACCAGCCCGGCCGCGAATACGGGTTGAGCCTGCGCTACCAGCCTGCGCGTTGAGTTCGTTGTAGAGCCGAGCTTGCTCGGCTGCTTTTTTGCGTTTCTGCCAAGAGCAAAAGCAAGAGCAAGAGCAAATCCCCCTTGATCCCCCTTTTTCAAAGGGGGAGGTCAAAGGTCTGGGAGAGGTCGGATGCCTGGGGGAAGTCTGGAGTCGATGGTTGCTCCCTCCTTTGAAAAAGGAGGGCTGGGGAGGATTTGCTCTTCGCTCTTGTGTTTCTGCCAAGAGCAAAGGCAAGAGCAAGAGCAAATCCCCCTTGATCCCCCTTTTTCAAAGGGGGAGGTCAAAGGTCTGGGAGAGATCGGATGCCTGGGGGAAGTCTGGAGTCGATGGTTGCTCCCTCCTTTGAAAAAGGAGGGCTGGGGAGGATTTGCTCTTCGCTGCAAAGTCGCCTAATGCAGCAACTCTCGCATGTCGTCGATCACCCGCACCCCTTTCACCGCATGCGGATCGAAGCCGCGCAGGTACCCGTAAGTCACCAGCGCCATCGGCATGCTGGCCGCCGCCGCCGTTTCCACATCGGTGGCCGAATCGCCGACCATCAGGCATTGCGCCGACTGCAGGCCGAAATGTTCGACCACATGCAGCAGCGGCACCGCACTGGGCTTACGCTCGGGAAGCGTGTCGCCGCCGACGATGACTTCGAAATAGCCCCCCAGATCCAGCGCATCGAGCAGCGGACGCACGAAACGTTCCGGCTTGTTGGTGCACACCGCCACCGCCACGCCGCGATCGCGCAGCGCTTGCAGCGTTTCCGCCACGCCCGGGTAGACCGTTGGGTACAGCAGCAGGCATTCGGCGTAGTGGACCATGAAGCCGGGCATCACTTCGTCCAGGTCGACGGTCCTGCCCGCATGGGCGAATGCGCTGGTCACCAAGGCACGCGCGCCGTCGCCGATCCAGCCGCGGATCACCGACTCCTCGACGCGCGGCAACGACCAGTCCACCAGGGTGCGGTTGACCGCCTCGGATATGTCCGAAGCGCTGTCGACCAGAGTGCCATCGAGATCGAAGACCACTAGCGAGTAAGGAAAATCCAATTCGTGCTCCGTATAGGGCTGTAGATCATGGAAGAACTTATATGCCGTTCGCAGTATTTCTGTCTAACCACACCCGCCGTAGGTCGGGGCTACGCCCCCGACGCACGCGCGAATTCGGCGTCGGGGACGTAGCCCCGACCTACCTGCGTGGGTGTGCAAAAGCATAAGCGCTGGGCCCCCGTCTTCGCGGAGGTGGCGGTCCGAAGCGAATGCACTATTCGGGCACCCTTTCGCCTCGGCCTTCCTCGAACAACGACCCCTGCGACACAGCCTCCTCGCGCTCGCGGAATCCGCCAAGGCCCACGCCAACCAGCCGGTACAAAGTGCCTTCCGGCTGCTGGACGCGCTCGCATAACGACAAGGCGATCTCGGTGAATGCGTCCAGCGACGACGGGGGCGCGTCGGGTGTGAAACTGCGGGTAAGAATGCGGAACTGCGACGTCTTCAGCTTGAGCACCACCGTGCGCCCTACGCGCTCGGTCTTGCGCGAGGCTTCCCAGGTCTTGACCGCGAGCCTGCGGATCGTCGGCGCCAGCTCTTCCAGCGGAATATCGTGTTCGAAGGTGTCTTCGGCCGAGATCGATTGCACTGGCTGATCCGGCTGCACCGGTCGCTCATCGATGCCGCGCGCGCGCCGGTACAGCGAGGCGCCGAAACTGCCGAAGTGGCGCTGCAGTTCGTCCATCGGATATTCGCGCAGATCGCCGACGAGCTCTATGCCCAGGGCCGAGAGCTTGCCCTGCATCACCTTGCCCACGCCCGGGATCTTGGCCACCGGCAGCGGCGCCAGAAACGCTTCCACCTGTTGAGGGCGGATCACGAACTGCCCATCGGGCTTGCGCCAGTCCGAGGCGATCTTGGCCAGGAACTTGTTGGGCGCGATGCCGGCCGAGGCCGTGAGCGAAGTTTCTTCGCGGATCTGCCGGCGGATTTCCTCGGCGATGGCGGTGGCGCTGGGAAAAGCGGTCTTCGGCTCGGTGACGTCCAGATAGGCTTCGTCCAGCGATAGCGGCTCCACCAGGTCGGTGTGGCGCAGGAAGATATCGCGGATCTGCTTCGAAGCCGCTTTGTAGCGCACGAAATCCGGCGGCACGAAGATCGCCTGCGGACACAGACGCTCGGCACGCACCGCCGGCATCGCCGAACGCACGCCGAACTTGCGCGCTTCGTACGACGCGGCGCACACCACCGAGCGAGCGCCGCGCCAGGCCACCACCACGGGCTTGCCGCGAAGCCCGGGATCGTCGCGTTGTTCGACCGACGCGTAGAAGGCGTCCATGTCGATGTGAAGGATCTTGCGCACTTGCGCATTATGCCCGCGTCGCCCGGGCAGCCGAGACAGAGCACAAAAAATGAATCGTCATCCCCGCGAAGGCGGGGATCCAGGGACTCGGCTTTCACGTACCTATTTTCTAGATCTCCGTTCGTGGTGAGCTTGTCGAACCACGCTTTCTGCGCAGAAGCTAAAGTCCCTGGATCCCCGCCTTCGCGGGGATGACGATCCAAGGGGTCACGATCTGAGGGACGGCTCATCCGCCGATGGCGGTGGAAAGCTCTCCATGCAACAGCCGGTGAAACAAATGCTCCCCCGCCTCCCTACGGATCGACAGCCGCCCGGTGGAATAGGCGCGCGAGTTCAAGCCGCGCTGCACCGATTTGCAGATGGCCATGTCCTCGTCCTGGATGATGTTGCCCACCTCGATGCTGGCGCGGTTGCGCTCGGCCGCCGCTTCCGACACATCGGCGAAATAGAAATCGAAGATCACCTCGGTGCGGTCCAGCCCCAGCGGCAGCACCAGGTTCACGTCCATCTGGCCTTCGTACCAGTTGACCATGAAGTTGGGATGCAGCCAGTAGTACAGCGCGCGGTCGCCGCCGCGCACGGACGAGAAATCGACATGGTCGCCGTCCTTCACCATCGGGCTGGACTGCAGGCAGTGATGCATGCCGTTTTCGATGGTGTAGTTCTTGAAGTCGAGGACGCTGTTGAGGCCTTTGTGGAGGTGCGGCACGTGGTAGCCGCCATCCAGGTAATTGTCGACGAACACCTTCCAGTTGCAGTCGAAGTAGTAATGCCGGCGCTCGAACCAGTGCAGATCCTGCAACCGCAGGGCGGCGAACTCTTCGATCAGCTGCGGACCCAGGAATTCCTCCAGCCCGGGGCCTTCGGCATCCAGCCGCACGAACACCCAGTTCTCCCACACCGCCGTCGCCACCGGCGCCAGCCCATGCGCGCTGCGGTCGAAGTGGCACTCGCTGTTGAAGCTGGGGGTTCCCTTCAGCGCGCCTTCCAGCGTGTAGGTCCATCCGTGGTAGGGGCAGCGCAGGTTCTTCGCGCAGCCCGCGGCTTCGGTCATCACCGCCGCGGCGTGGTGACGGCAGACGTTGAAGAACCCGCGCAGCACGCCGTCTTCGCCGCGCACCACCAGGATGGGTTCGCCGGCGATCTCGCAGGTGACGTAGTCGCCGGGATTGCGCACCTGGTCCGCGCGGCCGGCCATCTGCCAGGTACGCGAAAAGGTGGTCTTGCGTTCAAGCGCGGCGATGTCTTCGTCGATGTACCAGGACGCTGGGATGGTGCTGGCCTCGGCCAGCGGCAAGGTGGGGTCGTACTGGGCGATCAGATCTGCGGCGCGCTGGGGCATGGCGGACTACCGACGATGGCTGTTCCGCTACTGTAACCGACCGGAACACGCCGACCGCATGCGCAGGAAATCATCTGTACCCGATCTCCCCCGACAACGGCACTGGCTACGGGTGAAGACGCCGGCGCCGGAACGCACGGACCGATGAATCGAATCGTGGCATCCGACTCCGCCGCGCCGACTAGGCCTGCGGGGACCCAGCGGCTACCATCGGTTCCGACACAGGAGACCGCGCATGACCCAGGGCACCCAGCATTCGGCCGACGATCCACGCAACGCCGACATCCTTATTTCCATAAACGGCACGCTGAAACACCGCAGCGAAGCGATGGTGTCGGTGTTCGACAGCGGCTTCGTGCTCGGCGACGGCGTGTGGGAAGGGTTCCGCGTGCTCGGCGGCCACCCGCTGTTCCTGGATGCACATCTGGACCGGTTGTACGAAGGAGCCAAAGCCATCCTGCTCGATATCGGCCTCAGCCGCGAGCAACTTACGCGCGCCTTGTACGCCACGCTGGACGCCAACGGCATGCACGGCGATGGCGTGCACGTACGCCTGATGGTCACCCGCGGGGTGAAGAGCACGCCCTACCAGGATCCGCGCGTGACCGTGGGCCCGGCCACGGTGGTCATCATTCCCGAATACAAGACCGCCTCCACCGACACCGCCGCGCGCGGCCTGTCGCTGTATACGGTGCACGTGCGGCGCGGCGCGCCGGACGTGCAGGACCCCAAGCTGAATTCGCACAGCAAGCTCAACTGCATCACCGCCTGCATCCAGGCCTACGGCGCCGGCGCCGACGAGGCGCTGATGCTGGATCCGCACGGTTTCGTCGCCACCTGCAACTCCACCCACTTCTTCATCGTGCGCAAGGGAGAGGTGTGGACTTCGACCGGCCAGTACTGCCTGGGCGGCATCACCCGCGCCAACGTCATCGCCCTGTGCCGCGACAACGGCATTCCGGTGTTCGAGAAATCCTTCAGCCTCACCGATGTCTACGGCGCGGACGAGGCCTTCGTCACCGGCACCTTCGGCGGCGTGGTGCCGGTGCACACGGTCGACCAGCGCAGCATCGGCAATGAGCCGCGCGGCGACGATGCGCGCGGACCGATGGTGCAGCGGCTGCAGTCTTTGTACCGCGCGTTCGCGGCCGCGGACGCGGCCCGCCGGGTGCGCCCGGCATGAGCGCGTCCGCGCAGGTGGTGCGGGTGGCCATGTGGTCGGGGCCGCGCAATATTTCCACCGCGATGATGCGCGCCTGGGAAAACCGCGGCGACTGCGCGGTCAGCGACGAGCCGCTGTACGCGCACTACCTGGACCGCACCGGCCTGGACCATCCGGCGCGCGAGGAAGTGATCGCCGATGGCGACACCGACTGGCGGCGGGTGGTCGATTCGCTGTTGGGGCCGGCGCCCGGCGGCGCGGCGGTGTGGTACCAGAAGCACATGACCCACCATCTGCTGCCGCACATGGACCACGCCTGGATCGCGGGGCTGCGCAACGTGCTGCTGATCCGCGATCCGCGCGAAGTGGTGGCGTCCTACGTGAAGTCGCGGGCGACGGTAACCGCCGACGATATCGGCCTGCCGCAGCAGGTGGCGCTGTACGACGAGCTGCACGCGACCGGTTCGCCGCCGCCGATCCTGGATGCGGGGGATTTCCTGCGCGCGCCCGAGCCCCATCTGCGTGCCCTGTGCGATTGGCTGGGCATTCCTTTCACCGCGCGGATGCTGCATTGGCCGCCGGGCCGGCGCGACAGCGACGGCATCTGGGCGCCGCACTGGTATGCGCACGTGTGGGAATCGACGGGTTTTGAGGCGCCGGTGGTCAAGCAGATCAGTCTTTCCGGTGCGGCGGCGGAGGTAGCGGAGCAATGCAGGCCGCATTTCGAGCGGCTGCATGCGATGCGGATGCGGGTGGAATGATTACCGGCGGCCCGCCTGTCATCGACGCGGATTTTTCCTGACCCGCCGCTCCGCAAACGCCCCCGATTCGGCAGCCCGCAGAATGCGCCGGAAAGTGGGGCATTCCATATGGCTGGACGCGGAACAGGCGACGGCATAACGCAGGGCGTCGCACATGACGCCGAGTCGGCGCGCGTCTTTCCAGCTGCCATTCTCCGGGGCGCAGATGCAACCCGGCAAACCACTTTGACGTGACAATTGCTCACACGCAAAAATTTATTGGCAAGTCTCGCCCCGAGTGACCGATTATTTCATCGTTACCAATTCGGCCATATTGCGCGATTTGTCCATGTCGATTCCGCAAGCCAGGGTCATGCTGTGGTAGACCAATAGCTACCCGACGAGCGTGCGGCCGGACTGCAGCCGCACTACGTGAGCGGAATAATTCTCGCAGATTTTTTTGCTCGAATTTTTTCGGCGACGACTGGATTGGACAACTCGGCATGGGCATGGCCGCGCGTCTTGCACCTCGACCCGCGCTTGCGCGCCTCAACAGTCTGGTCACGCATGCGGTATTCGGCGTTGGTCTGTATGCGGCTGGCTGGACGATGAAAGCGGTGGCTTTATGGTTGAAGGACTTCTGAAAACCTGTTGACGATCTCTGGAACAATTACTGAAACTGGAAAATTATCCCGTCGTCCCCGCGAAGGCGGGGATCCAGCGACTTAAAGCTTTCGTTCAAACTCCACGATCGCGGTAGGCAAGACACTGGATCCCCGCCTTCGCGGGGACGACGAGTCATTTTTCCATATCCTCCGCAGATTCTTCCGCAGATGAATATGACGTCTTCCGGTACGTCGCGAGCAGACTCTAAGCGCTGATGTTCGGCGACTGGTGGGCTGGAGCCCACCCTATGGAAACCTCAACCCGCCGATCGGCGCGCAGTCACGCTCACGCCCCCGCTTTCCCGCCGCTTGGTCCCCGGCACCAGCATCGGCACCCGCTTGCGGTATTCGCCGTACTCCGGCAGCGCGGCCACCAGATCGCGTTCTTCCAGTTGAATGGCGATCAGGATGTAGGCGGTGGTCATCAATGCGAACAGCAGGTGGGTGACGGTCATGGCGGGGGTGGCCCAGAAGATGATCAGCCACCCCACGTACAAGGGATGACGCACCCAGCGGTACAGGGTGGGCGTCTTGAACGGCACATGGGTGTACGGCCGCCCGCGGAACTGCAGCCATACCTGGCGCAGGCCGAACAGATCGAAGTGGTCGAGCAGGAAGGTCACGTACAGCAGCAGCGCCCAGCCGAACGCGTAGGCCGCGTACAAGGCGATGCGCGCGGTTTCGTTCTCCACGTTCCACACCATCCCGCCGACAGGGCGCCACAGCCAGAACAGCAGGATCAGCGCCAGACTGGAAAGCAGCGTGTAGGTGCTGCGTTCGGCGGATTCGGGAATGACCTTGGTCCACGCGCGCTTGAACGCCGGCCGCGCCATCACGCTGTGCTGCAGCGCGAACAGAGCCAGCAGGCCCAGATCGATCAGCACCGCGGCGCCGACGCTGGTGCTGCGCGCCGAATCCATGGCCTTGGGCACCCACAGGTTGCCAATGAAGCCGATGGCGTACAGGAAAGTGGCGAAGAACACGGCGTAGCAAGCCACGCCGTAAAGCAGGATCAGGGAACGTTTCATCGGCGACCTCGATGCGGTGGCGGAAGCGCGCCCCCAAGCACGCGCAGCGGAGAACGGACGCCATAGCATCGTCCGCACGGCGCGCGCCCGGCAGGTGAGCAATGTCCCGACGTGCGCCTGTTTTGCGTGTTCGATGGATGAACAATGTCCCGGCTACACTCCGCCAGTCCCTTCAGGGAGCCGCCCATGCAGCAATCCATCCGCTACCTGACCACCGGCGATGGCGCGCGCCTGGCCTGGGCGTCGATGGGCGCCGGCCAGCCGCTGGTGAAGGCGGCCAACTGGCTGAGCCATCTGGAATACGATCTGGAAAGCCCGATCTGGCGCCACTGGTCGCGCTTCTTCGGCGGCCACTTCCGTTTCGTGCGTTACGACGAACGCGGTTGCGGCATGACCGGCGGCGACCCGCGTGGCCTGCACCTGGAGCACTGGCTGGGCGATCTGGAGGCGGTGGTGGACGCGGCGGGGATCGACCGGCCGTTCGCCCTGCTGGGCATATCGCAGGGCGCGGCAGCGTGTGTGGCGTATGCGGCCAAGCATCCGCAGCGCGTGTCCAGACTGGTGCTGTACGGCGCCTACGCGCGCGGACCCTACGAGCGCGGCGATGAGGAAAGCGCGCGCCTGTATCACGCCATCGCCGACATCGCACGGGTGGGTTGGGCCAACGAGAACCCGGTCTTCCGTCAATTGTTCACCTCGCGCTTCATTCCCGAGGCCACCGAGGCGCAGGTGCAGTGGTTCAACGAACTGGCGCGCACCACCACCACGGCCGAGGCGGCCGGCGCGCTGCTGGATGCGCGCGGTCACATAAACGTCGTCTCGTTGCTGCAACGGATCACCGTGCCTACGCTGGTGCTGCACGCGCGTCAGGACGGCGTGGTGCCGCTGGAGGAAGGACGCTTGCTGGCGGCGGGCATTGCCGGTTCCCGGTTCGTCGAACTGGAATCGCGCAACCACGTGCTGCTGGAGCACGAACCGGCGTGGGAACGCTTCTGCGCCGAAGTGCTGCAGTTCCTCGGCGAAGGCTTCGGCGACAGCGATGCGCGATTGTCCGCGCTGACCGCTCGCGAGCGCGCCATCGTCGCCGGCCTGGTCGCCGGCCGCACCAACGCGCAGATCGCCGCATCGCTGTTCATCAGCGACAAGACCGTGCGCAATGCGCTGACCCGCATCTTCGAAAAACTGGGCGTGCGCTCGCGCACCCAGGCCATGGCCCTGCTGCGCGACTCGGACCTTCCGCGTTAGCGGAGCGCGGTCTGGCCGGCATCCGCTCTTGGCCGCAAACATCGAGTGGACACCGGCATTCCGTTATTTCTTGTCCTCCCTATTGGGCCTCGGGGAGGACGGTATCGGAATCCCGGCTGTCCCAATGCGCCTTGGTTTCGAGCAGGCGCGGCAGGCAATCCAGGAACAATTCCACCATTCGTGGTTCGAAGTGCGTCCCCCGGCCTTCTTCGATCTTTGCGACGACCTCGTCCATGGGCCAGGCCTCCTTGTAGGGGCGGCGCATGGCGAGCGCATCGAAGACATCGGCCACCGCCACGATCCGCGCCGATTGAGGAATGTCTTCGCCCGCCAGCGCGCCGGGATAACCCGTCCCGTCCCAGCGCTCATGGTGGTTCAGCGCCACCTCCGCGGCGAGCTGGAAAAGCGGCGCGTGGCTACGGCTGAGGATTTCGTAGCCGATCTGCGTATGGCGCTTCATGATCTCCCACTCCGGCGCAGACAGCTTTCCCGGCTTCTTGAGGATTCCGTCGGGAATCCCGATCTTGCCGGTGTCGTGCATGGGGGCAGCCTGTTCCAGCAACTCGGCGCGCGCGCTTTCCCAACCGGCCGCCTCGGCCAGAATCCGCGCGTACGCAGCCATCCTCCAGATATGCACGCCCGTATCCGAATCGTTGTAATGGCCGGCGATGCCCAGCATCCGGATCGCGTCCTGGTAGCTGCTGTTGAGTGCGGAGGCCCGAACCAGGGACAGATGCGTATTGACGCGCGCCCTGAGGATGAAAGGCGAGACCGGCTTGGCGATGTAGTCCACGCCGCCGCAGGCGAAGCCGGTGCGCTCATCGGCCTCGCGACCCAGCGAGGTGACGAAGATGATGGGGATATGTTCGGTTTGGGGATTGGCCTTGAGCGCCGATGCGACTTCGTATCCGTCCATGTCCGGCATCTCCACGTCCAACAGGATCAGCGACGGCGCATGCTTCTCCGCTGCGCGGAGCGCTTGCGCGCCGTCGCGCGCCAGCACCAGGCGATAATCGCCGCCGAGTATCTGCCGGAACAGCGCCAAGTTGTTCGGCTCATCGTCGACGCACAGAATCGGACCGTTAGGCATGCGGTACTCCTAGCCTTCGCCTTGGTTGCCCTTGACGCTGTTCGACGCCGCATCGCGGATCAACCCGCTAATGAAATCCTCGGCACCGCGGAAATCGAACTCTTCGATGTACTGGAATATCTTCCCGGCGGTATCGAACCGGATCCGGCCCGAAAGCCGCGCCGCGGCGGCGTCGATGGATTCGGGATCGTCGCTATCGAGGGCCTTCAGAAGCTCGCCCAGCAAGACTATGGAGTCTTCCCCCTCGCTCGCCGACACCGTCTCCGCAATCGGTTCCGGATCGGCGTATTGATGGATGTCCTCCAGAGTCTCGCGCAGTACCAGCCGCAACCCTCCCATCAGGTCGTCGATATCCTTTCCGTCGCGCAGAAGTTCTTCCGCCTCCGCCGCAGCCGCCACCAGCGAGGGCAGCGCCAGGGAAGACGCCGCGCCGCGCATCTTGTGCATTTCGGCGCAGGCGCCATCCCTGTCGCCGCGCCTCATAAAAGCTTCGAGCGCATCCGCCATTCCCGCGTAGCGGCGGGCGAACTGGGCCAGATAGCGCCGGTAGGGCGCGGCCTCGCGCCAATAGCTGAGCCCCTTTTTGATATCCAGCAATTGCGGGTCTATGTCCTCCAGCACCGGGTCGGCAGCGCAGACCGGCGGCGGCTTCTCTCCGAAGCTCGCCTGTGGATGTCTGGACGCGAACTGCAGGATGGTGGCCACCAGGTTCGATACTTCGAACGGCTTGGCGACGAAGGCGTTCATGCCGGCCTGCAACGCGGCGTCCTGCTGCCGCTTGAACGCCCCCGCGGTCAGCGCGACAACGGGCATGTCCGCCAGCTCCGGCGACTTGCGTATCCGCGCGGTGGCCTCGTAGCCGTCCATCTCGGGCATCTGCACATCCATGAGAACCACGTCGAACCGATCGGGCTGCGCCTGCAGCATTTCCAGCGCGTGGCGTCCGTCCACCGCGAGCTCGACCCGCGCGCCCTCGCCTTCGAGGATGCGCTGGGCCACTTCGCGATTGATGTCGCTGTCGTCCACCACCAGCAGCCGGTAACCGCCCAGCCGCTGCTCCACCGACACCATGTCCGGCAGCGCGGCGCCGCCGACACGCCGCCGTAGCACTTCGTTGATGACGTTGTAGAGCGCCGAGGCCGTGATCGGCTTGGTGAGCACGGCATCGACGTCGTCCCGGCAGGGATCCTGTTCGATCAGCTTCCGCTCGAAGCCGGTCACCATGATGATGATGGGCTGCCGCGGCGATGGAATGCGGCTTCTGATCATCGCCGCCGTCGCCAAGCCATCCATGCCCGGCATCTGCCAGTCCATCAGCACGATGTCGTATTGCATTGCGCCTTGCCGGTCCAGCCTCTGCATGGCCCGCTCGCCGGAATCGGCCACATCCGCGGTCCAGCCGAAACCGCGGACCAGGAGACCAAGATGTTCCCGGGCGATGTCGTGGTCGTCCACCACCAGCACGCGATACCTGTCCTTGCTCGCTTTCGACTCCGCCTTCGGATCCAGGGCCAACGGGATCACGAAAGAGAACCGGCTGCCCTTCCCCGGCTGGCTCTCCAACGCCAAGGTGCCGCCCATCAACTTGACCAGGCGGCTGCAGATGCTCAGCCCCAATCCGGTGCCCCCGTACTTGCGCGTCGTGGACGAATCCACCTGCGAGAACGGCGAGAAAATCATCCGCTGCTTTTCTTCCGAAATACCTATACCCGTATCGGTGACCGAGAACCGCAGGCGGACGCCTCCGTCCGTGGCGCCGGCAAGCTGCTCCACGTCCAGCACCACTTCGCCTTGCTGGGTGAACTTGATCGCATTGCTGACCAGATTGATCAACACCTGGCCCAGGCGAAGCGCGTCCCCGCGCACATACCGCGCCGCCGGCGGCGCAGGAGATATCAGCATCTCCACGCCCTTGGCATCCACTGCCGAGGCCATCAGCGCCGCCACGCTTTCCATCACGTCCGCCAGATCGAAAGGTTCGTCTTCCAGCTCGATGCGGCCCGCTTCGATCTTGGAGAAGTCCAGCACGTCGTTGATGATGCTCAGCAGCGACTGGGCGGCAAGGCGGATCTTCCTGGTCATGTCCTGCGCGGCGCTGGGAAGATCCGTACGGTCCATCAGATAAAGCATGCCCATGATGGCGTTCATGGGCGTTCTTATTTCGTGGCTCATGTTCGCCAGGAAGTCGCTCTTGTAGCGGTTGGCCTGCTCCGCTTCGCCGATCGCCTTGCGCAGTTCCGAATCCCTGGCCTTCTGTTCGGTCAGATCGGAAGCCATCACCAGATAGCCGATGGCTTCCTGCCGATCGTCGCGAAGCACGCTGATGCTCAGCCTGACCGGCAGCGATCCGCCGCCCTTGCGCAGATACTTCCACTCGGGAATTTCGACGGCATGTTGCTCCAGGTGCGATGCGATGCGGGTGAAGGCCGGCTCCACGCGCTGGTCGTCCGCCGCGGACAGCTCCGCGGATTTCGCCCGCAGATCGCCGTCGTCGTGAAGGCATTCGATGCCCCTCCGGCCTATGAGTTCGTCCGCCGAATAACCCAGCATCCGTTCGGCCGCGGGATTGAACAAGGTGATGGTCCCATCGATGTCGGTCGCCACGATGGCGTAGCCTGCATGCTGCAGGATGGCGGTCAGGCGCGAGGAGTAGGTACGGATTTGCTCCGTGCGCTCCATGACCTGCTGTTCGAGCGTTGCATTGAGCCGGATGATGCGCTCTTCCTGGCGCTTGCGTTCGGTGATGTCGATGATCGACGCCAGCGCATACAGGCCATCTGCGGTGGGAAGAGGGTTCAGTCCTATCTCCACGGGCACGCGGATACCGTCGCTGCGCAGGCAGTACAGGTCCCGGCCCGCGCCCATGGCGCGGGCTTCGGAGTTCTTGAAGTAGTGCGCGATGAACGCATCGTGTCCTCCACGCGCACCTACGGGGAGGAGCTTGGTGATCGAATGTCCCAGAAGCTCGCTCCTGGGATACCCGAACAGCTCTTCGGATTTGGCGTTGGCCAAGTGGATGATGCCCGCCTGGTCCACCATCAGGATGGCGTTGGGCGAAGCTTCCACTACCAGCCTGAAGTGTTCCTCCGCGCGGATGCGGTCGGCCATGTCGTGCAGCAGCAGGCAGGTTCCGGCGATGCGTCCGTCGGCTGCGCTGAAAGGCGATGCCAGAACCATGAAATCCAGGAGCTGCGCGTCGGCTCCCCGCAGTTTCATGCGGCGTCCATCGGCTTCCTGCGCATCGTGCCGCACGCCATCGCCGGCCGCATCGATCAGCAGATGCTCCAGATTCCGACCTAGAGCGCTGCTGGCCGTTCGGCCGAGCATGCGCTCGGCGGCGGCATTCCAGTGCGTGACTCTGCCCTGGGTATCGCAGGCGATGATGGCATCGACCGAGCCCTGCACCATCGCCGCCAGCCGCGCGCCCTCCAACTGCGAATGTCGCCTTCGCTCCCGGGCCAGCGCCCACACATACCAGAGCAATGCGCCCATCGCGCCGAGCACGGCCACCAGGCCGCCCACCAGCCATGGCGGCGTCAGGCTCAGATTGGCGGCGATCGACGGCCTGGCCCGCACTTCCAGCAGCCATCTGCGGCCATGCACGTCCAGCGGATATTTCCGCGAGAGGCCGGCGGAACCGAGAGCGCCGAAATCATGGCTGGTATAGAACGGATGGGTCGCGGCTTCCTCGTCCCTATCGGCCAGCGAAAGCGCATAGGGCTGGTTGGCGGCGTCCAGAGTGCCGAGGATCGCTTCGATGCTGAGCGGCGCGAAGACCCAGCCGAAGGTCGCTTGCCAGCGCGCGTCGCTCGTCGAGAGATCCGCATTCTCCCTGTACACCGGCAGCAACAGCAGGAAGCCATGGCGCACGCCTTCTTCGCGCTGGACGAGCGTAATGGGATGGCTCAGAACCGCACGGCCCGACCGCGCCGCTTCGAGCGCCGACGCACGGCGGTTAGGCTCGGAGGCGATGTCCAGGCCGAGCGCGCTGCGGTTACCCTGTGCCGGCTCCAGGTAGAGAATGACGAAGCGTTCGCCCTCGTGCGGCGATAGTTGGCGAAGACTGAAGTCCGGTGCGCCGTCCTGGCGCGCACGCTCCTGGAACTCCTCCATTTCCAGCATGGGAACGCGCTGGATGTAGCCGTAGCCCCCCACGCCCGGAAACTCCCTTCCGTATTCGCGCGAGCGGCTGTATGCGGCGAACCTCTCTCTGCTCAGTTGCGGACCGGAAGCGATGATGGCCCCGCGCGCGCCCCGCAGGCCATGCTCGTAGGTAGCCAGACGGTCGCCAAGGCTCGATACCAGTTGGCCGGCCACTTCATCGAAATGCTGATCGATGCGTTCCGCGTCGGCCCGTGCGTAAAGCAGACTGACCGCCCAGCCGGCGAGGATCGCGGCCAACAGGAAACCCGCGAGGAGCCATTGGCGCCGTCCCCAGTGTCGTGCAGTCGACTCTCCCCTCTGCTGCATGATTCCCTCACGTCGTCATGACATGGGTCCAGCCGTCTGGCCAACGGCCGCTCTGGTCTTGCAAGCTTTCCCTGCACTATAGGTCAGGACCCGACAGCCCTCAACGAGCCGTCCCAGTCCGCCGAAACAGACAAGACCATACACCTATCGTTGTTCGCAAAAGATTGCGTACCGGAAGCGGGACTGGCAACGTAAATAATTCACACGCTTTCGCCACGGCGCCTGCGGGCCTACGATCAACGGCATCATGCATGGCGGGAGCAAGCTCCCATGCCGGCTCTCCATGCCGTTTCTTGGCTTCGCCGTATCGGGTGGCTGACTCCCACTTGCCACCGACTTTCCGACGTGCGCTTTTGGCCGTAAAGCTGCGATGCCGCTAACTCATGCGGATAACCGCGGCTATTCCACCGTAACGCTCTTGGCCAGATTACGCGGCTTGTCCACGTCCGTGCCGCGTGCCAAAGCCGTGTGGTAAGCCAGCAGCTGCACCGGAATGGTGTGGACGATGGGGCTCAGCACGCCGGCGTGGCGCGGAGTGCGGATGACGTGGACGCCTTCGGATTCGGTGAAGTTGCTGTCCTGGTCGGTGAACACGAACAGCTCGCCGCCGCGCGCGCGCACTTCCTGCATGTTGGACTTCACTTTTTCCAGCAGCTTGTCGTTGGGCGCGATCACCACCACCGGCATCGCCGCATCCACCAGCGCCAGCGGGCCGTGCTTGAGCTCGCCGGCCGGATAGGCCTCGGCGTGGATGTAGGAGATTTCCTTCAACTTCAACGCGCCTTCCAGCGCGATGGGGTAATGCAGGCCGCGGCCCAGGAACAGCGCGTTCTGCTTGCTGGCGAATTTCTCGGCCCAGATCGCGATTTGCGGCTCCAGGTTGAGCGCATGCTGCACGCTGCCGGGCAGGAAGCGCAGTTGTTCCAGGTAGTCGGCTTCGTCGGCTTCGCTGACCGCGCCGCGGATCTTGCCCAGCACCACGCACAGCTGGAACAGCGCCGCCAGTTGGGTGGTGAAGGCCTTGGTGGAGGCCACCCCGATCTCGGCGCCGGCGCGCGTGTAGCAGACCAGTTCGCTGGCGCGCGGAATGGCGCTTTCAGGCACGTTGCACACCGACAGCGTGTGCTTGTGGCCCAGTGATTTGGCGTACTTCAGCGCTTCCATCGTGTCCAGGGTTTCGCCGGACTGGGAGATGGTGACGATCAGGTGCTTGGGATTGGCGAAGGCGGCGCGGTAGCGGTATTCGCTGGCGATTTCCACCGAACACGGCAAGCCGGAAATGGCTTCCATCCAGTAGCGCGCGGTCAGGCCGGCGTAATAGCTGGTGCCGCAGGCCAGGATCTGCACGCCTTCGACGTCGCGCAACACGGCTTCGGCGTTCTTGCCGAACAGCTCAGGCGAGAAACCGCCGTCGATCACCGCTTCGATGGTGTCGGCCAGCGCGCGCGGCTGTTCGTGGATTTCCTTCTGCATGAAGTGGCGGTACGGGCCCAGCTCCAGCGAAGCCAGCGATACGTCGGACACATGCACTTCGCGCGCAACTTCGGTATCGGTGGAATCGAACACGCGCACACCGCCGCGGCCGACTTCGGCGGTGTCGCCTTCTTCCAGGAAGATCACCCGGCGCGTGGCCTGCAGGATCGCCGAGACATCGGAAGCGACGAAGTTCTCGCCTTCGCCCAGACCCACCAGCAGCGGACAACCCATGCGCGCGCAGACCATGCGGTCCGGTTCCTTGCGGCTGACCACGGCCAATGCGTAGGCGCCGGTCAGGTCCTTGACCGCCCGCTGCAGCGCGGCGAGCAGATCGTTGCCTTCCTTCAGATAGTGGTGGATGAGGTGGGCGATGACTTCGGTGTCGGTCTGCGATTCGAACTGATAGCCCAGCCCGCGCAGGCGTTCGCGCTGCTCCTCGTGGTTTTCGATGATGCCGTTGTGCACCAGCGCAACGCCCTGGCTGATATGCGGATGGGCGTTGGCTTCGGTGACCCCGCCATGGGTGGCCCAGCGGGTGTGGCCAATGCCCAGCTGGGCGTGGAAGCCTTCGGCCAGCGCGGCGCTCTCCATCTCGGCCACGCGCCCGGTGCGGCGCACGCGGCGCACGTCGCGTTCCTCGACCACGGCGATGCCGGCCGAGTCGTAGCCGCGGTATTCCAGCCGCTTCAGTCCTTCGATGAGTACCGGAACCACATCGCGATCCGCGATCGCGCCAACGATGCCGCACATGTCTGACCGTTCCTGTCTTCGGGGTGTCCAGTGTAAACGCCGAAACCGTGGCGGACCGTCCGCACGGACGCCGCAAGTGTCCGCGCGGACACTGTGTCCACCAATTATTTCTTTTCAATTCAATAACTTGAGATTGGCACAACCATTGCTTCGGTTATGACATCCAAGACCTAGCCTACGGACACCCGACCGCCCCATGGAAACCAGCGACCCCTTCCGCATCCGCGACACTTCGGCCCAGGACCATGCGATCAAGCCGGCGGCTTCGGCCCGGCGCAATCGCAAGCCATGGCTGATCGGCGGCATCGCCGGCGCGGCGGTGCTGGCGCTGGCGGTCTGGGTGATCAGCGGCTGGATGTCCGGCGGACGTTCGTTCGATGCCTCCAAGGTGCGTGTGGCCGAGGTCACTCGCGGCGACCTGGTGCGGGATATCTCGGCCGATGGCCGGGTCATCGCCGCCAACAGCCCGACCCTGTACGCCATCGCCGGAGGCACCGTCGCCCTCAAGGTGGTCGCCGGCGATGTTGTGAAGAAAGGCCAGGCCCTGGCCGAAATCGACAGCCCGGAACTGCGCAGCAAGCTGGCCCAGGAAGGTTCCACCCTGGCCAGCATGGAAGCCGAAGCCAGCCGCGCCCTGCTGGACGCGCAGATCACCCGTTCCACTGCTTCCAAGTTGCTGGATCAGGCGCAGATCGAACGCACCGCCGCCCAGCGCGATCTGGAGCGTTACGAACGCGCCTACCAGGGCGGGGCCGTTTCGCAGAACGAATACGCCAAGGCGCAGGACGAACTGAAGAAGGCCGACATCGGCCTGGCCGCCGCCCGCAAAGATTCCGGACTGCAGGGCGAAGGCGCCGGCCTGGACTCGCGCAACAAGCGCCTGTTGGCCGACCGTCAGCGCGCGGTGGTGACCGAGTTGCAGCGCCAGGTCGATGCGCTCACCGTGCGCGCGCCCTTCGACGGGCAGATCGGCCAGGTGCAGATCCCGCAGGGCACCAACGTGGCCACCAACGCGCCGATCCTCAGCGTGGTGGACCTGAGCCTGTTCGAAGTCGAAATCAAAGTGCCGGAAAGCTTCGCCCGCGACCTGGGCATCGGCATGCCGGCGCAGATCACCAGCAACGGCATCCAGTACGCCGCGCAGGTGTCGGCGGTGTCGCCGGAAGTGGTCAACGGCGAGGTCAACGCCCGCTTGCGCTTCGCCGAGGGCAAGCAGCCGCCGGGCCTGCGCCAGAACCAGCGCCTGTCCGCGCGCATCGTGCTGGACACGCGCCGAAACGTGCTGATGGTCGAGCGCGGTTCGTTCCTGGAACAGGACGGCGGCCGCTTCGCCTATGTCGTCGACGGCAGCCGCGCCGTGCGCCGCCCGATCCAGACCGGCGTCAGCAGCCTGGGCGCGGTGGAGATCGTCTCCGGCTTGCAGCCAGGCGAAAAGATCGTCGTCTCCGGCAGCGACCAGTTCGGCGATGCCGAACGCGTGACCATCCACTGATATGCAAAGTCTCCATGAACCGGGAAGCACGGCTTTTGCCCCCTTTGGAAAAGGGGGCTATGGGGGATTTGCTCTTGATCCTGATTTCATGAAGCGCGGAAACACGAGCAGAAGCAGCAGCAAGGGCAAGAGCGAATCCCCCTTGATCCCCCTTTTTCAAAGGGGGAGGTTCATGGCGGCGGTGTTGGCTACGTGCTTCCCGCAAGACCACTGACACCGAAACAGACCACCAACATCAATCACCGACAAAGGAAACCCCAATGCTCGACATGCGCCAGGTCACCAAGGTCTACCGCACCGCCATGGTCGAAACGCACGCATTGCGTTCGCTCGACCTGCATGTGAAAGAGGGCGAATTCGTCGCCGTCACCGGTCCATCTGGTTCGGGCAAGACCACTTTCCTCAACATCGCCGGCTTGCTGGAGAACTTCACCGGCGGCGAATTCACCCTGGATGGCGAGAACGTGAAGGGCCTGTCGGACGATGCGCGCAGCCGCCTGCGCAACCAGAAGATCGGTTTCATCTTCCAGGGCTTCAACCTGATCCCCGACCTCAACCTGTTCGACAACGTCGATGTGCCGCTGCGCTACCGCGGCATGCCCGCCAGCGAACGCAAGCAACGCATCGAGGAAGCGCTGGCTCAGGTAGGCCTGGGCTCGCGCATGAAGCATTTCCCGGCCGAACTCTCCGGCGGCCAGCAGCAGCGCGTGGCCATCGCCCGCGCGCTGGCCGGCAAACCGCGTCTGCTGCTGGCCGACGAACCGACCGGCAACCTGGACTCGCAGATGGCGCGCGGCGTGCTGGAACTGCTGGAAGACATCAATTCCAAAGGCACCACCATCGTCATGGTGACCCACGACCCGGAACTGGCCGCGCGCGCGCAGCGCAACGTGCACATCGTCGACGGCATGGCCACCGACCTGTCGGTGGAGCCCAGCCTGATCCGCGTGGCCCAGTCCGCCGAAGCAACGTTGTAGGGCGAGCATTGCCCGCCTGGGACCAACCGATATCGCGCGCGGCGGGCAATGCCCGCCATAGGGAGAGAAACATGTTCGGCTATTACTTCAAACTCGCACTGCGCAGCTTCAAGCGCAACAAGGTGCTGACCGCGCTGATGGTGCTGGCGATCGCGCTGGGCATCGGCGCCAGCATGACCACGCTGACCGTGTTCTACGTGCTGTCCGGCGATCCGATACCGCAGAAAAGCGGCAAGCTGTTCTATGTGCGGATGGATCCGGCGACGATGGACGGCTACGTCGCAGGCGAAGATCCCCAGAGCCAGATGACGCGCTTCGATTCCGAAGCCCTGCTGCGCGACAAGCGCGGCGACCGCCAGGCGATGATGTCTGCGGGCGGGCTGGCGATAGAGCCGGAGAAACAGGGCATGACGCCGTTCACGGTCGAATCGCGCTATACCTCGAGCGATTTCTTCGACATGTTCGACGTTCCGTTCGCCTACGGCCAAGGCTGGGGGGTGAAGGAGGACGAGGCGCGCGAGCGGGTGGCGGTGATCACCAAGGACCTCAACGACAAGTTGTTCGGCGGCAATAGCGTCGGCAAGAGCATCCGCCTCAACCAGACCGAGTTCCGCATCATCGGCGTGACCGAAAAGTGGCGTCCGACGCCACGCTTCTTCGATCTCACCCAGAGCCACTACGGCGATGGCGAGCAGGTCTACATCCCCTTCTCCACTTCGCGCGCGCTGGATCTGGGAAGCAGCGGCGACATGAGCTGCTGGGGGGATGGCCCTAACAACGATCCCGAAGGTTCCAACGGCTTGAACGCGCCCTGCGCATGGATCCAGTATTGGGTGCAACTGGACAGCGCGGCGAAGGAAGCCGCCTATCGGCAGTACCTGATCAACTACTCCGATCAGCAGCGCAAGGCCGGCCGTTTCGAACGGCCCACCAATACGCGCCTGAGCGACGTCATGACCTGGCTGGACGAGAACAAGGTGGTGCCGGGCGACGTGCGCCTGCAGACCTGGCTGGCGTTCGGCTTCCTGCTGGTGTGCCTGTTGAACACGGTGGGCCTGCTGTTGGCAAAGTTCCTGCGCCGCGGCAGCGAGATCGGCGTGCGCCGTGCGCTTGGCGCATCGCGCCGGGCCATCTTCATGCAATGCCTGGTGGAAGCGGGAACGATAGGAATCGCAGGCGGAATACTGGGCCTTGGCTTGGCGATGCTGGGCCTTTGGGCAGTACGCCAGCAGCCGTCCGACTATGCCTCGCTGGCGCATCTGGACCCGGTGATGCTGTTGACCACGTTGATCCTGGCCATCGTCGCCAGCCTGCTGGCGGGGCTGTTGCCCGCCTGGCGCGCGATGCAGGTCACGCCGGCAATCCAGCTCAAATCGCAATGAGCGCACCGTACTGAATCCAATCGCCACGAATCAGATCGCCGCAATCACGATATAGAACGGAGAACCACCATGGACATCCGCCCCATCCTTTCCACCCTGCTGCGGCACAAGACCGCAGCCGCCCTGATCGTGCTGGAGATCGCGCTCAGCTGCGCCATCGTCTGCAATGCGTTGTTCCTGATCGGCAACCGCCTGGAGCGCATGCAACGCCCTACCGGGCTCGCCGAGAACGAAATCGTGCGCATCCGCGTCAACGGGATCGCCCAAAACAAGGACGCCGCTGCGGTTACCAAAACCGATCTTGCCGCTTTGCGCGGCATTCCCGGAGTGAAATCCGCGTCCGCCACTCTCCAGGTGCCGTTCGGCGGTTCATCCTGGAACAGTTCGGCAAGGCTGGGGAAGGACCAGAAGATTCCCAATCTCAATCTGTCGACCTACATGGGCGGTCGGGACCTGTTCGAAACTCTTGGCCTGAAACTGATCGCCGGGCGGCAATTCCAGCCCGATGAAATGCTGGAATGGGAAACGCTGCAGGCGCCCGGCTTCGAGGGCAACATTCCGTCCGTCCTGATCACCAAGGCGGTGGCGGACAAGCTGTACCCGGGACAGGATCCGATCGGCAAGGGTTTCTATTCGTGGGGCGACGATCCGCACCGCGTGATCGGCGTTGTCGACACCCTGGTGCGTCCGAACGACAACGACGGCCCTGCGGCGAACGGATATTCGGCCATCTTCCCGGTGAACCTGACCTACGAATCCGGCAACACCTATCTGCTGCGTGTGGCCGATCCTTCGCGCCGCGACGAGATCATGAAGACGGCGCTGAAGGTCCTGGAAAGCAGCGGCCCAACGCGCATCATTCCCGAAGACGATGCGAAGACCTTCGAGACCATGCGCAACGAGTACTACCGCCAGGATCGCGCCATGGCCTGGATGCTGGGCGTGGTGATCGTCGCCCTGCTGGTGGTGACCGCGCTGGGCATCGTGGGACTGGCCAGCTTCTGGGTGCAGCAGCGCACCAAGCAGATCGGCGTGCGTCGCGCCTTGGGCGCCACGCGCGGGCAGATCCTGCGCTACTTCCAGACCGAGAACTTCCTGCTGGCCACCATCGGCATCGTGCTGGGCATGCTGCTGGCCTATGCCATCAACCAGTTGCTGATGGGCAAGTACGAACTGCCGCGCCTGCCGCTGATCTACTTGCCGGTCGGCGCCGCGCTGTTGTGGATGTTGGGCCAGATCGCGGTCTACGGCCCGGCGCGCAAAGCGGCTTCGGTACCGCCGGCAGTGGCCACGCGCAGTGCGTGATCCGGTCTGATCGGTGTCAGGTTCATTGCGGGAGGGGCTGCAGCCCCGGCACTCGAGGACTCAAGGCCTTGGGGGCCGAAGTCCCTCCCGCAGTTTTTGATTTTTCCGCGTTCATGGTCCGCTGTTTATAGTCGCTTCCTCCCCCGGAACTGCCGCCCATGAACAGAATGCCGATCCTTCCACTGTCCCTTGCGCTTGCCTTTTCGGCCTGCTTTCCGGTCGCGGCGCAGACTACCGACGCGCCCGCCGACAGCGGTGTGTTCGTGTCCGAAGGCACGCTCGATACGTACGTCGGCACCTACGTCATCTCGCCCGGTTTTGAATTGAAGGTGTGGCGCGAAGGCGAACAGTTGATGCTGCAGGCAACGGGCCAGGCCGCATGGCCCTTGCTGGGAATTTCGGAGACGGTGTTCCGCGTGCAGGCGGTGGATGCGAAAGTCAGCTTTGGAGTCAACGCCGCGGGCGAGGCGGATCAGGTGGTGCTGTTCATGGATGGGCGCGAGACCAAGGCGATCAGGAAGCGGTAGAGATCGGGTTGGCGTAAGAAGAGTTGGTTGTTGAATCGAAACAATGAAGAGCAAGCCCTTCCCTCGCCTGCGGGGGAAGAGCCTGCCCCGTACTTGATACGGGGTGCCGAAGGCGGATGGGGGAAGGCCGAAGCCGAGCAAGCTGCAGCTGAATCAGCTGATTCGAAGCCCTCCCTCATCCGGCCTGTCGGCCTCCTTCTCCCGCAAGCGGGAGAAGGGCTCGCTCCCGAAGTTGCCTGTCGTCGTTAGAGCCCGATTCTTCTGATCTTTCGTGGGAGTGCCTCATGATCAAGTTACGTCTACTCCTATCGCTCGCACTGCTTGCATCTGCGCTGCATACCGCGCCTCTCCAGGCCGAAGAAACCTATCCCGCCGACGGACAAGCGCCCGCGCCGTTGTTCAACGAAATCGCCGCGATGGACACGCGCGTATTCGATGCCTTCAACCATTGCAACGAACCCGGACGGCTGGAAGAACACGCCGGCTACTTCTCCCCAGACATCGAGTTCTACCACGACACCGGCGGCGTCACCTGGACCCGCGATGCGATGATCGCCAATACGAAGAAATACGTCTGCGGCCATTTCACCCGCCAGCTCATCCCCGGCAGCTTGAAGGTCTACCCGATCAAGGATTTCGGCGCCCTCGCCCAGGGCGTGCACCGCTTCTGCCAGCTCGACAACGGCAAGTGCGAAGGCGCCGCCGATTTCGCCATCGTCTGGCGCCTGCGCGACGGCCAATGGCAGATCACCCGGGTGCTGAGCTACGGGCACCATGCGCTGGCCGATGCCCAATGACGTTACGATGCGCGCTTTGACCCAGAGACCCTGAAACCCGCATGCCCAGCCTGCTGATCATCGACGACAACCCCGCGGTCGCCACCGCGCTGGAAGTGCTGTTCTCGCTGCACGACATCTCCACCCTGCACGCGCAGACGCCGGAGGCGGGACTGGCGATACTGCAGAACGAATCGGTGGACCTGGTGATCCAGGACATGAACTTCACCGAAGACACCACCTCGGGCGACGAAGGCGCGGCGCTGTTCGCGCAGATCCGCGCACGGCATCCGGACCTGCCGGTGATCCTGCTGACCGCCTGGACGCATCTGAGCAGCGCGGTGGAGCTGGTCAAGGCCGGCGCTGCCGACTACGTGGCCAAGCCATGGGACGACCGCAAACTGCTGGCCACCGTCAACAACCTGCTGGAGTTGGCCGAGGCGCGCAGCGAGCTGGACCGGCGCCGCAACCGCGAACGGGCCCGCCAGGAGCAATTGGCGCAGAAATACGATCTGCGCGGCGTGGTGTTCGACGATCCGGCCAGTGAACGGGTGATAGCACTGGCGTGCCAGGTCGCCCGTTCCGATCTGCCGGTGCTGATCACCGGACCCAACGGCAGCGGCAAGGAAAAGATCGCCGAGATCGTGCAGGCCAATTCGTCGGTGAAGAACGGCGCGTTCGTGACCCTCAATTGCGGTGCGCTGCCTTCGGAATTGATCGAGGCCGAACTGTTCGGCGCCGATGCCGGCGCCTACACCGGCGCCAACAAGGCCCGCGAAGGGAAATTCGAAGCGGCCGACGGCGGCACGCTGTTCCTGGACGAAATCGGCAACCTGCCGCTGGCCGGCCAGATGAAACTGTTGCGCGTGCTGGAGACCGGCCGCTTCGAGCGCCTGGGTTCCAACCGCGAACGCCACGTCACCGTGCGGGTGATCAGCGCCACCAATGCGGACCTGCCCGCCCTGATCCGCGACGGCAGCTTCCGCGAAGACCTCTACTACCGCCTCAACGCCATCGAGCTGGCGCTGCCGCCGCTGTCCGAACGCCCGGGCGACATCCTGCCGCTTGCCGAGAGCTTCCGCCCTGCCGACAAACCGATCGGCGACAGCGCCCGCAACGCACTGCTGCGCCATCCCTGGCCCGGCAACGTGCGCGAACTGCGCAATGTCGTGCAGCGCGCCGGGCTGCTGGCCAGCGGCGATCGCATCGAAGCGGCGGACCTCAATCTGCCCAAGGCCGCGATGGTGAAACAGGCCTCGGTAACGGAGCCGGACCGCGCCGGGATAGAAGCCGCGCTGGCACGCGCCGGCGGCGTGATCGCCCAGGCCGCCGCCGATCTGGGTCTCAGCCGCCAGGCGCTGTACCGGCGCATGGAACGTTTCGGCATCAAGCTTCCATGAGCCGGCAGCGATGACAGGCCTGACCATCCGCCGCTCGGTCGCCGGCCGGCTGTTCTTCTGGCTGCTGCCTTTGCTGGCGGCCGCCATCGCCTTGCCGCTTTTGCTGCTGCAATGGCTGGACGATACGAAACTGGTAGCGTTGCTGTCCGCGCTGGTGATCGTGCCGGTGGCGGTCGTAGTGATCCGGCGCGCGGTAGCGCCATTGAATTCTCTGTTCCGCGCGCTCGCCGGCAGCGTCAACACCTATCGCGACGGCGAGTACAACTTCGGCATCCATTGGCAAGGAAATGACGATCTGGGCGATCTGGTGCGTTCGCACGCGGAGCTGGGCGATGTGCTGCGCGAGCAGCGGCAAGGCCTGGTGCAGCGCGAACTGCTGCTGGACACGATGGTGCAGAACACGCCCGTGGCGATGCTGTTGATAGCGCCCGGCGGCGATGGCGAGCGCCGCGTGGTGTTCGCCAATCTGGCCGCGCGCAAACTGCTGCACAGCGGCTGGAAACTGGAAGGCCAGCGCTTCGACGATCTGATGTCGGCCGCGCCGGTGGAAATGCGCGAGGCCATGCAACGCGGCGGCGACAGCCTGTTCGCTATCGGCAACGAAGAGGAAGACGAGGAAGAACAGGTTTACCACTTGTCGCGCCGCCACTTCCGCCTCAACGGCCGCAAGCACGAACTGTTGTTGCTGCGCCTGCTGACCAATGAACTGCGCCGCCAGGAAGTGCAGACCTGGAAGAAGGTCATCCGTGTGATCAGCCACGAGTTGAACAACTCGCTCGCGCCCGTCGCTTCATTGGCCCATTCCGGCGCGGAGCTGGTGCGGCGCGGACGCAATGAGCGGCTGGAGGAGATTTTCGGCACCATCGAGGAGCGTGCGCGGCATCTGGAAGGTTTCATTCGCGGGTATGCGCGTTTCGCCAAGCTTCCGCAGCCGTTGTTGAACACCGTGGACTGGACGAATTTCCTGTCCGGCCTGCAACGGCAGATCGGATTCGAGCTGGAAAGCCCCACCGAGGGAATGAGCAGCCGCATCGATCAGGCGCAGATGGAACAGGCGCTGTTGAATCTGCTCAAGAACGCGCACGAAGCGGGCGGGGAAGGTGCCGCCGTCAGCGTGAAGTTGACCCGCCTGCCGGACTGGCTGCGCATCGAGGTGCTGGACCGCGGCAGCGGCATGAACGAGGCGGTGCTGCAGAACGCGCTGGTGCCGTTTTATTCGACCAAGCGCAACGGCACCGGATTGGGGCTGGCGTTGACGCGCGAGATCGTGGAGGCGCATGGCGGCCGGCTGTCGATGCATAACCGCGAAGGCGGTGGGTTGTGCGTGGCGATACAGTTGCCGGATGTAGGTTAGCGCGGGAGGCCAAGTTCCAGGGCTGGCTCTGTCGCCAATCGGTGATGGCATCCGGCACCCACTCAGGAGCAGCGATGTTTTCGCAACCATGCGAGACGGCCCGCCGTGTGCCCCCTTTGAAAAAGGGGGCAGCAAAGCGCGTATAGCGATTTGCGGAGGATTTTCTCTTCGCGCCAAGAGCAAATCCCCCGTCACCCGCCTTGCGGGCGCCCGCCCCCTTTTTCAAAGGGGGCATTTGGTGGCTCGTCGGGCTACTCTGAATCAGTCCGCGCCGACGCCCACTCTGCGCTGCATCACCACCCGCAGCGGCATGGGAAATCCGAGCATCCGTTCCCTCGCGACGATCTCCACCAGCCGGGGCCCCCATTGCGACGGGTGCATTTCAACGAAACCGCGCGCGGCATAGAACGGCGCATTCCACGGCACATCGCGCAGCGTAGTCAGCGTCATCGCGGGAAACCCGCGTACGGAGGCCTCCGTGCAGACTGACTCAAGTAGCGCGCCGCCGATGCCGCGACGGCCGTGTTCCGGCATGACGTCCATTTCGAACAAATGCGCATGACCGTCTATTTCGCCGCACAACGCGAAGCCTACCGCCTGTCCCTCCAGTTCAGCCACATGCAAAATTCCGTGTGCGATACCGTCCTGGAGGTTCTGCGGCGACAGACTGTGCATGGCGAAGAGGTCGTATGCGCCATGGCCCAGCAATAGCTCGGCGGCACGGCGTTCGACTTCCAGCAACACTTCTACGTCGGCTTCGGTTCCAGCGCGCAATAACAGCCCACCAACCGGCTCCCGCCTTGTAGAGCCGAGCTTGCCCGGCTGCTTTTGGCGAATCACGTTCATCGCACGGATTCAGCGGGACCGCGAGGCATCGATCCGGGCCATCAGCCACTGCAATCCGGCCAGATGCTGCTGGTCGTGGCTGCACAGCATGTGCACCAGTCCACGCACGGTGATCGGCGCACCATCGAATACCGCGGTTCGATCGAACTGTTCGGCCGTCAGCCTCGAAATGGTTTCAAGCGTCTTCGCGCGGGCGATGCGGAACGCGGCGAAGACTTCGGCCGGTTCGGCAGCCGCATAAGCGCGTTCCACCGCCAGCGTCTCGCCATCCACGTTCTCCAGCGTGGGATTGGCTTCCTGCAACGCGCGCCGGAAACGTTCGTGATAGCCATCCACCTCGATATCGCGTACATGGCAGATCTGCTCGATGGCGCTGAAGGGTTCGCTGGGAATGCCTTCCCATGAGTCGGGCTTCCAGTTCCTGAAATCAGCAGGGATCACGCCGAAGAATTCCTCGAGATGCTGCGGGAAAGTGGTTAGTGCTGCAAGAGTGGTTCGGTTCATGGCTACAGCCGCATTCCCAACCAGATCACAGACTCGGTCGATGCGGAAACCACCGGCGTCAACACGCGGCGCCAAAACCCATCCGCTCCATGGCTTACCGATTGGTCGTGATGTTGTTGTTCTTCCTCGATGATGGCGGAGATCGCGATAACGGCTTCCGGGTCCTGCTCCCGCAACATGGCGAGTTGCTGTGTCAGATGTCGAAGCACGACGCTCTCAACGGCTGCCGTAGTCGCCGCAATGGCGTTTTTCCCCAACAGCCCGGTGATCAGGCCCAACGCAAGACCGCCGCATGCGCACAGCCAGTAGCTACGGCAACGGGCGCGCCCACGCCGTCGCAGCTCTGCCTCGAACAAGGAGCGATGACGGCGCTCGTGCGAACGGAATTCGATGAGTTCGCCAACCATGTCCGACGCGGTGACCCGAGCCATCAGGATCTGGCCCGTATAGATACTGACCGCACCGTGCTCGCCCGCGTGATTGACCTTGACGATGCGGTCGCCCAATGCAACATCTGCAACGGGTCGTTCGGCGAGCTCCATTAGTCCTACCGCTTCTTCGGCCGCTGCCAACCCTCAAGCGTCTGCTGCCGTGCACGCGTGAGGGTCAGTTTGTCTGCCGGTGCGTCCTTGCCGATCACCGAGCCGGCGCCGATGGTGGCGTTGGCGCCGATGGTGACCGGCGCCACCAGCGCGGAGTTGGAACCGATGAAGGCGCCGTCCTCGATGGTCGTGGTGAACTTGTTCACCCCGTCGTAGTTGCAGGTGATGGTGCCGGCGCCGATGTTGACGCCGCTGCCGATCACCGCATCGCCCAGATAGGTCAAGTGGTTGGCCTTGCTGCCGACGCCCAGCGTGGCTTTCTTGGTTTCCACGAAGTTGCCCACGTGCACGCCATCGGCCAGCACCGTGCCCGGGCGCAGGCGCGAGTACGGGCCGATCTGCGCCGCGCCTTCGGCCACTACACCGTCGAGATCGCAATGCGCGCGCACCAAGGTGCCAGCGCCCAGCTTGACGTCCTTCAAGCGCGTGAACGGACCGATGCTGACGCCGTCGCCCAATTCCACATTGCCTTCCAGTACCACGTCCACGTCGATCTCCACGTCGCGGCCCACCGTTACCGTGCCGCGCTGGTCGAAGCGCGCCGGATCCAGCAGGCGTGCGCCCTGCGCGCAGATCGCGCGCGCCTGGCGTAGTTGGAAGGCGCGCTCGAGCTGGGCGAGCTGCCAGGGATCGTTGGCGCCTTCGGCTTCGATGGCCTCGCCCACCAGCACCATCTCGGCGGCGCTGAACTCGGCGGCGGCGGCGGCGAACACGTCGGTCAGGTAGTACTCGCCCTGCGCGTTGTCGTTGGACAGATGCGCCAGCCAGCGTTTCAACGCGGTGGATTCGGCGGCGATGATGCCGGTGTTGATGACGCGGATGCGGCGTTGTTCCTCGTCGGCGTCCTTCTGTTCGACGATGGCGGCGACGCGGCCTTCAGCATCACGCACGATGCGGCCGTAGCCAGTGGGGTCGGCGACTTCGGCGACGAGTACGGCCAGCCTTCCCGGCGCTTCCAGCAAACGCTGCAGGGTTTCGCTGCGGATCAGCGGCACATCGCCGTACAGCACCAGCACGGTGGCCGCATCGGGCACCTTGGGCATGGCCTGTTCCACCGCGTGGCCGGTGCCCAACTGCTGCGCCTGCTGCGCCCATAGCAGATCGGATTGATCGGCGAAGGCGGCCTGCACCTGGTCGCCGCCATGGCCGTGGACCACGTGGATGCCTGCCGGATTCAACGCGCGCGCGGCGGCGATGACCTGGGCCAGCATCGGTTGCCCGGCGATGGGCTGCAGCACTTTCGGCTTGGCCGAACGCATGCGCTTGCCTTCGCCGGCGGCGAGGATGATGACGTGCAGGGGTCCGGCCATGTGCGCTCCAGCGATTCGGTGTCGTGACCCATTCTAAATCGGCGCGCTGTTAGCATGCGCGCGATGATTTCGATTCCCTCTTCCCCTTCTACGCCCTCGAAACCACCCCTTGCTCCCGTTACGCCCCGTTGGCAGCTGGCGTTGCTGTGGGCCGGCGTGCCGCTGTGCGCGCTCGGCTTTTTCCAGTACCGGTTGTGGGAACACTGGCATTCGGGCCGTTTCGGCGAACTGCTGGTGCTGGCCGCGCTGTCGGCATTGCTGGCATGGCCGCTGCGCCGGTTCGCGCGCTGGTCGTGGGCCGCGGCGCTGGCGCTGCCTTGGAGCCTGGCGTTGGTGTTGTTCGCTGATCCCCTGCCGGTCGCGGCGACGCTGGTGCTGGCTGTGTCGGCTCTGGCGCTGGGCGGCTTGTTGCTGGGACAGGAACCGCTGCCTTTGCAGCTCGTCGCCGGACTGGTTCTGCTGGGCGGGTCGCTGGCATGGCTGCTGCCGTTGCCGGTGCACTACGTCTGGAGCTACCTGGGCCTGGCCATCGTGCTGGCGGCCCTGGCCCGCAACCGCATCGGCCCGTCGCTGCGCAATGCACGAAGCCTATGGCGCGATGCGGTGGCCGCACATCCGCGTGCGGCCGCCCTGGCGGTGCTGGCGTTGGGCCTGGCCAGCACCGGCTGCTGGTTGCCGACTCTGCAGGTGGACGATCTGGGCTACCACCTGCGCCTGCCGTGGGAACTGCTGCAGGACGGCCGCTACGCGATGGATGCCGAAACCCACATCTGGGCGTTGGCGCCTTGGCTGGGCGACGTAGTGCAGGCGTTTCCGCAGGTCATCGGCGGCGCCGAAGCGCGCGGCCCGGTGAATGCGCTGTGGATCCTGCTCACCGCAGCGGGCGTGTGGCGGTTGGCTGCCGAGCTGGGCGGCGATGCGCGGGCGCGCTGGGCATCGGTGGCGCTGTATGCCAGTCTGCCGCTGACCGCGGTGCTGGCCGGCAGCATGCAGACCGAGACACCCACGGCCGCACTGCTGGTGTGGCTGGTGGCGCTGATCGCACGCGCGCCGATGCAAGGTTCCCGGGGGTTGTATGCGGGCGCGGTGCTGCTGGGCGGGCTGCTCGGCTTGAAACTGGCTGCTGCGGCAATGGCGATCGTGCTGTTGCCTTGGGCGCTGTGGCGCCATCGCGCCGCGCTGCGGCCAAGTGCAGCGCTGCTCGCCGGCGCCCTGTCGTTGGCGGTCGGGACCAGCAGCTATGTCTATGCTGCGGTGCTGACCGGGAACCCTTTCCTGCCGCTGTTCAATGCCTGGTTCCGTTCGCCCTACTTCGCCATGGCCGATTTCGACGACACGCGCTGGCACGCCGGATTCGATGCGTGGCTGCCCTGGCATCTTACTTTCGATACCGGTCGTTACCTGGAAGCCTTCGCCGGCGGTGGCGGATTCGTCCTGATGGTGCTGGCCGGCGCCTGGATTCTGGCGCTGGTCCAGCGGCGCACTTCGGCCATCGCTGCGGCGCTGGCGCTGAGCCTGATCGTTCCCCTCATTCCGATGCAATACCTGCGCTATGTATTCCCCGCCTGCGTCGCTCTGCTGCCGTTGCTTGCGGTGACCGCCGCGCGCGTGGATCCGAGGCGCGCCGGTTGGATGCTGGCGGGCTTGTGCGTGCTCAACCTGGTGTTCCAGGCCAATGGCCATTGGATGCTGCGGACGGGCGCAATAAAGGAAACCGTATTGGCGCTGGGCGATGATGCGGCCTCGTTCCGCCATTACGCGCCGGAACGAATTCTGCTGGCCCGCATGCGCCTTGCATCGCCCGGCACGGGTAACGTGCTGGCGCTGGATGCGGAAGTGCCACACGCGGCCGAAACGGGCGTGCGGGCGCGCACGATCTCGCGCTACGACCCCTCGCTTGCGGCCGCGGCCGCGTTGGCCGACCGCGACGCGACCGGTGCCGCCTGGCAGTCGTTGTTCGAACGCGAGCGCATCGGCGAAGTGCTGCTGCGCAAGGACACGCTCAATCCTGCCCAGCGCGCAGGCCTGCAACGGGCCGGTGCGGTCATGCGCGGCGAACAGGGTCCGGCGCAGTGGTGGAGCATCGCAACCAAGGGCCAGCGACCATGAGCGTCCTGCGTCAGGGCCGCTACTACCTGCTGATCGGCGTGTTGCAGTGGCTGCTGGACTGGGGCGTGATGGTCGGGCTGAGCCATGCGGGCATGCTGGTGGAACCCGCCAACGTGATCGGCCGCATCAGCGGCGCGCTGCTGGGTTTCTGGTTGAACGGACGCATCACCTTCACCGGCGACGAGCACCATCTGGGACGCAAGCCGCTGCTGCGCTTCCTGGCCATGTGGCTGATGACCACTTTCGTGAGCACCTGGGCCATCGGCAACATCGACGATTGGTTCGGCCTGCGCTGGGCCTGGATGGCCAAGCCTGCGGTCGAACTTGCGCTGGGCGTGATCGGTTTCCTGCTATCGCGCCATTGGGTCTACAAGCATTGAGCGTAGGGCGGGCACTGCCCGCCAGCTTTTGCACCGGGAGCGGCGGGCAGTGCCCGCCCTACAAGATCGCTTGGCGTTGCGGCGGGTAAAAAAAACGCCGGCGTCGGGCCGGCGTTTCGATACCGCGTAGCGCGAGTTGAAACCTCAGTGCTTGAGGTTCTTGCGCAAGCGCTCCAGCGCCTGCAGCTGCACGGTGGCTTCGACCAGCTTCTGCTGCGCCTCGGCCACGTCCATCGCTTCGCCACGGTTGGCCAGCACGCGCTCGGCTTCTTCCATGGCCGCGCGCACGGCGGCTTCGTCGATGTCCTGCGCGCGGATCGCGGTGTCGGCCAGCACGGTGACCACCTGCGGCTGGACTTCCAGGATGCCGCCGCCGATGGCGAAGTCCAGGTGTTCGCCGCTGGGCAGCGTCACCACGACCTTGCCCGGCTTAAGGCGCGTGATCAGCGGCGCATGGCGGGGCGCGATGCCCAGCTCGCCCTGCTCGCCGGTGGCCACGACCAGCGTCGCTTCGCCATGGAAGATTTCCTGCTCGGCGCTGACGATGTCGCAACGGATGGTAGATGCCATGATCAACCTTTGACTGCATAGGGTGGGCTCAAGCCCACCACGGATTATCGCGATGGCGGGCCGGGGCCCGCCCTATGTTGCTTATGCTTTTTCGGCCAGCTTCTTGGCCTTCTCGACCGCTTCCTCGATGCCGCCGACCATGTAGAACGCCTGCTCCGGCAGGTGGTCGTATTCGCCGTCGACGATGGCCTTGAAGCCGCGGATGGTGTCTTTCAGCGACACGTACTTGCCCGGCGAGCCGGTGAACACTTCGGCCACGTGGAACGGCTGGCTGAAGAAGCGTTCGATCTTGCGCGCGCGCGACACGGCCTGCTTGTCTTCTTCCGACAGCTCGTCCATGCCCAGGATGGCGATGATGTCCTTCAGTTCCTTGTACTTCTGCAAGGTGGCCTGGACGCGGCGGGCGGTATCGTAGTGCTCGTGGCCGATCACGTTCGGGTCCAGCTGGCGCGAGGTGGAATCCAGCGGATCGACGGCCGGGTAGATACCCAGCGCAGCGATGTTGCGCGACAGCACCACGGTGGCGTCCAAGTGGGCGAAGGTGGTGGCCGGCGACGGGTCGGTCAGGTCGTCCGCGGGCACGTACACGGCCTGGATCGAGGTGATGGAACCGGTCTTGGTCGAGGTGATGCGTTCCTGCAGCACGCCCATTTCCTCGGCAAGGGTCGGCTGGTAGCCCACCGCCGACGGCATGCGGCCGAGCAGCGCGGACACTTCGGTACCGGCCAGGGTGTAGCGGTAGATGTTGTCGACGAAGAACAGCACGTCGCGGCCCTTGCCGTCGGCGTCTTTTTCGTCGCGGAAGTATTCGGCCATGGTCAGGCCGGTCAGGGCCACGCGCAGGCGGTTGCCCGGCGGCTCGTTCATCTGGCCGTACACCATCGCGACCTTCGACTCTTTCATGTTCTCCAGCTTGATGACGCCGGCTTCGGCCATTTCATGGTAGAAGTCGTTGCCTTCGCGGGTGCGCTCGCCCACGCCTGCGAACACGGACAGACCCGCGTGCTCGGTGGCGATGTTGTTGATCAGCTCCAGCATGTTCACGGTCTTGCCGACGCCGGCGCCGCCGAACAGGCCGACCTTGCCGCCCTTGGCGAACGGGCACATCAGGTCGATCACCTTGATGCCGGTTTCCAGCAGATCGTTGCCCGAGGACTGTTCCGCGTAAGCGGGCGCGGGCCGGTGGATTTCCCAATGCTCGGTCGCTTCGACCGGACCGGCTTCGTCGATCGGTTCGCCCAGCACGTTCATGATGCGGCCCAGCGTGCCCGCGCCGACCGGCACCGACACGGCCTTGCCGGTGTTGGTGGCGATCAGGTTGCGCTTCAGTCCGTCGGTGGAACCCAGCGCGATGGTGCGCACGATGCCGTCGCCCAGCTGCTGCTGCACTTCCAGCGTGATGGCGGTGTTGTCCACCTTCAATGCGTCGTAAATCTTCGGCACCTCGGTGCGCGCGAATTCGACGTCGACGACGGCGCCGATGATCTGAACGATCTTGCCCTGACTCATGTTGGTTACTCCGGTTATCTATTTCGTTGCCGATTTACACCGGCGAATGGATTGGTTGAGATTCGGGATTGGAGATTCGGGATTCGTGGAAGCGCGGATCGCGGCTGTTACGAATCTCCAATCCCAAACCCCTAATCCCGGCTACACCGCTGCAGCGCCGCCGACGATTTCCGAAATCTCTTGCGTAATCGCCGCCTGGCGGGCCTTGTTGTAGACCAGTTGCAGGTCGCCGATCAGCTTGGTCGCATTGTCGCTGGCCGACTTCATGGCCACCATGCGCGCGGCGTGTTCGGACGCCACGTTTTCCAGCACGGCCTGGTACACCAGCGACTCCACGTAGCGCTTCAGCACGTGTTCGAGCACGGTGGCGGCGTCGGGTTCGTAGATGTAGTCCCAGTCGTGGTGGGCGATCTGGGTATCGGCGGCCGGCAGCGGCAGCAGCTGGTCGAACGCGGCGCGCTGGGTCATGGTGTTCACGAAATCGTTGTAGACCAGGTACACGCGGTCGACCTTGCCCGACTCGTACGCATCCAGCATGACCTTGACCACGCCCACCAGCTGTTCCAGCTGCGGCTTGTCGCCCAGGTGGGTGACGCTGGCCAGCATGTTGACCTTGATGCGGCGGAAGAAGGCCGAGGCCTTCTGGCCGATGGTGACCACATCGACTTCGGCGCCCTTGTCCTGCCACTGGCGCACTTCGCCCAGCACCTTGCGGAACAGGTTGTTGTTGAGGCCGCCGGCGAGGCCGCGGTCCGAGGAGACGATGATGTAGCCGACGCGCTTGATCTCCGCGCGCTCGACCAGGAACGGATGCTGGTATTCGGAGTTGGCCTGGGCCAGGTGGCCGATGACCTGCTTCATGGCGCGCGCGTACGGACGCGAGGCCTTCATGCGGTCCTGCGCCTTGCGGATCTTAGAGGCCGAGACCATTTCCAGCGCGCGCGTCACCTTGCGGGTGTTCTGCACGCTCTTGATCTTGGTTTTGATTTCTCTGCCGCTTGCCATCTCTTGCTCGCTATGCTCGCTGCGTGGGAATGGGGAATCGGGAATGGAGAATGGGGAAACGCGCTCCCGCCTCTACGATTCCCTTTTCCCTATTCTCTATTCCCGGCTCTTATTACCAGCTACCGGTGGTCTTGAACTCGGTGATGCCGTTCTTGAACGCCGTTTCGATCTCGTCGTTCCAGTCGCCGCTGGCGTTGATCTTCTCGATCAGCGCGCCTTGGGTGTTGGCGAAGTGCGCGTGCAGGCCTTCCTCGAACGCCAGCAGCTTGTTCACCGCCACGTCGTCCAGATAGCCCTCGTTGACCGCGTAGATCGACAGCGCCTGGTTGGCGATGGACATCGGCTGGTACTGCTTCTGCTTCATCAGCTCGGTGACGCGCTGGCCGCGCTCGAGCTGCTTGCGGGTGGCTTCGTCCAGGTCCGAGGCGAACTGCGCGAACGCAGCCAGCTCGCGGTACTGGGCCAGCGAGATGCGGATGCCGCCGGACAGCTTCTTGATGATCTTGGTCTGGGCGGCGCCGCCGACGCGCGACACCGAGATACCGGCGTTCACGGCGGGACGGATACCGGCGTTGAACAGGTCGGTTTCCAGGAAGATCTGGCCGTCGGTGATGGAGATCACGTTGGTCGGCACGAACGCGGACACGTCGCCGGCCTGGGTTTCGATCACCGGCAGCGCGGTCAGCGAACCGGTCTTGCCCTTCACCGCGCCGTTGGTGAACTTCTCCACGTAGTCCTCGGACACGCGCGCGGCGCGTTCCAGCAGGCGGCTGTGCAGGTAGAACACGTCGCCCGGGTAGGCTTCGCGGCCCGGCGGGCGCTTCAGCAGCAGCGAGATCTGGCGGTAGGCCACGGCCTGCTTGGACAGATCGTCGTACACGATCAGGGCGTCTTCGCCGCGATCCATGAAGTATTCGCCCATGGTGCAGCCGGAATAGGCGCTGATGTACTGCATGGCGGCCGATTCGGACGCGGTGGCGGCCACGACCACGGTGTGGGCCAGGGCGCCGTTCTCTTCCAGCTTGCGCACCACGTTGGCGACGGACGAGGCCTTCTGGCCGATCGCCACGTACACGCACTTAATGCCGGTGCCCTTCTGGTTGATGATGGCGTCGATGGCCAGCGCGGTCTTGCCGGTCTGGCGGTCGCCGATGACCAGCTCGCGCTGGCCGCGGCCGATCGGGATCATGGCGTCGACGGTCTTGTAACCGGTCTGCACCGGCTGCGATACCGACTTGCGCCAGATCACGCCCGGGGCCACGCGCTCCACCGGAGCGGTCATCTTGGCGTCGATCGGGCCCTTGCCGTCGATCGGCTCGCCCAGCGCGTTGACCACGCGGCCCAGCAATTCGGGACCGACCGGCACTTCCAGGATGCGGCCGGTGGTCTTGGCCACGTCGCCTTCGCGCAGGTTTTCGTAATCGCCCAGCACCACGGCGCCGACCGAGTCGCGCTCCAGGTTCAGGGCCAGTGCGAAGGTGTCGTTGGGCAGTTCGATCATTTCGCCCTGCATCACGTCGGCCAGGCCGAAGATGCGCACGATGCCGTCGGACACGCTGGTCACGGTGCCTTCGTTGCGGGCTTCGGCGGCCAGCTTGACCTTCTCGATCCGGGTCTTGATCAGTTCGCTGATTTCGGAGGGGTTGAGCGTGGTTGCCATTGTTGTTTCCTTGATCGTCCCCGCAGCGTGCGGGATACGGATTCGATTGTTTTTTGGGAATGGGGAATAGGGAATGGAGAATCGTAAAAGCGATGCGGCGCTGCTTTTCTATTCCCTATTCTCGATTCCCTATTCCCCGCTTAATTCGCCAACGCGGCCTGCAGCCGCAAGAGCTTGCCTTTCAGCGAGCCGTCGATCACCACATCGCCCGCATCGATCACCGCGCCGCCGATCAGCGACGCGTCGATAGCGGTGCTGAGTTCGACTTCGCGGCCGAAGCGCTTCTTCAACGCGGCCTTGAGCACGTCCAGCTCGCCTGCCGGCAGTTCCGCGGCGGAAGTCACGGTGGCCTTGACCACGCGTTCGGCTTCGGCCTTCAGTTCCTCGTACAGGCCGGAGATTTCCGGCAGCTGCGCCAGCCGGCGGTTTTCCGCCAGCAAGGCCAGGAAGCGCGAGAACGACTCGCCCGCGCCGTCGACCGAAAGCAGCGACACCGCTTCGGCATGGGTCAGCTGCGGGTTGAGCAGGAGCATGGCGGCACGCGGATCGGCGGCCACTTGCGCGGCGAAACCGAGCGCGTCGGACCACTTGGCGAGCGCGTTTTCGTCCTGCGCCATCGAAAAGGCGGCGCGGGCGTAGGGACGGGCAAGGGTGAGGGCTTGGCTCATCGGTCAGCGGCTCTCATCAGATCTCTGCGGCCAGCTCGTCGAGCAGCGCCTTGTGGGCGTTGGCGTCGATTTCGCGCTTCAGCAGCTTCTCGGCACCGCTCACGGCCAGGACCGATACCTGCTTGCGCAGGTCTTCCTTGGCGCGGGTGCTGGCGGCGTCGATCTCGGCCAGGCCCAGCGCCTTCTGGCGGTTGGCCTCGGCGATCGCGTCGTTCTTGGCGGCTTCGACGATCTGGTTGGCGCGGTGATGCGCCTGATCGATGATTTCATTGGCCTTGGCGCGCGCTTCTTTCAACGCCTCGTTGGCCTTTTCCTGCGCCTGCGCAAGGTCCTTCTGGCTGCGGTCGGCCGCGGCCAGCCCTTCGGCGATCTTCTGCTGACGCTCTTCGATGGCCGCGATGATGTGCGGCCAGCCGAACTTCATCACCATCCACGCCACCGCGAAGAACGCGATGCCCTGGACGATGAAAGTGAGGTTGATATCCATTGCGTACTCCAGACGCCGGCGCTGAACGCCGGCGTTAGCCAAGACCGGTTGCCTGATCAGCCCGCGATCGCGGACAGGAACGGGTTGGCGAAGATCAGCAGCAGGGCGATGGCGACGCCGATGATCGGCACCGCGTCCAGCAGGCCGGCGACGATGAACATCTTGGTCTGCAGCATCGGGGTCAGTTCCGGCTGGCGGGCCGAACCTTCCAGGAACTTGCCGCCGAGGATGGCGAAGCCGATGGCGGTGCCAAGGGCGCCGAGACCGATCAGCAGGCCGGCCGCGATGACCGTGAACTTCGCAATTTCTGCGTAGAGGGCGACATTTTCCATGGTGTTCTCCGTACTACTAGTCAGGTTTGAAAAAGGAATGAAGCGAAAGGGTGAAGCGAAATCAGTGGCTCTCTGCCGCCATGCTCAGGTACACGACGGTCAGCATCATGAAGATGAAGGCCTGCAGGGTGATGACCAGGATGTGGAAGGCCGTCCACACGAAGCCCGAGATGAACTGCAGCGGCGCCATCACGTAGGTCATGCCGCTGGAGAACAGCGAATTCCAGGTCATCAGCGCGATCAGGATGAAGATCAGCTCGCCGGCGTACATGTTGCCGAACAGTCGCAAGGTCAGCGAAAGCGGACGCACCAGCTCTTCGATCACGCGCAGCAGCAGGTTGGCGGGGGCCAGCAGGACCTTCATCACCGCACCTTCCGCATGGAACGGCGCGGTGAAGGCTTCGGCGGTGAACTTGCCGATGCCCTTGTGGCTGATGCCGAAGACCTGGATCAGCAGGAACACCATCAGCGACAGGCCGAGGGTGGTGTTGAGGTCGGCGGTCGGAACCACGCGCAGGTAGGCGTGGTGGGGGTCGTGGCCGGCCAGTTCGTTGCCCTTGACCCAAGCGCCCGGCAGCCAGTCCACCGGCAGCATGTCCATGAAGTTCATCAGGAACACCAGGCAGAAGATGGTCAGCGCCAGCGGCGCGATCATCTTGCTGCGGCCGTGGAAGGTCTCGCGGACCAGACCGTCGACGAAGCCGACCACCATCTCCACACCCGTCTGGAACTTGCCCGGCACGCCAGCCGTGGCCTTGCGTGCGGTGCGCAGGAAGAAGAACAGGAACAGGGCCGACAACACCAGCGTGATGATCACGCTGTCGATGTTGATGGCCATGAACTTGCCTTCTCCGACGTGCCACTGGAGATGCTTCAGATGGTGCTGGATGTATTCGGTGGAGCCGCCACCGGACGCCGATTCAGCGATCACGATCTACCCTGACACTAAAGTTCAAAACCAGTGGGTGCGCGATCAAAGCGACCGCGAGCCCTGCCAGCAACGGGAGCGGCGCCATGCGCCCAACACCCGATGCCATCGCAAATATCAGTATCACCACCGCCCATTTCAGGCCGGTTGCCAGCAGCAGCCGCAGGAACGCGGACCGCGCCGTAACCACTCCCCCGCCCAGCGCGACATTCGCAGCCAGGGCGCTTCCCAACACCACGCTGGCCCCGCCCAGAAGCGCCGCCAGCGAAGCGGACCACCCCTGTACAAGGAAAACCAGCGCCACCAGCATTACGGCGGCCATCTGGTAGGCCACCGCCCGCAATGCCAGTCGCCGGCCCGCAGCGGCGGAATTCAGCACACGCGAAACCCGGTGAGTGGGAAGGGACAAGGCCGTTGAAGGCGCCTCGCCGAGCCGCAAAAGTATAGCAGGCGTTAAATTTCAGCGGCAACCGCCGAAAGCCGTGTTTGCGGCTGCCCAACCCGATCGAAAGCGACGAAAGAGCAATGCCGACACTTGCGTAAAACGATTTCAGGCAATTCGCCTGTTCAGCTGGAAAAGCCGGAACTTTCTCCATGAGGGCCGGTCAGTCCTTGCACGGTCTGCGCTCAACTTCCTCGTCGATGCTCCGCCGCAGACCTTCCAAAGAAGCCCCGGCCCGCCGCCGGGGCTTCCTCTTTTCGCGAGCCGGCTGTCTTTCCATAGACATGATCTATGGAATGCCAAGAAACCATGTGCTGGACTTTGTCATGGGCATCCCCATAATGAGATTGATTCTCATTTGGAGCCAACCATGACCAAGACCCTCAGCTTTGCCTCGCTGCACTTCACCGTCGCCTTCCTGCTGGGGTGGCTGTTCACGGGCAGCCTGCTGGTAGGCGGCGCACTGGCGCTGGTCGAACCGGCCTGTAATACGGTGGTGTTCCACTTCCACGAAAAAGTCTGGAAGCGCATCGAACGTCGGCGCGCCGAACGCGCACTACGCACGATGCCGGTGTAACCGCGGAACTGGCGTCGCTGCGTTCGCGTAAGAACCAGCACTTCAAGGAACCGATTGCGGGTGGGACGCTGGCGTTCTGACCACCCGCTGACCGCAACGCATCTGGTGAACCCCTCTCCCGCTTGCGGGAGAGGGTGCCGAAGGCGGGTGAGGGCGCTCTTCGCGGGATATCGCATCGGCGACTACCCTCATCCGGCGCTTCGCGCCACCTTCTCCCGCAAGCGGGAGAAGGGTTCTCCTCAATCATTTTTTCTTCGGGATATACAGATCGGTAATGGTGCCGTCGAACACTTCGGCCGCCATGCCCACCGATTCGCTCAGCGTGGGGTGCGGGTGGATGGTGTGGCCGATGTCGGCCGCTTCGGCGCCCATCTCGATGGCCAGCGAAATTTCCGTGATCAGATCGCCGGCATGCACGCCGACGATGGCGCCGCCGATGATGCGGTGGGTTTCTTCGTCGAACACCAGCTTGGTGAAACCCTCGCCGCGGCCGATGCCCACCGCGCGCGCCGAGGCGACCCACGGGAACTTGCCCACGCCGACCTTCAGGCCCTTGGCCTTGGCTTCGGTTTCGGTGACACCCACCCAGGCGATTTCCGGATCGGTATAGGCCACCGACGGGATCACCCGCGCCACCCATTCCTTCTTTTCGCCGGCCGCCACTTCAGCGGCCAGCTTGCCTTCGTGGGTGGCCTTGTGCGCCAGCATCGGGTTACCGACGATGTCGCCGATGGCGAAGATGTGCGGCACGTTGGTGCGCATCTGCCGGTCCACGGGAATGAAGCCGCGGTCGGTCACGGTGACGCCGGCCTTGTCGGCGCCGATCTTGTTGCCGTTGGGCGAACGGCCCACGGCGACCAGCACACGGTCGTAGGTGGTGGTCTGGAGCTCGGCGGGCTGGCCTTCGGCGGCGCCCTCGAAGGCAACGCTGATGCCTTTCTTCGAGGCTTCCACCTTGGTCGCCTTGGTCTTGAGATGGATGGCGACGCCCTGTTTCTTCAAACGGTCGGCCAGCGGCTTGACCAGATCCTTGTCGGCGCCCGGCATCAGCTGGTCCATGAACTCCACCACGGTCACCTGGCTGCCCAGCGCGCGGTAGACGGTGGCCATTTCCAGGCCGATGATGCCGCCGCCGACGACCAGCAGTTGTTTCGGCACGTCGGCGATCTGCAGCGCGTCGGTGGAATCCATCACCCGCGGATCGTCCCAGGGGAAGGCGGGCAGCTTCACCGCCTGCGAACCGGCGGCGATGATGCATTGTTCGAAGCGCAACAACTGGGTCTTGCCGTCTTCGCCGACGATTTCCAGTTCGTTGGGCGACACGAACGAAGCCACGCCCTGCACGACGCGCACCTTGCGCTGCTTGGCCATGCCGGCCAGGCCCTTGGTGAACTGGCCGACTACCTTGGAATCCTTGAACGTGCGCAGCTTGTCCAGGTCGATCTTGGGCGGGCCGAATTCCACGCCTATGTCGGCTGAGTGCGCGGCTTCCTCGATCAGCGCGGCGGCATGCAGCAGAGCCTTGGACGGGATGCAGCCGACGTTGAGGCAGACGCCGCCAAGGCTGGAATAACGCTCGATCATCACCGTATCCAGGCCGATGTCGGCAGCGCGGAACGCGGCGGTATAACCGCCTGGGCCGGAGCCGAGCACGACCATGCGGCATTCGATATCGGCCGACTTGCCGGTGCCTTGCGCGGCTTTGGGCGCCGGCGCTGCGGCAGGAGCGGCAGGCGATGGCGTCACCGGAGGCTTGGCCGGCGCGGCGGCGGCCGGTGCGCTTGCGGCGGCGCCTTCGGCTTCCAGGATCGCGACCACGCTGCCTTCGGAGAGCGTATCGCCCAATTTGACTTTCAATTCCTTCACCACGCCTGCGGCGGACGAAGGCACTTCCAGCGTGGCCTTGTCCGACTCCAGCGTTACCAGGCCCTGGTCTTTCTTCACCGTGTCGCCGACGGCGACCAGGATTTCGATGACCGGCACGTCGGTGTAATCGCCGATGTCGGGGACTTTGATTTCTATGACTGCCATTGGTTTCTCCGTATTCCGTTTCAGCCGCCCGCACCAGCGAGTGATTGCTGCAATTCCTGCAGCGACGCATCGATTTCCACCCAGCGCCGCTCGCGTTTGTTTTCGTTTTCCTCGCTGGCCTCGATCAGCAGCTCGGCCTGTTCCAGGATCTGTTCGAGCGGGCCGCACTTGGACACCGGTCCGCTGAAGCGCACGCCTTCCACTACCGCCGACAGCACGTCGCCTTCATGAAAGGCGGCGGCGGTGGCTTCGGGCGTTGCCTGTCGCAAGGACTCGCTCCAGACTTTCAGCATGCGCTGCGCCAACGCGGCCGGAATCGGCGCCGTGGCCTGGCGGGGCGTCTGCTCGGTCTTCAGTTCGAGAGTGTTGCCGCTCCAGCGGTAGACGCGCTCGTCGGCTTCACTGTAGCGGAGGGTCCATGCCGCGCCTTCGGCACCCTGCACCAGGGCGAGCCCGGTTTCTTTGCCGGTGTCGGGCAGCCAGACCAGCGATAGCGCCGGCGATGCCTGACCGTCGAACAGGCGTTCCACCGCGGCGCCATAGTTGGCGGTGCCCGGCGGCCATCCGCGGCCCATTTGCGCTTGGCAATCGCGCGCCATCGCCGACCACGGCATCAGCACCGCCAGCAATGCCGCGGGCAGCCGGACCGCGGCAGCGACAACGCGGGGGTTCACAGCAGCACGCGGCGCATGTCGCCCAGCAGTTGGGCCAGGTACGCGGTGAAGCGCGCGGCGGAGGCGCCGTCGATGACGCGGTGGTCGTAGCTCAGCGACAGCGGCAGCTGCAGGCGCGGCTGGAAGGCCTTGCCGTCCCAGACCGGCTGGATCGAGGATTTGGAAACGCCCAGGATCGCCACTTCCGGCGCATTGACGATAGGCGTGAACGCGGTGCCGCCGATGCCGCCCAGCGAGCTGATCGAGAAGCAGCCGCCGGACATTTCCGCCGGTCCCAGCTTGCCATCGCGCGCCTTGCCGGCCAGTTCGGACATTTCCTTGGCCAGTTCGGCCAGGCCTTTCTTGTCCACGTCGCGGATCACCGGCACCACCAGCCCGTTGGGCGTGTCGGCGGCGAAACCGATGTGGAAGTATTTCTTGAGCGTGAGGTTCTCGCCGCTGGCGTCCAGCGAGGCGTTGAAATCGGGATACTTCTTAAGCGCGGCGACCGTGGCCTTGAGGATGAAGGTGAGCATGGTCAGCTTGATGCCCGCCTTCTCATTCTCCTTGTTGAGCAGCACGCGCAGTTCTTCCAGCTCGGTGATATCGGCATGGTCGTGCTGGGTGACGTGCGGGATCATGGCCCAGTTGCGCGCCAGGTTGGCGCCGGAGATCTTCTTGATGCGCGACAGCGGCTTGACTTCGATCTCGCCGAATTTGGCGAAGTCGACCTTGGGCCAGGGCAGCAGGTTGAGGCCATTGCCGCCGCCACCGGCAACGGGCGCGGCGGCTGCGGCAGCGCCGCCGGCCAGCGCGTCCTTCACGTATTTCTGTACGTCTTCCTTGCTGATGCGGCCGGCGCGTTCGCTGCCCTTGACCTGGGTCAGGTCGACGCCGAGTTCGCGCGCGAACAGGCGCACCGACGGGCTGGCATGCGGCACTTTCTGCGGCAGCACCGCGTCGGCGTTGAACTCCACCGGTGGGCTGTGCGGCGGCGAGGCTTCGGGGTCGATGCCGGGCTTGCTGTCGAGCACCTGCGGGGCTGCCGATGTGGCCGGGGCCGACTGCTCCTGCACGATTTCGCGCTGGGCGATCTTGTCGGGCTGGGCGGCGGCGGCGACCGGTTCGACCTTGGCGCCGGTTTCGGAAGCGGCGACTTCCGCTTTTGCCGCAGGCGCGGGCGCGGCGGCGGGCTTGGAAGCGGCAGCGTCGGCCGCTTCGATCATGGCGACCACCGAACCCTCGGAAAGCGTGTCGCCCAGTTTGACCTTGAGCTCCTTCACCACACCGGCGAACGGCGCAGGCACTTCCAGCGTGGCCTTGTCCGATTCCAGCGTGACCAGGCCCTGGTCCTTGGCCACCGTATCGCCGACAGCGACCAGGACTTCGATGACGGGCACGTCGCTGTAATCGCCGATATCGGGAACGCGTGCTTCCTTGAGTTCGGCCATACAGAGACTCCAGTGATCAGATCGTGTGGGGACCCCTATTGTGGCCATCTACGCCCGATGCGCCAACCTTTCACTGGAACAATTCGTTTCCCTGCGCCTTGCCGCAACCCTCGCGCGGGCGAATAACCCTATTTTTCAGAACCCGGGTCGGCTTCCGGTTTCATACGCAACAGATCCAGCGCGGCGCCGCCCGGCAGACGATACGCCAGCGCATTGTCCAGCCGGTCCAGCGCTTCCATCTTCGTGCATAACCGCTCCGCACGTACTTCCAGCTCCTTGGCGCGCGGCTCGATGCGCGCCTCGATCTGCTTGTCCAGGCCTTCCATTTGTTCCAGGCGCTGGGTGTCGCCGCTCAAGGCGGCCCGCACCGCGCCGCCGACGATGTCGCCGATGACCAGGGGAACGACCTCCGACACGGCCTGGCCGATGCCTTCGCCCAGATCGCGGCCGTCGAAACGGTTGGCGGTGATCGACTGCGCCAGGCGCGCGTCTATCTTCTTGCGGGCCTTATCGAGTTTGGCGCGGGTATCGGCCGGGTCGTTGCTGAAGCCGGCGGCCACTTCGCCCAGCGCGGTGAAGGCGATGCTGGCGGCGTCGCGGCCGATTTCGCGCGCCAGCGGCATGATCTCGCGGGTGCCGCGGTCGAAGTCGGCGATACGCTGGCGATCCTCCTTGTCCAACGCGACCCAGCGGTCGTCGACGAACAGCCTGTCGCCGCGGATCACGATCCACTTGGGCGTGCCGCTTTCGCGGGTCAGGATGACGCTCTGGTCGTTGATGGTGAGGTCGTAGTCGCTTTCGATATTGCAGCTGACGTCTTTGGCCTGGGCGCTGGCGGCCAGCGACAGCAGGGCGAGCGAACAGAAAATACGGCGCATGCGAGTCTCCCGGAGGTGGTCGGACGGGGGACAGCATGCCAGTTCGCAGGCGGTTGCCAACGTGCCGTTCGGCAGGGAGGCCGTTGGTCATGCCTTGCGTGGGAGCGGCGCGTGGGAGCGGCGTCCCGCCGCGAGCTCCTGCTTTATCTTTTCTCATGCGAAAAGCTCGCGGCGGGACGCCGCTCCCACCCTTCCCTTTTCGGCTGCCGGTCAGGCGGCCGACTGCCAGGGCCTCACCACCAGCAGTGCGCCGGCGATCACCAGCAACGCGCCCACCACGCGCAGCGGATCGATCGGCGTGCGCGTGTGCAGCACGCCGAAGTGGTCCAGCAGCAGCGATCCCACCACCTGCCCGAACACCACCGCGCAGATGAGCGCCGCCGCGCCCATGCGCGGGATGAGCAAAGTGGCGCCGGCCACGTACAGCGCACCGATCATGCCGCCGGTCCACGCCCACCACGGCACCTTGGCCAGCGCCGATGTTTCGAACGCTGGTCGAGAAGACAGCCACCACACCGACAGGACGACGGTGCCCACGGCGAAGGACATCAGCGCGGCGAACACCGGGCCGAAGGTCTGTCTTCCCAGCGCCGCATTGATCAGGGCCTGCAGCGGCAGCAGCATGCCGATGAAAACCGCCAGGACCAGACCGCTTGTCGCATTCATCCTGCTCTCCTCGCTCTATCGAAGACGCACAAGATACGCGAGTCGGTCCCGTTCTCTTTGTCATCCCGAGCGCAGCGAGGGATCTGCTCCACCGGAAGTTTGGCGGAAAGCGGTGGAGCAGATCCCTCGCTGCGCTCGGGATGACAATGGTGGGGATTAGTCGCCGACGGCGCCTTCGAGCGCGGTGCGACCCAGCCGGCGATCGAAGAATCGTGCGATCAGACCATAGGCCTCCTTCGACTCGGGCAGATCCGGGAACACGAAGAAGGCGTGCCACAACCCGTCGAAGACCACCAGTTCCGCATCGACGCCGGCGGCCAATAGACGGCGCTGCATGGTGGTCAGCGCGCTCACCGAAAAATCGCGACCGCCGGCCAGCAGCAACGTCGGTGGAAACCGCCCCAGCAGTTCCGGCGACTGCCCCGGATAAGCAACAGGATCGTCGGCTTTGGCGGTTTGCAGGTACGGCAGGCGAAGCTCGCCATCGGCCGGCATCGGCGCCGCGCCCACGGCCAACTGACCAAGGATGGCCGAATCGCCGCCGAAGGGCATGCCGGAACCGCAGAAGGTGCCGATGGCGCCGGGGCGCGGCAAGTCGACCTGCAGGAGGCGTGCGGTCGCCTGCGCAGTCAGCGCCCCACCTGCCGAGCAGCCATAGATGCCGATGTTCTCCGGGCGGTAGCTTTTCAATAATTCGCGATAGACCGCTTCCACATCGTCCACCGCCGCCGGATAGGTATGTTCCGGCGCCAATCGATAGTCCACGGCGACCACGCGCATGCCGGCGACCGCGGCGATGGGAATCGCTTCGACCAGCGCGCCGCTGCCCGCGCCCCACATGAAAGCGCCGCCGTGCAGGTTGATCAGGACGCGGTGCGCGTTGTCGCCGCGGGCGCCGCCTTCCGGATCCACCACCTGCACCGGCACGCCGCCCATGCGGGTGGACTGGACGCGGCTGCGGTAGATGCGCTCGACCTCGTGCAATCGCTCGTCGTTGTAGCGCTGGTAGAAACGCCGCTGGTCGGCGAGGTCGGCGGGATCCGGGCCCTTGCCTTCGCGCGTTTCCGCCAGCAGCTGCGCGAACTTGTCGCGCGCCTGCGGGCTGGCGAAACGGCTGTAAGGCAGAGAGGCGGCCGGCATCGCCGTCGTGCTGGCCTCGTCAGCCGGTTTGTCCTGGGCGTGCAGGGACGCCTGCGTTGCGAGCAAGACGGCTATCGCCGCAGCGCGAACCAGCCATGTGTTCATGGACGCTCGTCCTCTTTGTCGGTTGCGGACGCAGCGGCCGGAGGCGACAACGCCAGGAACACCGTGCTCCACAATTGCGCGGCATTGGATTCGTCGGCGTCGCCGCTGTTCTGGCCGAACGGTGCCGGCTGATAACGGCCATCGGCATACGTCCACGACCACAGTTCCGAAGTGCGCATCGCTTGCGTGTTGCCGATCGCCGCCCACAGCTGACGCTGCGCCGATTGCAACCGCACCAGCGTGGCGGCCGGCAGATCCTTGCGTTGCAGTTGTCGTTGCAGACCGGCAGCCAACAAGGCCTGCTGCCACGACCACACCACCGTGCCGTGATAGGCGTTGCGGCCGAAGCGGCGTTGGATATCGGCATCGGCGAAGGCGGGATTGGCGACCAGCAGTCCGGCATCGGTCAGCAAGCCGGCAGGGAACGGGCGCAGCATCGCCTCGACCATCGATTCCAGCTGCGCTGCGGGCGGGTCCTGCAGCAGCAGCGCAAAGCCGGCGTCCGAATGCAGCACCGGGATCGGTTTGCCATTTCCGTCCAGGGCGATGGCGACGAAGTCGAGCCCCGCAGGCGGCAGACTTGCGAGGGCAAGTGCTGGATCGACGCCCTGGGCGCCGGCATAAGCCTGCATGCGGCGTCGAGCATCGGCTACCGGCAAGCGCACGTGGAAAAGCGCCGGCGCCTGCCGCGACCACACTTCGGCCCGGCCGGCCGCGGCCGATAGCGCCTTGTCCTGTTCCGGCGTCGCATACGGCGCAAGCAGTCCTTCGCTGCGGAAGCGGCCGATCGCGCTCAACGCGGCAGGCACGAACACTGCGTTGACATCGTACGGATAGCGTCCATCGGCCAGACCGTCTTCGCTGTCGCGCCATTGCCCGGTCTTGCGGCCTGCCTTGATCGACATCAGGTTGCGCGGCTCCGGCGCGGCCGCGAAGGCGCGCGACGAATCGGCGACGAAGGCGAAATTGCGTGCCAGCGCAGCGCCGACCGTTTCCCCCGACGGCAGTTCTCGCGCCAGGAAAGCGGCGGCGCGCGCGCGGCCATCGGCCTGGTCGAGCAGATATGACGCGGCCACCGGCGCCAGTATGAAATCGTCGTCGATCATGCCGTAGTCGTAGATCGGCGCATCGCCGGGCGGGTCGCCCTGCTTGCGGTGGCGCAGCACGGCGAATTCGCCGATGTCTTCCTCGTGCGCCACTTCGCCTTGCGCGTTGAGCCGCTCCAGCACGGAGGCCAATCCATCCTCGATCGCCACCGGTTGCAACGCCGGCATCAGCAGGCGCAGCGACATCAAGGTGTCGCGGCCGAAATAGGTGTCGAAACGCCAGGACCCGGCCAGGAATTTTTCCTCGTAGCTCAGGAAGGCCAGCGCCTGCCGGCTGCGTGGATCGGCGCCGGCATGTTCGTTGAGCAGGCGGTTTTCACCCAGCGGCGTCAGCGGGGTTTCGCCGGTCAGCGCGGTGATGCGCAGGCGCATCGGTTCGCCGACGCGGGAACCGGTGAAAGTCCACGCCGAATCGCCGCCACCTCCCAGGCTTCCGTTCTCGACGGCGATGGAAATCAGATAACCGGGCGCGCCATCCAACCGCGGCCGCGACCAGGTCAGCGTATTGCCCCTGCGGACGGCCGCGCTCGCGGTTTCGGCCGGATAGCGGCCATCGATCTGGTAGTCGCGCAGGATGCGTACGCTGCCCAGTACCGCATCGCGCACCACCAGCGGCGCATCGGCGCTGGCGGTCGCCACGATTCCATGCAGGATGCGTTTGTTCGCCTCGATCTGTTGCATGGGCCGCACTTCGTCCAACTTCCACTGCACCGGAGTGCCGGACGGCTCGAACCAGATGCCGGCGCCACTGTTGCCGGCCGGAAAGGCCACCAGCACACGCGGTTGCGTGCCGGAATTCAGCAGCAGGTGCGCAGCCACCGGGCCTTGCTGATAGAACGCATTGAGCGTGCGGCCTTCGGCGATCCGGAATTGCAGCGGCGCGGGCGCGACCGGCGGTTTGGCGCCGGCGGCAAGGGACAGCCCCAACAGGGCCACTGCCAGATATCTTTTCACGTAGCTTGTCATGCCCAGGTTCTCCGGCCGTCGTTTATTCGCGTTGTAGAGCCGAGCTTGCTCGGCTGCTCTTCATGAAACCGTGCAATGCAAAATCGAAAGCAGCCGGGCAAGCTCGGCTCTGCAAAGACGGATCACGTCGTTTGCGGCACGCTGGCCGCATGCAAGGTCGATTGCCGCCTCAGCAGGAATACCGCCACCAGCAGGAACCCCATCGGAATCAGCGACAGATAGAACGCCGTCTGCCCGCCCAGATGCGCGAATACCTGGCCGGTGATCAGAGAGCCGGTGGTGCCTCCCAGCGCGGAGAACACCACGATCAACCCGGTCATCGCCGCATGCCTGGCCTTGGGCAGCGCACTCAGCACTACCGAATTGATCGCCGGATAGATCGGCGCCATGAACAGGCCGATCAGCGGGAACACGAACGCCACCGCCGGCGCGTGCCACCAGCCTTCTTGCGCCGGCGGCCGTACTTGCGCGGCCATCGGCAGCACCAGCAACACCAGCCCCGCCGTCGCCAACAGGCAGACGATCAGCAACCAGTGCCAAGGCAGGAAACGCAACACCAGACCGGCGAGGAGGCGTCCGACCGCGGTGGATGCGGCGAACAGACTGGCCAGCTGCACGCTGGTCACGGTGGACAGGTGCAGCACCTTGTTGTTGAACGTCGGCAGCCAGGTATTGATGCCCTGCTCTATCAGCACGTAGAGGAAAGCCGACGCCAGGAACACGATCACCAATGGCAGCGCCAGCAGCCGGAACAGATCGGCGAACGACTGCCCGGCGCTGGTACGCGCGGTGCCTTCGTCCACACGCGAAAACATGAGCAATGCGATGGTCACCGCACAGGCCAACGCCAGCCACCAGTAAACATCCAGCCAGATCGGGTCGGTGGAACTGTCCTGCTGTCCCACGAATGCGGCCAGCACCCAAGGCCAGGCCAGCACGCCCAGCATGAAACAGCCTTCGATGAAGTTCATCAGGCTGGCGTGGCCCTTGTTGCCCTCGGTGAGCAGGCCGATGGTGGAATACACCGACATCTTCGCCAGCGCGAAGCCGGCGCCGACGGCGACCAGCATGACCTTGACCATCCAGAATGCGTTGGCCAGCGGCATCGCCACGCAAGCGGCGGCAACCAGCGCCAGGCCCAGCATCATGCTTTTGCGGTAACCGATACGCGGCAATAGCGAAGTCGCCACGAAAGCCACGGCCGCGATGGTCAGGTCCTTGAAGCCGTCGAGAAAGCTGGTGGCCTCTATGCTGGCCCCCAGCGCGTTCTGGCTCATCAGAATCAGGGTGCCGACGCTGTTGAGCAGCATGGCGAAGATCACGTAAGTCAGGATCATCGCCAGGATCATGCGGCCACGGTTCATCGACGACTCCAGGCCGCCCGCAGGGCGGCCGTTGCATGCGGAATATGGCATCCCGGCGCACCGGGATGCCTTCTCTACCCTCCCGCGATGGGAGGGAATACCGTCTCAGGCTTGCAGGCTTACCAGCTGTACTTGGCCTGGAAGTTGACTTCGCGGCCTTCCATCGGACGCGCCAGCAACACACCACCCGCACTGGCGGCCGAACCGAAGATACGCGAGTTGCTCTCGGTCAGTCCCAGTTCGTTGGTCATGTTGGTGCCGCGCAGGTTGAACTGCCAGTTCTCGCCGACATTGGAGGTCACACCGAAGTCCACGGTGTGGTACGAACCCAGCTGCTGCAGACCGGACTGGTCCTGGGTGTGGTCGCCGACGTGGGTATAGGTGACGTACGGCATGATGTCGCCCCAGTCGAACACGAACTTGTAGCTGGGCGTGAACATGAAACGCACCTTCGGCTGGCGTTGCAGCTGCTGGCCTTCGATCGGCGCGCAGGCGGGCTGGTCGTTGATATCGGTATACGGGAAGCAGGCATTGAAGTCGGTGTACTCGCCGTCGAGATAGTTGGCGACCAACTGCAGACGCAGATTCTCGATCGGAGTCAGCGCGCCGATGAAGTTGACGCCCACGGAATCGGAACCATAGATCAGCGGTGTGCCCACTGGCGTACCCGCGCCATCGGTCGGCTGATACTGCAGGCCGCTGAAGACGCGCCGGTACGCGCTGATATCGGCATACAACAGATCCGACTGGTACTTGAAGCCGATTTCGTAGTTGCGGATCTTCTGGATCGGCGGCGTGTTGCCGGTGGTGCTGCCGCGGATGCCGTTGTCGAAGTCCAGGAAGTGGCCGCCGGTGTTGACGCGCCCGTACATCGACATGTGGTCGTTGAACGAATAGTTGGCGCCGGCGGTGAAGGCCGGATGGCTCTTTTTGTAGTCGGTCCGCGCATAGGTGCCGTTGCACATTTCGACATTGTTGTCGTAAAGGGTGTTCGGGTCGCCATCAAGACCGCCCGCACCCGGATTCACCGGACTGCGGTTGCATACGTTGTTGGTCGCGTCCTGGTTCTCCAGGCGGCCGGAGAGATCCAGCAGCCATTTGCCGACGCGCCAGGAATCGGACAGATACAGCGCCATGTTGGTGGCGCTGCCGTGCTGGGCGATGTGGAAGCCGCCGAAGTCGGCGAAGCCCTGGCTATCCGTGCGCTGGTAAGTCTGGCCGCCGTCGGTGTAGCTGACCGTGATCGGCGTGGCGTTGGGCGTGTTGGTCATCAGCATCTGATTGCCCAGCGACCACTTGTCGTTCATGGTGTAGTGGTTGATGTAGAAACCGATGGTGAGGGTGTTGCCTTCGAACAGCTCCTTGCTCAGGCGGAAGTCGTTGTTGAAGCTCTTCAGGTGCTTGTGGATATGCCACCAACCCTGCTGGATCACGCTCTGGTCCAGCGGCACCGCGCCGCCGCCGACATAGGTGGCGGTAGCCGAGCCGGCGGGAAGATTGAAGCCGCCCGGCGTGCCGGCGGTGTACAACATGTCGTTCAACGTCGCCGGATTATTGCCGGAGAACAAGGCATTGGTGTCCACATCGCCTTCGTTGAACAGGAACTTGTCGCTGATCGACCAGCCGTTGTCGAAACTGAAGTCGAAGTTCCCGCCGACGAAGAACATGTCCGCGCCGCGGCCGTCTGCGAGGTCGGCATCCTTGGGACCGCCCGGATAAGTGGGCAGACGCACATGCTGGATCGCGCGGCTGTAGTAGGTGTCGGTGAGCGGATCGAAGCCAGGATATTCGCTGAAGCTGTCCGAACCGGTCTGGATCAACGGAATCGGAGTGATGAACTGGTTCTTGTCGTTGAGGTAGCGCGCGTACAGGACCATCGAACCCTTGTCGAAATCGTGCGCCAGGGTCGCGGTCAGCTGGCCGCCTTCATCGGCCTTGAAGCCGGGCGAACGCACACCGTCCGAAGTGCGCCAGAAGCCGCCGACGCTGCCGTACCAGCCCTCGGCGATCTTGAAGCCGGAAAATCCGTCCAGGCGGTACAGACCTTCATCGCCGTAGGTCACGCCGACGCTGCCGGTCGGCTCTTCGGTGCCGGTCTTCAGGAAGAAGTTGGCGGTCGCGCCCATCTGGCCATCGGCGAACACCACCGACGGACCGCCCTGCAGGATTTCGACCGACTCGATGGTGTCGTCCAGGCGCATCAGGGTGGTGGTTTCGAAGAACGACAGCGTGGGCATGCCGTACACCGGCGAGCCCATCAGCAAGGTGGAGAAATACGGCGCGTCGCCGCCGCCGGGGAAGCCGGCGATCTCGATGTTGGCGCCGGTCTGGCCGCCGGTCGATTCGGGCCACATGCCGGGAGAGATCTTGAGCAGGTCGGCCGTGCTCTTGGGGTTGGCCTGTTTTATCTGCTCGGCATTGGCGGTGACGATGTTGTAGCTGGCCTCGATTTTCTTGACGCCGCCGGCTGCGCTGCCGGTGACGACCACGGTGTCGAGCGTGGTGGCTTCCTGATTACCGGTGGCAGGTTCTGCGGGAGCAGGCTCTGCCGGGGCGGTTTCCTGGGCATAAGCCAATGCCGGCGCCAGGGCTGTGGCGATGGCTACGGACAGTGCGTAACGGATCAGTGTCGTCTGTTGCATGGGTGTTCCCTCCACTCTTGTTTAGACAGGTTGGTTGCGGATCCATCGCGGCTCTGCGGCCTCGTACGGTCAGGTTGAAACGAAATCCTCCAGCCGCAATGCGGCGATATCCGGCAGCACGGCGTCGGCCTGGCCGAGCGCGTGCGCATCGCCGATGCCGATGGCCGGCATGCCGGCGGCATGGATGGCGACGATGCCGGCGGCGGCGTCCTCCACGCCGATGCACCGTTCCGGCGCGACGCCCAGTTCGCGTGCGACGGTCAGGAATATTTCCGGATCGGGTTTGGCGCGCGCGATCCGCGCGGCATCGGCGATGTAGTCGAAACGGTCTTCGATGCCGAGCTTCCTCAGCAGCGCGGGCGCGTTGCGGCTGGCCGAGGCGAGCCCGAGCTTGAGCCCGGCCGCGCGCGCCGCTTCCAGCAGTTCGCGCACTCCGGGGAACAGGTCCTGCGGGCCGAAATTCTCGATCTCCGCCACGTAGTAGCCGTTCTTGCGTTCGGCCAGCGCGCGTTTGGCTTCGGCGGTGAACGGGGTAGCGGCGCTTTCCAGGATGATGTCCAGCGATGCGGCGCGGTCCACGCCCTTCAGGCGCTCGTTGGTCTGCGGATCGAAGGGCACGCCGATTTCGTCGGCCAACCGCTTCCATGCCCGGTAATGGCTGTGCGCGGTATCGGTGAGCACGCCATCCAGATCGAAGATCAACGCCTGACAGAGGCGGGGGAATACTTCGGAAGCCGCTTCCGGCGCCAGCGCCAGCGTCTGCGCCTGTCCGGGTTGCAGTTCCAGCGCGCGGCCTGCGTGATGAATGGTCAGCGCTTCGCCGTCGCGCAGAACGTAAGTAACGCCGGTCCTGGAAACATCCACACGCAGGCTGCGCCCGCGCCAGCGCAAGTCGAAGCCGTAGCCGTTCCACGCCTGCGGCAGGCTGGGGGCGAAATGCAGTTGCGATTCGCGCACGCGCAATCCGCCGAACCCCTGCACCAGCCCCAGCCAGCTGCCGGCCATGGCGGCCATGTGCACGCCGTGGTCGGTATTGCGGTGCAGATCGTCCAGGTCCACCCGCACGCTGTCGTGGAAATAGCGCCAGGCCTTGTCCGCGTGGCCGACTTCGCCGGCCAGGATGCCGAACACCGGCGCGGACAGAGTGGAATCGTGGGTGGTGACGGCTTCGTAATAGTCGAAGCTGCGGCGCTTGCGCGACAGTTCGATCTCCTCGCCCGCCAGCACCAGCGCCATCACCACGTCGGCCTGCTTGCACACCTGATGGCGGTACAGGGTGAGCGGGTGGTAGTCGAGCAGCAGCGGGCGGTGCTCGCCGCTCGCTCCGTGCAGCGGGAAGGGCCAGCGCGGCTTGTCCAGGAACCCGTCGTCCTGCTCGAAGATGCCCAGCGCCTGGTCGTAAGGCAGATACATGGCGTCCGCGGCGCGTTGCCACAGCTCCACTTCCTGCGCCTCCAATTGCAAGCGCTCCGACAGTTCACGCATCCGCTGCGGGCGTTCCCCCGACAGCCAGCGCCAGGCGGCGACTGCGCAACGCAAATGCCGCTGGGCCATGCGGTTGGTGTAGTAGTTGTTGTTGACCAGGGTCGTGTATTCGTCCGGTCCGGTGACTTCGTGGATGCAGAAGGCGCCGCCGCGGCGCGGATTGAAATGCCCGGCCTGCGGCCAGATGCGCGCGGTTTCGAACAGCATTTCCGCACCGGCCTGGTCCAGGAAATCCAGGTCGTCGCTGCTCTCCAGGTACAGCCCGATGCCATAAGCGATGGCGGCATTGATGTGGTAGGCGGCCGAACCGCTGGGGTAATGCGCGGAACCTTCGCCGCCGTCGATGGTGCGCCAGGGATACAAAGCGCCGACCGGGTGGTTCATTTCGCGCGCGTGCGCGCGCGCGGCCTCCAGCGTGCGGTAGCGGTACAGCAACATGGCGCGCGCCACTTCCGGCGCGGTGAAAGCCATCACCGGCAACACGAAGGCTTCGGTATCCCAGAAGCAATGGCCTTCATAGCCCTCGCCCGTCAATCCTTTGGCGGCGGTGCCGTCGACGCCGTTGCGTCCCGCCGATTGCAGCAGATGGAACAGGTTGAAACGCAGCGCCTGTTCGGTCGCCGCATCGCCGTCGATGGACAGCTCCGCGTGGCGCCAGAAATCGGCCAGCGCATCGGCTTGGCCGGCCGCCAGTTTGTCGAAGCCCGCTGCGGTCGCCTCCTGCAACGCCGTCCGCAGGCGATCCTGGCGCCTGGCTTCATCGCCACCGACGGCGTAGGCCACGAACTTTTCCAGGGTGACGGCGCGACCCGGGCGCAGCGAGGCGCGGAAACGCTGCTCGACGCGCGCGTCTTGCGCTTGCGCCTCCACGAAGGACAGATCGTCAGCCGCAAAGCGGTGCGTCTGCCCGCAAGTCAGTTCGATGCCGCTGCCCGAGGCGCGCTGCGACAGCTGGGCGCCGTGCGCGTCCGCATGCAGTCCGAAGGTTTCCATGCCTTGTCCGCCGGAGACGCCGATGCGCGGATCGTCGCCTTGTTCGACCGCCTGGCGTCCGCCTTCGATAAAGGAAACCAGCGTCAGCGGACCTTCGTAATCCAGCGAAGCGACGCTGAAACGGATCGCCAGCAGCGCCGGCTGCGCGAGCGGGACCACGCGTTCGGCGTGGATCTCGATGCGGTGGCCTTCAGGAGTCCTGATGCTCAGGCGGCGGTCGAGCGCGCCGCGGCGCAGATCCAGCGAGCGCTCGAACTGCAGCCATTCGGCCTGATCCAGATGCACGCGGCGGTCGCCAAGCCATAGGCCGATGCCCTTGCCTTCGGCCACCGGCACCCGCGTGTCGGTGCTGCGCGCGAAGCCAGCCAGGCGCTCGTGATAATGGATGGGGTTCTTTTCGAACACCGCCGCCAGGAAGCTGCCGTCGCTGGGGCTGTCGTCTTCCTCGAAACCGCCGCGCACGCCCAGCGATCCATTGGCCAGCGCGAACAGGCTTTCGTCGCGCGCCCGCTGCGCGGGTTCGCAGCTGGTTTGCCGCAGGCGCCAGGGATCGAGAGGCGCCCGTGCGCCCTGCGTCCGACCTGTGTCGTGGATTGCATCCGCCACGCGTTCCTACCCCCGGCTCTTGTTGCCTCATGCCGGCGGCGATGCCGGCGGGGAGGCAAGCTAGGAAGCATTGTTATCGATGTCAAGTTATCGATAACAAAAGATCGCCAAGCCAAAGTCCGCGGCCGTTCTGAGCAGCCGTGTAATACGAAATACTCTGCTCTCGACCGTAAATAGCTTTGTTAAACAATGGCTTGGAATATAGAACGGCACCCCGTGAAGGTGACGTGTCCTAATGGCGGAGCATCGCCAATCGCTGCAACGCAGCAGACAACCGCGCTCAGGTGGCGCGCAACACCAGGTGGGTGGGCAGCGTCTCGGACGTGGCCGGCTGGCCCTCGATCAGGGTCCGGATCTTGCGGGCCAGCAGTACGCCGGCATCGATGAAGTTCTGGTGCACAGAAGTCAACGGCGGCACGTAGGTGGCGCCCAGCGGGGTGTCGTCGTAGCCGATCACCGAAACATCCTCCGGTACCCGCCGCCCGCATTCGATCAGGGCGCGGATGGCGCCGATGGCCAGCAGATCGCTGGCGGCGAACAGGGCATCGATCTGCGGATGCTCCTTCAGCAACGCATGCACCGCTTCGGCGCCTGCGGTGACGGTGAAACTGGAAACCATGGGTGTGAACGGCGCGATGCCGTACTTGCCCAGGGTTTCGGCGAATCCCTCCAGCCGCTCGGCGAACTCGGCGTGCGCCGGATCGCCCAGGAACACCGGCCGGCTGCGGCCCAGCGCCACGAATCTTTCCGCGGCCAATGCGCCGCCACGGCGATTGTCGCTGCCGACCACCACGTGCGATTCGTGCCGGCTGACCGCGCCCCACACCACCATCGGCCGTCCCCATTCCTGCACCTGGTGCATCGCGTCCTCGTGCGCACCCTGCCCCAGCAGGATCACGCCATCGGCCGCCTGCACATGGGACAGCGCGCCGCCCTGCAGGGAAGTCAGCAATACGCTGTAACCGGAGGAAGTGAGCTCCTGGGTGATGCCGCCCAGCAGATCCAGCGGATAGGGCCCGGACATCTGCCGCTCCAGGGTGGGTTTCATCTCCACCACCACCGCCACGGTCATGCTGCGGCGCAGACGCAGATTGCGCGCGCTGACATTGAAGGCGTAGCCATACTGGCGCGCGATCTCGGCGATGCGCGCGCGGGTTTCCGGATTGACCAGGGGGCTGTCGCGCAGCGCGCGCGACACCGTAATGGCGGAGACGCCGGCCACCTTGGCCAAGTCGGCCATGGTCGGACTGTCGCTCTTTCTGCCGTCGGCAGGATCGTTCTTGGAAGGACGCATGCGCCAATACCGGTGAAACGGGCCCTAGTTTCGCACGCGGCTGGCTTCATAGCGCGCTATGTACGTTTCCACAGGGGTCGAAGCGATCGCCGCGGCCACCGCAGGCTGTAGCAGCGCATCGAGTTTGCGGAAGCGCAGGCAGCTTTTGCCCATGTCCAGCTTAAGGCCGGCCGCGGCATAAGCGGCGCGCAGGTCCTGCTCGACGTGCGGATCGGCGTATCCGCACATCAGGTAGAGCGCGTAGTTGTTCTTTTGCGCGGCCAGCGCGGCGTAAGCCAGGGGTTGCTTGTTGTAGGTGACCGGATAACGCGCCAGCGGGATCACCCAGCTGATCATCCCCCAATGCATGCCTTCCACATAACCTTCGGGCAGATGGGCGTTGACCAGCGTGCGCACCGCGGCCACCACCGCGCGGCGTTCGGGCGCAAGTTCGGCCAGATAGGCTTCGACGGTTGCGGCTGCGCTGCTGACCATTTCCTTTCCTCTTATTGCTGTCGGCCGAAGCGAACGGAAGGTCCGTGAAACAACAGCATGTGTCTGAATGCACTGTTATGTAAAGCACATGAAAAGCGCCAGACTGAAGCGAGCATGAAAATTTCCGTTAACAAATATTCGCGCGCCGGTTCGCATTCATGCATCGATCGTTACGGTGTGCGCGCCCACTCCCCGGGCCAAATAAAAACACATGGAGAGAATCATCATGTCTTCACTTCGCCCCCTGAGCATCGCCCTGCTTTCCGCTCTGGCGTTCGCGCCTTCCGCATTCGCGCAGGATACCGACGCTTCGTCCACGGATACCGCATCGGGCAAGCGCATCGCCATCGTCGGCGGCGGCGCGATCCTCGAACCCGATTCCAATCCGACCCCCGGCCTCGACATCGACGGCGCCTCCGCGCCCACGCTGAGCGCCAGCTGGTACGTCAACGACAACATCGCCATCGAACTGTGGGGCGCCGCGGACAAGTTCAACCACCGCGTGCGCGGTCCGGAAGGCAAGATAGGCACGGTGGAACAGCAGCCTCTCGCCCTCAGCGGCCAGTACCACTTCCGCGATGCCGATGCGGTGATGCGCCCGTTCGTGGGCCTGGGCTACTACCAGTCCAACTTCAGCAACGAAGATATCTCCGGCGACGGCTTGCATGTGGGCCTGGACAGCACCAAGGGCGCCATCGCCACCGCGGGCATGGACTTCAACATCAACAGCCGCTGGTTCGCGCGCACCGATGTGCGCTACATGAAGGGCGACGCCGACGTCAACGTCGCCGGCCAGGGCACCGGCGAACAACTGAAGATGAACCCGTGGACCATCGGCGTGGGCCTGGGCGCGCGTTTCTGATCGGGAGCGTCCTGATCCAACGCTTCGCAGCGGAATAGCTGCGTCGGCAACGGCAAACGGCGAGTCCCACGGGGCTCGCCGTTTCCATTGCAACTATCCAATCCAATGGGCCCAACGCCGTCGGTAGCGCGGCGAAACCGTCACCCGGCTGACAGATCCCGCTCACTTCGCCTTCGCGCGGCAGTGGCTACGGTATTTCCTCCCCCGTTCCAGCGGATCAAGCCATGCCCACAGTGCGATTGCGCGTCACCGGCAACGAATACGCCGCTTCCGAACTCATCCATGCGCTGGAGGCGATAGAAGGCATCGAACATGTCGAGGAAGTCGCCGACCTGATGCCGCACATGGACGACGACGACTCCAGTTCCTACGGCCTGCCGGACGACGAATCGCCGGGGCTGCACAACATCGAGATCGAAGCGCCCAACGAGGAAGCCGTGCGCCGCATCCATGCCGTGGCCGAAGCGCTGGCCGTACGTACCGAGAGCGCGATCGAGATCGTCGAGGATTTCTAGAGTAAGGCCTGAACAACTCTTGTCCTGTCATCCCGAGCGTAGCGAGGGATCTGTTTTCCCCTGCACAACAGCAGATCCCTCGCTGCGCTCGGAATGACATCCGAATTATTTAGAGGTTCCCCTAAGACCTGCGCGGCGGCAACCGGCGCCGCAAGCCCCAGGTATAGCTGAGGTAGTAGCCCAGCAGCAGCCCGGCCACGGCGAACAGGCTGGCATGATCGAGCACCGGGAGCATCGACAGCGCATCGCGGCCCTGCCAGTAACGCCACATTTCGACGAACCCCATCGCGATGCGCGCGGCCACCAACAGCGTCAACGTCAACACCAGCCATGGATTGGGCGTGTAATACAGGCCTTGCGGGGTCCGTTCGAAACGGCTGAGCCACAGACCGACGACGCCGGTGAGCAGACCTGCCCCCATTCCCGCAAGGGCATAACCCAGCGCACCGGGCCACCACAACCCGGTAAGCGCCATGCTCGCCGCGAACAGGCCCGCGGAAAACAGCAGCACCCATGAATTCAGCCTCACCGCCCACGGCCATGCCTTGCGCCGCGCCTTGCCCAGGCGATAGCGCTGCCACAACGACAGCGGCAGCAACAGCAGCCACAAGACCAGCAGAACCAGAATGACGACCGGGACGATCAACAGGGGCATCAGGGATGCTCGGTTTCCGCATGCACCTTTTCGCGGCGCAATAGATACAAACCGCTGACCACGATGATGCCCGCTCCCAGCCAGGTCACGCCATCGGGCAGTACATGCCACAGCGCCAGGTCCAGGCACACGCCCCATACCAGCGCGCTGTATTCCAGGGGAGCGATCAGCGAGGCTTCGCCACGGCGGAAGGCCTCGGTCAGCGCGACCTGGGCCAGCGATCCGGAAACGCCGACCCCGGCGATCACCCACCAGTCCGCTTGCTGCAGGGGCAGCCAGTTCGGGGCGGCCATGATTCCCGCGCCCAACGACAGCAGCACGATGAACCACAACACCATCGCCTGGATGCTGTCGCGTTGCGCCAGCAAACGCACGGTGATGGCGCTGGCCGCATAGCAGATCGCGGCGAGCAGGATGGCCAGGCCGCCCAGCGTCGCCATGCCTTGCCCGGTCGGCCGCAGGATCACCAGCACGCCGACCAGTCCCACCACGATGGCGATCCAACGCTGAGGTCCCACCCGTTCGCCCAGGAAAGGACCGGCCATGGCGGTGACCAGCATCGGCGCCACGAAGGTGATGGCATAGGCGGTGGACAGCGGCATGCTGCGCAGGCCATAGACGAATCCGAACATCATTCCGATGCCCAGCGCCCCGCGCAGCAGATGCAGGGGCCAATGCACCCGCCAGAGCGTGGCCGGCTTGGCCGTCCATAAAACCCACACCAGCACCAGCGGCAGCGATGCCAGGCCGCGCAGGGCGGCCACCTGCAACGGCGGATAGTGCGGCGACAACAGCTTGAGCCCCGCATCCATCAGCGCGAACAGGGCCACGGCGGACAGCATGAAAGCGATGGCGGGCAGGTGGGAGGCGCGGGGAGTCATCCCGCATTATCGCCAATTTGCCGCGCCACATTCCGCTCCAGGCAAGGAAAAAGAAGCCTTCTGCGTTAACCTAGCCGTCTCCCACACCGCACAACGCACGCCCATGCCTTCCTTCGACGTAATTTCCGAAGTCAACACCCACGAACTCACCAACGCGGTCGACCAGGCCAACCGCGAACTCACCACGCGCTTCGATTTCAAGGGCGTGGACGCCAAGTTCGTGCTCGACGACAACGTCATCAGCCAGTCGGCCCCCAGCGATTTCCAGCTCAAGCAGATGTCGGACATCCTGCGCGCGCGCCTGATCGCGCGCGGCATCGACGTACGTTGCCTGGAGGAAGGCGAGGTGGAAACCAACCTGGCCGGCGCGCGCCAGAAGATCACCGTCAAGCAGGGCATCGAGCAGAAGGTCGCCAAGAAGATCGCCGCGGCGATCAAGGAAGCCAAGCTCAAAGTCGATACCCAGATCAACGGCGACAAGCTGCGCGTCAACGGCAAGAAGCGCGACGACCTGCAGGACGCTATCGCGCTGCTGAAGAAAAGCGAGTTCGAGTTGCCGCTGCAGTTCGACAACTTCCGTGACTGATCCCCTTCCCCTTCAAGGGGAAGGCCGGGATGGGGATGGTGTTCCCGTCCGGGCAGGAAACGCCTCGATCAAGAGCAACACCATCCCTACCCAACCCTCCCCTTGAAGGGGAGGGCTTTAGACGCCGATCTCCATGACCTCCAACTCTGACCCCATCGCTGAAACCAAGCACTGGCTGGAACGTGCGGTGATCGGGCTCAACCTGTGCCCGTTCGCCAAGGCCGTGTACGTGAAGCAGCAGGTGCGTTTCGTACTGAGCGACGCCAGCACGCCCGAGGCGCTGCTGGAACAGTTGGCCGAAGAACTTCTGCTGCTGCGCGACACCCCCGCCGCCGAGATCGACACCACCCTGATCGTGCACCCCGAGGTGCTGCAGGACTTTCTGGACTACAACGATTTTCTGGACAACGCCGACGCCGCGGTCGAGGCGCTGGATCTGGAAGGCGTGCTGCAGGTGGCCAGCTTCCACCCCAGCTATCAGTTCGCCGGCACTGCTTTCGACGACATCGGCAACTACACCAACCGTTCGCCCTATCCCACCCTGCACCTGCTGCGGGAAGACAGCGTCAGCCGCGCGGTGGAGGCGTTCCCCGATGCGGACGACATCGTGGACCGCAACGTGGAAACGCTGGACAGACTGGGCCTGCAGGGTTGGAATAAATTGTTTGGCGCCAAAACTACGTCGTAGAAGCCCCGCAAAGAACGTAGGAGCGACGTAAGTCGCGATTACCTCAAACGAACACCGCATCCCAATACGGATAGTCCCCAATCCTGCACACCAGGCCGGCACGCACAGGATTCAGTACGATATATCGGGCGACATCGCGCATATCTTCGTCTTTGCGCAAGGCACGGTCGTGAAAAGCGGTTGCCCACACCTGGCCTATATCCATATCGAACGATTTGATCTCGCGAGCGGTGTTCGATTTCAGCTTCTGCACTACGGCTTGCAAGCTGTCTTTCTCTGAGACCCTGACCAGCAAATGCATGTGGTCCGGCATCAGCACCCAGGCAAGCAGCTGCGTATCCCGCCAAAGCGACAATCCATGCAAGCATCTTGCAAGGCACACAGCATGTTCGTAGTCCCGGAAAATCTCCAGGCGCTGATAGGTGTTGAACGTTACCAAATACACCTGCCCTGGAATTGAATTGCGGGCCCGACGCAATGCACGGTGGCCGGAAGCACGTTCGCCATAGAAAGAAGTTCCCATTGCCCAATGCTGCGCCGGGTCAGTAACCGCGACTATCCGTATTCCGGCTCGCGCGACCTAAGGATTTTCTGGTATTCGCGACTTACGTCGCTCCTACGCGCAACCTGCGCGGCCTATGCGGACCGCCAACTACGCCGCAGGAGCGACGTAAGTCGCGAAACATAAGGCATTGACATCAAGGACTCCGCGACTCGCGCCGTTCCTACGCGCTTTGCGGTTCTTTCAATGAGATCTGCAGCCATGATTCCAACTGGGGTCGCGCCAGAGGCAGCGACTGAACTACCGGCGCCAGCGACCGGGACAGATCGGTGGCCGGCACCATGTCGGGCACCTGGATCACGCGGATTCCAGCCGCAGCAGCGGCGCGCACGCCGAATTCCGAATCCTCCAGCGCCACGCATTCCGCCGGCGGGATCTCCAGGCGCTGCGCGGCGAGCAGATACAAGTCTGGCGCAGGCTTGGCATGAGTAACATCGCTGCTGGTGACCACATGACTGAAAAAGCGATCGATACCGCTACGCGCCAACTTGATCCGCGCACGCGCGCCGCGAGTAGAGGTGGCGACGGCCAGCGGCACGCCGAAGCCGTAGAGATCCTGCAGCAGCTCGCGTGCGCCAATCTTGAGCGGCAGTCCATCCTCCACCAATAAGTCGTATCTGCGTTTGCATTCGAACGTCAGCCGCTCGGCCCGCTCGGTGCCGAGCAGCCCGTTCAGCAGCTCGGCACAACCCGTGTCGTGCAGGCCCACCATCGACAGCCACAGGCTATCTTCCAGGTCCAGCGATTGCGCCAGCGCAGTCTCGCGCCAGCAATCCAGGATGACGCGTTCGCTGTCGATCAGCAGGCCATCCATGTCGAAGATCACCGCGCGTGCGCTCATGGGTTGAATAGCTCCGCCCGCGCCGCATCGTCCAGCGTGCGCCATTCTCCGGAGGGCAGCCCTCCCAGCCCGAGCCCGCCGATCCGGCTGCGATGCAGGGCTTCGACATGGTTGCCGACCGCGGCGAACATGCGCCGCACCTGGTGATAGCGGCCTTCGTGCAGGGTCAGGCGGACACGACGCGAGTCGATGATCTCCATGTCCGCAGGCAGCAACGGGGTCTGCTCGGATTCCAGCATCAGCGTGCCGCTGGCGAATATTTCCGCTTCGTCGCCGCGCAGGTCGTTGGCGAGAGTCGCTTCGTAGACTTTGGAGAGTTTCGATTTCGGCGAAACGATCCTGTGCAGCAGCGCGCCATCGTCGGTGAACAACAGCAGCCCGCTGGTATCGCGATCCAGCCGGCCCACGCTGGACAGCAGTGGCGAGCGCAGGCGATAGCGCGGCGGCAGCAGGTCGTAGACGATCCGGCCCGGGTCCTTGGTGGAGCAGGTGTAACCGACCGGCTTGTGCAGCATCAGCAACAGGCCCGGCGGCGGATCCAACGGCTCTCCGTCCACGCGCAGGTTGTCGTGATCCAGCGGATCGTCGGCATACATCACCTCGCCCTGCGCGTCGGTGATACGGCCTTCGCGGAACATCAGCGCCACCTGCTTGCGGCTTCCATAGCCAAGGTTGGCGAGGTGCTTGACCAGCTTCATCGCGTTGACCGAAGCGCTTTGATCGCTTCGATGACCTTGAACCCATCGCGCTCGCCGGCCACGCGCACCTGTCCGAAACTTGCGTTCAACACGGCCTCGTAAGGCAGATGCCGGTTCGCGACCAGGAACAGGCGTTCGCCCGGCTTCAGCGCCTCGGCCGCCACCGCGATGAAGCGGCGGCCGACATCGGGACGATCGGCGCGGCTCTGCGTATGGAAAGGAGGATTGCTGACGATGAAGTCGTACTGCTCCGGCACGCCGGTGGTGACGTCGTGCCAACGATAACCCAACTTGGTTTTGTCTTCGAACGCGACCAGGTTCTGCTTCGCCAACTCCAACGCACGCGCCTCGGCCTCGTACAGATCCAGCGCCACGACTTTGCTGCCGCGCGCCAGGATCTCGGCGGACAGATAACCATAGCCGGCGCCCAGGTCGGCGCCCTTCCCCGCCAGATCGGTGGGCAGATGCTCCACCAGCAACGCGGACGCCGGGTCGATGCGATCCCAGGCGAACACTCCGGGCCTGCTGCGGAATCGTCCGCCCATGATCGGACGCGGCGCATCCAGCTCCCTCCATTTCGCGAACAACGCCGCATCGTGGCTACCGTCCACCGGCTTGCTCCAGAACACCCGGCAATGGTTCTTGGTCAGGCTTCCGCCCAGACCCGCGAGCTGTTTGAGATCCGCTTCGCCGGATTTGGCCCCTTCGTTGTTGGTGATGCTGGCTACGACCACGCCATTCGGCGCGCATAGCGACAGCGCCCGCGCGAACAACGCGCGCGCTTCCTCGCGCTGGCGCGGCGGCAACACCAGCACCAGCGGATACCGCGCGTCGGACGAGGACGCATCTGCGATCACCCGCAGGCCGCCACGTTCCAGTTCGTCGGCGAATGGCTTGTAGCTCTGTTCGCAGACCAATTGCGCAAGCGGGAATTGCCGCATCGCCCACCCTTCGCGCGCGCGCAGGAACAGCACTTCCCCTGTAGGCCACGCGAGCATGCGGCTTGAGAACGGCAGGAACAGGGAGTCGAGCGCGGGATCGGAATTGCTGGCGGCCAAGTGGCGTCACCTGGAAAGAATCAGCAGTGATTCTACCCGTGCGACCCCGTGTCTCGAACGGTATCGTTCGAGCACGCATTGCAACCGCTCATCGGGATTGCGATTTCGATGTTAAAAAATAGTTGCGCATCGAAAGCAAGCAGCGTATCGTGCGCGGCCTTCGCCCTAGCGGCGTTTTTTGCGGCACCGGAACTTCCCATGAAACCTAACTTCGTCAACGCGATCCTCTTTGCACTGTGGCCCACCGGCCGCGGCGTGGATGCGCGCGCATGCGCGAAGCCATGCGATCGCCTGCCCGGCGAACGCAACCGGTACCTGCACACCTAATCACGGTCGGACTCCCTGGGAGATCGGCCACCCCGATCTCCCGAGGCAACGCGAACGCCCTCGGGTCGCAAAACCCGGGGGCGTTTTGTTTCCAGCGTTCGCAAAGGAAGCGCATGCAGCGCAAGAGTTCGGCAAAACCAGCCAATGGAAAATACTTTCCGCCCTGAAGCATCCGGGCGCAGCGATGCTGCGCGCCCGAGGCAGGGGCGCGGCTGCGACCGGCGCATGTGCGCCGCGTGGTGATGCTTCGACGCGAGCGGCGCGAGGCTGGGTTTGCAATGCATTGGGCGCAAGACGCCCGCAAGGATTGCCGGTTGGCGACAGCCGGCAATACGGAACATCGATCGAACACGCTACAGCGGTACGGCTTGCGATGCCGTCCGGTGCGCGCGGCCTTGCCGTGGCGTATGCCGAAGCGTGGGAGAAGGTGTTTCGCGAGGACGGAAGCTCAGAGGCAGAGCAGCGGCGCAAGCCGTTGGCCACCGGTTCGAATCCGGTTCGTCCACCATTGGATAGCTCAAATGGTTAGAGCATCGGTCCGCGAAACCGACTGTTGCGGGTTCGATTCCCGCTCCAAACATGACCTGTTACGTCATGACCAGGAACGAAAGTTCCACCACAGGAAACGCCCCGTGCGGCGCTCCGATTCTCCGCGAAGGATTGTGGGAACGGAACAAGGCAGCGGCGGCGCGGCCGGATCGTCGCTCTGGAAGCGGACGGACGGAAGCGGATCGTCTTCATGGCAGGGCATCGCCGTGCGGACCGGAAACTTCCGGCTCTCCGCCGACAGCGCCATGGTTCCGCTTCGCCGACGTCAAGGGGCGTTTCCACCTTTTTCGCTTCCCTTCTCCCAACGGGAGAAGGAAAAAACAATCCGCAAGCCAACCGATCCGGCATGCGTATTGAAGTAAGAAACGGATCGGACCACCAGAGCCATACCAAGGAGTAGTGCCATGTTCTGGACCAAGAGGGTCGTGATCGGTGACGGCGAGCGCGGCCTGGTGTATCAAAATCGTCAGTTCGAGCGCGTGCTCGCCGCGGGCGTGTACCGCATGTTCGACCCGCTGAAGCGGATCGAGGTGGTCGTGCACAACATCGCCAATCCGGAATACGCCGGACGCGATGCCGATGCGCTGATCGCACGCCTGGGCGACCGTCTGGACGAGACCTTCGTGCTGGCCGACATCGGCGCCGATGAAGTCGGCCTGGTGTCGAAGAACGGCAAGCTGGAAGACGTGCTGGCGCCGGGTTCGCGCAAGCTGTACTGGCGCGGGCTGGTCAAAGTCGAGGTGCAGCGCGTGGCGCTGGCTGAGGATCTCGAAGTCGATGCCACCGTCACCCGGCGTCTGCGTCAGCTCGGGATGCTGTCCAAGGTCGCGGTGACCGCGGAGGTCCCGGCCGAGTCGGCGGGCCTGGTGTTCGTCGACGGCAAGCTGGCGCGCACGCTGGCGCCGGGCGCCTACGCCTTCTGGAATTTCCAGAAGAACGTGAGCGCCGAGGTGATCGAGTTGCGTGTGCAGTCGGTCGAAGTCTCGGGCCAGGAGTTGCTGACCAAGGACAAGGTCAGCTTGCGTGTGAACCTGGCCGCCAGCATGCGCGTGACCAACCCGGTCGCCGCGCGTACCAAGGTGGCCAAGTTCGGCGACCACTTGTACCGCGAACTGCAGTACGGCCTGCGCAAGGCCGTTTCCGCCAAGACGCTGGACGAGTTGCTGGGCGACAAGGCGTCCCTGGACGCCGACATCTTCGGTTACGTACGCGGCCAGGTCGGCGCGTTCGGCGTCGAGGTGCTGGGCGTCGGCGTGAAGGACGTGATCCTGCCGGGCGAGATGAAGGACATCCTCAACAGCGTGGTGCAGGCGGAGAAGGCGGCGCAAGCCAACGTGATCCGCAGGCGCGAGGAGGCGAACGCCACGCGTTCCCTGCTCAACACCGCCAAGCTGATCGAGGAGAGCCCGGTGCTGATGCGCCTGAAGGAGCTGGAGGCATTGGAGAAGGTCACCGAGAAGATCGACAAGCTGACTGTGTTCGGCGGCCTGGATGGCGTGCTGAAGCAGCTGGTGACGTTGAAGTAACACCTTAACTGCCCCTTCCCCCGCTCGCGGGGGAAGGCCGGGATGGGGGCGAACGGAGTCGTGGAAATTGAATGCGGATATTGTAAGAGCCGCATTCGATGACTTCATGGCAATGGATTGCCGATGGCTCCGGCTTGCCCCCACCCCAACCCTCCCCCGTGAACGGGGGGGCTCTCTTTTTTCAAGGAAGGACATCATGAGTACCAACTACGAATTACTGCATGCCGAAGGCAGCGCCACCCCGATCAAGGGCTGGGTGCGCGGCGTGCCGCTGGAAGACCAGGCCCACGCGCAGTTGCGCAACATCGCCAGCATCCCGTTCGTCGGGCCGTGGGTGGCGGTGATGCCGGACGTGCATCTGGGCAAGGGCGCGACGGTGGGCTCGGTCATCCCGACCCGCGGCGCGATCATCCCGGCCGCGGTCGGCGTGGACATCGGCTGCGGCATGGCCGCGGTGCGCACCACCCTGCGCGCCAGCGATCTGCCGGACAATCTGGCGCAATTGCGTTCGTCCATCGAGCGTGGCGTGCCGGTCGGCAACGGACCGGGCGGCGAGCATCGCCGCTTGCCGGACAGCCATGAGACGCGCATCGCGCAATCGGGATTGCACGCCGGGCTGGAGGCGATCAAGGCCAAGCACCGCAAGATCCGTACCGACAAGCTGGAACGCCAGATCGGCACGCTGGGTGGCGGCAACCATTTCATCGAAATCTGCCTGGACGAGACCGATGCGGTGTGGGTGATGCTGCACAGCGGCTCGCGCGGCACCGGCAACCTGATCGGCAGTTACTTCATCGAGCGTGCGCGCGAGCAGCTGGCGCACCGCGTGCTCGGTTTCCACTTGCCGGACAAGGACCTGGCTTTCTTCATGGAAGGCGAGCCTTTGTTCGACGATTATGTGGAAGCGGTGACGTGGGCGCAGGATTACGCGCGCCACAACCGCGAGGCGATGATGGCGCGTGTGCTGGCGGAAATGCGCCACCGCCTGCCGAAGTTCCAGCTGGAGAAGCTGGCGGTGAACTGCCACCACAACTACGTGCAGAAGGAAACGCACGGTGGCGAGGAACTGCTGGTGACCCGCAAAGGCGCGGTCAGCGCACGCGCGGGCGAGCTGGGCATCATCCCGGGCAGCATGGGCACGCGCAGCTACATCGTGCGCGGCAAGGGCAACGCGGACAGCTTCCACAGCTGCAGCCACGGCGCCGGCCGCGTGATGAGCCGTACGGCGGCCAGGCAGAACATCACCCTGGCCCAGCACCGGGAAGCCACCGCGCACGTGGAATGCCGCAAGGACGCGGCGGTGGTCGACGAATCGCCGGCCGCCTACAAGTCGATCGATGCGGTCATGGCCGCGCAGGCCGACCTGGTGGAAGTGGTGCATACCCTGCGCCAGGTGATCTGCATCAAAGGTTGATCAAGCCCGCAACCAACGGCGCCGCCCTTCACGGGGTGGCGCTTTCTTGTTGCTGGCGTAGGAGCGACGTGAGTCGCGAAACCATGGGCGCGGAGGTATGGTTTCGCGACTCACGTCGCTCCTACGTCGCAATTGGCTATTTCGCCTTTACCTTGCGGTCGCCGAACAGCGCGCTTATCACGATGCTCGCGCCCAGGCCTACGCCCAGCAGGAACAACAGCAGCGCCATGGTCGGATAGCCCCACAGGGTACTGCTGGTGGGTATGCGCATCATCAGCGCCGAAGCCAGGATCAGGGCGGCGGTGACCACGCCGGCGGCGATGCGGTTGGCGATCTTCTGCAGGCTTTCCATCAGATGCGATTCCTCCAGCCCGGTCACCCGCAGCTGCAAACGATTGTCAGCGACCACGTCGAGTATGTCGGCCAGCTTGCGCGGCCCGTCGCGCATCAGCGATTGCAGTTCCATAATTTCGCTGGCCAGGCTGGTAGAGGACAGCGACTGGCGCAGGCGCGCGCGCATGACATGCTGCAGGTGGTCTTCGACCGCCCGCTTGGCGTCGAATCCCGGCACCAGCAGCTGGCATACCGCATCCAGATTCAATAGCGTCTTGCCCAGCAGGCTCACTTCAGGGGGCGTGCGCAGACCGTGGGCGGTGGCCAGGCGCACCAGCTCCAGCACCACGCGTCCTTCCGACATCGAGGCGCTGTGGGCGGCGTATCGGGCTACCAGCTGCCCTACCTCACGGGTGAAACGCTCGTCGTCGTAGTCGTCCAGCGGGGTGCCCAAGGCGATGGCCTCCTGCGCGACCTGCTCGCCACGTCCATCGACCGCCGCGAAAAGAAGTTTGAGCATGCGTTCACGCTGGCGCGGCGGCACGTTGGCGACCATGCCCAGGTCGAAGATCGCCAGACGGCCGTCCGCCATGACGCGCAAGTTGCCGGGATGCGGATCGGCGTGGATCTCACCGTAGACGAACATCTGATCCAGATAGCCGTGCATCAGCGCATCGGCCAAAGGCTGCATCGGCTGTTCGGTGCGGCGCACGCCCGGCACCTGGTCCACGCGCGCGCCTTCCAGCAGTTGCATGGTCAGCACGCGGCGGCTGGTGAGGTCCCAGACCGGGCACGGCACGCACAGCTGCGGATACGGCGCCAGATGCTCGCCGAAACGCCCCAGATTCTGCGCCTCGGCCACGTAGTCGAGTTCGGCCATGAGCGTGCGGTTGAATTCGCCCAGCCAGTCGGCGAAATGCACGTGCCGGCCCACTTTGGTGATCCGGTCGGCCGCATTGGCCACGCCTCGCAGCAGCGAAAGATCAGCCGCCAACTGCGCGCCTACGCCCGGCTTCTGCACCTTGACCGCGACTGGCGTGCCGTCGCGCAGCGTGGCGCGGTGCACCTGGGCCAGCGAGGCGCAACCGATCGGCTCGGGATCGAACTGGCCGAATGCTTTGCTCAAGCGCACGCCCAGCTCCTCTTCGACCGCCTCGCGCACTTGCTCGAAGGGGATCGGGCCGACCTTTTCCTGCATGCGCTCCAGCGCCGTGGCGTAGGCGGGCGGCACTATGTCCGGACGCGTGGAAAGCATCTGCCCCAGCTTGACGAAGGTCGGGCCCAGCGCTTCGAGATCGCGGCTGAATTCCTCGGGGCTTCCTTCCGATTCGGACCGCTGCTCCAGCGACGGCTCCAAGGAAAGTCCGGAGAACACACCCGAATTGCGGTAGCGCCACAGGAAACGCAGGATCTGCGCTCTGCGTTCCATGCCACCGCCAGCCGCTGGCGCGTTGTGCAGGTTCGAATCCATCGCTCGACTCCATGCGGTTTGCAGCGAGTGTGTCCACGCACCGGTAATCGCACGGTGAAACGAGGCGCAAACATCCAACCACGCATGAATCCGGGCACGGACGCCGGGTCAGCGGCGCGATTTCAGCCCTGCAGCTCCCGCAACGTCACCGAAGGCGGCGCATCCAGCACACGGCGCGTGGCGAAAAGCCCCGCCGCCAGCGCAGCCAGCATGCCCAGCCCCCCGCCGATGACGGCAAGCGACCAGTTCGCCTTCCAGGGCAGATCGAACACCTGGGTGGCGATCACACCGGACAACACCGATGCGGCGATGGCCGCGACCAGCCCTGAAAGCAGGCCGATCGCCGCGAATTCCGACGCCTGCGCAAGCCGCAACTGCCGGCGGCTGCCGCCGAGCACGCGCATCACGCCGCCCTCCAGCAAGCGCTCGTCCTGGCTGGCGCTGACCGCCGCAAGCAATACCAGCACGCCTGCGGCCAGCGAGAACCAGAACACTACCTGGACCACGGTAGACACCTGGTCGGCGGTGCTGCGCACCTGCTTGAGCACCGCATCGACATCGATCACCGACAGGTTGGGGAAGCGCTCGACCAGCTGCGCGGTGAAACGCTTCTGTCCGGGCGGAACGCTCACCGCGGTGATGTAGCTGGCCGGGTAACCGTCCATCGATCCGGGCGAGGCGATCACGAAGAAATTGGGGCGGAAGCTTTCCCAATCCACGCTGCGCAGGCTGGTGATTTTTCCTTCGAACGGCTGGCCGGCGATATCGAAAGCCACGCGGTCGCCGAGCTTCCAGCCCAGTTGTTCGGCGAAACGCTCTTCGACCGACAGTTCCGGCGTGGCGGGCGTACGCCCGTTCCAAAACCTGCCGGCGGTGACCTTGTTGTCGTCGCGCAAAGTCGCGGCGGTGGAGAGGTTGAATTCGCGTTCGGCCCGGCGCCGCGCTTCCTGATCGTCCGCGTAATCGGCGCCGCTGGTGGGCTTGCCGTTGAGCGACACCAGGCGCCCGCGGATCATCGGGAACAACACGGGCGGTGCGATTTTCTGCTCGGCCATGAACGCGTTCACTTCCGCCTGCTGGTCTTCCTGCACATTGATGATGAAGCGGTTGGGCGCATCGGCAGCCAGGGAAAGCTGCCAGCGGTCCAGCAGGTCCGTACGCACGAAGGTCAAAAGCAACAGCGCCATCAATCCCAGGCCCAGCGCGGATACCTGCGCCACGCTGGTGCCCGCGCGGCGGCTCACGTTCGCCAGCCCATAACGCAGGCTGCCACGCAAACGCGAACGCAGGCGGCGCACCAGCAGGATCATCAGCCACGCCAGCAAGGCGAGCACCGCCAAAGTACCCAGGATGCCGAGCAGCATGGCGGTGCCCAAGGTCGCCGAACCCGCCTTCCACCACAGTAGCGCGCCCAGGCCGACGAAACCGGTCAACGCGACCAGCCACGCGCTGGGCTCGGTCGGATCCAGGTCGCGGCGCAGTACGCGCAATGCGGGCACACGGCGCAGCGCCAGCACCGGCGGCGCGCCGAAAGCCAGTAGCACGATCATGCCCACGCCGTACCCCTGCAACGCAGGCAACCAGCCTGCGGGGGGAATGGAGATCTTCATTTCCGCCTGCAACCAACTGCCGATCGCCCACTGCAGTCCGTAGGCGATCAACACGCCCGCCGTGCAGGCGATCAGGCCCAGCAGCACCAGTTCGCCCACATGGATGCCGACCAGGGTGCGCTGGCTGGCGCCGAGGCAGCGCATGACCGCGGTGCCGGAGAGATGGCGTTCGCTATGGCGGCGCGCCGCCATGGCCACGGCGACTGCGGCCAGCACGACCGATACCAACGCGGCCAACCCGAGGAAACGGCCGGCACGGTCCAGCGAGGAGCGGATTTCCGGGCGCGCGTCCTGGATGGTTTCCAGGCGCTGGCCGCGCGCGAGCGCCGGACGCGCGGTGGCGGTGAAACGTTCCACCGCAGCGGCATCGCCCGCCACCACCAATCGATAGCCCAGGCGGCTGCCTTCCTGCACCAGGCCGGTGGCCGGCACGTCGGCGAGATTGAGGAAAACCTTGGGCGCGACGTTGAAATAATCCATCGAAGCGTCGGGCTCCTGCACCACCAGCGCCGTCAGCCGCAGCCGCGAGTCGCCGATACCGATCCTGTCGCCGATCTTCGCGTCCAGCGTCTCGGCACCGGATTGGCTCATCCACAGCGTGCCGGGCGCGGGAATGCCCTGCGCGTCGTGTTCGGGAGCTCCAGTGGCGTCGACGATGCGGAAGCTGCCGCGCAGTGGAAAGCCTTCGCCCAAAGCGCGCAGGTCGCCCAGCCGCAGCTGCTCGCCTGCACGGATCATGCTGTCCAGGCTGAGCGTTTCGGTGCGCCGCAAGCCGGCGGCGTTGGCGGCCTCGCGCACGATGCCGGTGATGGGCGCGTCGCCGCGGACGACGGCATCGCCGCCCAGCAGGCGGTTGGCTTCGATCGCCAGCGCGCGCTCGGCGCGGTCGGTGACGAAGCCGACAGCGGTCACCGCCACCACCGCCAATACCAGTGCGGCGAACAGGATGCGGATATCGCCTGCGGCCGCATCGCGCAGCAATTGCCGCCACGCCATCCGCAAAGTCTTCATGCAGCGGCGCCTTCGACCGGCGCATCGTCGACAAGCGCGCCGCTGTCCAGGCGCAGGATGCGGCCGCAACGCCCGGCCAGATGCTCGTCGTGGGTGACCAGCACCAGCGTGGTGCCCGCCTCGGCATTCAAGGCGAACAGCAGCTCGATGATGGCCTGCCCGGTATGGGTGTCCAGGTTGCCGGTGGGTTCGTCGGCGAACAGCAGCGACGGCCGGGTGACGAACGCGCGCGCCAGCGCCACGCGCTGCTGCTCGCCGCCGGAAAGCTGACGCGGGTAGTGGCCCAGACGCTCGGCCAATCCCACCTTCTGCAGGATCTGCCGCGCCGGCGTTTCCGCATCGGCATCGCCGCGCAATTCCAGCGGCAGCATCACGTTCTCCAGAGCGGTCAATGAAGGCAGCAGCTGGAAACTCTGGAAGACGAAGCCGACCTTCTCGCCGCGCACCCGCGCGCGCCCGTCTTCATCCATGGTGGAAAGCGCTTCGCCATCGAGCGTCACACTGCCGTCGCTGGGACTGTCCAGCCCGGCCAGCAACGACAGCAAGGTACTCTTTCCCGAGCCGGAGGCACCGACGATCGCCACCGTGTCGCCATGGTCTATCCGGAAGCCCACGTCTTGCAGGATGGTCAGTTCGCCGGAAGGCAAAGGCACGCGCTTGCCCAGGGCGCTGACCTGCAATGCCGGACGCGGCTCTTGTGGTGCAAGCTTGGGCCGCGCGACTTCAGCGCGCAGTTCGGTGGAATCGGCCATGATGGTCCCTGGTGTTTGTCCACCCATGATCGGGAGACGTTGTTAAATGATTTTTAAGAGCTGGCTCTTCAAGAACTTGCGATATGCGGCGCCACGCAGCCGCATTCAATGTGCCATAGGTTGGGTGTTGCTGGTTTTCGCGACGCTGGTGCCGGCTTCGTTCGCGCAAACCGCGCCTGCCCAAGGCGCACGCACCATTCTGGTGATGGGGGATTCGCTATCGGCCGCCTACGGCCTCAGCGCTGCGCAGGGTTGGGTGGCGTTGACCGCCGACCGGGTGAACAAGACCCAGCCCGGCTGGCGCGTGGTCAACGCCAGCATCAGCGGCGAAACCACCGCCGGCGGCGCGTCCCGCATCGCCGGCGAGCTCAAACGCAACCGTCCCGCCGTGGTGGTGATCGAACTGGGCGCCAACGACGGTCTGCGCGGCCTTCCCCTGCAGCAGACCCGCAGCAACCTGGAACGCATGATCAAGCTGTCGCAGGCCGCCGGCGCCAAAGTGCTGCTGGTCGGCATGCGCATGCCGCCCAACCTGGGGCGCGACTACACGCAGGGCTTCGAGCGCACCTTCGGCGAACTTTCCAAACTCCACAAGACCGCTTTTCTGCCCTTCCTGCTGGAGCCCATCGCGCTGGACCGCGGCGCGTTCCAGGCCGACAACCTGCACCCCATCGCCACCGCCCAGCCGAAACTGCGCGATCACGTCTGGAAGGCCCTGTCTCCTTTGCTCGAATGAAGCGCCGTCGTCGGCTGAAACGGATCTCTTCACGCGGATTTGCCGCAATCACAACGCCAGCTTCATAAAAACCCAACAACGCGTTTGCGATGCTGCGCGTTGTCTGAAGAATCCCTACCGGAGAATTACGATGCGTGCTCTGTTCATTGGCGGCGTGGTCGACAACAGCGAAATGGATCTGGACGGCAACCAACCGCCCGTGCATTATCCGGAAAACAGCGGCAGCGGCCGCCCCCGCTACCGGCTGCACCAGGTCGGCCAGCGCGATGACGGCAGCATCGCCTATGCGGTGTACGGCGCGCCCGACCTGGCCGACCAGGAAGTGGAGCGGGTTGCCGACGAGCGCGGCTACGCCCGGCGTTTCGAAGCCACGCCCACGCTTGCCGCGCACTGAGCGGCCGGCGGATTGCCGGCGCAGGACGCGTCGGCGCAGCGGATATGCGATGCGCGGATGCACGATCCGGGCGCGGCTTCAAGTGTCGACAGGCATCCCATTACTTTTCCGAATGCTTAACCTTCCAGCCGGCGCACAGCCCTAGGATGGAAAGTCGCAATTCCATGAGCATGTCCGATCATGAACTCGCCCTACGGTTATGGATTGGCCACCAAGGCGCGAGCGCTTCCGGGCAAGCATGAGCTTCTGGTCGAAGCGCTCGAAGAAGTCACGCGTCTGGTTTTCAACGTTCCCGGCTGCCTGAGCTACGTGGTGAGCACCCTGCCCGCCGAACCCGACGCGGTCTTCATCACCGAGTTCTGGGACCACCCCGACTCCCAGCGTTCGGCCTTCGCGATGGCGGGCATCTATGAAGTGGCCTTGCGCTTCCATGCCTTGTCCACCGACATCGAACAGCACGAACTGCAGCCCCTGGCCAGCTGACCACCGCAGCGGCGAAGAGCGGGCTTGAAGTAGGGTTTTTCCTACGCGACAGAGGGTCATCGCCCTAATGCGATTCGTGCCGCATGGGTCCAGGATGCTTCTGCGGCGCCAGCATCGCCGCAGGAGAATCCGACATGCAGCAGCGCTTGATGTTCACTATCGTGTCCACGCGCAGTGGCTGGCAACTCTATGAAGGCGACCAGGGCCGGTTATGGTTCGCATCGCGCAGCGACGCCATGGAAACCGCCGACTTGATGGCGACGTCCCTGCACGAGAACCACGGCATTCCCACCGCAGTGGTCATGGACATGGCCGGCCGCGAGTCGGTCATGCTCATCTGTCACGGCTGAATATGGGCAACGACAATCCGACGACGGCACGGCCCGTTGAGAATCGTGGATGAGTTCGCCTACCGGCAAGGCGGCCAGAAATATCCAAAAACCCCCGCCCGTAGACAGGGGCGCTGAATCACGGACGGAGATCCGCTTCAACCGATGCAGGTTTTCTTGCGCGCGGCACTCTGCACCTAATCCGCGGACGGGCGGCTAACAAGTATCCCGTGTGGACCGCGCCGTCTGAACCCACGCGGGAAAAAGCGCCCCTGAACACCCTATTTGCGGTTGCCAGCTCGTCGGCATGGCTCCCCTTCCTATTTCCACCGCCACGTGAAAATCCAACTCATCGCCTTGATGCTTTCCTCGCTCAGCCAGGGATGTCTCCTCTTCATTTCCTTACCGGCCCATTCGGCGGCCGCAACCAAGGAATGCCTTGACCAATCCGGCTTCAACGCAGCGAATTCACCCAGTATCGGGCGCACTTTCTCTTCAAGCGCAGGCGCCCGCTCGCTGCCGAACTCCTTTTCAATCCGTGCCGCGTCCTCCTTGGGATAGGGCTCAACGCCATACCCCGAAAATCTGACGAGCGCCAGGCTAACGTCATCCATGGACATAAGGTCAACCTCTTGGACACGCTGCGGCACCAATCCGGAACAAGATTTCTGCGCTGGATTCATCAATGGTTCTCCTCGGGCTCATTGTCCCGGATAGGGCGATAGATCTCCTCGCGGTGCACGGGCGCCTCGAACGGAGCCGCGATGCCGACCCGCACCTGATTTCCGACTTCGCTCAAGACCGTCACGGCAATCGTGCCGCCGATAATGATCGCGTCACCGACGCGCCAGGCCAGGCCATGATCAACAGAGCTCGTTCTGACAGCAGTAGACACGCGATGACATCGCAGGCCAAAACGCGAGATGGAACGGATCAGTCACTTGGAGTCCCCGCGCGTGGGCCCTGCCTTCGTCGGCCCGCTTTGCCGTCCTGACTCGCTTGCAAAGCATTCCCTACAAAAATTGCTCTCTAATCAAAGCCGGCGCCGCTGGATCCATCGAATTCTTCGGCACAATGAATACCTCCGTCAGATATACGGGGGCGCTCACTTATGAGGGGCTTCATCTGGTTATCAGTCGTTGCATTCCCAAAATAATTTCCTGTCAACTCATCGAACACTTTCGTCAAAAGCCAAGCTCCATAGCTATCTTTTTTTCCTGATGAATTTCTAGCCATCGCCCATCCTGGTTCGCAGCATGTTCAGCAGCCGCAATAAGCATGTATGCGAGCCCCGCCTTCGAGGCCCACTCCTAGTGCCTATGACCGCCCATAGAAAGAGAATGTCATTCTATTGACACGCTCGGCGCCTATCCGCACGAACCGACGAACCCTGCGTTCGTGCTTTGAGAACGACCGAGGCTATAGCCATGAATTCTTCGCTGATAATGTGAGTTCGATTACCCGTGTTTCGGCGGTATGAAGCGCCGCGAACGCAATGCAATCCCGCCGCGCCAACCGCCGGCGCGATGGCGATGTTCCTGCAGGAAAACACGGCATGCCTAACGCAATGGCCATGGACATCGGCGCGGTCCGCGCCAGGCAGCGGACCGATGCCGCAGGTGTCCTCGTCGTCGTTTGCGCCTCACTCAAGGGGACGGCCACGGCCGTCCCCTTTTCATGGCTGCGCTCCGGCCGAAGCGGGCAAAACCTCCCTTGTCACAAAACTGGCATGACGCCCGCGTAGCTTTCCTGTCACCAGACTGTCTTGGAAGCCGGGTCCGCCTCCAAATGCTCGTCCCCACCGCTGAAGCCCCTCCCTTCAACGGCATGCCCTGTCTGGTGTGGGCCTATGCCTTCGATACCGAAGGCAGCGCCCACGGTCTGGAAGTGGAGATGCTGACTCCCGCCGCACTGGCTGCCGTGCGGGCCAGCCACCCTTGGCTATGGCTGCATTTCAACACCAGCGACGCGCGTACGGCCCAGGCCATTGCCCAGCTGCAGTTGCCCGAGGCGGCCAGCGAAGCGCTGCTCTCGCACGACACCCATGTCAGCCTGCATCTCGAAGGCGACACTGCGTACGGCGTGTTCGTGGACTGGCGCCACCAGCGCGGCAGCGATCACAGCAAGCAATCCTTCGCCCGCGGCGACACCGAGGTGGGCTGGCTGCATTTCGCGCTGGCCGAGGGCTTGATCGTCAGCGCGCGGCGCCATGCGCTGCGCTCGGTGGAACAGGTGCGCCAGCATGTGCGTGGCGGCGTGCGCTTCGATTCGGCGGCGGAAGTGCTGGAAGCCATCGTCGAACAGTTCGCCGCCTCCGTCGCCCACGCCACGCTGGAGCTGGGCGAGGAGCTGGACCATATCGAGGACCGCGTACTCGCCGACCGCATCGGCGAGGAGCGCCGCGACCTGGCCTTGCTGCGGCGCCAGGCCGTGCACATGCACCGCCCGCTGACCGCGCTGCGGCGGGTGCTGCGCCAATTCGAGCAGCGCTACGCCGCCGCTTCTTCGCACGCACTGCTGCCCGCAGCTACGCGGCTGTCGCAGCGCTTCGACGAACTGGACAGCGACGTGGCCACGCTGCATGAGCGTGCACGGCTGCTGCAGGACGAAGTAGCCGCGAAACTGGCCGAACAGACCAACCGGCATTTGTTCGTGCTGTCCGTGGTCACCGCACTGCTGCTGCCGCCCACTTTGGTGGTGGGCGTGTTCGGCATGAACATGGAGAACCTGCCCTTGCTGCAAAGCGCCCATGGGTTCGGCATCGCCATGGGGTTGTGCGTGGCTTCCAGCGTACTCGTGTACGCATTGTTGCGAAGGTTCGGCGTGGGAGGCTGAGCAGCGGCGTCAGCAACCCGTTGGCGTTGAGCCTGCCCAAAATCCCGTTCGTGGCGAGCCTGTCGAAGATCCCGTTCTTGGTGAGCCTGTCGAACCATGCTCTGTGCGATCCGCGTCAATTCGCGATAGCTCGTTTTCCCTTCAAAAAGCATGGTTCGACAGGCTCACCACAAACGGGATTAAGATCGCTCCTGATTTCCAAAGCGGTATCTCTGTGGAAATAGGGCCAGCGCATCCCCATATCGCAGCCAGGCAGGCTTCATGGGCCTTCGCGCGCAGCGAATATCCGACCCTGCAAACTTCAACCTCGACCAGGAGTCCCGCATGAGCGCATTCGACCTCGCCCCGCCCAGCCCCGCCCAGCGCCAGCAGCTGATCGATGGCCTGAACAGCGAAGAGCGCCGGGTGTTGCTGGAGCACGGAACCGAGGCGGCCTTCTGCGGCGTCTTCCTGGACAACAAGCTGGAGGGCGTCTACACCTGCCGGCTGTGCGGGCTTCCGCTGTTCCGGTCCAGCGCCAAGTTCGACTCCGGCACCGGCTGGCCCAGCTTCTTCAAGCCCTACGACGATGCGCATGTGAAGACCCTCCGCGACACCAGCTACGGCATGATCCGCACCGAAATCGTCTGCGCGCGCTGCGGCAGCCACCTGGGCCACGTTTTCCCGGATGGCCCCCCGCCGACCGGCGAGCGCCATTGCCTCAATTCGGTATCGCTGGGTTTCACCGAACAAGGGGCGGCGCTGCCCGATCCTCTGCATCGCGGCGGTGCGGAGGCGGGCTCCGCGGGCTGACGGCGCGCCGCTCCGCTGAACGCGGCGCAACGGCGGCGCAACGAATCCGGGGTTTGCCGCGTATGGGAAGCCGAGGAGAGCAGAATCGCGTTGCCGCCGTGCGCTCCCGCAATGTTCCCGTCAACGGAGTCATCCCCATGAAAACATCTTCCCTGTTCGCAGGCATCCTGCTGGCGCTGTTCCTCGCCGGTCCGGTGGCCGCCAAGTCGCGCAACGTGACCGATCCTGACGCCCCGCGCAGTCTGCCCGCCGAAGGCCCGGTCAGCGTGGACTGGACCGATCCCGCGCAGTTCTCCGATATCCGCTACAGCGGCAACCGCTGGGAAGCCAAGCGCGGCAACTGGGTCGAACAACTGGCCCAGTATCTGCAGAATAGCGCCGCCAAGAAGCTGCCGCCCGGCGAGCGACTGCAGGTCACCATTACCGACATCAAGCGCGCCGGCCAGTACGAGCCCTGGCGCGGACCCAACCTGCAGGACACGCGCTTCGTGCGCGACATCTACCCGCCGCGTATCTCGCTGACCTTCAAGCGCACGGACGCACAAGGCAATGTCATCGACCAGGGCGAACGCAAGCTGGTCGACACCGCGTTCCTCATGGGCAACAGCATGCTGAGCAACAGCGATCCGCTGCGTTACGAAAAAGGCCTGCTGGACGATTGGCTGCGCCGAGAATTCAAACCGGAAGCAGAGCTCAGCGCGCGCTGATGCAACGATAGCCGCGGCGCAGGCGAGTGCCCGCCGCAGTGGAGCGTCGTTGGCCTTGTAGTGCCGAGCTTGCTCGGCTGCTCTTGGCCTAAGCATCACCTCATCCGTCATCCCAGCGAAAGTTGGGACCTATTTCGGCCATACCTTTTCCATACCTTTTCCGTTCGTATTTTCTTTGCGGAAGCAAAAAAAGCAAAATCAAGATGGATTCCAGCTTTCGCTGGGATGACGAAGAACGATGATGCTTACGGGCTTGCCGGTACCGCCGCTTTCTTCACAGGGATGCGGCCTGCACGATGCGCCTGCACGGCGGCAATGCTGTTCTTTTCCCGACATCCCGCTGGCCAGAGCCGGTATCCTAGCCGCATGCCGCTGCGCACCGTCTCCGCCACCCGCTACGTCACCCCGCTGCGCGAAGGCGGATCGATGCCCGCCGTGGTCGAGGCCGACGACGAAGGCATGTACGTGCTCAAGTTCCGCGGCGCCGGCCAGGGCGCGAAGGCGCTGGTGGCCGAGCTGATCGCGGGGGAAATCGCCCGCGCGCTGGATCTGCCCATCCCCGAGATCGTGCTGCTGGAACTGGATCCCGAGCTGGCGCGCACCGAACCGGACCCGGAAATCCAGCACCTGATCCGGGAAAGCGCAGGCTTGAACCTGGCCCTGGACTACCTGCCGGGCGCGGTGAACTTCGATCCGCTGGCCGAGCAACCTTCGGAGGAACTCGCCTCGCGGATCGTCTGGTTCGACGCCTATGTCAGCAACGTCGACCGCACGCCGCGCAACACCAACCTGCTGATGTGGCACCGGCGGCTGCACCTGATCGATCACGGCGCGGCGCTGTATTTCCATCATGGCTGGGACGGCGGCAGCGCCAATGCCGGCAATCCGTTCAAGTTGATCAAGGACCACGTGCTGCTGCCGTGGGCGGCGGCGTTGCCCGAAGCGGACGCGGCGCTTGCGGCGAAGCTCGACCGCAACGTCCTGCAGGGCATCGTGGCGCAGGTGCCGGACGGCTGGCTGCTCAATGCCGACGCCTTCGCCGACCCGGCCACGCAACGCGCCGCCTATGTGGAGTATCTGTTGCGGCGCCTGGACGAGCGCCAGTCTTTCGTGCAGGAGGCGATCCATGCGCGCCGATAATCCCGGCAACAACCATTACGACTATGCGGTGGTCCGGGTGGTGCCGCGGGTGGAGCGCGAGGAATTCGTCAATGTCGGCGTGATCCTTTCCTGCGAAGCTTCGCGTTACCTGGAAGCGCGCATCGAACTGGACGAAGCCCGCGTGCTGGCGCTTGCGCCCGACCTGGACATGGAATCGCTGCGCCGGCATCTGGATACCATTCCCGCGATCTGCCGCGGCGGACCGGGCGCCGGGCCCATCGGCCTACTGCCGCAGCGCGCGCGCTTCCACTGGCTCACCGCCAAACGCAGTTCAATCATCCAGACCTCGCCCGTTCACATGGGAAAATGCGGCGACATGCCGACGATCATGGAGCATCTGCTGCAGAGCATGGTGCGGCTCAAGCGCTGAACGCGACGGCGGGAATTCCGCCGGATCGCAATACTCCCTGGCTGCGCTCGCATGTCCTTAACATTTTGTTCCACACAATCGGGCTCCTCGCGTTGCCGCCATCGCGCTTCTGGGAGCGGCGCGCGGCATCCTGGAGTAGCACTGCATGAACCAGAAGCTCAAAGCCGGCTCCGTTGAGCTGGAAATGGCGTTCATCGACTGGATCAAGAAGAACGCCTACCACCCGGCCGAAGCGATAGACCCTTTCATGGAACGGTCCGAATACGTCCGCAATGCGGTCGATACGGTGGTCGAACATGCGCGCAAGAAGATCGTCGAGGGCACCCGCCAGCACCTGACACGGCTGGCGGAAGACACCGTGTTCATCGCCCAGTTCCCCATGGTCTACGGCTGCAAGAACCTGGACGACAAGGACATGCGCTACACGGTCTCCCTGACCATCGGCGAGGCGGAAGCCGAATGGGTCGGCAGGGTATGGGCCGATGGCGAGTATCTGGGCGAAGTGCACGGCAGCGGCAGCGGCCCCAAGACCAACTATCTGGAACTGGCGCGGATGCACATCGAATCCCACATCCGTTGCGCTGGCCCGTTCAAACCGCGCCTGCGCAAGAGTTGAGCCGGCCGCGGCCGGATCGACAGCGAGGTGTAAAGAAAACATAGCGCGTCCGTCGCAACCGATTAACGGTTGCGCGCCTACAAAGCGGGACCGGCGGCAATTCCGCTCGCCGGCGACCTCTCACCAGGAGTTTGTCCATGAACACATGCGCCAACCACGACCTGCATATCGGCGGCGACGAGGAAGAGTAGCAAGAAGAGCAATCCGCACGCCTGCGGCGGAGTCCTGCCTGCGATGCTTGTAAGCCCGCCGATCGGGCGGCCAACGCATCGCAGGCAGCACGCTCGCCGGGCAGCTAGAACGAATCGCTGCCCGGACGCAGCTCGATGTTCAGCGCCACCGCCACCAGCCGCATGGCTTCTTCGTCGCGGCTCGAGGTGATCCAGCCGCCATAGCTGTCGCTGCCCGTATCCCAGGTCCACAGGGTGTAGCCGTGTTCGCGCAGGCGGTCGTAGGCGGTGGACATCAGCGCCGGCACATCGGTGCCGTCCAGGAAATCCTCGTCCGAAGGATCGCCGCCCCAGTCGATCTCCAGGTTCCAGCGCCGCACCAGCTCGGTGACGCTGTCGATGAAGGACTCCTTGTCCTTCCAGTCGACGAAGAAGCCGGAGGTCCAATCGATCGCATCCTTCAGCACCCACACCGGCTCGGCTTCTTCACCGGCTTCCTGCAGCGCCTCGCGGTAATGCGAAAACTGGCGCAGGGCGGTTTCCTCGTCGCCGGGATTGACCAGCAGCAGCAACTGCCAGACCAGCGCCTCGGTGGTCAGTTCGTCGGCTTCCTCGAGGTCCTGGGGATCGGCTTCGTTGTCGCCGTAGTCGGCTTCGTTGTCGGGCATGGCCATGGCGGCAGCTGGGGAAAACGGATTCGGGCATCGATAGTGGCGCTTGGCGGGCGACTTGGAAAGCGTTTCCCCATCCGACTCCAATCGGCCCCGGAAAGCTATCGTTCGCGGATGCCCGGCAATTATGGAAAACTGGCCGCATGACCGTTTACGTAGACGATGCGGTGACCTGGTGGCGCGGCCAGCGTTGGGCGCATCTGATGGCCGACACGCTGGACGAACTGCACGCCATGGCCGCGCAACTGGGCATGCCGCGGCGCGCTTTCCAGGACAAGACCAGCGGCGCGCACTACGACGTGACTGTTGAACTGCGCGAACAGGCGCTGCGGCTGGGGGCGGTAGCGATTTCCCGCCACACCGACCGCGAACTGGTGCGCGCGGTGATCCGCAACGCCAAGACGCAAGCCACGCAACCGTAGGGTGGGCCCTGGCCCACCCCACGTCGTTCCTCTTTGCTTCGTTTATCCTGTCGTTCCTCATTTTGACTTCGTTGACCCGCCACCATGTCCGACACGCCTCCCGACCATCTGGCCATCAATCCCGCCAGCCCCTTCCACGACGCGACCGCCATCGACCGTGGCGTGGGCATCCGTTTCAACGGCATCGAGCGCGACAACGTGGAGGAATACAGCGTCAGCGAGGGCTGGATACGCGTGCAGGTCGGCAAGTCGAAGGACCGCCGCGGCAACCCGATGACCATCAAGGTCAAGGGCGAAGTGGTCGCGTATTACCGCGATATCGCCTGAAAGCGCCGTTCTCCGCCGGTGCGGGCCTCGCCATTTGCTAGGCTGCGCGCACCTCGGGCGCAGCTAATCCCATGAAAACCAGCGGCATCTCGTTCCACCACCCGTTCGCGTTCTGGTTCGGGTGCCTGCTGGTGCTGGCCGGTGTCCTGGCCCACGTGCCGATGTTCATGATGGGCCAGCATACGCACTGGCAGATGGTCGGCATGCCGATGAGCACCGAGATGTGGATCGGCATGGCGCTGATCCCGGTCGGCCTGGCGCTGTCCATGTACGGGCTGATGCCGCGCATGGAGCAGATGCGCAACACCGCGCAGGGCGCGCGCGACCACCGCTATTTCCATATCGCCGACGGCGTTCCGCTCAATCGCGAGCATTGGACGCTGGTGATCGTGCTGATCGTGGCGCTGGCGGTGGATGTGATGAAGCCGGCCACGCTCGGCTTCGTCATGCCCGGCATGAGCGCCGAGTACGAGATCACCAAGGCCAAGGCCAGCCTGCTGGCGTTGTTCGCGCTGACCGGCACTACCGTGGGTTCGGTGCTATGGGGGCGGATGGGCGATCTGTTCGGACGCCGCGCGGCGATCCTGCTGTCGGCGCTGATGTTCATGGGCACGGCGATCTGCGGGGCCATGCCCAGTTTCAACTGGAACCTGGCCATGTGCTTCCTGATGGGCGCTTCGGCGGGCGGCCTGCTGCCCATCGCCTTCACCCTGATGGCCGAGACTATTCCCGCCGCGCACCGCGGCTGGCTGCTGGTGGCTCTGGGCGGCATCGGCACTTCCGCCGGCTACCTGCTCGCCTCGGGCGCGGCGGCCATCCTGGAACCGATGTTCAGCTGGCGCGTGCTGTGGCTGCTGGGCCTGCCGACCGGCGCGCTGATCGTGTTCCTAAACCGCTGGATCCCCGAATCGCCGCGCTTCCTTTCCAACGCGGGGCTGGAGAACGAAGCGCGCGCGGTGTTGAAGAAATTCTCCGGCGCGTCTCCTGCCGCGATCGAGGCGGACGACTCTCCCGATGCGGCCGGCAGCGTGATCGACGAACAGCATCCGGTGGTGGGCATGCGCCAGCTGCTGCGCGGCCGCCATGCCAGCATCACCTGGGGGTTGCTGGTCTGCGGCGTGGCGTGGGGATTGGCGAACTTCGGCTTCTTGCTGTGGCTGCCCACCAATCTGGTGGAACTGGGCGTTGACGCCAAGGGCGCAAGCGCGTTGCTGGCGCGTTCGGCGATCCTGGCGCTGCCCGGCATCGCCGTGGTGGTGTGGCTTTACCACCACTGGAGCAGCATCCGCGCACTGGTGCTGTTCATCGCCTTGACCACGCTGTCGCTGCTGGCGTTCTGCGCGATGAGCTGGATGCAGCTGCAGTCGGCGACCGCTACCGTCGTGGCCACCGCCGCGTTGCTGATCAGCGTCAGCGGCGTGATCGCGATGCTGATCCCCTATGCGGCGGAAATCTATCCGGTGCATCTGCGCGCGACCGGCTCGGGCGTGGTCGCGGCCAGCTCCAAGTTCGGCGGCATTCTGGGCGCGGGCCTGGGCGTGGTCGGCTTTTTCGAGAACTTCCTGCTGTCGGCGCTGCTGATCGCGTTGCCGATGGCGGTTTCGGGCGTGATGCTGCTGCGCAGCGGCATCGAGACGCGCGGGCATGGGCTGGAGGATATCCAGCGGGCGCTGTCACGCGAACAGCGCCAAGAGCCATGAGTAGGTCGGGGCTACGCCCCCAACGCACGGGTGGTTTCGGATTTCCATGTGTCGGGGGCGTAGCCCCGACCTACGAAGCTCCAGCAGCAGCTCAGGATTTCAGCTTCCATCCGGTCTTGAAGATCCACCACACCACAGCCAGGCACAGCGCCAGGAAGCCGAGGATGGCGGCCAGACTGATGCCCACATTCACATCGGCCACGCCGTAGAAGCTCCAGCGGAATCCGCTGATCAGATAGACCACGGGATTGAACAGCGTGATCTTCTGCCACACCGGCGGCAGCATGCTGATGGAATAGAACGCGCCGCCCAGGAAGGTCAGCGGCGTCACCACCATCAGCGGGATCACCTGCAGTTTCTGGAAGTCGTCGGCCCACAGCCCGATGATGAAACCGAACAGGCTGAAGGTCACCGCGGTCAGCAGCAGGAAGCACAGCATCCAGAACGGGTGCGCGATCTCGTAAGGCACGAAGATGCGCGCGGTGACCAGAATCAGGATGCCAAGAATCAGCGACTTGCTGGCCGCCGCCCCCACATAGCCGATCACCACTTCGATGTAGGACACCGGCGCCGACAGCAGCTCGTAGATGGTGCCCGCCCACTTGGGCATGTAGATGCCGAACGAAGCGTTGGAAATGCTTTCGTTCAGCAGCGACAGCATGATCAGGCCGGGAATGATGAAGGCCCCGTAGCTGATGCCGTCGATATCGCCCATGCGCGAACCGATGGCCGCGCCGAACACCACGAAATACAGCGAGGTGGACAGCACCGGCGAAGCGATGGACTGAGTGATCGTGCGGAAGGTTCGCGCCATTTCGAAGCGGTAGATGGCGCGGATGGCGTGCCAATTGAGCAGCGTGCTCATGCGCGTGCCTCCTGCTTGCCGCCATGCACCAGACTGACGAAGATCTCCTCCAGCGAACTCTCGCTGGAATGCAGATCCTTGAAGTCGATGCCCAGCTCGCCCAGACGCTTGAGCAGCGCGGCGATCCCGGTTTCCTCGGTCTGCGTGTCGAAGGTGTAGACCAGCGCGTGGCCTTCGTCTGTCAGTTCCAGCGCAAGTCCGGACAATTCCTCGGGAAGGCGCTGCAGCGGAGTCTGCAACTGCAGGGTCAGCTGCTTCTTGCCCAGCTTGCGCATCAACACGTGCTTGTCCTCGACCAGGATCAGTTCGCCTTTGCTGATCACGCCGATGCGGTCGGCCATTTCCTCGGCCTCTTCGATGTAGTGAGTGGTCAGGATGATGGTCACCCCGCTCTCGCGCAGGTTGCGCACCATCTGCCACATGTCGCGGCGCAGCTCCACGTCGACGCCGGCGGTGGGTTCGTCCAGGAACAGGATGGTCGGCTCATGCGACAGCGCCTTGGCGATCAAGACGCGCCGCTTCATGCCCCCGGACAGGGTCATGATCTTGCTGTCCTTCTTGTCCCACAGCGACAGATCGCGCAGGACTTTCTCCAGATATTGCGGATTGGGCGGTTTGCCGAACAGGCCGCGGCTGAACTTGACCGTGGCCCATACCGTCTCGAACGCATCGGTGGACAGCTCCTGCGGCACCAGCCCGATCTTGCTGCGCGCGGCGCGGTAGTCGCGCACGATGTCATGGCCGTCGGCAGTCACGCTGCCGGAGCTGGGATTGACGATGCCGCAGACGATGCTGATCAGCGTGGTCTTGCCGGCGCCATTGGGGCCCAGCAGGGCCAGGATCTCGCCCTTGCGGATCTCCAGATCCACCGACTTGAGCGCCTGGAAGCCCGAGGCGTAGGTCTTGCTTAGCTTGTTGATGGAGATGATGGACTGCACGGCGCTCCCGCATCGGTGCGATGAAGTGCGTGAATCCTACCGGAGCCGGGCCACCATGGCTGTCCCGGATACGGGAATATGAATCCCTGCGCAGGCGCAGCTTGACCTGGCGCCGGGCAACCGGTACTTGTGGCAGCCCTTACGCGGAGGCCGCCATGCAGCAGTTCCTGGTCCTGATCTACAACGACGAATCGCTGGTCGGCGCGATGCCCGCCGAAGAGTTCGACCGCACCATGCACGGCTGTTTCGTCCACGCCGACGAGCTGCGCGCCCAAGGCAAGCTGAAGCAATCCATGCAGCTCGAAGCCGCCTCCACCGGCAAGACCGTGCGCATCCGCAACGGCCGCACCAGCGTCGTCGACGGTCCGTTCGCGGAAACCAAGGAAATCCTGGGCGGCTTCAATCTGGTCGAAGCCGCGGACATCGACGAAGCGGTACGCATCGCCGCCGAATTCCCCTGGGCCGCGACCGGCTGCATCGAGGTGCGGCCGGTGCGCGACATCGACGCGGTACGCAGGCGCGTGGGCGCCTGAGCTACTTGGCCTTGGCGCCGCCAAGGTTGCGGCTCAGGAAATCCAGCAGTTTGGTGTAGAACTCGCGCCGGTGCGGTTCGGTGTAGAAGCCGTGGCCTTCGGTGTCGAAATACAGCGTCTCGACCGGGACGCCGGCGGATTTCAAGGCTTTTTCCATGCGCTTGCTGTGGGCGATGGGCGCGGTCTCGTCCTCGCCGCCTGCGGCCAGGAACACCGGCGTCTTGATGCGCGCGGCGTTGCTGGTCGGCGATACCGCCGCCAGCGAATCGCGTTCGCCCAGCCAGTCCGCGGTCCAGTTGCGCATGGAGGTGCTTTCGCGCGATTCGACCCTATGCATCATGGTCAGGTCGTACACGCCCACGTAGCCGACGGCGCAGCGGTAGAGGTCGGGTTCCTTGCTCACTCCGGCCAGCGCGGCGTAACCGCCGTAGCTGGCCCCATAGATGCAGATGCGCCGGGGATCGGCGATCTGCTGCGCGATCGCCCAGCGGGTGGCGTCGGTCACATCGTCCTGCATCTTCAAACCCCACTCGCGTGCGCCCGCGCCGAGGAAGCTCCTGCCGTAGTTGCCGGAACCGCGGAAGTTGACGCGCAGCACCGCGTAGCCGGCCTGGCTCAGCATCTGCGCTTCGTCGTCGAAGCCCCACTCGTCGAAAACGCCGTACGGACCGCCGTGCGGCACGACCACCATCGGCAGGTTCTTCGCCTCGGCGCCCCTGGGCACGGTCAGATAACCGCGCAGCGTCAAGCCGTCGCGCGCCTTCAGTTCGATGGCCCGCAAGGGAGCCATATGTTCGGGATCGAACCAGCTGCGCTGGCTGAAGATCAGATCGGCGCGGCGGTCTTCGGCATCGTAGAGGTAGTAGTCGCCGGGACTGGTATCGCTCCAGGTCCTGAATACCAGCAGCTTGCCGTCGGCGGTGGAGGAGGTCACATGCACCGCATTTCCCGGGAACGCCTTCTCCAGCGTGCGGTAGAGCCTGGCGGTCTTCGATTGATTGTCGAAGAAACGGGTCTGCATGCGTTCGTGCATGAAGAAAGCGCCGATCGGGATCCAATCGCTGCGATCGTGGATGACCGAATAGGGATCGACCGCCGGATCCCGCAGCTTCTCGGTACGCGAGCCCGAGGCCAGGTCCATGACCACGATGGCGTCGGTGCCTTCGTTGTTCTCGGCCTGCAGATAGGCGCTCGCGCCATCCTCCGACAGTCCCAACGGCCATTCGCGGCGGTGGGTCTGCGCTTCGTCGTTGAGCAAACGCCATTCGGCTTTGTCGTCTTCGCGGTAATAGAGCTTGCTGTTGTTCTGGTTGTCCGCCCCTTGGGCGAAACGCACTACCCCGGCCGCGTCCGAAGCGAACCGCGCGCCGCGCAACGGCGCCGTCGCCACGCGCACGCGCTTGCGCGTATAGACATCCAGCTTCTCCACACGCGTCACCGGATTCTTGTCGAACGTACGCACGCTGATCAACACGTTGCTATCGTCCCCGCGCAACGTGTCCACCATGAAAGCGGCCATCGGCACCGGATCCCCGCCTCCCACGCCGAAGCGCGCGAACAACCGCCTCGAATCGCTGCCGTCGGCGTTGATGCCGTGCAGCTCCCCGGTCAGGCCGGGCTGGTCCTCGCTGCCGAATTTCTCGGCCATGCTGATCACCAGGCGCTCGTTGTTGACCCACCAGAAATCGTCGACGAGCGAATTCTTGACGCCGCTTACTTTGGCCGTCAGTTTCCTGTCGCTGCGGCGCAGGATGCTCAGCGCCGTGCGGTCCTCCATCGGTACCGTCATCGCGTAGTACTCGCCGGTCGGCGAGATCTTCAATGCGCTGATCATGTCCCGTTTCAAAAACGGCTCCAGGTCGACCTGCGCCTGCGCCGTTGCCGCCACGCACAGCAACCCCAAGCCCGCCCATCGCATCCGGCTTTTCATTCCGCCCCTGTCCTTGCTTCGAATCCCCGCGCCGATTAGACAACACGGCTCCAGCGGCGAGAAGAGCCGGCGGCGCTGAACCAGCCCGTACCGCTTGTGGAAAGCGCTGTTGCGGAAACGGTTCCCCGGACCGCATTTGTGCGCGCCAGGACGGGCCGCGAGGCGGTATTGGCCGGAAGCAGTTGCCTGGCCCGGGTTTTCGCCGGCACTGCGATCACACCCTCCTGCCGCTTAAAGGCGCATAGTGGGGGTGGAAGTCGCAATTGGCGGCCTCCGATCTGGAGGCATGAGGCTTCCGCCACCCCGCAGGAGGGGATTGATGAAAGCGAAGAAAACCAGCGGCAAGGGACCGACCCCCAAGGGACCGCCCGCCGGCAGCGATGGCAATCCGCACAAGCGCCTGGAAAGCGAGCGTATCGCCAGCGATATTGCCGATTACGAGAAATCCGGCGGCAAAGTGGAAAAACTGGGCGTGACCCGTGTGCTGCAGACCGTGGCCCCGGCCCAGAAAGGCGAGGTGCTCAAATCCGCGCCTGCGGTAAAGCCGCGCGCGCGTTAGCGCATGCGGTGCGATGACCGCCATGCGTCCGCATGGCGGCCTGGGCGGCGATCGGCAGCCGATCGCTCAAGGATCCGCGTACTGCGCCTCGCCGTTGCCGAACGACCAGTTCTCTTTCGCCACTTCCACCAGATTGATGAACACGTCTTCCTTGCGCAAAGCGAGCCGCGCATGCAGGCCGTCGGCGACCGCTCGATAGAAGTCCTTCTTCATTTCCACGCTGCGTCCGGCATTGAGGGTGACCTGGATCAGCACGCATTCGCTGCTGCGCTGGATGCCCAGATAACGCCCATCGATGAACAGCGTGCCAGGCTTGTGCTGGGCGATGACCTGAAAGCGGTCGTCGGCAGGCACATTCAACGTCGCTCGCATCGCTTCGTAGACGACCTCGCCGAGACCGGCCAGGTAATCGGCGGACTTGCCTTCCAGAAGATCGATTCGTACGAACGGCATGGGGTTCTCCAGCGCAAACGCAGGCAGAGCGGGGCTGCCATCCTCGAACCTGAACGCATGCGCGGTCAATCGTCAGCAAAAAAGATCCCTGTTCAGGCAAGCACGCCTAGCCTTGCCATGCACCAACCCCACAGGGAGTCCCATCATGAAACGACTGCTGCTCACCACGTCCATCGCCGTCCTGCTGCTGTCTTCCGCCGCGGCCATGGCGCGCGATCATGACAAGGACAAGCACGACCGCTACGACGACGACCGCTACGGTTACAACGACCGCCGCGACCGCGATGACGACGACCGCTACGACCGCCGCTATGACGACCGTGGTCACGACAACGGCCGCCATCTGGGCCAGGTCAAGCACGGTTATCGTCGCGGCATGCACGCCCCGGTGGTCTATCTGCAACCGCGCTATTACGTGACCGACTACCGTCGCTACCATCTGGCCGCGCCGCCGCGCGGTTATCGCTGGGTACGCCCTGCAGACGACCGCTATCTGCTGGTGGAAGTCGCCAGCGGCCTGATCTCGCAGGCGCTGGGCTACTGAGTCCGTGCCGGCGACGAGTCGCAACAGAAAAGCCCCGCCCAGGCGGGGCTTTTTCATGTGCCGGGCCTTTATGTGCCGGGCCTTTATATGTCGCGCCGCAGCAGGTGAAGTGATGGAAGCCGCACTTCCCCGCAATCCCCGTGGACTCCGGCCATCACATGCGCTCACATGCGCCCCGATAAGCTTCCGGTGCCGCACTGGGCAGGATGTCCACTGTTGAACGACGACACGTCCTCACAATCGCATCGCATCCGGCTCTGGCGGGACCGGGCACTCATGGCGTTGCTGATCGGCGCCACGGCCGGGGTGTCTTTGAACGTCACGCGCCTGCCCGGCGAGGTTTCCGCGGTATGGGTAAGCAGCGGCATATTCGTCGGCTGGCTGCTGTCGCGCCGGACCGCACTCTGGCCGGGCTATGTGGGCGCCGGTTTCGGCGCCGAACTTGCGGTGCGGCTGCTGTCCGGCGACAGCGTGGGCTCCGGCTTCGCGTTCGGCGCTTTCAATCTGCTCGAAGTGCTGATCGTCGCCAGCGCGGTCCGGCGGCTGGTCCCGGATGTCGGCAATCCCACGCGTTGGCTCGGCCTGGGAGGCATCGCCACCAGCAGTACGCTGGCGGCCTGCGCCGTCTCCGGCCTGCTGGCCAGCGCAGTGGTGTCCGCCACTTCCCACACGCCGTTCCTGACCGCTTTCCTGATCTGGTATTCGGCGCATGTGGTCGGCATGGTGATCGTGGCGACGCTGACGCTGGTGGCCCACCGCAAGGGCATCGGCCTGAGCGACGTTCCCGGGCGGCGCTGGTTTTTCCTGGCCGACATGCTGCTGATCGCTGCGGTGTGCGGCGCGGTGTTCTACCAGTCCGCTTATCCACTGTTGTTCCTGGTCTATCCGCCGTTGCTGTACGGGGTTTTCCGGCATCGCTTCGCCGGCGTTGTGGTCGGCATTTCGCTGCTGGCCATCATCGGCGGCATCGCCACCGCGCTGGGCCATGGGCCGCTGGCCTTGGTGGATGAGAGCAGCCTTGTCCAGCGCACCATCCTGCTTCAGTTGTTCGTCGGCACCGCCTGTCTGATGAGTTTTCCGGTGGCGCTGAGCATGGCCGAACGCGCGCGGCTGACGGCCCGCGTGCGCGAGAGCGAACAGCGCTACCGGATGCTGGCGGACTATTCGCACGATGTCGTGGTGCGGATGCGGGCGGACGGACAAAGGCTCTACGTTTCGCCGTCGGCACGGGACGTGCTGGGCTGGGAACCGGCCGAGCTGCTCAAACCCAATCAGGTCCTGGTGCACCCCGAAGACTACGCCGTGCAGCAACAAACGATCGCCTCGGTGCTCGCATCGGGCCATCCGGTGACCGCGATCTATCGCCTGCGCCACAAGGACGGGCATTACGTATGGATGGAGGCCGCGGCGCGGTCGATCCCCAGTGCGGACGGCGATACCACGGACATCATTTTCGCCGGTCGCGATGTCTCACAGCGCGTGGCCGCCGAGCAGGCATTGAAGGCGAGCCGAGACGAACTGGAAGCGCAGGCGCATCTCGACAGCCTGACCGGCCTGGCCAACCGGCGCCAGTTCGACGAGCGGCTGACGCATGCGCTGGGGCGGTCGCGGCGGCAGGGGCTGGCGGTAGCGCTGATGTACATGGACATCGATCACTTCAAGCAGGTCAACGACACCCACGGACATGCGGCGGGCGATGAAGTGCTGCGCGTGTTCGGCCAACGCCTCAGCGCATGCGTGCGCTCGGGCGATCTGGTGGCGCGGCTGGGCGGCGACGAATTCGTGGTGCTGATCGAGGATCTGTCGGTGCCGGAAACCGCCGAGGCGATCGCCGGCAAGCTGATCGAGGCGATGAGCGAAGATATCGTGGTGGAGGGAACCACTTTGCACGTCACCACCAGCATCGGCATCGCGTATTCGGCGCACCCGGCCGTAGCCAAGAACCTGACCGCCGCGGCCGATGCGGCCCTGTACGCCGCCAAGAGCGCCGGCCGCAATACCTGGCAATTGCTGCCGACGGACGATCCTGCCATTCGGCACTGATCGGCAGCACCCTGATCGGCAGCACCGCGATCGCATCGCCCGTGTGGCCGAACCAATCACCGTGCGCCGTTACAGGAGGAACCAACCATGTGGAGCCGCCCTCATGCCCAAATACGTGATCGAACGCGACATCCCCGGCGCCGGCAAGTTGTCGGCCGAGGAGCTCAAGAACATTTCCCAGGCTTCCTGCGGCGTGCTGAACGACATGGGCCCGCAGATCCAGTGGATCCACAGCTACGTCACCGGCGACAGGATCTACTGCCTGTACCGCGCACCGAACGAACAGATGGTCCGCGACCACGCCCAACAGGGCGGCTTTCCCGCCAACCGCGTTTCCGAAGTTCTGGCCATTATCGATCCGACCACCGCGGAGTAGCACGGCTGAACGCGGTGGAAGTCCGGAGGAATTTTCGGCTCGCGCGCTGAAGTCCGAAATGCCGCTTCTGCGAAGGGGAAAGTGGACAGCACACGGCTTTTTCACGGGAAGTCAGGCATAAGATGGACCCGTCCGATCCTTCCGGGGAAGCCGATGATCTCGCCCGCTGCCGCGAAACGGCCGCTCGCCTTTCTGGAAGGCGGCGGCGAAATGGGCGAGCGCACGCGGGCCTTCGATTGGGCGTCTACGCCGCTGGGCGCTCCCGAAACCTGGCCGGCGCAACTGAAGGCCGCGGTGCGGTTGCTGTTGTCGGCCCGGCACCCGATGCTGCTCTGGTGGGGTCCGCAGCTGATCCAGTTCTACAACGACGCCTACTCCCGTTCGATCGGACCCCAGCGCCACCCCAGCGCCCTGGGCCAACGCGGCCACGAATGCTGGGAAGAGATCTGGCCCTTAATCGGGCCGCGGATCGAGCAAGTGATGCAGGGGCGCGGCGATGTCTGGAGCGAGAACGAGCCAGCGCCGATCACGCGTAGCGACGCCCCCGGGGAGACGCACTGGACCTGCAGCTACAGTCCCATAGACGAACCCGACGCACCGCACGGCGTGGGCGGCGTACTGGTGATGTGCGCGGAAAGCAGCGAACAGCCCTTCGCCCAGCACGATCATCTGGCCGAGCGCGACCAGCTTAAGGACCTGTTCCAGCAGGCGCCGGGCTTCATGGCCCTGCTGCGCGGGCCGCAGCACGTATTCGAAATGGTCAATCCCGCCTATATGCGTCTGGTCGGCAACCAGGACCTGCTGGGCAAGACGGTGGCCGATGCCCTGCCCGACACGGTCAAACAGGGCTATGTCGACCTGCTTGACGAGGTCTACCGCAGCGGCAAGGCCTTCACCACCACCGGCGCGCGCTTCGAGTTCGCCGGCGCCAACGCGCGGCGCGTCGAGCGTTACGTCGACTTCGTCTACCAGCCCATCACCGACACCGGGGGCGCGGTAACCGGAATCTTCATGGAAGGCTTCGACGTGACCAGCGCCCATTCCGACGCCGAAGCGGTGCGCGAGCTCTACGACACGCTGGAACAGCGCGTGGCCGATGCGGTGACCGAACGCAACATCCTGGCCGACGTGGTGGAATTCTCCGAAACCCATACCATGGCCATCGACCTGTGCTACTACGTGCTGGCGGTCAACAAATCCTATTCCGACGAATTCGAGAGCCTCTATGGCCATCGCCCGAAGGTCGGCGACAACCTGCTGGAGATGCTCAAAGGCGATCCCGCGCGCGGCGAACGCATGCGCGGATTCTGGGACCGCGCGATCAACGGCGAGGACTTCCATGTCTCCGAGACGTTCGGTTCGGCCGCCAACGACATGCGGCACTACGACATGCGTTTCAACGCATTGAAGGACCGCAGCGGCAAGCGGGTCGGCGCGTTCGTGGTGGTATACGACGTGACCGACCGCGCGAGCGAACAGGCGCGCCTGGCCGAGGCCGAGGCGCGGGTGCGGCAGGCGCAGAAGATCGAGGCGATCGGCCAATTGACCGGCGGCGTGGCGCACGACTTCAACAACCTGTTGATGGTGATCTCCGGCGGATTGGAAGTCATGGACGAGCTGGCGCCGGCGCGCAGGGAGAAAGTGATCGCCGGCATGCGCCAGGCGGTGGAAAAAGGCGCCGGCCTGAGCCGACAGCTGCTGGCCTTTTCGCGCCGCCAGCCGTTGCGCCCGGAAGCGGTGAATCTGGCGCGCAAGATCGGCGGCATGCGCGAGATGCTGGACCGCAGCCTGCGCGGCGATGTGCATGTGGAAGTGGCTTTCGACAGCGGGCTGTGGCCGGTGGAGGTGGACCCGGGCCAACTCGAACTGGTGGTGCTGAACCTGGCGGTCAACGCGCGCGATGCGATGCCCGGCGGCGGCACCATCCGCATCGGCGCGCGCAACGCGCCCGCGTTGAACGACGAGGAGCTGTTCGGCGACTACGTGGAATTGTCCATCGCCGACACCGGCACCGGGATGATGCCCGAAGTGCTGGCGCGCGTGTTCGAGCCGTTTTTCACCACCAAGGAAATCGGCAAGGGTTCCGGACTGGGACTGGCGCAGGCGCACGGGTTCGCGAAAGCCTCGCGCGGCGCCGTGCGCATCGACAGCGAACCGCGCAAAGGCACCACCGTCTTCCTGTACCTGCCGCGTACCGACAAATCGCCGGTCGGCGACGAGGAGAAGCAGGAATCCGAAACGCCCGGCCGTGAACAGGTCCAGGCGCAGGGATCGCTGCTGCTGGTGGAAGACGACGACGAAGTGGCCGCGCTGACCGGCGAAATGCTGGCCACGTTGGGCTACGAAGTGACCCGCGTAGAGAACGCCGACGCCGCGCTGGGAGCGCTGGCCGGCGGGCAATCCTTCGGCATCGTGTTCTCCGATGTGATGATGCCCGGCCAGCTGGACGGCATCGACCTGTCGCAGGAGATCCGGTTGCGCCGTCCCGGGCTTCCGGTAGTGCTCACCACCGGCCACGTGGAGGCGGCGAAGCAGAAAGCGGAAGCGCTGGGACTTTCGGTATTGCCCAAACCTTACCGGCTACAGGAACTGGAAACGGCATTGGGCGAAGCGCGCAAGCAAGCGCGGGACGCATCCCCGGCCTGAGCGTGCGTAGGAGCGACGCCAGTCGCGAAGCTCGCACACCTCAGAGACCTCCCACCACATATCGCCACGGATCAATGGATGACAGCAGGTTATTAACGCCGACTTTCCGGAGCTTCGCGACTCGCGTCGCTCCTACAGAATGGCGCTAGCTCAGAGCCATACCGCATTCCAGAAAGGATAATCTCCGATCTTGCAGACCAATCCCGCACGCACTGGGTTAAGCACGATATATCGGGCCAAAGCGATTGCGTCTTCTTCACGTCGCAGGGCACGATCGTGGAAGGACTTCCCCCATACCGGCCCCAGTTCAGGCCAATGCAAGCGAAGCCGCCTAGATACGTTCGCTTTGAACACCCGCATGAGATCCGGCAAGGATTCGTCTTCTCCAAGTTCAACCAATCCGTGCCAGTGATCGGGCATCAAGACCCATGCCAGCAGTGTTGCCTTTTGCCATGAACGCCGATCATGGATTTCCCTGGCGGCATCCAAAGCGATGGCATGGCTCGAGAACAAGGCCTGTCGTCCATGCGTTGTAAAGGTAACCAGGTACCGCTGTCCGGAGACCGACGCCCTGCCGCGTCGCAGTGCGGCGTGACCCGGCTTCTTATGCAATCTCAGATTGAATGGGGACGATTTGCTCACGCCCTCAGCGTAAGGGCCTAGCGCATGTTGTTCTATAGGATTGCGGAGTGCGGTTGAGTCGGAATTTTCCGGAGCTTCGCGACTGGCGTCGCTCCTACGGGATCAGGTTGGCTATTCGGATTGCTTGACTACTACGCCCTGCTTCATCACCAGCAAGGGTTTTTCCGTGGCGCGGATGTTCTGCAGCACATCGCCCGGGACCGCGACGATATCGGCGAACTTCCCGGCTTCCAGCGTGCCCGTCTCCTTGTCGATGCCCAGCAGCTTCGCCGAGCCCTGGCTGCTGGTCAGCAACGCCGCCGATGGGGACATGCCCAGTTCGACCATGTCGCCGAACTCCTGCGCGTTGATGCCGTGCGGATACACCGCCGCATCGGTGCCGAAGGCGATGGGCGTACCGATCTTCAGCGCGTTCTTGAACATGGCCGAATGCGAAGCGCCGGCCGCGCGCGCCTTGGCGCCGATCTTGGGCGGGTAGGTATCGGCCTTGTCCAGCACCCACACTTGGGTCATGCGCGTGGGCACCAGATATACGCCTTTCTGCTTCATCAGCTGCAGTGTTGGCGTGGTGAGGAAACTGCCGTGTTCGATGGAATCCACGCCCGCCTCCACCGCCAGTTTGGCGGCCGCATCGCCGTGGCTGTGCGCGGCGACCTTGCGGTTCCAGTTGTGCGCTTCGCCGATGATCGCGCGCAGTTCCTCGGAGGTGAGCTGCGGTACGTCGACCGGGTCGGATTCGGACAGCACCCCGCCCGAGGCGCAGATCTTGATCAGGTCGGCGCCGTACTTCATCTGCAGGCGCGTGGCTTCGCGGCATTGTTCGGGACCGTTGCACACGCCTTGCAGCGGGCCGGACGGCTTCACCCGTTCCGGCGGAAACGGCGAACTGTCGCAGTGGCCGCCGGTGGAGCCGATCGCATGTCCCGCTACCAGCATGCGCGGACCTTCGGTCAGACCGGCTTCGATGGCGTTACGCAGCGCCACGTCCACGAAATCGCCGGCGCCGACTTCGCGCGCGGTGGTGACCCCGGCCCTCAGCGTGGCCTTGGCGTTGCTGCCGGCATGGAAGGACTGCTCCACCGGAAAACGCAGCATGCCTTCGTAGAAACCCTGCGCCCAGTCGTCTTCGTGGTCGTAGGAAATATGGGTGTGGGCATCGATGTAGCCCGGGACCAGGGTGGCGTCGCCCAGTTCTATGACCTTGGCCCCGGCCGGAACCTCGGCATTGGCTCCGACGGCGACGATCTTGTTGCCCTGCACCACCACCAGCCCCGGCGAAGTCAGACTGCCGCTGCGCCCGTCGAACAAGTGGGCCGCCTTGAGTACGGTAGCTGCGGGCACAGGCGTGGCCGCAGGCGTTTGTGCGTAACCGGTGCAGGCCAGCAGCATTCCGGCCGCCAGGCCGCCGAGACGGAGCTTCTTCATGCGCGGTTTTCCCCAGACCGGTAGGAGCCCGGAGTGTATGACGATTCGGCGCGCCGGGATGCGCCGCGCTGCTGCGTTTGCGATGGACAACCCGGTAAGCTACCGGCACTTGGAAGCACCGACGGACCTATGGGCGGCTGGCGATGAACCGATACGGCTGGATGGTGGTGCGCGCCTACCTGCCCGCGCTGGCGGCGCTGGTGGCCGCCGTGGTGTGCATGCTGTGGACATCGTTGTTCGGCGGCGTGTCCCGCCTGCATGCACTGGTGCCGTATGTGAAATGGTTGCCGCCGGCATTTCTGCTGGCCGCACTGATTACCGGTTTGATTTCCACGCTGCGGCTCTGGAATTGGAAAAGCGGCAAGGCGCCCCGCTGCGCCGGCTGCGGCGGACCGCTGAGCCGGCTGCATCATGGAGCGCAGGGCGATTTCCGCAAATGCCTGGCATGCGGGGGCAAGCAAACACAAAACACGTAGGTTCGCATTGCGATCGGGGAGGATTCGATGAACTTTTGGCGGCTGCCCCCCCCGGCGTGATCGCGTTGCTTTGTTTACAGGCCGCCCATGCTGCTGTTCCCACCAAAGCGACGCTGGACACCGAAGCCGCTCGCGCCATGCAGGCTACACAGGCCAAAGGCCTGGCGATCGCGGTGATCGACGAGGGCAAGGTGGTGCGGGTACGCAGCTACGGCGTGCGCAATGCCGCCGGCGACCCGTTGCGGACGGACACCATCATGTATGGCGCCTCGCTGACCAAGGCCGTGTTCGCCTACACCGTGATGCAACGGGTGGAGGAGAAGAAACTGGACCTGGACAAATCCATCGGCGATTACCTGGTCAAGCCATTGCCGGAATACGCGGACAAGGACGCTTACGCGCACTGGCCCAGCCTGGCCGGCGACGAGCGCTGGCGCGCGATGACCCCGCACATCCTGCCGGCCCATAGCGCCGGTTTCGCCAACTTCTATTTCGTCGAACCGGACGAGAAACTGCATTTACATCGCGAACGATCGTTAGAAATTCTTCGCCACCAATGAGATCATGGATGCTATCTGCTTCCTGAGTTGTAGCGGCAATTTTCTCAAGCCCGTTAGACACTGCGCCTCGATGTCGTCCCGGGCATAGTCGTCCACCCGCATGGTCTGGGTCCATGCCTGCGGCTCAGGCTGTATAGGCCCCCTGCCTGTCCCCAACCATTCCATGCACACCCCGGTCGCAGCGGCAATATCGACGAGATGCTGCATGGAAGGGTGCGAACCATCCTTGCGCTCCCATTGAGCCACCGCACTGCGCTGGACACCTACTGCATTAGCGAGTGCAGCTTGCGATGTCGCGGACAAAACACGGGCATATCTGATTCTTTCCGAAAGCGCACGCATAGGTCTTCCCCAAGACTGGATGCAATGATGACTTATGGAAATGATAACCGGGTAGCAATAAATGGATGAATTGGCCCAGTTCGCGTAGCAGGTCACATCCAAAACGTTAATTCGCAGAGATTATTATCGAATTCCGCGCCTCCTGCTCCGGGTTGTTAGCGATAGCGGACATTGCACACTTTCCACGCTGAGATTATTGGTTGAACACGCTCATGGCCGAATCGAAACGGCATGAAGCGTTTCCACAACATAAAGCCAAGGGGGATCTCGTGCGTACAAGGAATAAGGTTCTGATTGCAATGGCTATTCTCGTGGGCTTGCCTTCGGCGGCTTTCGGTCTGGGCTTTTTCCGTACTAACACTACGGGCATAGCGCCAGAGGAAATGCGTGAAGAGCTTGCGAGCAGCATCGTCCAGCGCTGGTCGCCTTATGTACAGGAGACCTATGGAGTCTCCGGTGCGGAATGGGGGCGACGGATGACGACGACCTTGAGCAAAGCGGACATCTCAAATCTCGAGCGCGCCGTGAGCGCGCCCAGCTACGACTCAATGACCATGGAATTATTGGGAGGAGGGTACAAGACACAGGAGCTAACTGCGACGTCCAATGTCCGCGGAATCAAGGCAAAGCAGAGCTTCTCCCCCAAAGCATTGGGCACAGCGGGGAGCGATTTGGTTTTCACGCCATTGACCCCGTGCCGGATAATTGACACGCGCTTGGTCGGTGGCCCGATCGCCGCAACTGCCACACGCAGCTTCAAAGCCTATACCGCTACGGATTTCACCGCACAGGGCGGCGCGGCAAGCAATTGCGGATTGCCGGCGAATGCCTCGGCTATCTCCGTGAAAATCGTTTCCGAGTTTCCGGCCACGACTGGATACTTCACTGCCTATCCTTTCAACGAGGTTAGGCCACTCGCATCGTCCCTTAACTACGCCGGGGGGTCCACTACATCCGATCAATCCAACATACGGCTATGCCGTCCGGGCTGCGCGAGCGAATTCAACGTGTACAGCGATGCGCAATCCACTTTGATTGTGGATGTGGATGGCTATTACATGGAACCTGAAGCAACCGAACTTGATTGCACGGTAGCGCAGGCTAGCGGCAACTTGGCGCTGCTCGGTGGATTGCAGCCCAAGTCCGTAGCCTGCCCGGCAGGCTATACCGCTACTGGTGGAGGTTGCGGCGGCCCATTGGGCATCGGCATCAGCAACTCCGAGCCCGATGTAGTCGCAGGACGTCCGACCGGCTGGAAGTGCGACTTGGTCGGTTCGCTCTTGAGCGTGATTTCCTACCAAGTCAATGCTACATGCTGCCGCACACCTGGCCGCTGAACGACGCCCGATACTAATCCGCTCAACTCTCAGAGCCGGCAATCATGCCGGCTCTTTTCCTTTGCTAGACATCGCGCGATGTTCGGCATCTAGCATTAAGCGGAGAATGATCGATGTGTGTGGTGATACTGGCCAACGATGCGCGCGCGAAGACGGCGTTCCCGCAGCTGTTCGGTTTCGTGTTGGACGAAACAGGCGCGCCGTGGGCCTGGAAATACGGTGAGAAGAAGTTCTGGAAGCCGGACTGAGCCCGTTGCCGCACGTAGGAGCGACGCCAGTCGCGAAGCTCCCAGCAACGACGCGTTGAGGACTTCGCGACTGGCGTCGCTCCTACGTGCGGGGCGCAAGACTCAGCCCTTCTTCAACGGCTGCGCGACGCCCTTGGAGACGGCTTCGTCGATCAGCTGCCTCGCCCGCTGCTCGGCGCGCGCATCGGCAGCCTGCATCTTCCTGTCCAGCTCGGCTTGTTGGCGATCCAGCTCCGCCATTGGCGCATCCAACTCAGCCTGCTGCTTGTCCAGCACGGCCTGCTGGCGGTCCAGTTCCGCCATGCGCGCGTCGGCTTCGCTTTCCCGCATCCGCCCGGTGGCGAGCCGGGAGGCGAGTTCGGCCTGTTTCATGCCGAGCTCGGCCTGCTTGTTGCCGATGGCGGCCTGTTTGTTGCCGATCCCGCTCTGGCGATTGCCGATCGCCGATTGCGACTCGCCCAGTCGCGCGACCTCCGCGTAGTTGGCGCGAAACCGTTCCAGGGTTGCGGCATCGCGGACCACGTATTCCGCATTGCCCCTGCGGAACCACAGCAGTTCCTCGCCATTGCGCTGCAGACGCTGCGCTTTGCGCAAATCTTCCATGGAACCGTTCATCACGCTGTTGTTCTCACGCAGCAGTACGTAACCCTCGTTGTTGCTTGCGGACAAATGGAAGGTGCCGCGGGTGATCCGCGCTGCGGCAGGCGGAGCGGGAGGCGCAGGAATCCGTCGCGGGGGTGCTATTCCGGCGGCCGGGCTGATCTCCGGAGTCTCAGCGGCAACAGGGGTCGGGGCCGGTGCCGGAGTGGCCGCGACGCGCGGAGCCGGCGCAGCGACCGGCGCGGCCGACGGCTTGGGCGTAGTCGCGACCGGCGCCCGTGGCGCGGTCGCGGCTTCTGCCGCGGGCGCTGCGATGATGCGATAAGGCATCACACCGAGCACGGCGACGACGCCGAGAATGACCAGTGCCACGACGCGTGGCGTGTAGGCGGTGTTCTGCAGCATGGCGAGTCTCCTCTTGAGGATATGGAAAGTGGGCGAAGCGCTGGCCAGGCCGGCGCTGGGCCTTGGAGCGATGCCCAGACGGATCAGCAAGCGTCCGTATTCGCGCGCGCAGTGACGGTTGCCGGCGAGCACGGCGGCGTCGCAGGCGGCTTCGCGGGCCAGTGCGTATTCGCGCGCAGCCAGATGCGCCAGCGGGTGGAAGAAGAACAGATGCTGCGCGGCCGCCGGCAACAGGCCCCACCACAGGTCGTTGCGTTGCAGGTGGACCAGTTCGTGGGTAAGCGCCATGTCCAGCTCGTCGGCGTGCATCGTGTGCGGATGATCGGCGGGCAACAGCAGTACCGGCCGCCACGGGCCGATCAGCTGCGGCGAATCGATCGATGCCGACAAACGCAAGTGCGGCATGCGGCGCAGGCCGTGCGCTTCGGCCGCAAGTTGCAGGGCATGCAGCAATGTTCTGTCCTTGCAGGCGCGCGAATCGCGCAGCAAGCGTCGTGTGGCCAGATAACCGCGCAGGGTGCGCGCGATCATGAAGCTCAGTCCCAGCAACCACAGCCATGCCGATGCGACCGACCACGACCAGGACGACGGCGCGAATGGCGCCGACGATACGTTTTCCATCGGCGGTACGGCCGCTATTGCGCGCGCTGTGGGAAGCACGGTCACTTGCGAGGGTACAGCGGCGGCCTGCTCCACCACTTCGGCAGGAAGCAGCGGCAACGCCAGCGGACTGGACCACAGCACGCCGACCACCAGTTGCAGAGCCACCAGCCACCACAAGCCGGCACGCGCGGACGCCGACAGGCGCGGCAGCGATTTGCACAGCGCCCAGACCACGGCGACGAACAGCGTGGACTGCACGCTGGCGGCGAGCAGGCGCGGCAGCAGGATTTCCGAAACGAATTCCAGGGCCATGGCTCAACTCTCCTTGCGCTTGGATTGAAGGGTGGCGACCAGCGCCTCGAGTTCCGCCAATTCGTTGTCGCTGACTTCGGTGCGCTGCGACATCCACGCCACGAACGGCGATACCGAACCCTGCAGCGTCTTCTCCACGAAACTGCCGACCGCATTGCGCACCACATCGTCCTGCCGGGCGGTGGTGGAATAGCGATACACGCCGCCATCGACCTGCTTGCGCTTGAGATAGGCCTTGGCCCGCAGGCGCTCCATCATGGTCAGCACGGTCGAACGCGCCAGCCCACGCGGCTCGCCGAAAGTCGTGGCCACCTCGCCCACCGACGCATCGCCGTGTTCCGCGATGTGCTGCAGCAGGGCCAGCTCCTGATCACCGATGCTCTTGCGACTCATGCCATCCACCTTGTGACTACACATGTAGTCATCATGCACATGACTACATGTGTAGTCAACAGGTGGAAAGTCATGGATCGGAGGTCGGGCGACAAGCGGTCGGTCGGCCGTGGTGCACTGCGGCTCGCATGTAATCGTTTTCAACACTAGTATCCGGTGCCACGCGAAGCCCGGCGTCCACGGCTTCATTCCCTGCAATCGACGCGGAAAACCCACGTGCCCCCCCAATTCCCGAGCCCATCCCCGGCCGCCAGGCTGTCGCGATTCGCCTTGCTGTCGGCGCTGTTCCTGTCTTCCCCGGCAGCCTTGGCCAAGGGCGACGCCCTGCCCCCGCGCTCGCAGTGGAAGGCCACCGGCTCCTCGCTGCAGGTACCGGCGCTGGCCGCCGCACACGCGATCGACGGCGACCCCAAGACCCGCTGGGGCGGAGCCTTCAGCGCCGATCACTGGCTGCAGGTGGACCTGGGCAAGGTCGCCGAAGTCGGCGGCGTGCTGCTGCATTGGGACAGCGGTTTCGCGGTGTCCTACGCCATCCAGACTTCGGTGGACGGCAAGCAGTGGCACGACGCTTACATCAGCAACGACTCGCGTGGATTCACCGACTATTTGTTCTTCCCCACAGCCAAAGCGCGCTACGTGCGCCTGGCCAGCCTGCCCAAGACCGCGGACTGGGGCGTGTCGGTATTCGAATTCGAACCGCTTTCGCCCAGCGAAGCGGCGCGCATCGTCAATCTGTCCGGTAAGGACAATGCGCAGGCGCTGTGGAGCAACGCACCGGCGCGCGCACTGCAGGCCAGGGGCCAGGAGGCGGGCACGCGCGAACTGGATATCGCCCTGGGCCGCCCGCTGCCCACCCCGGGCCTGGAAGTCTGGTGGGAAGGTCCGCGCAACGGCGCCAAGCTGGAAGGCCGCGATGCTTCCGGCAAGTGGATCGTGCTGGCGGAAGATCCCGGATCGCAGGGCGATGTTTCCAACCTCGCCGCGCGCGAGGTGCATACGCTTTCGGCATTGCGCCTGAGCGCGGGCGAGATCGACGGCGCGGCGCCCATGATCAAGCGCCTGCGTTTGCTGGGCCCGGAACGGATCATGACGCCGACCCGCCGCTATGAAGTGGTGGCCTCGCGCGCGAATTCGCAACTGTTCCCCTCCTCTCTGCACCAGCAGCAGGTGTACTGGACCGTGGTCGGCATTCCGGCCGGCATGCAGAAATCCATCTTCGACGAATACGGCAACCTGGAAGCCTACAAAGGCGCGCCGTTGGTGCAGGCCACGTGGCGAGGCGCCGACGGTCGCGCGGTCGTCTCCGACAACGTGGAGCGCACGCATTCGCTGCGCGACGGCTGGATGCCGATGCCCGCCGTGCAATGGGAAGCGCAAGCGGGCGTGCAGGTGCGCGTCGAGGCCATGGCGGTCGAACAGAACGGCCAACCGGTGACGCTCACGCGTTACCGCGTCAGCAACACCGGCCAGCGACCGGTCGAAGGAACACTCGCGCTGGCCTTGCGTCCGCTGCAGGTGAATCCACCGTGGCAGCACGGCGGCGTATCGCCGATCCGGGAAGTCGCCATCGAAGGCGCCGCCGACCGCACCGACGTGCGCGTCAACGGCCGCGTGCTGCTGGCCGCACTGACGCCCGCCGATGCGCGCGGCGCGTCCGCGTTCGGTGCGCATGGCGAAGGCGAAATCACTTCCCACATCGCCGCGGGCACCGTTCCCGAGTCGCTGCAGGCCAGCGATGCCGACGGCCTGGCCGCGGCGTTGCTCGATTACGAAGTGAAGCTTGCGCCGGGCCAGCATCGCGACGTGGTGCTGGCGTTCCCGCTGGGCACTTCGCGTGCGGACGCCAAGACCGAAGCGTTGCCGGAGGCGCCGGCGGTCGATCGCGCGGCGCTGGTCGGCGCGAAAGGCGATGCGGGCGCGGGTTTCGACCAGGTCGCTGCGCAGGTGGCGCAACAGTGGCATTCGCGCTTCGGCAAATTGGGCCTCTCGCTGCCCGACCATTCGCTGGTGGACATGCTGCGCGCGCAAGGCGCGTACATGCTGCTCAACCAGACCGGGCCGGCCATGCAGCCGGGCCCGCGCAACTACAATCGCTCCTTCATCCGCGATGGCGCAGCCACTGCGTCGATACTGCTGCGCGTGGGCCAGGCCAAAGTGGCGCGCGACTACCTGAAGTGGTATTCCGACCACGCCGTGCACGAGAACGGACTGGTGTCGCCGATCCTCAACCAGGACGGCTCGGTCAACACCGGCTTCGGCAGCGATATCGAATACGACAGCCAGGGCGAATTCATCGCGCTGGTGGCCGACACCGCGCGCTACGACGGCGGCGCGGCCAGCGTGCGCGAATACCAGGAAGTGGTGAAGCGCGCGATGAAGTTCACGCAGGAACTGCGCGAACGCACCATGGCACCCGGCTATCTGGCCGACCAGCCGGCGCCGGAACGTTTCCACGGCATCATCGCGCCGTCGATCAGCCACGAAGGCTATTCCAGCCCCACCCACAGCTACTGGGACGACTACTGGGCGCTCAAGGGCTGGCACGACGGCGCCTGGCTGGCCGAACAATGGGGCGATGCGGAAACCGCCAAGTGGGCGCGCGAACAATACGCGGCGCTGCGCGAATCGGTGGCCGCCTCGATCCGCGCGACGATGAAGTGGAAGGGTTCCGACTTCATCCCCGCCGACGCCGACACCGGCGGCGGCGATCCGACCAGTGTTTCGATCGGACTGGATCCCGCCGGCCAGCAGGATCTGATGCCGGCGGAGGCGCTGAAGCTGACTTTCGAGCGCTATCTGGCCGACGTGCGTGCGCGCGACAAACCCGGGGCGCTGTATGCGTACACGCCGTACGAAATGCGCAACGTGCTGACCTACATGCACCTGAACCAGCCGCAGGAAGCCGACGAACTGCTGATGAACCTGCTGCGCCACCGCCGTCCGCTGCCGTGGCAGGTGCTGGCCGAGGTGGTGCACTCGCGCCTGCGCTATCCGGGCTACCTGGGCGACATGCCGCACACATGGATCGGCGCGGAATACGCGCGCACCGTTTTCGGCATGCTGGCGCACGAGGACGACGACCGCCTGGCGCTGCTGCTCGGCACGCCGCCTTCATGGGTGGCCGGCGAAGGTCTGAAAGTCGATGACCTGCCCACCCTGTATGGTCCGCTGAGCATGAGCGCGCGCCAATCGGGCAAGCAGTTGCGGGTGGAGCTGGGATCGGGGTTGGGTAAACAGACAGCGCTGTCGGTCAGCTGGCCCAACCGCCAGAAACCTCTGCGCGTGAGCGTCGACGGCAAACAGGCAGCCGACTTCGATGCCAACGGCATCCGCCTGGCAAAACCATTCAAGGAACTGATTGCGGAGTGGTGAAGGTGCCTGACGCCATGCCCGGGATGCGTCGGATCAGCGTGCTGATTCCCGGGGTTGCCGGGTGCAGGCGGCCGCTGCGCCGGCACGCTGCGTGAGCTCGTCGCACAGACGGTCGGCTGCCGCGGTATCGCCGCCGCTCCGCAATACGTCGGCCAATCCGCGCGTGGCCTCGGGCTGCAGCGGCGACTGGGTCAGCACCCGTCGATACCAAGCCTCGGCGGCAGGCAAGTCGCCGCGCGCGCGATAGCGACCGGCGATGAGCACGCCCATGGGCGCATACCAGGGCCGCACCTGCACCGGGTTGCGGTCGTACGCACGCCCCATCGCCGCGTAGGCCTGCTCGAAATACGTCAGCGCTTCCGCGTCGCGGCCGCTGATTTCCAGCACGTCGCCGATGTTGATGAGCGGCCCCCAGGCATCAGGGTCCAATGCGACGGCACGCCGGTAGGAAGCCAGCGCCGAGTCGAAACGCCGTTGTGCGCCGGACACGAAACCCAACGCCTTGTGCGCGGCGGCCGAATCCGGCGCCACGCTGACCGCGCGTTCGGCCAATTGCTGCGCGCGCCGCAATTGGGTACGCGCAGGTTCGCGGTCCAGATGGCCGTTGGCCAGCGCATCGCCCAAGCGGGTGAATTCCGCCGGACCGGCATCCGGCGATTCGGGCCAGCGGATCGCGCGCTGCGTGAGTGCGTTGGCCAGGCCGGCCAGGGCCGGCGCGTGGTCGGGATGCAGACCCAGCACGCGTTGGTAGAGCTCGATGGCCGCCTCGTTATCGGCGCGGGAAAACTGGAAGTAGTAATCGTCGGCGCGCGAAACCAGCAAGGCGCTGTCATCCGACGAAGCCGCCGGAGACGCCGGTTCGCGGCCAAGCAGCCAGCCCAATCCGATCAGGCCGGCCATTCCCAGCGCCGCGAGGCCGATCCATGTCCCGCGACTCGGAACTGCCGGCACCGACGCAATCGCCGCCGCGGCCGACCTCTGGTCGGCGGACATAGCCGCACCCACTTCTGCCAACAGCCGATATCCACGCTTGGAAATGGTTTCGACATAACGCGGCGATCTGGCGTCGTCGCCCAGCGCCTGGCGCAGCTTGGAAACGGTACGCGCCAGACTGTCCTCGCCCACCACCAACCCGGGCCACAACGCATCCATGATCCGTTCGCGCGTCACTACCTGCCCGGGCTGCGAAGCCAGCAACAACAGCAGGTCCATTACTTTGGGTTCCACCCGTACCGCACCGGACGCGCCGGACAATTCGCCGGCGGCGCTGTCCACGCTCCACTCGCCGATGCGCAGACCGGTGCTGGAAGCTGGCGTCTTCACGGACATTGCGCGGCCGGGCGGAAGAAATCAGGAAAACAGGAGGATTCGGTCATGGCCCGGCTAGCATGGCCTCGACTCCAATGGCGCCGCAACCGGCGGACGATCTGCCGGCCCCTCCGTCATCAAGGAAGCCTCATGCCACTGCATCCAAGAATCTCCCTGGCCGGCATCCTGCTGGCCCTCAGCCTGGCGCTGCCGGCCTGCGCCGCCTCCGCGCCTTCCGGGCCGGCCGATACCTCATCCGCGCAAGCCGCCCCGGCCCTGGTTTCCCCGGACGACAGCCGGGCCGATTTCGACGATCTGTACACGCGGTTGCAGGATTCGCACTACGACCTGTTCGCGCGCCGGCCCAGGCAGGAATACGACGCATTGTTCCGGCGGATGCGCGCCGGATTCGATACGCCTCTGGCTCCATTGGAAGTCTGGAAGCGCTATCAGCGATTCGTGGCCTACGGCAACGTGGCCCACGCGCGCGTAGATCCGATCGCCGAGTATTGGGAAAACTTCCGCAAGGCCGGCGGCAAAGCTTTCCCGCTGTTCCTGCGCGTGGTGGACGGCAAGGCCTATGTCGCCGACGACTACAGCGGCCTGTCTACGATCGCGCAGGGCGACGAAGTGGTGTCGATCGATGGCATGCCCGCCCTGCGCTGGCTGGAGCAGGCGCGCGCCTTCGTTTCGGCCGACAACGACTACATGGCATGGGCGCAGCTGGAATCGCAACTGCCGATGTTCGTGTGGCTGGCGCGGGGCGAAGCGCAATCCTTCGCTCTCGTGCTCGGCAAGGCCGACGGTACGCAGGCCGGAGTGGCTCTGCCGGCGCTCAGCCGCGCAGGTTTCGAGGCGGCAGCAGCCAAGCGACCGAAAACTTTCGAACTGGACTGGAGCGCGCGCGAAGCGCGCATGCTTGAGGACGGCCTGGCCTATCTGCGTCCCGGCCCGTTCTACGACAGCCGTCCCGAGGCGGCCGATCCTTGGGACACCACGGCTTTCGAGTCGTTCATCGACGATGCCTTCGGCCGCTTCATCGCCCAGGGCGCGGATAGTCTGCTGATCGATCTGCGCGACAACCCGGGAGGCGACAACTCCTTCAGCGACCCGATGATCGCCTGGTTCGCGGACAAGCCGTTCCGCTTCAGTGAGGAATTCGACATCAGGATCAGCGCCGCGGCCATAGAAGCCAACCGCAAACGGCTGCAGGGCAAAGGCGGCGAAAACAACTCGACCTCATTGCGGTTGGCGGCCGCCTACGACGGCAGGTCCCCGGGCAGCCGGGTCGCCTTCCCCATCCCTTTGATCGCCCCGCGCGAAGGTGTCCGTTTCGCAGGCTCGGTATACCTGCTGGTCAACCGGCATTCCTATTCCAACACGGTGCTGGTGGCCGCCATAGCGCAGGACTACGGTTTCGGCACGGTACTGGGCGAGGAGACCTCCGACCTGGCCAGCACCTACGGCGCGCTGGAGAAATTCACCTTGCCCAGGACCGGTATCGAAGTGAGCTTTCCCAAGGCGAGAATCCTGCGTCCCAACGGAGATGCGCGGGCGCGAGGGGTGATCCCCGACATCGCCATCACCACGCCCCTGGCCGACGACGGGCAGGACAGGGTGCTGCAGCAGGCGATCGAAATCATCGATGGAAAACGGCGAGCGCCATCGACTCCGGAGTGACGCGCAGACCCTGTTTTGCAGCGGCCGCGTCGCCGCTGCAACCGCGCACGGCGATGCTAGCGGACGGTCAGATCGCGGAAAGCAGGGTTCCCAGCATCATCCCCAGGCACAGGAAGCATGCGGCTCTCAATGTCTTCATAAAAGCACCCTTCCCGCCTACCTTCTTGGCTCATCTTCCACCTCTCCCGTGAGCCGGCCGTGACGCCGCCGACCACGGGAACGCATGCCTTGTTAACGACCTGAACCGCATAAAGCGGACACTCCGTTTGTGCACGCCGTCCTCACGGCGGCATGCCGAATATCGGCATGCGCATGCGGTCGGCGCATGCGTAATTCCGGCCCTTCCGAATCCAGCCTTTGGAGCCGTTATGACAGACCAACCGGACGATGCTGGCTACGACATCACCCGCCATATTTCGCTGCAGCAGCAACAGCAGGTGCAGTATTGGACGACCCGACTTGGCGTTTCCCGCAACCAGCTGTTGCAGGCCATAGACGCAGTAGGCGACTCCGCGCCTCAAGTGGAAGCCTGGCTGAAATACAAAGCACAGCTCGCCAGCTGATCCGAATCAGGCCCGTTGGCGATCAGATCGGTGAGCGCCCACCCCGGATGCGCGGCATTGCTCCTCAGACCCCAGCCGTTCGCATCGCTACGGCGCTGCAGTTCGAACGCGAACATCAGCATCGCCAGCTTCGACTGGCAATAGGCCTTTCCGGGTTTATAGAGCCGTTCGCCCTGCAGATCATCGAAGTCGATCCGGCCCCGGCGGTGCGCCAGGCTGGCCAGGCTCACCACCCGCGCGCCATCGCTGGCGCGCAGCAACGGCAGCAATCGCGCGGTCAGCGCGAAGTGGCCCAGGTAGTTGGTGCCGAACTGCATTTCGAAACCGTCGCTTGTCGTCTTCCGCTTCGGCAACGCCATCACGCCCGCGTTGTTCACCAGCGTATCCACGCGCGGGAACCGTTCCGCGATGCGCTTGGAAAAGTCTTCTACCGACGCAAGACTGGCCAGATCCAACGTTTCCCAGTGGAGCCGCGCCGAAGGAATGGTGGCCCGGATCGCCTGCAGCGCAGCGCGCCCCTTGCCGTCGTTGCGACCGGCCAGGATCACATCGGCGCCCGCATCGGCCAGCGCGAGCGCGGTTTCGTAACCCAAGCCGCCGGTGGCGCCGGTGACAAGGGCGATCTTTCCGCTTTGCGGCGGGATGTCGTGGGTGGTCCATGCGCTCATGAATTCTTTTCTCTCGATTCCGTGCGGGAAGAAATCACTGCGTCGCCAACCACCAGGCTTCGCCCGCCTGCGGCCGCTGCAGATCCAGGCGCTGACCCATGGACGGCGTGGCCAGGCTCACGCTCTTTTCCGCAGCCAATGCTGAGATGCGGTCGAACGGTTCGTGCCAGGCGTGCATGGCCAGATCGAAAGTGCCGTTGTGCACCGGCATCAACCACTTGCCCTTCAAGTCCAGGTGCGCCTGCAAGGTCTGCTCCGGCTGCATGTGCACATGCGGCCACTGCTTGTCGTAGGCGCCGGTTTCCATCAGGGTCACGTCGAACGGACCGAAGCGCTCGCCGATGGCTTTGAAGCCGTCGAAATAGCCGGTGTCGCCGCTGAAGAACACGCGCAGATCGTCGTCCACGATCACCCACGACGCCCAAAGCGATTTGTTGGCGTCGAACAGACCGCGTCCGGAGAAATGCTGGGCTGGCGTGGCCACGAAACGCACGCCGTCCACGGTGGCCGATTGCCACCAGTCGAACTGCTGCACTTTGTGCGCAGGCACGCCCCACTCGACCAGCGTGTCGCCCACGCCCAGCGGAGCGAGGAAATGCTCGGTCTTGCCGGCGAGCGCGAGAACCGCGGCGCGATCCAGATGGTCGTAATGGTTATGCGACAACAGCACGCCCTTGATCGGCGGCAGTTCGGCCAGGGAGATCGGCGGCTGGTGGAAGCGTTTGGGCCCGGCCCACTGCACCGGCGAGGCGCGGTCGGAGAACACCGGATCGGTCACCCAGAATTCCCCGCGCAGTTTCAGCAGCACGGTGGAATGCCCCAGCCGGAACAGGCTGCGGTCGGGCGCGGCCAGCAGTTCGGCGCGGGTCAGGGTCTGCAGCGGGAGGGCGTCGGCCGGCACGGTGTCGCGCGGCTTGTTGGTCAGCACATTCCAGGCCAGGCGCACGGCCTTCAGGAAACCGGTGGGAGGCGTGGGCACGGCGTTGCGGAACTTGCCCTCGTGCAGTTGCGGCGAGTCCGGATAAACGGGCGTGCGGGAGGTGGCATGCAGGACGCAGGCGGTCATGGTCAGGATTCCAAGCAGGATCAGGGAGCGGAAGGGGAATTTCATGGAGTGGCTGGCACGGGCAGTGAGATAAGCACTGACTACACTGCACAGTGTAGTTCCCTATTTTCAAAAGTAAACCCTCCGGTGTAAAATGGCCGCATGTGCCCGATTTCCAAGCTCTCCCCCAGCCCGCAGCGCCTGACCGACCGCAAGCGCCTGGCCATCCTGCAGGCGGCCATCGACGAATTCCGGGGAAATGGCTTCGAGGCGACCAGCATGGACCGCATCGCCGCCACCGCCGGCGTCTCCAAGCGCACGGTCTACAACCACTTCCCCAGCAAGGACGCGCTGTTCGCCGAGATCCTGGTGCAGCTATGGGAGAAGACCACCGCGCTGATCGACCTGGCCTACCGCCCCGATCGCCCGCTGCGCGAACAGTTGCTGGAACTGCTGCGGCAGAAACTGCGCATGCTGGACGACGCCAACTTCGTCGACCTTGCACGCGTGGCCATCGCCGAAACCATCCATTCGCCCGAGCGCGCGCAAAGCATGGTGGCGCGGATGGGCAACAAAGAAGAAGGCGTGACGATCTGGATCCGCGCCGCGCTGGCCGATGGAAGGCTGAAGCCGCTCGATCCCGCATTCGCCGCGCAGCAGATCCAGGGATTGGTGAAAAGCTTCGCCTTCTGGCCGCAGATCACCATGGGCGCGCCGCCGCTGAGCGCTGAGATGCAGGAGCAGGTGGCGGCCTCGGCGGTGGATATGTTCCTGGGCCACTACGCGAAAGACTGACCTGCGCTGCCGGCAAGTAACCGCGCCCAGGTGGACTCTTCATGAAAGCCCCTCTCCCAGCGGGAATCGAAGCCGCCTCAAGCGGCTGAGGGTTGGGGTGAGGGTACGGCGGAGTATTACAGGCGAACAATCAATCCAGCGACAGAAGCGCAGCGCGCCTGATAGCAAGAATTGAATACCGCATCTCGCAGCCGTATTCCTACAATGACCGGAATCGTCCGCCTGCCCGGACGTCAGGAGTCGCCCAGATGGAAACCTCTCGCGCCTGTTCCGGATCCTTGCTGTCGCTCGCCTTACTGGCCGTCGTCGCGCCGCATCCCGCAGCCGCCCAGGCAGCAACCGCAACCAATGCGCCGGCGCCGGAAGCGCAACGCGATGGACAGCATGATTTCGATTTCGAGATCGGCACCTGGCGCACGCAGTTGAAGCGGCTGGTCGATCCGCTGTCGGGTTCGAAGACCTGGGTCGAATACGAGGGCACCACCGTGGTCAGGAAAATACTGGGAGGCCGCGCGAATCTGGTGGAACTGGATGTGCAAGGCCCTGCGGGCCGCATCGAAGGCCTTTCGTTGCGCCTGTACGATCCGCAAGCGCGCCAATGGAGCCTCAATTTTTCCAACATCAAGAGCGGCACGCTGAGTCCGCCTTCGATCGGCAGTTTCAGCAAAGGCCGTGGCGAGTTCTATTCGAAGGAGAGCATGGACGGGCGCGAGATCCTGGTGCGGTTCGTGATCTCCGGCGTCACCGCCGACTCTTGCCATTTCGAGCAGGCTTATTCGGCCGACGGCGGCAAGACCTGGGAAGTGAACTGGATTGCGGACGATAGCCGGATAACTGGTAGACGGTAGCCGTGGGATTCCAACCGGAGTTGGTGGAGCTTATCTAGCTGTTCGCCAATCTCACCAGAAACATCAGCGCAGCCACTATCGCCAGCAGGTATACGTAGATGAATCCGATGACCGAATACTTTAACAGGGTCATGATCCAGCCTTGCTTGTAGACCCGCTTCTGCATCACCAGCAGGTACAACGGCATCCAGATCAGCAACAGCGCGACTGCGCTGTAGAACACTATTGAAAGCCAGTATGCGTGCGTTGAAACGGCCCCGCCCAGTGCCATGAGCAGGAAGATCGTGGTCAGCGCCATCAGCAGGTATACATGACTGTACAGGGCGATCACCAGATGCTCCATATACAGCCTGCGTTGGAAGAAATAGCTGATCTTCAACATCAGGGCGAACACCGGCACCAGCACGAACAAAGCCGATGGCAGCGAGCTCATGAAGGCCTGGAAGTAGCGGTCGGGGCGGTTCTCCATCAGCTTGATGTTGTCCAAGGCGTGATCGACCTTGCGGGTCAGCCAGCCGTTGACGAAATCAGGCAGCCAATTGATCTTCACCGGGTTGGTTTCCGGATTCCACGCTTCGTTGTCGGTCGAGAACAGTTCGCCTTTGGATCTGCCTGGCTGCTTGGACTCCTTGAAGGTCGCTGGCGCTGCAGTTCCGTCTTTCCCCGGCGTCAGCTCCACGATCCGGTTGGCGGCCTCGCCTTCAATCTTCACTTGTGCGGCGATGAGTGCGGCATCCACGCCGGGCAGCACGCTTTTTTTCTGAGCCGCGTGCAGCTGCGCCAGAATTTCGTCGCGGTTGCGCTTCACTTCCTCTACGGTCTGCGCTTCCAGGATCGGGGTGACGTCGAGATTGGCGTTCACCGGTTCGTCGTCGAAATGGATCGTGGCCCTGCCCACGAAGAACGCCAGCAGACTCATGATCACGAAGATGCGTAGGGGCGGCAGATAGCGCTGGCGGTGACCGGCGAGGTACTCCAGGGCAGTGCGGCCGGGCACCAGCAAGTCGCGCAGAGTGCGGAACACTCGTCCGTCCAGGTGCCAGAACGACTCGAACACTTCCTCAAGCGCGTGTCCGGCGTGACGGACCGGATTGTGGATGGACTGTCCGCACTGGTGGCAATACTCGCCCTGCAATGGCGTGTGGCAGTTCTCGCATTGGGCCGGCGCGCTGTGTCCGGTGGCGTTTTCGGGCACGGTCATGGGCGGCCGGATCTCGATGGGCGAAGGCGGGCGCTACGATAGCGGCCCGCGGTACCCGGACGCCACTGTTCCGCTCGCCCGTATCCGGTTCTGGGGCCGCGTTCGGCCGCGGAACTAACGGCTCGGTTTGCGCGTAGGCTTGCCCGCACCAAGCGCTTGCTAGGGCTCCTTGGGTTTGGGTTTGCTGCGGTCGGCGCTCTCAGGCAACTGCTTTCCATTCTTGCGCTGATCCTGACCGGGCTGGCCGCGTGGATCCTGTTGTTCCCGATAGCCGCTTTCCGGTGCTGGTTTGTGCTGCTGCCTGGAATCGGCCATGACGATGACTCCTGCATTGCGGTTGTATCGCCACTCTTCCATGGCCCGCGTTCAGATCGGGGGATACGGCCTGCGCCCGCGTCACAAAGTGACGTATAGCCGCAGAAAGCCGGCATTCGGCGGGATTGGGCGGCTATATTCAATGACTTAGGAATGGCACTCAAGTTGCGTGTGCTGTAAGGAAACGCCACGAATAAGGCGTGCGTAGTCCCACTGCTGGATCTTCCGATGAACCCTGTACAGACCCGCCGGCTTACCCAGGAAATGGCAGACACCTATCAACGCGCGTTGACGGGCGGGCCTTTCTACGCGGCGTCGTGGCTGCTGGTCGGCATTTACGGGAACGCCTTCGCGCGTGCGCCGGTGCTCAGCTGGGGCCTGCTGCTTGCCTTCATCGGACTGACGGTCTGGCGCTTTCTGCATCGTCCACTGCCCGAGGGCAGCGAAGTTCCCGCCATTGCGCGCTGGTTGCGCCTGCACTGGGGCATCGTGCTGCTCACCACCGCGTTGTGGGGCGGATTGTTCTGCTGGGCCACGCTCGATGCCGGATTCGGGCCGGCGCGCGTCACCGCGCTGCTGTTCACCCTGGGCCTGGCCACGGCGATAGCGCACGCCTTCAGCATGCGCCGCGGGTTCGCCTTCGCCGGCATCGCCCTGTTGTGCGTGCCGGGACTGTTGCTGCTCTGGATCAATCCCGAAGACCGGCCCAACGGGCTGATGATGGTGATCTATCTGGTCTACGTGGTGATCTCGCTGTTGCGCAGCTATGCCGAATACCAGCAGCGGCTGGACCTGGACCAGGAACTGCGCAACCAGCGCGACCTGTTTTCGCGGCAAAGCCGGATCGACGCATTGACGGAACTGGCCAACCGCCGGCAATTCGCCGATGTGCTGGAAACGGCGGCCAGGCAGGCCTGGGACAGCGGCCAGGCGCTGAGCTTGCTGCTGCTGGACATCGATCATTTCAAGCAGATCAACGACACCCATGGCCACGCCATCGGCGACGCCTGCCTGATGGCCATCGCCGCACGGCTGAAAAACAGTTTCAACGAACCTGGCGATCTGGCCGCACGGGTCGGCGGCGAGGAATTCGGCGTGGTCCTGCAGGGACAGGATCTGGCATCGGCCATGCAGCGCGCCGAACGCTTCCGCGCCGGTTTGATAGAACACCCCATCGCGGCGGACGGCATCGTATTGAACGTGACCGCCAGCATCGGCATCGCCGAATTCGACAGCAGCCTCCATCAGGACGACGACGCGCTGTATCAGGCGGCCGACAGCGCGATATACCGGGCCAAGGCCGCCGGCCGCAACCGGGTCTGCTGCGACGAACCGGCGCTGGCATCGATCAACCACGCCCTCTGACTTCGCTGGAAAAATCTTCTTCGCCTGAAAGCGCCTGAGCAGACCGGTAGGCCCGCTTCCGTCCGCGTTCTTTCAATCCCCGTTCTTCAGCTCGGGAAAATCCTCCGCGATCTGTGGAAACGCTTCCAGCATCGCGCGCAGCACCCGTTCCATTTTCGCCATCCGCATTTCCAGCTCATGGACCCGGTCTATGGGAGCGGCGGTTGCGGGTGCGATCTTCTCTTCGACGGGAGCCTTCTCGGCGTGCCTGGTCCGCCTGCGGCGGATCTCAAGATGCTGGCGGACCAATCGCTGCAGAGCGGGCAACCGCGGGTCGCCTTCCAGGCACGTACTTACGTAATCCCAGACATCGAGCCGCGCCCATCGGGCGAACCGCTGGTAGACGGCATGGAAGTTGCCGTAGGACTTCGGGAGCTGGGGCCAGGTGGAATCGGTTGCGGCGATCCACAGCACCGCCTCTATGAATCTGCGCGTGCTCAGCCCGCCGATGGACTTGGTGGCCAACTGGCCGGGAAGACGGGAAGCCAGGAAATACCACCTGCGGACCGGCAATTGGCCTTCAGGAGGATCGTCCTGCCTGGAATGCGAGCTTCCTGCCGGAACGATCGCATTGGCAGTGTCCCTGGAACGTTGAGCCATCGACTTCCCCAAGCGCATGCTGTCCGTGAAATAACGCGTAGCCGCTATGCAAGCGGACATATTCCGACGGCGAAGAATACGGGCATGGCAGTACGGCTTGCAGTGAGGTCGATTGCATTCTGCGAATTCCCGAGGAGGCACGTTGGTCCTAGACGCCGGCTGCATCCGCTGCCCGGGGCGCGCCCCTGTCGATCCCGGGCGCGCCCGTTCGTCGTTCCCCGGAGAAGCATGGGTTCCTTCCATAACGCAACGGGAAAAACGGACATGGGCAGAATCATCGTGGAACAGATCGTCAGCGCGGACGGGTACGCGGCGGAAGAAGATGGCGGTATCGGATTTTTCCATCCCGGAAGCGATTTCAGCGACACCGAGCCCGACCAGATGCGGATGATGTCGACGGTCGGCGCGATCGTGTTCGGCGCAACGACTTACCGCATGTTCGCCGACTACTGGCCCAAGGCCGATGCAAAAGTCGAACGCGTCGCCGGCCCGATCAACGCTCTGCCCAAGTTCGTCGTGTCCTCGGCTTTGCCGGCCGCGCCGTGGGGCGATGGCGGCGCCGTGGAAATACTCCGCGGCGACGGCGTGGAAGCGGTACGCGCATTGCGCGCGCGCATCGCCGGCGATCTGATCCTCTGGGGCAGCCTGACGTTGTGCGACGCGCTGTTGCGCGCCGGCGAAGTCGATGTGCTGCGCCTGCGGGTCGTCCCGGTGCTGATCGGTCGCGGCCGCTCCTTCACGCCCGGCGATCTTGGCCAACGCCGGCTGTCCCTGGTCCAGGCCAGATCGTTCGCCGGCGGGATCGCGGTACTGGAATACGCCACCGACCGGTGAGTCCGTTGCCGGGCGCTTTTTGATGCCCTCGAGCGATGTCAACCAAGCCGTACGCAAACGGCCTTCATCGCCGGATTACATTTCGGCGCTTAGCCTCGCGCTGTTTTTTCATTCACGGGAGAACGGCATGCCACGCGGAGACAAATCTTCCTATTCGGAGAAACAGAAGCGACAGGCCGGACACATCGAGGAAAGCGAGCGCGAGCAGGGACGCTCGGAAGAGGCCGCCGAACGGATCGCCTGGGCCACCGTCAACAAGCAGGACGGCGGCGCCAAGGGCAGCGGCCGCAAGACGGCCAGGAAGACCGCAAGCAAAAAATCCACCAGCAAGAAGTAGGGCGGGCACTGCCCGCCAGCTCTTGGCACGACTCGAAAAACACGGCAGGCGCACCCACCTCCGTTTGCGGCATGATGCGCGCAGGGGAAACCTGTCTTCCTCCAAGGAGCGTGCCGATGCGCGTATGGATCGTGTTCCACATTCTGATGTTGGCCTCGGCCGCGGCCAATGCCGCCGATGTATGCCCAGGTCTGGATCAACAGCGGGCGGCACCGGAGGTCGCCACCCGCATCGCCGCCTACGCCTGCCACGAGCACGGCCTGTGGTACCGACCCTTCATCGATCGCAACGGCCGTATCGCCAACAGCGCGATCACGGAAGCCGAAGCACAGCCGTTGAGCGATGGCCAGACCGAGGCTTGGCGCCGGGTAGCCGGTTATTGGCAGCAAAGCGGGGTGTTGCGCCAGGTAGGTCAACTGCCAGGCGCCAGCGAGTGCGAGGGCGCCGCCGCCGGCAACTATCCTTCGCCCGCTTGCCGCGGTTTCGTCATCGACAACCCCTGGTCGGCGGCTTTCATTTCCTGGGTGATGCGGAAGGCCGGCGTACCGGGCTTCCGCGCTTCGGCCAGCCATATCACTTATGTGCGCGACGCTTACCAGCGTCCGGAAACCAGCGCCTACCAGTTCGTCGATCCTGCGCATGCCAAACCCGCGGCCGGCGACATGCTCTGTTACGTGCGGAACGGCAACCGCACGTACGGCTACGAAGGTTTGTCTTCGGTGGTGAGCGCGGGCAGCGCGGGTCTTGAGATGCACTGCGAGATCGTGGTGGCGGCCAACCCCGGCAACGACAGCACCGCCTACCTGATCAGCGGCAATGTGCAACAAGCCGTGATCATGCGATTGCTGCCCTTGAACCGCAACGGCGAGTTCTGGGGCTTGCCGTACCGCAATGGCGGCGAGTCGCTGTGCGCGCCGGACAACGAGGCGGCCTGCAACGTCAGCCGTCAGGACTGGGCGGTGTTGCTGAAGCTCAAACCCGCCGATGTCCTGGCGAAGTTGCCGGGCGCGTCCAGCCTCGCCCCGGTTCCTGCCGAGCCGTTGCCTACACAGGCGCCGACCTGCTGCGTGCAATGCGTGGTGGGATCGGGCGTGCCGCGATGCCCGCCGACCGGGGAGCCTTAGGCATCAAGGAGAGATGAGGCAGAGGAAAAAGTTCTCTGACTCTATCGCCAGGCGCAATGCGATGACGGTCACACGATCGCATTGTCCTCATCGACAATCCAGACATCGGGTTTCAGCCATCGGAAATGACCATGCTATTTTTTCAGTCGCGCGGCTTTGGGAGGGGCTGCCGTCGGGCTTGGCCATCGTGGCCACTGCTTTCTGATACTGGGGAAATTGATGACCTGCATACAACAGAAGCGGGCCTTGCAGCCTGCGACGAGCGGCGTTGACCGGCAAAAGCAACTACCGCCGCTTTGGCAGGAATCGATAGTCCAAAACGCACGCCAAGAGGCCGAACGCATCGGCAAGGCGCGCCGCCGCAAAAAGCTTTCCTTTTCCATCGCCGCCACCCTGGTCGCAGGCGTGGTCGCGCGGCCCACGACCGTGCATGCGACCGAGCATAAAGATCCCATCACCGGCGTGGCCGACCACGACAAGCCAGGCGGTACCGGAGGCTACGTCCCTGGTTACGACCTCAGCTCCGATGGCACGGCCCTGCACTACCGCTTCGCCGGCGGCGACAGCGTGGCGCTGGAAGGCGTCGATCGCGACGTGATTGCCATGTCGATCACCGGCGGCAACCCACCGGTCGTGCTGGACGTGGTCGGCGGCGGCTGGCTGGAGCTGTCGGCGGTCCGCCCGCAAAGCACCAACCGAGGGATGGCGGTTGGCATCCTCAACGACGGCAACACGGTCACCGTCAACGGCAACACCAGGATCTCCGCCAACGCCCGCGACGCGGATTTCGGCGGCGGCCTCGGCAACGGTGCGCATGCGGTGATCGGCCGCGGCGGCAGCACCACGGTGTTCAACGGCGCCACCGACTTCCACGCCCGCACGCAGGGCTTCGCGCGCGCGATCTGGGTCTCGGGGCACAGCACCATCATTTTCAACGGCCCGACCAACATCCTCGCCGAAAGCCGCGGCACGCTCGATGCGGTCTACAACTCCGACGGCGGCACCATCATCTTCAACGGCGACACCAGCATCTCGGCGCTGTCGATCTGGCCCAGCGACAACGCCCATGCGATCTACAACGACAACGTCAACACCCGGCTGACGGTCAGCGGCGACCTGTCGCTGACCACGGTAGCCCGGGGTTCGACCGCGTTCGGCGTGCGCAACCAGGGCGACATGGAGGTCTTCGGCGACGCCACCGTCAGCGTGACGGGCCCGCGCTCCACGCACGGCATCGCCAACACCCACCGCTCGGCGTGGATGCGCTGGCACGGCGATGTGGACGTGCGCGTGCTCAGCGAAGGGCCGGAAAACGGCTACACGCCGTTCGGCAAGCCCTCCGGCCTCAGCAACGACCGCTCGCCCGGTGCGGTGATGACGTTCGACGGCGCCGTCTCGGTCGATGTCACCTCCGAGACGGAAACCTACGGACTGGTCAGCACCGGCACCATCGACTTCACCTCGCCCACCGCGCCGGTGTCGTTCACCGTCGCCAACGTTTGCAACCCGCCCGACCACCCGAATTGCGCTGATGTTGACGTGTACGGCATCCGCAACTTCGGCACTGTCAACGTCGCCGGCGGCCTTACCGTGTCGACCACTGCGGGCGGCACCGGCGCTGCGTATTCGATCTGGAGCGTGCCACTCGACACGCAGAACGCGAGCGTCACGGTCAACCAGGCCGGTGGCCGCACCGTGCAACTCGACGGCGATATCGTGACCGCCAGCAACACAGCCAACGGATTTCTCGGCTCGGTCGACCTCAACCTGGATACCTCCGATTCCTGGTTGCGCGGCTCGGTCGGCGGCCTGCAGACCGCCACCGGCTTCAGCGTCGGCAAGGCCGATCTGACGTTCGCCAACGGCGCAACGTGGATCCCGCAAGGCACGGGCACATTGAGCAATGATTTCGGCTCCGGATCCCTTGGCTTTGGCAATGGCGGTGCGATCGACATGGCCGCGTACTGGGGAACCTTTTCGCCCGCGTCTGTCCCCACGCATTCGTATCGCACCGTGCTGATCGACAGCAGCAACACCAGTACCGGCGCCACCGTGGCGTTGGCCGACGGCGCGCGGTTTCTGGTGCTCAGCGACATCACCGGCATAAAGGGCATGGCCAGTGCAGACCAGATCGTGTTCGGCAGCGGCATCAGAACCTTCTCCGCCACCGGCACGCAGAGCGTGGGAATCGTCTACGACCCGGTGCTGGACGACACCTCCTGGGTCAACGCCGCGGCCGTCCGCGACGGCAGGTCGATTCAGGCCGATGCGGCGCTCGCCATCGTCGATGCGAGCGCGGCCGCGGGCGGAAGCGCCACGTTCTCGGCAGTCGCAGGCCTGGATGGCGAATGGAGCGGAACCTACGAAAACGACCTGGTGAAGTTCGCTTACACCCCGCAAGTAGCGCTGAGCGCCGATGGAAAGCGGATCTTGCTGACCGGCATCACCATCCACGGCACAGGCGGTGACGGTGACGGTGACGGTGACGGTGACGGTGACGGTGACGGTGACGGCGATGGCGATGGCGGCGGGGACATCGGCATCCTGCCATCGGAAACGGTACAGACCGCCGCCGATGCGGCCGACAGCCTGGCCAACTTGTGGAAGATCAGCGGGCAGACTTCGCTGCAACGCGTGCGTGGCCAGACGCGCGACAATGCCGCGGATCAATCGGGCGTCTGGGCGAGGGCCGATACCGGCGAACTCACCGCAAAGACCGCATATTCCCGCCGTTATCGCCAGGACTACAGTGGCCTGACCCTGGGTGCGGATCATGGCTTCGCGCTGGCCAATTCGTCCGCCGCAATCGGCTTCACCGCAAGCCACCTGCGGTCGACCGCGCGCTACGCGCAAGGCCGGGGCGAGTTGAGCGGAACCACGCTGGGCTTGTACGGCCGCTGGAGCGCCGACAGTGGCGCCTATGTCCTGCTCGGGGCAGGCGCTTCGGCGCTGCAGAACCGATACTCCGCGCGCGATTCCCAGGGCCGCGAAATCGCCGGCAAGTACCGGACCGAAGCGGGTCAGTTCTATGCCGAAGGCGGATACCCGTTCCAGCTTTCCAAGTCTTATTACCTGGAACCGCAGCTTGGCCTGTCGGTGGGCGTCATCCGCGACAGCCAGCACACCACGCTTAATGGCGTGCGTATCGACCAGGACAACTTCGATAGCTCGTTCGCGCGAGTCGGCGTCGCCTTCGGCAGGAAACTGCAGGGAACGCGGCGGGAGGGCAATGTGTACGTGCGGGCATCGGCGTTGCACTACTTCGGCGACAACCTGGACATCACCGCCTCGATGGATGGGGGCAGCATCGCGCCGGAGACGGCCAAGCGCAAAGGCACGGGGGGCGAACTCGTGCTGGGCGCCGACGTGGGCTTCAGCGGCAAGCATACGGAGCTGTTCTTCGAAGCATCCGGGGCCTCGGGCATGGAAACGAAGCGGCATTGGGCCGTGCAGGCGGGATTCCGCCACAGCTGGTAGGCGCTACTGCATCGGTGTCGGAACGAAGAGCTGTGCGTCAATTTCCACCATGCGCGCCCAACTAGTCGCCGGGTTCGACCATGGACGCCATGACCGCCTCCATCATGGGGTCCTTCGCATTGACCCAAGCACCGATCGTCCACGGAGCAGGAATATCCGGTTCAAGCGTCGGAACCGTTATGGGCAGACGATCCACCGGACCCAGCATGGGCAGCGCGCCGGTTGCGGCAGGCAGGCCCGGCTGCGCGATCATCGCGGCGCAATCGTCATACTTTCTGCAACCGTCGCTGTAGTCCATGCGCACCACCGCAGGCAGGAAGTATCGACCGGAATGCGGCAGTCGCACCGGTAGCCCGTCGGAGAAGAACATCATCCGGTCGCCTACGGGTTCTCCCACGATCGTCACCCGTTTCTTCCCGGCCTGTTTCAGGTAGGCGATGCTGGCGATAGCCGCGGAGAACGTCTGCCGGCTGGTCAGCACGAAGAACCGCCCCGGTGCGCGTGCGGGCCACCGGGCCATGAAATCGCGAATCAGCAGGAAATTTCCCCCACCATTGAAGCGCATGTCCAACACCACGTGCCGGCGGCCGAGGCTCTGCCGCTTCGCTTCCGATTCCTCCAGAAAATCTGCGATCTTCCGGTCGTCCGCATCGAAGGTCCTGCGAAGCTGCACGACCACGCCATCGATTTCCGGCGCATCGCGGAAACGGAATGGCTTTTCCGGTTCCTGGAAGGCCCAGGACTCTTTTTCCGGATCCGGCAAGCGATGCCAGGCAGCCGCCTTCGAAGAAGATCGCGCAGAGAAAACCCGACTGACTTTCTTCCCGCCGAGAGCGATGAAGGTGTACCGCACTGCATCGGCGCTATGGCTCAGGCCAACGGCATGCAGCTGTTGTGGACTGGCCAGCACACCGGCCGCCCCTTGATCGCGGTGGGCAGCCGTGCCGCCGGTGAAACTGCGCAACAGCGGAACGATGCGCTCGATCGGTCTGTCCTCAACGGCGACGAGGCGCGCACCCAACAGATCCGCATCGCCCGCTCCCGCGCCAACGACGTTGAAGTCCCGTCCAAAGGCAAAGAACGCGATAGGCACCGCGTTGAAATCCGGAATTTCGAAGTCCGGCGTGCGCAACGGACACCAGGGCGACTGTTCGAATCCCAGCGCCGCGACTCCTCGGCAGACGTCGTGGCCTACTCCATTGGGCAGGCATTGCGTATGACCGTTGTCCGCCAGGGCCGCAATGCGGCAGAGTTCGACGGCGAATATCGTTGGATCAACCGGTTGCCGTTCCAGCTTCGCAAGCCGTCGTTCGGCGATTGCGCGCGCCTCCGGCGTGAAGGCGCGATCGCGCGCCAGGAAGTCATCGCGAAAGACGGCGACATCTTCGCGCTGCCATTGACTACGCTCCTTTCCGGCGTGGCTCTGCTGCGCTTCCAATGAAGCGCAGAAAGCCATCGGCGCGAGAACCAGAAGTACCCCCAGAACGATCTTCGTGGCGCGATGCGGCAGCGAAAGGACGGACGATGTCGGCATGCCCGGGATTGTAAAGGCAACGCTCGGCATCCGTGGAGACCGCGCTTACGTGTCCTGCCGGATCACAAGGCGTCCGAGGCTGCCTCTCCCGGCTGCTGGAATTTAAGCGGAATGCCTATTCCAGCGGGAACCACACCTTCAACTTGTTCATCCTTGCTTCGTATTCCGGGCGATAGGCGCAGTAATCCCTCTCCTTCTTCGTTGCCAGGTGGCCGCACGCCTTGGACACGTCCTGATCGGCGTCAGCACTGAGTGCATTAGGCCAGGAACCGTACGCAGGGTTGGGAACGATGAACCAGCGTTTTCCCCACAAAGGCGCCAGAGTGGCTTCGTTCTGCGCATAGACGGCATGACTCTCGACGAAGTCCTCCAGATCGTCGCCGACCAGCATGGCGATACGGTGTTTGGTCGCGATCTTCTGGCGTATCGCCTCCTTGGATTGCAGGTCGGCGTACATGCCCTTCAGATAGAACGCGGAGCGATCCTTGGCCTTGGGAAACCCCAGCTTTTCCATCCGCGACATGGTGTCGAGCAGCTGCGGACAATCCGCCCGCAGTTTCAGTTCGTCTTTTACCTTGTCTATCGGCTTCCTGCACTCGCGGTTGGTCACATAATAGATCCTGGCTGCCTTGGAAGCGTCCTTGACGAAATCCACCGCTCCGGCGATAGCCAGCGCTTCTTCGGACTTGACCCATATTTCCCATCGATCGTCGTCGTACAGTTCGCGCTGCTTGATTTGAAAGGCCTGGTAAGCGGAATTGTCCAGCAGGGTTTCGTCGAGATCGAAGATGATGGCCGCGGGACGTTTCGCCCAAGGCGATTTCGCACCGCACGTGCCCTTGCTCTGCTGCAGTTGCCCGGCCTCGGCTGTGCCGCACTTTGTCGCGGTTTTCAGCTGCGCTCTTGCGCCTTCGAAAGCCTGCAGCGCGGCGGCCCGGTATTCGGTGCTGTGCTGCATCCACAGTGTGGCGTAGAGGATCTCGCGAGAACGTTGCGCATTGGCTTCATCTGTTCCGCCGGGATCCTCCACGCCCTTTACGCCCTGACTTTTGATCTGTGTGTGCTCACATCCCGGAAGGAGTAAAACCATCGCCCAGATTAGTAATAGTGATTTCATAAGGATCTCCCATCGACCCCCGTAAACTTGCCAACGGGGGAATCCCGTTCGGGCGGACACGGCACAGTGCACCGCCCGCCAGGGGCGCCGACAGCCTGCAGTACAGGGACTTCGGGAAGGCGCATGGATGGCCCCCTCAGGACCCGTGTCGGGTAGCCTTGTCGCCACCCCATCCAGGACCCAGGCGATGCCCCGATTGAAGTTGGACCCCATCCGGTCGCGCAACCTGACCAACGACTACGCCAAATGGTTGCTGCAGGAAAAGCGCGAACGCACCCCGGCCAGCGGCAAGTTGTTCGCCAAGCGCAACACCATTGGAGGCCGCTGCTTCCATGGGTTCACCGAGGCCCAGATCTGCACCATCATCGGCGGCGATTACTACGACGAATAACGCTGGCGGCCTGTCCGACCTCCACCTCCTCTTCACGCCGCGATGATACGAATGCGGGTAAGGGAACATGGCGATTTTATTTTCCATGGAGTGCGGCCGTGAGCGTCAAGAATCACCTTCCCCCGGAGTTGGACCCTACCGAACCCGATGCGACTCTTGAGCCGCCACATGAAGTGGGAGAACAGCCGGGAAAACGCTCGGGCGAAGAACGCAACGATCCGGAAGTGGAGCCGGGTGCGCGCGAAGGAAAGCCCTGAACGGGCGAGTGGATTATTCCGTTTTCGGCTCGCGCGCGCCCATCACCAGCAGCCACAGGCAGATGCCGATCTCACCCAGCGCAGCCGGAAGCCTGACGAAACCGGCGATGCCGCTTTCCGCGTAACCGGGAAAGAGCATGCGTCCGGCGAATTTGTATTCTCGTTCCCGCCGATGACCCGGCTGAAGGTGCGTTGGTCATTGCGACTATGGGCAAAGTAGTCGACGGCCGGCACCGAGCGGCCGCAAGCGATGGCCTGCCCGCAGAACCGGCCGTCGACGGGGCTGGCCTCTTCAAGAGGACTCAGGAGTAAGATGCCCCCGGCGCTCCCACAGCCATCGTTATCCGCACCACCCGCGTTTGGTTTTCGCCCGCTCTATCTCTTGCGCGCCACCATCCGAACCCCGAAGGAGCCCCGTCATGAACGCTCTGCCGCAACTCTGGCTGCCCATCCTGGTCGCCGCGGTCCTGGTGTACATCGCCAGCAGTCTGATCCACATGGTCTTCAAGTGGCATAACAGCGACTACAAGAAACTGGCCAATGAAGACGAAGTGCAGGCTGTCCTGCGCAAAGGCGCGCCGGCGGTCGGTCAGTACGGCATCCCTCACTGCACCGACATGAAAGCCATGCGCGAAGAAGCCATGGTGAAGAAGTACGTGGATGGCCCGGTGGCCTTGCTGACCGTGATGAAGAGCGGCGCGCCCAAGATGGGCGGCATGCTGGTCCGCTGGTTCCTGTTCAATCTGGCGGTCGCTCTGGTCGCCGGCGCCATCGCGCTGCAGGTCTATGGCCTGCCCGGCAACGCTCACCATGCCGGGCACCTGGTCGGCCTGATCACCTTCCTCACCTATGCGGGCGGTAGCGTGCAATCGGGCATCTGGATGGGCAAACCGTGGGGCAGCGTGATCAAGGATCTGCTGGACGCCTTGATCTACGGTGTCGTCAGCGCGCTGGCGTTCTGGTGGCTGTGGCCGGCCTGACCAAGCGCTAGCCGCGTCGCAGACGGAAAAGGCGGTTTATGGCCGCCTTTTCTTTTTTGCGCATTCTTCACAAAGAGAAAAGATTAGGCCGCAGATCAGCGCCGAGGCCGATTGCCCTGGTCATTGGCCCGCAGGCGGTTGCCAAAGTTCCACCTTGTTTCCTTCCGGATCGATGACCCAGGCGAACTTTCCGTACTCGGAATCGTCGATCTTCTCAAGAACGTTGCAGCCTTCTTCGCGCAAGACCTTGACCAGGGCGTGGAGATCCTCCACCCGGTAATTGACCATGAAAGCCGCGGTGCTGGGCGCGAATTGGTCGCCTTGCGCCGAACCGATGGACCAGACGGTCGTTCCGGCAACCGGCCTGCCTTCACCGTCGGTCCAGGTGAAAGCCGTACCACCCCAATCCTGGACATCGATTCCGAGGTGCCGCTTGTACCAAGCCTGCAGTGCTGGAGCGTCTTTGGCTTTGAAGAAGATGCCGCCAATGCCGGTGACTCGCTTCATGTAACCTCCAAGGATGGGTGGTGGTGAGGGAAAGTGTGCTTTCTACGGCCCAACGGTTGACATAACCGAGTCGCGAGGCGGCTTCGGTCCGAATGAGTTGAAGGTGCCACTTACTTTCCCCAGCGCCAACGTGGTGGCTCGCCTTTGACCCAGCACACCGACACAAGAAGCAAGATAATGCCCCCGATATAGACTTGGAAGAGCACTGGATGAGCGACTGGCGGAAAAAGAAAAACACCGGCTACCAATAGGGCGGCCGCAGTCCCATAAACAACCCACCCTTTCCATACAGTGGGGAGACCCCAACCCCACCCGTAGGTCTTGGCAGGAAACCAGTAATTCTTTTTCTCCGGCATGGCGCTCTCCTGTTACGCCAACACCTGACACAGCCGATTCGCATCAGGTCGGCGACTCAGTGCAAATATAGCCGAAAGCGTGCACTCAGGCGCCGCCCTGATGTAGGTTCGGCCTGAACGAATCGTTAGGCCTCATCTGCATAACTCACTCTCGCTTATCTTCGTTCTTCAGGAACAGTACGTCGAACGCCGGCGCCCAAGTCTTGCCGCCATCTTTCGACAGCACCGCCGACTCGCGCACGCCTTTATCCTGGGCCTTCCAGGTAATGCGTTGCATGACTGACCTACCATCCCGGAGATGTGCCTCACCTTCAAGAACCAGCGCGCCATCCTTGAAGTTGCCCCACAGCACCATGATCGAGCCGCGATTGGTGACCCAGGTCTGTTGCCATTGTTTTCGCACGGGGTCGTAGCTCAGGATGCTGTCGCCAACGAGCCCATCGGTCTGCTCATAGAGTTCATGGATGGCGCAACCTTGGGCGATAGGCTCGACGCGGGCGCGAGCCACGGACTGTTCGCGGGGAGCATCCATCTCGAAGGTGTCCCAATCACCGATCCAGAAATCCAACCGGTGGTATTCCGAGGCAATACAGTCGGAAGAAGTTGGCGTCGTGATTCCGCAGATCGCCACGGCCGGGGCGATGAAAGCAAGGCCAAGTGCTACCAATGCTATCCGTAGATGCTTGAGTCGAAGCGTCTCGTTCATGGTTCTGCCATTCTCAGTGAGCCTGTAAGGGCGGTGCTCAAGTGATACACGCCCCAAGGCACAACTACTCGCCGGATTCGGACAACATCGACCTCACAGCACTCGTTGACGTGGGGCCTAACGCCTGACGCAGCCGAGCCGCGAAGCGGGTTGGGCTTGAATTAGTTGCCAGGCCAAAACAGCACAACAACTACTCCTGGACTACCGTTCCCGCCACGGTTTGATTTCTACGGAGACGAACCGTTCTTCAACGCGAGAAGCTTGTCCTAGCGTGCTCTTTTTTCCGTGTGAATCAAGCCAGATCTGCTCTGTGTTGATGCAGACTTCCAGTGTGTACGGGCCACTTGCAGACTTTGGTTTGGCGAGAAGGCAGTAGGGCCCCACCCGCGTCCCGCCCAGCTGCGGATTGACTTCATTACCAATTCGACTGGCCCAGCCGCTCTGCTGCAGCTCAAGCGAGCCCGTCAGAACCTGCCAAAGCTCGGGAATCTGATTCGTTATGGGCTTCAATTCGAGGTGCGCGTCGAATGAACCGCCCGCAGCGGCGGGCGTCGAAACTACAAGGAAAACAGCAAAAAGTAGAGAGCGCATGGAGACTCCTAAAGCATTAGCGGGGTCTAGAATCGCGATGTTGCACTTGGGTGTTAATTCACCCATCAGGAAAGTCCAAGCTGTGATCCGATGGTTGTGGCGTGATGCCAAGAACCTTTAGATGTATCGATTCTTCAAAGCGATGCCAGCATCCTTGTGGAACAACCACGAGCTCACCTGAACGTAGAACAATGCGGTGTTGCTCACCGTCTATGAGAAGAACGAGGGTTGTATGGCCTTCAATGGCCATCACTATTTCGTCCCCAGCGGGGTGACGCTCCCATTCGCTGCTACCAGAGTAGTAGCCGACAGAGATTGCCCCGTCCCGGTATGAGGCGATTTCAGAGAATGCCAAATCAGCTTCCCCGGTGAGCGCCATTTCAGGGGTTCGATTTGGCAAGTAAGTGAGTCGGCTAAGAATGTCGGCAAGCGATTTTTTCTCGACCACTTGGATCCTCCCGCTGAGGCCTAACGCCTTATGTCTTTCGATTGCCCTACTGTAGTTGTCGAGAGCCCGGCGCGCGCGCCCGATAACGCCTCGGTGTCAGCAGCACCGTAATTCAGCAGGGGCCGCACGCCGGATCTCGCGCCCTGCGCCCGGACAGTTGGACGAGGTTTCCCTCGAACTGATAAGCGTGGGCCTCGGGC
>NZ_PDWS01000004.1 GCF_010093305.1 Pseudoxanthomonas sacheonensis | reverse complement strand
CCCGCATATTTCTCTCCCCGCCCCCCTCGCCGCCGCCGGTCTTTCGCCGCAGGCGCCGCCTCCGTTGATCGAACTGGACCGTGCCACCGTGGTGCGCGGCCAGGCCACCGTGCTGGACGCGCTGACCCTGCGCATCGTCGCCGGCCAGCACACCGCGTTGCTGGGCCCCAACGGCTGCGGCAAATCCACCTTCATCAAACTGATCAACCGCGAGCTGTATCCGCTGGCGCGCGAAGGCGAGGCGCCGGTCAAAGTGATGGGGCAGCAGCGCTGGGTGGTGAACGAACTGCGTACCCGCCTGGGCGTGGTCACCGGCGACCTGACCCGCGACCTGCAGGACATGCCGCACCTGGACGTGGAAACGGCTGTGCTCACCGGTTTCTTCGCCAGTTTCATGCTGCCTCCCGACGCGGAAGTCAGCAAGCCCATGCGCGAACGCGCGCGCGAGGCGTTGCAGCGCGTGGGCGCCGGCGCGCTGATCGCGCGGCAGGTCGCGGAGATCTCAACGGGCGAAATGCGCCGCGTCCTGATCGCGCGCGCTTTGGTGCACCAGCCGCAGGCGCTGTTGCTGGACGAGCCCACCGCGGGACTGGACCTGGTGGCGCAGCGCGATTTCCTGCAGCTGCTGAAGGAACTGGCCGGGCAAGGCATCACTCTGGTATTGGTGACGCACCATATCGAGGAGATCGTCGCCGAGATAGACCGGGTGATTTTGCTGCGCGATGGCGGGGTTTATGCGGATGGGGATCGTGCCAGCACGCTGACTTCCGAGAATCTGTCTACTGTATTTGGTGGGGAATTGGCGGTGCGACGCGAGGGCGAGCGTTACTTCGCTACAAGCGCATAAACAAAGAACCCGCTGTCGTCATCTTGATCTTGCTCTATGCGCCGCCATGGTTTGAATTGCACAACTAAAGTCAAAGTCAAAATGGATCCCAGCTTGACCAGCTTCGCTGTTGAGAGCCGCTGGGATGACGACGCGAAGGTCTGACAGGACACGACGAAAGCCTTATCGCACACGACAGACCGAATCCCACCCATGCCCGAACTTCCCGAAGTAGAAACCACCCGCCGCGGCCTGGCCCCGCATCTGGAAGGCAAGCGCGTCCGCGGCGTGGTGCTGCGCCGGCCGGACCTGCGCTGGCCGATCCCCAGGGAGATCGAAAGCGTCCTGCCCGGCCAACGCATCGACGCGGTGCGCCGCCGCGCCAAGTACCTGCTGCTGGATACCCAGGCCGGCAGCGCCCTGCTGCATCTGGGCATGACCGGCAGTTTGCGGGTATTGCCGGCAAGCACACCGGTGACCGCGCACGACCATGTCGACCTGCAGCTCAGTTCCGGCCGGGTGATGCGCTTCAACGATCCGCGCCGTTTCGGCAGCCTGCTCTGGCAGCCGGCGGGCGAGACACACGAACTCCTGCGCGCGCTGGGGCCCGAACCGCTGGCGGACGAATTCGACGGCGACTACCTGTTCGGACGCAGCCGCAACCGCAAGGCGCCGGTGAAGACCTTCCTGATGGACCAGGGCATCGTGGTGGGCGTGGGCAATATCTACGCCGCCGAGAGCCTGTTCCGTGCGGGCATCTCGCCGCTGCGCGCCGCCGGCAAGGTATCGCGCGAGCGCTACGCGGCCCTTGCCGCGGCGGTGAAGGACGTCCTCGCCTACGCCATCACCCGCGGCGGCACCACTTTGCGCGACTTCATCAGTCCCGACGGCGCGCCGGGCTATTTCGAACAGGAACTCTCCGCCTACGGACGCGGCGGGCAACCTTGCCCCAACTGCGGACGCCCGTTGAAATTCGCCAACATCGGTCAGCGCGCCAGCGTCTGGTGCGGCCACTGCCAGCGCTGAGCACCAGTGCGCATGCTCCTTGGGGCTTTTGGGGCTATATTCCGTCCCTGCATTCTTGGGGTGGGACGATGGCGGACGCAGCAGATATCACCGTATGGCTGGACTCGGCGCGCAGCGGCGACCGGGCCGCGCTGGACCACGTGCTGTCCACGCTCTACCAGGAACTCCACACCATGGCGCGGCGCCAGCTGTCCGGCCAGCACGGCTACACGCTGGATGCGACCGCGCTGGTGCACGAGTCCTACCTCAAGCTGATCGGCAGCAGCAGCAACGCCAAGTTCGACGACCGCGCGCACTTCTTCGCCTATGCGGCTTCGTCGATGCGCAGCGTGGTGGTGGATTACGCGCGCAACCGGCTGGCGCGCAAGCGCGGCGGCGACCTCAAGCGCGTGGCCGAGATTCCCGAGGACGTCGAAGGCCCGCTGCGCCTGGATGAAGACATGCTGGCGCTCAACGATGCCCTGGACAAGCTTTCGGCCGCCGACGAGCGCCTGGCCCAGGTGGTGGAGATGCGCTACTTCGCAGGCTTGTCCGAACTCGAGATCGCCGAGTTGCAGCAGCGTTCCGAGCGCAGCATCCGCCGCGACTGGCAGAAGGCGCGGCTGTTCCTGCTGGCGGCGATGCAGGACGACTGACCCGGGCTTTTCGGTCTAGGGCCCATGGACGCCGAGCGCTGGCAACGCCTGTCTCCGCTGCTCGACGTTCTGCTCGAGCTCGGCGCCGAGGCGCGCGCGAAGCAGCTGGACATCCTGAGGGCGCAGGACCCCGAACTGGCTGAAGACCTGGAAAAACTGCTGGCGCTGGAAGACGACAGCGACGACTTCATGGTCCAGCCGCTGCTCGACAAGCCGGGCCAGCCGCAGACCGGGACGATGGTGGGGCCATACCGGATGGAGTCGGTACTGGGCGAAGGCGGCATGGGCATGGTCTGGCTGGCCTCGCGCGCCGACGGCCTGTACGAGCGCAAGGTCGCGCTGAAACTGTTGCGCCCCGGCCTGGCCGACCCCAACCTGCGCCTGCGCTTCAGCCGCGAGCGCGAAATCCTGGCGCGTCTGGCGCATCCCAACATCGCACGCTTGCTGGACGCGGGCATCGGCAGCGAGGGGCAGCCCTACCTGGCCCTGGAATACGTGCAGGGCATTCCCATCACCGACTACTGCCAAGCGCACGGCCTGTCGGTGGACACGCGGCTGAAGCTGTTCCTGCAGGTTTGCGAAGCGGTCAGCCACGCGCATGCCAACCTCATCGTCCATCGCGACCTCAAGCCGTCCAACATCCTGGTCACGCCTACCGGCGAAGTGCGCCTGTTGGATTTCGGCATCGCCAAACTGCTGGACGACAACGAGCCGGTTCCCGTGCATCCGCGTACCGAGGTGCGCTCGTTCACCCTGCACTACGCGGCGCCGGAGCAAGTGCGCGGCGAACTGGTCACCACCATGACCGACGTGTATTCGCTGGGCGTGGTGTTGTACGAGCTGCTGGCCAACACCAAGCCCTACCGCCTGCGCCGGCAGACCGACGCCGAATGGGAGCAGGCCATTCTCGCGGTGGAACCGCTGAAGCCGTCGCTGGCCGCGCAACGCTCCACCGATGGCGGCCCTGTCCAAGCCGGCGCCAGGCGCCAGGCACGGCGGCTCAGCGGCGACCTGGACAACATCGCGCTCAAGGCCCTGGCCAAATTGCCCGAGCATCGCTACGCCTCGGTCGAAGCGCTTTCGCAGGATCTGCAAAGGCATCTGCAGGGCAGACCGGTTTTGGCAAGGCCGCAAAGCCTGAGCTATCGGGTGAACAAATACGTTTCGCGCCATCGCTGGGGCCTGGCCGTCGGCGCCCTGATCGCTTCGGTGCTGCTGATGGCGCTGGCGGCCAGCGTCTGGCAAAGCCGGCAGGCCATGCGCGAGACCGCGCGTGCGCAGGCCATGCAGGATTTCGTGATCGGGCTGTTCGACAACGCCGGCGTGGCCCAGCAGGGCAACATCTTCGACGCGCGCAAGCTGCTGGTAGCCGGCGAGCGCCGCGGCGAACGCGAACTGGCCGACCAGCCGCTGGCGCGCGCGGAGCTGCTGGGCGTCATCGCGCGCCTGCGCATCGGCCTGGGCGACTACCAGGAGGCATTGGCACTGATCGAGCGCCAGGACGCTTTGTTGGAGCGGACCGATTCGGCGTCGGCGGGGCTGCGCCTGGAAGCGGTGACCCAGCATGGCCGTACCTTGCGCCTGCTCGACCGCACCAAGGAATGCCTGCAGGTCATGGCGCCGTTCGAATCGCTGGTTCCGGGCATCCGCGCGCAACCGGCGCAGCAGGCGGACTTCCTTTCCCAGTACGGCCGCTGCCGGCGCCTGATGGGCGAACGCCAGACCGCCCAGCATCTCTACGAACGTTCGCTGGTGTTGCGCCGGGAACTGAAAGACGAGACCGGCGTGGCGGAGAATCTGTACGACCTCGCCCTGATCGACAACGATCTGGGACGCATCGACGACGCGCTGGCCGGCTACGACGCGGCGTTGAAGCATCTGCGCAAGCATGTCGGCACGCGCAGCGCGCTGACCGTCGAGATCGAAGTCAGCCGCGGACGCCTGTTCCGCGCGCGGGGCGACACCGACCGCGCGCGCGCCACCTTCCGCCAGGCCCTGTCCATCGCCGAGGAAGTCCATGGCCCGCAGCATCCGGTCACCCTGACCATCCGGCGTTTGCTGGTGGCCATCCAGGTCGACCAGGAGCACTACGCCGAAGCCGAACAGCAGATCGAACCGCTGTACCGGCTGACCTTGAACGCGCTGGGGCCCAACCATCGGGAAACCGGAATGGCGTTGAATACGCGGGGCGTGATCGCCTTCGAACTGGGACGCATGGACGAGGCGATCGCCGACGTCGCCGAAGCGGTGCGCATCTGGCGAGGAGCGGCCGGTTCGCAGAACCTGCATGGCGGCCTGTTCAACTATGGAATGATCCTGCACAGCGCCGGACGCGAGGAGGAGGCGCTCAAGGCGTTGCAGGAATCGCGCGAGCTGCGTGCCGCGCAGTACGGCGCCAGCGACTCCTCCGTCGGCGAAGCCGACCGCATGATCGGTGAAGTGCTCGCCAGCCAGGGCAAGCTGGACCAGGCCACCGCCTACTTCGATCGGGCGGTCAAGCTCACTCGGGTGGGCCTGGGCCCCGAACACCCGCGCACGCTGTCCGCGCAGTTGTCGATGGCCCGGCAGCAGGCGCGCATAGGCCGGAGCGTCGCTGCGCTGAAGACGCTGGAAGCGCTGGCCGCGCATCCGGGCAAGGACAGCGAGACCCTCAAACTGCACTGGAGCGCACGCGCCTACGCCGCCGAAGTCCGGTGCCGCGACGGCCAGCGCGAACGCGCCAGACGCGACCTGGACGCGCTGATCGCCGAACTGCGCGCCGCCCGCCCCGACGGCGGAGTGATCACCCGCGAAGCGGTGGCGATCCGCGCCGCTTGCCGATGAAGGGAAGAACTATTCCTTCGCGAACGGCAACGGCGTCTGCAGCGGGTCGATGCTGCCCTCGCCGCGCGCGATGCGCTTGTATTCGGCGCGGCTGACCGATACGTAGCGTTCGTTGCCGCCTATTTCGACCTGCGGCCCTTCCTGCAAGGCATGGCCCTGGGCATCCACGCGCACGGTCATGGTGGCCTTCTTGCCGGTGTGGCAGATGGTTTTTATTTCGGTCAGCTCATCGGCCCACGCCAGCAGGTACTGGCTGCCTTCGAACAGCTCGCCGCGGAAATCCGTACGCAGTCCGTAGCACAGCACCGGGATGCGCAGCTGGTCCACCACTTCGCTCAATTGCCAGACCTGGCTGCGGGTCAGGAACTGGGCTTCGTCCACCAGCACGCAATCGAGTTGGCCGTTGGCCGCGATGTCCAGGGCGACCATGCGCTCCAGATCCGCATCGCGATCGAATGCCATGCCCTCCGCGCTCAACCCGATCCGCGACGCCACCACGCCGCTGCCGGCGCGGTGGTCGAGCCTGGGAGTGAGGATCGCCACCCGCATGCCGCGCTCGCGGTAGTTGTGCGCAGACTGCAGCAGGGTGGTGGTCTTGCCGGCGTTCATCGCCGAATAGTAGAAATAGAGCTTGGCCATGGCGCGATTCTACGTCCGCATGGATAAGAACCCTACTGTTCGACCTGCCGAACGGGCTCCACATCGCCGACATCCACCTCGCCTTGGGGCGGATTCTTCCACTGCGCGTCCTGCCAGGCCTGATATTCCACCGGGTCCCAGAACATAGGCGAATAGAATTTTCTCCCGTCGATTCTGACCATCCCTCCGTGGTAATCGACGACGCTCACTTGCCTTGGCGGGCCGGCGGTCATGGATGAAAATTTGATGCGCTGGACATGTTGCCGCAGATGGCGGCTCAATCGATCAGTGGCCGCGTCATCGCCATATTCAAGCAGCAGCGCCGAACCACGGCTCGGCACGCGAGCGCGCTCGCTACCCTCCATTTCACGCCAATAACGTTCCCGTACCGCCAAGAATTGCGGATAACCGCGCTCGGCCGCCAGATCGGCCCATACATAGGCCAACACACGATCAACCGACCCGCCCTGGCCCTTCCACGACATCTCCCCGAGCATTGCCTGCGATACCTTGTCGCCATAGTACGCCGCTTTGGTGAACTCACTGCGCGCTCCAGCAAAATCTTGCTTCTTGTATGCTTCCCACCCTGCTTTGCGATACTTCATGTCCGGGTGCGCATCAAGAAAAGTCTGGCTATTCAGAACGACCTGCTCTTTGTAGCTCAAGGGGCGAGCGGCATCGCCTGCCCATGACGCAGGTACGGCCGCGCCCCATGCCATGAGCGCCAAGGCCGTACACCGCAGATTTTTTCGCCTACGCTTCATGGCGTCGACTTCCTGGAATAGTGCTAAGGCCTCGGTTATTCCTGTTTGGCCGGCTTGTCGGCTTGTTCTATATCGCCGACATTCACCCGCCCCTTCCGTGCTGCGGGCGCGTCCCATACCTGATCCTGCCATTCGAAATATTTGTCAGCCCGCCAGTATTTCGGCGCATAGTATTCATCCGCGCGGATCGTCATGCCGCTGCCCGCGTTGGGACCGGTGAAGGGAATGATCTCTAGATTGCCGACGAAGCCGACACGGCTGCCGGTGACCGCACGCTCCTTGCGCAATATTTTGGCCATGCGCGGCTTGGCCACATCGTCGCCGTACTCGGCCAACAGGGGTTGGCCACGCTCAATCGCATCGCGTTGTTCCGTTTCGCTGATAGCGCCCCAGTACTGCTCGCGCTTGATCACAAAATTGGAATAGAAGCGCTCGGCAGCCAGATCCATCCATGCGTAACCAAGCGCGCGATCCCGAGGTACGCCAATGCCCTTCCAGTACATCTCCGCGATCATCGCCTGGGCCGGCTTGTCGGCATAGCGTGCAGCCCGGAGGAAGTGCTGCATCGCCTGATCGTAGCGCTTGTTGGCGTAGGCATGCAGACCCTCGCGCCGCCATCGCAAATCGGGATGCGCGGATAGAAAGCCCTCGGTCATAAGCTCCGGCGAAATGCCGGGCTCGCCAACGAAGTCGCCCTGCTTGGGGCGTTCCACCGGCGCTTGCCATTCGGCTTTGTGCGGGAGATCGGCCGGCGGCGCCGCGGCAAGCGCAGGCGACAGCGAAACCAACAGTACAAATGCCGAGAACTTCATAACGATTCCTTTCATACGGTGTTCAAAATGGACGTCGTCGCACTGGCCCAGCGCGGCATCGTTACTGAATACGGACCTAGGGAGAAGTCCGTCGCGGGATACCCCAATCTTGTCGCAGTGTCCATGCTGGTCGGATATTGCGCCGCTGGCGATCCGAGAACATGCGTCATGCTAGCCAGCCCTGCTGCGGTTGTCTGTAAACTGATGGCATAGACAGTGGCATTCCGCATGAACTCCCTTAATCAACCACAACGCGACGCCGTCAGGCACTGCGAAGGCCCCCTGCTGGTGCTGGCCGGCGCCGGCAGCGGCAAGACCCGCGTCATCATCGAGAAGATCGCCCACCTGGTCGCCTCCGGACGCATGCCGGCCAAGCGCATCGCCGCGATCACCTTCACCAACAAGTCCGCCAAGGAAATGCGCGAGCGCCTGGGCAAGCGGCTGAAGGGCGATGCGGCCGAGGGGCTGACGATCTGCACTTTCCACGCGCTGGGTTTGCGCTTCCTGCAGATCGAGCACGCCGCCGTGGGACTGAAGCGCGGGTTCTCCATCTTCGACGCCGACGACAGCAATGCGCAGATCAAGGATCTGATGCCCGGCGCCAAGAACGACGCGGTGGAAGCGGCCAAGAACCTGATTTCGCGCGCGAAGAACGCCGGGCTCTCCCCCGAGCAGGCGCTGGCGGCATCGAAGACCGCACGCGAACAGGAAGCGGCCAAGCTCTATGCGCGCTACCAGGCGCGGCTTTCCACTTTCAACGCGGTGGATTTCGACGACCTGATCCGCCTGCCCGTGCAGGTGCTGGAGAACGATGCCGAGATCGCCGCCGCCTGGCGCGAACGCATCGGCTACCTGCTGGTGGACGAATGCCAGGACACCAACGACGCGCAATACCGTCTGCTGAAAGTGCTGGCCGGTCCGCGCGGCGACTTCACCTGCGTGGGCGACGACGACCAGAGCATCTACGCCTGGCGCGGCGCCAATCCGGACAACCTGATGCAGATGGCGCGCGACTATCCCGCGCTGCAGGTGATCAAGCTGGAACAGAACTACCGCTGCAGCAACCGGGTGCTGCGCGCGGCCAATACTTTGATCGCCAACAACCCGCACGAGCATCCGAAGAAGCTGTGGAGCGACCAGCCGGACGGCGACCGCATTCGCGTGTGGGAGTGCCGCGACAACGAGCACGAGGCGGAGAAAGTCGCCGCCGAGATCTCTTACCTGCACACCGCGCGCGATGCGCCGTGGAGCGACTTCTGCATCCTGTTCCGCGGCAATCACCAGTCGCGTCCGCTGGAAAAGGCGATGCAACTGCTGCGCATTCCTTATCATCTGACTGGCGGCACGGCGTTCCTGGAACGCCAGGAAGTGAAGGATGCGCTGTCGTGGCTGCGACTGGTGGTCAACCCGGACGACGACGCGGCCTTCCTGCGCGCGGTGCAATCGCCCAAGCGCGAAGTCGGCGCGACCTCGCTGGCCAAGCTGGCCGAGATGGCCCAGCACGCGCACCTGCCGATGTCGCGCGCGGCCGAATCAATGGGCGCGCTGAAGGCCCTGCCGCCACGCGCGGCCAACGGGCTGAGCGCGTTCAACGACATCCTGCGCGACCTGCGCGCCCATTCGGCGCAACTGCCCGCGGCGGAGCTGGTGCGGCGCCTGAGCGAACGCTCCGGGTTGCTGGCCGAGATCCGTGCGCAATGCAAGGACGATGCCTCCTTCGCACGCCGCCGCGCCAACCTGGACGAACTGGCGGACTGGTTCGAACATACCCATAGAAGCGAGGGCCGCGGCAGTGCCGGCGACCTGGCTGCGCAGCTCGCCCTGCTTTCGCGCAACGACAAAGACGACGGCGGCAACCAGGTGCGGCTGATGAGCCTGCACGCGGCCAAGGGCCTGGAGTTCCGCTACGTGTTCATCGTCGGCTGCGAGGACGGCACCCTACCGCACGAAATGAGTCTGGACGAAGGCAATCTGGCCGAGGAGCGCCGGCTGATGTACGTGGGCATCACCCGCGCCAAGCAAGGCCTGTACCTCAGCCACAGCCGCGAGACGCGCAGGTTCCGCGAAAAAGTGCGTTTGAAACCCAGTCGTTTCCTGGACGAATTGCCGCAGTCGGAGCTGCAACGCGACGGCGCCGATCCGGAGGCCGACGCGGCGAGCAAGAAGGAACGCGCCAGCGCGGGGCTGGCGGCGATCCAGGCGTTGTTCGACTGATCCTCGGCACAAATCCGCATGAGGTAGGGCGGGCAGTGCCCGCCTGCTTGAGTTCAGTCGGCAAAGAGGCGGCGGGCAGTGCCCGCCCTACGGTGGCATCGAGCAAGGGAGGCGCGATGGCAAGGCGCCACGGGGAATCCTGCGTTAGGCTGGCGGCCCGTTTTCTCAATCCGCCAAACCGCCATGACCCGGTCCAGTCCCGCCTGGTTGTTCATCGCCTTTCTCATCGCTCTGATCGGCGTCGGCTTCCGCTACTGGCAGGTCGATTACCCGCAACTGTCGCTGCCCGAATCGCTGTACGGTCCCGGGTTGGTCGCGGTCGGCGTGGTGGCGATGATGGCGCGCGCATTCGGCGTGGCGCGGTTCTGGAAGGTATGGCTGTGGGTAGCGGTGTCGGTGCCTTGGGCTGTAGCGCTGCGCATTCTGCTGGAAGCGATCCTGGCGCCGGGCAGGCATGATTTGTGGTGGCTGGAGCTTTTGATCGCTGCAGGCGTCGGCCTGGCGGTCTCGCTGCTGGGAACGCTGCTGGGCAGCTTGTTACTGCTCCGCAGCAGCAAGCGTCCGGCCTGAAAACTCAGCGCTGTTCCAGCGCTGCAATCGCTGCGCGCAATTCGGCCACTTCGCTCTCCAACGCCTGTACGCGCGCTTCCAATGCGTTGTTGGCGGGGGACGAATCGGCTGCGCTTGCACTGGAAGCGATCCGCGCCGTCACCGCAGCCACATCCACCGGCCCGCTGAGCAAGTGCACGTAGCGGTCTTCGCGCTGTCCAGGACCGCGCGGTATCTGCTGGACCAGCGCCGGCTGGCGCTGGATCAGCCGATCCAGGTGGTGACGCACATCGTCGGCATCGTTGAACGAGGCCAACCGTTCGCTGCGCGCCAGCAATTCGTGCACGGTCTGCGGGCCGCGCAGCAACAGCAGGCCGATCAGGGTGAGTTGCTGCCTGGACAGGTCCAGCGCTTTGTCGGCGCGGTGCTCGTAGCGCTCGGCGCGCGAGGAGAACACCTGTTTGGCCAGTCCTTTCTGCTCCAACTGGCGCAGCGCGTGGTTCACATCGCCCGTATTCAGCGCCATCACCGGATCGCGCGCTGTTTTCTGGTTCGCCGCCACTTGCGTCGCGTTGACGGTCAGCGGATAGGCGTCGGGCGTGGTGGCTTCCTTTTCTATCAGGCAACCCAGTACGCGCGCTTCGGAGGTGGTCAGCACCACGGCGGAAGTTTCATCGGTCATAACCATATGCATGCATCCTCGAACAGCGCGCAAGGATAGCGGAGTACACGTGGGAGCGGCCTCCGGCCGCGAGCTCTTGTTTTTTGCGCCAGAGGCTGGGAGTTCGAAGCCGGAGCTCGCGGCCAGAGGCCGCTGCCACGACAGCCGCAGACTGCAGCCACAACAGGCTGTCATCGGCAACCGGTAAACTTCACGGACTGCCACCCGATCGAATGCACTCCATGCGCCTGCTCGCCCTTGCCGTCTGTACCGCCCTGACCCTGTCCGCCTGCAAGCGCGTGGAGACGCCAGCCGCCGCAGCGCCGGCTGCACCGGCAGCGGCCGGATCGTCCAGCCCCGCGACGGCGCCCCCTGTCTCCAACCCCGCCCATGACAACCTCAACGCCGTGGCCTGGATGCAGACCTCGGTGGAGTACAAGGCGCTCAGCGAACAGACCTACCGCGCCGCCGCCGACCACCTGGACAAGGCATTGAAGGAAAAGAACTGGGATGCGCTGGTGCCGGAAGAGCGCGGCAACGCCGCCACCGGTCTGAAGCCGGCGGTAGTGATGGATGTGGACGAGACCGTGCTGGACAACTCGCCCTACCAGGCGCGGTTGATCCGCGACGGTGCGGACTACGATGAGGTCACCTGGGCCCAGTGGGTGGCGGAAAAGAAGGCCAAGCCGGTGCCGGGCGTGGTCGATTTCGCCAAGGCCGCCAATGCCAAGGGCGTGACCGTCCTGTACATCTCCAACCGCGCCGAGCATCTGAAGGAAGCCACCCTGGCCAACCTCAAGGCCGTGGGCCTGCCGGTGGCCGACGACAGCGTGTTCCTGGGCCTGGGCACCTTCGTCAAGGATTGCGAACAGAACGGCAGCGAGAAGAACTGCCGCCGCAAGCTGGCCGGGCAGAAATACCGGGTGCTGATGCAATTCGGCGACCAGATCGGCGACTTCGTGCAGGTGGTGTCCAACACGCGCAGCGACCGCGATGCGCTGTATGCCGAGTACCACGACTGGTTCGGCGAGCGCTGGTGGATGCTGCCCAATCCCACTTACGGCTCCTGGGAGCCGGCCCTGTTCAACAACGAATGGGCGCAGCCGACGCAAGCGCGACGCCAGGCCAAGCGCGACGCACTGGACTACGCGCCGTGAGCGGGCGCGGCGAACTGCAGCTTGGCCAACACGAACGCTTGATCTTCGCGCTGGATGCGCCCGACCGCGGACAGGCGCTGGCCTGGGTGGACCGGCTGGGGGATTCGGTCGGCTTCTACAAGATCGGCATGGAGCTGCTGGCCTCCGGCGACTACTTCACCGTGCTGGACGAGCTGGCGCGCCGGGACAAGAAGATCTTCGTCGACCTGAAGTTCTTCGATATCCCGGCCACCGTCGCCGGAGTGATCCGCGGCCTGTCGCGCTGGCCGGTCACCTTCGCCACCATCCACGGCTGGCACGCCGGGATGATGCAGGCGGCGGCCGATGCCCGCAGCGGCGATTTGCGTCTGCTGGCCGTCACCGTGCTGACCTCCATGGACAAGAACGATCTGCAACAAATGGGAATTTCCGGCGAACCGGCTGATATCGTCGTTCAACGCGCTCTTTCCGCGCAGGCCTCCGGGGTCGATGGGGTCATTGCTTCGGGGCAGGAAGCCGGCGTGATCCGCGCCGCCTGCGGCCCCGGCTTCTCCATCGTCTGCCCCGGTATCCGCCCCGGCGGCCCGGCCGGTGACGACCAGAAACGCACGGTCGGCGTGGCGGAAGCTTTCGAGCGCGGTGCCGACGCCATTGTGGTCGGGCGCCCCATCAGCCACGCAGCCGACCCATATGCCGCCGCCGAAGCCATCCAGGGCGAGATTGCTTCCTTGCAATTCATAAAAATCAACTAGTTACATGCTTTTAATTGAAGCGTTGCATTAACTATTGACGGCATTTACCATGGCGGCGTCCGGCTTCGGCCGGAAATGCGCCACAACACTGTCTACCGGCTTCGGCCGGCTTCAGAGGCCCTCTGCTTTCGCAAGAAAGCACGGCCTCTTTTTTATGGCCTGCCGGGGCAGGCATGCGATGGCGCGCGCGAAGGCATGTCCAGCAACGTGAAACCCGTGCTTGCTGGCGGCAGGGGGAGCGAAGCAAGATGAGGGAGGATCGGGGAATCCAACTCCATGCTTTCGCGCCTGCCCATATGCCGATGGATCTTGCTCGCCTTGCCTTTATGCAGCTTGCTGGCGCTGGCTGCGTGCAAGCAACAGCCGGCTGAACCGGCGGAATCGGCCAGCGGGCCGGCCGCCGCCGTGCAGCAGCTGATCCATCGCCTGCGCGACAACGACCTGGTCGGTTTCGCCCAGGCCGCCGTGCCGCCCGCCGAATACGCGCAGCTGGAAATCGCCTGGCGCGAAGGGCGCAGCCGCTGGCCGCTGACCGAGCTGCCGCTGGACGACCAGCTGGAAGCCCTGCTGTCCGCGCTGGCGGCGCCGGATTCGGAGCGCACGCTGCAACAGGGTTTCAAGCGCAACTTCGCCAACCAGGACAAGGACCTGAAGGATGCGGCGCGTTCGCTGGGGCTGTTCGGCGTGCAATACGTCAAGCGCGAGGGCGTGTACACCGACGAGGAACGCGCGCACTACGCACAGTTGATCGCCGCCCTGAGCGAATGGGCCCAGCGCGCGCCGTTGTCCGATCCGCGGCGCGGCATGGCGGCGATTCCTCCTTTGGTCGCCGCGGCGCGCAAGACCGGCCTGACCGACGAAAAGAGTTTCCGCGAAGCCGGCATGACCGGTAGCCTGCGGCGCTTGTCGCCGTTTTTCGCCCAGGCCAAAACACTGCTGGCCAGCTACGGGCTGTCGCTGGACCGGAGCTTTTCGGAACTGCGTACCGTTCTGGTGGAACAGAAAGGCGACCAGGCGCGCGTGCGCGTCCACTATCCGCTGGGCGACCGCGAAATCGACACCGTGGTCAGCCTGCAGCGCCGCGCGGGCCGCTGGTACCTGACCGACTACCTGCGCCATGCGGAGCAGGCGCTGGCCATACCGGCGGAAGAAGAAGCCCCCGAATCGCAGATCGGTCCCGACACCCAGGCACCGCCTCCAGCATCCTGACCCGTGGGAGCGGCGTCCCGCCGCGAGCTCTTCGCGCGGATCCACTAAAAGCTCGCGGCGGGACGCCGCTCCCACCTGTCACTACTCCTCCTGTGCGGACGCGATGGCGTTGTCGGGTCGCTAGGCCATAATGTCGCCGATGCCTGAACAGAACTCCCTGCCGTTCCCGGACGCGCCGCCTCCACCGTCCGACCCTGCTGCGCCAGAGCCCAAACCGCCGCTGGAGCCCTTCTCTGCGGGCCCGCGCCCTACCGCGCGCCCGGCCAAACGCCCGCTCTGGGCCAACCTGATGAGCAAGCTGGCCGATCCCTGGCTGACCCCCAGCATCGAGCCCGAAGACCCGCGCCAGTACGTGGACGCCCGCCCGATCTGCTACGTGCTGGAGGACTACGGCCTGTCCAACGCCCTGATCCTGGACCGCGCCTGCCGCGATGCCGGCATGCCCTCGCCGCTGTCCCCGCTGCCCGGCGATCCGCTGGGCCGCAAGCGGGCCTATGTGGCCCTTTCGCGGCGCAACGCCGGTGCCCTGATTCCTGAACCGGGCAGCACCAAGACCCACTCCGGCTCGCTCGCCCGCCTGCTGCAGGCGCACCGCGCCAACCCGGAACTTGACGTGCAGCTGGTGCCGGTGTCGATCTTCGTCGGCCGCTCGCCGGACAAGGCCAGCGGCTGGTTCTCGGTGCTGTTCTCGGAAAACTGGGCCATCGTCGGCCGCTTCCGCCGCCTGCTGGCGATCCTGTTGAACGGCCGCGACACCATCGTGCGTTTCGCCGCGCCGGTTTCGATCCGCGAAAGCATCGCCGAGGATCTGCCGCCCGAACGCACCGTGCGCAAACTCTCTCGCGTGCTGCGCACCCACTTCCACCGCATCCGCGAAGCGGTGATCGGCCCGGACCTGTCCACCCGCCGCCTGCTGGTGGACCAGGTGCTGGCCGCCGAACCGGTGCGCGAAGCCATCGCCACCCAGGCCAAGCGCGACAACATCAAGCCCGAGGATGCGTGGAAGAAAGCCCATGCCTATGCCTGGGAAGTAGCCGCCGACTATTCCAACCCCGTGGTGCGTTCGGCCAGCTTCCTGCTGACCCATGTCTGGAACCGCATCTACGACGGCGTACTGGTCCACCATCTGGACAAATTCAAGGCGGCCGCCCCCGGCCATGAAGTGGTCTACGTGCCCTGCCACCGCAGCCACATGGATTACCTGCTGCTGTCGTACCTGCTGTACGAACGCGGCATCGTGCCGCCGCACATCGCCGCCGGCATCAATCTCAACCTGCCGGTGATCGGCACCATTCTGCGCAAGGGCGGCGCGTTCTTCATGCGCCGCAGTTTCCGCGGCAATCCGCTTTATTCGGCGGTGTTCACCGAGTACGTGGCGCAGCTGGTGTCCGGCGGCTATTCGCTGGAATACTTCATCGAAGGCGGACGCTCGCGCACCGGGCGGCTGCTGCAGCCCAAGGGCGGCATGATCTCGATGACGGTGCGGGCGTTCCTGCGCCAACCGAAGAAGCCGGTGCTGTTCCAGCCGGTGTACATCGGCTACGAGAAGCTGCTGGAAGGCAACAGCTACCTGGACGAACTCAGCGGCAGGCCGAAAGAGAAGGAATCGATCTGGGCCCTGCTGTGGGGCATCCCCAAGGTACTGCGGCAGAACTACGGCCAGGTGGTGGTGAATTTCGGCGAAGCCATCCCGCTCAGCGAAGTGCTGGCCAAGCATGCGCCCGAGTGGAACGGCGAAGCGCTCGGCGAGGAAGACAAGCCCGCATGGCTGTCGGACACCATCGACGCGCTGGCCGATCAGATCAACGTGCGCATCAACGCCGCCGCCGACGTCAACCCGATCAACCTGCTGGCGCTGGCCCTGCTGTCCACCCCCAAGCACGCGATGGGCGAAGCCGACCTCATCGCGCAGATCGAACTGTGCAAGACGCTGCTGGCCGAGATGCCGTATTCGGACCGCGTCACCGTCACCCCGCACACGCCCGAACGCATCATCGCCCACGGCCTGGACATCAACGTCCTGCAACGCATCAAGCACCCGCTGGGCGACGTGCTGGACGTGGTCAGCGAAGACACCGCGGTGCTGATGAGCTACTACCGCAACAACGTGCTGCACCTGTTCACCGCCGCCGCGTGGATCGCCTGCTGTTTCCAGACCAACCGGCGCATGGTGCGGCAGCGGGTGATCAAGCTGGGCCGCTCGCTGTACCCGTTCCTGCAGGCGGAATTGTTCCTGCCCTGGAGCGAGGACGAATTCGCCGAGCGCCTGGACAGCACCATCGACGTATTCGTGCGCGAAGGCCTGCTGCAACTGGTGAACGAAGACGACGGAGGCATCCTGCAGCGCAACGCCGGCCAGACCGACGAAGTGTTCCGCCTGCGCGCCATCGGCCACTCGCTGCAGCAGGCGTTCGAGCGCTATTACATCGCCATCAGCGTGCTGGTGAAGAACGGGCCCGGCGTGCTGGGCGCGGCGGAACTGGAAAGCCTGTGCCAGCAATCCGCGCAGCGCCTGAGCCTGCTGTACGCCCCGGCGGCGCCGGAGTTCTTCGACAAGGCCCTGTTCCGCGGCTTCATCCAGAAACTGCGCGAACTGAAGCTGGTATGGCCCGACGAGAACAGCAAGCTGGTGTTCGACGAACGCCTGGACGCCTGGGCCAAGGACGCCAAGGTCATTCTCGGCCGCGAGCTGCGCCACACCATCGAGCGGGTGAGTCCTGAAGCGGCCAAACCAGAAGCCGAGGTCGCGGTGCAGGATTGAGCGCGACCTGGCTCTTTCTCCCGCTTGCGCGCAGTGCAGGGGGGGTCAGAGCCAAAGCGTCACGTCCGCTTCCTAAATCGCGGAACTCTTTTCCGGGAAGGTGCGCATCAGCCATCCATGCGCGGAGCTGCCTGCGACCGGATTGCGTACCAGCGGCAGCAAAGGCGACTCGCACTCGCGCAGTATCGTCGCATCGTCGACCACCAGTCCCATCCGCAACAGGGCCAGGCCGGAGGGCAATACGGCCGGCGGCAAGTATTCGCGGAAACCGTAGTGCTCGAACACGCTGTACAGGAAGGGCTCGCAGGCGATGAGGCCGAACTGGATGCCGTGTTCGTGGGCGTGACGGTAGGTTTCCTCCACCAGCGCATCGACCACGTCCTTGGCGCGCCGCTCGGCCTGCACCGCGAAACGCGTGCATACCGCCACCCGTTCCAGCGGCCAGCTGCGCGCGAATCGGTCGATCTGGAACAGGCTGCCGTATTCGACCTGCACCGCGGGCGAGCCGAAGTCGTGCAGACGCAAGGTGGCAACGGCTTTCCGGCCTTCCTCGACGACCACGATGGTGCCGCTGGCGTCCAATCCGTCCGAGACGCGCCGGCTGTGCTGCTTGTCGTTGCTCCCCTGCTCTTGGAAATACACCTCGCGGCGCAGCCTCTGCACATCCCCCAGCGGCTCTCCCGGCTGGATGCGCCGTACCCGCAAGGGTTCGCCCCGCGACGGCCTGGGCACGCGCGGCGGCTCACGGCCCGCCAGATCGTAGCCGCCGGTCAGCGCGGGGATAGGTACAAGGTTGTCGTTCACCGCAAATCCTGGAAACAGAAGAAAACGAGCTTCTGTTCACAGTTACGCAAACATCGGGCCAACCCTGAACAGCGCGTTTTGGCCGTGCATCTTGCTTCCCTGGCCGGTTATCGGCGACAGGTCATGCCTGGCAAAGAGACGGAGTGACGCGATGCGTCAGTAACAAGCCCCTCCCTTGCGAAGCAGGGGAGGGGGCGGAGCACTAGGCCGGCTCGTCCGGGATCAGCGCGCTTTCCAGCCGGGAGATGCAGTCCTTCAGCCACAACTTGCGCTTCTTCAGGCGTTTGATGGTGATCTCGTCGGCCTGGATATCGGCGATCAGGCGATCGATTTCGGCGTCGAGGCTGCGGTGCTCGAGCTTGAGCTCGGACACGCGGCGGGTGATTTCGGAAAGGCTCAGGGGTTCCACGCGGCCAGCGTACACCGCAGGCCCGGCGCCCGTCACCGCGGACGCGGCCGGTACAATGGAGCACTCGATGACCGCCGCAAGCCCCCTTCCTTCCCCGCTGCGCGATCCCGCTCCCCGCCTTGCGGCAGGGGCCGGCGGCAAGCGCGCGCTGCGCCTGCGCCGGCAGGTCGGCCAGGCCATCGCCGACTACGGCATGGTCGAAGCCGGCGACAAGGTCATGGTCTGCCTGTCGGGCGGCAAGGACAGCTACACGCTGCTGGATGTGCTGCTGCAATTGCGGAAGAAGGCGCCGGTGGAATTCGAACTGGTCGCCGTGCACCTGGACCAGAAGCAGCCCGGATACGACGCTGCCGTGCTGCCCGGCTACCTGAAGCGCGTCGGCGTGCCTTTCCAGATCATCGAACAGGACACCTATTCGGTGGTCAGCCGGGTGATTCCGGAAGGGCGGACGATGTGTTCGTTGTGTTCGCGGCTGCGGCGCGGCGCGCTGTATGCGCATGCCGATGCGCATGGCTTCACCAAGATCGCACTGGGCCATCACCGCGACGACATGGTGGCCACGTTCTTCCTCAACCTCTTCTTCCACGCCAAACTCAGCGCCATGCCGCCCAAGCTGCTCAGCGACGACGGCCGGCATGTGGTGATCCGTCCGCTGGCCTATGTCAGCGAAGCGGAGATCGCGGCGCATGCCGAAGCGATGGCTTTTCCGATCATCCCCTGCGACCTGTGCGGTTCGCAGGACAATCTGCAGCGCAAGCAGGTGCAGAAGATGATGGCGGCATGGGAAGCCGAAACGCCCGGGCGCATCGATCAGATCGCGCGTGCGCTGGCGCGGGTGGAGCCTTCCCAGTTGGCTGACCCCGACTTGTTCGACTTCCTGGGCCTGACCGCTCAAAAAAATGAACCCGTCATCCCGGCGAATGCCGGGACCCAAGCATCACCGCACGCATAGTCGGGTCCCGGCATTCGCCGGGATGACGACCTTGAAAAATCATTCTTTACTTTTCTTGCTGATTTCTTCTTACCGGATACCTGATGTTCTTTCGCAACCTGACCCTGTTCCGCTTCCCCACCACTCTCGATTTCTCCCAACTCGACAGCCTGCTCGCCGAAGTCCCGCTCAAACCCGTTGGAGCCCTTGAACTCTCTTCCCGCGGTTTCGTCTCGCCGTTCGGCCGCGATTCGGAAGAGCTCTCGCACCGCATCGGCAATTCCATCTGGCTGACCGTGGGCGGCGAAGACCGGCTGCTGCCCGCCGCCGTGGTCAACGACCTGCTGGGCAAGAAGCTGGCCGAGATCGAGCAGAAGGAAGGCCGCAAACCCGGCGGACGCACCCGCAAGCGCATCAAGGAAGACCTGGTGCACGAGCTGCTTCCGCGCGCCTTCGTACGGCCCTCGCGCACCGACGCGCTGCTGGACCTGGAGCATGGCTTCGTGGCCGTGGACAGTTCCTCGCGCAAGAGCGCCGAGAACGTGGTCTCGGAGATCCGTCATGCGATGGGCAGCTTCCCCGCACTGCCGTTGAATGCGGAAGTGGCGCCGCGCTCCATCCTGACCGGCTGGATCGCCGGCGAACCGCTGCCCGAAGGCCTGGCCCTGGGCGAAGAATGCGAGATGAAGGACGCGATGGACGGCGGCGCGGTGGTCAAGTGCCAGAACCAGGACCTGCAGAGCGACGAGATAGCCAAGCACCTGGAAGCGGGCAAACAAGTCACCAAGCTGGCCCTGACTCTGGACGACCATCTGTCCTTCGTGCTCGGCGAGGACCTGATCATCCGCAAGCTCAAGTTCCTGGACGGCGCGGTGGACCAGTTGGAGAACACCGAACGCGAGGACCTGCGCGCCGAACTGGATGCGCGTTTCGCGCTGATGAGCGGCGAAGTGAGGCGCCTGTTCGCGGTGCTGGAGTCGGCCTTGAAATTGAGCAAGGCCGAGGCCTGAAGCGCGACGGCCCCTGCCGCAGCTTTGTAGATCCGGGTTCGCCTGATGCTTTGTAGATCCGAGCTCGCTCGGATGCTTTTAGCGAAGATCAAGAGCAGCCGAGCAAGCTCGGCTCTACAAGAACACGGCTCGCTGCTTGACTGACAGGGAAATTCCCACATGCTTCTCCCATGCCCGGCATGCTCCACCGCCTGATAGCCCCCAAACCCCGCACGGTCGAACGCGACGAAGTTTCGCTGACCTTGCCCGCGGGCGATGCCGTCCTGGTCCAGCGCGTGCGCGATCCGCGCGCCAAGCGCATCAAGCTGAGCGTGGACGAGCGCGGCGCGCGGCTGACGCTGCCTGCGCGCGCGAGCCTGGTGTCCGGCGAACGCTTCCTGCAAGAACACCGCCACTGGTTGTCGGCGCAGCTGGAGAAGTACTCCAGCAACGACGCAGCGCCCGCGCTGGTACGCGGCATTACCGACCGCCTGCCCCTGCGTGGAGAACAGGTGCCGTTGCATTGGCGCGAAGGACGCTACACGCGGCTCACGCGCGAGCCCGACGGCCTGCATTTCCATGCTCCTGCCAAGGACGCCTCCGCCAGGACCGGCGACGACGCCTTGCGGCGCACGCTGCGCGAGTTCTACGAAGCAGAGGCGCGGACCGACATGGGCCGCTGGCTGCCGAAATACCTGCCCGGTCTGCCACGTGCGCCGGCCCGCCTGCGCCTGAAGGTCATGTCCTCGCAATGGGGCTCGCTGAGTCCGGACGGTTCGCTGGCGATGGATCTGTCGCTGGTGCTGGGGCGGCCTTCGGCGTTCGAATACGTGCTGGTGCACGAACTCTGCCACTTGATCCACGCCGATCATTCGCCCAGGTTCTGGCATGAAGTGGAATCCCGCTTCCCGGCCTGGCGCGACGAACGCGAATACTTCCATGCCCAAGGCCGTCAGCTGAAAGCGAGCCTGCGCGCGCTGGTTTCCACGTAGGTCGGGGCTACGCCCCCGACGCACGGAAACCCTGTCTGCGCGCGTCGGGGGCGTAGCCCCGACCTACGGGCCGAAGAATCCGCCGATGGCACGTGCCACTTCCATCGGCGCTTCCATGTGCAGATGGTGTATCCCCGGCAACACGACCAACTCGCCGTGCGGCAACAATGCGGCACGGTCGCTGCGCAAGGGTTCGGGCAGGTAGGTCTGGGGCGGATCGGCGAAAATCACCCGTACCGGGCATTCGATGCCGGCGATCAATTGCCGCACCTGCGCTTCGGTCATGCGCTGCAACGCGGGCAGGGTGAGGCGCGGATCGCTGCTCCAGACGAAACCGCCTTCCACCGGCGCCACGCCGCGTTCCACCAGCAATCGCGCACTCGCTTCGCTCAGCTGGTTGGCCTGCATGCGCGCACGCACCGGCGCGGCCAGGTCGGGGAAGACGCGCAGCTTCTTCGACGGCAGCGCGCGCGCCGCGGCCACGCCGTCGCGCAAGCGCTGCACGGTACGCTCGGGCGCTTCGGCCAGCGCTCCCAACGCTTCGATGGCGACCAGTCGCTCGATCCGCTGCGGCAGCGACGCGGCCAGAATGCTGCCGATACCCGCGCCCATGGAATGCCCCAACAGCGCGAAGCGTTCCCAGCCCAGGCTGTCGGCCACATCCAGAACCGCGTTCATCGTCGCCAGCAGGTTGTAGTCCGCGCCGGGCGGCAGATGCGCGCTGCGGCCATGGCCCGGCAGATCCAGCATCACCAGGTCCAGCTGCGGAAGTTGCGTGGCCAAAGGCAGGAAACTGGCGGCGTTGTCGAGCCAGCCATGCAAGGCCAGCACTTTGGTTCCGTTCGGGGTACCGCTGCGCAGGCCGGTAATGCACCCCAGCGGAACGTCGAATGCGATCTCCCGCGCGGTCATCCGTTCACCGCGCGCCGCGCCAGCTCCACCAGGGCATCGGCATGCGCGGCCGAGTCGTTGAGGCAAGGGATGTAGCGAAGCTCGCCGCCCTTTTCGGCGAAACCTTCGGCGTACTGCATCGCCACTTCTTCCAGCGTTTCCAGGCAATCGACCGCGAAGCCAGGGCAGACCACGTCGACCCGGCGCACGCCGCGCGCGGCCATTTCCTCCAAAGTCCTGTCGGTGGCCGGCGACAACCAGCGCTCCTTGCCGAAGCGCGACTGGTAGGTCAGCGTCCACTCGGCTGGCGACAGCCCCAGCGCAGCGGCGATCGCCTGCACGCTGGCGGCGCAGCGCTGCGGATAGGGATCGCCCAGGTCGGCGATGCGTTGCGGCAGGCCGTGGAAGGAAAACAGCAGATGCTCGCCACGACCGTGCTGTTGCCGCCAGCGGGCGATGGAGTCGGCCACCGCGGCGACCCAATGCGGATCGGACGAGTAGTCGTCGATGAACGCGACCGGCATGCCTGCCGCTTCCCGCTTCACCACGTCTTCTATCGAAGCGGTGGTGGTGCTGGAGTACTGCGGGTACAGCGGCAGCACCACGATTTTTCCGAATCCCTGCGCGCGCAGGTCGGGCAGCAGGCCCTTCAGCGCGGGCTTGCCGTAGCGCATCGCTGCTGCGACATGCCACTCCGGAAGCCGCGCCTGCATCGCCGCGGCCAGGCGCTGCGTGTGAACGGCCAACGGCGAGCCTTCCGGCAGCCAGATCTTGGCGTACTTGGCCGCCGCTTTCGGGCCACGCAGGGGCAGGATCACGAAGTGCAGCAAGGGGCACCAGATCCAGCGGGTCAGCTGGACCACGCGAGGGTCGTGGAGGAATTCGGCCAGATATCGCCGCACCGCCTTGGCGGTGGGTGCGTCCGGAGTGCCTAGATTGGCGACCACCAGGGCGATCCTGGATGGGCTTTCGGGGGTTTCGGGCATCGGCACATGATGACAGATGGGTTTGCGGGAGCCATGGGCGCGTGCCGTAGGGCGGGCACTGCCCGCCATGAATCGCACGCGAACGGCGGCGGGCAATGCCCGCCCTACTTCAAGCCGAGCTTGCCCGGCTGCTCTTTGCGCAGAAGCAAAAGCAGCCGAGCAAGCTCGGCTCTACAAAAGCAAAAAACTCATCGACGATTCACGCTGCCGCGTCTAGGCTCGGTGTTCCAGGCTGCACTATCAAGGCTTTAGCGCGCGTTCCTGTTGCGCCACATCGCCAATGAATCCATTTCGGGAGTCAACCATGTCCGTCCTTCGCCCCCTCCGAGGATCGCGTCTTCCGCGTCTGGCCCTGCTGCTGGCAATCGGCGTATTCGCCGGTCAGGCGCTGGCCGGGACCGAAGAAGACAAGCGCGCCAACGATGCGGTGCGCGTGCTCAGCGAGATCCAGAAGATCCCCGAGCAAGGCATTCCCGACAAGTTGCTGGACGAAGGCCGCGCGGTGGTGGTGATTCCCGACACGCTCAAGGTCGGCCTGGTCATCGGCGGACGCCGCGGCCACGGCCTGATGTCGGTGAAAACCGCCGATGGCAGCTGGTCGCAGCCGGTGTTCGTCAAGCTCACCGGCGGCAGCATCGGCTTCCAGGCCGGCGTGCAGTCTTCCGACGTGGTGCTGGTGTTCCGCAACGACCGCAACCTGGAAAACATCGTCAACGGCAAGATCACCCTGGGCGCCGATGCCGGCGTGGCCGCCGGCCCGGTCGGCCGCAACGCCTCGGCGTCCACCGACGGCCAGCTGAAGGCGGAAATCTGGTCGTGGTCGCGCGCGCGCGGACTGTTCGCCGGTGTGGCCCTGGACGGCGCGGTGCTGCAGATCGACGACGACGCCAACGTGGCGGTGTACGGCAGCGCCGCCACCCCGCGCGCTATCTTCGAAAGCCGCGCCGGCATTCCTTCCGACGCCGTGGTCGGTTTCCGCGACCAGCTGGAGGAAGCCACCGCCATCGCCCGCGCCGCGCGCCGCGACGAGCCCTCCGAGCCGGCGGCCCCGATGGCCGCGCCGGTCACCGTCACCGGCTCGTCGGCTTCCCAGCCGGAAGTCTCCCAGCCGCAGCCCGCCACCACCGAAGCCCAAACGCAGGGTTTCCAGCCCGTGGCCGAGGGCGAGATCCGCAGCGAACCGCTGCCGACCACGCCATGACGCGATTGCGGGCCGGCTTGGCAGTCCCCGGCCCGCAAGCTGCGTTATCCTGATGTCCCTCATTTTTTCGGCGAGCGCACCATGGGCGGTTTGAGCATCTGGCATTGGATCATCGTGCTGGTGGTGGTGTTGCTGGTTTTCGGCACCAAGCGCCTGCGCAACGCCGGGCAGGACCTGGGCGAAGCGGTCAAGGGTTTCAAGAAGGGCATGAAGGACGAGGACAAGCCCAACGGCCAGTTGGGCGACGAATCCCGCGACGAGGGCACGCGGTCCAAAGACGCCAGCGAGTCGAAGGAACGCGACCGCGACGCGCGCTGATTCCGCGGACGCAGGCCTATAGGCTTAACCCGGTCATGTTCGGCATCAGCGGCGGCGAGCTGTTCTTCATCGCCATCATCGCCTTGATCGTGCTCGGCCCCGAGCGGCTGCCGAAGGTCGCGCGCATGGCCGGCATGTGGGTGCGCCGCGCGCGCAACCAATGGGATTCGGTGAAGGACGAATTGGAACGCGAACTGGCCGCCGAGGAACTCAAGCGCAGCCTGCACGACGCGAAATCGGCCTTGCAGGATACCGAGCAGCGGATCCGCGACAGCGGCGCCGAAGCGCGGCGCGAGTTCGAGCAGATGCGGGCTTCGGTGCGGGAACCGGACGCTTCGGCCGATGCATCCGCGCCAACTTCCGATGAGGCTGCTTCCGATGAGCCGGCATCCCCGTCGAAACCGCAGGAAGGGCAGGGCGATGAACCGCGCAACGCCTGAATCCGATTCCGAATCCAGCCTGCTCAGCCATCTGATCGAGCTGCGCACGCGGCTGATGCGCGGGCTGGCCGGGGTCTTCGTGGTGCTGCTGGGCTTGCTTCCCTTCACCAGCAAGCTCTACAACTGGATCGCCGAACCGCTGATCGCGCGCCTGCCGGCGGGTCAGTCGATGATCGCCACCGATCCGGCCGGCGGTTTCATCGCGCCGGTGAAGCTGGCGTTCTTCGTGGCGTTGTTCGTCGCCGCGCCCTGGCTGCTGTACCAGGCGTGGGCGTTCGTGGCGCCGGGCCTGTACCAGCGCGAGAAACGCTTGGCCGTTCCCTTGTTGGGCTCGGCGGTGGTCCTGTTCTATGCGGGCTGCGCCTTCGCCTACTTCCTGGTGCTGCCGTCGCTGTTCAAGTTCGTCATCAACTTCACGCCGGAGGTCATTTCGGTCACCCCCGACGCCAGCGCGTATCTGGATTTCGTGCTGGTGATCTTCCTGGCCTTCGGCGCCAGCTTCGAGCTGCCGGTGGCGCTGGTGATCCTGGTGCTGCTGGGTTGGGTGACGCCGGAGCAATTGAAGGAAGCGCGCGGCTACGCGCTGGTCGGCATCTTCGTGCTGGCGGCGGTCATCACTCCGCCGGATGTCGTATCGCAATTGCTGCTGGCCATCCCGATGTACCTGCTGTACGAAACCGGGATCATCGCCTCGAAATGGATCACCCCGCGCGAAGCGAAGGAATCGTAGGTCGGGGCTACGCCCCCGACGCGCCTGATGGACCTAGCGCCCGAGTCCGTACAGCGTCGGCCAGATGATCCTGTAGGAGCGGGCCCTGCCCGCGACGCTTTTCGTCAGGCAAATCAAGCAAGAGCATCGCGGGCAGGGCCCGCTCCTACAGATCAGGCTTCCAGATGCGCTTGCGCAGCCGATGTCGTGGATTCCGCGCCGCCGCCCAGCATCTGCCGCCAGGCGTAGAACACGGCTCCGGCCATCAGCGGCATCACCACCGCCATCAGCAGCAGATTGGAAACCCACATTCCAACGGTCGGCCCGGCCACCAACTGCACCACCATGGCCAACATCTGGATACCGATGCTGAGTGCGAACAGCGCGATGAACAACAGCACGTAGAACACCAGCATCGCCAGCAGATTCTGCACGCAGGCGCGGAAACTGTTGCGCATTGCGGTTATTCCGCCGTTGCCGCCGAACACGATGTCCGGCACCGCCACGAAGGTGAGCAGGCTCATCAGGATGACCGCCGCGAACAGCATCAGCATCCACAGGAACAGCCTGCCGACCGGCAGCGCCTGCACCAGCGCCGGATCAGGCTGGCCGCCGGTCTGCGCCGTTTCCTGCAATTTGGCCACGACCTCGGCCAAGTGCTGCAGCTCGGCGGGACCGATCATCACCACCAGCAGAACGCCCAGCACCAACGCCGCAGCCAGTTGCGGCAACAGCGTCGCCAACAGGCTGGGCGCGTAGTCGCTGCGCAAGGAATGGAACAGGTGCGAGGGCTGCGCTGCGCGGCCTTCATCGACTTCGCGCACGGCCCACAGCATGCCTGCGAACAACAGCGGCCCCAGCAATGCCAGTACGAGCTGCATGAACAATCCGAAGGTCACGTTCAACACCATAGCCTGCACCGCCAACGTCGACAGCAGGCCCCAGATAACGCCCAGCAACCCCAGCGACAGCGGCGCCTTGCGGATCAGCGCGAACGCGCCCAGCAGCCATTCCGCACCGGCACTGGCCGGCACTTTGTTGATATTCGACATCCAGGGTTTTTCCGATGGCCTTGTGGGGGGATTTGTGCGGTCGTGGTGGGCTCAGCGTGCGTGCAAACCGCGCGCGTGCTTGACGAAGCGCCGCAATAGTTTGCGCGCCTGCGGCGCTGCCGTCACGTCGCGGGCGATGGTGGTGGGGCAGCGGCCGGCTTTCTTCAACTCTTCGCCGCGGAATGCCACGTAGCCGCGCATGTGGTGGGTGGCGAATTCGGGATGGAACTGCACGCCCCAGGCCCGGTCGCGCCAGCGGAAGGCATGGCAATCGTCCTGCTCGGAACGGGCCAGCACCGTGGCTTCTTCCGGCGGGCGCAACACCGTTTGCACATGGGTGGCATGCGCAGGAAAGGTGAGCGGCAGGCCCGAGAACAGCGGATCGTCCTGGGCCGGCGGATGCAGATCGATGCGCACCGTGCCCGATTCGCGCCCGGCCGGGTTGTCGGCCACCTCGCCGCCCAGCGCATGCGCCAGCAACTGGTGTCCGTAGCAGATGCCCAGCAGCGACATGCCGTCGTGGGCCGCATCGCGCAGCCAGTCGGCGCTGCGCTCGCTCCAGTCGGCACGGTCGGTGACCATGGCCGCCGAACCGGTGACGATGACGCCGGCGAAACCTTCGCGCCGCGGCAAGATGCCGCCCTGTTCCACATTCACCACCACCGCCTCGCTGGCTTCCAGGCCGGCGGCCACGCGGATCCAGTGCGGGAAGCGGCCGTAGCGGCGCAGCCGGGTGGCGGGCTGTCCGGTTTCGACGATCAGAAATGGAGCTTTGTGCGTGGTGTTCACGGGCAAAAACAAGGCCGGTCAGGAGCTTGCGCGCTTATACTAGCCCGCTTTTCCGCAGTGCAATAAAAAGGCCATGACAGGACCCACGTTCCAGGGCTTGATCCAGACCCTCAACAGCTACTGGGCGGCCCAGGGCTGCGTGCTGATCCAGCCGCTGGACATCGAGGTCGGCGCCGGCACCTTCCACCCCGCCACCTTCCTGCGCGCCCTGGGCCCGGAGCCGTGGAGCGCCGCCTACGTGCAGCCCTGCCGCCGCCCCACCGACGGCCGCTACGGCGAAAACCCCAACCGCCTGCAGCATTACTACCAGTACCAGGTGGCGATGAAGCCCAACCCCGACAACATCCAGGAGCTGTACCTGGACTCGTTGAAGGCGCTGGGCATCGACCCGCGCGTGCACGACCTGCGCTTCGTCGAGGACAACTGGGAATCGCCCACCCTGGGCGCCTGGGGCCTGGGCTGGGAAGTCTGGTTGAACGGCATGGAAGTCACCCAGTTCACCTATTTCCAGCAGGCCGGCGGCCTGGAATGCCGGCCGGTGCTGGGCGAAATCACCTACGGGCTGGAACGCCTGTGCATGTACCTGCAGAACGTGGACAACGTCTACGACCTGGTCTGGACCGAAGGCCCGCAGGGCGTGGTCACTTACGGCGACGTCTACCACCAGAACGAAGTCGAGCAGAGCACCTACAACTTCGAAGTGGCCGACGTGGCCGAGCTGTTCCACCGTTTCGACGCCTGCGAGGCCGAGTCGCAGAAGCTGGTGGAAGCCGGTCTGCCGCTGCCCGCCTACGAACAGGTGTGCAAGGCCAGCCACTGCTTCAACCTGCTCGATGCGCGCCGCGCGATCTCCGTCACCGAACGCCAGCGCTACATCCTGCGCGTGCGCAAGCTGGCGCAGGCGGTGGCCGAGGCCTACTACGCGCAGCGCGAGAAGCTGGGCTTCCCGGGCCTCAAGACAAAGGACGCTGCGTGACCGCAACGTCTTCCGCCGCTACCACGGCATCGGTCGCGTTCCTGTTCGCGATCTTCGTGGCGCATTGGGCCCAGAACACGGGCCGCAATACACTGCTTTGGTTCCTGTTCGGCTTCGTGCTGCCACCCGTCGCCGGACTGGTACTGCTATGGAAGAACAGCAAGCAGAATCAGATTCCGCCCAGACTTGAGGATCCCGGCCGGGCCGATCTGATTGCCACGCGCAAGGACGTCCTATGATCCTCATCGGCATGTTCGATTCGCCCTACGTGCGGCGCGTCGCCATCGCCATGACTTTGCTCGGGCTGGAGTTCGAGCACCGCAACTGGTCGGTGGGCAAGGACTTCGACCGCATCCGCGACTACAGCCCGATCGGCCGCGTGCCCGCGCTGGTGCTGGATTCGGGCGAAGTGCTGGCCGAATCGGCGTTGATCCTGGATTACCTGGACAGCCTGGCCGGCCCGCAACGCGCATTGCTGCCCACCGAAGGCGGCGCGCGGCGCCAGTCGCTGCGTCTGATCGGCCTGGCCACCGGTGCGGTCGACAAGGGCATCACCATGGTGATGGAGCGCGTGTTCCGCCCTGAAGAAAAACGCCATGCGCCGTGGACCGACCGTTGCCGCGCGCAAGCGGAAGGCGCGCTGGCCGAGCTGGAAAAGCACTGCGCCCAACGCAACGGACAATGGCTGGTGGGCGACGCGATGACGCTGGCCGACATCACCCTGGGCTGCAACGGGACCTACCTGCGCGAAGCGGTGCCGCTGGATCTTTCCCCCTACCCTCACGTCGAAGCCCACGTGGACCGTTGCGAGGCGCTGCCGGTGTTCGAGCGCTTCCACGTTCCCTTCGATGCGCCCACTCCCGCTCCGCCGCCATGAAGGAACGCCTGACGCCCCATCATGCATTGGCTGCACTGGCCCGCAGCGAAGACAAGCTGCCGTTCGTGGAATTGTTTCGGCACGGCACACTGTCGGTGGAGATCTACCAGCCGGTGGGCCAGGACCTGCAGACGCCGCATACGCGCGACGAGGTCTACGTGGTGGTGTCGGGCGTGGGCGAGTTCATCAACGGCGGCCAGCGCAGACCATTCGAACCTGGCGAACTGCTGTTCGTACCGGCCGGCGTCGAGCACCGTTTCGAGAATTTCAGCGACGACTTCACCACCTGGGTGATCTTCTACGGCCCCGAAGGCGGCGAATCCAGAGCCCCTCTCCCTGCGGGAGAGGGGTTGGGGTGAGGGTACGGCGGAGTCCATGTCTTACAAGCATCTGGACTTCGCCGTACCCTCATCCGCCCTACGGGCACCCCGTATCAAGTACGGGGCAGGCTCTTCTCCCGATGGAAGAAGGGAACCACTACTAAGGTTTTTTTGAGATGGCCGAAATGAAACCCCTACTGATCGAACTAGGCACCGAAGAACTCCCGGTCAAGGCGCTGCCTGGACTGGCGCAGGCATTCTTCGACGGCGTGATCGAAGCGCTGCAGAAGCGCGGCATCGACTTCGACCGTACCGACGCCAAGCCGCTGTACACGCCGCGCCGCCTGGCCGTGTTACTGCCTGCGGTTTCGGTGGAGCAGCCGGAACAGAGCTCGGAAGTGCTGGGCCCGTACCTCAACATCGCACTCGATGCCGAAGGCCAGCCGACCAAGGCCCTGCAGGGTTTCGCGGCCAAGGCCGGCATCGACTGGTCGCAGCTGGAACGCACCACCGACGGCAAGGGCGAGCGTTTCGTGCATCGCTCCAACAAGCCGGGTGCGAAGACCGCCGACCTGCTGGCCGACATCGTGCGCGAGTCGCTGGCGGCCATGCCCATTCCCAAGCCGATGCGCTGGGGCGACCACGACTATGCGTTCGCGCGGCCGGTGCACTGGCTGGTGATGCTGTTGGGCAAGGACGTGGTGGATGCCGAAGTGCTGGGCGTGCGCAGCGACCGCATGAGCCGCGGCCATCGTTTCGAACACGATAAGCCGGTGTGGATCAACCAGCCGGGCGACTACGTGGATGCGCTGCGCGGCGCGCATGTGCTGGTGGACGCGGACGAGCGCCGCACGCGCATCGCCCAACAGGTGCGGGAAGCGGCTGCCAAGGCCGGCGGCGATGCGCGCATCACCGAGGACAACCTGGAGCAGGTGAACTGTCTGGTGGAATGGCCGTCGGCGGTGCTGTGCGGTTTCGAATCGGAGTTCCTTGCGGTGCCGCAGGAAGCGTTGATCGCGACGATGGAGGCCAACCAGAAGTTCTTCCCGGTGCTGGACCACGGCGGCAAGCTGACCGAACGCTTCATCGGCATCGCCAATATCGAATCGCAGGATGTGCGCGAGGTCAGCAAGGGCTATGAGCGGGTGATACGTCCACGCTTCTCTGATGCGAAGTTCTTTTTCGATGAGGATTTGAAGCAGGGATTGGTGGCGATGGGCGACGGGCTGAAGACCGTGACCTATCAGGCCAAGCTGGGTTCGGTCGCGGACAAGGTGGCGCGCGTGGCTGCGTTGGCCGAGACGATTGCGAAGGAAGTCGGCGCCGATCCGGCGCTGGCGCGCCGCGCGGCGGAGCTGTCGAAGAACGATTTGCAGTCGCGCATGGTCAACGAGTTTCCTGAACTGCAGGGAATCGCGGGCCGCCACTATGCGGCAGCGGCAGATGAGCCCAGAGCAATCGCACTGGCCATTGACGAGTCTTACCAGCCGCGCTTTGCTGGTGACGACATTGCATTGTCGCCAGCGGGCAAGGTGTTGGCGATTGCAGAACGACTGAGCACGCTTGCGGGTGGTTTTGCGGCTGGTTTGAGGCCTACCGGCAACAAGGATCCGTTTGCATTGCGGCGCAACGGTCTGGGCTTAGCCCGAACCATTATCGAAAGCGGGTATGAATTACATCTTCCCAGTAACGTCGGATATGCGCTTGAACAGGTTCGTGAAGCCGCCCGAGCTCAGCGAATCGAAGAGTTGAATGCAGAACGTGAAAAAGAAAAGCGCGGCACCTTAGTTGGACTGCCAAATATCCTGGCTGACATCACCCGTGCGGTTGAAGAGATTAATACTGAGGATGGATTGAGAAGTTATCTTTCCAAGCTTGGCAATGAACTTTACGACTTCATCCTCGACCGTTTGCGTGGCTACTACTCCGACAAAGATGTTCCAATTCAGCACTTCAATGCCATTGCCGAGCTCCGCCCGCAGTCCCTTTACGACTTCGACACCCGACTGGACGCTATCGGCCAGTTCGCTACGCTGCCGGAGGCCGAAGCCCTAGCTGCCGCCAACAAGCGCATCAACAACATCCTGAAGAAAGCCGACATCGAAATCCCGCACGCCATAGACCGCAGCCTGCTCAACGACCCGGCCGAAAGCGCGCTGGCCGAAGCGGTGGAAGCGGCCCTGGGCGACACCGACGAAGCTTTGCACCACCACGACTACATCCGCGTGCTCAGCCGTTTGGCGCTGCTGCGTCCGCAGGTGGATGCGTTCTTCGATGGCGTGATGGTGAATGTTGACGACCCCACAGTGCGCGCCAACCGCCTGGCTCTGCTAAAGCGCTTGGCCGACCGTTTTCGCGCTGTTGCTGCAATCGAGCATCTATCCAGCTAACTACGTCCTTTTGCCTTGCGCTACGAGAACGAGAAAGAGAGCAATAACCCGCAGATGCCATTGCAAAGGCAGAAGCGATCCGCGAACACGGCCGCTGAATTCACAATCTGCGACGATGCCTCTTCGCCTGCCCTCTCCCGCCGCGCAAGCGCGTCGACCTCTCCCACGAGGGGAGAGGTGGTAATTGTGGCCTGCTCGATATTATTCGTTGATTCCCCCTTCTCCCCTTGTGGGAGAAGGTGCCCGTAGGGCGGACGCTGCGAAGCAAGCACCCTTGGGGTGTGAGGGGAGCGAGCATAGCGAGTGCTGTTGGCTCTGCGCGAAGATCAAAATGGATCCCAGCTTGACCAGCTTCGCTGTTGAGAGCCGCTGGGATGACGATCCTTGGGTCCTGAGCATTCCGCGACTCACACAACTCGTCCCTCGCGGCCCGCACAAATGTGCCATCCGCCTCACCCTCGGTTAACCCGATTGCGCGCCCGCCCGGTATCCTGTGCCGCATGCGCTCATCCCCCCTGCTCGCCGCCGCCGTTCTGTTCACCGTCGTCGGCCAGGCGCAGGCAGCTTCCACCATCGACAAGGTCGAAGTCCGCGGCCTGAACCCGGACAACGAAACCGAAGCGTTGATGATCGAAAACATCAACGTGGCCCTGTCGCTGAACGACATCATCGGCCGCCGCCAGGGCGAATCGCGGCTGGAATACCTGATGACCGAAGCCAAGGCCGAAGCGCGCGAGGCGCTGGAGCCTTTCGGCTACTACTCGCCCGAGATCAGCGTGGACGCCGCACGCCCGGGCGGCGAGGACGAGCACATCACCGTGGTCGTCACCGTCGACAAAGGCGAACCGGTGCGCGTGCGGCACTCGGACCTGAGCATCGAAGGCGCCGGCGGCAGCGACCGCTACCTCAAGGAAGACCTGGCCGCGTTCCGCCCGCAGGTCGGCGACATCTTCGACCACACCACCTACGAAACCAGCAAGACCCAGATCGTGCGCCGGCTGGCCGACCGCGGCTACTTCGATGCGGACTTCATCCACCGCCGGGTGGAAGTGACGCGCGCCGAACGCGCCGCCGATATCGACCTGACCTGGGCCAGCGGCATCCGCTACGACATGGGGCCCACCACCTTCCACCAGACCAAATTCCGCCCCGGCCTGCTGGACAAGCTGGTGTACTGGGAAGAAGGCAGCTACTTCCACCAGGGCAAACTGGACCGCCTGCGCGAATCGCTGGTGGGGCTGGATTACTTCGGCAACATCGACATCCAGGCCAAGCCCGAGAACGCCGTGGACGGCCGCGTGCCGATCGACGTCAACCTCACCCTGGCCAAGCGCGACGTCTACACCACGGGCGTGAGCTACGGCACCGAGAGCGGTCCCGGCGTGCGCTTCGGGCTGGAGCGGCGTTACGTGAATTCGCGCGGCCATAAATTGTCCACGCAGCTGGACTACGCGCAGAAGCGCAAGAACTTCATCACCCAGTACCGCATCCCGGCGTTCAAATGGCTGGACGGCTGGTACGCGGTGGCCCTGCAGGCCTACGACGAGCAGACCGACTACATCGATACGCGCCGCCTGGAACTGGTGGGCAGCCGCAGCGGCGAACTCAACGACCGCTGGACCCTGCTCGCTTCGGTGCACGCGCTGCGCGAACGCTGGAGCTACGGCGAAACGGTGCCGGGCGTGACCCCGGACTACCAGTATTCCACGCTGACCTATCCTGAAATCAGCGGGCAATACGCAAGCGTGGACAACCGCACCTTCCCGCGCAAAGGCATCAGCGGCAGCATCGCCTTGCGCGGCGGCGTGGAAGGCGTCGGCTCCGACGCCAGTTTCGTGCAACTGCATTCCGTCGCGCGCTGGTATCGCGGCATGGGCGAGAACAACCGCCTGCTGGTGCGCGGCGAATTCGGCACCACCTACACCAATGCGCTGGTGGCCATGCCGCCCAGTCTGCGCTTCTATGCCGGCGGCGACCGCAGCGTGCGCGGCTACGCCTATCGCGAAGTCGGCCCGCGCCTGCCCAACGACTACGCGCTGGGCGCCAAGCACATCGTCACCGGCAGCGTCGAATACGAGCACTACCTGCCGGGCAGCGCCTGGGGCGGCGCGGTGTTCGTCGATACCGGCAGCGCCTTCGACGACACGCCCGACCTGAAGACCGGTGTTGGCGTCGGCCTGCGCTGGCGGTCGCCGGTGGGGCCGGTCCGCGTGGATATCGCGCATGGCCTGAACGATCCTGATTCCAGCTTCCAGCTCTATCTCAACATCGGAGCGGACCTTTGAACCATCGCCCTGACGACATGAGTCCGCAGGAGCGCGATGCCCGCATCGCCGAACTGCGCGCGCGCCGCCGTGCGCGCATGCGTACGCTGGCTCTGCGCAGCACGCTCGTTTCGCTGGCCCTGGCGCTGTTGCTGATAGTGGCGCTGTACTGGCTGTTGCAAACCGTTGCTGGGCGCGATGTGCTGTTGAACCAGATCATTACGCGTCTGCCGGCCGGTTCTTCGTTCACCTGGAAAAAAGCGGAAGGGCCTCTGGCCGGTCCGCTGACGTTGTATGGGGTGGATTTCCGCTACGAAAAGATCCATTTCACCGCCGAACGCGTATACCTGGACCCGGATCTGCGCCCGCTGCTGGGCAAGCGCCTGCGCCTGGATGCCCTGCAGGTGACCAGCGCGACGCTGGAGATCCCCAAGAGCGACGAGCCGTTCGAACTGCCGACCTGGCCCGAACTGCTGCCGCAGATCGAGATGCCGATCGCGATCCAGGCGGACGCCATGGCGATCGATGGCTTGCGCATTACCCAAAACACGCAGCCGCTGATCGACATCCGGCGCGCGCACGGCGGCATCGATATCGGCGACGGCTACTTCAAAGCGGAAAGGCTGGCGATCGACAGCGATCGCGGACGCATCGGCATCCATGGCAGCTACGAACCACGCGACGGCTACGCCACCGACGTGGTGGCCACGGCGGTGTTCCCGGCATCGCTGGGCCGCACGCCCGCAAGGCTTGGGCTGGTGGCGCGCGGCAACCGCAAGAGCATGGACATGGGCCTGGCCGGCAACGCGCCGGCACCGGTGCGGGTGACGCTTGGCGTGCGCGGCGAAGACAACCCCACCTGGAGCTTCAGCGGCAAGACCGAGTCGCTGGATCTGGCGCTGCTGGGAATGGTCGAAGACAGCATGCCGCTGGCCTTCGACCTGGAAGCGAAAGGCGCCGGCGGCGCCGCCGCCCTGCAGGGCCGCATCGCGCAAGGCGATTTCGTCGCCGTGATCGAACCTTCGAAGATCCGCATCGCCGATGAAGTGCTGACCGTGGAACCGCTGGCGGTGCGCGCCTTCGACGGACTGACCACGCTGCGCGGGCGCGCCGATTTCAAGGATCCGGAAAATCCGGTGTTCAAATTCTCGGCCAATGCGCGCGGCCTGCGCTGGGGCCAGGATGCGCAGACGCAAATCGGCGCCGACGCCGATCTGGGCATCGCCGGCCAAATGAAGGCATGGGCGGCGATCGGCAAGGCCACGCTGGTGCGGGAGAAACAAAAGGCCACGGTCGATTTCGACGGCCGTGGCGACGGCGAACAGCTGGTGCTGAAAAAACTGCAGGCGAAGATGCCCACCGGCACGCTGGACGCTACCGGCACCGTGGGCTGGGAACCGGCGCTGCGCTGGGATCTGGGCGCGAAGCTGGCCGGTTTCGATCCGGGTTATTTCCTGGCCGATTGGAAAGGCAACGTGTCCGGAGATCTGGCCAGCAAAGGCCAGGCGCGAGAGACCGGCGGCTTCGATGCCACGCTGGACGTGCCCAAGCTGGGCGGCAGTCTGCGCGGACGCAAGCTGGACGGCCGCGGCAAGTTCGCGCTGCACGGCGACCAGGGCGAAGGCGAACTGGCGCTTTCTCTCGGCAACAGCCGCGTCAATGCCAAGGGCAAAGTCGGCGACCGTCTGGATGTCGATGCGAAACTGCAACCCCTGCACCTGGACGATCTGCTGCCGGACGCCAGCGGCAGCATCGCCGGCACGCTGAAGCTGACCGGCGCGCGCAACGCGCCCAACGTGGATGCCGATCTCACCGGCAGCGGTCTGAAGTGGAGCGGCTACAGCGCCGATGCGCTCAGTGTGCGCGGACGCCTGCCGTGGGCCGGTAGCGGTGGCGAACTGGCAGTGCGCGGTTCGGCGGTCGACGTCGGCATGGTTCTGGACAGCGTGCGCCTGGATGCGCATGGCGCAGTGGAGAACTTGCGTTTCGATGGCGGCGCCAACAATTCCATGGGCTCGGTGTCGCTGGCCGGCACCGCGTTGAAGCGCGGCGCCAATTGGCAAGGCAGCCTGGACGCTTTGCAGCTGACGCCCTCCAAGGGCAGCAGTTGGCGCCTGCAGCAAGCCGCGCGTTATGCGCAGAACGGTTCCGCGTTCACGCTTTCCCCCGCATGCCTGGCCGCCAGCGGCGGCGGCGCGCTGTGCGCGCAGGCCAACTGGCCGAAGCAAGGAATACAGGTGCATGCCGACGCCCTGCCGCTGACCCTGGTGCAGCCGTGGCTGCCGCCGAACAATGGCCGGCCGCTCACCCTGCGCGGCGAGATCAAGCTGAAAGGGTCGGTGAAACCGGCCGGCAACGCCTGGGTGGGCGAACTGCATCTGAGCTCGCTCGACGGCGGCCTGAAGCTGGGCAACAACGCGCGCGGCGAGATCGTGCGCTACGACAACTTCACCCTGGACGTCGATTTCAATCCGCAGACCATCAAGGGCCGGCTTGGCACCGGTTTCAAGGGCGACGGTTTCGTCGATGCGACAATCGCCACCGGCTGGGACGAATTCGCGCCGCTGAAAGGCGACATCTATTTCCACAACTCGCGCCTGTTCTGGATGGAGCTGTTCTCGCCCGACCTGGTGCGTCCCACCGGCAAGCTGCAGGGGCATGTCGGGCTGGCGGGTACGCGCGGCACGCCGGCGCTGAGCGGCGACGCCCATCTCACCGAGTTCAAGGGCGAGTTGCCTTCGCTGGGCATCACCCTGACCGACGGCATAGCCAATCTGGACGCGCAAGCCGACGGCAGCGCACGTATCGACGGCACGCTGAAATCGGTGTCCTCCACCGGCGGCACGGTCAACGGCGGCACCTTGAGCGTGGACGGCACCCTGGACTGGAAGGTGGAAGGCTCGCCGCTGCAGTTCAACATCCGCGGCAAGGATTTCCTGGTTTCCGACACCACCGAACTGCAGGCGGTCGCTTCGCCGGACCTGCAGGTGGGCTTCGCCAACAACACCATCCAGGTGCGCGGCAAGGTGGCGGTGCCTTCGGCCAGCATCGACGTGGAGAAACTCGACGACGGCGTTTCGGTATCCGAAGACGTGGTGGTGCTGGACCCGGCCGATCCCGAACGTACGCCCAGTTCGCGCCTGGATCTGGACATGGCCATCACCCTGGGCGATGCGGTGAAACTGAAAGGCTACGGACTGGACGGCACCCTGGCCGGCACCATGAACGTGCGCTCGCGCATCGGCCGCGAAATGGTCGCCACCGGGCGCCTGGATGTGGACGGGCGCTACACCGCCTACGGACAGAAATTGAACATCACCCGCGGCGAACTGGTGTGGAGCAACAACGCCGTCTCCGACCCGCGCATCAACATCCGCGCCGAGCGCGAAGTGGTCAGCGCCGGAGTCACCGCCGGCATCGACGTCACCGGCCGCGCGGGCAGCCCCAAGGCGACCATCTGGTCGAATCCGGCCATGGACGAATCGGCGGCGCTGGCCTATCTGGTGCTGGGACGTTCGTTGAATACCGCCAGCACCGACGAAACCCGGAAGATCAACGCCGCCTCCACCGCGCTCAGCGCCGGCGCCGGCCTGCTGGCCTCGCAGCTGGGCGCCAAGATCGGCCTGGACGATGCGGGCGTGCTGGAATCGCGCACGCTGGGCGGCTCGGTGTTCGGGGTGGGCAAGTACCTGTCGCCCAAACTCTACGTGAGCTATGGCGTGTCGATGGTGGGCGGCGGTTCGGCGATCACGCTGAAGTACCTGTTGCGCAAGGGCTTCGATGTGGAAATAGAATCGAGCACGGTGGAAACGCGCGGCTCGCTGAACTGGCGCAAGGAAAAGTAGGCAAGCGCGGGGATTATGGCGACGAAGGTTTCCCGGATCGCAAGGCTGCGTCTGCAAAGGCAACGTATCGTTGGCGGGAAATTCGAATCGCCCGCGCAAGTCGTTTCCTGGCTCGGCGCGATGCAGGCACAGGACTACGCAGCCGCGCTGTGGGCGATCGGCTTGCGTACGCGGGACGCGACCCTGGCGCAGGTGGAGCAGGCCATCGCCGAACGCCGCATCGTCCGCACCTGGCCGATGCGTGGCACGCTGCATTTCCTGGCCGCCGAAGACGTGCGCTGGATGTCGGCGTTGATGGCGCCGCGCGTCATCGCCAACAACAAGTCGCGACTGCAGCGCGAGTTCGACCTGGACGATGCCGTGCTGGCCCGCTGCAGGAAGGTGCTGGTGAAAGCTTTGCGTGACGGTCAGCGGCTGACGCGGAGCGATGCGTACGCGAAGCTCGAAGAGGCCGGCATCTCCACCGCCAAGCAGCGCGGCATCCACATCACCGGGCGTCTGGCCCAGGAAGGCCTGCTGTGCCTGGGTCCACGCGCGGACAAACAGCCGACCTTCGTGCTGCTGGACGAATGGATTCCCGACAGCCGCACGATGCCGCGCGAGCAGGCGCTGGCCGAACTGGCGCGCCGTTACTTCCACAGCCATGGGCCGGCCACGGTGCAGGATTTCGCATGGTGGTCGGGGCTGACGGTCAAGGATGTGCAACTGGCCATCGAACTGGCCGCAGCCGACCTGGCCCAGGAAGTCATCGACGGCCGGCTTTATCTGCATTCGGGCGAAGAGTCTGAATCGGAAGAGGATGTTGCCGGCGATCCGCACTTGCTGCCCTCGTTCGACGAATACCTGGTCGCCTACAAGGACCGCAGCGAGGCGGTGGAAGCGCGCTTCAGCCAACGGGTCATCGGCATCAACGGCCTGTTCAACGCCAGTCTGGTGATCGATGGCCGCATCGTGGGCACCTGGAAGCGAAACATCGACAAGGCCGGCCTGACCGTGGAGCTGAGTCCGTTCCGCGTCTTGCTCAGGAAAGAACAGAAATCGCTAGACGAGGCCGCGCGCCGCTACGGCGATTTCATCGGTTTGCCGGTGCAGTTGAAGCTGTTGGAAAAACAACATTGAAAAAGCCGTAGGGCGGGCATTGCCCGCCGGCTCTGTCTTCACGAAGCGGAAACGCGGCGGGCAATGCCCGCCCTACACCAAACCCTATCTCCGTTTGGTTTCTCGCTTCCGAGAACTTGCTCAGATCCCTTTCGCAGTCAGCCTCGCACCATGCAGCGCGGGTTTTCCGTCCACCACGTCGGTCCAGACCAGATACGCCGCCCCCTCGCGCGCGACCAGTTGTGCGAAGCCGGTAGCGCGGCCCCGGCCTTGCAGCTTGGCTACCTGGATACGCTGCAGCTCCTTGCCCAAGCCGGCGTCGTAACGCGCCAGCCAGATCGATTGCCCGTTGGCGTCTTCTCGCGACCAGCTCACCCACACCGCATCGCCATCGGCCGCTACGCCGACGCGGCCCTGCACTTCCAGTCCGCTGTCCAGATCGACAGGAGCGGAGAAACTGTCCCCGGCATCCTGCGAGCGGGCCACGCGCACCTTGGGCAGGTCGCCGGCGGCCGTGTACCACGCGACCCATGCCTGCGTACCCTTTGCCGTGATCGCTGGACCGTTGACCGGGCACGCCGGCATCTTCCAGCGGTCGTCGTGGACCTTGCGCGGCAAGGTCCACGCACCATCGTCGAAACGCGCCGTCACGATATCGCGGATCTCGCCTCCGTCGCGGTCGCGATAGACCAGCAGCAGCCCGCGCGCGGTCATCGCCGCATCGGTCTGGCAGCAGTCGCAGGTGCGGGAGTCGAGTTCGCTTTCCGAAGATTTTCCCAGGTCCGCGCCGATGTCGGCCACGCGCAAGGTCATCGCGCCCCCGTGCGCTTCATGGCCGCCATGCCCACCGCCCACAGTATTGCGGCCATCCAGCCAGGCGATGCCGATGGAGTCGCGCGATTGCGGCCAGAGGGAAACGAAGCCGTGTTCGGTCGGCGTCCCATCATCGTTGACCTTGATCGGCGCAGACCAGGTGTTTCCTCCATCTGCCGAACGCGACAGCACCACATCGTAGGCATAGGCCGCCTTCGCCGATTGGCGCAGCCAGTGCGCCCACAACGCGCCATCGGCGGTGGCCGCCAGGTGCGGGGTGTCGGCCCAGTTGACGAACCAGTCGTCGCCGCGCGCGATTTTCCGTGGCGGGCTCCATGCATCGCCGTCGAATGCCGCGGACATCAGCGTATGCGCGTTACCGTTTTCGGCTTCGATCCAGGACAGCAGCACGTGTCCGTCCGGGCCGACCACCAGATCGGGCTGTGCGGCCCTTCCGTGCACGGGCAATTCCCACTCCGACAGATCGTAGGAAACATGCGTGCCCACCGTCGGCGGCACCGGTACCGATTCGACAGGGTCGCCATCGCAGGCAGACAGGAGGAAAAGCAGGAATACGAAGTAGTGGCGCATGCATGAAGCATAACGCTTCATGCCGCCGCCTACTCTTCTACCGCACGACCGGAAAGCCCGTGGAAGCGGCATCCCGCCGCGAGCTCTTCAAGCAATCCGGCAGTCATGGAAAAAGCTCGGGCGGGACGCCGCTCCCACAATGCTCTCACACCGTGAATGTGCGATTGCGAAACCAGCAACCGCCTTCCTGTCAACGGGTTCCCCCCACGCGCCGCGACCGCCACAATCGGGGCCTGCCAATCACGAATTCGAACAAACGCAATGAAGGACACCCCAAAGCAACTCGCCCAGCACATCGCCCACACCATCGCCGCGGAGATCGGCGCCCAGACCGCGCAGGCCCTGGCTGCCATCGCGTTGCTGGACGAAGGCGCCAGCGTTCCCTTCATCGCCCGCTACCGCAAGGAAATCACCGGCGGGCTGGACGACACCCAGCTGCGCAACCTGGAAACGCGCCTGGCCTATCTGCGCGAACTGGAAGACCGCCGCGCCACCGTGCTGGCCAGCATCGAGGAACAAGGCAAGCTGACCGTCGAATTGCGCGCCGAGATCGAGGCCGCCGACAGCAAGGCGCGGCTGGAAGATCTGTACCTGCCGTACAAGCCCAAGCGCCGCACCCGCGCGCAGATCGCCCGTGAGGCCGGACTGGAACCGCTGGCTGACGGATTGCTGGCCGATCCCACTCAGTCGCCGGAGATCTTCGCCGCCGCTTTCGTGGATGCCGGCAAGGGCGTGGCCGACGCCAAGGCCGCGCTCGACGGCGCGCGCGCGATCCTGATGGAGCGCTGGGGCGAAGACCCTGCGCTGGTCGGCGAACTGCGCCACTGGCTGGGCGAAGTGGGTGTGATCCGCGCCCGCGTGGCCGAAGGCAAGGAAGAGGCCGGCGCCAAGTACCGCGATTACTTCGAACACAGCGAAGCGCTGGCGAAGATCCCTTCGCACCGTTTGCTGGCCTTGTTCCGCGCGCGCAAGGAAGAAATCCTGTATCTCGACCTGGATCCGGGCAAGGATGCGGAAGCCGGCCACCTGTACGGCGACGGCCGCGTGGCGCTGCATGCCGGCGTCAGCGACCAGGGCCGCGCCGCCGACCGCTGGCTGCTGGACAGTTGCCGGATGACCTGGCGTGCGAAGCTGCACCTGCATTTGCTGCTCGATCTCTTCAGCCAGGCGCGCGAGAAGGCGGAAGCCGAAGCCATCGCCATCTTCGGCGACAATTTGAAGGATCTGCTGCTGGCCGCTCCGGCTGGCGCACGCACGGTAATGGGTCTGGATCCGGGCATCCGCACCGGCGTGAAAGTGGCGGTGGTCGACCGCACCGGCAAACTGGTGGCGACCGATACGATCTACCCCCACGAGCCGCGCAAGCAGTGGGACCAGTCGCTGCATGCGTTGGGCAAGCTGTGCGTTCAGCACAACGTGGAGCTGATCGCCATCGGCAACGGCACCGCCTCGCGCGAGACCGACAAGCTGGCCGGCGAAGTGATCAACAAGCACCCGGAGTTGAAGCTGCAGAAGATCGTGGTCAGCGAAGCCGGCGCTTCGGTGTATTCGGCCTCGGAACTGGCGGCGAAGGAATTCCCGGAGCTGGACGTGAGCCTGCGCGGCGCGGTGTCGATCGCGCGCCGGCTGCAGGACCCGCTGGCCGAACTGGTGAAGATAGAACCCAAGGCGATAGGCGTGGGGCAGTACCAGCACGACGTGGATCCCTACCGCATGGCGCGCGCTCTGGATGCGCGCGTGGAGGACTGCGTGAACGCGGTCGGCGTGCACGTGAACACCGCCTCGGCCGCGCTGCTTTCGCGGGTGTCCGGATTGTCCGCCTCGGTGGCGGAGAACATCGTCCTGCATCGCGACCAGAACGGCCCGTTCAAGCGCCGCCGCGAATTGCTGAAGGTGCCGCGCCTGGGCGAGAAGACTTTCGAGCAATGCGCCGGCTTCCTGCGCATCGCCGACGGCGACGAGCCGCTGGATGCGTCCTCGGTGCATCCGGAGGCGTATCCGGTGGTCGAACGCATCGTGAAGGACAGCGGCCGTGCGGTGAAGCAGCTGATCGGCGACAGCGGCTACCTGCGCGGGTTGAAACCGGAATCCTTCACCGACGAGAAGTTCGGCGTGCCGACGGTGCGCGACATCCTCAAGGAACTGGAGAAGCCAGGCCGCGATCCGCGTCCCGAGTTCAAGGCCGCGCGTTTCGCCGAAGGCGTCGAGGAGATCAAACACCTCAAGGTCGGCATGATCCTGGAAGGCGTGGTCACCAATGTGGCTGCCTTCGGCGCCTTCGTCGATATCGGCGTGCACCAGGACGGCCTGGTCCACATCTCGGCGCTGTCCGACACCTACGTGAAGGACCCGCGCGATGTGGTCAAGGCCGGCGACATCGTCAAGGTGCGGGTGCTGGAGGTGGACATTCCGCGCAAGCGCATCGCGTTGACACGGCGGTTGGAGGACGTGCCGGTGGCCAAGCCGGCGCAGGACAGCCACCGGCGCGATGCGGATCCATCACGCGGCCGAACACCGAGCCGGCAAGGCAAACCTGCAACGCAGCCGACTAATTCGCAACCCGCGAATAATGCGTTGGCAGCAGCGTTTGCACGAGCAAAGAGCGGCGCCTGATCGAATCGGTAGGTGCGTAGGAGCGACGTAAGTCGCGACTAGGCGCGTTGTATTTTCGAGGCCGACCACCAAGACCCCGCTTTTTTCCGTCGCGACTTACGTCGCTCCTACGTCAGGCGACTCGGCTACGGCGCGCGCGCGTCAGATGCACCAGCAGCAACGAAATCGCCGCGGGCGTCATGCCGGGAATGCGCTGCGCCTGGCCGACGGTCTGCGGCTGCACGCGTTCCAGCTTCTGCAGCACCTCGAAGGACAGGCCGCGCACGCCGGCGTAATCGAAGCCCGACGGAATGGTCGTGTCCTCGTTGCGCTGCTGGCGCTCGATCTCTTCGCGCTGGCGGTCCAGGTAACCGGAATACTTCACGCCGATCTCCACCTGTTCGGCGACTTTGGCGTCTTCCACTCCGGGTCCGATCGAAGGCACCGACGCCAGCTTGGCGTAATCCAGTTCCGGGCGCTTGATCATGTCCAGCACGGTGGTCTCGCGGCTGACCGCGATACCCAGAACGGCTTCCACCTCGCGGCCCAGCGCATTGCCGGGCGACACCCAGACCGCACGCAGGCGCTCGGTTTCGCTGGCGATCGCATCGCGCTTGGCGGCGAACTTCGACCAGCGCGCATCGTCGACCAGCCCCATCGCCCGGCCGGTTTCGGTCAGGCGCAGATCCGCATTGTCTTCGCGCAGCTGCAGGCGGTATTCCGCGCGCGAAGTGAACATGCGGTACGGCTCCTTGGTGCCGTGGGTGATCAGATCGTCGATGAGGACGCCGATATAGGCTTCGTCGCGACGCGGCGACCACGCTTCTTTCTGCTGCACCTGCCGCGCGGCGTTGAGGCCGGCGATCAATCCCTGCGCTGCGGCTTCCTCGTAACCGGTGGTGCCGTTGATCTGTCCGGCGAAGAACAGGCCGGCTACCGCCTTGGTTTCCAGCGAGGATTTCAATCCGCGCGGATCGAAGAAATCGTATTCGATGGCGTAACCCGGCCGGGTGATGTGCGCCTGTTCCATGCCGCGGATGCTGCGCACCAGCTCCAACTGCACGTCGAACGGCAGCGAGGTGGAAATGCCGTTGGGATAGATTTCGGCGACGTCGAGCCCTTCCGGTTCGACGAAGATCTGATGCGAGGCTTTTTCGGCGAAGCGCACCACTTTGTCTTCGATGGACGGGCAGTAGCGCGGGCCGATGCCTTCGATCTGGCCGCTGTACAGCGGCGAGCGATGCAGCGCGTTGCGGATGATTTCGTGCGTGCGCTCGCTGGTGTGGGTGATCCAGCACGAGACCTGGCGCGGATGCTGCGAGGCGTCGCCGACGAAGGACATCACCGGCAGCGGATCGTCGCCGGGCTGTTCCTCCATCACCGAATAGTCCAGCGAACGTCCATCGATGCGCGGCGGCGTGCCGGTCTTCAGACGATCGACCACGAACAAACCTTCGCGCAGTTTGTGCGCCAGCGCAGTGGCGGGCGGATCGCCGGCGCGGCCGGCGGCGTACTGGGTTTCGCCAACATGGATCTTGCCGGCCAGGAAGGTGCCCGCAGTCAGCACCACGCAGGGCGCATCGAAACGCAGGCCGGTCTGGGTGATGGCGCCGCGCACGGTATTGTTTTCGATCACCAGATCGTCGACGGCAGCCTGGAAGATCGTCAAGTTGGGCTGTGCCTCGACGATGCGGCGGATGGCGCTGCGATACAGCGAACGGTCGGCCTGGCAGCGCGTGGCGCGTACCGCCGGACCTTTGGATGCGTTGAGCGTGCGCCATTGGATGCCGGCCAGGTCGGCCGCGTGCGCCATGACCCCGCCCAGCGCGTCGATTTCCTTGACCAGGTGGCCCTTGCCGATGCCGCCGATGGCCGGGTTGCAGCTCATCGCGCCCACGGTTTCCACGTTGTGGGTGAGCAGCAGCGTGCGCGCACCGGCGCGCGCGGAGGCCAGCGCCGCTTCGGTACCGGCGTGGCCGCCGCCTATGACGATGACGTCGTAGTGGTGGAAAGAGGCGTTCATGGCGATCAGTTTCGCATTGCAGGAGAGGAGGAGCTAACCGGGGCATGCAGAAAAGTTGGCACGGTTTCTGCGATATCCCCATTGCACCCGTCGTGGCAAGCGACCAGGGGCGCAGGCTGGTAATTGGAACAGGGGCCAGCCATGTGCACTGCGGGGGAGCGCGGGGCCGGTAGTCGGGGGACTGCCGGCCCCATTTTATTTGCAACGCGCGGCCAATCCAACAAAAAGCCCGGCATGGCCGGGCTTTTGCATGAGCGCCGACGCCCGGCAGGGCCGGAACAGGGGGGATCCAGATTTCCCCACCGGACGTCGACATAGAGGCTTGTCATTCCAATCACGTCAATAAGCGACGCAACCGGTCAACTGCCCATGACAAGCCCTGCGGCGTCCGGACGCACGCGTTGAGGGTCAGGGTTCTTCGGTTCTTATCCGCTCGCGGTTTGCTGCGCGCGGGGCCGGTTGCGCACGTTCCACCGGACGCGGCCTTTCCATCTGGCGGGGCTGGGGTTGGGAAGGAACCGACATCCGCGGGGGCTGGTTGCCGCCCTCGGGCCTGACCCGCATGCCCGGATAGCGGCCGCCTTCCTGGCGGACCTGCGGTTGGCTGGGAACCTGGGGAATGCCGTTGCGGGGCGGAATCATCACCTGGCCCGAATCCTGGTAGCGGCCGTCGGGACGGCGCCAGGGGGGCGGACGGCCGCCCTGGCTCGGCGGCCGGTCGTCGTCGTGATCCGGACGCGGGTGGTGCGGGCGATACGGACGGTAGGGGTAGTAGTAGTAAGGGTAATAGCCGCCGTAATAGCCGTAGGGGGCGTAGCCGTAGCCGCCACCATACCCATAGCCGCCGTAACCGTACGAGCCGTACCCGTAGCCTCCGCCATAAGGTCCGTAGTACTCCACCGAAGGCCGACCGTAGTAATAGCCACCGGGTGCGCTGCCGCCGGCATAGTCGTACGTCGCGCAGCCGCTGAGTGCGGCGGCGGCGAAGAGTGCGGTCAACAGACGCATTTTCATAAGACACCCCTGATTCGTACGGCCAGAATCTGCCTGCCGCATTGAATCGGTGCTTAATTCCACCGGCTGGCTTCGGACACGGCGGGTTCCGTTCATGTGCTCGGCCTATGTGCCGATGCCGGTTGGCTTCGGTGGGTCCGGGACCGGCGAGGGATACGCTAATCTTTGGGCATGCCCGACTCCCTGCCTTGCTTCGACGACATCCTGGCCGCCGCCGCACGTATTTCGCCCCATGCCTACGTCACTCCGGTACTCCGTTCGCGCACGCTGGACACGCTGGCGTCGGCGCAGCTGCACTTCAAGGCCGAGCATCTGCAACGGGTGGGCGCATTCAAGTTCCGCGGCGCGTGCAATGCGGTCTGGGCGCTTTCCGAGGCGCAAGCACGCGCGAGCGTGGTCACCCATTCCTCCGGCAACCATGGCGCGGCGCTGGCGCTGGCCGCCCAGACCCGGGGCATCGCCTGCCATGTGGTGGTGCCCGAGGGTGCGGTGGCCGCCAAACTGGCATCGATCCAGCGCTACGGCGCGACCCTGCACCCCTGCGCACCCAGCATCGCCGCGCGCGAGGAGAAATGCCTGCAGGTGCAGCGCGAAACCGGAGCGGTTCTGGTCCATCCCTACACCGATCCGCGCGTGATCGCGGGCCAGGGCACCGCGGCGCTGGAATTGCTCAATGCCGTGGAGGAGTTGGAAGTGCTGGTGGTGCCGGTGGGCGGCGGCGGCCTGGCCGCGGGCACGGCGATCGCCGCGGCGGCCCTGCTGCCGGATTGCCGGGTGGTGCTGGCCGAACCGGAGGGCGCCGCCGATACCGCGCGTTCGCTGGCCGCTGGCGAGCGTCTCGTCGATTTCGTTCCCGACACCGTCTGCGATGGCCTGCGCGGCACCCTGGGACAACCGAATTTCGAACTGCTGCGGCGATACGCGGTGGAAGTGCTGACGGTGCGCGACGCCGACACCCTGCAAGCCATGCGCCTGCTCTGGCAGACCACCAAGCAGTTGGTGGAGCCTTCTTCGGCCATCGCCCTGGCGGCGGTGCTGCAACACTCCGCGCGCTTCGCCGGGCGGCGCGTCGGCCTGCTGTTGTCCGGCGGCAACGTCGACCTGGACGCCCTGCCCTGGAGCGCGCGATGAGCGCGCGCGGGCAACGCAAGCGACGCGGCGTGCTGGGCTGGGCCTGGCGCCTGCTGCTGTTGCTGGCGCTGTGGCTGGCGGGTGTGGCGTCCTACATCGTCTGGGTCGGCGAGCGCGACCAGGCCGCGCCCGCCGATGTGATCATCGTGCTGGGCGCCGCCGCCTACGACGCCCGTCCTTCGCCGGTGTTCGCCGAACGAATCCGCCACGGCATCGACCTTTACCAGCGTGGCCTGGCCAAGCACCTCATCTTCACCGGCGGTTTCGGCAACGGCGCGCGGTTCTCCGAATCGCAGGTGGCCCAGCGCTATGCGCTGAAACACGGCGTACCGCGGCAGGCGATCCTGATCGAAACCCGGTCGCGCACCACCCACCAGAACCTGCAGCAGGCGGCGGCGCTGATGAAGGCGCACGGGTTCAAGCGCGCGATCATCGTCAGCGATCCCCTGCACATGGCGCGGGCGCTGCGGCTGGCGCGGGAGGCGGGCATCGACGCGCTGGGATCGTCCACGCCCACCAGCCGCTTCCGCAGCTTCGAGACGCGCAAGCGCTTCCTGTTGCAGGAGGTGTATTTCTTCCATCGCGACCTGTTCGTGAAAACCAGATGATTGCAGCCGATAACCGCAGCCTATGGCCGCGCCGGGAACGGGTGGATGCCGTCGGCGCTATGATGAAATGCTGAATCAGGCAGGGAATCCGTCCATGAAGATCGATGGCAACCGCAAGCAGGACCGCGCCACCGAACTGGTGCTGACCTATTACTCCGCCTTCAACCGCGGCGACTGGGACGGCATGCTGGCGCTGTTGACCGAGGATGTGGCCCACGACCTCAACCAGGGCGGCCGCGAAATCGGTCGCGAAGCGTTCGCGGCTTTCCTGGCGCGCATGCAGGCCAGCTACCGCGAACAATTGCGCGACATCGTCGTGCTGGCCACCATCGACGGCGACCGCGCAGCGGCCGAGTACGTGGTGCACGGCCAATACCACGCCACCGACGAAGGCCTGCCGCCGGCCCGCGGCCAGAAATACGTGTTGCCCGGCGGCGCGTTCTTCGATATCCGCGAAGACCGCATCGCGCGGGTCAGCAACTACTACAACCTGCAGGACTGGATCACGCAGGTTTCAGCGTAGGTCGGGGCTACGCCCCCGACGCGCGAGTCGCGGGTTCAGAGCTAGTTGGATACGTTGGTGAAGATGGTTTCGCTCCTCCTCTCCCCTTGTAGTGCCCGAGGATGTGCAAAGCTGAGAGGATGCCCGGAGAGCCTGCCCCGTACTTGATACGGGGGCAGGAGAGGAGTGCGCGAGCGTAGCGATGCGTGCTTTGGCTCCGCTTCACTCGACCCACAACAGATTGTTCACCATTACGGGCTCCGGCGCACCCTCTCCCGGCCTTCGGCCACCCTCTCCCATCAAGGGAGAGGGATTAATCATTCGCGTCGACGGATCGGTATCGCCGATATCGGCACCGAGGCCACTTCCTCGCCCTGTCCGCGGATCGGTGCGCCCGGTGGCGGCGCCCAGGCATGCGCGTAGATGACTTCCCAGGTGCTGGGCAGCTTGCCATCGTCGCGACGGAAGGTTTCGTAGGCGGCGGTAGCCGCCGCGAAGCGCGAACGCCCGGTCAACGTATGCCGGCGCGCCTGCAAGGCATTGGTCGCGCCCATCGCCCGTAGTTCGCGCATCAATGCGGGCAAGTCGTCGTAGGTCAGGGTGAAGCGGTCGCGATCGACCACCGGATCGCGAAACCCCGACATCAGCAAGGCATCGCCGAATTGCGCGATGGGCGGGAACCGGCTGACATGCGGCGTCGCATCGGCCTGTGCGAAGGCGTCGCGCAATTCGATCAGCGTTTCCGGGCCGAAGGTGGAGCACAGCAACAGTCCGCCCGGCTTGAGCACGCGCCTGAATCCGGCGAATACCGCCGGCAAATCCTCCACCCATTGCAGGCAAAGATTGCTGAACAACACATCCACGCTGCCGTCGGCGAAGGGCAACGCGCGCGCATCGGCGCACACGCGCGCGAACGGCTTCCACCAGCCCGCATGCTTCTTCGCCTCGCGCAGCATCGGCAGGGCCATGTCCAGCGCCACCACCTGCGCACGCGGCCAACGCTTGCGCATCGCAGCGGCCGCGTGCGCCGGGCCGCTGCCGACATCCAACGCTACTTGCGGCGTGCGCTCGCCCAGATAGTCCAGCGATTCGAGCAGGCGCTTCTCGACTTCGTGCTGCAGGGCGGCGGCCGCATCGTAACTGGAGGCGGAACGCGAAAAAGCGCGGCGGATCTGGCGGTGGTCGAAAGGGGCGTTCATTGAGGATGATTCTGCTGCAAATCTCTGATGCGATCTCATGAAACCGTAGGAGCGACGCAAGTCGCGAAGGCAAGCTCGTGCGAACAGCGTCCATTCGCGACTTACGTCGCTCCTACGGCGGGGGAACGGATGCCATGAAGTTGCGTACTTCGTCGGCAACCTGGTCGGCATGGCCGAGGAAAGGGGCGTGTCCGCCGCCTGCAATGTCCAGGTAGCGGCTGCCCGGCGCCATCGCCGCGGCGGCCTGCATGGCGGCGGGAGAGACCAGGCGGTCGCGATGTCCGGAGATCCACAGGCTGGGGACCGACACCGCCGGCAACGATCCGCGCAGATCGCTTTGCTCCAGTAAAACGAGGCCCTGTTGCAAAGCTTGCGGAGAAGGTTCACCGCGCGCGTAGAGCTTTCCCTTCAACGTGCGCAGTTCGGCGCGCGCATGCTCGGAACCGATGGTATCCAGCGCCAGGAAACGCTCCAGCGTGCCGCGATAATCCTGCTGCAGGTCCTTGCCGAACTGCTCGAACATCGAGACTTCCACCGCATGCGGCCAATCCCCGCCACGCACGAAGCGCGGCGTGACCGCGACCAGCGCCAGTGCGCGTACCTGCGTGGAGACCGAAGCGGCATGCAAGGCGAACAGGCCACCCAGCGACCACGCCAGCCAGGCAGCAGGCGGCGTGCGCGCAAGGATTTCGGCGACGGTGGCTTGCAGCGTCAGCGGCGTGGCGTCTTCGCGGCTGTAGCCGTGGCCGGGTAGATCGACCAGATGCATGCGGAAACGATCGGACAAACGATCGACCAGCGGCGCGAACACTCCGCCGTGTAATCCCCAACCATGAATCAATACCAAGGGTGGGCCATCGCCCACGGTTTCGATATGCAACGCCATCGAATCAGGCAGCGCCGCGTACGCGTTGCACCGCATCGCGCGAGCGCGCCAGGACTTCGACCATGGCATCCACCTCGGCCGCCATGTGCAAAGCGGACAAAGTCACCCGCAGGCGCGCCTTGCCTTCGGGCACGGTGGGCGGGCGGATGGCGGTGACCAGATAGCCGGCGTTTTCCAGCGCCGAGGACAGAGCCACCGCGCTGGCGTCGTCGCCGCACATCACCGGCTGGATGGGCGAATCGGAAGGCAACAGTTCCAGTCCATGGCGTTGCGCACCGGTGCGGAAGCGGCCGATCAGTCCCTGCAGCTTTTCCCGCCGCCAATGATCGCGGCGCGCATGCTTGACCGCGGCCAGCGCCGCCGCTGCCTGCGCCGGCGGCAGCGCCGTGGTGTAGATGTAGGGACGCGCGGTTTCGTGCAGGTGCTGGATCAGGGCGTCGTCGCCGACCACCACCGCGCCATAACCGCCCAGCGCCTTGCCCAGGGTAACCAGTTGCAGCGGCACTTCGACCATGCCCAGGTTCGCTTCGGCCACGCTTCCGCGCCCTTCCGGCCCGCGCACGCCGACGCCATGCGCGTCGTCCACGTACAGCAATGCCCGCTGCATGCGCGCGACCAGAGTCAGCGCGCGCAGCGGCGCCACGTCGCCGTCCATGCTGAAGACGCCATCGGTGGCCAGCATCGCCGCGCCTTCCGGCGCATGCTTGAGTTGCCGCAGCGCGCCTTCGGCGTCGGCATGCGGATAACGCCGCAGCCTGCAACCCGCAAGCAGCGATGCATCCAGCAGACTGGCGTGGTTGAGGCGGTCCTGCACGCAGACATCGTCGTCTTCCTGCAGCAAAGCCTGTTGCACGGCCAGATTGGCCGTGAATCCGCTGCCGAACAGCAGCCCGCGCGAATAACCCAGCCACTGCGCGATTTCGCGCTCCAGGGCTTCGTGGGCGGCGTGGTGGCCGCTGACCAGATGCGAAGCGCCCGCGCCGACGCCGTCGCGCGCGGCGCCGTCCTGCAGCGCGCTGACCACTTCGAATTGCTGCGACAGGCCCAGGTAATCGTTGCTGCAGAATTCGGTCAGCCAGCGGCCGTCGACTTCCACGCACACGCCGTCGCGGCGGGTGATGGTGCGGCGCACGCGCACGCGGCCCTGGGCGATGCGCAGTTTGCGCAGCGCGTGGACGCGTTCGTGCAGATCGGGCCGCATGGCTTTAGGCGGCGCGTCCGCAGGCGTGGTTGTGTTCGACGATGTCGGCATGCACGGTTCCCCCTGGCGCTGGCATGGCTGGCTCCACCGGCATGGGCCGCAGGCCCAGGCGCGCGAACAGCGCCTGGTCGCGTTCCACGTCCGGGTTGCCGGTGGTCAACAGTTTTTCCCCGTAGAAGATCGAATTGGCGCCAGCGGCGAAGCACAGCGCCTGCAGCTCGTCGCTCATGGATTCGCGGCCAGCCGACAATCTGACCATAGAGTGAGGCATGGTGATCCGCGCGATTGCGATGGTGCGCACGAATTCGAACGGATCCAGTTCGGCGGTGCCGTGCAGCGGGGTGCCTTCCACCTGCACCAGGCGGTTGATCGGCACCGAATCCGGATGCGCCGGCAGGTTGGCCAGCGCCAGCAGCAGGCCGGCGCGCTGGGCGCGCGACTCGCCCAAGCCGACGATGCCGCCGCAGCAGGTCTTCATGCCGGCGTCGCGCACGTGTTCCAGCGTGTCCAGGCGGTCCTGGTATTCGCGGGTATGGATGATCTGGCCGTAGAAATCCGGTGCGGTGTCCAGGTTGTGGTTGTAGTAGTCCAGGCCGGCCGACTTCAAGGCATCGGCCTGCGGCGCGCTGAGCATGCCCAGGGTGGCGCAGGTTTCCAGCCCCAGCGCCTTCACTTCGCGGATCATGGCCGCGACCTTGGGGATATCGCGGTCCTTGGGCGAGCGCCAGGCCGCGCCCATGCAGAAGCGCGAGGCGCCGGCGGCCTTGGCCTGCCTGGCCTTTTCCAGCACCGCCTCGGTGCTCATCAATTTCTGCGCGTCCACGCCGGTGTGGTAGCGCTGGGCCTGCGGGCAGTAGGCGCAGTCCTCGGGGCAGCCGCCGGTCTTGACCGACAAAAGAGTGGAAACCTGGACTTCGGCCGGATCGAAATGCTGACGGTGCACGCTGGCGGCCCGGTGCAGGAGTTCGGTGAACGGCAGTTCGAACAGGGCCAGCAATTCGGACTGCTGCCAGTCGTGGCGGATCGCGCCCGTGGAAGCCGGACTGGCGGTGATCGGAGCTTGTGCGGACATCGGGGCCTCGCGGCGTTAAAGTCCGGGCAGTCTGAAAACCGGAAGCAAGGCTGTCAACCGCATGGATGCTTTGAAAGTTGACGAGTGGCTGCGAAAGGCTGCCCGGGCGGTGTTTTCGCCACTGTAGATTTAGGGATATGGCAGGTACTGGGGGGGTCAAAAGGTGAGAACGCTAAAGCCATAAAGCGAGTATTTCCGTGTAGGCGATCTGACGCAGAGCTGGCTCAATTCTTTATCAAATGTCGGCGAATGGGAGTCTAATGGTCGCCATCGGCGACCAAAGTGGTGAGCTAAGCGACGGACGATCAACATCTAAACGCGGATGGCGCCCATAAGTCGCATGCGATGCCGAAGCGACGAAGTTGGCCAAGGACCAATGAGAGACCTGCGCGGTACGCGGACGGCACTGGTCAACCCTTTTGGCGATCTCCAGGTGATTGGCTAGCGACTTAAGAATGACTAGATCCGTCTCACGTCCTCCGATCTACTCGGCGCCGCTTGACGGGACTGCTCTTCGTGGGCGCGGCGAGTGCCGCCTCAAGCCTTCTTACAAAGTCGTCCAAGCTGACACCGAGTGCTCGACACAGGTCTCGCAGCTCGATGATGTCGATTCTCCGCTGGCCGGCCTCGATGGTGCTCATGTACGGCTGAGGCTGACCTAGCGCCTCTGCTACTGCTTCCTGCGTGAGCTGTGCCTCATGCCGGATATCCGTCAATAGACGGCGAACGACGGCGTATTCCGGACGATGAATAGGTTTGGGCATGGGGCCGCCGAGCTTTGGGCGGCCTTGACGCTAAATACGCTTTTCTTATATAAGAAAATCCTATATAGCCGGGAAGGGGGTCAAGCCATGGTGCTGCCGGTAGGAGAAGGCTTTCAGCAAGGCGTGCTGTCCGAGCGCTACGCGCAACAGTGGCAGCGTGGCAGGGAGCAGCGCGACGCCAATGACGCACTAGCCTCCTGGCAGCGCTATGCAGCTGATCTCGAACAGCGCTTGGCGCAAGCACAGGCCGAAAGCTATGCCGCTCAGTACCAACGCAATGTGCTAGCCGAACAGCTCGATAGTTTGCAAGCTGAGATCAGGCGCTTGGATCCCAAGAATCATTTAGGCAATGAAGCCGCCTTAGTTGAGGCTGGCCGGCAGCGGGTGGATCGACATTTAGCGACCAAAGGATTGCAGATCGATCGAAGCAATCCGAAAGTGTTCGCCGTGAAAGGTCAGTTGCGCTGAGGACAAGCCTAAGAATTCCGCATCTCTACGCTACCGTCCGTCCTACCGTCTTGGAGGTCCGCCTTGCAGCCTTATACGATGGCTTGCAGTGGTCGTCCGGCTCCACATGCAGGGGAAGAGTGCCGTAATGCGTGAGGACTCGACCAGCTTCGCTGTGGGCTTACGCGAAGACGCGATCATTTCCCCAAAGGCCTACGTCGAACGCCTGCACATCAGCATGCAACGCTTGGCTGACCTTGCGCACGTGCACCACACGGCCCTCCTGCATGCTCCGGAGTCGGAGAAGGTGCAGGACTACATGCGGAACTCGATCAGCGTGATCGCCATGCTTCTGGATTTCAACGGCGGTGACGCCGAGCGTGCGATCTACTGGTTCCGCAACGTGCCATTGACCGAACTGGGCGGCGAAACCGCCGAGCACTATGTGGCCAGCGGCAAGGCTAAGGTGATCCGCAGCTACATCACTAACCTGGCCGCAGGGGCGACCGGCTAAGCCTCGTCAAGCTATACATCGTAGGGGTGCCCTGGTCGGAATCGAACCGGGTGCCGGGCTCACTTCATAGATCTGCGGAGACAGAAAGGCCTAGGCTAGTTCAGATTTTCCTTTAGCGTAGGCCATGGTCGTGGCTTGCCGCTCGGCACATCAAACCCGTCTCGGCGATTCTCAAGCGCCTTAATTGGCAAGCGTCTTCCACATGTCAGTGCCTTGTTTGGCGTGCGCCTGCGCAAACTCCTGCGGATCCCAACTTGTCCCCGTCAGCAATAGGCCAAGTTTGGCCACGAGGGCCTGACCGAGGTCACCGAACGCCAACACCTCATCGAAGGTCAGCCCAATGGAATCCGCATCGAACGGCTTTGGCTCTTCGTCCAACTTCTGCATTTCGAAATGGGCGTGGCGCTTATTGCGGAACGTCTTTATTTTTGCTGCCACTGGATTACTGCCGAGGACGGCCATCTCGGCTTCCACCCGTTCCCAATCTTCGTCGAACCGCGCGTAGTTCTTGTCCCGATCTTGCTGTGCGAATTGCTCCATGATGGCTGCTGAGCTCTCTGGAGAAAGGCCTTCTATCGTGTCGGTGCGCAAGTCGTCGAACATTCGGCCATAGACTTCACGAAAGTGATCCTTGATCGCCGGGTCGACGCGGAGTTTGCGCCAGAGGTTGGTCAAACTTCCCGATCGGCTGTCGTCGTCGAGGAAGAGCCGCGCCTGGTCGCGTAAGAGATCCTGGCCGAGTAGTGGAGCCAAATGGTTCCAAGCGCCCACCCCTGGTGTCTTGTCCAGCTTCTTTTTCAAGGCCTGTTGGATCTCGGAATTTTGGAGCAGGGGCGCGAGGATGTGTCTGCGCTCATCCAGGATGTGGCATTCCTGCGTCAGGGCCCGGATGAACCCTTCAACCTGGTCGACACGCTGCTTCAATTCTTCCGATTTCATGGCTGTTCTGCCTTCGTTGGAACTTGCTGGAAGCGCACCTGCAACCGCTTGATGAGCGCGCGAGTTTCGACCGACGGTGCACGCGTGAGGATGCGCAAAGTGTCGGGAATGACGTGACTACGCCAAGGCGTCTGCGCCAATGGAACGCTGGACCCATCGAATTCAACGGCCATGAGCACCCCCTATTCTCTTGGACTCCCCTGCGGCAGCGGCCTCCTGACTGCGATTGGCCGGTTGGCGCCGGCGCCGCAGGGTTTCTACCAGCGATGGAGACTGCCGAAGTGCGTGGGCCGCGTCCGGAAAAAGAAACGCCAGCAAGTTGTCATAGCGGCGGTTCGGTTCGAACGTGGGATCCCCAAGGAACCACCCTTCCCGATATTCGTCCCGCTTCTTCTTCCATCCGTCCACGTTTCCGTTGGCCGTGAGGTCGTGGCCGCGATCGAAGTGCCTGAGCATGACCGAGAACACCCACAAGGCGTCCTTGTGGAGATTGAACAAGCTGTTGGCCAAGCCCATCAGGTTCTTGATGCCACAGGCCACGGGCTTGCCGTGCTTGGCCGAGTATGCGGCTTGGAGCAGGTAAAACGGACCCTCGTCGTAATAAAGCCGCGGGGGTAGATCGAAGCCCCGCCCCAGGAATCGTTGGCGAATTTCCAACCAATCGTCGTTACCTTCATCGGCCATGGAGAAGTTGAGCACCGCTGCTTCCAACGCGTCACGCAGCACCTGGTCGCGTGCTTCCCTCTTCGCCTGACGTTCCTGCTCTTGCTTCTGCTGGCAAGCAGCCAGCTTATTGTCGTAGTCGGAGTAGAAAGCACGGGGCACGCCGCCGGCGCTCACATCGAAGGTGAGCTCGTCGAAGCCCACTATTCTCCGCTGAACCCTATCTTCCAGAATGCCGCGTTCGTCCAGGTGTGGTTCGTGCCAAACGCATCCGAGCATGAAGCGCCCCAGTTCCCGGGAGCGCTCCACCGTATCCACGCCCACCCGAAACGCGTTGCGATTGTTCGAATAAAAAATGTCGTCCTCGGCGAGCTTGAACTCGTCGGGGTTCAAGTCCCGGAAAAGCCAGAGCAATGCGCCGTCGTTGTGGCGGTAGAAGGTCATGCGCTCGGCGATGACATGCAGAAAGGTCGTGGACAGCTGGACCTCAAAGGCCACGCGGCGGCCTTGCCACACACTTTGCACGTCAGGCTGGCGCCAGCGGACACCATCAGCATCCTTCCAGCGGGCCTCCACGCGGGTGTCGGTGAATCGCGGATCAGCAGCGATGCTCTCGGCAATCAGCTGCTTGAACAACTTGTGCCGGACTCCTTCTTTGGCGTGGTCATACTTGCGCGCGCAGATTGCCGCGGGCGATAAGCCCTTCCGGCCGGAGCAAGTGCCATCGTCGATGCGGTGGCGGAAATAAAAGCGGTCTTCAGTCCTGTCCCGTGTGGGGATGGATCGCAGCACCATCGCCTTCTCGCAATCCGGGCACACGAACCGCTCCTTGCCCTCGACCAGGTCGTTCTCCAGCGCTACCCGCCTGTCGGCGATGATCTCGCCATACGTGCCATCGCCCAGGAACTCGGTCAGGGACACATAATCGCCCGCATCTTTGTCCCAGACCTGGTCGTATTGGCGATCCTCAGCCGGGACGGCCCGCCTCTCACTCCCGGCTGCAGACATGCGTCACCCGATCCATCCATGCACTCTGCCCAGCCGAAGCCCGGGCTATCAGCGCACCCGGCCCCTCAATGAAGCGCAGGCGTGACAGGTCGCCATTGTCCTGCGGCCAATAGGGGCCGTCTGGAGAAAACACGAAGTGATCGCCCTGGATTGCACCGCACGTGGTGCAATGGTGAGCAAGGTAGGTCTGACCGGACGTACGCGTGCTAGCCGGGCGCAGCCAGGGGGCGTGTCCGCGCACGAACGCAGCCGCGCCCTCATCCAGGTATTCGATGTAGTGCAATAGCGCTCCGTCGCCTAGGTCCACCACGTCCTCTTTGTCCGTCTCGACAAACGAAGACACCCACAGCGCGGCCGTGGGCGTCTGGGAGTAGCAGTAGTGGCAGCGCGTATGGCCGAGCAGCAGACCGTAGGCGGGGGCACTCAGCCCACTATCGCGAGAGGCGGGGTTCATCCCCACATTATTGCCGGCCCCGGGTGTCAATTGGTGAGACTCAACAGCCAACCTGCGGGTCCTCTTTGGTCAGAGGCAGTCATCACTGTTCCGACCGACGCGCATCGGCGACATGATCATCGAAGATAGGACAGCTGATGCACCCCGGTCTGACTAGCCGACTCCGAGCTAGATTCCGCTTGAATGAATTCTTAGACGATCTGCCACCAGTGCTTGCGGCATCGGACTTGCTCGATGCTAGTGGGCGATGATATGGCAAACGAACCCCCTCTTGTATTGACCAGCAACTTGTCGTCCGTTGTCACCCAAGAACTACGCACCCCTCCGGGCAGCTTGAAAATCTCGCGCACGCTGGGTTTTCCGCTATCAGAGAATTTGATCAAAAGGATAGAACCGATATCTTGATCAAGATGAAAGTAGCCTGTCGTTGCAAGAACCCCATACTTCATTAAGAACAGGTCTTCAATATTATCGCGGTATAAAACCGTTGGCTTAGCTTCCGGGTTCTCTTTGTCGGCGAGCACAAGTTCTCCACCAAACTCACCACGATCCGATCCCAGCAATCGTCCATGATCGGTCCAGAGCGCGACAGTTGCATGAACCAACTCGGTGCGTGGCTTTGATCCAGGCAATGGCTGATAGGTGACCACGTAGTGATACATCCCCATGCCGCCCACATTTGGACTGGCACGATGCTTGATTTCATCGCGATTCAAACGTTCTTCGTAACTCATTTCATTACAAGAGATGAGCTTTGGTCTGGGGCTTGGCATTTCCCACAATGGCACAATCAATGCGATCCCGAGCGCTAGCGACATAACTCCGCCAAAAATGAGGGTGCGCCGTACATTCACCATGATCGCCAAGCCCCTGAATTAGGCCGACCCGCGAGGTGGGTTCGACCTGAGTGAATTGTTAGCCCGGAGGTATGTGGGCTAAGGCCGAGACAGCTCTTGAAGCGTCGCAAGCACTGAATCCTCACTTGTTGTGGAAAATTTCGCCTCTCCTCTGGCGAGAATCCGCAACGATTCAACAAGCGCAACAAGCTTGCTGTTGCGAGTATTGGGCTCTGGCGACCATGCGCTAGCGCACTGATCAGGCAGCTTGAAATTGTAGCTGACGCCGTCAAGACCAAGGATCTCGGATGGACGGGAACTCCTGATGGATCTATCCCACTCCGATTGAAGCGACTGGTACAGGGACTGATTAATAGGAACAGTCCTTGCTTTGGGTTTGGCATAGCCGCTGGAGGAATCGTGCCTCATGGTATTTGGCCCTGATGAAACCCAGCCGCCATGCCACAGAGACCGATCAAAAACCACATAGGTCAAAAAATGTTTATTTCCGTTTGTGGAAACACCAATGCTCCACTCTGGCTCAAACGAAGGAATGACCGTCACCCAGAAATCGACTTTCCCAGGCATTGCTCCGTGTGCTATTACATCAACTCGATTCTCGTACCCCTTCAGGAAATCGCCGCACGGAGCGAGGTGGTCTTCCGCCCTGGCAAGAGGAGCCGATAGAAGTCCAGAGACGGCGAGGATTGCGAGTACGTATCTCATGTGGGCTAACTACCTAATAGACGGACCCGGTGCAGCCCAGGTTGGACGAGGCCGCAATGTGGGCTCGGGTTATGTCGCTTACTTTCCCCGGCACGAGATGACCTACCGCGCGAATAACTCAAATGCTACGACAGCCCAAAAAGGGGTGGCTGCAACTACAAGCCACCGATTGACTTTCCTATGCATTGCGCATCCCACTAATGAGAAAGGCTGATGCAGCTAACCTGGTCTGCGGTTCTCAAACTTTAGAACGAAAAGATTGACCACACCCCAAGCAATCATTAGCGGGCCGTATAGATAATAGTTCCACTCGTAGAGATGGAATGGTCTGTAAGTAATGTAGACCAGGATTGACTCAATTATTTCGATAGATGCGATTCCGAATATACAAATGCAGACAACCAATCGCGCCTTCCATTTATCTCTCCATAGAGGGAGCATGGCAATCAGAAGCGATGCTGTGAGCACAAAAACGATCGCGCTTACTATGACTACACGCATAGGCCAGTCATAGCTTTGTCCAGTCAAGGCTTCTCCTCTAAGGCCTAACAGAACGACGGCCGAGGCCAAGAAATATCTCGCCAGTATCGCCAAGTTTCCGACAAGAGCCAATGCCGCCAGCCACTTTTTGGTGGTCGATTTTGGTTTGAGTAAATTCGTCTGCATTGATCACCTCAAAGAATTTTCAATTTACTTGCTATTTGGATTCATTGCGCTAGGTCCGTAATAAAGGTCTTGGTAGGTTGGAATACCTTGTGCAGTCATGCCCTGCATTTGACGAACCACGAAATAGCTCTTCGACCAGTATCTATTGTTTGCGAGGCTTTGATCTCCTGAGGAAGGTCCGAGCCCCGAAGAGCCGGGGCCACAGAAAGCATTGCAGAAATCAAACGGGTGTGTGTGATAGACAACCCTGATGTTCCATTCCGCAGGATTCAATCCTGCTGCAAAAAACTTCCCTTTTAGCGTACTCGGATCCATTGCGATCGACTTGTAACCAAATGACATTGGGTTCCATGACCATTTTGCTTCCAGCTGCAAAAAACGCATCTGCGTCGCTTCAAGGTTCTCAACACCGAGGAATCCGTATTCTCTCCTTGAATTTCCTTTGAAAGAACTATCCCAGTATGAGTCCATACGAGCGTCAATTTCTGGGTACTTCTCGCGAAGCAGGTTAAATCCTTCTGGGGCTTCTGTTTCATATGAGCCAAATTCATTATTGCCTGAGGCATTTAGTTCTTCTGCGCGATTGGTTTTCGACATCGCTCCTTGGATAGCTCCGCTGATCGCTCCGTTAGCAAACTTCCCGCCCGTGGCCTTTGAAATCGACCCGCCGACGATGGCTCCTACCGCAGTCCGAGCATAGTCATTATTAATGAAGCCCACCTGCGGCATGAAGGCCGTCGTCAATCCGGCGGACAGAAACCCATTGCCGAAGTCGCCGCCATTCATGCCTTCTACGATGCCGCCACTCAGTCCTTGCGCAAACATCTGTGCATAGATGTTCGCACCTTGAAAAGCAACTCCGACACCCATTGTTAGCCCTGCCGCAAAGGCCCCTTGCACCCCGCCTTTCAGCGTCCCGGTGCCCACATACCCAGCCGCAAATCCACCAGCAATCGCCACCCCGAACGCGGCCGCGTACATGCCCTGGGTGATGTAGTACTGGCCGAATATTGCAGCAACTGCCCCAATGACGAGCGCCAATCCCTGCCTGAGACTGATATTCCCGCTGGGGTCGGTATACGCCAATGGATTGTTGAAGCAATAGGTGTAGGCATTCCAACTCTGCGCGTTATCCGGTGTCTGAATCACCGGATCGGGCTGCAGGAATCTGCCCAGGTACTGATCGTAGATGCGCCCGTTCATGTGGATCAGGCCCACGCTGTCGAGCATCTCGTGTCCGGTGAACCCGCGCGGCGTCAGGCTGGGCGGCGTACCGTTGGCGGCTTGGGTATCGGTGTTCCGACGCCCGCCGAATGCCAGGAAATCCATGCTGCTCACCACGGCACCGGCGGCATTGGCGATACGCACCAGGCTGCCCAGCTGGTCATGGAACAGGTAATAGTTGGTGGCCGTGGTTCCCACCACCGTCTGCAGCATGACGCCGGCGATGGTGCGCCGTGTCGTCACGACAGCGCCATCGGTAACGATCTCCACATTGCCCAGGTATAGCGTCTTCTTCGCTCCGTCCTCGCTCTTGTAGCGCGCCCCGTCCGCGCCGTACCAGAACCGCATGCGCTCGCCGGTGTCTTTGGTGATCTCGTGGGCCTGGTTGGCCGCGGTGTACTTGAGCACCCAATCGTTGCCCGCCACCGGCCCGTCGCGCTGGATCATGTTGCCATTGGCATCGTAGTACTGGTTGAGGGTCGTGGCGTCCACCAGCGCCGTAACCTGACCCGGACCCAAGGTCCCCGTGCCGCCGGAGCCTTGCGTACTGTTGGCCCCGCCCAATCCGCAACCGGCGCGACCAGCATAGGTGTAGTCGCGGCTGGCCCAGCCATGAGTGTCGCGATGGCAGATGTTGCCCAACTGGTCGTACTCATAATTCTGCATCAGCTGATTGACGGGCACACCGTCCTGCTGTGCCAGATAGGTAGTGCGCAGCCGATTCAGACTGTCGTAGGTAAAGGTCTCGACATAGCGCGTTTCCTTGCTATGCGTACTGAGATTGCCCGCCAGATCCCATCCGTACCCTTCCTTCACCAAGTTGCAGCCCGCGCTGGTACCGCCGCAAATCTCGGCCACCTTGCCATTCTGGGCGTAGTAAGTTCGGTTGACCTCCAGCGCCGCGCTGTTGCCGCGCCGTTCCTTGGTGACATGGCCCCACTCGTCCGTGGTCAACGTGGCGACGTAAGTGTTGGCATCCGCAGGACACGTGGGTGCGGTGTCGGTCTCTATGCTGTTGCAAACCGCGCGTACGAAACCGCGAGCGTCGTACTCGGTCTTGACCCAGCGTCCACTTGCGTCCTGGCCGCGATAGGCGCGGCCCAACTCGTCGTAATGCGTGAAGGTGGCGTAGGCAACCCCATCGATCGTGGTGGCGGTGGTCAGGCCACGACCCATCGCGTCGTAGGTAGCACTACGGGTGTAGCCCAAGGCCAAGGCGCTTTGTCCGCTCCATGCGGCATACGTGCCGGTGATGCTTTCACTGGCCAGCTGGCCAGCACCATTGGTAGCGGTGTCGAAAGTGAAAGTGGACTGGGTCTCGATGGTGCCGCCGGCGGTCTTCACCGTTCGCCGCCAGACCCGGCCGCGGGCGTCGTACTCGTTCTCGGTACGTTGTCCTTTGGCGTCGATCTGCACGATCACTTCGCCCAGCGCGTTGTACTGGAAAGTGCTCAGGCCGCTGTCAGGGTCCTGCTGGGAAGTCTTGCGGCCCAGTACGTCATAGCCGAAATAGTTGCCGACCGTTCCGCGCCCGGCATCGCGCAAGACGCTGCCAAGCGTGCCGTCGGCAAAATAGTTGTAATACGTGGCCAGCCCGGTGGCATCGACGACCTTGGTCAATTCCCCTTTGCCGTTGCGGAAACTATTGGTCAAATTTCCACGGGGATCCCTGGCACCTGTCGTCAGGTTGCTATAGGCGTTAGTGACCGCCGCGGTGCCGTTAGGGTCCGGTGTTTCCACCCGGGTAGGGCGTCCCAGCAAATCGTACGTGGTGGTGGTCCAGAGCCGGGAGGCTGAGGTGCAGACCGCATCCAACCCGGTGGGCCCATCGGTTCCGCCCGTGCCGGCCAGGAAGAACGGATTGGAGGCTTTGATGGGCTTGCCGGTAACGTCATAGGCCGTGCAGGTTGCGGCTACGTCCTTGCCGATGACGTTGGTGTTGAAAGTCTCAACCGCCTTCATCACCGGTCGCCCCAGGACGTCGAGGTAAGTCCATTGGCGAGGGGATCCCAAGGTAACGACCTGCTGCCTGACCTTCGCCCCTTGCGGGCAATTCACCTGGCTGCCGCACCAGCGATAGGTGGTGAGCGATGTCATGCCCCCGTTGCCCGGGGTAGCGTTGGGACTGGTCTGCGCCCACCCGTAATAGTCACGCCCCAACAGGCCCTTGACCGCAAAGGTGCGTACGTTGTTGACGTCGAGGACGTTGACCGCGTCGCCGAAAATATTGCGTTCCACCACGCGACTGGTCGTAAGTTCCACCGTGCCCGTTCCATTCCAGAACGGCTCTATCGTGGTTACCGGGAACCGTCCTTGCGCGTCGTACTCGACGCGCGAGTAACGCTTCACCGCGTTCAATGCAGCGGGATGGAACTGGAAGCCTGTGGTGCTACAGGAGGTTGCCGGCGCACCGCAGATCACTGACTGCACGCGATTGCCATATTGATCGAGTGTGTAAGTCTTGGTGAGTGCCTGGTCCGCACTGCCACCAGGCTGGGTTCGCTCTTCCGACAACAATCCCGTCGCTGCGCCGCCCATGCTGTAGCTGAAGCCCGTGGTGCGCACGACATCAGGTTGGCTAGGCCTACGGTGAGTGATCGTGCTCGCAGTCAGGCGACCCAGGCGCCATTTGGCCACATCGTCGGTGTAAGTATTGGCGGTGATGACCGTAACAGCTGCAGCACTTTCGGTACCGTTGAAGGTGTCGACCCTGGTCTGGCTGACATTGCCATAACTGCCATAAGTGAAAGCGGTGCTGACCTTGCTGGTCTGAGATCCAGTGAAGGGATCGCGTAACGATTCTTCCGTGCCAAGGGTGCGCACGTTCAAGGGTGTCTGTGTCGCTAAACTGGCGGGAGCGACCTCCCAAATTTGGACACCGTTTGAGAAGACACTGCCACCCAGGCTCGGGAAGCCTTGTCCCGGGGTCGCATAGCAGGCATTGGTGATGGCGCTGCTGAGGCAGGTTGGCACCAGGTAGGCCTGATTCAAAACCGCAGCTTTGATGGTTTGAGTAGGCACGCCCACGAATGGGAAGTTCTGGGCATAAGTGGTCGTGGTAACAACATGGCCACCCGATTGATTGGGATCGATAGTGATCATTTCGCGGAAGCCCAGAAAGCCCCGGCCACCCGCCTGCACGCGCGCGCCAGCGTAACGGTAGTGCAAGGTCGCCTTGGCGCTAGGCGCTCCAAGCTGCGGTGAACTACTGGAGACACGGGCCACGGCATAGCTGGGCGCCAGCAGGTCCAGTACGGGAGCACCACGGCCCCAGTTCAAGCCATTGCGCGAGCCGGTGTCACGACGATAAAGGTCTTTGTTGGTCAGCGGTGCATAAGTGATGTCGGTTTCCGAACCCAGGCCGTTGACCACTTTTACCAGCGTATCGCGCGGCTCGAATCGACTGTTGGAGCGGGAGACGTAAAGCGCCGGATTGTTTTCCATCCTGATCGACATCAGATCAAGATTTCCATCCGCATCGAAGTCGGAGAAGATCGGCACGTATAGATCTTCATTGCAACTTCCCGTACAAAGACGGGCATTGCCTCCCAGAATTGGCGTTGTCGTTGCTGCGTAGCCTCCTGTACTGAGGGCATAGCGCACCGCGTAGACTTTGTTGCCACCGCTGTCTGTAAGCATCAGCGCGTCGGCTCGACCGTCACCATTGATATCTTGGAAGCGGGTCTGCTCCCGGTAATCGGTCTGAGTCAATGTTCCACCGGAGATAAAGCCGGTACCCCTGTTGAGCTGGTAAACCCAATCGCTGTTGGTGGTAGCGCGATAGAACACGTCCGATAGACCGTCGCCATTGGCATCTGCAAACGTAATGGTCTCTGGATTGCCGGGCGACACTACGCCATACGACTTCAAAGCCACACCGTTGACGCCTAACGACTGGACCGATAGTGCGTGCAACCTGTTGGTAATCGTAGTTACGACGCAAGAGTCAGCCGCGACGCTTTCCGCTGCGGCCGTCGAAGAATCTTCTTGTATAACGTAGGGCAATACAGCCAACGATGGCTGATCCGTGGATTGAGCCTGCGGAGGCGCTATTGGCTCAATCGGACAACCAGGTGTGCCGTAGTTGTATTGGGTGATCGTCGTGGTGACTTGGATCAGCAGGTCCGAAGTGGCATCACCATTGAAGTCCGTCAACTGGGCGAAATTCGTCTTCGGAGTGGGGGCGCCGGCAACGGCGTAGGAACAATCGTCGCCGGGATCTTGCTGGGCACATCCGTCCAGCGAGGCTTGATCGATGGCGATAGTTTTCTCGATACCCCAGCCGAAACCAGCCCCCTGCCGTTCCATGATGCGAGCGCGCAGCGTGCCGCCGTTCGGGTAGACCACATCGGTCAACCCATCGCCGTTGAGGTCGGCCAGCTGAACCTGGTCGTTCTTGTCAGGGTAAGAGGGAATGATCGACGACAGGCCGGCAATCAGGTTCTGACTGCTATCGAATCCGGACCCATTGGAAGGAAACAACCGCCAGCCCTGCCATTCGGGGCCGGCCACAAACAAGTCGTCCCTGCCGTCGCCGTTGTAGTCGAACAGGTGCCAGGCACCTTCCCCACGGTTGGTAATGAAAGCGGGTAAACACAGCGTGCTGCCGCCCGCGAAAGCGGGTCGGTTCGCGCTATCGAGCACGCTCAGGGCCGTGACGATGAAGTTGGTGGCGCAGTTGCTTGAGCCGCCCCGCAGGTACACTAGATCCGAACGCCCATCCCCGTCCAGATCCCCATATTTGAAACCAGCGAAGCTAGAAACGTCCAGAGGCAGATTGGCTGGCGTCTCTTGGGTGGCGAACTCGTATTTGCCCTGGCTCCAGACAAAGGACGTAGGCGATGCACACACTGCGGCCGTGTTGTCCCTGCACTCCTGCAGGCCAATCAGCGTATCGAAGTTGCTGCCAGAAACACTGACTGCATAGGTGAGCAAGTAATGCCGCACTTGCTCTTGGACGGTGCAGCTCAAAGTGGCGCACGAAGTGATGCTTGAGAGGCTGCGGCTTTGGGTGAAAGTGCCGCCGGAGGCATAGCCCTTGCTCCACTTTGCGGCAGGCCGAGCCACATAGTTGAACACCACCTTGGCGTAAGGCGCCGCAGCGCTACCCGACTGGCCGCTGAGCACCGTCTTACCGGTGTAGCGGACTTCGCTAATCAGGTGCTCGCCCGTGCCGGCACCGGCCGGGTTCTCCAAATAAAAGTAGTCAATGTAGTTGCCGGTAGAATCCTGGAACCGGGTCTGTGCCCAGGTGAGGGCCGCGGCGGGATTGAGGGTCGAATTGGTCTCGAAGTAGCCGTCGGGGCGATTGGAGGCATTGTTGTTGTCCCGGTCGCCATACCAGCTGGTCGAACCATCCTTGCGCTCGACGGTAAAAAAGCTGGGTCCACCCGTGGCACTGCCCGCTGTATAAGCGCACACACGTGCAAACGAATCGACCTCGGTCGCCAAGGCGGCGGCCGTCATGCCGCTGGCGGCGGGGCAGGTGGCACTGGAAGGAATGAGTCGCTGGCCATCCAGACAGAAGCGGTCGCTGGCCGAAAAGTTGATCGGAGTCGGATTGCCATCCGGTGTGGACGCGCCGATGAAGTCACCCGCTTCCCGCGTCGCGCGGCATCGGGAAATCGAGGACAACCCGCCGATGGCCCACCCTTTACCCACTGGGCCATCACCATTTTGACTGGAATAGCTCAAGGTCAGCTGCGGCACCACCCCGGCGGTGCCCGGCACGGCATAGAGGGGGATCGAATACGCTGCCGCACCCGACTCATCCACCCGAAACTCAGCGGCCGTAGCGGAGACCGCGTCGGAAAGTGGATCAGCTGCCACCAGTAACTGGGGCGGGCTGCCACCTGTTGACTGAGCGAGGACATCGGTGACCAGTGCGCCGACAGGTGCAATCAGAATCGCTATAACCAGCAGGAAAAGGGCGGCGGCAGAATAGGAAATCCGCGAAGAGGATGTATCGGGCATAGCGGAACTCCCTTCCCGCATCGCTACGCAGCCACAACCGCGGAATCGACGCGCATTGGCTAAATCAATTCTGCAATTCCCTTAGTGTCTGGCGTTGAGCTGCCGGTCCCCACCGGTGTCGCAGTTCTTCTTCCCCACTGGGCTTACCAGTGAAGAGCACGCTTAGTATCGGTCTGCCTTATTAGCCGTGCAACCACGGCGGAAATGTGAGATCTGGCAGTATCCGCATGAAGTTTCTAGGTATTGAGCCTGGTGTGAATTATTTACAGTCATGGTGTGAATTATTTACATATGTCGCAAAAGTGAGCAGGACAACCTCCATGGGGCCGATCACAAAGGCCAGCGGAACGCTGGTATTCACCAGCGTTCCTAGCGTTTTGAGTGGAGCCGGCGTCAAATGCGATCACTTTGGGCATTGATGCGGGCGAATAGCTGCTCGGCCGTCTGGCGCGCAACGGCATCGGCACCGCTCGAAAGCGGGTTCAAGTCGATGCCCTCGTCGCCGCCGACATAGGCAGGTCCTCCTGCGTCATCGTCGTAAGGTGTGCCATCCTCGTTGATAGCTTCGTACCGGTCCTGGCTCAGGTCGCGCTGCAGTAGGCGGGACAGGTGCATCCACACCCATGCCTTCCCGTTTGGCTCGTCATGGTCGAGGATCAACTCGCGCATTGCGCCGATGTGGCCTTCCTGCGCGGCGACCGTTAGCCAGTAGCGTACCTTCTCTCCATCCCCGTGCTCACCAGCGATCTCGACCATGCTCATCGGATCCATTTCATCCGACGGCGCTCGTTCGAGAACTGCGGGGTCGCCGTAGCGTTCGGCCGTTTCCATTAGTGCACGAATGTCGCCGCCCCGAGCCGCGGCCAGCAGGTGATGGCGGTGCTTTTCTTCCATGCGCAGTCCGTTGGACTCGATATCTACGAAGCTCACGAACGGGCTCGTCCACATACCCTCGCGTTTTACTTGCCTCCTCACTCGTTCCTCTTCGTCGCCAAACAGCATCGCCTCGGACTCGAGCAGCTTCGCAATGGCCAAGTGCGCCGCCGGCACCCCGCGCTGGGCCGCCGCCTCTAAGCTTCCCAGCAGCAATCGCTGGTGTTCGAAGTTGAGGCCCGAGGCCCCGTGTGTGGGCTCGACTACGTGTATCCATACCCACTCGTGCCAGTCGGGGTCATCTTGATGACCTTCGACCGCCGCGATCAGCGCTTCGAACCGCACCGGTGCATAGCCGGCGTCGTGCAGAAGAAGGGGCAGTCCTTCTACGACTCGTTCACCCTCGTCCGCAGAAAGACCGAGCTCTCGGCAGCGGATCCGTATGGCGCCTGGGTCGGGATCAATACCCGTGAGGCTAAAAGGCACATCGCACCAGGTCGCGTCGTGCTGGAACGCGGCGTGGGTGGGATAGCTCACCGCGGCGGCGAGCAGCTCGTGGACATGGCTGCGCTTGAGTGACGTGACGCCGCGTGCCTGGAGGAACGCGTGCGTACGGTAGGCTTGTTCTTTGATGGTCATGACTCGTCCTCGATGGCCAAGCCGATCCGGGTCAGGCGCACACGTTTAAATCCCCGGCAGCCGGGCCAGAAGTCGAATCGATTTAGGGATCAGGCCTGTTTTTGCTCGTGTGCAAGCAGGGCGGGCGCCGCGACCAGTCTATCCCCAGTGGCAGTCGATTCCAACCACCGTGGTCCGCTCCATGCCTTGGATTCAACCAAGCGACACGAGTTCCAGGGTACAAATGTCAGTGGAGCATAACGTTCGGCTCCGATTCCCCGGTTACCAATTCCCGAGCGGCCAGAAACCGCACGGTTGGCAGAGGGCTCGGTAGTTCAAGTATCGTGCGATTTTGTGGACAGTAGATAAGGAATGGACATCCAATGGGTCAGGCCAGGATAAAAGGGAGGACGCGCGAGGAGCGCGTCGCGACCGTGCTAGCGGTACACCATGTCAAGCCGCTCTCACAAGAGCGGTTCAATGCGTTCGTGGCATGGGCTCGTTCGCCAATCGTCGCGTTCGTCGGGAAGGAAGTGGAGTACTTTTCAGACTTGGACGAGCGCGTGCTCGGAGTCGTCGTCCGAGACGTCACGGATGGGGACTTCGGCTACGTCATTCTCGGTCGGGACGAGAAGCAGCGCTTTCGGGCCATCGAAACGAATGCCAGCCTGACGCACGGCGTGGCCCGGGCGGCCCTGCTCGCGCGCCTCAAGGCCCACCATAATGAAGGCACGGTGCAGTTCTCCCAGGATGATGAGGACGGCGATAACGCGGGGATTGACCTGTTCACGCCCTCGGCGCCCCTAGGAAAGCTCCACCCGTCGTTCGACCATGTGCGCCAAAGTGACCATTTTCTTCCGGCACGGTCGATCATGACCGAGATGATGCGTCATGTCGTCGATGTCGACGGAAACTTCGTCGAGCAGTTCCAGACCGCCGGTTTTGACGCACGGGTCTGGGAACTCTACCTCTACGCGGCACTGCTGGAGTTAGGACTCTTCGTCAGCAAGCCCGAGCCGGCACCCGACTTCCTGGTGTCCGATGGGTTGGCGAAAGTGTTCATCGAGGCCGTGACCGTCAATTCGTCCGGCGGCGAACCGCCTTTGCGTCCCGCGGACCTGCCGATCAAGCGGCTTCCGGAGGAAATCCACCGGCTCAACCAGACCAAGATCCCCATCAAATATGGGAGTGCGCTCTGGTCCAAGCTCAAGCGCAAGAAGCCATACTGGACCCTGCCCGACGTACAGGGGCATCCCTTGGTCTTCGCGATCGCCGACTTTCACGAGAAGCAGTCGATGCTATGGACGTCGAGCGGGCTGTTCAACTACCTCTACGGCCTTTCGCACGATTTCCGGCGGGATGAAAACGGGCAGCTCATCATTTCTGCCGAGCAGTTCGAGGTTCATGAGTACGAAGGAAAGAAGATTCCTTCCGGTTTCTTCTTCCAGCCGGATGCGGAAAACATCAGTGCCGTGCTCTTTTCCGCAACCGGCACAATGTCAAAGTTCAACCGCATGGGTCGCCTCGCCGGCTTCGGCCACGCTGATCAGCGTATGCTGCGCATCGGGTACAAGCACAAGCATGACGACAACGCGGCATTTCCAGAACCATTCTGCATCGAGATCGCCCCAGGCGAAGCGCACGAGAGTTGGGCAGAAGGACTCTCGATGTTTCACAACCCGCGGGCATTGCATCCTGTCGATCCGCGGATGTTCCCTGGTGTCGCACATCACTTCTTCGAGAATGGGAAGATCGTGAGCATTCTGCCGGAGTTCCACCCCTATAGCTCCACGACCTTCAACCTGCTTCCCGATCGGGGCCAGGCCGTGAACACTCACGCTGGCTAGCGGAACCTGTCATTGTATCAAATGCTTCGTGGCATGAATCCGGAGCAATGGTTGGATCGACAAGTTCCGAACGAATGCCACCTTGGGAACGTAGACCCATCCGTTCGGGCCTGCTATCGATCAGCCTGTGTCGGCTTCCGGCCAGAAGCGGATATTCTCAGTTACTGTTCTTGGGACGATGGCTGGGCCCAACCAGAGACTGCGCCCACGCCTCTCTCTCAAAAAGAATCCTAACCACTGAGATTGAAATAAGGCCTTTCTCGCCGCCTCTCCTTCCACCAATCCTTCCGGCGCCCCCTGCGGCGCGCTACATCGCAACTCGATGTCTAAGCCGCGCTCACTGTGAATTATTTACGTTGTGATTTGCAGATTCAGGTACGCAGAATAGATGAACGGTGAACGCCGCAGTCCATTCGGTTAGGAGTAAGGGAATTCCTACCTCTTCTGGCGCTATCCACTGACTGTGGTGACGTAGCCGTTACGGCACCCTATCTCTGCCCCCGGAAGCATGCCCCTGCGTTGACAAGAATTGTCGCTCTGCAGAAGGAAAATGGTCCCGCCTTGAGCAAGCGGTTAGCTGGGCCGGGGGTAGCTTTTCGATCTCAGTCTGATCCTTTGCTTACTAACTTGGTGAACCTCATGTACTTCAATCTTTACAAAGATGTGAAAGGCGAGTGGCGTTGGCAATTGGTAGCAGCAAATCACAAGGACATTGTCGCTGACTCGGCGGAAGGTTATAAGAACCGTGCAGACGCTGTGAATGGCATCAACCTGGTTAGGGCGACAGCAAAGACGACTCGGGTTTTTGATCGCGCAAAAAATGACTGGGCGGTGGACTAGCCTAGGAATTGTGTGAAGCCATGGAAGCTGAGTTCTTCGTGATCATGCCGGCCATGCATGGCTGGGACCTCTACCAGGTTCGCCAGGCGGGATGACGCCCTGGAAGCCGCTGAGGTGATGGCCGGCGCCCGCCACGATGCTGCTGGCGTGACAACCGCGGTCGTGGTCGAGATGCGTAACAGGGATGCTGCATTGGTCAGCGTCTACGCCTGACTGGGCCCCGCGAACCACAGCTAGGGCTACTCTCATATCCCCACGCGGGAGCCAAGCCCATGAAATCGATGTCTTCCCTAAAGATTGCGAGACTGCTCCGCGATCATGAGGACGGCATCAGCTTAAAAGAAATCGCGCGAAGGTATGGAATCACGATAGGTCACATTGGGTTTCTGACCAGGCAATACTCGGGCCTCGATGCCAGGTGGATTGAAACGATTCGACGGCTCGAACACCAACTCACGATCATGACCAGCCGTGTCGAGAAGCTGAGCAGCTATATCGATATCTCCAGACAGGTCATCAAGCGCATGCAGCCGGCCCAGCGGCCTCGCTCGGTCATGGCCGCGACCCTCCGTGCAAACTTCGGCATTCCTCACATCGCCGCCAACAGAATCGTTGGCCTTTCCCCTTCCGCTGGCAGCGGCAAGGTGGCTGCCACGGCCGACGCCAACCTTATCGCAGACATGAAGCGATACTTCGAACAGAATCCTGGCCAAGGATTTCATAAGGTCTTCAATGCCATCTTGAAGGATCAGCCCAATAGCAGGAAGGCCTGCTGGTTGACGTATAAAGCTGCCAAACTGGAACTGCCGGGCCGCGGTGGCAAGAGCGCTCCCAAGCTTCCGACCCCCGCTCGTGTTCGCAAGCACATGCAGGCGCAAACCGCCCCCAACGACATGTGGTCGATGGACTTCATGGCAGACGGGCTGTTCAGGGGAAAGCGCTACTGGATTCTGAACATCATTGACGACTTCAATCGGGAAGCGCTGCTCACTCATCCTGTGGTTAGGCAAACAACCAGCGTAGTAGTTCGCTGTCTGGAAAGGCTGCATTCGTCTGGTCGAGTCCCCAAGGCTATACGGACCGACAACGGAAGTGTATTCAAAGCCTCCGAGTACGTCGCTTGGATGAAAAGAATAGGCGCTCAGCGGGTTTATGGCCGGCCCTATGTCAGTGCCGACAACAGCCTAATAGAGAGATTCAATGGAACTCTGCGAAAAGAAGTCTTGGATCGCTATGAGCTACACAACATGATTGAAGTTAGCCGCATGCTTGAAGACTGGAGAACGAGGTATAACTTGTCGAGGCCGCATTACTCCCTCGGTGGACTTTCCCCATTGCAGTACTCTGCGCTCGTTAAACCTGAGTTGGCGATGCAAATGTAATGTTTCAGCCAACCGCCCCGACACATGCCCGCTTTCGGCCAGTAGCTGACACTCCGAAATCAGCAGACGCGACCGCAAACCTGGCGTGCGGGGTACGACCCGGAACGTGCATCTCCCCGACCCAAAGCGAACACCTACGCTTTACCGGGGGCGGCCGGCTTGGGATTTACACGCAGCGGCACGGGCAACCATATCTCGACGCTGAAGCCATGGCCGTCGAGCCCGGCACCGCAGCGCAGCCGTCCACCATGCGAAACGACCACGTACTCGACAAGCGACAGACCCATGCCTATGCCCTGCGTGCGATGACCAACACCGGCGCGGTAGAAACGCTCGAACACCTACTGGCGCTCCCCGTCGGTGTGTTACCAGGCCGGACGAGAGATTGATAATGCGCCCGCCAGCGGATATGCGGGCCAGTGCGGACTGCACCATGAAGAGCGGAGCACGAGCATGGACCGAGAAATGGTGTTCCAGCTGTCCGGCGTTGCATCGGTGAGACCGCTCAGCCTCTATTGCCCGCATCGCTCTAATCTCTCTGCACGGGTACTTTTTGTGTGCTGGAGTGTTCATCCTCGCCTTTGTGTGCTTCGCAAACTGCGTCTATGGCGCACTGATGCTTATCGCCGCCCGAGAACTCACCAGTTTCGCATTGGCAAGATTCATATTTTTTTACTTTTCCCGTTTCGCATTGCCTAGCTGCATTGGCTTTGGCATTGGCGCATGCGGCCACCTCGCTCTTACCAGTCGAGACCGCATTGACAGTTTCCGCCCAGGCCACATGTGAAGCGCAGCAGCCGAGGGCCAATAGGGCATATTTTGCAATCATGATCAGACCTCACAAATGGAATCGATTAAGGGAAGGGCATTGCCAATCTCCCGCGCATACCAAAGCATCCATCTATGTCTTACGACGCAACCCTTGCTTGAGGTAGACAGCCACGTTAAGCACAAGCCAATCCAACTCGCTAAGCGTTTCCCACTTCTTGCGGTCATTCAGCGCGGCCTCCAGCGCCGCTGACTCGGGGAAGATGTCAGCTTGCAGATTAGCTGAGCCACGGTCCCAGCTCGTCTCGGCACCACGCCAGAAGTAGTCCCGAATAGGTCCTTCCAGCGAGTCCAAGGCGTACACAATGCTGGCATGAAGCTTCGGCTCGTTGCCCTGCGCATCAAGCATGTGGAATAGCGGGTGGTTGGCCCAGTAGGTGACCGCGCGATCCGGCAGACTGCAAGCGATGCGGGCCACGAGCTGCTTGCGAGGCGCACTTCCTTTCAGCAGGCTGCGCAGCTCTCCCCGCACCGACAGTTTGCTTTGCCTATCTCCTCGCGTCGAAAGCGTGCTTGGCTTGCGCCTGAGCAATTCGGCTTCCAGCTTCAATGGGTCCCAGATGCCGGTCGCCAAGGCTGCCTCGGCGTAGGTAGCCAAGGCCACGGAACGTCGCAGGGACGCCCCCCAGAGCGCCTTGTTTGCCAGATCCGTCGGCACGGCGATAGGCGCTACCACAGGCAGATTCACAAGGGGATAAAAAGAGCGAGCAGGGTTTTTCAGAGAGCTACCGGCAGGCTCGCCTTACTATTCGGGAGATTAAAGAATACCGCCTACCCGTGACCAAAGCCGATTTCGCCTACGAAGAGCGCGCCCAATCCCTTGAGCGCTGGTTGCTAACCGAGTTCGGCCCGGTTCTGAGTGGGGCCAACTTGCGGAAGTTGCTGGGGTATCCCTCCAGCGATGCCTTCCGGCAGTCCCTGCATCGACATGGGCCAGCGGTAGCGCTGTTCATGCAACCAGGGAAGCGGGGATGGTGTGCCAGCACGCGAGAGGTGGCGCACTGGATTGCGAGATCGGAAACGACTTGCCCGGTGGGCCTGCCGCCGGGTCAACCTGCCGCAAGGCCTTCGAAACAGGAGTGACCCATGAAATAAGCCCGAACGCTGTGTCTTAAACCCCGGGCCAGAAACGCAGAAAGCCAGACTTTCGTCTGGCCTTCTGGAGTTACTTCAAAAGCTTTGGCGGGCTTTTTCGTAACTCTAGCTGCGCGGCCGTCCCCCGTCAAGCATGGGAGATGCCCTGCTGCCCGGATTGTTCCCTCTCTCGGCCGGTCTTAACGCCGGTTGTATTGGACGATCCCATGACCTTACCTGACATGTACCTGGGCCCCACGAGCCCAGCCTTTCCCCGTGCGTCCCTGCGATGGGCGCCACCATTGGACTCAAACGCCCGCGTGCACTGGCGATGGCCTGAGCAGGGCCAAGACCGCGTACGCAAACTCCTCAGCCGTGCGGCGATGCGCCCGATTTACCGCTTCATCAGTCTGAAACTGGGACGGGCGGTTCACGTGGAGTCCGGCCTGGAACACCAGGTAGCCATGCTGCTGGACGCCTGCCCGACCGTGGACTGGTTCGCCGAACAGCCGGTGATGATGGAATTCGACACGCCACAAGGCCTAGCCCGGCATATCCCAGATTTTGCCGTCGCGCACCGCGGCCGACCATGGTTTCTGGAACTGAAGTTCGCACGCGACCTGGACGCAGTGCTGATCGAGCGCACGCAGCACCTGACAGAACTGCTTTCGGCTGTCGGTGTGGGCTATCGATTGATCACCGAGCGGGATCTGCCTGGCCCGACCCGCCTGTCCAACGCCTGGTCACTGCTGCAGCGCGGGCGAGGTGTCTCCAGCGAGCATCAATCCTTGCTGGCCTACCACCAAGTGAGCAGTACACCTGGCATCTCGTTGGGCGAGCTTGGGTGGAGCATGCCCGCCAATGCGATAGGTCTGGCCCGGGATCTGATGCAAGGTCGCCTGCATACAGATCTGGCTCTCCCACTGTCTTCGGAATCGCGCATCTGGGCCTCCGGCGTGGAAGGGGGCTGGCTATGGGCGTAGGCACATTTGCGGTCGGTCAGCGCTTCGACCTGGACGGCACGCGCCATCACATCACCCGCCTATTGGGCGAGGGCCGCATCGAGTTTGAGGACACGGCAAAGGTTCGCCGGCATGAGCTGACCCAGGAGCAGATGCTCAAGTACTTCAAACAGGGCCGGCTGATATTCAGGCAGGTTGCAGAACCTTCGGCTGACAGACGCGCCAAGATGCGTGTCGTGAGCAATGCGCTGTTGGCATCCGTTAACCCTGCTCATAGTCGGCTTGCGGCACTGCGCCTGCACTTTGTAAAGAAACTGCAGGGCGTGACGACCACGCGTTCAACTTTCGCGCCAATCGTGGCTTCGATCTGGAATGCCCTAAAAGCCCCGGAACGAGAACTCCTACCGACATGTCCGCATGCCAGTACCGTGACCAAATGGATCCAACAGTACCGGGAGGCAGATTGCAATATCAACGCACTGCTGGATCGTCATGCTCTGAAGGGCAACCGCGAGACCCGACTGCATCCTGACATCGAGGACTTGATCGATCAGCTCATCCACGACCTGTACTTGACGCCTGAGCGCCGCAGCATCAAGGCAGTGCTGGGGGCTATCAACGACCAGATCGACATCAGCAATCTCGAACGCATTGAGTCCGAATATTTGCCGCACGTCGGGTATGAGTGCCTCAAGACACGGATTTTTGAGCTGGATGCTTACGACGTCTACTCGGCGCGTTATGGCATTCGCGCAGCCAGCGTCAAGTTCAGGAGCACAGGCGAAGGAGCGAGAGCTGAGCTCCCACTGGAACGTGCCGCTATTGACCACTGCAGGCTTGACTTATTCGTAGTTGACGAGAAAAAGGGCCTCCCCTTGGGCCGGCCCTGGTTAACGGTGATCCTGGACGAATGCACGCGTCTCATCCTTGGGTACTCACTCAGCTTCGATGAGCCTAGCGCGTTGACAGTCATGCGTGCACTCCGACACGCCATGCTTCCCAAAGACGACATGGATGATGTGGACAACCCATGGCCGACATGGGGGGTAATCCGTATGCTCGTGGTGGACAATGGCCTGGAGTTTCATGGCTTCTCGCTGGATCATGCCGCCGGGCAGTTCGGTACCACCGTTCAAACCTGTCCCCGCCGCAAGCCTTGGTACAAGGGCAAGATCGAGCGCTATTTCAGAACCCTGCAATCTGACCTCATCTCCGGCATCCCGGGTCGAACCTTCTCCAACATCATGGAGAAGGGCGACTACGACAGCTCCAAGCACGCCTTAATCAGCCTGGGCACCCTGAACCGCATCCTGCGCATTTGGACCGTCGATTATTACCACCAGCGCAGACATACCACCCTGGGAGAAAGCCCTGCCGCTAAGTGGACGCGACTGATCGACAAGGTGGACCGTCATCTGCCGGATTCGGCCGAGTGGGTCGATGCGGCATTCGGAAAACGAGACCACCGCGTTCTAGGTCACCAGGGAATCCTGTTCGATTCCTTGTTTTACAACAGTTCGGACATGGCATCTCTTCGTCATCGTCATGGTGACCGGATCACGGTGGAAATCGTGACCAACGATGAGGACATAGGCCATTTGTACGTGCTTTGTCCGGACACCGGCAAGTACATCAAAGTAGAAGCGGTCGATAGCGCATACGCCCAAGGGATGACGCGTTGGCAGCACCGTAAGTGCCGCGAATACGCCAACGCGCTCAGCGAGGAGTCGCAATCCACCGTCGGCTTGGCCGACGCCAAGCGGCGTATTCGGGAACTGATCCAACAAGACATGCTCCTGAATCGTCGCAGGACGCGAAAGAACCAGGCTCGATTCCTGCATGGCGATGTTTCCACGCAGATGACCAAGCCTGAGTCCAAGCCGCCAAGACCCAAGAGCCGGCCCGGTACCAATGGGTCCACGCTCCCAATCGCGGTAGCAGTCCCACCCGCGCCTGCATTTCACCCTGCCGTCTTTCAAGACGATGACCTGCTGGAACTTACCGCCAGCACCGCCAATCAATACAACCAGGAACTCTTCGCATGAATCCCGAATTCCCGCTGCTCTCCGAACTTCACAAGATCAAGAACCTCTCTATTCCCACTCCCTCCTTCGCATTGGCGCAACGGTGTCTGCATCGCACCTTGAGGGAAACCAGTACTACCAGTACACCTACCTGCAAGCACTTCGTTGGCCACTCCCGATCAGGCAAGTCGTTCATCTTTCGGGAGTTCGAGGCACAGTTCCCTGCAGTGCGTACGCCTTCCGGCCTGAAGAAGCAGGTGATCTATGTACAAGCCCCGGTTAAAGGCACCATCAAGGGTTTGATGGAGGCGCTTCTAGAAGCGCTGGGCGATCCGAATTGGATGAGGGGCACCTACTCCAACATGCTCTCGCGCCTGCTGAACCTGCTGCACAAGGTCGAGTGCAAGATGATCATCGTCGACGAGTTTCAGCACTTGGTGGACAAGGGGCAGCGCTTCTTACTTACCGGCGCGACCGACTGGCTCAAAGCACTTGTCGAACGCAATACTTTCAGTCTGGTCTGCGTGGGATTGCCCAGCTCCAAGAAAATCATCTTGAGGAGTGAGCAGTTGCGCAGCCGCTTCGACGCGACGATCGAGGTGCCGGTCTACGACTGGGCCGATCCAGACTCACGGAGGATCTTCCGCTCCCTGCTGAATTGTATCCAAAGGGAAATGGCCCCATTCGAGGTGCCAAACCTGTCCTTACCTGACTTGGCGTTGCGCATGTTCATTGCCTGCGGTGGACGAATTGGCCTGCTGTCCAAGCTCCTGGATCGCGCGGTCAAAAATGCGATCTGGGATAACCGCACCGCAATTCGCATGGAAGATTTGGCTGAGGCGTTCAGTACAAGCATTTGGTTCGGCAATGAGTTGCGGTTGGAGAATGGCCCTTTCCTGGGTGCGCTAAGCCAGAACGTAGTACCCGATCTCTGCAAGCACGCGATGACTTTGGCAGATGAGGTGCCTTATGAGGAGGAAGACAGGCAGACGCATCTGGGTACATTGGCTGTAGCCACAAAATCGCCGTCCAAAGCTGCCGTCAAGAAGGAGATCGCGAGGGCTCTGACTTGAGCGTTGATCCTCAAGAAGCCGGCCACTCCATCGTACCGCTGGTGGTAACCCCACCAGCTGACCCACGAGAATCCGCTATTGGATATGCACTTAGGCTCTGTGAGGCCAATGGGTATTCCTCGCCCAATATTTTCCTTTCACAATTGCGCTTAACAAGCTATTGCAATCCTGCATTCGGCGGCTCTAAAGAGGCCTTCACAGGGCTGACGCTCATGGATACTTCCGCAGCAGAGCGTCTAGAGATTCGTCGGACCGGTGACAAGTCATACTACCTCTTGGGTCAGCGCATGCGCTTAATGGAATTGTCGCTTACGCATCACAGCGTTTGCCCCATCTGCATTGACACAGACGGCATCTATGACGCCAGTTGGCACCTCTCGCAGGTCACGCACTGCCCGATTCACGGTGTTCCTCTCGTAGGTTCATGCCATGACTGCGGCGCGAGCTTTCGTATGAACAGGTCCGGGCCTGGGCTATGCAGGTGCGGCATACCTATTCGGGGCCTGGCCGAGCTGCCGAGATGCTCTGATGCGACTGCGTCCTTATTTCAGGCCATACGGGCAAAGCTCATCTGTGATCCTTCAATCGCGCAAGTTCCTCTGGCGTTTTCAATATTTGATGAAGTAGATCTGCCTGCCTTCTTGAGCCTCATTCGCCAGATGTGCAAATTCGTCCGCGACCACCAGCCATCCTCCCAAGATGAGTCGATCAGGGTGCCATCAATCGAAACCTTAGCTGTTGTTGCTGAAGCACTACGGAATTTCAGTAAAGGCATCGATACGGAACACGGCGTGCTTCGGCGCAGAAAGATGGGATTTCAACAACTCGTGACGGCGACAGCCTTCTGTTGGTTCAAAAGGAGTCATCTCGCGAACTCGAAAACTCCCGACCTGACCTTCGTTGGACACTTGACTCGTGCATTTGTCCAAGAGTTCCCGGGCCGTACGCCCCCAGGTGCGGGCTTTTCCGAGCGTCTAGCCAGGCATCGCTCCATGCGACTCCGTGACTCCGAGGAGTTCCTCAAACATTGGGTCTATGCAGATGACGTTGCGAGCCTGACTGATTGTGATCCGGTCTATGTCTACAGGGCCATCAGGCTAAAGCTGTTCTCCCGGAAAAAGGGTGTAATGAATCGGATGGCTGTCTCTAGGGTCGAAATAGCACACCTAAAACCGTCCTCGCATGTTGGGCTTGAGGCTGAAGATGCCGCGGTCGTTGTCGGTCTACCCGCTACACTTTTCTTGAGGCTTTCGCGATCAAGAATCTACATTGCACAGTACATTCCAAAGTCGGGAGGACCCTTCGCCCGGGAAGACGTGAGGTTCTTGAAAGCAATTGTCGAAGGGGCTCAGTCTCACGTGATTGACGGAACGAATAGAACCGTCGGTGACTTCCTTCGTAGGACGCCAAAATCCATGCTCAATTGGACCAAGCCGCTCGTGGATACGTTGGCTCTGCAGGCTTTGGCACAGGCTGTTACGGGCGCCGGCGATGACTGACCAACGCCCAGGCTAAGGCTTGCTCCTTTTCGTGCGCGCCCGCAGATTTGTACGGCTCCGGTTTTCCTATTTGATCTCAGAAGGGCTCTATGACGCCAACCTACTTATTCCTCGATACCGAATGGGCGGATGCGATGGGCTCCGAACTGGTTAGCCTAGCACTGGTAAGCGAGGATGGCGCGCTTAGCTTCTATGCTGAGCGCGCTGAATTGCCAGCAGCACCTACCGATTTTGTTCGAGACGTGGTCTACCCTCTACTTGATCGTGGAAATGCTGCGCTGTCAGATGAAGTGATCACAGCGAATTTGCGCGCCTTCCTGAATTCAATGCAGGCACCGACGATCATGGCTGATTACCCAAATGATCTGTTGTTGCTTCGTCATGCCCTCTCAGGTTTCGATATGTCAGATGTCCAAGCACAGGCATGCGGACCAATCCCGCGCCCAGTCATGACCCACATGCTGAAAGAGGGTTTAACGGGAATGCTGGTGGAAGAATGGTTCGACGCCAATCCGGAGCAACGCACTCGTCGTCATCATGCACTTATTGATGCTCATGCTTTGCGGATGGCTTGGTTGGTGGCTACTGGCCGCATACCCCCACCGGCATGGGCTAAATCGGCTCACAGATTGCTAGAGCCCTGACAGGTTCGCGCTAGTTGTGGGCTCCTAGCATTCCACCTCTGGTCCAGACGCCAAACTACCTAACTGGACCCCTATCAAAATCGGTCAGCCCGACGTTACAAGTTGAACTTTATCAACCGTCTCTGCGCTTCCCAGCCCCTTAGGCGCGACACATAGAGCGGAAATGACATCTGATTCCTGACCGGGTAGCGACACCAGCACCACGAGCTCGTAGTCACTGAACCGTCCCGCCTGAATGCGGTTTCGACTAGCGACGTCTCGGGATAATTCTGCCTCTTCCTTTTCGAGATCCCTTTTCAGGGATGATAATATGATCATGGTCTCGACCAGACCAGTGTAATCGTTCTCCTCAGAAGGCGGCTTGGGATTTTCGCTCGGCTTAATGGCACCACGTTCGGTTTCGGCAATCCGAGCCTTGATAGTCTCTGCCCTGCTTTGTCCTATCTCAATCAGAGATGAGTAGTGAGCCAACGTGGCTGCCGAATCATCGTTCACTTGGAAACTGCGCGTTTCCAACACTTCGCTTTTGGGTGGTTGCGTCCGCATTAGCTTCGCCAAACACGCCCTCTCGATCTTTGCGTCGAGCGACCAATTTTCTTGGAAGTACTCCCAGGCTTGCAACGTAGCTACCAGTGCCACGCATGCTCCCGCTACCCAGATCACCCCTTTAGCCGCACCGCGCATGAGTGCAACTCCCTATTGAGTCGGACTAGCTCATAGTAGTGCCAATCTGACCGAATACACCGTCCGCGTGTGTCCACTGGTGGGCGAGGAGCAGCCACTGCACCATCTATGTCCGCTTATACACGGCTATTTCCACGAACCTATCCCGGAGAAAGTATGGGAGCACCCCACAAAGCGGGTGCAACGTAAATAATTCACACCCTAAGGCGCGCCCGCTTGCGGCCAATGCGAACAAACGTGGAAGCTCTCCCTAGAAAGGGGGTACGCCGATAAGATAGTTTCTCGAGCCAGTTCGCTCGACCGGCTGGCGGCTGCCCTATTTGCGCGGACAGCGTGAGGCCCGTTGGGCTAGGATGAGCTTTATCACTAGGAGTGTGAGATGGGTCGGCCGTACCGCCAAGAACTGGGCGAGCTTCGCCTGGCACAGAGCAGCCCCCCCGATACAGTCGTTACCGCCTTACGGGCGCAAGCCAGTTTGGCCGGAGCTTACGGCTTGATCGTTGTGGCTTCTGGTGGGGCCAAAGTCATTGCCGAGTGGGTCTGTCAATTGCAGCGCACCTTTTTTGGTTGTGCCGCCGTAGCCATGACCCCACTGCAGTACGCCTCTCTGGCCGCGCCGGTACACGCGGTGACGTGGCTGGTATCGGCCAGCGGTCGACATCCTGACATCCGTCATGCCGCGAGCGTGGCAAAGTCTCGTGGTGATTCTCGGGTCGTAGCCTTCATCGGTCGCATAGGTACGCCCCTGGCTGTTTGGCTCCAGAAGGAGCTGCGTAGCGAAGTGGTGGAGTTTGATCTCAAGACCGAGGGGGATGGCTTTCTGGCAACAGGAAGCGTGTGGGCGATGGCGTGTGCGCTGGCTAAAGCCTACGCGCCCTGGCTGGATCTGCCTCAACCATTGGACGATGAGCTCTGCCGGCACCAGCTGGCGTGGGGTGCGGCGACCGCGCCGAGCTTGGCTGCCTCATTGCCCAGCGACCACGAGCTGATCGTCCTACATGACACATGGGCTAGCTTGGGTGTTCATGACTTGGAGACGCGCTTCGTCGAGACAGCTTTGGGTAATCTCTGGTCGGCTGACTTTCGCAACTTCAGCCATGGCCGTCATTTCTGGATCGCTGATCGCGGACACCGCACCTCGATTCTTGCTCTGTGGACACCGGCATCCGAAGAACTTGCCCGGCCGACGCTAGCATTAATCCCAGCTTCGGTTCCGAAGCAAGCTATCGCTCTTCCCGCAGACGGACTGCTCGGTAGCCTGGCAGCCTTATCCCTGTCGATTCATCTAACTGCCGAGGTAGCCGAACGCGTTGGGCGCGATCCTGGCCGGCCAGGCGTGCCCAGATTTGGCGAGCAACTCTACGAGGGTGGCTTCCCATACCCTGGCACGTTACAGCTGCAGCAAGCCGAGTGCGCCATCCGCCGCAAGTCCCCCGCTATCCTGCCTGGCTCGGATGTACACCGGCTCTGGTTAGACGCATACCTTCAAGCCCGAGGTCGGCTTGAAACTGCCACGGTGACGGCCATTGTTGTCGATTATGACGGCACGCTGGTCGACAGCGAGAAGCGCTATGACCCTCCTCAAGAGGAGATCGTGCAGGAACTGATTAGGTTGCTAGAAGCCGGGGTGTGGCTAGGGGTGGCCACCGGGCGTGGCGGCTCAGTCCAGAAGGATCTGCGTGCCGTGTTGCCGGAGCCGATGTGGTCGCGCGTACGAATCGGCTACCACAACGGCGCCTTGATTCAGACGCTACAGGAGGATTTGCCTGACCTGGATGGTGAGCCGACGCTTTTACCCTTGTCCGAAGCCTGCATCATTCTGCGCGCCCAGTTGGAAGCCAAAGGCTTGGCAACCCTGCGCTGTCGAAAACACCAGATCACGGTTACGCCCGCCCCCGGTCTATCTTTGGAAGAGACGTGGCGCGCTACACGCGAAACACTCGATCAGCACAGCCTGAGCGCAATCCAAGTCTGGTTGAGTTCGCATTCGGTGGATGTGCTTGGGTCGCAGTGCTCCAAAATCAAAGTAGTAGAGCATGTCGCGGCACTGGCCGGCTGCCCGCTAGATGCTGTCTTACGCATTGGTGACCGTGGCGCTCACCCAGGAAACGACTGGCAACTGTTGTCTTCGCCGCTGGGCATGTCGGTGGGTGACTGCTCGTCTGACATGGATACTTGCTGGAACATTTTGCCGCCGCATCTTAGAGGTAGCGCTGGTACTGCCTCCTTGTTGAGGCAGGTAAAGACGCGCAGCTAAGACACAAAATTTTGGGGATTGGGGAGGGGTTGTGAAGAATAAAACCGCGCAAAGACTTCTCAGCGCCGTGATGGATTGGTCAGATGAGCAGGCCACAAAGGAGTTCGCGTGGTTGAACCTTATGGCGAAGCTGAAGTACGACGACTATCGAGACTTTTTGGCGGGCATGCGCTTCTTAGAGAGCTTGGTCGCCTGGCTTCAACAGTTCAAACCCGAGGACAGGCCCGCAGCCTACGAGTTTGTCCGCAAGCGTTTGGTTTTCATCAGTGCGGCTGAGCGCCAGCGCCTTGTGGAGATGCTGTATCCAGAGGTGATTTGGCCGGAATTGGTGAACTCTGCGACAACACAGCTGAACATCCCTTCTTGGCGCGTCTTAGTTGATGCCAAGGACCATTTGGAAACGGATCGGAGAAAGACGCTATTTCTCGCCCTAAGCGATGGCGCCCGTCTCGATACGTTCCGCCACGCCAACGTTGGCCGGATATCCAATGAACAAGTCGTGGTAACCGTCGACCCCTCTGCCGAGAAATGGATCGATCTTCTCAAGGAACTGCGCAAGGATGTCAAAGACGACGCAGCCCACTTCACCCGCATCGTACTGGTGGATGACTTCACGGCCTCAGGAACATCCCTGCTCCGAAAGGAGGACGATGGTGCCTGGAAAGGCAAGCTTCAGAGGTTTCTGGCTTCCATCAAAGAGATCCAACTCGTTCTCCCTTTTGATCTTCTCGTGCATCACCTGATTGGAACTCCCAAGGCCGCCGATCACCTAACCGCGGCCATCAAGGTCTTTAAGGAGGAGCAGCCAACGTTGTGGGAGAAGGTCAGAAACACGGTTCTACCCACCTATGGCTGGCTCTATCCAACCACACTGAAACTGAGTTCGCCCCAAGACGATCAATTTCTTGCGATCGCCAAGCACTACTACGATCCCAGCATTAGAAACAGTCATACGGACAAAGGAGGCAGCGAGAATATCCACCTAGGTTACGCCGACTGTGCCCTCCCGCTGGTACTGGACCACAACACGCCCAACAACAGCGTCGCGCTACTTTGGGCAGAAAGTGAAACGGACAATGGAAGCGCACATAGGATGCGTCCGTTATTCCGCCGCCGCCAACGACATTCCTGAGTGCAGCAAGCCATCATGTCCAGTCCTTTTGATAAACGCGCCATTGAAAGAATTCGGGATGACGTTGCGTTTCTTCCCTACATCGCCTCAGCTCCTTTCGAGGTGCACTTAAAACCTCACGCCACGGATGGAACGCTGTACGACCGCCTAGTGGTAATGAGTGGTACGCCTGGCAGCGGAAAAACCACCATGGCCCAGCTGTTTCGGCTACGCACGCTGCGAACGCTTCAGCAGATGGCCGAGCGGTCGAACGAAATGGCCGAGCTTCAACAGGTACTGTCCGCATGCAAGGCGTACAAAGGGGAGCACCCGCGCGTAGCCGGCTGCAGGCTCTCTATGGAGGAGAAGTACCGCGATTGTTGGGAGCTAGGATACGACGAAGCACTGCGTCAGAAGATCCTTCGCACCTTGATCAACGCACGTGCAATGCTGGGCTGGCTACAGGGTTTCCGGGACGCAGGAATTGATCTTTCACAGGTGCGCATCCTTAGCAGGAGTGATGTTGGCAGTTCTGCCGAGTTTGTAGGTCTGCAGTCCACAGAGGCCGCCTACGAGCGCGCCAAGGCGGTTGAGCGCGCGGCCTATGGGGTTTGTGCCGCTCTTGTACCTCCAGCCGAAGATGCCCTGCCAGAAGCTCTGCGCACTCCGTATGACGCTTTGGACGTAATCGAACGATTTATTGTCACCTTTGACGGGCGCGAAGCTGAGCTAGTTCCACTACTTATTCTCGATGATGTCTTCTGGCTGCATGAATCACAGCAGCGCTACTTGATCCGCTGGCTTGCCGGACGTGAGATATCCATCGCTCGCTGGATTCTGACGCGATTTGATTCATTTGGTCCACGGCACATTCTGAACAATGAGTCGATTGCGCAAGCGCTGGCCTACTCTTCTGAGCCTGGCGTGCAGCAATCTCGTGACATCGTAGAGATTCGCTTGCAGGGCGAGCGCTCAAGGTCGCGAGGCGATTTCCGCAAAGTGGCGCGCCAGATCAGTAGCCGCTACCTGCAACAAATCCCCGTCATGAAGGAGCACGCGGCTACGGATTTTGAATTGTTGCTGGACGACCGACTCGTTGCGGCGACCAAGGAACAGCTACGTCTTGGCAAGGCAATTCTTGACCGTGCCAAGACCCAAGCCGTCCTGCCCGATCTCTGGGTGACTGATATACAGCGGCAGGTGGCCGAGTATCTTTCTGACCACGACCTACGGGGCGATGAAGGCACGTTGGTTGGCGACGCGATGATGGCAATTCTGCTGGCTCGCCAAGCGCGTCGAACGCCACAGACTTCTATCTTCGACAGTAGCGAGGCGCCTGAGGACCTGGAGCTCATTGAAGAGCGCCTCGTTCGACCATCTACTTCTATCGAACATGGCGCTAGGATTCACCTCTGGCACGAAGCAAAGGTCCCCTATCTATATGGTTATGAGTCGTTGGCTGACTTGGCCAACGAGAACACGGAGCGTTTCCTCGATTTTGCAGGGCAGTTGGTGCGCCTGCTACAGACTCGTGTAATTCGGGCAAAAAAACCTCGCTTATCTGCTCAGCAACAGTTCGACACGCTGCAAGAGCATGCCCGTCAGATGATTGGTAGCTGGAACTTTCCTGAAAGTAGCGCTGTGAAGAGAATCGCAATGGGCATGGCCGCAGCCTGCGTAGCCAAATCCAGAGAGCCAAACGCTTCTTTGGGGGGAGGCGCGAGCGCGTTTGGAATACCGCGAGATGAATTTCTCATGATTACAGAAAGCCACCGCGACCTTGCTCGAGTGCTGCAATTCGGCGTCGCTTACAACGTGTTCAATCTGGTTCCCGACCAAAGAGCAAAGAATCGCGATTGGTGTTTAATCGAGCTCTGTGGGCCCATCTTGCTTGCCAATGGCCTGACGTTACAACGCGGCGGATTTCTTGAGCGTCGCGTGTCGCATCTTGAAGAGTTCCGAATGTTGCGCGATACGGAGGTGGCGCCATGACCCATGATATGCGCTGGGACCAATGCATTAACCATCGGGATGCTGAGGCGCTGAAGTTCATTTCAAGTTATTTTTCAGACAAGGCTTCTCCTCGTAGATGCCTTCTTATCTGTGGAGCGGGGTTCGACCCTCGCGCCACCCACGTGGCCGATCAGCTGGTTGCAGCAGCGCCTCAGTATTTACGTGCTGTACTTATTCGCGAAGAACGGCCACAAGCAGATCAAGAGCTCCACAAGCGTGCGGATGCGAATGAAAAAAAACTCACTGCAACGATTCCCGACAACGTAGTTCATGTGGTCAACGTCTTCTCTGAAGACGAGAAGACAGTCGTCGGTGGTCGCCGGATCACCCAAAAGCTAGTTGCGGAAGCGCTGGACGAGCTAACGGATATCGTCATCGATATCAGCGCCCTATCTATTGGCATTAGCTTCCCGATCGTCCAGCAGTTCTACAACCAAGCGTGTGATAAGGCCAACTTCCCCAATGTGCACGTTATGGTAACAACGAGCCCGTCCATCGACGGCGCCGTGAGCTCAGAGGTAATGGACAAGCTACAGATGGTGCACGGTTTCGATCCCGACTTCGGTACGGAGGCAGAGTCCAAGAAACCAAAGCTCTGGATCCCACAACTGAGCAGTCGCGCGCAGTCTGCGCTGAAACTGATATTCCAACGACTGGACCCAGAAGAAGTATGTCCGGTCTTACCATTTCCAGCAGCGGACCCACGCGCGGTAGAGGAGCTCATCGAGGTCTTTCAGGAGCAGATTGCCAATACGTGGAATGTCGATGCCCGCGACTTTTTGTACGCGGCCGAAGGGCATCCCCTGGATCTTTACCGCACCATCTTGCGGGTCGACGCGATGCGCCGCCTCACCTATGAAGTGGAAGATGGCTCGATCACGGTTTTGTCCCCCCTGGGGACCAAGGCGATGGCCTTAGGTGCACTTCTTGCCGCACTTGACCGCAAGCTTCCTATCGCGTATGTGGAGTCTTTAAAGTATCAGGTACAATTTTCCGATAACCCTCCGCCACCGGGACTGATTCACCTGTGGCTTACGGGCGAGGCGTATCCTAACGATTGAGCTCACTGTTACCGAGTTGGCGGACACCTAACATGCCCCATATTGTCGGAACAGGACTTCTTGCACTGGACGTAATCGTTCAGCGTAATGGCGCTAGCGTGAGTTATTCAGCCAGCGGTGGCGGCACATGCGGCAACGTGCTGACTATATTGGCCAGAATGGGATGGCAGTCGAGCTGGCTCGGGGCCATGGACGATTCGTCAATCGCGCGGCTGATCCGGCACGAGATGGAAAGCGCCGGGGTCTGTTTACATTCAACGCCCAGCGATGATGCGCCACCTACACCAGTGTTTGCCCATCACATCGATGTCGACGCGCACGGCCATGCTCGCCACTGGTTCTCTGACAGCTGTCCACATTGCGGCCGAAAGTTTCCGCACTATCAGCGACCTGCGGACACGTGGCTGACCAACCAGGTTGCTCACGTCCGCCGGGCCGACGTTTTCTTTGCCGATCGACTTTCTGACAGCATTATCGAACTGGCAGCACAGGCGAAGGCTCACGGTGCCCTGATCGTATACGAGCCATCAGCAAGCTCGGATTTGCCCTGGATGGGCCAGATGTTTGCGCTGGCCGATATCGTTAAGCACTCCAGCGATCGGCGCAACGCTCTGGAGGGAGTAGCTGCTGCTAACGCCAGCACACTGTGGATCGAAACTCTCGGCTCGCGAGGTTTGCGATGGAGCTTTGATCGGAATGCCCATCACGAGATCGCTGCTGTACCCAATCCGCGCGCCATCGACGCGTGCGGTGCTGGCGATTGGTTCACCAGCGCACTGATCTTTCTGCTATCAGGCACGAGTCAAAAGCTCTCGCAGCTCACGCCAACTCAGCTGACACGCGTGATGAAAACTGCATCGGGCGTGGCCGCGTGGAGCTGCAGCTTTCTAGGAGCCCGCGGCGCCTTGTATGACGCTCCCATCCACACCGTATTCGAACAGATGCAGTTGGCACCTCTCACTCATGGAGCCCAACTACTGCGCCGACCGCCAGCCTATTCAGACGCACTAGATCTGTGCGCGTTCGCCTGAAGCCCATCTGGCCTAAACCCTAAGACTTTTCTAGCAGGTTAGCCACGGCGCGCAGTAGCGTGGCGGCGGCGTGTGCAACTTCCTTCTGACCGCGCAGGGAGCTGGCCAACTTCATTAGGTCGCCGTCGCCCGCTTTTTGTGAATTTACAAATTTCACGATTTCAATAAATCCGTCTGACCAGGTGGCCGGGCTCTTGGCCAAGACCCGGGTGGCCGTAGCGGGTGTCACGCCCGCAAGCTTGCCCAGCCCAGATGGCTTTAAATCATGGGTTTTCATGAAATTTTCGACTTCCGCCCGTGCCGCAATTGCGGCGTCATCGGTGGGAGCTGGAGGCCGGCCACGAGGCATTTTTTGGCGAATTACTTGACTTTTTTGATATTTAAAATAAATTAACATATACGGAACTTGGAGCGCAATTCATGCCCAGCGAGATTCGCTTCTATCGCGCCAATGAACGGCCTTATGGGGCTTTCAGCAATCTCTATCGGCGCGAGATCGAATTTGAAGGCGAGCGCTATGCCACCGCAGAGCACGCTTATCAAGCGGGTAAGGCCCGGAAGCCCGAGGTCAAGGCATGGCTAATGGCTGCCCCCTCGCCTGCTCTGCTGGCGATGGCTGCACACGGGCTCTATTACTGGGACATTAGCCCAGGCTGGTCGACCAGCAAATTCGATCGGATGAAGCGAATCCTCCGCGCCAAGTACACCCAGCACGAGGATCTGAAGGCCCTGTTACTCAGCACTGGGGATGCGCGGCTGGTCGAGTCGGCCACGGTGGATTCCGTCGTTAACCGACTCTGGGGTGAGGTCAACGGAGTGGGCCAGAACAAGCTTGGCCAGTTATTGGTGGAAATCCGGGATGAGCTTCGGGCTGCTCAATCTGGCAAAAAAGTCGTTGCGAGCCGTCGGCGAGCGAAGGTCGTGGCCGAACGCGCATAACGCCAGCCGCTGTCGAGCCTACGGTCCACCGCTCAGCGTCGGTAAGCCAGCCGTCCAGGCCGAAATGCGGTCTCTGCAAAAAATCTCGCCTTTTGACAGCAATTGTCGAGGAAATTCTTACTTTATGGGCCTACCTCGGCCTCGTCGATGGCCCAATGGCTGGACATAAGCCATTGATTTAGCTGTGTCGGCGTTCCCGGCTTTTAGCGCTGTCTACAGCCACGCTGCCTGCTCTGCGGCGAAAACGGTGCGGAGGGCCGGGATCTGTGCCGCGCCTGCGCCGAAGCGCTGCCCTGGAACGGCAGCGCCTGCCTGCGTTGCGCCCTGCCGCTGCCCGCGCCGGGCACCTGCGGCGCCTGCCTGCAACGTCCGCCGCCGCTGGCCGAAACCCATGCGGTGTTCGTTTACGGGTTTCCGCTGGACCGGCTGGTGCCCCGCTTCAAGTTCCACAACGATCTGGCCGCGGGACGGTTGCTGTCCGAGCTCATGCTGCAAGGCGTATCCGGGCTATCTAGGCCTTCGGCCCTGGTACCGGTGCCGCTGCACGAATCCCGTTTGCGCCAGCGCGGCTACGATCAGGCGCGGGAACTCGCCAAACCCCTGGCCCGCGCACTGCAGGTTCCCCTGTTATCGGAGGTGCTGGTCCGCACGCGCGCCACCGCGCCGCAGTCCGAGCTGGATGCCGGCGCCCGTCAACGCAACCTGCGGCGCGCGTTCGAAGTCCGTGCCGACGCGGCGTTACCGGATCACGTGGCGATGGTCGACGATGTGATGACCACCGGCGCGACCCTGGAAGCGGCGGCCAAGCGTTTGCGGCGCGCAGGCGTGGCGCGCGTGGATGCGTGGGTTTGCGCGCGGGTGCCTTAGGAAACTTCTGAACAACTTGCTCTTGATCGTCACCCCAGCGAAAGCTGGGGCCCATTTTGATCTTGCTCAGCGAATAGCGAAGGTCAAAATGGATTCCAGCTTTCGCTGGAATGACGAAGATGACGAACTGAGTCGTGTTCTGAATTTCCTTAGCGAATCAGCCGCACGCCTCCACCAGTGAAAGCGAAGGTTGCAGCGCAGGAATCGCCGCTTCGGCCAGGGCCGCTCCAATCAGGATCACGCCGGGACTGCCCAAGCCGGCATGGCGCGCATCGGCTGCCAACCGGCCCAGGGTCGTGAGCAGCCGCGCCTCATCCGGCTGGCTTGCTGCTTGCACGACGGCGGCCGGCGTATGCGCCGGCAGATGCAGCAACAATGCTGCGCTGAGCGATTCCAGCCGGTCCATGCCCATGTAGATCGCCAGCGTGGTGCCGGTAGCGGCCAAGGCCGCCCAGTCCGGTTCGCTGTGGTCCTGCGCGTGGGCGGTGACGAAGGTGACGCCACGGCAGTGATCGCGGTGGGTCAGGGAAACGCCCAAAGCTGCGGCCGCCGCGAAACCGGAACTGATGCCGTTGACGATGGCCACTTCGATGCCGGACTTGCGCAGGAAGCCGATTTCCTCGCCAGCGCGGCCGAACAGCAGCGCATCGCCGCCCTTGACCCGGACTACGTGCGCTCCGCGTTGCGCATAGCGGCGCATCAGCCGGCAGATGAACGCCTGCGGCGTGGAGCGGCAACCGCCGCGCTTGCCCACGCGGATCACCCGCGCCTGCGGCGCCAGCGACACGATCTGCGGATCGACCAGATCGTCCAGCATCAGCACATCCGCGGTCGCCAGCGTTCTGGCGGCTTTTATCGTCAGCAGCTCCAGATCGCCGGGCCCGGCCGATACCAGGCTGACCTTGCCCCCGTGCGTGTTCGCGGTGCAGGAATCGTGGTTGCCATTCATTCGTTCGGTTCTCCGGAAAGATCATCGTCATGCGCGGGTAGGTCGGGGCTACGCCCTCGACGCACGGGAACCCCTCCCATTGCGCGCGTCGGGGACGTAGCCCCGACCTACCCGCTGTCCACGATTTCGCGGCACATGCGCGCCAGCTGCGGTACGCAGGAACCGCAGACGCTGCCGCAGCCCAATCGCTTTTTCAGTTCGGCCACATCGGCGCCCTGCGCTATCGCGGCGCGGATGGGGGACTCCCTGACCTGCATGCATTGGCAAACCAGCGCATCGCGCGTACCGCCCGACAGGCGCTGGGTGAACACCGCCAGGCGCGAACCGGTCCATGCCGTGCCGGCCAAGGCGATATCCAGCAAGGCCTCGTTGCCCGGGTCGCGCTGGCCGCCGGCCAGCAGCAATCCTTCGATCCGGTCGTTGTGCGCATCGCACCCCCAGCCGACCCGCTTGAGCAGGCCGCGGCGCGCGTCGTGGTACTCCAGCACGTGTTCGCCCGGCTGCAGCCGCAACACTTCGGCCAGACGCTGCAACCATTGCGGCGGCACGGTCTCGGCGGCGGCGCGCAACACCAGCCAGGCCTGGCCCGAAGCCGGATCGGCATCGGCGCGCAGGGAGAGAGAAGCGAACGCGCACTCGCGCAGCAATGGCTGCACGGCGATCTGCAAAGCAAGCGCATCGCCGCGGCGCGCGGCCAGCAGGTTCCAACCGAAAGCCGCTTTCTCCACCCGCACCGCCGCGTGCTTGAGTTCGGGCTGGAAGGATTTGGGATCGACCGCGCCGTTGCTGACTTCGTTGATGCCGCCGCTGGCCAGGAACTGCCCGCTCCAATGCATCGCGGCGAACACCGTGCCCGAACCCACTTCGTCGGACACCGCCAGCGGCAGCAGCAGTTCGCCGCGTTTGCTGGTCACGCGCACCAGATCGCCAGCGCTCAGGCCGCGCCGCACGGCATCGTCCGGATGCATGGTCAGCTCCGGCTCCGGCGCGTGCGCGAACAATCCCGGCACCCGCCCGCTGCGGCTCATGCCATGCCATTGGTCGCGCAGGCGGCCGGTCAGCAGACGCAGCGGATAGCGCGCCGAAATCGGTTCGGCCACCGGCTTGTAGGGAGTGGCATGGAAACGCGCGCGGCCATCGGCGGTGGCGAACACGCCGTCGCCGTAGCGCCGCGCCTGGCCTTCGCTCGCGCCCGCCGGAAACGGCCATTGCTGCGGTCCTTGGGTTTCCAGCAGCGCATAGTCGAGGCCGCCGATATCGAGGTCGCGTCCCACGGTCAGGCGGCGATGTTCGTCGAACACCGCCTCGGTGTCGGCGAACTCGAACAACGGCGTGGCGCCGGGCGGCGCCAGGCGCGCCTCGATTCGCCGCGCTATTTCTTTTGCGATCCACCAGTCCGCTTTGGCTTGGCCCGGCGCGGGCAGTGCGGCGCGCACGCGCGAGATGCGGCGTTCGGAATTGGTCACCGTGCCTTCTTTCTCGCTCCAGCTGGTCGCCGGCAGCAGCACGTCGGCATAAGGCACCGTGTCGGTGTTGAGGAAGGCTTCCTGCACCACCACGAACTCGGCCTTGCCCAGCGCCTCGCGCACCAGATTGATGTCGGGCATCGAGTGCACCGGATTGGTACATGCAATCCACACTGCTTTGACCTTGCCGCTGCGCAAGGCCTCGAACAGCGCCACCGCCGGCAACCCGGGGCGATCGGACAGGGTTTGCGCGGGCAGGTTCCACAAATGTTCGAGCTCGGCGCGATGAGTGGGATCGGCGATCTCGCGATGCGCCGCCAGCATGGTCGCCATGCCGCCGACTTCGCGCCCGCCCATCGCATTGGGCTGTCCGGTCAGCGAGAACGGCCCCGCACCGGGCTTGCCGATCTGCGCGGTGGCCAGATGCAGCTGGATCAGCGCCAGGTTCTTGTCGGTGCCGTGGCTGGACTGGTTCAGGCCCATGCAGTACAGCGACAGCGCGGCCGGACTGCGGCCGAACCACTCGGCGGCCTGGACGATGTCTTCGGCCGGCACGCCGCACAGGTCGGCGACGAAACGCGGCGTGTATTCGCGCAGCATCCGCTTGAGCGGCTGGAAGCCTTCGGTATGCGCGTCGATGTAGTCGGCGTCGATCAAGCCTTCCCAGATCAGGTGATGCAGCATGCCGTTGAACAGGGCCACGTCGGTGCCCGGCTGCAAGGCCAGGTGCAGGTCGGCCATGGCGGCGGTGTCGGTGCGGCGCGGATCGATCACGATCCACCTGGTTTCCGGATGCGCCTCGCGCGCGGCTTCCAGGCGGCGGAACAGCACCGGATGCGCATAGGCCATGTTGCTGCCGGCGAACAGCACGGTGCGCGCCTGCTCCAGATCGTCGTAGCAGGTCGGCGGGCCATCGGCGCCCAGCGCCAGCTTGTAGCCGGAGACCGCGCTGGACATGCACAGGCGCGAATTGGTGTCGATGTTGTTGGTGCCGATCAGGCCCTTGGCCAGCTTGTTGAAGACGTAGTAGTCCTCGATCAACAGTTGTCCCGACAGATAGAACGCCACCGAATCCGGACCGTGTTCGGCGACGATGCCGGCGAAGCGCTCGGCCACCGTGTCCAGCGCCACACCCCAGTCCACCTCGCGGCGCGCATCGCCGCGCAGGCGGCGCAGCTGCGGGACCAGCGCGCGGCCGGTCGTCTCGCGCGTGGTCTGCGGCAGGTTGAGGCCCTTGGTGCACAGACGGCCGAAGTTGGCCGGATGCTCGGGGTCGCCGGCGATGCCGGTGATGCGGCTGCCGTGCGCATCGTGTTCGGCGTCGATCAGCACGCCGCAACCCACACCGCAGTAGCAACAAGTGGAACGCGTGCGCGTACGCCGCAGCGGTGCGGTGGAAGACGGCGTGAGTGTGCGCGTGTCGCCGTCCATCGTCCGGTTCAGGTCAAGCCGCGAAGCGGCTTCGGATCGAATGAATCGTCGGACGCCGACCCGGCGATATCCAGGGTCATGAACACGCTGTTGGGATCTGGCCTGTAGTTGCCGAAAGGCGGGCACGGAGCAAACCCGAAGGTTGCGTACAAACGCCGCGCGGCCTCGAAGAACTCCATTGACCCCGTCTCCAGGCTCAGTCTCGAGTAGCCGCGGGCCGTGGCTTCTTGAATGAGGTGCCGCAGCATTTTCGATGCCACCCCTCGTCGCAGATGCGAGGTGGCGGTGCGCATGGACTTGATCTCGGCGTGCGACTCCGTCATGTGCTTGAGCGCGCCGAATCCGGCCAGCGCCGGACCGTCCCAGACGCTCCAGAAAGTGATGGCGGGGTCGCGCAGGCCAGCCAGATCCAGGGCATGGCGACTTTCCGCCGGGGCGGTGTGCTCCATGGAGCCCAGGTGTTCCCGGAGCAACGCAAGAACCTCCGGACCCTCCAGGTTGTCGATCCGAATGACCAGGTCGCTCTCCGCCGACGCCAAACTGTCCGATGACGAGCGGCCGCGATCCACGCCGGAACTGGTGTGGGCTTCGGCGGATGTAAGCCCCAGCGAAAGCCACACCACGCCGTCCTCCACCCGCACCGGATAGGTCGCCACGCAGCCCACGTCCGGCGCACGCGCCTCGCCGTTCTCCAGGCTCAGATTCCAGCTGTGCAGCGGACAGGTCACCGTTTCCCCGGCGACGATGCCCTGCGACAGCGGTCCGCCTTTGTGCGGACAACGATCGCGCAGGGCGAACACCTTGTCGCTGGCGGTGCGGAACAGCGCGATGTTGTCGCCGCCTTCCCTTTCCAGCACGCGCGCACCGAGCACGGGAATGTCATCGACTCTGCACACTTCGACCCAATCGGGTGCGGCCGTGCTTGAGGCGAGTGTGCTTGAGGCGGACATGCTTGATGGGGACGCGCTCGATGCGGACATGGCTCAGGCCTCCACCGGGTCGGCCAGCATTTTCAACTTGAGCGGTTGGAACTCGTGCCGCTGCGCGCCGGCGATGCGCGCCGCCCACGGATCGGACAAGCCTTCCAGCGCGAACAACAGGCGTTCATGCAACGCCCTGCGGTTGTCGGCGTCGTCGACCACGCGCTGGCGGATGTAATCCAGCCCGACCCGGGCGATGTAATGCACGGTACGGTCCAGGTAATAGGCTTCTTCGCGGTACAGCTGCAGGAACGCGCCGGTGTATTCGCGCACCTCGTCGCTGGTCTTCACCTTGACCAGGAACTGCGCCACTTCGGTCTTGATGCCGCCGTTGCCGCCGACATGGATTTCCCAACCCGAATCCACCGCGATGATGCCTACGTCCTTGATGCCCGACTCGGCGCAGTTGCGTGGGCAGCCGGACACCGCCAGCTTGACCTTGTGCGGACTCCACATGTTGGCCAGCATGGTTTCCAGGTCGATGCCCATCTGCGTGCTGTTCTGGGTGCCGAAACGGCAGAACTCGCTGCCCACGCAGGTCTTCACCGTGCGGATGGATTTGCCGTAGGCGTGCCCGGACTGCATGCCCAGGTCCTTCCATACTTCCACCAGATCTTCCTTCTTGATACCCAGCAGATCGATGCGCTGGCCGCCGGTGACCTTGAGCATGGGCACCGCGTACTTGTCGGCGACATCGGCGATCCGGCGCAGCTCGGAAGCGTTGGTCACGCCGCCTTTCATCTGCGGAATCACCGAGAAGGTGCCGTCCTTCTGGATGTTGGCGTGCGCGCGCTCGTTGATGAAACGCGATTGCGGATCGTCCACCGCTTCGCGCGGCCAGGTCGATAGCAAGTAGTAGTTGACCGCCGGACGGCAGGTGGCGCAGCCGTTGGGCGTGCGCCATTCCAGGAAGTCGTACACCTCGCGGTGGGTCAGCAGGTGATGTTCGCGGATCACCTTGCGCACTTCGCCGTGCGCATAGCTGGTGCATTCGCACACCGCCTTGGTCTTGGGGGTCTGCTGGAAACTGGAGCCCAGCGTGTTCATCAGGATCTGCTCGACCAGACCGGTGCACGAGCCGCACGAACTGGAAGCCTTGGTGTGCTTCTTCACTTCGTCCAGGGTGAACAGGCCATTGCCGGTGATCGCCTTGACGATGGTGCCCTTGCACACGCCGTTGCAGCCGCAGACCTCGTCGCTGTCCTGCATGCCCATCGCCCGGCTCTGCCCGGAATGGCCGGCGTCGCCTATCGCGCTTTCGCCGAACATCAGCTGGTCGCGCAGATCGTCGATCTTGCGGCCGTCCTTGAGCAGCTTGAAATACCAGCCGCCGTCGGAGGTGTCGCCGTACAGGCAGGCGCCGACCAGTTTTTCGTCCTGGATCACCAGTTTCTTGTAGACGCCACCGGCCGGGTCGGACAACACGATTTCCTCGGTGCCTTCGCCGCCCATGAAATTGCCGGCGGAAAACAGATCTATGCCGGTGACCTTGAGCTTGGTCGAAGACACCGAACCCTGGTAGATGCCGATGCCGTAATGGGCCAAGTGATTGGCGCAGATCTTGGCCTGCTCGAACAACGGCGCCACCAGCCCGTAGGCGATGCCGCGATGGCTGGCGCATTCGCCCACCGCGTACACGCGCGGATCGTAGGTCTGCAGGCCGTCGCTGACCACGATGCCGCGGTTGCAGTACAGCCCCGCCTCCTGTGCCAGCTGCGTGTTGGGGCGGATGCCGGCGGCCATCACCACCAGGTCGGCCGGTTGCTCGCTGCCATCGGAAAAGCGCACGCCGGTCACTTCGCCGGCTTCGTTGCCGAGGATTTCGGTGGTGGAGGTGTTGAGGCGGAATGCGAGGCCGCGTTCGCTCAGCGACTTCTCCAGCAAGCCGGCGGCCACCGGATCCAGCTGGCGCTCCAGCAGCCAGCCGGCCAGATGCACCACGGTCACTTCCATGCCGCGCAACTTCAAACCGTTGGCGGCCTCCAGGCCCAGCAGGCCGCCGCCGATCACCACCGCATGGCGCTTGACCTTGGCGGTGTCGATCATGGTCCGGGTGTCGAAGATGTCGCGGTAGCTGATGACGCCTTTCAGATCCTTGCCCGGCACCGGCAGGATGAAAGGCAGCGAACCGGTGGCCAGCAGCAGGCGGTCGTATTCGGCTTCGGTGCCGTCGGCGGCGATCACCCTGCGCCGCACGCGGTCGATGCGGGTGACTTCCTTGCCCAGGTGCAGACGGATGCCGTTGTCGGCGTACCAGTCCAGCGAATTGAGCACGATGTGCTCGAATTCCTGCTCCCCGGCCAGCACCGGCGAAAGCAGGATGCGGTTGTAGTTGGGATGCGGTTCGGCGCCGAACACGGTGACGTCGTACATGTCCGGCACCAGCTTGAACAACTCCTCCAGCGTGCGGATGCCTGCCATGCCGTTGCCGACGACGACGAGTCTGGGTTTCTTCATCGGTGCTCCCATGGGTTGCTCCTCAGACTCTCGCGGCGCCGGCGGCCCATTGGCTGCGCCAGTGATGCTTGATCCCGCGCAAGCTGACCCAGGCCAGCAGGGCGATGCCGGCGAACAGCCACAGGCCCAGCGCATAACTGCCGGTGTGCTGCTTGACCACGCCCAATCCCGCCGCCAGCAGGAAACCGCCGATGCCGCCGGCCATGCCGATCAAACCGGTCATCACGCCGATCTCGGAACCGAAACGCTGCGGCACCAGCTGGAATACCGCGCCGTTGCCCGCGCCCAGGCACAACATGGTCAGCACGAACAGCATCACCGTGCCGACGGGCCCGCCCAAACCAAAACCGGCGAGCGCCACCAGTGCCGACGCTGCCAGGTAGATCATCAGCAGACTGCGCGTGCCGCCGATGCGGTCGGCGATGACTCCACCCACCGGCCGCATCACCGAGCCGGCCAGCACGCAGGCGGCGGTGGCCCAACCGGCGATCCTGGAATCGAAACCGAACTGGTCGTGGAAGTAACCCGGCAAGGCGCTGGCGAAACCGGCGAAACCGCCGAAGGTGATCGCATAGAACAGCATGAACCACCACGAATCCCGGTTCCCCACCAGCACCTTGCCGTAGTCGCGCAGGGTCTTGCGTTGCACCGGCAAGGGCGCGTCGCGGGCGTACACGGCGAATACCAACAGCACTGCAAGCAACGGCAGACAGGCCAGGCCGAACACGTTGTGCCAGCCGAAGGCGATCGCCAGCACCGGTGCGAACAGCGCCGCCAATACCGTGCCCGAATTGCCGGCACCGGCGATGCCCATCGCGGTGCCCTGATGCTCCGGCGGATACCAGCGCGAAGCCAATGGCAGAGCGATGGCGAACGAACCGCCGGCCACGCCCAGGAACACGCCCAGCAGCAGCACCTGACCGAAGCTGTGCACGCCCAGCCGCCAGGCCGCCAGCAGCGCCGCGATCACGATCGCCTGCGCGATCAGGCCGGCGCGGCGCGCGCCGATGCGGTCGGCGGCCATGCCCATGAACAAACGCAACACCGCACCGCACAGGATCGGCACGGCCACCATCAGCGCGCGCTGCTGGGTGTCCAGATGCAACGCCGTGGCGATGGGCACCTGCAGCGGCCCCAGCAGATACCAGACCATGAAACTCAAATCGAAATACAGGAACGCCGACAACAAGGTGGGGGTATGACCGGCCTGCCAGAACGAGCGATTCATCTGCGATGGCTCCTTGCGGGCCGTGGGGCGGCCCTGCAATCGATGGGGTCCGGTAGGGCGTCTACCGGCCGGGCAAAAAAAACGGCGTGCTTCCAGCTTTCGCTGGAAAGACGCCGTTGTCCGTGCGGAAAGCAGGCCGCCGTTGGCCTCTTCCCGATATGTGGGTGCCGACACCTCGTTGTGCCGTCATGGGAAACAAGAGCAATCGCCGTGCCAATCTTTCGCGTTATCGCGAAATTCTCAGTAATCGCTATTCAATCAATGAGTTGAGCGACTGCTGGTGCGAATCGGGAGGTTCGCTCTGCTGTCTTCGGCAGACGTTACGCACGCATGCGGTGCTAACCGCTGTGCAACTGCACAGTTATTGTGCGGCGCAGCAGTCACGACGGTTCCAGGTATGCGATCGATGCCAATGCAGGCGATGCGTTTTTGCCTCCCCCTTTGAAAAAGGGGGATTGAGGGGGATTTGCTCTGGCTCTAAAGCAGGATCAAGAGCAAATCCCCGTAGCCCCCTTTGAAAAGGGAGCAAAACAACCGCAATGCGCAAGACATGCCATGGTCGTGAACAACGGGGAAGTAGGGTTTCCGTGTGTCGGGGGCGTAGCCCCGACCTACTGCGGATGGCGAATGCGTCCGCATAGGCCTGCGCGGCAGTCACGGCGGTTCCAGGCGTGCGATTGATGCCAATGCAGGCGATGCGCTTTTTTGCTTCCCCCTTTGAAAAAGGGGGATTGAGGGGGGATTTGCTCTGGCTCTAAAGCAGGATCAAGAGCAAATCCCCGTAGCCCCCTTTGAAAAGGGAGCAAAACAACCGCAATGCGCAAGACATGCCATGGTCGTGAACAACGGGGAAGTAGGGTTTCCGTGTGTCGGGGGCGTAGCCCCGACCTACTGCGGATGGCGAATGCGTCCGCATAGGCCTGCGCGGCAGTCACGGCGGTTCCAGGCGTGCGATTGATGCCAATGCAGGCGATGCGCTTTTTTGCTTCCCCCTTTGAAAAAGGGGGATTGAGGGGGGATTTGCTCTGGCTCTAAAGCAGGATCAAGAGCAAATCCCCGTAGCCCCCTTTGAAAAGGGGGGCAAAACAACCGCAATGCGCAGACATGCCATGGTCGTGAACAGCGGGGAGGCAGGATTTCCGTGTGTCGGGGGCGTAGCCCCGACCTACTCGCGGATGGCGAATGCGTCCGCATAGGCCTGCGCGGCATGCCCGTCCCAGACGATGCCATCGCACAGCACGCTGCGGCGGCTCTCCGCCGCCGGCACCTGCACCGCCACGCTGGCGGCCGCTTCCCGATAGCGCGCGGTGCCGTGCACTTCGGCCACCTGCCGCGCCCAGTCCGATTCAGTGCGGTCCTGCGCCAGCCAACCCCAGCGCCGGAACTGGCTGAGGAACCACAGGCCATCGGACAAGTAGGGAAAATTCACCGCACCGCCGTCGTGAAACGACAAACGGGGGCTGCCGGATGCATCGCTCGCGCCCAGGCAAGTGGAGATCTGCTCCACCGGCAGCCCAATCACCTCCGGCTCGGCCAACCAGCCCGCCGCCTGATTGCGATTGCCGGGTTCGTCCAGCCAGCGGCACGCCTCCAGCAAGGTCGCGGTCAACGCCACCGCGGTTTCCGGTTCCTGAGTGGCGAAGTCGCGACGGCAGGCCAGTACTTTTTCCGGGTGGTCGGGCCAGATCTCGCCACTGGCCACCACCCGGCGGCCCACCTGCAAGGTTTCCGCCTGTTGCGCCCAAGGCTCACCGGCGCAATAGCCGTCCAGTTCGCCGCGGGCCAGCGCCTCGGCCATCTGCGGCGGCGGCATGGCCACGCTGCGGATCGCGTGCAGAGGCGACACGCCCTGCGCGGCCAGCCAGTAGTACAACCACATCGCATGGGTGCCGGTGGGAAAGGTCTGCGCCAACACCGGTGGCCGCCGCAAATCGGCAAACGCCTCAGTCAGCGGCTGGCCCGCATCCAGCGCCTGGGCCAGCGGATGCGACAGCACGATGCCCTGCCCATTGCGGTTGAGGGTCAGCAATATCGACAGATCGGCTTGCACGCCGCCGATGCCCCATTGCACGCCATGCACCAGGCCGGTCAAAGCATGGGCCGCATCCAGTTCGCCGGTCAGCAATTTGTCGCGGATCGCCGCCCAGGAAGCCTGACGGTGCAATTGCAGATGCAGGCCGTGCTTGCGATCCAACTGCAGCCGCACCGCGGCCACCAGCGGCGCGCAATCGATCAGCGGCATGAAGCCCAATCGCAGCAGACGCTGACCGGTGTTGCCGTCGGAGTGATGGTTGAGGGTCATGCGGGCGTCATCCCAGTAAGTCGGCCATGGCGATGATCTGGCGGGCGATGTCCACCAGTTTCTGGCCTTGCCGCATGGCCAGCTGGCGCATGCTGGCGTAGGCCTCGGCCTCGCTCATGCCGCGTTTCTCCACCAGCAGGCCTTTGGCGCGATCGATCAATTTGCGGTCGGCCAGCTGTTGCTGCACTTCGCTCAACTGGCGTCGGACATGCGCTTGCTGTTCGAACCGGGCCAGCGCCACCTGCAGGATCGGCGCCATCCTCGCAGGGGTCAGGCCGTCCACCACATAGGCGGTCACTCCGGCGGCGACCACGTCCCGGATCAGGCGGTCGTCGCCGTCGGCGGAGAACATCACCACCGGCCGCGGCGCGTGGCGGTGCATCACCGCCAGTTGCTCCAGCGTGTCGCGGGAAGGCGAATCCACATCGATGATCACCGCGTCGGGCTGTTGCGACTCCACCGCCTTGAGCAGCGCATCGGCGGCGGCGACCTCTTCCAGCACTTCGTAGCCGGCCGCCTGCAACGCCGCCCGCAGCTCGCCGATCGGCTTTTCGGTATCGTTGACCAGCAGGACACGCAACATGACGGGCGGAAGGCTAGCCAGAGGAGTCCACTTCATGTTGCCATGCAACATGACCGCTGGCGAGCCGTCCCTTCAGCTGCCCTTTTCAGGAATCCGCATGTCCCCCTCTCCGCTGTTCCCCCTGTTCGCCGATCTGGCCGGCCGCGAAGTGCTGGTGGTCGGCGGCGGCGAGGTCGCCGCGCGCAAGATCGAAGCCCTGCTGCAGGCCGGCGCGCAGGTGCGGGTGCATGCGCACGCACTGAACGACACGCTGGCGCAGTGGCTGGAGCAAGGTCGCGTGCATCGGCTCGAAGGCGCGTTCGACCCCGGCTGGCTGGACCACGTCTGGCTGCTGGTGGCGGCGACCGACGACCGCGCCTTCAACGCCGAACTGGCGCGCGAAGCCGGCGCGCGCCGGCTACTGGCCAACGTCGTCGACGACGCCGAACTGTCCACCTTCCAGATTCCCGCCCTCGTCGATCGCGCGCCGCTGCTGCTGGCGATTTCTTCCGGCGGTGCGGCGCCCATGCTGGCCCGGCGGCTGCGCGAGCAATTGGAAACCCTGCTGGATCATTCGCTGGGCGAGTTCGCCGGTCTGTTCGCCCGCCATCGCACCGCCATCCGCGGCCGCTTGCCGCAACTGGCGCTGCGCCGGCGCTGGTTCGAGCAGGTGATGGACGGTCCGGTGCCCGTGCTGCTGCAGACGGGACAGCGGGAATCGGCCGAACAGGCGTTCCTGGCGGCGCTGGACAGCGCCGGAGACGTCGCCGCCGCCGGCAGCGTATTGCTAGTGGATGCCGGCACTGGCGATCCCGGCCTGGTGACGCTGAAAGGATTGCGTGCGCTGAACCGCGCCGACCTGCTGGTTTGCGATAGCCAGTCGCACCCCGCCCTCGTGGCGCTGGCCCGCCGCGATGCGTCGCGTCTGCCCTTGCCGGGCGATGACGAGGCCTTGCTGGCGCTGTTGCTGGAACACGCGCAGTCCGGCCAGTGCGTGGTGTGCCTGAAATCCGGCAATACCTTCCAGACCGCGACTGGCGACCGCTTCGCGCAGCGGCTCAGCCAACAGGGCATCGCATGCGAGGTGATTCCAGGAGTAGGTGCTTAGAGGTGCTCCGAACAACTCCTTGCCTGTCATCCCGAGCGTAGCGAGGGATCCGCTGTTGGCGCGGCAAGAAGCAGAAGCAGATCCCTCGCTACGCTCGGGATGACATTCGGATTGTTCCGGAGTGTCCGCAAAGAACTCCGCTCGGCTGATTGCTTCAGCGCGGCGGGTAGCCCGCGCCATGATCGAAGTAGGGGTACGGATAGGGACCGCCGAAAGCCGGACCGTCGCCTTGCTCGACGCGGATCTGCAGGTTGAACGCATTGGGGCGTTCGCCATCGCCGAAGGATTTGCTGACGTTGACCTCGGCCGCGTTGTAATGCGAAGTGCCGTAGCCCTTGGTATGGCCGATGCCCGTGGTGAAACTGCCCCAGACCTTGGCTGTGCCGTCGTCCTCGACGGCGGGTTCGTCCCACGCGCGCCGTGAGGGTCTGCCGCTGGTGTCGCCGTAATATGTCCCCGGCGGATCGCTCTTGGCCGCCGCATCGGTTGCCGCAGGCGCCGCAGCTGGCTCGGGAACGCGCAGATCGAGCGGAGCATCGGCGCTTTGAGCAGCCGCGCCACCGGCTGCGATCATGGCCACGCACAACAGGATCAATCGTTTCATGTGGCGCCTGCGCAGGGAGAAGGACCGCCTGGAAAACGGAAACCCGTAGCTTCCGCTTCATGCCGTCTCACAGTAACCGGACTTGCTTGAACGCAAGCTACACCGACGGAACGGAAGAATGACCGTCGTCCCAGTGAAGGCGGGGACGAGTTTGTTTCAGGGCGTGGCCGGCGCGGGCGGCGATGCGGGCTTCGGAATGTCCGCCCTGGCGGTGCGGCCCGAACCGATGATCGCTTCGGCGCGCATCTCCACCGGCGCACCGGCCGAGAACAACCCCGTGGTGCCCACCGCCGTCCATGCCGGATAGTGGTCCTTGAAGAATTCACGATGCACTTTCAGCACGGGCTCGACGCGGCGGCGGAAATCTTCGTGATCGGTCGAAACGTGGAAGCTGGTCAGTTCCACCACGTCCTCCATACTGGCCCCGGCCGACTCCAGGTGCAGCTTGAGCTGTTCGAACATCCAGCGGATCTTGGCTTCGTCGGTGTCGCCTTCAGCGGCCGGGATTCCCGACACGATCACCCGATCGCCTATCTTGACCACCGGCGTGTAGTGCAACTGATGGTAGGAGCCTTCCCAGCCCGCCGGCGCCAGATGTTCGCGTGACGGGTTTTCTGCAGCCATCGAGGGATGGGCGAGCGCAGCCAGCAGGCAGCCGATCAGGATTTTCGTCACGGGAATCTCCGACAGGAAAAGAGCGGCTAGGGTATTACGGCCTCCATGGCGTGGCTTTGCATCACGTGGTGGATGGCGATCCCCGCGAACACAGCGGCGCCCACCCAGTTGTTGTGCAGGAACGCGCGGAAGCAGGCTTCGCGTTCGCGATGGCGGGCGATGAGGAATTCGTAGGCCGCCAGCACGGCCGCCACGCCCAGCGCGGCCCAGTAGTACAGGCCAAGCTGCGCCTGCCGGCCCACCATCCACAATGCCGCGAACATCAACGCATACAGCACCGCCTGCGCGATCAGGTCCATTTCACCGAAAAGGATGGCGGTGGACTTGGAGCCGGCGCGGATGTCGTCGTCGCGGTCCACCATGGCATACCAGGTGTCGTAGGCGGTGGCCCAGAGGATGTTGGCGAAGTACAGCACCCACGCCACCGGCGGCACGCTTCCCTGCACCGCGGCGAACGCCATCGGAATGCCCCAGCCGAAAGCCAGTCCCAGATAGACCTGCGGCAGATAGGTGTAGCGCTTGAGATAAGGATAGCTGGCCGCCAGGAACAGGCCGACGACGCTGAGATAAATGGTCAGCCGGTTCAGGGTGAGCACCAGTGCGAAAGCGGCGATCATCAGCACCGCGAACACCAGCAGGGCCTCGCGTCCCGATACCGCACCGGTGGCCAGCGGGCGCCCGCGCGTGCGTTCGACCTGCGGGTCCAGCCAGCGGTCGGCGTAGTCGTTGATCACGCAGCCGGCCGAGCGCGTCAGCCAGACCCCGGCGGTGAACACGAACAGCGTCCACAGCGACGGCACGCCCGCCGAAGCGATCCACAAGGCCCACCAAGTCGGCCACAGCAACAACAGCACGCCGATCGGGCGGTCGCCGCGCACCAGTTTCCAGTATTGGCCCAGCCGCTCGCGCCAGCGGGGCTGGCCTGCGGATTGAAAACGTTCGTAACCCATGCCGCCAGCCTAGCAGGCCGGTCCCCACGCGAAAAAGACGCTGCGCCGGTTTGCCGGTAGAATGCGCGTCCCATGCGCCCGTAGCTCAGCCGGATAGAGTAGTGGCTTCCGAAGCCATTGGTCGGGGGTTCGAATCCCTCCGGGCGCGCCATTCTTCGGGTTTTTTTACAGCAGGCAGTCGGCGTTGCGGCACTCCGGCAAAGGAACTACAGCAACTGGCGCAGCAGCTTGCGGTGCGTGTCTTTGATGCGCTCCACCTCTTCGGCAGCGGCGTCCCCGAAAGTCAATTTCGCAACGGCTGCATATACCACTGGGGTCATGGCGAACTCGAAATGCTCGGTGAGCGGATTCGCCTTCATGCGGCCCGCCGCCACCTGTTCATCGATGGCCGCCTGCCGTTCCGCCCGCCCTTGAAGATTGGCTTCATGCCATTTGGCCAGCACATCCGGAATGCGGTGTCCTTCCGAAATCAATAGCCGCATGATCGCAAGGGCTTCGGGCGTAAGTGCTTCATAGGTCACATCGATCAGGTTGTCGATGAATTCCGAAACGTCCCGCGCTTCTTGGATCCTGGACCAGCTGCCCTGCGACTTTCCCACCGAGGACAGGGATTGAAGCAAGGTTTCGAAGATCTGGTCCTTGCTGGAGAAATGGACGTAGACGTTGGCCTTCGAAATGCCCACGCGCCCGGCGATTCTGGAGATGCTGGTGGCGGCGAAGCCCATGGCGCTGAATTCGGCCAGCGCGGCCTCCAGGATCTGCTTGCGCCGGACCTCGGGAGACAGCCGCGTTCTCTTCCTCTTCGCCTTTACGGCGGCCTTTTCCTTCGGTTTCTTTTTCGCCTGCGTCATCGTGACGATGTCCCTCTAACTGATAAGGCCGCTGCATTCTCCGCAGCATGGGATCCGGGCGTGCCGTAGCGCGGCAAGCCGGTAATCCCCAAACCAGTGTAGCCGGAGGGTGGCATCCGCCCGCCGTGACGCCTTTTCTCCTGGTCCTTCCCGCCAGCACAGCCATGCAGCCGGCGTCGGGCCGCAAATCTGAATGTGCACTTACCCGGCTCCAAACGCCATAATGACCGATTGGTCATTATGGCATAGGATCCTTACTGTCCAATCGGTCAGTAAGGCGCGATTTCCAGCGTGCGGTTTGTTGCGGTCCGCATGGCGGCGTCGCGCCGGATATCTGGACGGGACACCACCGACATCAACTTGCCGGCCCTCGTTGGCCGGCCCAATCGAGGATTCGAAAAATGCGTCATGAGGGACTACGTCGTCTGCCATCAGCGGCAGGCTTGAAGCTGCTTGGAATCCTGTCCCTCGGGGCAATCGCCACGATGGCCCACGCGCAGGACGTCGAGGCCACCAAAGCGGACGACTCGCGCTGGGGCATCGGTTTGGGAGCCGCGGTGATCGAGCGGCCGTACCGCGACTACGACAACGAAACGAAGGCGATCCCGATCGTTTATTTCGAGAATCGCTGGGTGGACGTCAACGGCGGCCGGATCGATTTCAAGGCGAACGACAGCGACGTACTGGATTTCCGGTTGAGAGCGCGCTACGCCTTGGACGGCTACGATCCCGGCGAGTCGGACTATCTGCAAGGCATGCAGGAACGCGACGACAGCGCCTGGGTAGGCGCCGCGGTCGTCTGGAAGAACCCGATCGCGGAAGTGTCGGCGGAATACCTGGTCGATGCGATGGACAACAGCGAAGGTTCGCGCGGACGCGTCCAGGTGGAACGCCGCTTCGGCATGGGCCGCTTCGGCCTGACCCCGCGCGTGGCCGCGGAGTGGGTCGACCAGAAGTACGTGGCGTACTACTACGGCGTGCGTCCGGAAGAAGCCACGTCGGACCGTCCTTTCTATGAAGGCGACGCTACCGTCAACGTCGAAGCGGGCCTCCGGCTCGACTACAGCCCTGCGCAACGGCACACGTTCTTCCTGGACGTCGGCACGGTCAGCCTTGGCGACGAGATAAAGCGGAGTCCCCTGGTCGAACGTTCGTCGCAGACCAGGATCTCGGCGGGCTATCTGTTCCATTTCTGAGGGTCTCGCCCAATCCGGCGTGCGGCTTTCCCAAGGCGAACACGAGGGGCATGCAGCCCCTCGATCACCGGCCTTCGAATAGAGGAATGTCATGTTTGCTGGCTCACCCAAGAAGAAACAGTCGTCCCCGCTCCAAGGCAGCCGCAGCTACTGGTTCGACTTGCCGGATATTGCACCGCGCAAGAAGCGCCGGAACCGGCTGCCGATACTCCTAAGTGTCGGCCTTATCGGCATGGTCGTTCTGCTGCTGATGCTCGCCATGCTTCATGCGTCTCCTTGATCTTGCGATTCTGTCGGTCTCCGCAGAACGACAAGTCTTGACTCGCAATGGGCCGCACGTCTTTCCAGGCGCAACGATCATCGAGCAGGCGGAGCAGGGCGAGAGGTAACTGGACCGCGGAGCGGAGCGCCATGCGCGCTCCGACTCCACTTTCCCATCGAAGCCGCTCGTCCCGAATGTCGGACATCCTTCCTGAACACTGGCCCGACTCACTTCTGCGCAAGTCGCTCACGCAGGAACTCGATGAATCGCTGCGTCTTTGCCGGCAGCAGCCGGGTTTCCGTAATGGCATAGACGGGCATCGGCTTGCCGTGCCATCCGGGCATGATCCGGCGCAGCTTCCCGTTGGCCAGCTCGTCGGCGACGATCTCCTCCGGCATCAGGACGATGCCCATGTCGAGCGTCGCCAGACGGCGGATCATGCCGACGCTGTTGAGCGTGAACCGCCCGCCTACCGGCACGGCTGCGGTCCGCTTGCCATCGTGCAACGTCCATGAACCGGCTTTCAGGATGCTCAGGCACTCATGCTGCTCCAAGTCGGCAGGTTTGCCTGGTTCGCCCGAGCGTTCAAGGTAGCCGGGAGAGGCGTAAAGGTAGGGCGTGAGCGAAGCCAATGCGCGCGCGATCAGCTGCGAGCTCTCGGATTCCCCCATGCGGATCGCAACGTCGAAAGGTTCGCTGACCAGATCCACCCGTCGCGGGGTCAGGTCGAAATCAAAAGCGATGCCGGGATAAAGACCAGCGAACTCGGCGATCAGGGGCGCCAGATAGGTGACGGCGAAATCCACCGGCAGCGAGGCGCGTAATACGCCGCTGGGCTGCGCAAGCATTTCGCCGAGTTGCTCGTGCGCCAGCCGGGCTTCATCGACGATGCGCTTGCATCGTTCGAAGTAGATCTGGCCGGCCTCGGTCAGTTCGATCTTGCGCGTCGTACGGTGCAGCAGACGCAGGCCAATCGCCTTCTCCAACGCGCCGATTCGCCGCGACAACGTCGAGTTCGGCATTCCTATCGCTTCGGCCGCCGTGCGAAAGCCCTTGGCTTTGACGACCTCCACGAACAAGGCCATGTCGTTCAGCAGCTCCACGTTCATTGCTCCATTGGTGGATCAATGTTCTCCAAATTACCATATTTATCCCGTACGAGAAGCACACGATGATCTTCCTATCCGAAATCGGAGGAAGTCATCATGAAGCGGGACAAGCGTGTGGCATGGCGTCGCGCCAACGCCTTGAAAGTCGAAGGGAAGCAGGTTGCCGTTATCGGAGGCACCGGCGGTATCGGTCGCGCCTTGAGCCGCCATCTGGCGTCCCTCGGCGCCGACGTCGTGGTCGTTGGCCAGACTTTTCGCGACACCAGCGTGCCGAGAATCGCCTTCATGCAGGCCGATTTGAGTCTGATGCGTGAAGCGCAGCGGGTCGCGGACGCGCTGCCGGCGGAATCGCTGGATATGGTGATCCTCACCACCGGCATTTTCGCGGCGCCGCAACGCCAGGAAACGGCGGAAGGCATCGAGCGCGATCTGGCCGTCAGCTATCTCAACCGACTAGTCATTCTGCGTGCCATCGCGCCCAGGCTGGGCACGCGGCGTCCCCTATCGTCCGTGAAGCCGCGTGTGTTCCTGGTGGGCTATCCCGGTGGCGGTCAGATCGGCGCGCCGGACGACCTCAATTCCGAAAAGTCGTACAAGGCGATGCCGGCGCACATGAACACCGTCGCCGGCAACGAAATGCTCGTGCTCGATGCGGCCAAGCGTTGGCCGCACGCCACGTTCTTCGGCCTGAACCCCGGGCTGATCAAGACCAACATCCGCGACAACTTCTTCGGAAAGGATTCGCTGAAGTCCCGTGCGGTGGAAACACTGATCGGACTGTTGACGCCGACCGCCAACACCTACGCCCAACGCATCGCGCCGCTGCTGCTCACCTCGGACATCGAAGGCCATAGCGGGGCGATGTTCGACAGCAAGGGCGGCGCCATCCTGCCGTCGCCGGGGCTGACCGAGCAACACATCCGCAAATTCATGGCCGCATCCGAGGCATTGATGGTTCGGGCGGGCATCCAGGGCGCGGCTTCGTAGAACCGGCCGGCTTTTTTTCCTACCGCATTACAGGAATTCCCTCATGAGCAAACTGTTCGACCCTATCCGTCTTGGTCCCTATACCCTGCGGAACCGCTTGGTCATGGCGCCGATGACCCGCAGCCGCGCCGAATCGGACGGCACGCCGGGAACGCTGGCCGCCGACTATTACGCCCAACGCGCCAGCGTCGGCCTGATCGTCACCGAAGGCACTCAGCCTTCCGACGATGGGCAGGGTTACCTGACCACGCCCGGTATCTATACCGATGCGCATGTCGCCGGCTGGAGGAGGACCACTGACGCCGTCCATGACGAAGGCGGCCGCATCTTCATCCAGCTCATGCACGCCGGGCGCATGTCGCACCCGGACAATACGCCGCACCATCGGCAGAGCGTCGCGCCTTCGGCGATCGCGCCGGGCACGCAGATGTTTACGGCCAAGGGCATGCAGGACATTCCGGTGCCACGCGCGCTGACGGCCGGGGAAGTGCGCCGGACCGTTGGGGATTTCCGCTATGCGGCCCGCCGCGCGGTCGAGGCCGGCGCCGATGGCGTCGAAATCCACGGCGCGAACGCTTACCTGATCCAGCAGTTCTTCGCGCCGAGCGCGAACGTACGCACCGATGAATACGGCAGTTCAATCGAAAACCGCGCCCGCTTCGCCATCGAAGTCGCCGCAGCGATCGCCGAGGAAATCGGCGCGGACAGGACGGCGATCCGCCTGTCGCCCGGCACCACGATGTGGGGCATCGACGAAGGCGCCGAAGGACCGGATCTGTACCGCTATCTGGTCGCCGAACTCGACAAGCTGGGGCTGGCCTACCTGCACATCATGCATCAGGGCAATGAAGGCCTGTTGGCCGACATGCGCGAGCGCTGGAAGGGCACGCTGATCCTAAACCGGCCGGGTCGGCCGCGCGACCGGACCGGGGCCGACGTGGCGACGGGGCTGGCCGACTTGGAGGCCTACGGCCAGATGGTGCTGGCAAATCCGGATTTCGTCGTCCGCTTGAAGACGCATGCACCGATGAACGAGGCGAACCGCAACAGCTTCTTCGGCGGCACAGCGCAGGGTTACACCGACTACCCGAGCCTGAGCGAAGTCGAGACCGCCTGAGGCCGCCATCATGCCCATCATCGCTCCGCTCCAGCGCGCCAATCACGGCAGCCACTTCCGGGCTTACGGCCTGCGTGGCGTGAGTGCGCTGATCGATCCCTTTCTGGGGGTCGATCATGCCTGGATGAGCGGGCCGACCTTTCCACCGCATTCCCATGTCGGCTTTTCCGCGGTGTCTTATCTATTTCTGGATTCGGAAACAGGCATCGACAACCGCGATTCGCTCGGCACCCGCAATCTGATCCGGCCCGGCGGCCTGCACTGGACGACGGCTGGAAACGGCATCGTTCACGAGGAAGTACCGGCCGAGGCCGGCAAGACCGTCCATTCGCTGCAGATCTTCGTCAACCTCGCCACCGATAGGAAATACATCGCACCGTCCGTCCTGACTTTGGAACCGCAGGACGTACCGGTGGTGCAGTCGTCTGGCGCTAAGGTGCGCGTGCCCTTGGGAGGCTTCGGAGACGGCCGCTCTCCGCTGAACCCGCCGACCGAAGTGACGATGCTCGATATTTCGCTGGAAGAGGGCGCCGAACTGGCCGTGCCCGTGGCGGCGGGCCACTGCGCTTTCGTCATGCCTATTTTTGGAACGACGAGGGTGGACGGCCAGAACTTCGGGCACAACGATCTCAAGCTTCCCGTTTTTCCGGCGCAGAACACGCCCCGCACGATCGCGCTTCAAGCTCCTCACGGCAGCGCCAAGGCCATGCTTTTCGCCGGCCCGCCGCTGCATTCCACTGCAATCTGACCACAAAGGAGTCTCCTCTATGACTTACCAACGATTCACCGGCGATAACGCCGCGCTGCTGTTGATCGACCATCAAGTCGGAACCATGGGCTGGGTACGCTCCATTCCCCTCGAAGAGATGAAGCGCAATGCGCTGATGTTGGCGCGGACTGCCAGCATCCTGAAAATGCCGGTCGTACTGACTTCCAGTCAGGAAACCAATGCGCAGGGCCCGCTGATGGACGAACTGAAGGCAGTCCTTCCGGAAGAATTCGCCGCTCGGATCAAGCGGGCCGGCATCGTCAACGCCATGGAAGACGAGAACTTCGCCGCCGCCGTCGAGGCGACCGGCCGCAAGCGGATCGTCATTGCCGGCGTGACCAACGATGTGTGCACGGTCTATCCCGCGCTGACCCTGGTTGGCCTGGGCTACGAAGTGCAGGTCGTCGCCGATGCCGGTGGCTCGCCGAGCAAGATGGGCGACGACATGGCTCTGCGCCGCATGGATAAGGGAGGGGTCACACTGACCAGTACCAATCAGGCCATCGCCGAACTCGCAGGCGATTGGAGCACGCCCGAGGGCAGCCGGATTGTCCAGGAAGTGGTGATGAGCGCATTGCAGGGTTGAAGGCCTCCCGCAACACCATGCGGAAGGTACCGCCCTTGCAAGTCAATCGGCTTCGGTAGCCCTTTGCCTGTGGCAACGGATGGTTATTCCTACTCTCCAGTCGCTATGCGTCGATACCTGACGTTGGCTATCGGGCGGCTCGACGAGTCTTCTGCAACTGCCTTCAATCGCCTGTAGCGCCCTACCGCCGAAGAACGGCGCCGGAGTCGCGAGCATGATCGGAGTGGATTGTCGATGTGCAGCCGCGCCTGGTCGCACGGAAGACAAGATGATCCCGCCTCCGGCGCAGCAGATGATGACCAAGCGCGCAAGCGCAACGGTCGTCGAGGTTTCCGGCAGCCATGCGATCTACGTCTCGAAGCCGGAGGCCGTAGCCAAGATCATCGAGCAGGCGGCGCACGGCAAGAAGTAACTGGATCGTGGAGCGGAGCGCCATGCGCGCTCTGCTCCTCTTTCCCGTCTAGACCGCTCATCTCGAATGTCGGTTTTTTGGCCGATAGCAGTCACTTTCTACTGCGCGGATATCATAACGCCGGTATCGGCTGCCGACCCGAAGCGGACGTCGTTGCATGCCACGTTCGCGCTTCGGGCATGCGGCAACGCGGCCGGGAATCGATCCGTTCAGAAGGGTTGCGATGCGACCGCGTTTAATCGCACCTGGCGGGAAGGCAGGCCTTCGGCCTCGATGTCGACCGCGATGGGGCCGGCTTGGACGCCGGCGCGGATCACGGCGACCACTCGTCCGTGGAAGGTTTTGCGTTCGCCGGACTGGAAGCTGGAAACGTCTATTGGATTGCCGTTGCCGATGCCGGCCAGGGTTCCCGCGCCGCTCACGCGCACGCGTACCTGCCTGTCGTCGTTACCGGCATAGATGGGCGTGCCGTCGGCGTCGTGCAGTTCCACGGCGACGTAAGCCAGATCCTCGCCATTGGCTGTCTCGGAGCAGGCAGCAAGCAGCAAGCAGCAAGCAATCGAATGCTGCACTACAGCATAGTCATTGCGTCGCTCTTCGCTTCTTCTCCGCTAACGTGCGCCGCACGGTCCGGGCGCATATGCGGCCCGCTGCATCTATTCGTTTACGGAATGGCACATGCCCAATACTTCATTTGTCGTGCAAGTGGGATTCGACGAAGCTTCGTATAGGCATGTGGACATCGCCGCTTCTATCTGTTCGTGATCGGTAGCGCCGCCGATTCGATACGCCCGAAACTCCGCTCTCTGGTGGCTGCCCGAATGAAACGATTTGTGTTGGCGTTTGGCGCCTGTATCGCTGATCGTCAATGCAGCAAACAGCCGCAGCGAGAAACACCGGCGTTGATGCATTTGCATCGCGCCCGAAAGCGCAGGGATTCTTCCAACCGAAACAGGGGCAGACATGTGATGACCTGGACAATGCGCGGCCTGCGCAAGATGAGCCTGATGCTGTGTGCCGCCGCGATGGCTGCCAATGCCTTCGCCGAGCAGCCTGTCGACGTTCGCCTGACGGTTACCGCCGAGGCCGCCGGGCCGCGCATTGAGCCGGCCGTGTACGGACAGTTCGCCGAGCATCTGGGCGCCGGCATCTATGGAGGCCTGTGGGTCGGCCCGGATTCCGACATCCCCAACACGCGCGGCTGGCGCAACGATGTGGTCGGGGCGCTGCGCCGTATCAAAGTGCCGGTGGTGCGCTGGCCCGGCGGCTGCTTCGCCGATGATTACTACTGGCGAGACGGCATTGGCGATCCGGACAAGCGCCCGGTGCGGTTGAACCGGTGGTGGGGCGGCGTGTCGGAGAACAACCGCGTCGGCACGCACGAGTTCATGGACTTGGTGGAACAGCTTGGAAGCGACGTGTTCGTCTCCGGCAACATGGGGTCGATGACGCCGCGCGACATGAGCCATTGGCTTGAGTACATGACGGCCGAAGGCAAATCGACGCTCACCGACGAGCGCCGGCGCAACGGCCGGGACAAGCCCTGGAAGGTGAAGTACTTCGGCCTTGGCAATGAAATGTGGGGCTGCGGCGGCAACATGCGGCCGGAGTACCAGGCCGACCTGCACAACCAGTACGCCACCTTCCTGTCGGGGTCGGTGCTGCGAGTGGCCTCCGGCGACGGTACCCAAAACGACCACCTGATCGAGATTCTGATGGAGCGTTCGCGCAAGCACATGGACGCGCTGACGCTGCACCAGTACACCATCCCCGGCGGCTGGGAGAACAAGGGTCAGGCCACCGGCTTCGACGCGGAGCGCTGGGCCAAGACGCTCGATGCCGCGATGAGCATCGAGCAGCGCATCAAAGCCATCTCGGCCATCATGGACAAGCACGATCCCGACAAGCGCATCGCGCTTTACGTCGATGAGTGGGGCGCCTGGCACGACCCGGAGCCCGGCACCAACCCCGGCTTTCTGTATCAGCAGAACACCCTGCGCGACGCGCTGCTGGCCGCACTGTCGTTCAACGCGTTCCACCGCCACACCGACCGCGTGAAGATGACCAGCATCGCGCAGATGGTGAACGTGCTGCAGGCGATGGTGCTGACCGACGGCTCACGGATGCTGCTGACGCCGACCTACCACGTATTCGATCTGTACCAGCCGTTCATGGGCGCGACACCGCTGAAGACGGCAATCCAGACGCCGAAGTGGCGGCAAGGCGGCGTAGAACTGCCGGCCGTCGACATCACCGCAGCGCGCGCCGCCGACGGCACGGTCCACCTGGCACTGGTCAACCTCGATCCGGCGAGGCCGGCGCGCGTAGCCACGAATCTGAAAACCAGCAAGCCGGTGCAGGGGCAGATCCTGACCGCTGCCGCGATGGATGCGCACAACACCTTCGAGCAGCCACGCAAGCTCGTGCCCGCAGCGTACACCGCACAACCCGGCGCGTCAGGGCTTACGTTGGAGCTGCCGCCGAAATCGATCGTCGTGGTTGAGGTGCCTGCACCGTAGATTTTTTCGGCCAGCAGGCAGAGATCGCCCAGCGGCAATGCCTGGAAGAGAAACGTTCATGCGAGACGATAACGGATTCTGGAGTGCAGGCTGGACAAGGCGCTCGTTCCTCCAAGCCTCGGCCTGGGCTGCGGCCGGCGCGCTGAGCCTGCCGCACGCGCGTGCCGCGTCCACAGCGTTCACCCCCGCATGGTCGTCGCTGGTCGACAACTATCGGGTACCGGATTGGTTCCGCGACGCCAAGTTCGGCATCTGGGCGCACTGGAGTGCGCAGTGCGTACCCGAGATGGGCGACTGGTACGCGCGCCGCATGTATATCCAGGGAAACTGGCAGTACGACCACCACGTCAAGACCTACGGCCACCCGACCAAAGTCGGGTTCATGGAGATACAGAACCGCTGGAAAGCCGAGAACTGGGACCCCGACGCGCTGCTGGATCTCTACGTGAAGGCCGGCGCCAAGTACTTCGTTGCTCTGGCCAACCATCACGACAACCAGGACGCGTTCAACTCCAAGTATCACGGCTGGAACACCATGCGCGTGGGGCCCAGGAAGGACATCGTCGGTATCTGGGCCAAGGCGGCCCGCGCGCGCGGGCTGCGCTTCGGCGTCAGCAACCATGGCGCACACGCCTGGCACTGGTACCAGCCCGCCTACGGCTACGACCCCGAAGGGCCCTATGCCGGTCAACGCTACGACGCCTTTCACCTTACCAAGGCCGACGGCCGCGGTACGTGGTGGGAAGGCCTGGACCCGCAGGAGCTCTACACCGGCCGCAACATCGTCATGCCCGATGGTTTCAAGACCATCCGTAGCGTCGAAGCCTGGCAGGAGAGCCAAACGGCCCACTGGGACGAGAAGCCGCCACTGCACAACCCGGCCTTCACGCGCCAGTGGTTCCTGCGTTGCCGTGACCTGATCGACAGCTACCGCCCCGACCTGGTCTATTTCGACAACCACGGCCTGCCGCTCGGCCAAGCCGGGCTGGACATGACCGCGCACTACTACAACGCCAACATGGCCTGGAATGGCGGCAAGCTGGAGGCAGTCGTCAATGCAAAGGTGCTGCCGGCGGAATGGCGTGCCGGTGTCGTGGAGGACGTGGAGCGGGGTTTCCGCGAAGGCATCGAGCCGCTGCCCTGGCAGACCGACACCTGCCTGGGCGACTGGCACTACGCCCGCTCCATCTTCGACAACCACCAGTACAAACCTGCGAGCACGGTGATTCATCGTCTGTGCGACATCGTTTCCAAGAACGGCAATCTGCTGCTGTCGGTTCCGATGCGCGGCGACGGCAGCATCGATGCCGACGAACGCAAGATCCTGGAGGACATCGCCGCCTGGATAGCGCGCAACGGCGAGGCCATCTATGGCACCCGCCCATGGCGCACCTTCGGCGAAGGGCCGACGCGCGTGGCGGGTGGCATGTTCAGCGAGCAAACATCGCAGCCTTTCACCGCCCGGGACATCCGCTTCACCAGCAAGCACGGCGCGCTGTACGTCATCGCGCTCGGTTGGCCTGCCGACGGCGTGCTGCGCATCGCCGCGCTGGCGGAGGACTCGGCGTTGGCGCCAGGGACGATCGAACGTGTCGAGGCGCTGGGCGCCACCGACAGCCTGCCTTTCACGCGCAGCCGCAAGGGTCTCGAGGTGCGTTTGCCTGAGGGTTTGACCGGCGCGATCGCGGTTGCGTTGAAAGTACGCGGCCCTGGGCTTGTCTGAAGACCGCTTCCATGGCCGCGCCTTGCATTTCCGGCGAGCGCTGGACAGACAAGCTTCGTCTTGAATCGTTTGGCGTGGACTTACTGGAGAAGTGAGATGTTTGCATTCTTGTTGAATCTGCGGCGCGTCGGCTTGCCGCTGATGGCCTGGGCAGCGGCTGTTGTCGGCGTAGCGCCCGGTGCGGCCAGCGCCGCCGAGGCTGCCCCACGCGAGATCACGATCGACCTCGCGCGAGCCGGACGGCCGCTGGACCGGTTCTTCGATCTGTCTATCGGCTCGGATTTTCCAGGCACGTTGATACGCTCCGACAGCCAGGCCCAGCTGAAGCTCGCCGTCGATGAGCTGGGCTTTCGCTACATTCGATTCCACGACATCTTCCACGATGTGCTGGGCACCGTGCGGGTCGTCGACGGACGTACCGTGTACGACTGGACCAAGATCGATGAACTCTACGACGATCTGCTGTCGAAAGGGATCAGGCCCTTCATCGAGCTCGGATTCACGCCCGATGCGATGGCCACGTCCAGGCAGACCATCTTCTACTGGAAAGGCAATACGTCCCACCCGAAGCTGGAGCCGTGGCGCGATCTCGTCGATGCGTTCGTTCGCCACCTGCGCGATCGCTACGGCGTGGCGGAGGTGCGGCACTGGTACTTCGAGGTCTGGAACGAACCGAATCTCGACGGATTCTGGGAACGGGCCGATCAACAAGCCTACTTCCAGCTCTACGACGTCACAGCCAGAGCAATCAAGGCGATCGATTCCACGCTGCAAGTCGGCGGCCCCTCGACCGCGGGCGCGGCATGGGTTCCGGAATTCCTCGAGCATGCGCACAAGAACGGCGTGCCGGTGGATTTCGTGACTACCCACGCTTATGGCGTCGACGGTGGTTTCCTGGACGAGAAAGGCGAGGCCGACACCAAGCTTTCCCCCTCTCAGGACGCCATCATTGGCGACGTGCGCAGGGTCAGGGAACAGATCAGCGCATCGCCGTTTCCGTCGCTGCCGCTTTACTTCACGGAGTGGAGCACGAGCTACACGCCGCGCGATGCCGTGCACGACTCGTATATCAGCGCGCCGTACATCCTCAGCAAACTCAAGGCGACGCAGGGGCTGGTGCAGGGCATGAGCTACTGGGCCTACACCGATCTGTTCGAGGAGCCGGGCCCGCCGCCCACTCCGTTTCACGGCGGCTTCGGGCTGCTCAATCGCGAAGGCATCCGCAAGCCGGCGTTCTTCGCCTACAAATATCTGCACGCACTCCGCGGCAAGGAGATTCCATCTTCCGATGCCGAGTCCCTGCTGGCGACGGAGGGTTCCAACGCTTCGGCATTGCTCTGGAGTTGGGAGCAGCCTCGGCAGAACGTCAGCAATCGGCCGTTCTACACCAAGCTCGTTCCCGCTTCGCCGGTATCGGCGGCACGGCTTACGTTCAAACATCTGACGGAGGGCGCGTACCGACTTCAGGTCAAACGCACCGGCTTTCGTGCCAACGACGCGTACTCGGCCTATATCGAGATGGGGGCTCCCGCTTCTCTGAGCGCCAGCCAGCTCGGCAAACTTCGCGAATTGACGCGCGACCTGCCGGAAACCGACCGCAGGATCGAGATCGGACCTGCCGGAGAGCACACGCTCGAAGTTCCGATGCGCAGCAACGATGTCGTGCTTGTGACGTTGACCTTAGAGCCGGAGGGGCGCTGATGTTTGCGCTCGCGGCAGCGTTTGAGAGGCTTGCACTTGCTCGTTTAATGACATGATGCCCCTTATGACGCGATGCATCGCACGTATGAGCCGAATCACATCCGCCGCGCTGGTCTTCGGCGTTGCGCTTGCTGCTGCCACGGCCGTCGCTGCGACGACGGCGCCGATCCCGTACGCCACCGAGCACGTCATCGCCGAGGGCGATTCCGAGGCTGTCATCGCCGAGAAGGCGGCGAAGGTGCTGCCGCGGCCGAACCAGTCGGCCTGGATGCGGTTGGAGCGCACCTTCTTCGTGCACTTCGGCGTGAATACCTTCAACGAAGTGGAATGGGGCAGCGGGCGCGAGGAAGCCTCGATCTTCAACCCCACCGATCTGGACGCAAGGCAATGGCTGCGCGCCGTGCAGAAGCTCGACGGCAAGATGATCGTGCTGGTGGCCAAGCACCATGACGGTTTCTCGATGTGGCCAAGCCGGTACACCGCGCACTCGTCCGCCTCCAGCCCGTGGCGCGGCGGCAAGGGCGATTTGGTGCGCGAGGTCGCCGATGCGGCCAGGGGCGCAGGGGTCAAGCTGGCCATCTACCTGTCGCCCGCCGACTTGTACCAGCTCAGGACCAATCCCAAGAACCCGGCCGGCTACTACGGCAACGGCAGCCCGAAGCTGAAATCGACCATTCCCACCGACCCGGCCAGCTTCAGCAGCGATCCGTCCAAGGGCCGCAGGCTGTCTTCCGGCCTCAAGTCCTACACCTACGAGGTGAACGACTACAACCGCTACTTTCTCAACCAGCTCTACGAACTGCTGACCGAATACGGCCCGGTCCACGAGGTCTGGTTCGACGGCGCCAACCCCGACCCCAGCGTTCCCGAGACCTACGACTACGCGGCCTGGTACGACCTGATCCGCCAGCTGCAACCACACGCCGTCATCATGGGAAAGGGGCCGGACGTGCGCTGGGTCGGTTCTGAAAGCGGTTATGGCCGTACCACCGAGTGGAGCGTTATCCCGCTGCCGACTTCGCCCGAACGCTTCCACTGGTCGGACATGCAGGGCAACGACCTGGGCGGCCGCGACCTGCTTAAACCCGGCACGCACCTTTGGTGGTACCCCGCCGAAACCAACGTCACCCTCCTTGCCAATGGCCAGTGGTTCTGGGCCCGCAGCAAGCAGCCGCGTCCGGTCACACAACTGGTGGACATCTTCTATTCTTCCATCGGCCGTAACGGCAACCTGCTCCTCAACCTCTCGCCCGACAAACGCGGACTGGTTCCCGACGACCAGATCGCCGCGCTCGAGCAGATGGCGGAGATCGTCAACAAGACTTTTACCGAGAACCTGGCGGCTGGCGCCCGCGTGACCGCGGACTCCGCGGCACCCGGGCGGCGCGCCACTGCCGTGAACGACGGCAAGCTCGATACCTGGTGGGAGGCATCGCAGGGCCAGAGCGGCGGCACGGTCACACTCGAGTTGCCACGGCCGGCAAGCTTCGACGTGGTGTCGCTGCAGGAAGCGGTGGATCATCGCGGCCAGCGCATCGAATCCTTCGTGATCGAGGCGTGGAACGGCTCGGCCTGGGTGGCAACCGAACAGATCGCGTCCGACGAGCTCACCACGGTGGGCCATCGCCGGCTTATCAGGCTGCTCTCGCCGGCGACCACCGACCGCTTGCGCGTGCGCATCACTGGCGCGCGCCTGGAACCCACGCTGGCTGAGTTCGGTCTGTACAAGCAATCGGTCGATCTGTTGCCGCCGACGATCGCCGACCGTGGTACCGACGGTACGGTGCGCATCAGTCATCCGGCGGGTGGCAAGATCGTCTACACCACCGACGGAACCATGCCCGATCCCGCCTCGCCCGTCTACAGCACCCCTGTGGCTCTGCCGATGAGCGGCATCGTCAAGGCCGCGCGGGTACAGTCCGACGGACGGCTCGGCGTGGCGGGCGCTCGCAACTTCGTCGGGCTGTCGCCCGTCGGCTGGAAGGTCGTGAGCGTGGGCAGCGAGGAAAACATGCAAGGCCCTAACGGCGCTGCGCTGGCCATCGACGGCGATCCGAGCACTTACTGGCATACCTACCGGGATGCGGCGCTGAAACTGCCGCACGCCATCACGATCGACATGGGTCGGATGCATAGCATCGCCGGCTTCGCATACCTGCCGCGCCAGGACGGGGTGCTGAACGGTACGGTCGAGAACTTCCGCTTCGAAACCAGCGCGGACGGCGTGAACTGGGCCACTGCGGTTGAGCGTGGCGCCTTCGCCAATGTGCGCAACAATCCCGACCTGCAGGAAGTGCGCTTTGCACCGGTGAAGGCGCGCTACTTCCGTTTCACTGCACTGGACGTGGTCTGGCGCAACGGCTGGACCAGTGCAGCGGAACTGTCCGTCATTCCAGACGAGCGCGACTGAGCGGTCTTCGGGAATTCATTGATGAACAGAAAACACCAGCCGCAAGCCGGTGAATACTTCGAATACGGCACCGGCGTTGCCGCCGCCGAGTACGCGCGTGACCGTGGCGACGTCGTCGCCTTCCCAGGTACAGCCATGACGATCACGGCAGGCCGTTCCAAGAACTTGGACAACCAGGCGATTCTTCCGCAACCCTAGTGGCCGCCATCCACCGTCAACCGGCCGCCGCGCGGAAATCACGGATCCGTTCGGCGCATGGACGGTTCGGCACAATCCGGGCACGGACCGGCATACGATGCCTGCAATGCGCGTCCGTCTCGATTACAGTGCCGAGCCACCCGACGACGCCACAGGCCAGCCAGCAGTGAACAGCACCACGACGAACGATGACGGCGCTCCTTTTCTTCCCACACCGGCATCCGCTGCGCATCTGCCCGGGCTGGATCTGCTGCGCGCGCTCGCCGTCGTTTGGACGATGCTGTTCCATTCCTACCTGGTCGGCGGACTGGGCGAGGACTGGGCCTGGGCGCAGCGCTACGGCTGGATGGGCGTGGATCTGTTCTTCGTGCTCAGCGGATTCCTGATCGGTTCGCAGGTGCTGAAGCCGCTGGCGGCCGGCGGCCGGTTCTCGTTCCGCCAGTTCTATCTGCGCCGCGCGTTCCGGATCCTGCCTGCGTTCTGGGCGGTGCTGGCGGTGTATCTGCTGTGGCCCGGGTTCCGCGAAGCGCCGGGCATGGAGCCGTGGTGGAAGTTCGCCGGCTTCTTCGTCAACCTGTCGATCGACTATGCCGACAACGCCACGTTCTCCCACGCATGGTCGCTGTGCGTGGAGGAGCATTTCTATCTTGCGTTCCCGCTGTTGGCATGGCTGCTGGCGAAGCGCGCCTCGGTTGCCGGCTTCGTCGCGCTGTGCGCGGCGATCGTGCTCGGTGGGATCGCCCTGCGCGCCGCGGTCTGGCTGCATTTCGACGCACTGCAGCCCGCGCGCCCCTGGTTTGTCGAGAACATCTACTACCCGACCTGGAACAGGCTCGACGGGCTGCTCGCCGGTGTGGTTCTTGCGGTGTGGAAGAACTATCGCCCCGGCGGTTGGGCGCGCGCTGCCGCGTACGCCAACCTGATCTCGTTGGCCGGGTTGGCGACGATGGCGCTGGCGTTCTGGCTGTTCCGCGAGCGCACCGGCTTGCTAGGCAACAGCATCGGCTGGCCGGTGCTGTCGCTGGGGTTGGCACTGCTGGTGTTCGCCGGAGCGCAGGCGGACAGTTGGATCGGTCGCCGCGCGCTGCCCGGCGCGGGCTGGCTGGCGGCGGTGTCCTTCAGTCTGTATCTGGTGCACAAGCCGATCTTCGGCCTGGTGCACGCGCATGCCGGCGATGCGTTGGAAGGCAGGGGCTATGCGGCTTTCGCGGTGTACGGCATCGCTTCGCTGCTGGCGGCAGCGCTGCTGTATTACCTGGTCGAACGCCCCGGGTTACGGCTGCGCGACCGGATCCTGGCGCGGCCACGGCCGGCGGTCGCGGCGCCGCCGGCCATCGAGTCCGCTACGGGTTAGCGGCCTGCGTCGGTCACGGACGGAACGCGTACGGACCGAATGTCGCGCCGATGAAACCGCCGGCGATATCGTTGCTCAGGATGCTGGCATCCAGGCCGGTCGCCACCGGCTTCCACTGCCCGGGTTCCACTGCATAGAAGACATCCAGTCGCGGGCCGTCGAGTCGGAAGCGCAGCGAGACCGGCTGCTGCGACGACGGCAACGGGATGCGGGCGATGCGCTGCCCGCTCACGGCCTCGTCCTTGCCGGCGCGGCGGTATAGCGCGATTGCGGTCCCCTCTTTGCCGCCTTCCACGCCTACCACGTAGTGGTAACGCTCGCTCTGCAACACCGCCAACCCGGCCAGTTCGCCCGGTTCCGGCTGGTAAGGCGCGAGCGTCGCGGTCAGGGTGGCTCGATGATGTTGAAGCCGGTGCGCAAGATACGCCGGCTGCCCGCCGCTGCCATGCCCGCCGAGGGGGGTCGATGAAGGCGTGAGCTTCAGACCATCGCGGCCGGTGCCGAACCAGGTCTGCTTCGGCGGATGGATCGTCATCCATTGCGGCGGCAATTTTTCGGCGGCGAAGCGTTCGCTCCATTCGATCGGTCCGCTGGTCGGGATCGGCTGCGGGGTGCGCGGCAATGCAGGACGCTCCAGCACCACCGGCACGCGTTCGCCGCGCGGCAGGATCACCGGCCAGCCGTCGCGCCAGGTCACCGGCAGCAGGAAGGTCTCGCGCCCCAGGTTGTATTGGTTGCCGCGATAGGGTCGCGTGGCGAGGAACACCGCCCACCACGAACCGTCCTTCAATTCGACGAATTGCGCGTGTCCGGTGGAGGTGACCGGGTCGGGGCGCGCCGGGTCCAGATCGCGCTGGGTCAGCGACGGATTGCCGGACCATGGCTCGTAAGGACCATCGACCTTGCGGCTGCGCCAGACCATCTGCGCATGCTGCTCGCCGGTGCCGCCTTCGGCCGCGGTCAGGTAGTAGTAGCCGTCGTGTTTGAAGAGATGCGGGCCTTCGACATGCTCGGGCTTGCTGGCCGGGTCCGCGCCGCCATCGACCAGCACTTTGCGTGGGCCGACCATGGTCTTCGTCGCCGCATCGAACCGCTGCAGCCAGATCGCGCGATGCCCGTCGTAGCGCATCTTGCCCTCGGGAATGCCGTTGTTGACCATCCAGGCGGTGCCGTCGTCGTCGAAGAACAGCGACGGATCGATGCCTTCGAACTTCAGCCAGACCGGATCGGACCACGGACCCGCCGGATCCTTCCCGGTGACGATGAAGTTGCCGCCGCCGCAGTAGAAGCAGGTGTTGGCGATGTAGAAGGTGCCGTTGTGGTAGCTGATCGAGGCGGCGAACAGGCCGCGGGTGAGTTCGTCGTTGCCGTAGTCGATCTGGCCGGGGCGGTCGATGGCATTGCCGATCTGGCGCCACGACACCAGATCGCGGCTGTGAAAGATCGGCAGGCCCGGGAAGTAACCGAAGGTGGAGGTGACCAGGTAGAAGTCGTCGCCCACCCGGATCGCGGAAGGATCCGGGTAGAAGCCGGCAACGACCGGGTTGCGGTATTGCGTCGGTCCAACGGCAGGCCCGCCGTCATCGCCCGCATAGCGGACTTCGGTGAACGTCACCTCGCCGGCCCATGCCGGCAGCATGGCGACGCAGGCGAGCAGCGTCAGTACGAATCGTTTCATTCGGATGCTCCATTTATCTTCAAATTGCGCCAATACCCGGAACCTGGACCGCCCGATAGTCCTAGACCGCCCGATAGTCGAAGTCGCGGATGAGCACGCTGCCCTTGCCGGCGCTATACAGTCCGATCTTCAGGCTCAGAAAACCGCCGAACACGTTGTGGTGGATTCCGGAAACCTCCATGCGGTGGCCATGCTGGATCCAGGTCCTGCCTTCATCGTGCGAGTAGTGGAAAGTCACGATGTGTTGATCGTTGGTCAGCCTGATGCGCACGCTTCGCGTGGGCATCGGCTGCCGCATCCACGACTGTTCCTCCGCGAATTGGTAGGTCCTCATCTCGGTGGGCGTAAAGCCGACTCCGACGAATGCCTTGTGGCTGTAGAAGAGCAGCAACCCGCCCTCGGCGCCCTGGTCGAGCTCGATCGTCGCCTCAACGACATACGCGCGATCGCCGACGATGCAGGTAAGCGGCGGGCTGTCCGCCGGCGAGCGGCCCTTGGCGGCGATACGCAAGCCTCTGGATTCGTAACGAGCCCGCTGCCTCTCGCCAGGCGCCGGATCATGGAAACCCCACTGCACACCGAATCTGTCGGCGCTGAAGTCGTCCGACAAGGCCGAGCCCGACGAACCGCGCTTGCCCCCCTTCGGTTTCGGCAAGGGCCGGGAAAGATCGCCGCCCAAGGCCCGGAACCAGCCGTCATCGGTCCATTCGATGGGCTCGAGTAGCGTTTGTCGTCCCAGCGTGCGGAAGCCGTTCTCGTAGCCGTGATAGATCATCCACCAGTCGCCCGCGGGTCCTTCCACCAGCGACGCATGTCCGCGGGACCACCACGGCTCATCGGCAGACGTCGTGCGGACCAGTGGATTGTGCGGGCAGTGTTCCCAGGGGCCGTGGATCGATCTGGAGCGCGCCGCGATCACCATGTGTCCGGTCGGAGGACCCGCGGTACCGCCTACTGCAGTCACCAGGTAAAACCATTCCCCATGCCGCAGGAGCTTCGGGCCTTCCGGGGCGAAGTTCTCCACTATCCAATCGTCGGGATACCGCCAAGGGCTATAGGCCGGTTCCAGCGTGCCGTCGGTTGCCAGACCGTCATCGGTCAGGCGGATCTTGCGGATGCCGTTGACGAACAGATAGCGCTTGCCGTCCTCTCCCACGACATGGCCGGGATCGATGCAGCCGTGGATCTTCAGATCGATGGGATCGCTCCACGGTCCGCGGATGTCGTCGGCCCAGATCGCGTAGATCGACCAGCCTTTTTCCTCCGGGTCGGCCGGAATGTAGATGAAGTAGCGATCGCCGTGCTTGCACAGATCGACCGCCCAAACCACGCCGAGCGATTTGGAAAGGGCCGCCGTGAGCGGCGTCCAGTTCACCAGATCCGTGGAATGCCAGATCACCAGACCCGGATAAGAGTAAAAGGACGAGAACGTCATGTAATAGTCGTCACCGTCCTTCATGACGGTGGGATCCGGATGATCGCCAGCGACGATCGGGTTCAGGTAAGTGCCGTCCCCCCGATCGGCCTTGCGCTGGTTCTCGACGCCGACTCCCCAATGCGGCAGAAGCTTGCTTTCCGCTCCATTGCCGGCGCGGTCCGCTGCGCGGGCGAAGGGCGCGGATACGGCGCTGGCCAATAACGCCTTGAAAGCATCGCGGCGGGTGGTGTTCATAATTTCATTTCAGTGCGAATCGCGCGGCACGTCGGCACCGCTACCGCCGGCCAGGATGTCCAGGTCCGCACCCAGGTGCGCCTGTTGCACGTGGTCGACATAGAGCTTGGCCCAGCCGCGGGTGGGCGCTGGAGGCGGCGTCCACTGCGCACGGCGCACGGCGAGCTCCTCGTCCGACACCTCGAGATGAAGGCGCCGCCCCGGCACGTCGAGTTCGATGATGTCGCCATCGCGGACCAAGGCCAGGGTGCCGCCGGCGGCCGCCTCGGGCGAGGTGTGCAGCACCACGGTGCCGTAGGCGGTGCCGCTCATGCGCGCATCGGAAATACGCACCATGTCGGTGACCCCTTTGCGCAGCAACTTGGGCGGCAGCGGCATGTTGCCGACCTCGGCCATGCCCGGATAGCCGCGCGGGCCGCAATTCTTCAGCACCATGATGCTGTTTTCATCGATTTCCAGTGCTTCGTCGTCGATACGCGCTTTGAAATCCTCGATGTTCTCGAATACCACCGCTGGGCCACGGTGGCGCAGCAGCGCCGGTGACGCGGCCGATGGTTTGATCACTGCCCCGTCGGGAGACAGATTTCCGCGCAGCACGGCGATGCCGGCCTCCAGCCGGATCGGATCGGCCAAGGGCCGGATCACGTCGTTGTTCCAGCATGGCGCATCGGCGATGTTCGCTCCCAGGGTCTGGCCATTGACGGTCAGGCAATCCAGGTGCAGGTGGTCGGCGATCTCGCGCAACAGCGCGGGCAGGCCACCGGCGTAGAAGAAATCCTCCATCAGGAACTGGCCCGACGGCTTGAGGTTGAGCAGGCATGGAAGTTTGGAACCGAGCTCGTCCCAGTCGTCGAGCTTGAGCGGTACGCCGATGCGCCCGGCCAGGGCGAGCAGATGGATCACGGCGTTGGTCGATCCGCCGATCGCAGCGTTGGTCTTGATCGCGTTCTCGAAGGCGCTGCGGGTCAGTACCTTGGACATGCGCAGATCTTCGCGCACCATTTCCACGATGCGGCGGCCGGTGAGCTGGGCCAGGCGCGAGCGACGCGAATCCACGGCCGGAATAGCGGCGTTGTCGGGCAACGACATGCCCAGCACCTCGACCATGCTGGCCATGGTCGAGGCCGTGCCCATGGTCATGCAGCTGCCCTTGGAGCGCTGCATGCAGGCCTCCGCTTCGATGAATTCTTCCTGCGTCAGCGTGCCGGCGCGGACCATCTCCGACATGTGGATCACTCCGGTACCGGAACCGATCTGCTTGCCGCGCCAGTTGCCCGACAACGAAGGACCGCCGGACAAGCCGATGGTGGGCAGATCGACGCTGGCCGCGCCCATCAGCAACGAAGGCGTGGTCTTGTCGCAACCCATCAGCAGCACGACGCCATCGAGTGGGTTGGCGCGGATCGATTCCTCCACGTCCATGCTGACCAGATTGCGGAACAGCATCGCGGTGGGCAGGATCTGGGTTTCGCCCAGCGACATCACCGGAAATTCCAGCGGGAAGCCGCCGGCCTCATACACCCCGCGTTTTACGAACTCGGCCAGTTCGCGGAAATGGCCATTGCATGGGGTCAGTTCCGACCAGGTGTTGCAGATGCCGATGACCGGACGGCCATCGAACATGTCATGCGGGTTGCCGGCGCTCTTGAGCCAGCTGCGGTAATAGAAACCTTGCTTGCCTTCGCGCCCGAACCAGGACTGGCTGCGCAGCTGCGGCTTTTTGGGAGAACCCATGCAGGTGGCATTCCTTAGGCTGGACCGTGAATTGACCTGGGCCAGCCCTTTGGCCGATCAGGCGACACTTTACGGCTGCGATGCTACCGGGCATATTCATGCTAGAAAAATAACAAATCACAGCTAATCAATATCTATTTCTATATATGTCATCTCCCTCCAACACTTCACGACGAGGCGAAGCATGAGTGCAGCAACAACCCCTGCCCTGGCAATGCAGGGCGGTGGCGTGGGGAGGGGCGCGAGCTATCCGGAACTGGCCGGCCGGCCGGTCTTCATTACCGGCGGCGGATCGGGAATCGGGGCATCGCTGGTCGAGGGCTTCGCCCGCCAGGGTGCGCCGGTAGCGTTCGTCGATATCGACGAATCCGCCAGCCGTGTCTTGGCCGAACACCTGCAGAGGCAAGGGCTGGCATCGCCATGGTGGCGTCGCGTCGACGTGACCGATGTCGACGCGTTGCGCCAGGCCGTGCAGGACGGCGCAGACGCATTGGGCGATTTCCATATCTTGGTCAACAACGTGGGCAGCGACGACCGCCACCGCCTTGAAGAGGTCACGCCCGACTACTGGAACCAACGGGTGGCGATCAACCAGCGCGCGGCGTTCTTCGCCATCCAGGCCGCAGTGCCGGGCATGCGCCGACGCGGTAGTGGCGCGATCATCAATCTGGGTTCCACCGGCTGGCAGAGCAAGACCGGTGGCTATCCGGTCTATGCCACGGCCAAGTCATCGGTGAATGGACTGACCCGCGGCCTGGCCCGTGAGCTGGGCGCCGACCGCATCCGCATCAACGTGCTGACTCCGGGCTGGGTCATGACCGAACGCCAAGTGACCCTGTGGCTGGATGCGGACAGCGAGCGCGACTTGCTGCGCAACCAGTGCCTGCCGGACAAGGTGCTGCCCGAAGACATCACCGCCATGGCGCTGTTCCTGGCCTCGGATCAGGCCCGCGCCATCACTGCGCAGGAGTTCGTGGTCGACGCCGGCTGGACCTGAGCGCGCGCAGTCGTGCGATAGCGCAGCTGCGGCCGTGGTCGCCTCAGCCCTCGGGCTTGCCCGCGGATAGATCGACGCCGTACGCCGGCACGGCCGCGGCCTTGAGCGCCTGCAACATGATCTTGGCGCCGGGCGAGAGCAGCCAATCGTTGCGGGTGATGATGCCGAAATGGTCCATCCGGCACGACAGTTCCGCCGGCACGATGGAGACGATGTGGTGCTTGGCGTAGTAGCGTGCGACATCGGTGGGCACCACCGCGATGTAGTCGCTTTCCTCCAGCATGCGCGGCAGGAAGGCAAGAGCCGAACTCTCGATGATGCGCTTGGGCGGCTCCAGTCCGGCGCTCTGGAACATCAGCTCGAAGCGGTGGCGCAGCACGCTGCCGGCTGGCGGCACGATCCAACCGGCGATCGCCAATTCGGCCAGCGAAGGTCGTTCGATTTCCAGGATCGGATGGTGCGGACGGACGATGGCCGAAACCTGTTCTTCTGCCAGCGCTTCGTAATGCAGGTTGCGTTTGTCGTGGCGGGCGAACAAGCGCGCCACGAGGATGTCCAGCTTGTTCTGCGACAGCATCTCCAACAGCACATCACTGCTTTCCACCAGCAGCGAGACGCGCAGCAGCGGATGGTCGCGGGTGATCTGAACCATTGCCGCCGGCAGCAGGTTCATGGCCGGGCCGGTAATCGCACCGACACTGACGCTGCCGTAATAGCCGGCCTTCAGCGCCTCGATCTCGGCGCCGGCCTCGCTCAAGCTGGAGAGGGCAATACGCGCGTGGCGGATCATGGTCTCGCCATACCAGGTCGGCTGCATGCCGCGCGGCAATCGCTCGAACAGCGGCACGCCCATCGAGTCCTCCAGGTCCTTGAGCATCTTCGACGCCGCCGGCTGGGACATGTTCAACACGTCCGCGGCACGTTGGGTGCTGCCTTCGTCGTCGATCGCGATCAGCAGCATCAGCTGTCGGGCCTTGAGGCGGGCGCGCATGTACCAGGGAGCGCTTTGGGCCACGAAGTTTCCCTCACCTATGCCGATACATATATATATTAATCACAAAAATAGATTTGTTGTATATGAGTGGTGTCGGCAGAATGCGGTCTGGCATGGCACGTCCCCAGCGGAAGGTGCGTGTCGCATCTGACCCACGACTGCAGGCGAAGCAATGCGACTGATCCAGCTAGTTGACGATGCCGGCGAAGCTCGGGTCGGCGTGATCAACCAGGACGGAGTCCGCGTGCGTCTCCTGGGAAGCTCCAGGACCACCTATGCCCTGGCCACCGCAGCGATTGCGGCCAATCGCGACCTTGAGCAACAAGCCGCACAGGAGCAGAGCGACGAGTCGCTGGACTATGCGACGCTGTTGCGCGAGGACCGGGTGTTGACCCCGCTGGCCCATCCCGATCCGGCTCATATGCGCGTCACCGGCACCGGCCTGACCCACTTGGGTAGCGCCGCCACCCGCGATGCCATGCATCAGAACCTGCAGGACCATGCCAACGCCGGCAGCCTCACCGATTCGATGAAGGTTTTCCAGTGGGGCGTGGAGGGTGGCATTCCACGCGAGGGCCGACCCGGCGCGCAGCCGGAGTGGTTCTACAAAGGCGATGGCAGCATGGTGGTGGCCCCGGGCCAGGCCCTGCCGTCGCCTGACTTCGCCTTGGATGGCGGCGAAGAGCCGGAGCTGGTTGGGCTGTACCTGATCGGCCCTAACGGCACCCCGCACCGCCTGGGGTTCGCCATCGGCAACGAGTTCTCCGACCACATCACCGAGCGCCAGAACTACCTCTATCTGGCCCATTCCAAGCTGCGCGCCTGCGCAGTCGGTCCCGAGCTGCGTACCGGACCGTTGCCGCGCGACCTGGGTGGCACCAGCCGCATCCGCCGCGGCGACACGGTGGTATGGGAGAAGCCTTTCCTCACCGGCGAGGACAACATGTGCCATTCGCTGGAGAATCTGGAATACCACCATTTCAAATACACCGCGCATCGCCGTCCAGGCGATGTGCACCTGCATTTCTTCGGCACCTCGACTTTGAGTTTCGCCGACGGCATCGCTGTGCAGCCGGGCGACTGCTTCGAGATCGACTTGCCGGCGCTGGGTGCGCCCCTGGTCAATCCATTGCAGTCCGTGGCCGGCGGTTTCGCTCTCGGTGGCGTACGCCCCCTCTGATCCCAGGACACTCCGCATGACCCAGCGTTTCCAGAGTTACATCGACGGCCAGTGGGTGGCCAGCGGCACCGCCGCACAGGATGAGAATCCCTCCGACCTGGCGACGCCGGTGGGCGATTACGCCAGTCTGGATGCGGCGCAGGTGCGCGATGCGATCGCTGCCGCAGCAACGTGCCGACGTAGCTGGTCGCTGAGCACGCCGCAGCAACGTGCCGACGCTCTGGACTTTGTCGGCAGCGAAATCCTGGCGCGCAAAGAAGAGCTGGGCAGGCTGTTGGCGATGGAAGAGGGCAAGACCCTGCCGGAGTCCATCGGCGAGGCGGCCCGTGCCGGACAGATCTTCAAATTCTTCGCCGGCGAAGCCCTGCGCATTCCCGGCGAAAAACTGGCCTCGACCCGTCCCGGTGTGGAGGTGGAGATCACCCGCGAGCCGATGGGTGTGGTCGGCATCATCGCCCCCTGGAACTTCCCGCTGGCCATTCCGGCCTGGAAGATCGCCCCTGCCCTGGCCTATGGCAACACCGTAGTGTTCAAACCGGCCGAGATCGTGCCGGGCTGTGCCTGGGCCCTGGCCGAGATCCTCAGCCGGGCCGGCCTGCCGGCGGGCGCATTCAATCTGGTCATCGGCAGCGGTCGCGTGGTCGGCCAGGCCCTGATCGAGGATCCGCGGGTCGACGCGCTGACTTTCACCGGCTCGGTGCGCACCGGCAATGCGCTGCTGCAGCAGGCCGCCGCGCGCGGACTGAAAATCCAGTTGGAGATGGGCGGCAAGAATCCGCTGGTGGTACTGGCCGACGCCGACCTGGAAAAAGCGGTGGAGGTCGCGGTCAACGGCGCCTATTTCTCCACCGGCCAGCGCTGCACGGCTTCGAGCCGGCTGATCGTGGAGGCTCCGGTGTACGAGGAGTTCATAGCGCGCACCCGCAAGCGCCTGGCTTCGCTCAAGGTCGGCCACGCGCTGACCAGCGGCATCGATATCGGTCCGGTGGCCAGCGCCGAACAACTGGCCACCGACCTTTCCTATCTGGACATCGCCCGCCAGGAAGGCGCCGAACTGCTGTGCGGCGGAGAGCAACTGGAGCTGGATACCCGCGGCCACTACTTGAGCCCGGCTCTGGTCGCCGCTCTGCCAGAGCACCGGATAGCGCGGGAGGAAGTATTCGGTCCGGTGGCGGCGGTATTGCGCGCGAACGACTACGAACATGCGCTGGCCCTGGCCAACGACACCGAGTTCGGTCTGTGCGCAGGCATCGCCACGACTTCGCTGAAGTACGCGACGCATTTCAAACGCCATGCAGAAGTCGGCATGGTCATGGTCAACCTGCCGACCGCGGGCGTGGATCCGCACGTGCCGTTCGGCGGCCGCAAGGCCTCCAGTTACGGGCCGCGCGAACAGGGCCGCTATGCTGCCGAGTTCTATACCACGGTCAAAACCGCCTATACCTCGGCCTAGGCCGGACAGCTGCACAATGCCGGGAAGAGAAACCTTCCTGGTCGATACGACGGACACCGCCCGGAGGGGATGGGTCAAACAACCATAACGGGAGGGAAGGGATGAAGCGAGGATTCATGCTGGCCGCCGCGCTGTCATGCGCGGCAGCATTTGTGAGCGGCTGTTCGCGCGATGCGGGCGGCGATCGCGCGGCGCAACCGGTGCTGGGTTTCAGCCAGATCGGTGCCGAAAGCGAGTGGCGCACCGCCAATACCGCGTCGATCAAATCGTCGCTGTCCAAGGCCGGCATCCAGTTGCGTTTCTCCGATGCGCAGCAGAAGCAGGAAAACCAGATCAAGGCGCTGCGCTCGTTCATCGCCCAGCGCGTGGACCTGATCGCGTTTTCGCCGGTGGTCGAATCGGGCTGGGAAACGGTGCTGCGCGAGGCCAAGGCCGCCAACATCCCGGTGATCCTCACCGACCGGGCGGTCGATGTTTCCGACGATTCGCTCTACGTGACCCTGATCGGCTCGGATTTCGTCGAAGAGGGCCGCAAGGCCGGCCGCTGGCTGTTGCAGGACACGCCTGCCGGAAGCGGAGAAGTGCGCATCGTCGAGTTGCAGGGCACGGTGGGTTCGGCGCCGGCGATCGACCGCATGCAGGGATTCCATGAGGTCATCGACAAAGACTCGCGCTTCAAAGTTGTGCGATCGCAGAGCGGCGACTTCACCCGGGCCAAGGGCAAGGAAGTGATGGAGGCGTTCCTCAAAGCCGAGGGCCCGAAGATCGATGTGTTGTTCGCGCACAACGACGATATGGCCATTGGCGCGATCCAGGCCATCGAGGAGGCCGGGCTGAAGCCCGGCAAAGACATCAAGATCGTTTCCATCGACGGCGTACGCGGCGCGTTCAAGGCGATGGAGGCGGGCAAGCTCAACGCCACCATCGAATGCAATCCGTTGATCGGGGATCAACTGGTCGATGCGGTCAAAGCCGTGCTTGAGAAGCGTCCGCTGCCCAAGCGCATCCTGGTGGAGGAGGGTGTATTCACCCAGGACCAGGCCGCTGCGGCGCTGCCAGGCCGCAAGTACTGAACGGAATGGCCACGGACGAAGCCGCCATCGTCCTGCAGGCCCGCGGCCTGGGCAAACGCTTTGCCGGCGTAGCCGCGCTGGAAGGCGTCGACCTGACCCTGCGCGCCGGCGAAGTGCATGCGCTGATGGGCCAGAACGGCGCGGGCAAATCGACCCTGATCAAATTGCTGACCGGGGCGATGCGCCCGGACAGCGGAGAGATACGGGTGCGCGGACAGGCAGCGTCGCCATCCAGTCCGGCCGATGCGCAGCAGCTGGGCATCAGCACGGTCTATCAGGAAGTGAACCTGTGCCCGAACCTGTCGGTAGCCGAGAACATCGTGGGCGGCCGCTATCCCCGTCGGCGTTGGACCGGAGCCATCGACTGGAACGCGGTCGATGCGCAGGCCCGCGATGTGCTGGCCGGACTGCACCTGGACATCGACCCGAAACGGCCGCTGTCGGATTTCCCGGTGGCGGTGCAGCAAATGGTCGCCATCGCGCGCGCGTTGAGCGTGTCGGCCAAGGTATTGATCCTGGACGAACCGACTTCGAGCCTGGATGAGAGTGAGGTGCAGGAGTTGTTCGCGGTGATACGCCGTCTGCGCGAGCAAGGCATGGCGATCCTGTTCGTCACTCATTTTCTGGATCAGATGTATGCGGTTTCCGACCGCATCACCGTCTTGCGCAACGGCCGCCGGGTAGGCGAGTACGCGGCGACGGCGTTGCCTCATGGGCCGTTGGTGGCGGCCATGGTGGGTCGCGAGGTCGCTGTCGCCGAACGCGACGATGCTGTGCAGTCCGTCGCGGCGAGCGAGGGTGCGACGGTGCTGGAGGCGCAGGCGCTGGAACGTCGCGGACAGATCGCTCCGACCGACCTGAGCCTGCGCGCCGGTGAAGTGCTGGGCCTGGGTGGGCTGCTCGGTTCGGGCCGCACCGAACTGGTCCGGCTGATGTTCGGGCTGGACCGCGCGGACGGCGGCAAGCTGCGCATAGGACAACGCGAGATGATCCTGAAAGGTCCGGCCGACGCGGTGGCGCAAGGCCTGGCCCTGTGTCCTGAGGAGCGCAAGACCGAGGGCATCGTGGCCGATCTGTCGGTGCGCGAAAACATCGCCTTGGCATTGCAGGCCAAACTGGGCCTGCGCCGTTTTCTTGGCCGCGGCGAGCAGGAAGAACTGGCCCGGCGATATGTCGAGCTGTTGGGGATCAAAACCGCCGGCATCGAGACTCCGGTTGGCCTGCTTTCGGGCGGCAACCAGCAGAAAACAGTGTTGGCGCGTTGGCTGGCCACTGAGCCGGCAGTGCTGATCCTGGATGAGCCGACCCGCGGCATCGACGTCGCCGCCAAGCAAGAAATCATGGGACAGATCCTGCGCCTGGCGCGCAAGGGCATGGCGGTGCTTTTCATCTCCGCGGAAATGGAGGAACTCGTGCGCATCTCGGACCGGATCGCAGTGATGCGCGACCGGCGCAAGGTGGGCGAACTTCCTGGAGGCTGCGGTGAGGCGGCGGTGTATGAACTGATTGCAGGCAGCGAGGCATGACGCAGCCCTCTCCTTCGGCCACACCCGTGCCGCGGTTCCGGCGTTTCATCGCGCATCCCCTGTTCTGGCCGCTGCTGACCCTGACGCTGCTGGTGCTGGGCAACGGCTTGGTCAGTCCCACCTTCCTTTCCCTGCACTGGCGCGATGGCCATCTGTACGGAAACCTGGTGGATATCGCCAACCGCGCCGCACCGCTGATCCTGGTTTCGCTGGGTGTGACATTGGTGATCGCCGTTCGCGGCCTGGATATTTCCGTGGGCGCAGTGTTGGCGGTTGCAGCCACTGTGGCGGCCTGGATGATCGGCGGCGAGTCCGATGTCTCGCGCTTTCCCATGGCCGTGGCGATCGCCGCTGCGCTTTCCGCGGCTGCCTTGTGCGGGCTTTGGAACGGGCTGTTGGTGGTCAAGCTGGGCATGCAGCCCATCGTCGCCACCCTGATTCTGATGGTAGCCGGACGCGGCGTCGCCCAGTTGCTGGCCGATGGGCAGATCCTGACGGTGTACTACAAGCCGTACGCCTATTTCGGCAACGGCTTCCTGTTCGGCCTTCCGTTTTCGCTGTACGTGATCGCCGCCGTATGCCTGCTGCTGTGGCTGGCCCTTGGCCGCACAGCGCTGGGCTTGTTCATACGCGCCATCGGCGGCAATCCCGTGGCCGCGCGCTTGGCCGGCGTGCCGGCACGGTGGATCACGGTTGGGCTGTATGTGTTTTGCGCGTTCTGCGCGGGCGCGGCCGGGATCCTGGTCAGTTCCAACGTCAGCAGCGCCGATGCCAACAACGCCGGACAGCTGCTGGAACTGGACGCGATCCTGGCGGTTACCCTGGGCGGCACCGCACTCGGCGGTGGTCGTTTCAGCCTCGCTGGCAGCGTGATCGGTGCGCTGATCATCCAGACCCTGACCTCGACCATTTATTCGCTCGGCGTACCGCCGCAGGTGAATCTGGTGGTCAAGGCCGCGCTGGTATTCATCGTGATGTTGTTGCAATCGGTCGAGTTCCGCAGCCATGTGCGCCAGCTGGTGGGACAGCGCCAAGCCGGGGGGGACGGCGCATGAGCGGTGCGGGTCGCGCCCGAAACTCAAAAAATTCGGCGCCGTCGAGGCGGCTGGATCCGCGCCATCTGCCGTTGCTGGTGACCTTGGCGCTGTTCCTGGCCATGGCCGTGATCGGGGGCCTTCTCTATCCCGGGTTGCTGTCCCCGCAGGTGTTCCTCAATCTCCTGATCGATAATGCCTTCCTGTGCGTGGCGGCGGTTGGCGCCACCTTCGTCATCCTCACTGGCGGCATCGACCTTTCGGTTGGTGCGGTGATCGCTTTCACCACGGTGCTGCTGGCGATGCTGGTGCAGCAGTGGGGGTGGCATCCCGTGGCGGGCATTCCCGTCGTGCTGGTCCTGGGCAGCGCTTTCGGGGCGGCCATGGGCGTGTTGATCCAGCGTTACCGGCTACCGCCGTTCGTGGTCACCTTGGCTGGCATGTTCCTGGCGCGCGGTGCGGCGACGCTGCTGAGCGTGGATTCGATCGGCATCGACCATCCGTTCTTCACCACCTTGTCGTATGTCCGCATCCCGCTGGGCTTCGGCAGTCTGTCGATCGGCGCAGTGCTCGCCTTGGTGGTGGTGGCCGCCGGCATCTGGATCGCCAACGCCACCCGCTTCGGCCGTACCGTCTACGCCATCGGCGGCAGTGAAACCTCGGCGCGGTTGATGGGGCTGCCGGTCGACTCGACCCTGATTGGAGTGTATGCGTTGAGCGGCTTCTGTTCGGCGCTGGCCGGAGTGGTCTACACCTTCTACATGCTGTCCGGCTACAGCCAGCACGCGCTGGGTCTTGAACTGGATGCCATCGCAGCGGTGGTGATCGGCGGCACCGTACTCGCCGGCGGCACGGGTTACGTGATCGGCACCCTGATCGGCGTGCTGATCCTGGGTCTGATCCAGACCATGATCGCGTTCGACGGCACGCTTAGCTCATGGTGGACGCGCATTGCCATTGGTCTGCTGCTGTTCGTGTTCTGCTTGCTACAGCGTTTGTTCGACCTGGGCCGGCCCCGGCATTGAGCGCTGATAAGTAATGCCCATCCGCTGCCGCTGTCCCGCGCCGACCGGAGGTAGGTACAGGAGTGATCCATGAATCAATTCGGTCTTCTGCGATTTCCAGGTGTTCTGCTGCTCATCGGCAGCCTGTCCGTGGCGACTGCCCCGGCAATAGCCGCGCCGCCGTCGAACGATTTTCATCAATGGGCCGCTACGCCACCGCTGGGATGGAATAGCTGGGATGCCTTCGGTACCACGGTGACCGAAGCGCAGATCAAACAGCAGACCGACTTCATGGCCGCCAAACTCAAGGCGCACGGCTGGCAGTACGTCACGGTGGATATCCAGTGGTACCAGCCCACCGCCAAAGGCCACAGCTACGAAGAAGGCGCCATGTTGGCCATGGACGGCTTCAGTCGCCTTGTGCCGGCACCGGAGAAGTTCCCTTCGGCCGCGGGCGGCCAGGGCTTCAAGCCGCTGGCCGACTACGTGCATGGCAAGGGGCTGAAGTTCGGCATTCACATGATGCGCGGCATCCCGCGCCAAGCGGTCAAGCAGAACACGCCGATCCTGGATACTCGGCTGCGTGCCGCGGATATCGCCGATATCGATAGCAGCTGCGCCTGGAACCCGGACATGTATGGCGTGGACATGTCCAAGCCGGGTGCGCAGGCCTATTACGATTCGCTGATACAGCAGTTGGCCGACTGGGGCGTGGACTTCATCAAAGTCGACGATCTCAGCCGCCCTTATGACCCGCAGCGTGCCGAAATCGAGGCCATCCGCAAGGCGATCGACAAGACCGGCCGGCCAATCGTGTTCAGTACCTCACCGGGAGAAACCCCTTTGTCGGTGGGCGCTCACGTCAACCAGCACGCCAACATGTGGCGGATCAGCGACGATTTCTGGGATCGCTGGGAACTGCTGCTGGCTCAGTTCAAGCGGCTGCATGAGTGGACACCGTACCGGATCGCCGGCGCCTGGCCGGATGCGGACATGTTGCCGCTGGGCATCGTCGAGTTCGACCGGCCTACCCGCTTCACCCGCGACGAACAGATCACTCTGATGACCTTGTGGAGCATCGCACGCTCGCCATTGATCCATGGCGGCGATATGACCCGTACCGATCCGTTCACCCTGTCCTTGCTTACCAACGACGAGGTGCTGGCCGTCAACCAGCACAGCGCGAACAACCGCCAATTGTTCCGCACCGACGACGGGCTGATCGCGTGGGTCGCCGATGCGGCCGGCGGGAGAGACAAGTACTTGGCGGTGTTCGATACCCGCGATGCCACTGCCATGGCAACCGGCAGTCGCCCGATCCCGGTAGAGATGGCAGCGCTCGGGCTGCAGGGACAAGTGCAGGTGCGGGACCTGTGGAGCCGCACGCAGCTGAAGCCGGTCGGCGGCACTTTCAAGCCGCTGGTCGCACCACACGGCGCTCGTCTATTCCGTCTCACCCCGCGGCCGGAAGCGTCATCCCTCTCCTTCGCGGCAATAGAGCACCCAGCCAATATCCGCTCCCGACCTACGGCGGCCTCTCGGCATCGAAGGCCCATCCACGATGGCGCAATGGATTAACGGGCAGCGCAAAGGCCGGATACGGATAGGCATCCGCTGGCCAATACTGGGCGATACCCTTAAAACTGAGGGCGACGATCAGGCCGTAGTCTTGCCGAGATTGCGCTCGATGCGCCGCGCGTTGTCGTGCGTGCTTACTTCATCCTGCCGCGCAACCGCTGGATGCGATAACTGGCCTGGTACTTCTCCACCAGCGCGCCGAGCAGCGCCTGGGTTTTCGGCAGATCTTCCAGGGCCTTGACCACATCTTCCCATACGTCTTCGTGCGACCAGCGGCCGAAACGGATGTAGATGGCGTGCCACGCGCCGTATTCGATCGGAATGTCCGACCAGTAGGCGCGGGTGTGGGCCATCCACAACACCGCCTCGACGAAGCGCCGGGCATTGCCGCCGTTGCTGGCGCGAACGCCGATGCGGCCCGGCAGCACGGCAAGCACTTTGGCCCATTGCGAATCGTTCAACCGTTGGCGCGCACGCCAGTTCGCCTCGAAAGTCGCCTTGTCCATACCCACGTCTTCTATGCGAAACGCCCATTGCGGCTTCATGGCCGTTTCATGCGAATTCATGTCCACTGCCTTCATGGCCATCCTGTTCATGCGCGCATCACCGCTTTGCGGAGGGAGTTGCGGACAGCGGCGGATCGTTCTTCATCCTTGCTCCCTGACCGCATTCCGGGGAAAAAACGAGGGGGCCGAAGCCCCCTCGACCTGTCGCCGTCGGAGCGACTGCGATATCCGCCAGAGCTTGGGGAATTGACGGATACCGCACACGGCGCAAGAGTGGGGACTCGCTGCGCCATGCAACCGCCGGGGGGGAAGCCGCCGGCAGAAGCCTGGGATCCTTGGGGTCGCCACGCGGCCGCCGATTGCTCGGTGGCCGCATGGGCGCGGGACCACCCGATCCCCGCGCTTGCGCTCATCCACAATCTCCGTGTGGGATGAGCACCCGACAACTGCTCCTGGGACCTAGCTTAGGTCGCAGGCCAGGATGCGCTAGCCATCTGTGACGAACTGAATGTTCGCGAATCGCGAACACTGATCGGGCTGCTGTTGGCCGGCTGCTATCGACGAACTGCGGCGCCTGCGCCCGGTCGCGGCGGCCGGCCGCGCCGCAGGCAAAGCGGCTAGCGCGTCGCCTGCGCCTGCGCGATGCGGTCGTCCCAATCGGCGACGGCGGCGATGCGTTCGCTCAGGAACGACAGCAAGACCTGCACTTTCTGCGAAGCCCGCCTGCTCCTGGGATAGACGACCGAGATCTGGCTGGCCGGCGGCGCGCATTCGGGGAGCACGATGCGCAACTGCCCCGAAACGATGGCGTCGGCGGCAAGGATGCTGGACGCCTGCACGATGCCCAGGCCCGCGCATGCGGCCGAGATGAGTTGCTCGCCGCTGTTGCTGCGGATGCGTTCGCGCACCCGGCAGTTGCGCGCCTCCCCGTCGACCCACAGCTGCCAGTCGCCGAGGCCTTCGCCCGAAGTATCGATCAGGCCGTGGTGCTCGGCCAGATCGTCGGGCGACTGCGGCACGCCATGCGCCTGCAAATAAGCGGGGCTGGCGCACAGCCACTTGCGGAAACCGGCCAGCGGACGGGCGATGAGGTTGGCGTCGCCCAGGCGGCCGACGCGGATGGCGGCATCGAAATGGCTGTCGCCCAGGTTGATGTATTCGTCGTCGGCCTGGATATCGAGCAGAACTTCGGGGTAGCGTTCGGCGAATTCATTGAGCAGCGGCGCGATCAACGCGCCGTTGAAGGACTCGGCCAAGGCTATGCGCAAGCGTCCGCGGACCAGGCTATTGAATCCGGCGACGAAATCGTTGGCCGCGCCGATGGATTCCAGTATGCGCACGCATTTGGCGTAGTACACCGCGCCCACTTCGGTAGCGCGCACGCTGCTGCGCGCGCCGCGATCCAGCAAGGGCGCTCCCAGTTCGCGCTCCAGGTCGCTCACGCGCCGGCTGATCACCGACTTGGTCGTCGTCAGGCGTCGGGCCGCTTCGGTGAAGCTGGCCGTTTCCATCACGGCGACGAACGCGGCCATGTCGGCGATCTGGATCATCGCGCTGCCCCTGTCGTTACGGCCATGGCCTGGTTTCCTTCATCGATCGCTCTAGCCGGCCAGTACGGTGCGTAACGCCGCATGCAACGTGTCGCGGTCGGCGTCGGAAGCGATCCGCACGCAATTGCGGTCGCGCTGCCAGCCCGTCCGGCCCGGGACTTCGCCGGCGGCGGTGAGCAGCATGACGCCGGTGTCCGCCGGCAGCTCCAGGCGATTGAGGATCTCGCGGCCGTTCCTGCCCTCGAACGGACTGGACAGCATCAGCGCGCCCAACGCGTCGTCGCGCACCAATGCTTCGATGCGGCCGATGTCCTGCACCGACACGGACGGCACGCCCAGTTCGGCCAACAGTTCCGCCAGGCCGGCCGCGCACTGCGTCGGCTCCACCGCCACCACCGCCAACTTCCCGCCGTCGAGCAGCGCCGGCGGCAGGGGCGCTTCCCGCACGTGCAATTCACCTTCAGTACCGGCCATGCGATCGAGCGGCAAGCGGATCCAGACTTCATGGCCGCCGCCGCGCCGGGACACCAGCTCCACCGTCGCGCGCATCTGCTGCAGCAACAGCTGGCTGACCGCCAGACCCAGGCTGCCGCCCGCATGGGACTGCAACAGATCGGCGGTGGTGACCAGGGGGCCGAAATGATCGGCGCCGAAGCCCGAAGGCTCGCATGCGATTTCGATCTCCAGGCCTTGCGCGGCGACCGAAAACGACACCACCAGCCGGCCGCCCTCGGCGCCCTCCAGCGCATGGATGATCAGGTTGATCAGGATCTGGCGCAGGGCGAGCGTATCGACTTCGATCTGGCTCGCGCTTTCGGGCACATGCACTTCGAAACCGACGCCCTGCGCGTGCGCTTGCAGTGCGAAGGTTTCCTGCAGCAGCGCCGCCAGCTGCGACGGATCGACGATGCCCAGATTGCTGGCGCCCGCGGTGAGTTCGCCCAGGCCTATCAGGCCGTTGGTCGACAGCGCATCCAGACGCACGGCGGCATGCTGGATGGCGGCGATGGAGCGCAGCGCGGCCGGATCGTCCTTGCAGCGCTGCTGCAGCAGGCGCGCATGCCCAGCCAGCTGCGCCATCGGCGCGCGCGCGCTGTCGACCAGTTCGGCGAACAGCTCCGAACTGCGGCGGAACTGCCGCAGGGGACGCGGAGGCGCGGACGGGTCCGGCATGCTTTTGCGGAGCTCCCGGCGGTGGCGGTCCTCCAGCAGCGCGGCTTCGTTGCTGGTCTGCTGGTTGCGGCGCAGCACCTGCATCAATTCGGTCGCATCCAGCAGCACGAAATGGCGGCTGTCCTGCTCGGCCACGATGTGGACGTCGGCATAGCGTCCCTGCGACAGCTCCATGGCGGGGATGATGTCCGGCGCGCCTTCGACACCCTCGTGCAGATCCTGCAGGCGTTTGTAGACGTCCTGGCGGGTGTCGCCGCCGGCGACGAACCAGTCGATGTCGCCCACCACGTCCAGCAGCTCTCCGTCTTCGTCGAAAGTCACCACCACGGGCGGTCGTGCCCGTGCGGGCGCGGCGGCGGGTTTGCGCGGCGCGCTCACGGCGATTTCGAACCGACAGGCGCGGCGGACACGGCCGAGGCCAGCGCGGCGAAGGCTTCCTCCACGCCCTGTCCGGTGCGCGCGCTGGCGCTGAATACCGGCACCCGCTGCGCGAGTTCGCGGATGCGTTCCGGCGGCACTTCCCACTCGCCGGCCAGATCGCATTTGTTGAGGATCAGCACCGCCGGCAGCTCGCGCCCCAGCAAGCGCACAGCCTGGTCGCGCAGCCCCAGCACGGTGTCCACGGTGTCGGCGCGGGTGCCGTCGGCGATCAGCAGCAGGCCCTGGCTGCCGCCGATGTAGTTGGCGCGCATCTGGTCCAGCGAGCTGGCGCCGGCGATGTCCCACAGCACCAGGCGCAGGTCGCGGCCTTCGGCATCGGGCAAGGTCTTGGTATCCACTTTCACCCCGACCGAGGTCAGGTAGGCCTCGGAAAAGGTGTTGCGAACGCTGCGCGCCACGGTGCTGGTCTTGCCGACGGCGAAGTCGCCGAGCAGGCTTACTTTCCGGGAGACGCTCATCGTTGCTGCACCGGCGCGGGATAGGGTTCGACCGTGACCACGGCGGCGCGCATGCGCAGGTTCTGCGGCAGCGCGAACGCGGCATCCTGGTTGACCGCGATGGTCGAAGGCGGATGCAGTTGCGCGGCCAGGCGGCTGGCCAGCCATTCGGCGCGCTGCTGGCGCAGGCCGCGGTTCTGGTCGAGCGTGCCTGGTTCGTCGGTCAGGCCCGCGGTCTGCATGTGGAAGGCGATGGAGGAAGCCGCCCCGATGCGCTCCAGCGCCTGCAACTTCCGGCCCATCTCGGCCAATACCTTCTCCCAGCCGGCGCCCGGCGTCACCGTACCGCTCGGGAACGGCAGCTGGAGCGACTGGATGGAAGCGATGGCGGCATCTATTTGCGCTTTTTGCGGATAGGACAATCCATCGTAGTCGATGCCGGTGACGCCAGGCGTGGACAGCGGCGTGGCGCGCGCGCGGTACCAGTCGGGGAACGCTACCGAACCGTGCAAGCGGATCACGCCCTGGGCGTCGGGCGGTTGCACCGCCGCTTCGGGCAGATGCAGCGTCTGGGCCACCCGCCGCTGCACCAGCTGCGGCTCCAGCGACACGAATGGGCGTGTTCGCATTTCGACTTCCACGCCGGGATGATGCTGCGACAGCCAGGCGCGCGGGTCGTTGGCCAGGGGATCCATCAGGCCTTCGATGCGCAAGCGGCCCCGTTCGCCGCCGTCCAGCTTGGACACCACCAGTCCGGGCGTAGCGGACAGGTGCCGCCCGATCGCCTCGACCTGCACAGACCAGCGCCAACCGAGCACGGCATGGGCCAATAGCGCCAGCGCCACCAGCACCAGCGCCGCCCACACGTATTTGCGGCGGCGCGGACGCGCGCCGCCTTGCTGGGCCGCTCCGCGCGAATTGAGTTCGTCCAGTTGCGCCTGTTCCAGCAATCCGGCGCCGGCCACGCCGGCCGATTCGGCTTCGCCCAGCTGCGCGCCATAGCGCGCGTGCAGCTCTTCGTTGAGTTCGTCCAGGCGCAGACCGAAATCGCTGGACGGCACGCCGCGCACGAACGCCACCAGTCGCGCGGCAGGGCCTTCGCTGACGGCAAGCCGGTAGCCGCCCACGGTTGCCGAGCCGATGCCGCTGCCTTCTTCGTCCACCGTCACCGAATCGCGCACGAATTGATGGATGGCGGTGAACATGCCGGCCACCGCGTCGGCGTCCAGTGCCGGCAAACCGCTGGCGGTGAGGTGGCCCAGCAGCAATCCGGATTCCGGCGCGATCAGGAACAGATGCTCGACCTGATAGCGCGTGGTATGGCGCAGCATCACTTGCGCGTAGGGCGTGCCGCTGCGCCAGGCCTGCCAGCGCCACAGCAGCGCGCGCGGGCTGAAGGTGTCGCTGAGCGCGCGATCCAGATCGTCGGCCATCTGCCGCAATGCATCGCTGAGCGAACGGCGGATGGCCGGGCCGATGATCGGATACACCGCCTGCACCACCGCCTGCGGACGGCGGCGCACGGCGATCTCCAGCGAATCGGCGCTGGCTTCGGACAGCACGTTGGCCAGGCGCGAACGCTTGCCTTCGCGGATGCTGGCTTCGATGTCATCGGCCAGCAGGTCCGGCACGCGTTCGAAACGCGCGGTCGCCTTGCCCACGCTGTCCTGCAGCGCGTCCATGCGGCCGCGCTCCTGTTCCAGCAGCAGTTGGCGAAGACGGTCGTATTCGCCGTTCATGCGCGACCGGCCCTCAGCCGTTCTTCGAAGCGTCCTGGGCGCCGCGCAGGCGCAACGAGACCTCCGCCATCAGGTCGGCCAGGTCTTCGCGCGCCAGCTTCTGTCCGCCCAGTTCGCTGCGCGCCGAAGACAGCGCATCGCGCACCGCCTGCAGGGCCGCCTGGGTGCGTTCGTCGAGTTGCGCCAACGCATCGCGGGCGCGGGCTTCGGCAGCGGTGGCGTTGTCTTCGTGCTGTTGCAGCACGGCGTTGATCTCGCTGCGCTGGGTGCGCTGGGACTGGCCGAAGCGCACGTCGATATCGTCCAGCGCGCTGGTGCGCGCGGCGCTTTCCTGGCGCAGTTGCGCGCCCAGCTTTTCGATCTGCGGATCCAGCCGCGCTTCCAACCCGGCGATGCGCCGCTCGTAGTCGGCGGCCACGCGGGCCAGCTCGCTTTCCATGAGCTCGCTGAGTTCCTTGATGCGACGATCGAAATCGCGGACCACGCCGCCGAACATCAGTTCGCGGATCTGGTCCATCTTGTTGTCGCTGGCGTCCGCATTGGCCGCATCGGGCGCCTTATCGGCGATTTCAAAACGTTTGTTCGCACCCATGTTCACTCCGACGTGTTCTGCAAGATGTTTTGCCGTCGCGCGTCCGCCTCTGCGCCTACTTGCGGTTGCGCCGAACGGCATCATGCGATATTTGTCACATTATCGGCTGTTCGCTGAAGAAACCCCATTACTTCGACAATAGTGAGAGCGCTCACATTGTTGAGATTCAGGATTATTCGCTGTGCAGCTCGGCGACGAAGTCGTAGGCATCGCCGCGGTAGAACGAACGCGTGGATTCCACCACCCGGCCGTCGGCCAGGAACGCGCGGCGCTCTATCAGCAGGCCCGGACTGCCGGTCGGCAGGTGCAGCAGCTTCGCGGTCTCGGCATCCAGCGCCACCGCGCGCAAATGCTGCAGTGCGCGCACAGGGCGATGGCCATGCGGCTGCAGCGCTTCATAGAGGGAGTCGACCACGCTCAGCGGATCCGGCAACAAAGCGTGCGGCACCAGAGTGCGTTCCACCGCCAGCGGCGCATCGCCGCCGTAGCGCACGCGATGGAAGCGGATCACGCCGCTGCCCGGTGACAGGTTCAAGGCCATGGCTTCTTCCGGGGTGACTTCGCCCACGCTGCGCTCGAAGAATTCCGAGCGCGGGTTGAGGCCGCGTTCGCGCAGGTCGTCGGTGAAGCTGGTCAGGCGCGAGAACGAGCGCTGGATGCGTTCGGCCACGAAACTGCCAGCGCCATGGCGCTGGGTCAGCAGGCCGGATTCGACCAACCCCGACAATGCGCGCCGCACGGTGACCCGCGACAGCGACAGCTGCTGGCACAGGTCGCGCTCGCTGGGCAGGGCCTGTCCGGGCTGCAGCACGCCGCTGTCGATCAGGTTCTGCACTGCCCGCCGCAGCCGCGCATACGCCAGGGTGCGGGTGGTATCGGCGGCGCCGAGGCGCTGGTATTCACGGGACAGGGCGGAGGACATGAACGAAAAGTACCAATGAAATACCAATCCCGCAAGCGAAATGACCAATATCAGCGAATCAAGGGCATGGATGGCGATCATGGTATTTCGGTGGTATTTTCCCCGTTCCCGACACCGTTCCCCAAAGAGACCTGCTGTGACCGCCAAGACTGTCCCCGTCGACACCTTCGACCTCGTGATTTTCGGCGGCACCGGCGATCTGGCGCTGCGCAAGTTGTTGCCCGGCCTGTTCCGGCGCTACGCCGATGGCCAGATCCCGGAAGACAGCCGCATCGTCGGCGTGGCCCGCGACAAACAGTCCGACGAGGACTACCGGGCCAAGGTCGACGGGGCGCTGGCCCCGGTGGTGGGCAGCGACCCTTCGCTGCAGGCCAAGCTGGCGCCCTTCCTGCAGAAACTGGGTTACCACGCGTTGGACGCGACCAAGGACGAAGGCTGGCAGGGTTTCGCCGACGAGCTGGCGACCCACGGCGACCGCATCCGCGTGTTCTATCTGTCCACCAGCCCCAGTCTGTTCGTGGACATCTGCACACGCCTGAAGGCGCATGGCCTCAACGGCGGCAACTCGCGGGTGGTGATCGAAAAGCCGATCGGCAAGGACTCGGCCAGTGCGGCGGTGATCAACGATGCGGTGGGCAGCGCGTTCTCCGAAAGCCAGATCTTCCGCATCGACCATTATCTGGGCAAGGAAACGGTGCAGAACCTGATGGCGCTGCGCTTCGCCAACATCCTGTTCGAGCCGCTGTGGAATTCCAACTACGTCGACCACGTGCAGATCACCGTGGCCGAAACCGTGGGCCTGGAAAAGCGCGCCGGCTACTACGACACTTCCGGTGCGCTGCGCGACATGGTGCAGAACCACCTGCTGCAGCTGCTGTGCATGGTGTCGATGGAACCGCCGGCGGCGATGCAGGCCGACGCAGTGCGCGACGAGAAGCTGAAGGTGCTGCGCTCGCTGCGTCCGATCGACGCCGAAGACGCCGCGCAGATGACCGTGCGCGGACAGTACCGCGCCGGCGCCAGCAACGGCGGCGCGGTGCCGGGATACTTGGACGAACTGGGCCGCAACGATTCGCGTACCGAGACTTTCGTGGCGTTGAAGGCCGAAGTCGACAACTGGCGCTGGGCCGGCGTGCCGTTCTACCTGCGCACCGGCAAGCGGCTGGCCGAGCGCGTGTCGGAGATCGTCATCGCCTTCCGGCCGGTGCCGCATTCCATTTTCGAACAGACCTCCGGCCCGATCATGGCCAACAAGCTGGTGCTGCGCCTGCAGCCCGACGAAGGCGTGAAGCTGTGGCTGATGATCAAGGATCCCGGTCCGGGCGGTCTGCGCCTGCAGCACGTGCCGCTGGACATGAGCTTCGCCGAGGCCTTCGGCGTGCACCAGCCCGAAGCCTACGAGCGCCTGCTGATGGACGTGGTGCGCGGCAATCCCACGCTGTTCATGCGCCGCGACGAAGTGGAAGCGGCATGGAAGTGGATCGACCCGATCCTGGCCGCCTGGGAAACCCTGCGCGAAGCGCCGAAACCCTACACCGCCGGCTCGTGGGGGCCGAGCGCGGCAGTAGCGCTCATCGAACGCGATGGACGGACCTGGCATGAAGACGCGACATAAGCGATTTGTTCCCTTCTCCCCTTGGGAGAAGGTGCCCCGAAGGGGCGGATGAGGGAGGGAGAGTTCCGGCCCACGGAAAGTATCCCGCAAACCGATAGCCCATTCCCTCATCCGCCCTACGGGCAGCTTCTCCCGGTGGGAGAAGGAAAACAGGAGCAGCCATGACCACCGACCTCTCCCCGAAAATCCAACCGCACACCTTTCCCGACCCGACCGCCCTGGCCGAAGCCCTGGCCCTGTCCGTCGCCGGCGATCTGCGCGCCGCGCTGGCCGAGCGCGGCTCCGCCAGCTTGGCCCTGTCCGGCGGCAACACCCCCAAGGCCTTCATGCAGGCGCTCGCCCTGCAGCCGCTGGACTGGCCGCGCATTGTGGTAACCCTGGTAGATGAGCGCTGGGTGCCGGAATCCAACGCACGCTCCAATGCGGCGCTGCTGAGAACCAACCTGCTGCAAGGACCGGCTGCGGCGGCGCGGTTCGTTCCCCTGTACCGCGATGCGCCGGAACCGGAGCAGGCGCTGGCCGAAGTCGAATCCGATCTGGCCGCCCTGCCTTCGCCCTTCGACGCGCTGGTGCTGGGCATGGGCAACGACGGGCACACCGCGTCGTTCTTTCCCGGCGGCGATCACCTGACGGCCGCCCTGGACCCCTCCACAACGGCGGTGCTGCTGCCGATGCGCGCGCCCGACGCAGGCGAACCCCGCATCACCCTGACCCTGCCGCCGATCCTGGCCGCGCGCCATCTGTATCTCCACATCGAAGGCGCGGGCAAGCGGCAGGTCCTGGACGAAGCCCTCTCCGCCGAGGGTCCAGGCAGCGCGTATCCCATCCGCAGCGTGCTGGAACATGCCCGCTCCCCTGTGCGGATTTACTGGACGGCTTGAGGCATCCGCACCGGCCCTGCTTATAATGGAGGCCTTGCCTGCGGCGCTTGCGCCCGGGTCCTTCCCTCAACCTGCATGCGGCAGTTACGGGATTCCTGATTTTCAGTAGCCAAGCACGGCCCCGGCCGTGCTGCCAAAGGTGGAAAGTGCGTAACTACGACCTCGAATTCCTCAAGCATTTCTCCATGGTCATCGGCTTCCTGATGCTGGTGACCCTGGGCCTGATCGGCGGCGCGCTCTACCTGCACGGCAGCCTCCCGCCGGAAGTCTCGCCGGTGGCGGCCAAGCAGACCGAGGCGCGCATCGCCCCGGCCGGCGCCGTGTATGCCGGCGCCACCGGCGCGGCGGCCCAGGCGGCGGCGCAGGCCGCGGCGCTGGCGGCCGCGTCCGCCCAGCAGGCCTACGGCGGCACCCTGGACGGCGGCGTGATCTACCAGAACCTGTGCGGCGCCTGCCACACCAACGGCGTGGGCAAGGCCCCGACCCTGACCGCCGCCGGCTTCGGCGCGCGCGCGGCCAAGGGCAAGGAAACCTTGTACAAGCACGCCATCGAGGGCTTCACCGGCCCCGACGGCGGGGTGATGCCGCCCAAGGGCGGCAACCCGGGCCTGACCGAAGAACAAATCCACGCCACCGTCGACTGGATGCTGGCCAACGTGAAGTAAGCTTCGGCCCTCGCCGATGCGCGCAACGCCGCCTTCGGGCGGCGTTTTAGTTTGAATCCTGTTCGGAGCCGCCATGACCGTGACCCGCTTCCACGCCTCCCTGCTGCTTGCGCTGGTCTGCGCCTGCGGCGCCGCCTCCACCTATGCCGCGGTCAAGCGCAGCGTCATCACCATAGGCCGGGCGCAAGGCCGTGGCGACCGCAGTCCGCTGGAAGGCCAGCCGGTGATCGTGCAGGGCACGATCACGGGGAACTTCGTCGACGGCATGGGCGGCTTCTTCCTTCAGGACGGCGGCGACGGCGATCCGTTCACTTCCGACGGCCTGTTCGTCCTCCCGCCCAAGGCATCCAAGACCAAGCTGCGCGCCGGCGACACGGTGCGCGTCACGGGACGTGTGTTCGAAGACGCGGGCGACGGCAAATCGTTCGGCACCTTGACCACAGTACGGGCGGAGCGCATAGAGCCGGTGAAGCTCCCCAAGGCCGTCCCCGTCATCCCTACCGTGTTGACCGCGCCGCCTGATCGCTGGGAGGTGCTGGAAGGGATGCTGGTCATGATCGACGCGCCACTGAGCCTCAACGGCACCGATACGCGCTACGCCGAAACCACCGCCAGTTTCGACGAACGGCTGTGGACTCCTACCGAGATCGCAGCCCCCGGCAGCGTCCGTTTCCACGAAATCGAAAGATCGAACGCCCGGCAACGGATCGTACTGGACGACGCCAGCAGCCGCCGCGATCCGAAAACAGTGTGGTACCTGCCCGAAGGCGTTCCGCGCAGCGGCAGCACCGCCAGCGGCGCGCGCGGCATCGTCGATCAGCGCCAGGGCAGCTATCGCCTGCAGCTGACCGCGCCGCTGGAAGCCAAGCCGGCCGCGCGCCCGGCCGCGCCCAAGGCGGCCGGCAACCTGCGCGTGGCCGCGTTCAACATGGAGAACCTGTTCAACGGCGACGGCAGCGGCGGCGGATTCCCCACCCTGCGCGGTGCCACCGCGCCGGCCCAGCTGAAGGCGCAGACGGACAAACTGGTGCTGACGCTCAAGGCGCTCAACCCCGATATCGCCGCGTTGATGGAACTGGAGAACGATGGCTACGGCCCGCAATCCAGCCTGGCGCAATTCGTCGATGCGTTGAACGAAGGCGGCGGCGACTGGCGTTTCATCGATGCGCAGAAAGGCCCCGGCAGCGACGAGATCCGCGTCGGCCTGATCTATCGCAAGAGCCGCGTGTCGCCGGTCGGCAAGCCGGCGGTGCTGGAAGAAGGGCCGTTCGGAGCGCGCAGCCGCGTACCGCTGGCGCAGGCGTTCCGCCGCAGCAAGGGCAGCCAGGTGTTCCTGGTGGTGGCCAACCATTTCAAGTCCAAGGGATGCACCGAAGCGGCCGGCCCCGACGCCGACCAGCGCGACGGGCAGGCTTGCTGGAATGCGCTGCGCCTGGATTCGGCGCAGCGCCTGGACGCATGGCTGAAGACCAACCCCACCGGCCAGCGCACCGACAAGAAGCTGGTGGTAGGCGACTTCAACGCCTATGCGATGGAAGACCCGATGCGCCTGCTGCGCGAACGCGGATGGAAGGACGCCTTCGCCGTGGCCAAAGTCCAGCAACCTTACAGCTACCTCTACGGCGGCATGCTGGGCCGTCTGGACCATGCGCTGCTCAGTCCCGCCTTGGCCAAGCGTCTGCGCGGCGCGGCCGAGTGGCATAGCAATGCGGACGAACCCGAGAGCGAAGGCTACGCCGGCAGCGATATCGAAGGGCCTTGGCGCAGTTCCGACCACGACCCGATGGTGCTGGGTTTCGACTTGTAAGCACGCACGTCGGCGATGCGGTCGTTGGCTTCGCCGCATCGCACACCAACCGACATGAACCGGTGGGAGCGGCGTCCCGCCGCGAGCTCTTGCTTCTTTGAATGTGCCCGCTGCTTGGCACCGCGCTAGACGATCCGAGACCGCGGAAAAGCTCGCGGCGGGACGCCGCTCCCACGTTCGGGGGAGACGGGCGGCGGTTATTATGTCTCCATGTCAGCGCCCACCTTCCCCGATCAATCCACTTCGCTGCAACTGGCCGGGCCTGCGGGCGCACTGGAAGTCGCCGTCGACCGGCCCGAGGGCGATATCGCCGCGCTACCGCTGACGGTCGTGCTCTGCCATCCGCTTTCCACCGAAGGCGGCAGCATCAGCAACAAGGTGGTGACCATGGCCGCGCGCAGCCTGCGCGAGCTGGGCGCCAACACGGTGCGTTTCAACTTCCGTGGCGTGGGCCAGTCGGCCGGCAGTTTCGACCACGGCAACGGCGAACTGCAGGATCTGCTGGCGGTGGTGGAATGGGTGCGCGGGCAACGCCCGGACGACGATCTGTGGCTGGCCGGTTTCAGCTTCGGCGCGTACGTCTCGCTGCGCGCCAACGACATCGTGCTGCCCGACGCGCTGATCTCCATCGCGCCGCCGGCCGGACGCTGGGATTTCGGCAAGATCGCGACGCCGGTGTGCCCCTGGCTGGTGATCCAGGGCGAGAACGACGAGATCGTCGATCCGCAGGCGGTCTACGACTGGATCGATACGCTGAAGCGCAAGCCCGAGCTGGTGCGCATGCCCGACACCAGCCACTTCTTCCATCGCAAGCTGATCGATCTGCGCGGGGCCCTGCAGCACGGCGTGAAGCACTGGTTGCCGGCGGCGTGAGTCCGGTAGAAGCGGCGCGCGGCGCGCCGACGCCCTCGCAAGCCTATGCCGAAGGCGTCGCGCGCGGCGATTGGCAGGACGAACCCGCCCAGCACGCCGCCTTGAGAGAGCTGGACCGGCTGCACGACGCGCTGGTGGAAGCGGCCGACATCGGCTGGCGCGAGCGGCTCTCGTTCTGGAAGAAGCCCGAAGCGGTGCGCGGCCTGTATCTGTGGGGCGGGGTGGGCCGCGGCAAGACCTTCCTGGTGGATCTGTTCTACGACGGACTGCCCAGCCAGCAGAAATACCGCACTCATTTCCACCGCTTCATGCGCGGCGTGCACGAGCGCCTGCGCGAACACGCCGGCCAGAGCGATCCGTTGGCCAGGATCGTGGAGCAATGGCGCGACGAATTGCGGGTGCTGGTGCTGGACGAATTCTTCGTCACCGACATCGGCGATGCGATGCTGCTGTCCCGCCTGCTGGAACGCATGTTCGCCGAGGGCGTGACTCTGGTGACCACTTCCAATACCGCGCCGGAGAATCTGTACGCGCACGGCCTGCAGCGCGAAAGCTTCCTGCCCGCCATCGCCCTGCTGCAGAAACATTGCGTGACGCTGCACGCCGAAGGCGAAGAGGACTACCGCCTGCGCGCGCTGACCCGTTCGCCGGTGTACCGCACGCCGCTGGACGCGCAGTCCGATGCTTGGCTGGGAGAACGCTGGCGCGAACTGAGCGGCCTGGCGGAGAAGCGCGGCAACATCGAGATCGAGGCGCGCAAGATCCCGGTACGGGGACGCGGCAAGAGCATCGTCTGGTTCGACTTCGCCGCGCTGTGCGAAGGACCGCGCGGCACCACCGATTACATCGAAGTCGCGCGCGAGTTCAATACCGTGCTGCTGGGCGGCATTCCCGTTTTCGACCGCAGCAACGAAGACGCCGCGCGGCGCTTCGTCAACCTGATCGACGAGCTGTACGACCGCCACGTCAATCTGGTGTGCACCGCGGCGATGCTGCCGACCGCGCTGTATTCGGGAACACGCCTGCAAGGTGCATTCGAACGCACCGCCTCGCGCCTGATCGAAATGCAGAGCGCCGAATATCTGGCCCGGCAACATCGCGCTTGATGTTTCGAAGCCCCTCTCCAACGGGAGAGGGGTTGGGGCGAGGGTACGGCGAAGTCATGCTCGTCCGAACCATCATGGACTTCGCCGCACCTTCATTCGGCCTACGGACCGCCTTCGCCCGAAGGCGAGAAGGGCTTCATCTCACCAGCGAATCGACGAACTTCGCCACTGCCTCGGTATACGCCGATGGCAGGCCCAGCTCACGATTGATCTCCGCATGCGACATCGGCTCGGGCAGTACTTCCATGCGCACGCCCAGCTGCGCGGCCTTTCGCGCCAGCTTGCGGCCCTCATCGCAGGGCGATGAAGGGAATCGGCGTTCGCTGGAACAGACGATCAGCATCGGCAGCGCGGCACGGCCCAGTTGCTGTTGCGGCGAAGCGGCGGCCCAATAATTTTCGTCGGCGCCGAAAGCGTTGCGGTACAACTTGGGCAAGCGCGGCATGCCCATCAGCGCCGGTACGTCCAGCGCGCCGCTGTCCAGCGAAACCACACCGAGCGGGCGTTGCGCGCCGGCATCGGCGAGCCTCTTCGGATCGGCGCCGAGCAAGGCGACCAGATGCGCGCCGGCCGAGTGGCCGGCCAGCACGAAACGCGCGCGGTCCAGGCTCCATTCGTCCGCACGGCGCTGCGCCGTGGCCACCGCTTGCGCCACATCGCGGGCCTGCAGCAGCGGGGCCGCCTCGGGCAGCATGCGGTAGTTGGCGGAAATCACCGCATAGCCTTTCGCCAGCCAGAAGTCGATCTTGTTTTCGATGCCCGGATTGGTCTTGTCGCCGTTGGCCCAACCGCCGCCATGAACGAAGAAGAGCACCGGCGCGCGCCGGACTCCCTTGGGCAGATAGACATCGAAGCGCTGCGCCGGATCGGCGCCGTAGGCGACGTTGCGCACCGCCTCCGCACCGGCGGGCAGCGCGACCGTGCGCTCGCGCTTGCTGGCTTCGCGCAGTTGCGTCAAGCGTTCCATCCGGTCCGGCGCAGGCGCGGCTTCCGCACCGAAGCGCATCGCCGCCAGCGGCAGGCACAGACAGAGCAGCATGCTGCGGACTTTCACGTTCATGGCGATGCTCCTATTGCATTCATTCGGTTTTCCCGCGCAGCACTTCTCTCCTTTGTCGTCCCGAACGCAGCGAGGGATCTGCTTCCGTTGCCGATTTCAGGAGCGGCAGATCCCCCCAATGCGTCTGGGATGACCGTTTTCATGCGCCGCGCAGCAGCAGCACGGCACGTAGGCCATGCGGCGAATTCGGCGTCAGCCGCAGTTGGCCGCCATGTTGATGCGCCACGCGATCGACGATGGCCAGGCCCAGGCCGCTGCCGCCGTTCTGGCTGTCGTGCACGAAGGGCTGCCGCGCGCGTTCGGCCGCTTCGGCGGTCAGGCCCGGTCCGTGGTCGGAGACTTCGATGCGCCAGGCTTCGCCTTCGCGGCGCAGCCGCAGCGCGTATGGAGGCGCGCCATGGCGCTGCGCGTTGACCAGAAGGTTCTCCACCGCGCGCAACAGCGCCATCGGCCGGCCGCGCATGGGCGCGGACTCCGGCAACTCGGTTTCCCATGCGGCGGCGGAAGCGGTTACGGCATTGCGGCAGATTTCGGCGAGATCCAGCGATTCGCTGATTTCATCGCGGCCATCGCGGGCGTAGGCGATGAACTGGGTCAGGATGGCGTCGATCTCCTCGATGTCGCGGCGGATGCCGGCGCGCAGTTCCGGGTCGGTATCGGGCAGCAGTTCGGCGGCGAACTGCACCCGTGTCAACGGGGTGCGCAGATCGTGCGAGATGCCGGCCAGCATGAAGGCGCGCTCCTCGGCGGCAGCGCGGACTTCGCGGCTGGCGTCGGTCAAGGCGCGGGCCAGTTCGCTCACTTCCCGTGGGCCGGAGGTCAGCATGGCTTCGGGCGGATCGCCGCGCACGATGTCGGGCGCGGCCTTGGCCAACTGCCGCAACGGCATCGCCAGGCGGCGCGCGAAATAAGCCGCCGCCAGCCATACCAGCAGCACGCAACCGGCCAGCAGCAGCACGGAAAAACGCCGCATGCCCTGGCCGCGGCGGTCGTAGGCGAACGACACCCACATCGGCGAGGCGGTGTTCAATTTCAGCCAGACCGCGTTGGCGCTGGCGTTGCGGCCCAGGCGTACTTCGCGGCCGGGATCGAGGTTGCCGCGGGCTTGTTCTTCGAGTTCGCGCATGAACGGCGCGACCCGCGGCGCGGTATCCGGCGGCGGCTCCGTGCGCACCTCCATGCCGGCCTCGCGCAGCAATTGCAGCGCACGGGCGTGCGACTGGGTGCGGTCGAGCTCCTCCACCACATCGGCAAAGCCATCCATCGCCCGCAGCAATTGTTCGGCCGCCGGCCGGGTCGCCATCTCGCGGCCCAGCAATACGGCCAGCACGCCGGCGCCGGCCAGGGTCAACGCGATGACCAGCGCCAGTTGGCCGAACACGCTTCTGGGGAGCAGGCTGCGCACGATCATGTCTGCGCTCCTGCCGGTGTTTCGTCCGGCGGCACATACGCATAACCCACGCCCCACACCGTTTGCAGGATGCGCGGGTGGCGCGGATCGTCCTCCAGCAGGCGGCGCAGACGGGTGATGGTCACATCGATGCTGCGCTCGAAAGCGTCGTGTTCGCGGCCGCGCGCCAGACTCATCAAACGGTCGCGGCTGAGCGGTTGGCGCGGATGGCGCAACAGCACCGCCAGCACCGCGAATTCGCCGGAAGTCATTTTCAACGGCGCGCCATCGCGGCTCAGTTCGCGCCGGCCCAGGTCCAGACGGAACGGACCGAAGCGGATTTCCCCGCCTTCGGCCTGCGGCGCGCCGGGGGCCGTTGCGCCGCTGCGCCGCAGTACCGAGCGGATGCGCGCCAGCAGTTCGCGTGGGTTGACTGGTTTGGGCAAGTAGTCATCGGCGCCGATTTCCAAGCCGACGATGCGATCGATCTCGTCGCCCTTGGCGGTGAGCATGACGATGGGCGTGGCGTCGCCCTGGCCGCGCAGGCGCCGGCAGATGTCCAGGCCGCTTTCGCCCGGCAGCATCAGATCCAGCACGATCAGGTCGAAATGGCCGCGGTCCAGCGCCTGGCGCATCTGCACGCCATCTCCCACGCCTTTCACGCTGAAGTCCTGCGATTCCAGATAGCGCACCAGCAGTTCGCGCAGGCGCGGATCGTCGTCGACCAGGAGCAGGCGGGCGGTGGTTTCGTTCATGGCGCCACTATCGCGGTTGTCGGCCGGGCGCGGCAAATCGGGATCGCAGCCGCTTTGTAAGCAAATGTTTCGACCGGGCGCTTGCGAAACATCCGCTCGCAATCCGGCAACACCCGTGGGATCCGGGCCGGATAACTTGACCTCACCGCGGCGCGACCGCTCCGCGATCACCCAGTCCCACAGGAGAAGCCCATGAATACCAAGATCAATGCGCTGCTGGCCGCCATTGCCCTGGCCGGCGTGTTTTCCGCCGGCATCGACGACGCAGGCGCCCGCGAACGTACCCGCACCCGCGCCGTGAGCAACGTGGAAGGCGTGCGCAACGCCAGCACCAGCGCCAGCGCCAGCGGCGCCAACGGCAGTTACGCCCGCGGCCGCAACGTGCAGAGCGACGGCCAGGGCAATGCCTCCGGCTGGCGCAACGCCTCGGTCAGCGGCGCCAATGGCGGCTCGGCCAGCAGCCAGGGCAGCTTCTACCGCAACGCCGACGGCAGCGCCGGCCGCCAGGGCAGCGCCACTGCCACCAGCGCCAATGGCGGCACCGCCAGCACCAGCGGCGGCTTCACCAAGAACCCCGACGGCACCTATTCCGGCGGCCGCGAAACCAGCGCCACCGGCGCCAACGGCAATTCCTACAACGGCTCCACTGCCTACGAGAACGGCAGCATCACCCATACCGGCACCTGCACCAATGCCGCGGGCGAAGTGATCGCCTGCCCCGGCGGCGACTGAGAACCGTCTCCGGCCATATCCACGGACGGATTGGCCGGAGCGTCCGCCGGCACAGCCGAAAAGCGTCTCCCCGGCGCTGCGGAGCGCCCCTCCTCCACTTCCCCGACCGCTCCGCAGCGCTTTCCTTCTCCGATCGTCCATCGAGGATCCGTTCCATGAAAAGCAATTTCTTTCACCTTTGTCTTGGCTACGCGCTGCTGGCGGTTTCCATCGACGCCATGGCCCAGCAACCTTCCGCCGAACAGAAGCAGGCCGCGCTCGAACGCCTGCAGGCCGCCGACGCCAACAAGGACGGCTTCATCGACAAAGCCGAAGCCGATGCGAAGTTGCCGCGTATCGCCAAGAACTTCGACAAGCTCGACGCCGACAACGACGGCAGATTGTCGCCCGACGAGTTCAAGGCAGTGGCGGCGAAGTTCGCCGGCCGCAATCGCTGAGCCTGCACGCGCATGGATTTCAGCCGGCCCTTGTTGCTGTTCCCCGGTCTGTTGCTGGTGCTGATCGCCGCGATCGAAGGATGGGTGCTGGTGCGCCGTGGCCGCGACTACGACTGGAAAGGCTATTGGGCATCGCTGGGCGATGTGCTGGGCCGCGGCGCACTGAACCTGGTCGTCCAGGGCGGCCTGACAGGCGCGATGCTCTACGGCATCTGGAACCTGCGCGTGGCCACCATCGGCATGGACCGGTGGTGGCATTGGGCTCTGCTCTTCGTGGGCCAGGAGTTCTGCTACTACTGGATGCACCGTGCCGACCACCGCATCCGCTGGTTCTGGCTCAACCACTCGGTGCATCATTCATCCAACCAGTACAACCTGTCGGCCGCCTATCGCCTGGGCTGGACCGGGAAACTCACCGGCGCGGCTATCTTCTTCGGGCCGCTGGTGTGGATGGGCTTTCCGGTGCCGTACGTGGTCGGCGCGCTGGCGATGAATCTACTTTATCAGTTCTGGCTGCATACCGAGCTGATCGGCAAGCTGCCGCGCCCGATCGAGTTCCTGTTCAACACGCCGGCGCACCATCGCGTGCACCACGCCAGCAATCCGGACTACATCGATTGCAACTACGGCGGCGTGCTGATTCTGTTCGATCGGCTGTTCGGCACGTTCCGCGACCAACGCGCGGACGAGCCGCCGCGCTATGGCCTGGTCGAACCGCTGCGCAGCTACAACCCGCTGCGCATCGCCAGCCATGCCTGGGTCGGCATGTTCCACGACCTGCGGCTTGCGCGCGGCTGGCGTGAAACCTGGCTGACCGTATTCGGGCCGCCTGAGTACAAGCCGGCGGCCGCCAAAAAACTCCACATATCGTGTTGACGTATATCTGTAACCACACTATGTTGTGGCCGTCGGTTCCGACGGCTCGCGCCGCCGGATGAAAAGGGAAGCCGGTGCGGCTCTTGCGAGCCCATCCCGGCACTGCCCCGCAGCGGTAGGTGGAAACGAAGTCGCAATACGCACTGGTGCACTGCACCGGGAAGCAGCGGCCTAGGAGGAAGCGAAGCTTCCGCGTCCACGAGTCCGAAGACCTGCCGACAGCCGCGCGAAGCACACCGCGCGGTGCCGGCCACGGAATCTCCGGGGGGAGACAGGCTGGCGAAGCAAGGCAAGCGACTTCCGTCGCGGTGCCTGCGACGCCGCTTTCCCATCCTGAGACGCACCAGGCCTGCGCTGCCTGCGAGGGACAGGCCGCCGCGTGCATCATGATGGGAGATACACCGTGACACAGAACGAACAGGCGCTCGCAGAAGCGACCGATGACACTTCCTTTTTGCTGACTCCGCCGCCCACCGCCACCGCGATGAGCGTGACCAAGCGCAACGGCGGCCAGGAACCGGTGGATCTCAACAAGATCGTGCGCGCGGTGCAGCGCAACTGCGAAGGTTTGCATGCGATCGATCCGATGCGCGTGGCTACGCGCACCATCTCCGGCCTGTACAACGGCGCGACCACGCGCGAGCTGGACGAACTGTCCATCCGCACCGCTGCGTTGCTGACCGCCGAAGAACCCGAATACGGCCGCCTGGGCGCGCGCTTGCTGGCCAACTACATCGCCAAGGAAGTCACCGGCCAGGAAATCCATGCGTTCTCGCAGTCGATCCTGCGCGGCCACGAAGTCGGTCTGATCAACGATCGCCTGCTCGGCTTCGTGCAGACCAACGCGCGCAAGTTGAACGATGCGCTGGATGCCTCGCTTGATCTGCGTTTCGACTACTTCGGCCTGCGCACCCTGTACGACCGCTACCTGCTGCGTCACCCGCACACGCGCAAGGTCATCGAAACGCCGCAGCAGTTCTTCCTGCGCATCGCCTGCGCATTGAGCGAGGACGTACCGGAAGCATTGGCGCTGTACCGGCGCATGGGCAACCTGGACTATCTGCCCAGCTCGCCGACGCTGTTCAACGCCGGCACCACCCACGAGCAGCTGTCCAGCTGCTTCCTGCTGGATTCGCCGATCGATTCGCTGGAATCCATCTACCAGAAGTACGGCGACATCGCCCAGCTGTCCAAGTTCAGCGGCGGCATCGGCGTCAGCTTCACCCGCGTGCGTTCGCGCGGCTCGCTGATCAAGTCCACCAACGGCCATTCCAACGGCATCGTGCCGTGGCTGAAGACGCTGGATTCGTCGGTGGCGGCGGTGAACCAGGGCGGCAAGCGCAAGGGCGCGGCCTGCGTGTACCTGGAGCCGTGGCATGCGGACGTGGAGGAATTCCTGGAGCTGCGCGACAACACCGGCGACGAGGCGCGGCGCACGCACAACCTGAACCTGGCCAACTGGATTCCCGATCTTTTCATGAAGCGTGTGGAAGCCGACGCCGACTGGTCGTTGTTCGATCCGCGCGTGGTGCCCGAGTTCACAGACTTGTTCGGCGCCGATTTCGAACGCGCCTACGAACAGGCCGAGCTGCAGGGCAAGGCGGTGAAGTCGATCAAGGCACGCGAATTGTACGGCCGGATGATGCGCACCCTGGCCCAGACCGGCAACGGCTGGATGACCTTCAAGGACAAGTGCAACCGCGCCAGCAACCAGACCGCCAAGGCCGGCAACGTCATCCATCTGTCCAACCTGTGCACCGAAATCCTGGAGGTCACTTCGGCCGAAGAGACCGCGGTGTGCAATCTGGGTTCGATCAACCTCAGCCATCACCTGGATGAGGATTCCCCCGCCTCTAATCAGTTTTTCGACTTCGACAAGCTGGCCGAAACCGTGCGCCTAGCCGTGCGTCAGCTGGACCGGGTGATCGACCTGAATTTCTATCCCATCGAAACCGCGCGCCGCGGCAACCTGCGCTGGCGCCCGGTCGGGCTGGGGGTGATGGGCCTGCAGGACGTGTTCTTCAAACTGCGCCTGCCGTTCGACAGCGCCGAAGCACGCAAGCTTTCGGCCAGGATCGCCGAGACGATCTACTACCATGCGCTGGAGACTTCGGTGGAACTGGCGGAAGAGCGCGGCAGGCATCCTTCGTTCGCGGACACGCGCGCGGCCGGCGGCGAATTCCAGTTCGAAGCCTGGAACGTGACTCCCGAACACATGGACCGCTGGGAGACGCTGCGCGGGCGCATCGTCGAAAGCGGCCTGCGCAATTCGCTGTTGATCGCCATCGCCCCCACCGCCACCATCGCCTCCATCGCCGGCTGCTACGAGTGCGTGGAGCCGCAGACCAGCAACCTGTTCAAGCGCGAAACGCTGTCGGGCGATTTCCTGCAGGTCAACCGCTACCTGGTGGGCGAACTGAAGAAGCTGGGCATGTGGACCCCGGAAGTGCGCGACGAAATCAAGCAGGCCGAAGGCTCGATCCAGAACGTGCCGCGCATTCCCGACACGTTGCGCGAGATCTATCGCACCACCTGGGAAGTGCCGATGCGCTCTCTGATCGACATGGCCGCCGACCGCGGCGCCTTCATCGACCAGTCCGCTTCGCTCAACCTGTTCATGGAAAGTCCGAACATCGGCGCGATGTCGTCCATGTACATGTATGCGTGGAAGAAGGGCATCAAGACCACTTACTACCTGCGTTCGCGACCGGCCACCAGGATCGCCAAGACGACGCTGGGCAATGTGGCCACCGAAGCGCCGAAGCCTGCCTACACGCCGGTCGAAGCGGTGAGCTGCTCGCTGGAGAATCCGGAGAGTTGCGAGGCTTGCCAGTAAAGATTGAAGCCCCTCTCCCTGTGGGAGAGGGGTTGGGGTGAGGGTACGGCGGAACCCGGATTGTTCGAGCGCCAGTGCCTTCGCCGTACCCTCATCCGCCCTTCGGGCACCTTCTCCCGTCGGGAGAAGGGAAAGCAACAGCGAGCAAAGAATGTCCATCCACCCCCAGCAACTCCTCCTGAATCCCGGCTTCGAACTGACCTTGCGCCCCATGCGCTATCCGCAGTTCTACGAGATGTACCGCAACGCCATCCGCAACACCTGGACGGTGGAAGAGGTCGACTTCTCTCTGGACACCAAGGACCTGAAGGACAAGTTCGGCCCAGCCGAGCGGCACCTGATCGAACGCCTGATCGCGTTCTTCGCTACCGGCGACTCCATCGTCTCCAACAATCTGGTCTTGAACCTGTACCAGCACATCAACGCGCCCGAAGCGCGCATGTATCTGTCGCGGCAGCTGTACGAGGAAGCGCTGCACGTGCAGTTCTACCTGACCCTGCTGGACACCTACCTGCCCGACCCGAACGAGCGCGCCAAGGCTTTCGCCGCGGTGGAGAACATTCCCTCGATCCGGCGCAAGGCCGAGTTCTGCTTCAAGTGGATCGACTCGCTGCAAGGCATCACGCGCATCGAGACGCGCGAGCAGCGCCGCCAGTTCCTGCTCAACATGGTCTGCTTCGCCGGCTGCATAGAAGGCCTGTTCTTCTTCGGCGCCTTCGCTTACGTGTACTACCTGCGTTCGCGCGGGCTGCTGCACGGGCTGGCCAGCGGCACCAACTGGGTGTTCCGCGACGAGAGCGCGCACATGGCTTTCGCCTTCGAGGTGATCCGTACCGCGCGCGAGGAAGAACCGGACCTGTTCGACGACGACTTGAAGGCGCAAGTGGTGCAGATGATGTCCGAGGCGGTGGACTGCGAAGTGGCCTTCGCCGAAGACACGCTGAGCGGCGGCGTCGCTGGCTTGTCGATCAAGGACATGCGCCAGTACCTGGAATATTGCGCCGACCAGCGCATGGCCCAGTTGGGCATGCCCAAGCATTTCGGCTCGACCAATCCGTTCCCGTTCATGGATTTGCAGGATGTTCAGGAGCTGACCAACTTCTTCGAGCGTCGCGTTTCGGCCTACCAGGTTGGCGTGCAGGGCGAAGTCGGTTTCGATCACGCGTTCTGAACAGCTCGGTGGCGGTCGTAGGAGCGACGTAAGTCGCGACGGATTCTTTGTTTTCTCCTTCGCGACTTACGTCGCTCCTACGACTCCATAGGCTCAACGGTTTGTGCGGCTATCCAGGCTTAGACCGCCCGCATCTCCTTCGCCGCAGCCACCATCGCCGTCAACGCCGCGCGCGTCTCCGGCCACCCGCGCGTCTTCAATCCGCAATCGGGATTGACCCAGATCTGTTCCGGCGCCAGCACCGCACGCGCCCTCTTCAGCAGATCCAGCATCTCCTGTCCGTCGGGCACGCGCGGCGAATGGATGTCGTACACGCCCGGTCCGATCTCGTTGGGATAGCGGAACTTCACGAACGCATCCAGCAACTCCATCCGCGAACGCGAAGTCTCGATGGAGATCACGTCCGCGTCCATCGCCGCCACCGCTTCCATGATGTCGTTGAACTCGGAATAGCACATGTGGGTATGGATCTGGGTGACGTCGTCCACGCCCGATGCGGTGATGCGGAAGCATTCCACGGCCCAGTCCAGGTACGCCTTCCACTCGCCGCGCCGCAGCGGCAGGCCTTCGCGGATCGCCGGCTCGTCGATCTGGATCACGCCGATACCCGCCGCCTCCAGATCGGTCACTTCGTCGCGCAGCGCCAGCGCGATCTGCCGGCAGGTCTGCGAACGCGCCTGGTCGTCGCGTACGAACGACCACTGCAGCACCGTCACCGGCCCGGTCAGCATGCCCTTCATCGGCTTGCCGGTCAGCGACTGCGCGTACTGCGACCAGCGCACGGTCATCGGTCGCGGACGGGTCACGTCGCCGTAGATGATCGGTGGTTTCACGCAGCGCGAGCCGTAGCTCTGCACCCAACCGAGTTTGGTGAAGGCGACACCTTCCAGCTGCTCGCCGAAGTATTCCACCATGTCGTTGCGTTCGAACTCGCCGTGCACCAGCACGTCGATGCCGATGTCTTCCTGGAAGCGCACGCATTTTTCGGTTTCCGCGGCCAGGAACGCATCGTAGTCGGCGTCGGACAGGGCGCCAGACTTGTTCTTCGCGCGCGCTTCGCGCACTTCATGCGTCTGCGGGAACGAACCGATGGTGGTGGTGGGGTAGGCCGGCAGGTTCAACGACGCCCGTTGCAGCGAACGGCGCGTCTGGTAATCGGACCCGCGCCGTGCGGATGCCTCCGTCAGTGCGGCCAGGCGCGCGGCCACTCCGGGTTTGTGCACGCGGGAAGAGCGGCGCCGTGATTCCAGTCGGTCGCGGGCGACGTCCAATGCCAGTTCCGCTCCCGGTCGACCCTGCAGCGCATCGGCGATGGTCTTGAGTTCCTCTATCTTCTGCCGCGCGAACGACAGCCACGAATGCAGATCGCCGGGCAGCGCTTTCTCGCTGGCCAGATCGACGGGCACATGCAGCAGCGAACAAGAGGGCGCCAGCCATAGATTGTCCGCGCCGACGTGGCCGCTGGCGTATTTGGCCAGGATCAGCGCGTTGTCCAGATTGCTGCGCCAGACGTTGCGGCCGTCGATCAGGCCCAGGGAAAGCACGCGCTGCCTGGGCAGCGCCTTCAGCACCGCGTCCAGCTGTTCCTTGCCGCGCACCAGGTCCACATGCAGGCCTTCGACGGGCAAGGAAGCCGCGAGGGCGAGATTGTCGTTGAGCGCGCCGAAATAGGTGGCCAGCAGCAATTTCGGACGCGGTACGTCTTCGAGTGCGGCATAGGCAGTGCGGTAGGCGGCATGGTCGTCGGCGTCCTGGTCCAGCACCAGGCCGGGCTCGTCTATCTGCACCCACTCGGCGCCGGCGTCTTTCAGTTTGCCGAGAAGTTCGGCATAGACCGGCAACAAGCGGTCCAGCAGAGCCAGGCGGTCGCTGCCATCCACGGCCTTGGACAGCAGCAGGAAGCTGACCGGTCCCAGCAGCACGGGGCGCGCGTTGAATCCCCGCGCGTTGGCTTCCAGAAATTCCGCTACTGGCTTGTCGCCGCGCAGGCGGAACCGCTGGTCGCGATGCAGTTCCGGCACCAGGTAGTGGTAGTTGGTGTCGAACCACTTGGTCATTTCCAGCGCATGCAGATCCACGCCGTCTTTCTGCAGGCCGCGAGCGAGCGCGAAGTAGCCGGCCAGTGGATCGCGGTCGGCCAATGGCCGATAACGGTCGGGGATGGCGTCGAACAGGAACGCCGTATCCAGCACGTGGTCGTACAGCGAGAAGTCGTTGCAGGGCACGGTGGCGGCGCCGGCTTCCTTCTGCAACTGCCAATGGCGCTGGCGCAGGCCGCGTGCGGTGTCCTGCAGCTGGTCGGCGGAAATCTCGCCGCGCCAGCAGGCTTCCAGCGCGCGCTTGAGTTCGCGTTTGGCGCCGATGCGCGGGAAGCCCAGGTTGGTAACAGTGGTCATAGCGTTTCCTCATGCGGTTTCGGATGAGGAACGAAGGAACCGCGCGGCGATCGGGCCGCAATGCGGTCCGTTTCTCCACGTCAGCGACCTTCGCCCCCGCGGGCGAACCGGACTTCCATGAGGAACAGGCGAGAGGATGCATCCGCAGACTGGCGTCCCGGGCGCAGGCTCCGGCCACTTCCCCTCGGAAGTTCCAGGTCATGCGGAAGGACGGTCTTGTCCTTCCGGCCGGGGCAGGTCTTCGGGCTCATGGACGGGCGCACGGATACGAGCGCGCTGGCCTACTTTTCGCCGCTTCCCGATCCGCCAGGATCAGTGCTGTTGGCGAAGTTCGTTTCCAAATACCGCTGCGGGGCAGCGCCGGAATTGGACTCCTGAGGAGTCCGCACCGGCTTCCCTTTTAATTCAATCGCTTTATCTGCATAAAGAGATGGAAACCTTGGCCTGCGCAAATTACGCCGCCGACGGCGGGGCGTCAAGCCATGCGTTCGAATCGCAACGGGGACAGGCTTGCCGCGCAGAGTGGAAACCTATCCAATGTCGACGATGCCGGTCAGTCCCCCTCATTCGCCAAGCCGCCGCCGTTTGCTGGAGGCGAGCGTTCTATCGGGCCTTGCGGGGCTGGCGCCGCTCAACGCGCTTGCGGCAGCGTGCGCGAAGCAATCCGGACCGTGGATTCCTTCGGATGGCTTTCTCGCCGAGCTGCCGCGCATCATGCAGGCGTTCGCGGTGCCGGGCGTGGGAATTGCCGTGGTCGAAGACGGCGAAGTCGCCTGGAGCCGCGGCTTCGGCATGACCCATGCGGTGACCCGCGCGCCGGTGGACGCGCATACGGTGTTCGAAGACGCTTCGCTGAGCAAACCGGTGTTCGCCTATCTGGTCATGCAGTTGGTGGACCAGGGCCTGATCGATCTGGACCGGCCGCTGGTGAGGTACCGGCGCATGGATTACCTGGCCGATCATCCGTGGATCGAGTTGATCACCGCTCGCGACGTGCTGCGCCATTCCACCGGATTGCCGAACTGGCGCAAAGCGCCGGCGACCGAAAAGCTGGTGCCGATGGTCAAGCCCGGCACGCGCATCGACTATTCCGGCGAGGCGATTTTCTGGCTGCAGCTGGTGGTGGAAACCATCACCGGCCAGAGCCTGGACGAATCGATGCAGGCGCATCTGTTCGGCCCGGCGGGGATGAAGGACAGCAGCTACACCTGGAACACGGATCTGGCCGCGCGCTCGGTCTATGGGCACCGCAGGCACGATCAATCCGAACCGGGCATGCCGCCGCAGATGTTCCGCGAGCAATGGAGCATCGCCCAGCAGGTCGCCGAGCGCACGGGCAAGCCGCTTTCTTCGTGGAAATACGACGATGCCGCACGTGCGCTGCCCGAAGTGATGGCGCTGGCGCCCGCAGGGCTGGTGACCTGGCCCGGCGACATCATGGCCAACGCCGCAGCGAGCCTGCGCTCCACCGTGCAGGACTACGCCACCTTCCTGACCCTGATGATGGCGCGCAAGCAGCATGGCTCGTGGGAGGTCGCCGAGGCCACGCGGCAGGCCATGCTCACCCCGCAGATCGGCATTCCGGGCCGATGGACGGAGAAAGGGCTGGGCTGGAACATGGAACAGACCCGCGACGGGCCGGTGTTCTACCACTCGGGCAGCAACGGCGACATCTTCAAGAATTTCGCGGTCGGCGATGCGCAGCGACGGCGCGGCATCGTGGTGCTGACCAACGGCGGCAGCGGCTCGTTCGTGCATCAGCGCGTGGTGCGCGCGGCAACCGGGTACGACCTGCTGTCCTACGACCTGTAACCCTAAAGATCGTCATCCCAGCGAAAGCTGGGATCCATTTTGACTTTGCTTCTAAAGACAGCGGGTGCTGCAGCCACAATCAAAATCAAGATGGATCCCAGCTTTCGCTGGGATGACGTCGTCTTGGATCTGGGCCGACGGAACGCGAAGCGATTAGTATTGCCCCCATGCGCCCCGACTACATCCTCACCCTGTCCTGCCCCGACCGCACCGGCATCGTCTATCGCGTGACCGGCCTTTTGTACGAGCTGGGTTGCAACATCCAGGACGCGCAGCAGTTCGGCGACGAAGAGACGAGGCGGTTCTTCCTGCGTGTGCATTTCGACTTGCCAGCGGCGGCCGAAGCGGAAGCGCTGCGGGAAAAATTCTCCGTGCTGGCCGAAAGCTTCGGCATGGTCTGGCAGATCCACGATGCGCGCCGCCGCGCGCGGCTGCTGGTGCTGGTGAGCCGCCAGGGGCATTGCCTCAACGACCTGCTGTTCCGCGCGCACAGCCGGCAATTGCCGGTGGATATCGCGGGCATCGTTTCCAACCACGAGGATTTCACGGCGCTGGCCGCGTCCTACGGCGTCCCCTTCCACTACCTGCCGGTAACCGCGGCGTCCAAGCGCGCCCAGGAACAACGGATCCTCGATCTGGTGACGGCGGAAGGCATCGACCTGGTGGTGCTGGCACGCTACATGCAGATCCTGTCGCCGGAGTTGTGCGAGGCGCTGGCCGGGCGCGCCATCAACATCCACCACAGCTTCCTGCCCAGTTTCAAGGGCGCCAAGCCCTATCACCAGGCGCACCAGCGCGGGGTCAAGATCATCGGCGCCACCGCGCACTACGTGACCGGCGACCTGGACGAAGGTCCGATCATCGAACAGGACGTGGCGCGCGTGGATCATGCGATGACGCCCAGGGAACTGGTGCGGGTAGGCAGCGATACCGAATCGCAAGTGCTGGCGCGCGCGGTGCGTCGGCATGTGGAGCATCGGATTCTTTTGAATGGGCATCGCACTGTGGTGTTTCGTTGAGACGACCAGATAAAAATCCCCGTCATCCCAGCGAAAGCTGGGATGACGAGAGAGAGAATTTCGCCACTACGTAGGAAATGCTGGCATGACAACCGATTACCACATCATCGGCAATTACATTTCCCCCTACGTCCGCAAAGTGCTGGTGTGCATGGAGCTGAAAGGCCTGCGCTACACCATCGACCCGATCGCCCCGTTCGTAGGCAACGAACGTTTCAGCGAGTTGAGCCCGCTGCGCCGCATCCCGGTGCTGATCGACGGCGACCGGGTCGTCAACGATTCTTCGGTGATCTGCCAATACCTGGACGAACGCCATCCGCAACCGGCGCTGTATCCGGCCGACATCGGCGACCGCGCGCAGGCGCGGTGGCTGGAGGAATACGCCGATTCGTGGTTGGGCGATGTGGTGATCTGGGGCATGTTCTACCAGATCGGGGTCAAGCGTTTCCTGTTCGGCGAGCAGGCGGACGAAGCCATCGTCAGCCGTGCGCGCGAGGAACAGCTGCCGCAGACGCTGGACTACCTGGAGTCGGCTTTGCCGACCGAAGGATTCCTGTTCGGCGCGCTGTCGGTGGCCGACATCAGCATCGCCAGCTTCTTCCGCAATGCGGCTTTCGTGCGTTACACCGTGGATGCACAACGCTGGCCGCGCGCTGCTGCTTTCATCGAACGTACCCTGGCTCTGCCCGCGTTCCGCAAGTTGGCCACGTACGAAGAACGCATGCTGCGTACGCCTCTACCGGAGCAGAGAGAAATACTGAGGGAGTTGGGCGCGCCGGTCAGTGCGGAAACGCTGGGGTGCGCGACGGCGCGCAAGAGCATGGCGCGTCGCGACTAGGAGTTATCGCCTAGAGACGGCCTGGATATGCGCAATACTCCATACACAAGCACCAGTGCCGCCAGCGCCACCCCGATCGCCATCCATTCCTTGCCGGTCAGCGTGGTCACGATAAGCGCCATCGCCACCACGCCGAGCAGCGGCACCAGCGGACCACCCCACAACACGAAGGGTTCGCCGCGTTCGCGCAGATCGACCCGTTGCCCACGCCACGCCGACAGGCTGACCAGCGCATACACCAGACAGATCGCACCGCCGGAAATCAGCGCCAGCGCATCGAAGGTACCACCCAGCGCCAGCAGCCACGCCAGTCCCGCATGCGTGGCCAGCGCCAGCAACGGCACGCGGTGGCTGGCGCTGACGCGGCCGTAGGCATGCGGCAGATAGCCGTCGCGTCCCAATGCGAACAACAGCCGCGAGGACCCCAGAAGGTTGCCGAGCAGAAACCCGGCCATCGAAATGCAGGCGGTGACCAGCAGCACGATGCGACCCGTCGCCCACAGCACGCCGGCCGTGTCGGCGATGGGCACGCCGCTGCCGGCCAGCGCCGGCCCCAGCAATCCCTGGCTGACGATCTGCAGGCCCATGTACAGCAGCACCACCAGCAGGATCGCCACCATGGTCGCGCGCGGCACGCTGCGCGAGGGATCGCGCACTTCGCCGGAAGGCACCAGTGCGGTTTCCATGCCCGAATAGGCGAACATCACCAGCACCATGCCGGTACCCAGCGCGGTCCACGACGGCAGATCGCCGACCGCAAAACTTATCTGATTCCAATCCACGAAGAACAGGCCGACTCCCGTCAGCAGGAACAACGGCGTCAGTTTCAATGCGGCCAGCGCGGTAATGGCGCGGGCGCCCAGCTTCACCCCGAAAGCGTTCAGCGCGAACAGCAGCAGATAAAGCGCCGTCAGCAGGCCGGCGCGCGGCAGCGGCTGCGCGAACCACGGCACCAGGTTGGCCATCTGCACGGCGAATGCGGCGGCCACGCCGGCGCTGGAGGCCACGTTGCTGATCCACATCAACGAGCCGGCGATGAAGCCGGCGAAGCTGCCGAAGGTCGCTCCCAGGTAGCTGATAGGTCCGCCGGTGGCGACCGCTCGGCTGCCGATGGCGGCGAAGCACAGCGCCACCGGAATGATCGCCAGCGCGCCGGCGATCAGCGCCAGCGGCGCTGCGGTGCCCAGTTGCGCCGACAACGCCGCTGGCATGCGGAAGATACCGCCGCCGACGATGATGTTCATCACCGCCGCGGCCAGCGCGAACGACCCTACTGCGCGGATCAGGGCGGCATCGCCTTCCAGCGGCTTGGTTTGGGCAACGGGTTCGGGGCTCATGGGCGTCCTCGGTCGGGGCGCACGCAGCGTCGCATGTCTTGTGGATGGATTGCGAGCCGTTCGCCCTCTATCGATATGCCTTTCCCTCATGTAGGAGCGGGCCCTGCCCGCGACCGGGCGTTACCGGTAAAGCCCGTCGCGGGCAGGGCCCGCTCCTACAGGCGTGCGGTTTGATCGCGTTACCATTCTTGTCCCCCATATGGAATATCCGGATGCCTTTTCCATACCGAGTCGCCATGCGCGCGCTGCTCTTCGCCTTGCTGCCGGCCAGCGCGATCGCCGCGCAGGCGCAGACCTCCGTCGCAGCGGAAGCCTTGCAACGCCTGCAACCGGAGATCGTCCAATGGCGCCGCGACATCCACGAGCATCCGGAACTGGGCACCCATGAAATCCGCACCGCCAAACTGGTCGCCGACCAGCTGCGCGCGCTGGGCCTGCAGCCGAAGACGGGCATCGCCAAAACCGGCGTGACCGCCGTCCTCAAAGGCGGCAAGCCCGGTCCGCGCATCGCCATCCGTGCCGACATGGACGCCTTGCCGGTCACCGAACAGACCGGCCTGCCCTTCGCCTCCAAAGCGACCAGCGAATATCGCGGCCAGCCGGTGGGCGTCATGCACGCCTGCGGTCACGATGCGCACGTGGCGATGCTGCTGGGCGTGGCCTCGGCGCTGGCGGCGATGAAGGACCAGTTGCCGGGAGAGGTGATGTTCGTGTTCCAGCCGGCCGAGGAAGGTCCGCCGAACGCGGGCGAGGAATTCGGCGCGGCGCTGATGCTGAAGCAGGGCATCTTCGCCGACTTCAAACCCGATGCGGTGTTCGGGCTGCACGTCTGGGCCGGTCTGCCGGTCGGCAAGGTCGGCACCCGCAGCGGCGCGCTGATGGCCAGCGCCGACGAATGGACGCTTACCGTGCACGGCAAGCAGACCCATGGTTCGCGGCCGTGGGACGGCGTGGACCCGATCACGCTGGGCGCGCAGATCCTGCTGGGCACGCAATCGATCATCGCGCGCCAGGTCAACATCGCCGCCACGCCGGTGGTGCTGACCGCCGGACAGTTCCAGAGCGGCGTGCGTTTCAACATCATTCCGGACGAGGCTAAGCTGGTTGGCACGCTGCGGACTTTCGATCCGGCAGTGCGCCAGGACGTGATCGATCGCTTCCATCGCACCGCGCAAGACTTCGCCCATGCCGGTGGCGGCACGGCGGAACTACAGGTCGTGAACAACGCACCGGCCACGATCAACGACCCGGCGCTGGCGCAACGCGGCCGCGCTTCGCTGGAAAGCGCGCTGGGCACAGGCAACGTGGTGGAGATGCCGCTGGTCACCGTGGCCGAGGATTTCTCGCAGTACGCCACCGCCGCCCCGACTTTCTTTTTCTTCGTCGGATCGACCTCCCGCGGCACCGATCCCGCCACCGCGCCGATCAATCATTCGCCGCAGTTCCTGCTGGACGAGCAGTCGCTGCAGGTCGGCAGCAAAGCGATGCTGCAGGTGGCGCTGGATTATCTGAGCAGCCCTTAGCAAGTCGTAGGAGCGACGTAAGTCGCGAATGCACCTCCGGCAACGTGCATCGGTATCGGGATGGAGCGCACGGTAATTCTTCCCTTCGCGACTTACGTCGCTCCTACGCGCCTCCTGCTGGTCCTACGGCGGCTGTGGACGGGTTAGCATCGGTGCACACCCTCTGGAGCCGCCGATGACCATACCCCTTCGAATCGCGCCACTGATACTGGCCGCACTGGCGACCACGTTTGCCGCTGAAGCTCAGGAAACGCCCGGCCAGCGCGCCGAGGTCGCCGCGGCGGCGAAGAACCTGGACGCGAAGATCGTCGCCTGGCGCCGCGACTTCCACGCGCATCCGGAACTTTCCAATCGCGAGGAGCGCACTTCGGCCAAAGTAGCCGAGCACCTGCGCGCGCTTGGATTGCAACCGAAGATCATCGCCGGCCACGGCGTGGTGGCGATCGTCGCCGGCGGCAAGCCGGGGCCGAAGATCGCCCTGCGCGCCGACATGGACGCGCTGCCGGTGACGGAGCAGACCGGTCTGCCGTTCGCATCGAAGGCGACTTCCACCTATCGCGGCGAAAACGTCGGCGTCATGCACGCCTGCGGACACGATGCGCATACCGGCATCCTGATGGGCGTGGCCGAGGCGCTGGTGGCGATGCGCAAGGACTTGCCGGGCTCGGTGATGCTGATCTTCCAGCCGGCCGAGGAAGGCGCGCCGCCACCGGAGGAAGGCGGTGCTTCGCTGATGCTGAAGGAAGGTCTGTTCAAAGACTTCAAGCCGGAAGCGGTGTTCGGACTGCATGTTTTTTCCAGCGTGCAGGCGGGACAGATCGCGGTACGGCAGGGGCCGCTGATGGCCGCGTCGGACCGGTTCTCCATCAAGGTGACGGGCCGGCAAACGCACGGCTCGGCGCCGTGGAACGGCATCGACCCCATCGTGGCCGCGGCCGACATGATCGGCACCGCGCAGACCATCGTCAGCCGGCGCACCAACATCGCCAAGCTGCCGGCGGTGGTGACCTTCGGCGCCATCAAGGGCGGCATCCGCTACAACATCATTCCAGACGACGTGGAAATGGTCGGCACCATCCGCACCTTCGACCCGAAGATGCGCCAGCAGGTCTTCGCCGACCTGCGCAACGTGGCCGAGCACACCGCCGCCGCGCACGGCGCCACCGCGAAGACCGACATCTACGAGAAAGACGGCAATCCGCCCACCGTCAACGATCCGGCGTTGACTGCGAAGATGCTGCCCAGCCTGCAGGCGGTGGTCGGCAAGGACAATGTGTACGAGCCGCCGTTGCAGATGGGCTCGGAGGATTTCTCGCTGTACGCACTGGAAGTGCCGTCGATGTTCTTCTTCGTCGGCTCGACCTCCGAAGGCATCGATCCGGCCACCGCGCCCAGCAACCATTCGCCGAAGTTCCTGCTGGACGAATCGTCGCTGGACATCGGTTTCCGCGCGCTGATGCAGGTGACGCTGGATTACCTGCACGCCCCGTAGGTCGGGGCTACGCCCCCGACACCACGTTATTCCACCACCACCCGGTAGGTGGCGGTCCGGACCGGTTCGACTCCCTTTTCCCAGGAGCGCCTGTACACCAGGCGCAGCGTCGCCGCTCCCGCCTGCGCCGCGCGGTAGCGCCAACGCGAGGTTCCGCCGGCTCCCGGCATGGGCGGAACGGCCGGCGCGGCGCGCGCGGGCACCGGTGCCGGCTCGAGCACTGGACTTCCGTCTTCCACGATTTCCCAGGCATAGCCCGTGCTGGCGTTGCTATCGAGTTCGATGGCCAATATCTGCCCAGGCCGCAGGCGGGTTTCGCCGTCCGCGCTCGCTTCGACCACCGTCGCTTCCGCTGCGTTTGCGGAAACCTTGTCGGCCGACGGCGCGTTGTCCGTTCCAGAGGCGCATCCGGGCAATGCCATGGCGCATGCCAGAAGGACGATGGCGCCGGCAATCGGGTTTAGGGACATGACTGGATCCTGTGGCCAAGGGCTGAAGTCCGCCGTTTATACACCCCACCTACCAGCGCGCCCGTAAAATAAGGCCATGAATACCCCACAAGATTCCAGCCTGGGCCGGGAAGTCGCCTACCCGTCGCAGTACGACGCCGGACTGCTGTTCCCGATTCCCCGCGCCACCGGCCGCGCCGAAATAGGCGTCGCCGACGACGCCCTGCCCTTCATCGGCCATGACCGCTGGCAGGCCTACGAACTCAGCTGGCTGGATGCGCGCGGCAAGCCGTGCGTGGCCACGGCCACTTTCACCGTGCCCTGCGATTCGCCGCATCTGGTGGAATCCAAATCGCTGAAGCTCTATCTCAATTCGTTGAACTCCGAGCGCTTCAACAGCGACGAAGCGGCGCGCGAACGCATCGCCATCGACCTGTCCGCACGCGCGGGCGCGGATGTGGCGGTCGCGTTCGGTCTGCCGGAAATGGCGGAAGCGGAGGCGGGCGAATCCATCGACGCGCAAGACATCGAGATCAGCGACTACGGCCCACCGAATCCTTCCTACCTTTCGTCGGATGAGGCGCAGATCGTAGAAGAGTTACTTTTCTCACATTTGCTCAAATCCAACTGCCCGGTCACCGGCCAGCCGGACTGGGGCAGCGTGGTACTGGCCTACCGTGGGCCACGTATCGAACGTACGGGACTGCTGCGCTACCTGGTGAGTTTCCGTGAGCATGCCGGATTCCACGAGCAATGCGTTGAGCGCATATTTCAGGACGTTTCGACGCATTGCCGGCCCAACCAGCTGTCGGTGGAAGCGCGTTATACGCGCCGCGGCGGACTGGACATAAACCCTTGGCGCGCGACGCCTGGAACCGAATCGCCCGTCGCCCTGCGCGAGATCCGTCAATAGCGCGTGAAGACCGTATGCCGGTTTCACCGGCAAGCCATGAATTCTTAACAACACATGTGTAGATTTGGCTTCCCCAGCACACCAACTCCCTCAGGGAGGAGTCCCGCATGAGTACCGAGAAAAAAGCAGATTTTTCAGACGTCACTATCAAGGTCGACTCGACCGAGCAGAAAGCAGCGGATTTTTCGGACGTGACTGTCAAGGTAGATAGTACGGAAGAAATTGTCGGCGAACGCAGCTACACCATTGAGAAAGGTGACACACTCTCCAAGATTGCGAAAGAACAGTTGGGCCACGCGAGTGCATGGAAACAGATTTTTGAAGCCAACCGTGACGTGCTGGACGATCCCGACCGCATCTTCCCGGGCCAGGTGATCAAATTGCCGCCTGCCGATACCAGCGCCTGATTCGCTTCTCTCTCCCATTCAATTCATTTCAAGGACTGACACCATGAAACTCAATCGTATTTCCTATGCTCTGATCGTCGCCCTGGCCGGCACGGTTGCCCTGGCCGGCTGCAAGAAGAAAGAGGAAGCCGTCGCCCCAGCTCCCGTCGTAACCGAACCAGCACCGGCTCCCGCTCCGACCGAGCCGGCTCCGGCACCCGCTCCGGTCAGCACCACCAGCGTTACCGTCGGCAATACCGCCGGTGCTGACAAATCGGTTGCAGCTGTTAGCACCTTCGGTGTCAAGGACAAGATCATCGTTTCGGTAAAAACAGATGCCACTACTGCCGCCAACGCCGCCATCGATGCCAAGCTGACTTACCAAGACGGTCAGGTGGCCGGCCAGCAGACTGCAAACGTAACTGCCGAAGATGCCGGCACAACCAATCTTATTATTTCCAAGGCGACGCCGTGGCCCACCGGCAAGTACAAAGTCGATGTGACGGTCAACGGCCAGCCCGCCGGCATGACCCAAGAAATCGAAGTCAAGTAACCCGCCCTCTCCCCAGGGTGGCATCTCGGGCGCGGAGCAATCCGCGCCCTTTTTTTATCTTTGTTTTTTTGGTCAGTGTGAGTTGGACAACAGTGAAGCACTAGTAGTTAGCTAGAACATCTCGAGTGAGTTTGATTGCGCAACGGAGCGAAGGAATTCGCACGCTTTTGTGAGTTGCATTTGGCTTGTCAATCATCGAGTCTTGCAGCGCTCCACAGATGGAGCGGCAAACAATAACCAAGGAGAATCAAATGAGAATGTTGAATTCGCAGGAATTGTGTTTCGTGTCCGGTGGCACTGCAGATTTTTCGGATGTGACAGCTACTGTCACGTCAACCGCAGAGATCGTCGACCCACAAGCGGACTGCGGTAGGATCTGCAAGGCGCTGCAAACCATTTTTGAGGTAATTTCCTAAGTGGGCGCCAACTAACGAAGCGGTACGCAATTGAACAAACCTAGGGCGTCACAACCTAGGTCAGGCGCGGAGAAATCCGCGCCTGTCTATCATCTGGATTAGGGAGTTTTGCTCTACGCCCCACTAAGCGCGACAATGGAGTCCGTTTTCCCCTGACGCATGCCCCCCAGCGTGGTGGTGCGCTTTCCAACCCCAGGAGCAACTCCATGGCAGAACCCGTCCTCACCCCGCCCGCCGGCGGTGAAACCATCACCATCAGCGGCGGCAAGCTCAATGTGCCCAACCACCCCATCATTCCCTTCATCGAAGGCGACGGCACCGGCCCGGACATCTGGCGCGCCTCCGTGCGCGTGCTGGATGCGGCGGTGGAGAAAGCCTATGGCGGGGCCAAGAAGATCCACTGGCTGGAAGTGTTCGCCGGCGAGAAGGCCAACAACAACTACGGCACCTGGCTGCCCGATTCCACCGTGCAGGCCTGCCGCGACTACCTGGTCAGCATCAAGGGCCCGTTGACCACGCCGGTCGGCGGCGGCATCCGCTCGCTCAACGTGGCCCTGCGCCAGATGCTGGACCTGTACGTGTGCCTGCGCCCGGTGCGCTGGTTCGAAGGCGTGCCTTCGCCGGTGAAGAAGCCGGGCGACGTGGACATGGTGATCTTCCGCGAGAACACCGAGGACATCTACGCCGGCATCGAATGGGCCGGCGGCAGCGCCGAGTCGCAGAAAGTGCTGGACTTCATCGCCAAGGAATTCCCGCAGCCGTTCGGCAAGATCCGCTTCGGCACGCAGGAAAAGGTGAACGAGTGGCAGAAGGCGCTGGAAGGCATCGGCGCGCCGCACCGCGAGATGACCGTGGAAGTGGGTCTGGGCATCAAGCCGGTCAGCCGCCTGGGTACCGAGCGCCTGGTGCACAGCGCCATCGGCTATGCGATCGAGAACAAGCGCAAGTCGGTGACCCTGGTGCACAAGGGCAACATCATGAAGTACACCGAAGGCGGCTTCCGCGACTGGGGCTACCAGGTGGCGCGTGATTTCTACGGTGCGGTCGAGCTGGACGGCGGTCCGTGGATGGTGATCCCGGAAGGCAAGCCGGGCGCGGGCCTGATTATCAAGGACGCGATTGCCGATGCCTTCCTGCAGCAGATCCTGCTGCGCCCGAAGGAATACGACGTGTCGGCTACGCTGAACCTCAATGGCGACTACCTGAGCGACGCACTGGCCGCGCAGGTCGGCGGCATCGGCATCGCGCCGGGCGCCAACATCAACTACGTCACCGGCCACGCGGTATTCGAAGCCACCCACGGCACCGCGCCCAAGTACGCCGACCTGGACAAGGTCAACCCGGGCTCGGTGATCCTGTCGGGCGAGATGATGCTGCGCTACATGGGCTGGACCGAAGCGGCCGATGCGATCATCGAAGGCGTCAACAAGGCCATCGCCAGCAAGCGCGTCACCTACGACTTCGCCCGCCTGATGGAAGGCGCTACCGAAGTGAAGTGCAGCGAGTTCGCCGACGAGATCATCAAGCATCTCTGAGCGATCGTTGTTGGTATCGAAAGAGAAGCCCGGTTCGCCCGGGCTTCTTTTTTTCCGATGCCGTTGTCGGCGATTTTGTCGGGATTCTGAAGGTAGGTCGGGGTTACGCCCCCGACCATGGAATTCTCGCGCGCGTCGGGGGCGTAGCCCCGACCTACGGCGTTCAGATGGTGACGGCGGCGCGGCGCTGGCGGCGCAGCATGGTCATCACCAGCATGGTGGTCAGCAGCACGGTCGCGACGGCGAACACGCCCATGCCCAGGTATTCGCCCACCAGACCGCCCGCGGTCGCGGCGGCCGCATCCTCGCCGGTCGGCATGAAGTGCGCCGCGTACATGCCGGTGTAATGCATGCCGCACACCGCCACGCCCATGACCAGCGCGCTGCCCAGCATCTGCGCCCAGCCGCGCAGGTTGAAAGCCAGCCACAACGCCACGGTCGAAGCGACCACCGCTATCAGCACCGACACCGCGACGATATTGGCGTCGTACATGGTCGTCGCCGGCATGCGCATCGCGGCCATGCCGGTGTAGTGCATGCCGGCCACGCCAAGACCCATGAACGTCCCCGCCGTCACCAGCTTGCCCCACGAGAACACGCCGGTACCGGCGATAGCCAGGCCGATCGTGCAGGCGCCGATGCCGAACACCGCCGACAGCACGGTCAGACCCGGATCGTAGGCGACCGGAATCTCCATGCGGCAAGCCAGCATGGCGATGAAGTGCATCGCCCAGATGGCGCCGCCGCCCATGGCCGCGCCCGCCGCCAGCAACGCCTGCCAGCGTTGCGCCGAGGTGCGCGCCGCCGGGATGCTTATCGCCATCTGCAAGGCGGTGAACGAACCGAGCACCGAGACCAGGAAAGACAGTGCGACCAGCACCGGATCGTGGATACATTGCACAGCATGATCGTGCGGCATGACCTTGACCTCCAGGGGTTGAAGAACAGTTAAGGGAACCGGAACGATTCCGGCGTCAGACGTGGAATACGAACTTGCAGGAATCCGAACCGTTGGCCCGGCAGGCGACTTCGCTGACCCGCACCATGCCCAGATAGCCGCACTCGTTGAGCGAGCCCTCGAGGAATCCGCGCAGGAAGTGGCATTGCGGCGCCGTCGAGCGCTCCATGCCGCAGAACGGGCTGCTGCCGGTCGACAACGCTTCGCCTTCCAGTTCGGTCGGCAGCAACTGGCGCATCGCGGGCAACGCGATATGCTTGATCGAATCGGAAAGCGGCAACCGCGCGCCCAGCGCGAAGTCGCGCTTGTACACCCACGCGCCCACCCGCGCGCCGACGTAGCGCATGGACGCTTCGCGCTGCGACGGTTCCATGTTGCGCTCCAACCCCATCACCGCGCCGAAGATCTGCGGATAATCGCGAGCGACCTGCGGCAGCAGCGCTTCGATGCGTTTCTTATCGGCGCCCCCGTTGCTGCCGCTGGCGGCGGCCTGCGTTTGCGCCGGTACCGAAGGAACGGGCGCCGGTGGAAGCGACGCGCTCGCTACGGGCGCGGGCGGCGGCGTCAATGGCGCGGTAGCGTTCGGATCGTAGGGCCCGGCCTCCAGGCTTTTCACCATCCAGTGAGTGCCCAGCTGCTCTTCCAGCGACAGCAGATTGGCCTCCGGTCCCTGCACGACAAGCGACATCAGCACGCCCGCATCCGTATTCATGCGGCGGTGGCGCAGCAATAAAAAACGATTGGCGACCAGAACTTCGCCCAACGCGATCAACAAACCGTCCCGATGATCGGAAACGATCTTCAACTCTATCTCTGCCATGTATTCCCCCTGCGCCGAACATGCTTGTCCGCCGTCTCACTTCATCCGCTCCCCAGCGGCTCTGAAATGCATGGAATTAAATATCATGTTCATGAATGGATTTTTTGCGACGTTATGCACACATCCCGGCAACGGTCGCAGACTCACAGAAGTGAGGTCGGTGTCTCTATCCGATGTCAGTGAAGACGATGGCGCGGACAATGAGTTGGATGCGCATCGACACGAAAGGACACGATAAGGACAACGAGATCGCCGACCCGATCATCAAGCCTCTTGAACGATGCACCCCTCGCACAAGAAAGAAGCCCGGACAATCCGGGCTTCTTTCTTATACCGTAGTGGCGGTTACCGTAGGTGGCGTTGCGGCACGCCATGTTCGCCACTGTCATGCGGAAGCGTGCACTTCGTAATGCTGCACCGTCGGCTCGAACTCCAGCAGGAAATCCACGTCTTCGCGGTAGTACTTCGCACGGTCGATGTCGGCTCCGGCGAAGGCTTCGATCGCCTGCGTCGATTCCCAATGGGTGACGATCATGTAATGGGTCACCGTGCCTGTCGTGCGATGCAGGATGTCCACCGACAGATTGCCCGGGGTCGCGCGGTAATCGGGCACCGCGCGGGCCTGCAGGAAGGCGAGGTATTCCGCTGCTTTTTCGGCGAGGGTGACGCCATGCCAGAGACGTGCGATCACGATGCCGCCTCAACGCACAGCGACGAGCGCACTGGAGGCGGCCATCTGCCTGTCCAGCACCGAGGCCTGCGGCGACAGCACCGGCGAGTGAACGATGCGCGCCGTGTTGTCCGCCAGGAACAGCGCCAGGTCCGCCGACTCCGGACGCACCGTGATCCGGGGAAGATCGACGATGCGGTGCGCTCGGAAATAAACGGCATCTTGCGGCAAGGCGCGTACGGTGACCACGGGCAGATCGACGATGCGGCCATCGACCGGCGCGTCGGCCGGGAAGCTTATGAGACTCGCCGCGGCCGTGGCCGTTGCCAGGAATGCCAGAACGGCGAGTGGAAAAACGAGATTGGTGTTCATGGTGTGGACTCCATGCATTCCTGCATGGCGGTCTGCCGGCTGGTTCAGCAGGTCGCGCAGGCTTGCGGTTGCGGGGTTCTGGCGCGCTTCGGCAGCCTGGACCGGATTACGGGCACAGGCTCGTCTTCGTCGATCTGCGGGAAGGGTTCGTTGATGTCGTCGTTGTGGCCGGGCGTCACCGGACGTCCGCCCAGCAGCAGGAAATCCCGATACAGGCGATCGGCCTTTTTCCTGAGTCCCACGGACACCGACTGCGGCCGACCGTTCGCTGTCGGAACGCTATGTGCGGTGGGCGCGGTACGGTCCAACGAGGCCGGGGTCGCGATATTGCCTTCGACGAACATCATTCCGCGGCTGATGGCGCCCATTTCCCGCCACCAGGATTTGTAGAAGCTGCTAGCCATGGTGCTCTCCTCCGCCGGCCCATCCGGCTTGAATATGAGCAAAGTTAGGCTCATTCTTTCTCTCGAAAAAGCGAAACTTCGGCAAGTAAGACTTGAGGTGAATTCAATATGAGCCGCCCCCCGCTGGACCAGATAGATGCTTTCGTCATCGCCGCCCGCCTGGGCAACCTGACCCGTGCCGCCGAGGCCATGCATCTGACCGTCAGCGCCCTGAGCCACCGCATGCGCTTGCTGGAGGAACGCGTAGGCCAGCGGCTGCTGGCGCGAGGTCCGCGCGGAGTGGTGCTGACGCCGCAAGGGCAGCGCCTGTTCGATGCGGTGGCAGAGCCGATCGACGCCATCGAGCATGCGCTGCGCCGGCTCAGTGCGCGTACCGACAATCTGCTGACGCTCAGCCTGATTCCGTCGATGGCCACGGCCTGGCTGGTGCCGCGGCTACCGCATTTCCTTTCCCGCCATCCCGAACTGGGCCTGAGTCTGCAGGCGAGCACGCATGTGGTCGACTTCGAGCGCGAGCCGGTCGACGCCGCGCTGCGGTTGGGTGCGGGAAAGTGGCCGGGCATCAAGGCCGAGTTCCTGTTCGACGAATGGATCACTCCCGTGGCCAGTCCCGGCTTTCTGCAAAAGCACGGCAAACCGGCGCTCGCGAAGATCGCGACGCTGCCGTTGCTGGGCGATCCGGCCAATCGCTGGAAGGACTGGTTCGCCGCGTTCGGCGGCAAGGCGCCGGCACGGCATGTCGCCGCCTTCGACGATACCGAAACCCTGCATCAGGCCGCCGCCCAAGGCCTGGGCGTGGCGCTGGCGCGGCTGACCCTGGCGCAACCGTTGATCGATAGCGGGCGTCTGGTGCGGCTGACCAGCAAACGGCTCAAGGCCGAGTTCGCGCATTATCTGGTGTATCCGGAGCGCAGCCTGCAGCTTGCTGGATTCCAGACCATGCGCAGCTGGCTGCTGAGTCAGGCCGCCGCCGCCAAGTAACGCAAGCGGTCGCCGGACTGCCCGCGGACCGATTGCCATTACGATGCAGCCATGGAACCCGCCGACATCTACGCCGCCCTCATCCGCGATTCGTTCGAGGACTACCACGCCCGCTTCGCCGATATCAGCCGGCGGGCGAAGCTGCGTTTCGAGACGCGCGACTGGGCCGCGGCGCGCATCGATGCGGTCGAGCGCATCGAACTTTACGATCAATGCATCGCCGAATGCATGCTGCGCCTGGAGGCGACGCTGCAGGGGCGTGCGCACGACCATGCCTTGTGGTCTTCGATACGCGACGCCTACGAGCGGTTGATCGACGGGCTGATCGACCGCGAACTGTTCAAGACTTTCTACAACACCCTCACCCGCCGTTTCTTCAGCACCCAGGGCGTGGATACCTCGGTGGAATTCGTGGCCCTGGATATAGAACCCACCGATGCCATCACCCACCCGGTGGAACGGCACAGCTATGCGGTGTCGGAACTGCGCCCGGTCGACACCTTCACCCGGGTGCTGGGCGACTACCGCTTCGACGTGCCTTATGCGCACCGCACGCGTTGCGCGGCATCGATCGCGGTACGTCTGCAGGACGATCTCGCGCACTGGGGCCCGAACCCGCTGCGTTCGGTGGAGCTGCTGGAAACGGTGTTCTACCGCGAGCGCCGCGCCTACCTGATCGGCCGCGTGTTCGGCGAACACCGCTTCTCTCCTTTCGTCATCGCACTGGTCAACGACGACGCCGGCCTGCGCGTGGACGCGGTGCTGACCCACCGCGCCGACGTGGTGCACCTGTTCAGCTATTCGCGCAGTTATTTCCACGCCGACCTGGGCACGGTGGGCGATGCGGTGGTGTTCCTGCGCACGCTGCTGCCCGGCAAGCCCATCGACGAGATCTACACCGTGCTGGGGCGCGCCAAGCAGGGCAAGACCGAACGCTTCCGCACCTTCTTCCGCCATTTCGCCGCGCAACCGCATGAATTGCTGACCCAGGCCGAGGGCGAACGCGGCATGGTCATGGCGGTGTTCACCCTGCCCAGCTATCCGCTGGTGTTCAAGGTGATACGCGACCGCTTCGCCTACCCGAAGGAAATGAACCGCGCGGAGGTGGAGGCCAAGTATTCGCTGGTGTTCCATCACGACCGCGTCGGCCGGCTGGTGGATGCGCAGCCTTACCGGTTCCTGCGTTTTCCGAGCGCGCGTTTCGCGCCGGCCCTGCTGCAGGAATTGCGCGAAACCTGCGCCAACGGCATCAGCGAGGACGGCCAGGACATCGTGGTGCACCTGTGCTACGTGGAACGGCGCATGCGTCCGCTTAACCTGTACGTGCGCGAGCAGTCGCTGGAGGCCGCGCGTCTGGCCGCGATCGACTACGGGCAGGCGATCAAGGACCTGGCCCGCAACAACATCTTTCCCGGCGACATGCTGCTGAAGAATTTCGGCGTATCGGGGCACGGCCGCGCGGTGTTCTACGACTACGACGAGTTGTGCCTGATGACCGAGTGCAACTTCCGCGCCATCCCACAGCCGCACCATCATGAGGAAGAGATGGAGGACGGCTGGTTCTACGCCGCGCCCAACGATATCTTTCCGGAACAGTTCCCCAAGTTCCTCGGCCTGTCTCCGCCGCTGATGGAAGCGTTGAAGGCGGCGCATGGCGAGATCTTCGACGTGGAATGGTGGCGTACTTTGCAGGCCCGGTTGCGGGCGGGCGATTATCCGGACACACCGCCTTATCCGGACGCGTTGCGCTTGGCGTAGCGTGGGTCGGCCCCACGTGGCCGACGGAAGCCTTACTGGCTTAGCGTAGGTCGGCCCTATGCGGCCGACGGAAGCTTTACACGTGCGCCAAGAGCGTCGGGGGCGTAGCCCCGACCTACTTTGCAACGGGTCTTTGCGGAGCGCGTGATAGGCTCGCCGCACTTTCAAACGCGGAGTGCTTTGCATGAATCGTATTTCCCTGTTCCTCGGCGTCGCCTTGGCCCTGTCCGCAGCGACCGGCGCGCATGCGCAAAGCGCGCCCGCATCGGCAACCAAAAGCGAAACCACCGCCGCTTCGGCCCTGGACGCCGTACTGGCAGGCAGCTGGCGCGACCCGGCCAACGTGGCGCGCGACGGCTACCGCCATCCGAAGGAAACGCTGACCTTCTTCGGTCTTTCGCCTGCACAGACGGTGATCGAGATCACTCCCGGCGGCGGCTGGTATTCGGAAATCCTGGCGCCTTACCTGCGCGACGGTGGCCAGTACATCGCCGCCGTGGTCGATCCGGCCAGCGTGGCCGAGGGTCGCAACCGCGACTATCAACAGAAGAACAAAACCACGCTGGAAACCAAGTTCGGCGCCGCCCCGGCGCAGTACGGTAAAGCAAAAGTGGTGGGTTACGACCCCAAGGCGCCGGTGTTCGGCCCGGCCGATTCGGCGGATCTGGTGGTGACCTTCCGCAACGTGCACAACTGGCGCAGTGCGGGCCAAGCCGAAGGCATGTTCAAGGGCTTCTTCGCCGTGCTCAAGCCGGGCGGCGTGCTGGGCGTGGTGGAACATCGCGCCAAGGCGGACGTGCCGGCCGACGACAAGAGCGGCTACGTGGGTCAGGCACAAGTGATCGCGATGGCCGAGGCGGCGGGTTTCAAACTGCAGGAAAAGAGCGAGGTCAACGCCAATCCGCGCGACACCAAGGACCACCCAAACGGCGTGTGGACGCTGCCGCCGGTGAACGACCACGAGGCCGCGGACGATGCCAAGTACAAGGCGATCGGGGAAAGCGACCGGATGACGTTGCGGTTCGTGAAGCCGGCCTCGTAAGGCTTCGGCGGGAGTAACGGTACCCCCGGTGGAGTTTGAGTCGTCATCCCAGCGAAAGCGGGGATCCATCTTGATCTTGACTCTGTTTCACAAGGCATCAGTAACGGCAAAAAATGGATCCCCGCTTTCGCTGGGATGACGATCATACGGATTACCTCTCGCCGTCTACACTTTTTTTCTACCGTGCTGTCCGCATGCTCATTGCCTTCAATAAACCCTTCAACGTCCTCTGCCAGTTCACCGACCGCAGCGAACCGGCGCGCCGCACGCTGGCCGAGTTCGGCTTGCCGGCGGATGTGTACGCGGCCGGCCGTCTGGACTACGACAGCGAGGGACTGTTGCTGCTGACCGACGATGGCGCACTGGCGCACCGGCTGACCGATCCGCGGCACAAGCAGCCGAAAACCTACTGGGTGCAAGTGGAAGGCATAGTGGTGGAAGAACAATTGTCGCTGCTGCGCGACGGCGTGCGGTTGAACGACGGAGTTACCCTGCCGGCCAAGGCGCGCGCGCTGGAGACGGCGCCGGACCTGTGGCCGCGCGATCCGCCGGTGCGTTTCCGCAAAACAGTGCCCGATGCGTGGATAGAACTGACCATCAGCGAAGGCCGCAACCGGCAGGTGCGGCGCATGACCGCGGCGGTCGGATTGCCGACGCTGCGGTTGGTGCGGGTCGCGGTCGGCGAGCATCGCCTGGACGGCCTGCTGCCCGGCGAATGGAGAACTTTGTAAGAGCGGGCCCTGCCCGCGACGCTTTTGTTTTTGGCAATTAAAAGCATCGCGGGCAGGGCCCGCTCCTACAACAACAACGTATCGTCCTTAGGCTTCGGCGGAAGGCGCCGTTGGCTTGCGCGCGCGCGGGGCGCGCGCAGTCGTCGAACTGCGGGTCTTGCCGGTGCCGTTGACGCGTTTGGCTTCGATGCGCTTGGACTTGCCCTCGATCGGTGCATTCAAGGCGTCCCTCTTGCGCTTGCGGTGCGCGGCATAGGCGAGCACGCCTACGCCCAATGCCGCCGCGATGGAAACGACGGGATTGCGCCGCACGAAACCGACCGCCAGCTTGCCGCCGGCTTTCACTGCGCCTAACGCAGCGCCGGTCTGCAACAGTTTGTCCGCGCTGGGAACCGCGCTTTTCAGGCTGGAGCCGGCTTGGCTGGCCAGTTCCATGGCGCGGTCGGTGATGATGGTGAGCCTGCTCATAGGTGTCGTCCCATGGTCCTGTGGAAGGTTTGCAGTGTCCGCTGTCGTATGTTCAAAGCGTGTTAGCGCGTGCGTTCGTGGCCTGCCCTACGCTGAATGCGCAGCGTCATGTGCCGCGCGGCTTGGCGCGGTGCGTGGCCGTCGCGGTCCAGGGATCGTCAGGCCACGGATGCCGCGGATACCTTCCCTTCATCTCCTTCTTCACTTCCGGATAAGTACGCTCCCAGAAACCACGCAGATCCTGGGTGACTTGCAGCGGCTTTCCGCCCGGCGACAGCAGATGCAAGATGACGGGGATGCGCCCGTCGGCGACGCGCGGCGTATCGGCCAGGCCGAAAAGTTCCTGCAGTTTCACCGCCAATACCGGCGAATGGCCATGCGTGTATTCGATCTTGCGCTCCATGCCGGAAGGTACCGCGATGCGGACGGGAGCAAGCCGGTCCACGCGCTGGCGCTGGCTCCAGTCGAGGCCGGATTTCAAGGCGTCGGCGAGCTCTTCCTCGCCAAGGGCATCCAGGCGAGTCTTGCCGACGAAGGCGGGCTTGAGCCACGCGGCCAGTGAATCGACCAATGCCTGCTCGGAAAGATCGGGCAACTCGAGTTCCGGCATCCATTCGCGCAACGAAAGAACCCGTTCCCGCCATTGCCGCAACGGCTCGCTCCATGGCAGCGAATCCAACCCCAGTTCGCGCACCGCCTCGGTCAATGCGGCGGCGGCGTGCTGCGGATCGACGCGGCCGGCCGGTCTGGTTTCCAGCACTATCTGATCGAAGCGGGTCTCGCGCTGCGCCTGCAGCACGCGCCGGCCCGCATCCCAGCGCACTGCGTCTTCGCTGACGAAACGTTGCGGGAAGTCGCGGCGCAACCGTGCTTCGTCGACAGGCGCGGCGCGCAGGATCAGTGCGTCCTTGGCTTCGTAGCGCAAGTCGCTGGCCACTATCCAGGGTTCGCCGTAGATCGCGCTGTCGTCGAACACCCGGGCCATGCGTCCGTTGGCCAACTGATAGCGGCGCGGGTCGAGCGGGTGCTGATGCGCGATGCGGTCGGGAAAGGCATGCGCCAGCAGATCGCCTAGACGGTGCGCTTCGACTTCGCGGGTAGGCGCAGCATCGATCCGCAGGCGGCGACGCCATTGTTTGGCCGCCGCGTCGATGGCCGCCAGGCCGGAACGGTGCGCATCGCCGGCGACGCGGCCTTGCCGGAACGCCGCCAATGCGTGCCAGCGCGCAGCCAGCGCATCGCCACCATTGCGCAACGGATCGCGCGCTTCCACCAGCGCCGCCAGATCGCAGGCCAGCGCCCGGTCTTCTTCGCCCTGCGCGGACAGCAGCATGGCCGCCAGACGCGGGTGGGTGCCGAGCGTGAGCATGCGTTTGCCCAGCGCGGTAATGGAGCCCGACCCGGCCAGTGCGTCCAGGCGGCGCAATAGATCGCGCGCGGCCGACAACGCACCGGGAGGCGGTGGGTCTACGAAACGCAAGGCGTCGCTGCCCCATGCCGCGAGTTCGAGTGCGAGCGACGCTAGTTCGACTTGCGCGATCTCGGGCCGGCGCTGCGGCTCCAGCCGTTGCGACTGCGGCCACAGGCGATACGCCCAGCCCTCGGCGACACGGCCCGCGCGTCCGGCGCGTTGGTCGGCCGAGGCTTGCGAGATGTTGACGATCTGCAGTCGTGCGAAACCGCTGTTGGGATCGTAGCGCGGCTCGCGCGCCAGGCCGCTGTCGATCACCACGCGCACCCCGGGCAGGGTCACGCTGGATTCGGCGACGTTGGTGGCCAGCACCACGCGGCGGCGGCCTTGCGGGTCGGGCTGCAGGGCTTGGGATTGCTGTTCGATGGAGAGTTCGCCGTGGAGGGGGAGGATGACGATCTCTTTCCCTTCTCCCTTCGGGAGAAGAGCCTGCCCCGTACTTGATACGGGGTGCCCCGAAGGGGCGGATATCGAAGCCGCCTCAAGCGGCTGAGGTACGGTGTAGTCAGTCATGTCTGGACCATCGCTACTTCGCCGTACCCTCACCCCAACCCCTCTCCCGGGGGGAGAGGGGCTTAATGCCGCCTCCACTCGCGCGATCTCCCGCTGCCCCGGCAAAAAAACCAGCACATCGCCCGGATGCTTTTCCAGCGACTCTTCCACCGCGCGCCTGGCCTGGGATTCGAGCGATTCGTCGCGTCGTCCCGCGAAGTGCGCGACAGTCACCGGATAACTGCGGCCTTCGCTGCTCAACCTGGGCGCGTCGAGGAAGCGGGCGAGCTTCTCGCCATCCAACGTGGCAGACATCACCACGATGCGCAGATCCTCGCGCAGCTGCTCCTGCACATCGAGCGCCAGCGCCAGACCCAGATCGCCGGCGAGGTGGCGTTCGTGGAATTCGTCGAACAGCAGCGCGCCGATACCTTCCAGCATCGGATCGTCCTGCAGCATGCGGGTGAGGATGCCTTCGGTGACCACTTCCACGCGGGTACGGGCCGAAACCTTGTTCTCGAAACGGATCCGGTAGCCCACGGTTTCGCCCACCGCTTCGCCCAGTTGCCCGGCCATGAAACCGGCGGCGGCGCGCGCGGCTACCCGGCGCGGTTCCAGCATCACGATCTTGCGTCCGGCCAGCCACGCCTCGTCGAGCAAGGCCAGCGGCACCTGGGTGGTCTTGCCGGCGCCGGGCGGCGCTTCCAGCACCAGGCGCGGGTGCGCCGCCAGCGAGGTGCGGATCTGCGGCAGCAGGGCCTGGATGGGAAAAGACGGCAATACCATCGACAAAGGCTAACGGGAACGCGCGCCGATTGCAGGTCCGGAATGCGACGGAGTGCGGTGGCGGCTGTCATCCGCATGGGCTAGATTGCGGCCAGACCCCTTCGAAAGGATTCGCCGATGTCGTCCAGGTCCGCTTTTCCCCGTTTGCTCGCCCTCGCCCTGCTGCCGCTGTGCGGCTACGCCCACGCCGAGGTCTTCATCAACGAAGTGCATTACGACGACGCCACCGCCAGCGGCGATGTCGGCGAACGCATCGAGGTGGTCGCCACCGCCGGCGAAAGCCTCGGCGCCTACCGCATCTATCTGTACAACGGCTCCTCGCCGGGCGCGGCGACCACCTACGACAACGATCTGGTGCCTGCCGGCAGCCTGGTGAGCTGCGGCGGCAGCGTGCGCATCGCCACGCTCAGTTATCCGAGCAACGGCATCCAGAACGGCAGCAACGACGGCATGGCGCTGGTCAACGGCAGCGGTGGCGTGGTCCAGTTCCTGAGCTACGAAGGGGCCATCACCGCCAGCAACGGCCCGGCCGCCGGCCTTACCAGCAGCAACCTGCCGGTGTCGGAAACCGGCAGCACCGCCGCCGGCACTTCGCTGCAACTGGGCGGCAGCGGTGCCCTGGCCAATTTCACCTGGCGCAGTTCGGCTACGCAGACTTTCGGCGGCTGCAACAACAACCAGAGTTTCTCCGCGCCCAATCCGCCGCCGGCAGTGACCAGCACCAATCCTGCCCAGGGCGCGACCGGCTTTCCCGCCGCGGGCGATCTTTCGGTCGGCTTCAGCGAATCGGTAACCCTGGCCAGCGGCGCCTTCACTCTGGTCTGCGGTACTTCGGGCAATGTGCCGCTGAGCCATGCCAGCTCCGGCAGCGCGTTCCTGGTTTCCACCAACACCGCGCTGCATGGCGGCGAAAGCTGCACCTTCCGCGTGGTGGCCAGCAAAGTCACCGATGCCGGCGGCGCGCATCCCGCGCAGGACACGGCGATCGATTTCAGCGTCGCCGGCGGCGGCGGTGGCGACTACTATTCGCACGTCAACGCCAGCAGCGCACAGCAGCTGCGCTGCTCGCTGCACGCCACCATCAAGGGCCACACTGCGTATCCCTACAGCGGCGGCACCACCAACACCTGGACCATCCTGGAAATCGCCGACGAAGACCCCAACAACGCCGGCCGCATCCTCGACGTCTACCGCAACCGCAGCTACCTCAAGGGCAGCGAGCGCGCGGGCACCGGCAGCGGCATCACCTACAACCGCGAGCACACGTGGCCCAACTCGCTCGGCTTCGGCAGCGCCACCGGCGATCTGGGCCTGCCGTACGCGCCGTACACCGACACCCACATGCTGTACCTCAGCGACACCGCCTACAACGCCGACCGCGGCAACAAGCCGTACGCGGCCTGCGCGCAGTCGTCCGGCTGCAGCGAGCGCGCCACCGAAGCCAACAACGGCTTCGGCGGCGGCAGCGGGACCTACCCCGGCAACGGCAACTGGTTCAAGGGTCCGGACGGCAACAGCGGCTCGTTCGAAACCTGGGGCCACCGCCGCGGCGACATCGCCCGCGCCGTGCTGTACATGGCGATCCGCTACGAAGGCGACGCCCACCCGGGCACCGGTCAGTCCGAGCCGGATCTGGAGCTGACCGACAACCGCAGTCTGATCGTCATCACTTCCGCCTCGCCCGCCTACATGGGCTTGCTCTCCACGCTGCTGGCATGGCATCAGGCCGATCCGCCGGATGCGGCCGAGCAGGAGCGCAACGAAGTGATCTACAGCTTCCAGGGCAACCGCAATCCGTTCATCGACCATCCGGAGTGGGCGACCTCGGCGCTATTCACCTCGAGCAAGCCGGCGTCTTGCCAGTTGAACTGATCACTCTCAGCCTAAACCCCTCTCCCGCATCGCGGGAGAGGGACGCGCGAAGCGCAGGGTGAGGGCCCGGCTTTTCGCGAAGAACCCGGGCCTTGGCTTCTCCGCAGAATCGGAGCGAGAGAGACCCAAAGTTCGCCACACCCTCTAAACTTCGCCGCATGCAACTCATCGACATCGGCGCCAACCTCACCCACGACAGTTTCGACCCCGACCGCGACGCGGTGCTGCAACGCGCACGCGATGCGGGCGTGGTGCAGATGATGATCACCGGCGCCAGCCGCGAGCATTCGCCCAAGGCGCTGGCGCTGGCCCAGGCGCACCCGGGCTTCCTGTTCGCCACCGCCGGCGTGCATCCGCACCACGCGCTGGAATACACCGACGAATGCGACGCCGAAATGCGCGCCCTGCACGCGCATCCGGAAGTGGTGGCGGTGGGCGAATGCGGCCTGGATTACTTCCGCGACTTTTCGCCGCGTCCGGCCCAGCGCAAAGCATTCGAGCGCCAGCTACAGCTTGCCTCGGAGAACGGCAAACCGCTGTTCCTGCACCAGCGCGAAGCGCATGCCGATTTCATGGCGACGATGAAGAATTTCGAAGGCCGCATCGGACCGGCGGTGGTGCACTGCTTCACCGGCACCCGCGAGGAGATGTTCGACTACCTGGACCGCGACTGGTACATCGGCATCACCGGCTGGCTGTGCGACGAGCGCCGCGGCCTGCACCTGCGCGAACTGGTGAAGAGCATTCCCGCCGACCGTCTGATGATAGAGACCGACGCGCCCTATCTGCTGCCGCGCACGGTCAAGCCAAAGCCTTCGCACCACCGCAACGAACCCAAATACCTGGCGCATATCGTGGAAGAGCTGGCGCACGATCGTGGCGAAGACGTGGCGACCACAGCGGCGATAACGACGGCGACGGCACGCGAATTCTTCCGTCTGCCGTAGGTCGGGGCTACGCCCCCGACGCTCGGCCAATTTTCAGAGCGTCGGGGACGTAGCCCCGACCTACGGGCGTCATTCCTTCGGCACCAGGGTCGACTGGTGGATGACCAGCTGCCAGCGCCCGTCGCGGCGCACGAATACGTTGAGGAAGCGCAGCGCCATGGCACCGTAATTTCCCTTATAGGTGCCGGCCACGTTCTCGATGCCGGTCACCAATGCCGTGTCGCCGTACACGGATATTTCCATGTCCTGGTCTTCGACTCGATCCGGCTTCAGTTCTCCCGAAGCGAATAATCCGATATCGGCCTCGCGGCTTACGACCGAGCCATTCATGGAATGGACGCGGAATTCTTTGGCGTACAGGCGCTCGAGATACGCGACATCGCGCTTGACCCGCGCCGCCGCCCATTCGTCCTGGGTCCTGAGCAATTCCTTCCCGCTCTCTCCGGCAGATTGGGCAACACCAGGGGCAGTCGGGGCGAGCCACAGCGCAACCACAACCGCTGCCGATTTCACCAAGGAGGTGAACTCGATCATGGGATTCTCCTTGGTGGCATGGACTTCACCGCGGCGCATTCGTTTGCGCGACCGTGCGGGTGGACTCGCGTGCGGGCGGCGCCATCACCAGCCGGACCCGCGTTACGCCCTCGCGCCGGCAGGCGCGGTGGGCTTCGGCCATCAGGCGGGCGCGGGTGGCGTAGACCTGGCTGAAGTTGTACTGGCCGGTCGTCTCGCCGACTTCGCGCTGGCTGGGCAGGGCCGGCCTGGCGCAATCGACCACGATGTCGGCTTCGCCGACCGGCACTTCGGTTGCGTGGACGGAAGCGACGCCGAGTGAGGCGAACAGTGGCAGGAGGGTGAGGCAGGTGCGGACGTTCATGGCGGTTTCCTTGGCGGTGAACCGGGTCGTTCCCGGCGTCGCCAGCTTCCCGCCGACACGCCGGCAGGTCTTGAGGACGCCCGCAGGTTGCGCAGATGCTTTGTCGGAAAAGCTTGGGGAATGCTTAGGCCGGGCCAATGGGCTTTGCGCGTATGCTTGAAAGCACAGGGTTTTTTCGACAATGCCCGCCATGACCCCACCCCAACCGGCCAATCTAGCCTTCGACGATGTGGTGATCGATTTCGCCGGCCGCCGCTTGTTGCGCGGTGGTGCCGAGCAGCCGCTGGAGCCCAAGGCCTTCGCCGTGCTGTCCCTGCTGGCGTGCGCGCCCGGGCAGGTCTTCACCCGCGACGACATCCTGGATGCGGTCTGGGGTCACCGCCATGTCACCCCGGGCGTACTGAACCGGGTGGTGACCCTGCTGCGGCATGCGCTGGGCGAAGACGCGCAGCATCCGCGCCTGCTGCATACCCTGCATGGCACGGGGTATCGTTTCGACCTGCCTGCGCGGGAGGCGGCGGCCGATTCCGTGCCGCTGCAGGAAGAGCGGCGTGTCCAATCCGATCGTCGCGCTCTGGAGGTTGACGACTCGGGCGCAATCCCGGCACTGAACAGCAAGCGTCGTCTTTGGCTGCTTGCCGTGGTCGTGGCGGCGTTGTTGGCGGCAGCGGCGGCCTGGTGGCGTGACGCGTCTTCTCCGCCCCCGGCTCCCCCCGCTCCGAAAGCCGGGCCGGCCACTATGCCGACCCTGGTGGTGATGCCGCTCAAAGCCATCGGCAACGACGGTGTCGGCCGCGAACTTGCCGACGGTCTGGGCGAAGAATTGATCGGCACGCTGGCGCAGATCGACGGCCTGCGCGTGATCGCGCGCGAATCCACCGTGATTGCCGCGGCCGAATCCACCGACCCGACCCGACTGACCCGGCGCCTGGGCATCACCCATGCCCTGGAAGGCAGCCTGCAACAGGCCGGGCAACACCTGCGCATCCGCCTGCGCCTGATCGAAGCCGGTAGCGGCCGCACGCTATGGGCCAGGGATTTCGACCGCGATGCCACCGAAGTGCTGGCCCTGCAACGCGAGATCGCGCAAGCCGTGGCGACTTCGCTCACCTTGAAGATGGGCCTGACGGCAGGATCCGTGGCGAAAAGCGGCGATGCCGAATTTCTGCGCCGCTATCTGGCCGCGCAGGCCTTGCTGCGCAGCCGACAAGGCGCTGTCGATAGAACGGTCGAACCGGCGGAAGCCGAATTCCGCGCATTGACCCGCGAGCGTCCGGACGATGCGCGCGCCCATGCGGGACTGGCCTCGGCGCTGGGTACGCGCGCCTACCGGCGCCCGCATCTGGCCACCGCGCTGCGCGCCGAGGCCATGCAGGAAGCCTCCATCACCCAGCGGCTGGATCCGTCCCTGCCCGAACCTTACTTCCTGCAGGCCACCGCGGCATGCCGCGACAACCGCTGGGAACCTTGTCTGGCTTTGCTGGCGAAAACCACCACGCTGGCACCGAACTTCTATCCGGCCCGCTATCAGCAAGCCATGACAATGTCGCAACTCGGTTATCTGCAGCAAGCCGAGGCGATAGTGCGCGAGGATGTGGCGCGCGATCCCATCAATCCAGGCAAACGCTTCACCCTGGGCCGCATCCTCGACACTCTGGGGCGGCACGAAGACGCGCGTGCGCAGTTCGAGCGCAGCGACATCTTCGCTACCTATGGCCGTTGGTTCAATGCAGTCTGGCGCAAAGATTACGCCGCCGCTACGCGCATCGCCGCGCAGGACTTCGACAACGATGCCCTGCACGACACCGAGGCAGGCCGGCTCAAGGCCTCCTATGTCGCCAGTTCTCGCGCGCTGGTCGATCCGGCTTATTGGCCGCAGGCCGAAGCCGAGATGCGGAAGTTCGAAGCGGAGACCGGATTGCTGAACTTCAATCGTGTGCTGATGCCCGATGCCAGCATCCATGCAGCCGACTTGATCGGCAAACTCGACGTGCTGCGCGAGCGCTCGTATTCAAGCTGGGACCTGTTGCTGTGGACCAAGGACCTGGCCTATCTACGTCGCGATCCTGCTTTCCAGGATTATCTGCGCGACAACGGCATCCTGGATTATTGGAAGAAACACGGTTTTCCGGAGCAATGCCGCCCGCAGGGCGAGGGCGCCGTTTGCGATTGACGGATTACGCGATCAGTCCCGCTTCGTAAGCCTGCAGGTGGCACCACGCCGCCGCCAATAGCGGTGCCTGCAGTTGCGCCTGCTGCGCGCGATGCAGCATGTCGCCGACGATGTGCGCGGCTTCCACTTTCTGTCCCACCTCCAGGTCGCGCAGCATCGATGCTTTGACCGGCGAGTCAGCCTGGGTGAGCGTGGCTAATGCAGTGGCCTGCGCGGTTTCGGGAATGGATCGGCCGGCCGCTCCCGCTACCGCCACGCATTCGCGGTAGAGCGCACGCATGAAACCGACGCCGCCCTCGCCTGCCACGATGCGTCCAACGCTGGCGCGCATCAGACAAGTCCCTGCGGCAAGCGTGGTCAGGAAGCTGTACTTGATCCAGAGCTGTTGATGGATATCGGGCGAAGCCAGATGATCCAGGCCAGCCTGTTGGCAAAGTCGAGCGAAGTTCCGTACGCGCGCGCTGTCGGGATCGCCCTCACGCTCGCCGAAAGTGATCGACGCCGGCTTGCCGAGATGCAGCACTTCGCCATCGGGACCTTTCATCGCACTGATGAAGCACAACCCGCCGAGCACGCGTTCGCGGCCGAAGCGCGCATCCAGCGCCGCATAGTGCAGCAGACCGTTGAGGATGGGCATGACCGTGGTCTGCGGGCCGACCGCCGGAGCGATGGCGTCGAGCGAGCTGTCCAAGTCGTAGGCCTTGCAGCTCAGCAGCACGAGGTCGAATGGTTTTTCGGTCGCCAGCGGCTTCAGATTTTCGGCGACGACGTACGCGACCGGAAAATCCGCATCGCCGAGCGGGCTGCGGATCTGCAGCCCGTTGCGCTCCAGTTGCAGCGCGCGCGCGGAGCGCACGAGAAAAGTCACGTCCGCTCCGGATTGCGCCAGTCGCCCACCGAAGTAGCCTCCGGTTCCGCCCGCTCCCAACACCAGGATCCGCATGCGATGCTCCTCGCCCTCTTGTAGAGCCGAGCTTGCTCGGCTGCTTTTTAAATACACGCGAAGGCCCGAGTCCACGCGAAAGGCAGCCGAGCAAGCTCGGCTCTACAAGGCCGCTAGCTGCGCAACCCTACGCCACGCTTCAGCAGCCAAAGCCCCAGCGCACCCAGACCGACCACGAAGCCGAGCATCAGCGCATAAGCCACCCACACCGGCACGTCGCTGGTGCCCAGCAGGCCGTAGCGGAACGCATTGACCATGTAGAAGATGGGATTGGCGTGGGTCGCGGCTTCGGCCCACGGCGGCAGCAGCTTGACCGAATAGAACACGCCGCCCAGGTAGGTCAGCGGGGTGAGGATGAAGGTCGGCACGATGGCCACGTCGTCGAACTTCTTCGCGTACACCGCGTTGATGAAGCCGGCCAGCGAGAAGATGGTGGCGCCCAGCAGCACCGTGGTCAGGGTGATGAAAGGATGCGGGATGCGCACCTTGGTGAAGAACATGGCGATCACCAGCACGATGCTGCCGACCATCAGCCCGCGCAACACCGCGCCGGCCACGTAGCCGCCCAGGATCACCCAGTTGGGCATCGGGCTGACCAGCAATTCCTCGATATGGCGGCCGAACTTGGCGCCGAAGAAACTGGAGGAGATGTTGCCGTAGCTGTTCTGGATCACGCTCATCATCACCAGGCCCGGCACGATGAACTCCATGTAGCTGTAGCCGCCCATGTCGCCGATGCGCGAACCGATCAGCCCGCCGAAGATCAGGAAGTACAACGTCATGGTGATCGCCGGCGGCACCAGGGTCTGCCCCCAGATGCGCAGGATGCGCATGACCTCGCGGCGCACGATGGTGCCGAGGGCGACGAAGTTTTTCTGCAGCGAGGTGGTGGCGACGGCTTGGTTCATTGCGCTCTCTTCGTTTTGCTTCTGCTTCTGCTTTTGGCCCCCTCCCTTGCGAAGCAGGGGAGGGTTGGGGAGGGGTTGGCTTTTGATCTTGCTTTTGGTTTTTCTCAAAGCAACAACAACAGCAAAATCAAAAGCACCCCTCCCTGGCC
>NZ_PDWS01000044.1 GCF_010093305.1 Pseudoxanthomonas sacheonensis | reverse complement strand
GCATTCAGAGGACATCACGTGCCACGGCCAAGCGGAAACGTTACTGAGGCGTCGAGGTCGTTCACATCTACCAGCCTCATGACCCCCTCCTGGCAGCAGGACGCGATGAGTTTGCCATCCTGCATCAGTCGGCCCATGGAGAAACCGAGCAGGCCTGATGCGCTCGGAGAAACCTGGTCGTAGAGCATCCAGCAGTCGGCCTCGGCAGTCCGGTGGAACCACATGGCGTGGTCCTGCACATCCACGGCGGGCCGGTGCCGCTGCGCAGGATGATGCCGGACCTGCCGGCCGCCGAAGCACTCGCGCGGTTCGCCGAAGCGGCGCCGGAAATCCAGTCTTGTATACACATCTGGAGCTGCCGACGATGAGCATAATATAGGTTTTTCTGGGAGACGCGCGCTATGATCAAATCCATTCATGACCACTGGGTGGAGCGCCGCGTCTAGTCATGCAGGTGGATAAACAGACAGTGTCACGGACATCATGCACTAGTGGTGATATGACACGATCACAG
>NZ_PDWS01000043.1 GCF_010093305.1 Pseudoxanthomonas sacheonensis | reverse complement strand
GTCCTGGTGGATGCGCGGCTGGCTGGTGGCCTCGGCGATGTTCATGCCGAAGTCGACCACGTCGACGATGCTCTGCATCACCGTGCCCGGGATGGTGTTGCCGCCGGGGCTGCCGGTGACCATGCGCACCTTGCCATCGCGCAGGAGCAGCGTCGGCGACATGCTCGACACCGGGCGACGGCCTGCACCGATCACGTTGTTGGTCGCCCGCGAAGGATCGGTGGCCATGTCGCGCTGCGCCTGCAGCGAGAAGTTGCCGACCAGGTTGCCAAGCAGGAAACCGGTGCCTTCGGCCATCACCCCGGCGCCGAAGTGAAAAAAAAAAAAAACAACTATAACACCAAGGAGAAGCACAGGTCACAACGACTATAAGTAGTCCAAAAGAGACGCATGCGAGTCGCAAGGCAGGTTAGAGAGAACATATGAACACAAGATGCACTCATACTCTACAGATCGTATAGTATACGTGA
>NZ_PDWS01000042.1 GCF_010093305.1 Pseudoxanthomonas sacheonensis | reverse complement strand
CGTGTGAGTCTGCGCTGGCCGGATTCATATAGCCAGAACTGCCGCCCAGCGTTACGGGGATGGATACCCCAAGCGAGGGCTGCCTTGTGAACTAGGTCCTCTCTACCACCCACGATAGTCTCCGCCGCGCCCAAGATAACGTGCGTCGCTAAGACGTCTGCCAAGTCGCTGTCGGGCTGACCTCTCCTTCTACGCGGATATCTAACCAGGTCTGAAATCCGGACATAGTCAAGAACTGCGGGATACGTGTACGTCGAAGAGGCGCGACTTGCAGCAGACGTATGCATAGACCTGTCCTCGCATGTGTCGTGTTCGGATTATCCCCCCTTCTTTTGGGAATAAAAGGACGCGCCCGGGTCACACCTTGTGGGACCCTGATGCAGCTTCACGACCACAGCACAGGCGAATCTGGGTCGCGTGTGGCCCGAAGGGTGAATCTGTATGGCTGCGCTTCCACTCGATGCTGTCACGCGTCAAGATCTACTGGAAAAGCTTGGGCTGAATCAACAGGCGGGTTCACATCTCGACCTTTCG
>NZ_PDWS01000041.1 GCF_010093305.1 Pseudoxanthomonas sacheonensis | reverse complement strand
TCCGCACACAGGGCGGCGAACCGCCCCCACAGGAGATACCCATGAAGACGATCCGCATCATCCTCGCCTCGGCCGCGTTCGCATTCGCCGGTGCCGCCATCGCCGGCGACGGCAACCTGTCCAGCACCGACAAGGTCAAGAAGATGGACGCCGACGGCGACAGCCGCCTGTCCCTGGCCGAGTTCACCGCCGGTGGCCACAAGACCAGTGACGATTTCGCCAAGTACGACATCAATGGCGACGGCTACGTCACCGACGAGGAGATCGACGCCGGCCAGGAACGCGGCATGACTCCGGGCGAGAAGAAGGACGTCCGCGCCAAGGCGCGGCCGGTGCCGACCACCAACCCGAAGTCGCGAAAAAAAAAACAGACCCGGTCAACAGCAAAGTGGACCCTGAGAGGATGTCGACGTACGCTAAGCTCTACACATCGTCGATAAATTGACAGGAGTTAGAAACTACCACACCATGCACTACATGCGATGCCATCAGCCCTTAAATTAG
>NZ_PDWS01000040.1 GCF_010093305.1 Pseudoxanthomonas sacheonensis | reverse complement strand
TCCTTGGGCCAGCGCGCATGTCCATCGAGGAATGCCTGGTCCCGCGCCTGTCCGTCCTCGGTGCAGCGCGCGACGAGGTACTGCAGCGAGGAACGACCCGCATCCGCCTGCGCCAGTGCGCGGTGGCGCGCGCAGACTGTCGCGTGGGCATCGCCTTCGTCGAGGTCCTGTTCCATGCGCAGCAGTCTGACCGCGTGCGGCTCGTGCTTCAGCCGCAGGCCGATCAGATCCTGAAGCTTGCCCTGCTCGCTTGCTCGCCCCCCCCACTCGCGGGTGTGCGGGGACGCGACGCGATCCCAGCGCGCGTGAGCATCCACCACTCTCGCCTGCTCCGACCCTTCCGGCAGCAGGCCCAGCATGTCGCTTGGTGGGGCATCGCCCAGGCCGCTCAGCACAGTTCGCCAGCCCGACCCGCTACGGCTGCTGATCTGCTCGGGCGGATCGCTGAAGAGATGATCCACGCGGGTCGACGTCCAGCGAATCGCACCGAGCCGGCGTTCGGGACGCTCGCCGGCCGTGCCGTAGCTCGCCGTCCACTCCACCAACGGAGCGGCACCTGCAATGTTGTACACCAGCCGCTCGCTACCAGCCGGCGCCCGCTCATCGAAACGTTCGACCAGTT
>NZ_PDWS01000003.1:165000-344075 GCF_010093305.1 Pseudoxanthomonas sacheonensis | reverse complement strand
GAAATATGCGGGTTCCGGTGGGGGCGGGGCGGACGGACACCATACGCGGGCGACGGGTGAAAACCGGACCGGCAGGCCCCATGATTATCGCACCGGCAATGCATTCCGCCGTTCATATTCCCGCCGGTTCCAAGGAAACCCGCCATGCCCGCTCTGCCCCAAGCCCTGTTCGATTTCCTGTCCGGCGGACTGCTCGCGCCCGGCTGGTGGGGCATGCTTGCCGTGCTGCTGGTTTTCACCCAGCTGACCATCTTTTCGGTCACCTTGTACCTGCACCGCAGCCAGGCCCACCGCGGCGTGGATTTCCATCCGCTGGTCAGCCACTTCTTCCGTTTCTGGACATGGCTGACCACCTCCATGATCACCAAGGAGTGGGTGGCCATCCACCGCAAGCATCACGCCAAGGTGGAAACCGAGGAGGATCCGCACAGCCCGCAGTTCAAGGGCATCGGCAACGTGTTCTGGCGCGGCGTCGAGCTGTACCGCGAAGCGCGCTGGCAGCGCGCCGACATAGAGCAATACGGCAAGGGCGCGCCGGACGACTGGATGGAGCGCCATCTCTACACCCCGCATGCGACCTTCGGCCCGATCGCGCTGCTGTTCGCCAATTCCGTCCTGTTCGGCCTGCCGGGCATCGCGCTATGGGCCATCCAGATGGCGTGGATCCCGTTCTGGGCCGCCGGCGTGGTCAACGGCCTCGGCCATTGGTGGGGCTACCGCAATTTCGAATCGGCCGACACCTCCACCAACCTGACCCCCTGGGGCGTGTGGATCGGTGGCGAGGAACTGCACAACAACCACCATGCGTTCCCTAGCTCGGCGCGCTTTTCGATGCGGCGCTGGGAAGTGGATATCGGCTGGGCGGCGATCAAGGCGATGGAATCGGTCGGACTGGCCAAGGTGCTGCGGGTGGCGCCCACCCTGGATGTGCGCCCGAATATTTCCGTGCCCGACGGCGATACGCTGAAAGCGTTGCTGTCGCACCGCTTCCTGGCCATGACCGAATACCAGCGCAACGTGCTGAAACCGGCGTTGAAGGAAGAAGCGCGCCTTGCCGGCGAGAAACTGCGCCGGCTATTGCCGCGCCGGCTGCGCAAGGGGCTGGCCGACGACGGCCGTTGGCTGCAACCCGATGCGCGCGAACAGCTGCAGCACTGGGTTTCGCAACGTCCGCGCATCCAGGCGCTGGTCCAGCACCGCGCGCGCCTCAGCGCCCTGCTGGAAGCGCGCACGAACGACGCATCGGAGCGGTTGAAGCAGCTGCAGGCCTGGTGCCACGAAGCCGAAGCCAGCGGCATCCGCGCGCTGCAGGACTATTCGATGCGCCTGAAAGGCTACGCGCTGGCCGCGCATTGAGGCCGATCCGGTTCCTTGTAGAGCCGTGCTTGCTCGGCTGCTTTGATACGAAGCAAAGAGCAACCGAGCAAGCTCGGCTCTACAATGAGCGCATGCCTGCCATGCAATGTCTCTGTTTCGCGATAGCGCTGCTGGCGCCGCTTCCGGTCTTCGCCCAGGTCGACGCGACCAGCGATTACCTGGCGCGCATGGACAGCGATGGCGACGGCCGTGTCGGTCTGTCCGAATATCTGGACTGGATGGGTTACGCGTTCGACGCGCGCGACCTCAACCGCGATGGCGCGCTCACCGCCGACGAGCTTCCCGGCGGCAAAGGCCAGGCGATCACCCGCCAGCAGCACCGCGAGCGTCTGGCCGCCACGTTCAAGAAGCAGGACGTCGACGGAAACGGCTACTTGAGCGCGAAAGAGCTCGCCGCCCCGCCCCAATAAGCGCAACGCCCCGGCAACGGCAGCAACGCAGGCGCCACTGGCGGAAAGCGTTCGCTTCCGCATTCCAATACGAATCCAGATAAAAAAGCGCCGGCTCTTGCGAGCCGGCGCCAGGCAAGTCCGGACCGGGTCCGGCGAGGGAGCTTACTTGGTGATGTCCACGTCCTTGGTCTCCGGCAGGAACAGCGTGCCGATCACCAGGGTCATCGCCGCGATCACGATCGGATACCACAGGCCCTGGTAGATGTTGCCGCTGGCCACCACCATGGCGAAGGCGATGGTGGGCAGGAAGCCGCCGAACCAGCCGTTGCCGATGTGGTACGGAAGCGACATGGACGTGTAACGGATCTTGGTGGGGAACAGCTCCACCAGCCAGGCAGCGATCGGCCCATAGACCATGGTCACGTAGATGACCAGGATGGTCAGCAGCAACAGCACCATCGGCTTGTTGATGCGCGCCGGGTCGGCCTTCTCGGGATAGCCGGCGGTGGTCAGGTCGGCCTTCAGCGCTTTGCCGAAATCTTCCGTCTTGGTCTTGAACGCCGCAGGATCCAGACCGGCGCCTTCGAATGCCTCGACCGTCGCCGTACCCACGTTGATGCGAGCCACGGTGCCGGCCGCCGCGTCCTGGTTGGAATAGGTCACGCCCGCCTTGGCCAGTGCGGCCTTGGCGATATCGCAGCTGCTGGTGAACACTTTCTTGCCCACCGGGTCGAACTGGAAGCTGCAGGTCGCCGGATCGGCCATCACCACCACCGGGCTGGTCGCTACCGCTTCCTCCATCGCCGGATTGCCGTAGTGCGTGAGTCCCTTGAAGATCGGGAAGAACGTCAGCGCAGCGATCAGACAGCCGCCCAGGATGATCGGCTTGCGCCCGATTTTGTCGGACCACCAGCCGAAAAAGATGAAGAAGGGCGTACCGATGATGAGGCTGCCCGCGATCAGCAGGTTGGCCGTGGTGGCGTCGATCTTCAGCGTCTGGGTCAAGAAGAACAGTGCGTAGAACTGTCCGGCATACCAGACCACGGCCTGGCCGGCAGTGGCGCCCAGCAGGGCCAGCAGCGCGATCTTGCCGTTCCTGGAGAAGAAGCTCTCCGTGATCGGCGCCTTGGAAGTCTTGCCCTGGTCCTTCATTTCCTGGAACAGGGGCGACTCGGCCAGCTGCAGACGGATCCACACCGAAACGCCCAGCAGCACCACCGATACCAGGAAAGGAATGCGCCAGCCCCACGCTTCGAACGCTTCGGTGCCCAGGAAGTAGCGGCAGCCCAGGATCACCAGCAACGACAGGAACAGGCCCAGGGTCGCAGTGGTCTGGATGAAGCTGGTGTAGAAGCCGCGCTTGCCCTGCGGCGCATGCTCGGCGACGTAGGTGGCCGCGCCGCCGTATTCGCCGCCCAGTGCCAGGCCCTGCAACATGCGCAAACCGATCAGGATCACCGGCGCCGCAACGCCGATGGTGGCGTAACTGGGCAATACGCCGACCAGGAACGTCGACAGGCCCATGATCACGATGGTGACCAGGAACGTGTACTTGCGCCCGATCATGTCGCCGATGCGGCCGAACACCAGCGCGCCGAACGGACGCACCGCGAAACCGGCGGCGAAGGCGAGCAGGGCGAAGATGAAGGCGCTGGCCGGATTCAACGCCGAGAAGAACTGCTTGGCGATGATCGCAGCGAGCGATCCGTACAGATAGAAGTCGTACCACTCGAATACCGTGCCCAGGCTCGAGGCGAAGATGACCTTCTTGTGGCCTGCGGTCAGCGGTTTGCCCGCGGGCAATGCGTTTGCTGTCGTTGACATGTCGGGATTCCTGTTGGGATGCTGCCGTTAGAAGCTGTACTTGACGTGGGTGTGGATGCGCCGCAGGTCGCCTTCACGGTCGTCCTCGAGCGCACGCTGGCCGAAGATAAGTTCGGCGCCGATATCCAGTTTCGGGAACGGCGAATAGATCAGGTTGGCGTGGTACGACTGCGCGCGTTCGGTCACCCCAAAGCCGGTGATGGCCTTGTCGTTGTCGAACATCGCCGCCGAATACATCAGGTTGCTGCGCAGCTTGGGCGAAAACACGTGACGCCAGGCGACGAAACCACCGTAACCGTCCAGCGCGTTGAGTTCGCCATTGGCGTCCACCACCACATCGCTGCCCAGTCCGAAGGCCAGGTAGCGGCCGATGCCGCTGCCGGCATTGACCGCGTAGCGAATGTCGTCGCTCTTGCCCAGGTTGAACTTGCCCGACACGCTGACCGCGCCGCCGGTTTCGGTTTCGTCCAGGTATTTGAACTGGCGCAACAGTCCGGCGACGGTGAAGTGGCCCCAATCGCCCTTGGTGATCCAGCGCGCGGTGATGTCCGGGGCCACGTTGTCCCCGCTGTTGAAGCGCGCGCCGTTGTTTAGATAAGGCGTGATGGTGGTCTGCGGGTTTTCCGCCGAGAACGACCACGGACCCTTGGTGTATCTCAATTGCGCCTGGCGCACGAAGATGGTGCCGTCGGTGGTGCCGACGAAATCCACCGCGTCCGGCAGCGCCGCCACGTCCTGGAAGTTGGACCAGGTCTGGCCGGCCAACCAGCCGTTCCAGCTCACATAGGCCTGGCGCAGCGAAACCGCATAGGTGTTGGTCGCCGTTTCGTTGCCGGCCAGGGCGTTGCTGCCGCCGCCGAACATGTCGGCTTCGATGTACGCCTTGATCTTGTCGCCCTTGTCGGTGGTGTGGTCGGCGCTGAACCAGAAACGCGAGAACTGCGCGTGGTAATCGGTGTATGGGTCGCCGCCGTCTGCGGTGGGGCCGCCGACCGGAATGCTGCTGGGCAGGTAGAACAGTCGTCCCGAGGAACCATCGGCGATGCGCCCGTCGCTGGTGTCGGTGTACATGCCGTCCATCTTGATGAAGCCGCCGTAGGTGAACGACGTGCCCGGGTTGGCGCCCGGCATGATCGGCCCGGTCTGGATGCGCGGCTTGCCGTCGGCCGGCGCCGCTTGCGCGGTCTTGACCTCGGTGATCTGGGTCTGCGTTTGCGCGATCGCCGTCTGTTGCTGTTGCTGCGAAGACAGCAAGGCCTGGACCTGCTGTTCCAGTTGGGCGATGCGTGCTTCCAGTTCCTTTTCTTTCTTGGTCTCGGCGAAAGCCATGCCCGGCGCGATCAGCGCCACGAACAGTGCCGCAGCCAGGGGTCGCCGCGACATCGATGCGATGCGTTTGCTCATTATCCCTCTCCCGATAATGCGTGATGGGCCGCGCAGAGCGCACGGTTGCGCCGCAGACTGCGCGCGGCCGTCGGCCGCGCCTATTCGCCATTAGTCGAAAGCGCCCGCATGAATGCCGGCCTACGCGTACGGATACGACGATGGTCTAAGGACGTTGCTGCAACGCGTCATCGGCGAATGCGTCAAACTGGCGCATATCGCTTCCTTTAACATCCTGTCCATCACCATCAACGACGCCTGCAGCGCTGGTCTGCGGGGAGGGGCCCATGTCAGATCTGTATCCCGTCAATCCCGAATTCGCCGCCAAGGCGCGCATCGACCGCAGCGGCTACCAACGCGACTATCGCCAATCGATCGAAGACCCGGAAAAATTCTGGGGACAGGCCGCGGCCCGGCTCGACTGGTTCAAGCCGCCGACGCAGATCAAGGACGTCAGCTATGACCTCAAGGACTTCCGTATCCGCTGGTTCGCCGACGGCGAATTGAACGCCAGCGTCAACTGCCTGGACCGGCAGCTGGCCACGCGCGGCGACAAGACCGCATTGCTGTTCGAACCCGACAGTCCCGACAGTCCCTCCTACAACGTCACCTACCGCGAGTTGTACGAACGCGTCTGCCGGCTGGGCAACGCATTGCGCAACCTGGGCGTGCAGAAAGGCGACCGCGTCACCATCTACCTGCCGATGATCCCCGACGCGGCGGTCGCCATGCTGGCCTGCGCCCGCATCGGCGCCATCCACTCGGTGGTGTTCGGCGGCTTCGCGCCCAATTCCATCGCCGACCGCGTGGCCGACTGCGCCAGCAAGCTCATCATCACCGCCGACGAAGGTCTGCGCGGCGGCAAGAAGGTGCCGCTGAAGGCCAATGTCGACGCTGCACTGAAACTTCCCGGCACCAATACCGTGGAAACCGTGCTGGTGGTGCGCCACACCGGCGGCGCGGTGGACATGCAGATGCCGCGCGACCGCTGGTTCGATGCGGTGGTCGAAGGCCAGCCGGCCGAATGCGAACCCGAGCGCATGAACGCCGAAGATCCGCTGTTCATCCTCTACACCTCCGGTTCCACCGGCAAACCCAAGGGCGTGCTGCACACCACCGGCGGCTATCTGCTCTACGCCAGCTACACCCACGAGGCGGTGTTCGACCTGCGCGAGGACGACGTCTACTGGTGCACCGCCGACGTCGGCTGGGTCACCGGCCACAGCTATATCGTCTACGGGCCGCTGGCCAACGGCGCCACCGCGGTGATGTTCGAGGGCGTGCCCAACTATCCCAATGTATCGCGCTTCTGGGAAGTCATCGACAAGCACCAAGTGACGATCTTCTACACCGCGCCGACCGCCATCCGCGCGCTGATGCGCGAAGGCGAAGCGCCGGTGAAGAAGACTTCGCGCAGCTCGCTGCGCCTGCTGGGCAGCGTCGGCGAGCCTATCAATCCCGAAGCCTGGCGCTGGTACTACGAGGTGGTGGGCGATTCGCGCTGCCCCATCGTCGATACCTGGTGGCAGACCGAAACCGGCGGCATCCTGATCACTCCGCTGGCCGGCGCCATCGACCTCAAGCCAGGTTCGGCCACGCTGCCTTTCTTCGGCGTGAAGCCGGCACTGGTCGATGCCAACGGCGAAGTGCTGGAAGGCGCCGCCGAAGGCAATCTGGTGCTGCTCGATTCCTGGCCCGGCCAGATGCGCAGCGTCTACGGCGACCATCCGCGCTTCATCGACACCTATTTCCGCACCTATCCGGGCACCTATTTCACCGGCGACGGTTGCCGTCGCGACGAAGACGGCTATTACTGGATCACCGGCCGCGTCGACGACGTGATCAACGTCAGCGGCCATCGCATCGGCACCGCCGAAGTGGAGAGCGCATTGGTGTCGCATCCGAAGGTGGCCGAAGCGGCGGTGGTGGGTTTCCCGCACGACATCAAGGGCCAGGGCATCTACGCCTACGTCACTCTGATCGCGGGCGAAGTGCAGACCGACGAGTTGCAGAAGGAACTGGTGGCCTGGGTGCGCAAGGAGATCGGCCCCATCGCCTCGCCGGACCATCTGCAATGGGCGCCGGGTCTGCCGAAGACGCGTTCGGGCAAGATCATGCGCCGCATCCTGCGCAAGATCGCCGAGAACGCGCCGGATCAGCTGGGCGATACCTCCACCCTGGCCGATCCATCGGTGGTGGAGTCGCTGGTGGCGGAGCGCAAGGTGAAATGAAGCTTCAGAGCAAGATCAAGAGCAAATCCCCCCTGGCCCCCCTTTTTCAAAGGGGGGGATCCGTCGGCGCATCTTTTCACATGCGAGCGGACACCGCGTGGACCGTGTCCGCAAAGGCGCCATCCTTCGCGGCCGCCATCGCTTTTCCCCCTTTGAAAAAGGGGGGCAGGGGGGATTTGCTCTTAGCGTCGGCGAATCAGCTCATCCCAGATCGCATCCAGCACCGCATGGGTCTCCAGCAGAACTTGCCGGTTGTCGAAGCGGATCACCTTCAATCCCAGACTTTCCAGGTAAGCGGTACGCACACAGTCGACGGCGGTGCCGGCCTCGGTCGCATGCTGCGACCCGTCCACTTCGACAACCAGTCTGATCTCAGGCAGGTAGAAATCGACGATGTATGGGCCGATCGGTTTCTGCCGGTAACAGCAGACGCCATCCAACTGCTTTCTGCGCAGATTGAACCAAAGCCTATGCTCGGCATCGGTCATGTCGCGGCGAAGTCGGCGTGCGAGTCTTTTGAGAGGAGCGTCGTATTCGAGCATGCAACAAGTAAGCCTTCTCGCGCCTGGATTGCCCATGCGTCGCCTGCCGCGCCGAACCGTAAGGCATCGCCGCGATTGGCTCCCGGTTTTTTCCTATGACCACCCTGCTCATCGCCGACGACCACCCCCTGTTCCGCGAAGCCCTGCGCGGGGCGGTGCAGCGGGTGATGCCGGGGGTGAAGCTGCACGAGGCCGACAACGTCGATGCGCTCTATGCCCTGGTCGATGCGCACCCCGACGCCGATCTGCTGTTGATGGATCTCAACATGCCCGGCGCGCAGGGCTTCAATGCGCTGGTGCACCTGCGCGTGCTGCATCCGCAACTGCCGGTGGTGGTGGTGTCCGCGCGCGAAGAGCCCAGCGTGATGCGGCGCGCGCTGGACCACGGCGCCCTGGGTTTCATTCCCAAGTCGGCCGCCTCCGAAACGATCGGCGAAGCGATCCGGCTGGTACTGGACGGCGAACGCTGGGCGCCGCCGGAAGCGCTGGCCGCGCCCGGTATCGGCCGCGACGAATACGAAGTGGCCCAGCGCCTGCGCGATCTCACCCCGCAGCAGTTCCGCGTGCTGCAGATGCTGGGCGCGGGCCGTTTGAACAAACAGATCGCCTACGATCTGGGCGTGTCCGAGGCCACCATCAAGGCCCACGTCACCGCCATCCTGCGCAAGCTGGGAGTCACCAACCGCACGCAAGCGGTATTGATGGCAGGGCGCTTGTCGGTCGATCCGGAGACCATGGTGGTGTTGCCGGAAGAGCAGGACTAGTTCCTCTTCCTCCCTTCAGGGCGATTTGCGCCCACGGGCATGGAAATGCAACATTCATCACATAACGCACCCGGGTCGCCGGCATGGCCGCGCTACGATGGTGCGATGGGGCCCGCTTGGTGCGTGCCGGCTTTCCGGATAGGCGGATGGATAGCGAGCGCGGCGAATCCCGCCGTACCAATTTCGGCAGGCGCATATACCCGATGCGCGCCATTGGGCTGGCGATCGGCGTGCTGTGCGTGGCTGCGGTCATGTACGAGCAGAGCGCCGCCCCCTGGCTATGGGGGCTGCTGATATTCGATGGGCTGATCTGGCCGCACCTGGCCTATGCGCACGTCCTTCGCAGCCGCGATCCGATCAAGGCCGAATACCGCAACCTGATGACCGACGCCGCGTTCGGCGGCTTCTGGATCGCGGTGATGGCCTTCGACACCCTGCCCAGCGTGTTGCTGGCGGTGATGCTGACCATGGACAAAGTGATCGTCGGCGGCCGCCGCTTCGGCGCCAAGAACCTGGCGCTGATGGCGCTGACGTGCCTGGTTACCAGCGCCCTCATGGGTTTCCGCTTCGAGCCGTACACCAGTTACCGCACCATGCTGGCCTGTCTGCCGCTGCTGATCGTGTATCCGCTGGCTATCGGCGCGGCCAGCCGCCTGTTGGCGCAACAGACCTTGCGCCAGAAACGCATGCTCGAGAAGAGCTCGCGCTTCGATGCCGCCACCGGCCTGATGAACCGGCAGCAGTGGCAGTACGCGGCCAATGTGGAATTCAACCGCTTCGTGCGCGCGGGCCGGCCGGCGGTGCTGATCATGATCGACATCGATTACTTCAAGCAGATCAACGACGGCTACGGCCATACCGTGGGCGATGCGGTGATCGAGGAATTCGCGCGCCTGATGAAGGCCTGCCTGCGCGACATGGACACCGGCGGACGTTACGGCGGCGACGAGTTCGGCATCGTCATGCCCGAAACCCATTGGGAAGAAGCCATCGTCGCCGCCGAGCGCCTGCGCAGGCAGGTGGCCGCGTACGCTTTTGCGGCCGTGGACCTCAAATGCACCGTGAGCATCGGCCTGTCCGAGATCAATCACTCCATCGCCGATCCCACCGAATGGGTCAACGTTGCCGACGCCGCGCTGTACGAAGCCAAACGCAAAGGCCGCGATTGCATCGAAGTGGCGAAAGTCCCGCAACGCCCCCCTTATGCCGCGCTGTCCCGGGCCGACGCGTAGGGAAACCCCGCGCGCCCATGACGGTAGCGATGCGGGCCGGCCCGGACGAACCGTCAGGCGCGCAACGCCTGCCGCGCCCAAAGGCCGAGCGCAACGATCGCGACGACCCAGATCGCCACGATGGCCGCTGCCATCGCAGGACTGGTCGGCTTGTCCACGGCGCCATCGGCCTTGGTCTGCGAGCTGGCAAGGACATCGGCTGGAATAAGACGCAGGACGAGCATCAACCCCAACGGGACGATCACCAGATCGTCCAGGTAGCCCAGTACGGGAATGAAGTCGGGGATCAGGTCGATGGGGCTGAGCGCGTATGCCGCGATCCCGAGCGCCAGCAGACGGGCGAGCCAGGGAGTGCGTGGATCGCGGGCCGCGAAGTAGACGACCAGAGTCTGGCGCTTTAGCCCTCTCGCCCATTCGCGAAGACGCGACATGCGCGCCCGGCCGCTCACACCGTGAGCGTCTGGTGGTGGGCGGCCAGGAACGCCCGCAACGAAGCAGGCTTCACCGGTTTGGTCAGCAGCCGGTAACCGCGGTCGCGCGCGCGCTGCTTGAGTTCGTCGCGGCCGTCGGCGGTCAGCAGGGCGCCGGTGATCGGCGCCGCACTGGCGGCCTGCAGGGCGTCCAGGGCTTCCAGTCCGTCCATGCGGTCGTGCAGGTGGTAGTCGACCAGCATCACCGCCGGAGCCTGCTCGATCTTGCGCAAGGCTTCGTCCACGGTGGCCGCCGTGATCACTTCCACCTGCCAGCGGCTGAGCAGCGCGCGCATGCCGTCCAGGATTTCCTGATCGTTGTCCACGCACAGCACGCGCAACCCGGCCAGCGAGTCCGTCGCGCGCGGTACGGGCTCGTGCTCGCGCAGGGAGTCGGCGGCGAACGCCGCGCGCGGCACCGTGATCGAGAACATGCTGCCGTGATCGACACGGCTGTGCGCGCCCAGATCGTGGCCGAGCAGCCGCGAGATGCGCTGGCAAATGGACAGGCCCAATCCCAATCCCTGCTCTCCCCAATCGAAGGGCTGGGGATAGCGATGGAACTCGTCGAAGATCTGACGCATGTGGTGCTCGGGAATGCCGGGACCGGTATCCCACACCTGCAGTTCCAGATTCTCTCCGCGCGGACGCATGCCCAGCACGATGCGGCCGCTGCGGGTGTAGCGCAACGCATTGGCGATGAAGTTCTGCAGCACGCGGCGCAGCAACCGGCGGTCGCTGCGCACCGGCTGCGCCGAGGCGTGCACGCGCAGGTCCAGGCCGCGGCCGGCGGCGACTGGCGCGTATTGGGAGGCCAGCTCGCGCAGCAGCGCGCCGGCGTCGAAATCGCCGATCTCGGTGTGCATGCCGCCGGCATCCAGTCGCGAGACGTCCAGCAGGCCGTCCAGCAACTCTTCCGCCGCGCGCAGCGACGCATCGACGCGCTCGGCCAGATGGCGCTGTTCGCCCGGTTCCTCGCTGTCGCGCAGCGCCGAAGTGAACAGCCGCGCCGCATTCAGCGGCTGCAGCACGTCGTGGCTGATCGCGGCCAGGAAACGCGTCTTCGACTGCTGCGCGGCTTCGGCTTCGCGTCCGCGGTCGGCCACGCGCTGCTCTAGGTTCTCGTTGGCTTCCAGCAGCGCGTTTTCGGCGCGCTTGAAATCGGTGATGTCGTTGTAGCTGGTGACGTAGCCGCCGCCGGGCAGCGCCTGCCCACGCATTTCGATCACGCTGCCGTCGCTGCGCACGCGCTCGAAGATGTGCGGCGAACCGACGCGCATGTAGCTGATGCGCTTGGCGATCTGCTCTTCCAGCTCGCCGCTGCCCAGCTCGCCGCGCTCGGCGTTGTAGCGGATCAGATCCGCCACCGGGCGGCCCACGTAAAGCATGCCTTGCGGATAGCCGAACATCAGCTGGTAACGGCGGTTCCAGGCCACCAGGCGCATGTCCGGATCGACCACGCTGACGCCAGAACTGATGTTCTCCAGCGTGGTGGACAGGATTTCGCGGTTGAAGCGCAGTTCCTGCCCGGCTTCGTCCAGCACCGCCACCACTTCGCCCAGCTCCATGCCCGAGCCGCGCAGCACGCTGGTCAGCACCAACCGCGCCGAGGCCGCGCCGATGGCCGCGGCCAGCAGGCGTTCGGTGAACTGCACCCAGGCACGGTCGGCGGCTGCCGCCGGCTGCAGTTCGCGTTGCAGCGTGGTGGCCTGCTCGGCGAAGGCGCGGCGCGCATGGCGCTCGCCGACGATGCGTTCGGCCAGCGCCAGCAGATCCGACACGCGCACGTTGCCCGGCCATTCGCTGGCCACCAGCGCCTGCCGTTGCGCGTACGGGTCGAGGAACGGCGCGATGCGCAGGCGTTCATCCACGCTGGGCCGCCAACGCGCGGACACCAGCATCATCACGCCGGTGTTGAGCAGCAGCGACCAGAACGTGCCATGGGTCAACGGATCCCAGCCGGTCAGGTTGAACAGCTGTTGCGGACGCAGCCAGTGGATGTCGTACGGTCCGGTCTTCAGCCATTCCGGCCCCAGCCAGCCGGAGGCAGACAGCGTCGGCAGCAGCAATGTGTAGATCCAGGTGGCGAAGCCGACCAGCATGCCGATTTCCACGCCACGCCGGCTGGCGCCGCGCCAATACAGGCCGCCGATCAGGCCGGGCGCGAACTGGGCGACCGCCGCGAACGCGATGAGCCCGTAGGAGGCCAGCGAATTGTCGTTGCTGCTGGTGCGGTAGTAGGCGTAGGCGCACAAGGCCAGCATCAGGATCGCCAGCCGGCGTATCCACAGCACGCGCGAGGCCACGTCGGCTTCGGCGTGGCGTTCGGCCCAGCCGCGCCGCAGCAGCACCGGCATCACCAGGTCGTTGCTGACCATGGTGGCCAGGGCGATGCTGGCCACGATCACCATGCCCGTGGCCGCCGAGAATCCGCCGATATACGCCACCAGCGCCAACGCGTTGTTGCCAGCGGTCAACGGCAGCGCCAGCACGAAGGTGTCGCTGGCGATGCCGCCGGCGCCGCCGAACATGGCCACGCCCGCGGCGGCGATGGGCACCACCATCACAGAGATCAGCACCAGATAGACGCCGAACAGCCAGCGCGCCTTGCGGATATCGCCGACGTCGCTGCATTCCACCACCGCCACATGGAACTGGCGCGGCAGGCACACGATGGCCAGGAAACCAAGCAGGGTCTGGGTGAAGAAACCCACTGGCGGCGCGTTCTCGAACAGGGTCCGTGCCGACTCCTCCACGTGCAGCGCGCGCCCGCCCAGCCAGACATAGGCGAATACGCCCACGATGATCATCGCCACCAGCTTCACCACCGACTCCAGCGCGATGGCCAGCATCATGCCGTGGTGATGCTCGGTGGCGTCCACCTGACGGGTGCCGAACAGCGCGGCGAACAACGCCATCAGCAGTGCCACGTACAAAGCGGGATCGGTGAAGAAACCGCTGTTCTGCGCATCCTGGCCGGTCAGCACGCCCAGGCTCAACGCCACCGCCTTGTACTGAAGCGCCAGGTACGGCACCACGCCGATCAGCGCGATCACCGTGACCAGCGCCGCCAGCCGGCGCGAGCGGCCGTAGCGCGAGGAAATGAAGTCGGCGATGGAAACGGTGTTCTGGCTGCGCGCGATCAGCGCCAGCCGTTCGATGATGCGCCAGCCGAACAGCAGCAACAGCAGCGGGCCCAGATAGATCGGCAGATAACCGATGCCGTTGCGCACCGCGCTGCCCACCGCGCCGTAGAACGTCCACGAGGAGCAATAGACCGCCAGCGCCAGGCTGTAGACCACCGGCCGCAGCCAGGGCCGGTCCGGATACATCGGGCGCCGGTCGCCCCACCACGCCACGCCGAACAGCAGCGCGGCGTAACCGACCGATACCAACAGCAGGACCCAGCTGGAAACCAATGCGGCGCTCCGTATCTTGGGCCTGCGAGTGTATGCCGAGCCGCACCGCCCGGGGCCGCCCGCTTGCCTGCGCTACGCGATGCCGGCAAGCTGAAACGCGGTCAACAGCCGGTGCATGCGCGCGAGGTGCGCCGACATGCCGGTCTTCCGGAGCAACCAACGCATGACGCAGGACCAGGACACGGCGTCAGCCGGAAACCAGCGCGCGGCCGCGGACAGCGCGCGCCTGCCGCTGCGCGAGAAGATCAGCTACGGTATCGGCGACTTCGGCTTCAACCTCTATTGGGCCAACATCTCGGCCTTCCTGCTGATCTTCTACACCGACGTGATGGGCCTGGCCGCCGGCGCGGTCGGCACGATGATGCTGGTGACCAAACTGGTCGATGCGGCGGCCGACCCGTTCATGGGCGCGATCGCTGACCGCACCCGTACCCGCTGGGGACGCTTCCGGCCGTATCTGCTGTTCGCCGCGGTGCCGCTTGCGATCACCGGCGTGCTGACCTGGACGGTCCCGGACCTGGAGGGCGGCGGGCGCCTGCTGTGGGCCTATGCCACCTTCACCCTGATGATGTTCGTCTACACCGTGCTGAGCATGCCGTACTCGGCGCTGTCCGGGGTCATGACCGCCGACAGCCAGCAACGCACCACCCTGATCAGTTTCCGTTTCATCGCCGCCTTCGCCGGCACCACCCTGGTCAACTGGCTGACCCTGGACCTGGTGCGCTGGCTCGGCCGCGGCGACGAGCAGCTCGGCTGGCAGCTGACCATGGTCCTGTACGGGGTCGTGGCGATCGCCACCTTCGTGGCGGTGTTCGCCAACACCCGCGAGCGCATCGAGCCGCCGCCGCAGCAGCGCAGCACGATGCGCCAGGATGTGCTCGACCTGCTGGGCAACAAGCCCTGGCTGGTGCTGTTCGTGCTGGCGCTGGTGATCATGGTGACCATCGTGATGCGTAGCGGCTCGCTGGTGTATTACCTCAAGTACTACGTAAGCCGGCCGGAGCTGACCGGCCTGTTTCTCGGCAGCTATTCGGTGGCGCTGGCCATCGGCGCGGCGCTGACGCCGCTGCTGACCCGCCTGGTGGACAAGCGGCGGCTGATGATGGGACTGATGGCCGGGGTCGGCGTGATCAGCTGCGCGATGTACTTCGTGCCCAAGGAACAGATCTGGGTGACGTTCGCGCTCAACACCCTGGTCGGATTGCTGCTCGGACCGAAGTCGCCGCTGGCGTTCTCCATGTATGCCGATTGCGCCGACTACACCGAGTGGAAGACGGGGCGCCGCGCCACTGCGATGACCTTCGCCGCTGCGGCGTTTTCGCAGAAGCTGGGCGGTGCGGTGGCTTCGGCCGCGATTGCCTGGATGCTGGCGGCGATGGGCTATGTCGCCAACCAGGCCCAGTCCGACGCCTCGCGCCTGGGCATCGTGCTGCTGCTGACCGTGATCCCGGGTGTGGTGGCGTTGCTGGCGGTGTGGGTGATGCGGGCCTATCCGCTGGATGACGCCGCGCTGGCGCGGGTCGAGGCGGAACTGCAGGCGCGGCGGGAGGTGGGGACGTGAGCGGTGTTTTCGACGCGACCCTGCCGTATGGCTTCCAGGAGCAGGGCCGACGCTTCGTCCTCGGCAGTCCCACCGCGATGCCGCAGGCCTCCACTTTCCTGTGGAACCGGCGGATGCTGTTGCAGCTGAACTGCCGCGGCTACGCCACCGCGCAGTTCATGCAGCCGGAGCCGGCCAAGTACGCGCATGCGCCAACGCTGGAAGCCAAGAGTTTCATGCAGCCGGAGCAGCCGTACTACGCGCACCATCCCGGCCGCTTCTGCTACGTCAAGGACGAAGACAGCGGTCTGCTGTTCTCCGCGCCGCATGCGCCGGTGAACCGCACGCCGGACGCATTCGCTTTCTCGGTCGGCCAGGGCGACGTCGCCTGGGCGGTGCAATGCGACGGCATCGAGGTGGAAATGTCGGTGCGGTTGCCACTGAAGGACGTGGCCGAACTCTGGACCGTGCGCGTGCGCAACCGCTCCGGCCGCCCGCGGCGGATCGGCCTGTACCCGTATTTCCCGGTCGGCTACATGTCGTGGATGAACCAGTCCGGCCGTTATCGCGCGGATCTGGGCGGAATCGTCTGCGACAGCGTCACTCCGTACCAGAAGGTGGACGACCATTTCCGCCAACGCGAATTCAAGGACCGTACCGTGCTGTTGCACGAGCGCCAGCCCGATGCCTGGGAAGCGAACCAGGCCGGATTCGAGGGCGAGGGCGGATTGCACGCGCCGACTGCCGTCACTGCGGGTCAGCGTCTTGCGGGCGGCGATGCGCTGTACGAGACGCCAACGGCAGCGCTGCAGTACCGCCTTGCCCTGACGGCAGAGGGTGAGGAGACATTCCGCTTCGTCTTCGCCCCGGCCCGCGACGACGCCGAGACCGCCATGCTGCGCGCGCGCTATCTGTCCGAGGACGGTTTCGCCGACGCCACCACGGCCCACGCTTCCTATCTGGACGAGGGCCGCGGCTGTTTGCGCATCGAGACCCCGGATCCATGGCTGGACGACTTCGCCAACCACTGGCTGCCGCGGCAGGTCTATTACCACGGCGATTGCAACCGCCTGACCACCGACCCGCAGACCCGCAACTATCTGCAGGACCACATGGGCATGGCCTATCTGCGGCCGCAGACGGCGCGGGCGGCTTTCCTGCACGCGCTGTCGCAGCAGGAACCCGGCGGGGCGATGCCCGACGGTATCCTGCTGGTCGAGGGTGCGGAGCTGAAGTACATCAACCAGGTGCCGCACACAGACCACTGCGTATGGTTGCCGGTGTGCCTGCAGGCTTATCTGGACGAGACCGGCGACGATGCCCTGCTGGAGGTTACGGTGACGGACCGCGAGGGCGACACGGCCAGCGTCGCCGAACGCATCGACCGGGCGATGGACTGGCTGCTGCAGGTGCGCGATGCGCGCGGGCTCAGCTACATCGCCCAGGGCGACTGGTGCGATCCGATGAACATGGTCGGCTGGAAGGGACGCGGCGTGTCCGGCTGGCTGTCGCTGGCCAGCGCGCATGCGCTGCGCCTGTGGGCCGCTGTCTGCGTACGCAGCGGGCGCGCCGCGCAGGCCGCGCGTTTCGAAGCCGGCGCCGCGGCGCTCAACACCGCGGTCAACGACCACCTGTGGGACGGCGACTGGTACGGCCGCGGCATCACCGACGATGGCGTGGCGTTCGGCGTGCGCGCCGACAGCGAAGGCCGCATCTACCTGAACCCGCAGAGCTGGGCGATGCTCAGCGGCGCCGCCGACGCACCGCGCCGCGCGCGGATGCTGGCCGCGGTCGATGCGCAGTTGGTCTCGCCGTACGGCGTGGCCATGCTCGACCCGCCCTATACCGGCATGCGCGAGGATATCGGCCGGCTGACCCAGAAATTCCCCGGCTCGGCCGAGAACGGCGCGGTCTACAACCACGCCGCCGCCTTCTATCTGCACAGCCTGTACAAGGTCGGCGAAGGGGATCGCGCCTGGAGCGTATTGCGCGCGATGCTGTCCGGCCCGGACCTGGAAGACTGCCTGCAGCGCGGACAGCTGCCGGTGTTCGTGCCCAACTACTACCGCGGCGCCTGGCGCCTGCACCCGCGCACCGCCGGCCGCTCCAGCCAGCTGTTCAACACCGGCACTGCGGCGTGGATGTACCGCTGCCTGGTGGAGGAACTGTTTGGTCTGCGTGGCGACGGCCAAGTGCTGAGGATCGCACCGCAGCTGCCCTCGCACTGGCCGCGCGCGCGCGCCTGGCGGCGGTTCCGCGATGCCGAGTTCGAAGTGGAGATCGAACGCGTCGCCGGCCGCACAGACGCCCGCGTCGCAGTCGATGGCCGGTGGTTGGAGGGCGATACCTTTTTCGGCATCGAGGCCGGGCATCGCTACCAGGTCCGTGTTGAATTGCCGGGTGAGGCGGGACTGGCATGAGCGAGGTGCGCGTGGCGGTGGTGATGGGCGTATCCGGCAGCGGCAAGACCACGCTGGCGCGCGCGTTGTCCGACGCATGGGAGGCGACCTTCCTCGACGCCGACGATTTCCACAGCGACCAGGCCAGGGCGTTGATGGCTGCAGGCAAGCCGCTGACCGACGGGATGCGCCAGCCGTGGGCAGCGCGTATCGCCGCCGATCTGCAACGCCGCGTGGCCGGTGGTGCGCGCGTGAGCCTTGCCTTCTCCGGACTGCGCCGCCAGCACCGCGACGTGCTGCGCGCCGCGGGACTGCCGCTGCGGTTCCTGTTCCTGCGCGGCGAGGCGGCGCTGATCGGCCAGCGCATGCGCGAGCGTAGCGGCCACTACATGCCGGTATCGTTGCTCGACAGCCAGTTCGCCACGCTGGAGGAGCCGGTCGCCGAGGACGATGTCGTGGTGCTGCCGGTCGACCTGCCGCCCGATGCGCAGCTGCGTCGTGCCCTGCAAGCCTTGGCCGAGCCCTTGTAGGAGCCAGCCGTTGTAGGAGCGACGCAAGTCGCGAAGCTCTTGGCTTATGCATCGCTGATGGGCAGACGCTTCGCGACTTGCGTCGCTCCTACAACGGCGTGCGTGCCAACAGCCGTCGCGCGGCGTTCTCCGCCTGCCCACGCAACTCGGGTACGGCGATGCTTTCCCACAGCTGGCCGATACGCAGGCTGCCGACCACGGCCACGCCCGCCAGGTTCCGGCCCTGCGCATCGACCAGCTCGCCCTCGGCGCAGGTGTCGATGCCGATGCCGTGTGGGCCAGTCCGGGCGTTGCCCTTGCCCAGCAGATCGGAAAGCAGCGGATTGCGCATCAGCTGCGCGCGCATCTCCACGCCGGTGGCGTTGACGATGCGATCCACGTCGAGTTCCTGCGTGCGCCGGTCGCGCATCATCAGGGTCACGCGTATGCGCTCCCCTTCGCGGGCCACGGTCTGCAGGCGGCCGCGATGCAGCCGCAGCTGGCCGCTGGCCTGCAGCGCCGCGAGTTGCGCATGCACTTGCGGCGCGATGCGATGGCGGTGCACGTCCCAGTAGCGCACCACGTGGCGCAGGAAACGCCGCTGGTCCTCATGCGAAAGCGTGAGCCACAGCTTTTGCACCAGAGGACGCGCGCTTTCCATCACCGCTTGCCACGGCAACCCTTGACGGTCCGCGTCGCGGACGGCCGCGCGCAGGACGCGCATGCGCTGACGCAACGGCATGCCGAGCAGCGTTTCGGCATCGTAACCGGCCACCGCATGCTTGGTATGCGCAAGCGGCAGCAGCGCGTGCCGCGACAACACATGCACGCGGCCGCGATGGCCGTTGGCGACCAGGCTCAGCGCCGTGTCGACCATGCTCAGGCCGGAGCCGGCGATGCAGATTTCCGCATCGGCGGGGATCTGTTTGATCGCATCGAAATCCCAGGCTTCCAGCACCGACTGCTTCGCCAACCCAGACGCACCACGGGCGGGCAGGGGCTTGGGATTGTTGCCGACCGCCATCGCCACGCCACGGACGCGGATCGAGCCGCCGGATTCGAGGCCCAGCCGCAGCATGTCGTCGGCCTCGTCCAGGCTCGTGACTCGGTCCTGCAGTATTTCGAAGTGCGCCATGGCGGTTTCGCGTGCGCGTTGCAGGCGGTCGCGCAGGTAGTCGCCGTAGTGCCGGCGTTGCGCGTAGGACACCGCGATGGCTTCGCGTGCGGCCTCTCCTTCGCGGGCGACCAGGAAATCCACGAAATCGTCCGGCTGGCCGTCGAACGCGCTCATCCGCCGCGCCGGCACGTTGAGCAGATGTTCGGCATGGGTGGTGGCATAGGCCACGCCTTGCGCCAGCCTTGCGGTGGGTTCGATCAGGGCGATGCGGATGCCGGCACCGGCCAGGCGCAGCGCATGGATGGCCGTCAGTACGCCCCCCGCGCCGCCGCCGATGATGGCGATGTCGAAATCGCGGAAAGGGAATTGGGTCGTCATCGGCGATATTGTAGAGGATGGCCTGCGGCGCTCGGGCTTCGCCCCCTTTGATAAAGGGGGCCACGGGGGATTTGCTCTTGGCGCGAAAAGCAAATCCCCTCGATCCCCCTTTTTCAAAGGGGGAAGTTGGTCCTGTTCTACATCAAGGAGTCGGCGAGACGCGCGATGCCTTCGCGGCTGCGCTTCCAGGCCGGACGTTTGCTCCAGGCCACGTGGTCGATCTTTTCGGCGTCCGCCAGATACGCCGCCTCCACTTCCCGCATGCGCGCGACCACGCCGCGGTCGTAGCAGAGCAATCCTATTTCCGCGTTCAATGCGAAAGAACGTATGTCCAGGTTGATCGAACCCACCAGGGCGATGTCCTCGTCCACGCTCAGATGCTTGGCGTGCAGGAAATGCGGCCGGTACAGCGCGATCTTCACGCCGCTGGCCAGCAGTTCGTCGTAGTACGAATCCTGCGCCCATGCGGTGAGCCGCTGGTTGTTGCTGGCCGACAGGATCAGCTGCACCTCCACCCCCGACAGCGCGGCGATGCGCAGCGCGCTCAAGGTCGCATCGTCGGGCACGAAATACGGCGTGGTCAGCACGATCCTGCGCTGGGCCAGATGGATCAGCGCGTTGACCGTATCGCGCGCATTCTCGAACGGATACGCAGGCCCGCTGGGCAGCAGTTGCATGGCCACATTGGCTTCGCTCACTGCGGGCACGGGCTTGACCTGCAGCCGTTGCCCGGTCTCGATATACCAGTCGCTCGCGAACACGCCTTCCAGATGCGCCACCACTGGCCCCTGCACGCGCGCCACCAGCTCGCGGTTGGGAAAACCGCGCACGAAATCCGGCGCGGCGAGGTTTTGCGAACCCACGTAGCCGGCGTTGCTGTCGATCACCGCGACCTTGCGGTGATTGCGCAGGTCCATGCGCCCGCTGCGCCGCCAGCGCAGCCCTCCCGGCAGCATCACGTGGACCTCTACGCCGGCCTTGCGCAAACGCCGCGCGTAACGGCGCAAGCCGCGCTTGGCGCCCACGGCGTCCAGCAGCAACCGGCATTGCACGCCGCGCGCGGCGGCGCGTTCCAGCGACTGGCAGACGGCTTCGCCGACGGCGTCGTCGAACAGCAGGTAGTACAGCAGATGCACGCGTTCGCCGGCGCCGTCGATATCGGCCAGCAGCGCCGTCAAAGAAGCCGCGTAGTCGTCGAGCAGTTCGATCGCGTTGCCATGGGTGGGCATGAAGTCGCCAAGCCGCTCCACCAGCGGCACCATCTCGCTGGCCGCTTCGCTGCCGTCCGGCAACCAGCGCAGCGCGCCATGCGGCGCCTGCTCCTCGCGGATCACGCCCGAGGCCAGGGTCTGCCGCCGCACCCGTTCCCGCGACAGCCAGGGATGGCCGAACAACAGATACAGCGGCAGGCCCACCAGCGGCAGGAAACCCACCAGCAGCAACCAGCTGCGCGCCGCCGCCGGCGTGGTGCGGGTGGGAATCCACAACAGCGCCGCCAGGCGGATCACCCAGTCCAGCGCCAGCAGCCATACGCCGGCGGAAAAGGGTGTGGCCCATTCGGCGAACTGGTGGAGGAAGGAGTTCATGGGCCCGATTCTGCGGGGTGGCGCGGGAAAGGACAAAGCGCGCTTGCATCGTGCGTGGCCGTAGCAGCACGCCCGAAGCTGGCGAAAGACCATCCGGAGTTCGTCATCCCAGCGAAAGCTGGGATCCATCTTGATCTTGCTTCTTTCTCCGATCACTCGAAGATCAAAAGCAAAATGGATCCCAGCTTTCGCTGGGATGACGTCAGGGTGGGAGGGTTATGGAGAAATCAAATGCCACAAACAACAAACCCGCCTTGCGGCGGGTTTGTCTGAAAGCTGGATCCCCGCTTTCGCGGGGATGACCTAGCGGCAAAGGCGTTCGCTGCGCGAACGCGCCGCTAGGTCACTTGATCTTGCCTTCCTTGTAGACCACGTGCTTGCGCACGACCGGGTCGTATTTGCTCATTTCCATCTTGCCCGGGGTGTTCTTCTTGTTCTTGTCGGTCGTGTAGAAGTGACCGGTGCCGGCCGAGGAAATCAGACGGATCTTGTCGCGTTTGCCTGCCATGTCTTATCTCCTCAGACCTTTTCGCCGCGCGCGCGCAGCTCAGCCAGAACGGAGTCGATGCCGTTCTTGTCGATGGTGCGCAGCGAATGCGCGGAAACCTTCAGCTTGACCCAGCGGTTTTCGCTGGCGACCCAGAAGCGGCGCTCGTGCAGGTTGGGCAGGAAGCGGCGACGGGTTTTGTTGTTGGCGTGGCTGACGTTGTTACCCGTCATCACACGCTTGCCGGACACTTGGCATACGCGGGACATTACGCACCTCGATAGATTTTTGTGTCGCCCTTAGCCAGGGAAACGGCGGCCCCGCCGCGATAGCGGCACACGAAACGGGCAATGGTTTGGCGCTACCGGCGGCGGGTCGGAATCGTGCTTCCGTACCCGCCCGGTCATAGGCACGAGGCCGACCGGACGAAGCGAGCCGCGCATTATGCCCAGGTTTCCCTTATGGCGCAAACACTTATGACGGCCTGCGTGGCCAGCAAACGGCCCTGGGCTGGCGTGGATCCAGGCCAGCCCGGAGGGCGGTCCGAACCAATCACATCATTAGCGCTGGCCAAGGACCATACCGGCCACGATCACACCCGCCAGCAGGACGATCGGGATGGCCCACCACTGCATGGGGATCCAGAACAGGCTGTGGTCGTTGCGCAGCAGTACCCGCTGGCCGGTCTTCGGATCCACCAGCTCGCGGGTGGGCGCCGAGTTGAGCTTCCTTCCCAGCCACCACACCACGGCGGCGGAACAAACGCCGGAGACCGGGATCATCAGGGTGGGATTGGCCAGAAACGTACCCTTGGCGCCGATACCGAACACCACCGCAAACAGAATGAAAAACGCCGCCGGTATCAACGCGGCCAGTATTCCCCAACCTCTCCAAATGATCATTGCCCATCCCCTCGATTCGATTGATCCGGGGATTGTAAATGCCTGAATCAGAAGGGAAAAATGTGAGTCAACTCACTTTAATGCGAAGCTTCTCCAACACGCCTTCCAGCGTGTCCAGATCGGTGTAATGGATGACCAGCTTGCCCTTGCCGCCGCGGCCATGGGCGATGCTGACCTTGGTGCCCAGGGACTCGGACAGCTCGGTCTCCAGCGAGGCGATATCGGCCTGGGGTGTGGCTTTGCCGGGCTTGGCCTTCTTGCTGCTGACCGGCACCTTGCCGGCGGCGAACTGCTGGGCGCGGTGCTCCACCTCGCGGACCGACCAGCCCTGCTCGGCCGCTTCGGCGGCCAGCTTGCTGGCCAGCTCGGGGGAAAGGGTCAGCAGGGCGCGGGCATGGCCCATCTCCAGGCGACGGGCTTCCAGCAGGGCGCGGATGGCCGGGGGCAGTTCCAGCAGGCGCAGCAGGTTGGAGACCGCGGCGCGGGAACGGCCCACCGCTTCGGCGGCCTCGGCATGGGTCAGGGAGAATTCGCCGATCAGGCGTTGCAGGGACTGCGCTTCCTCCAGCGGGTTCAGGTCTTCGCGCTGGATGTTCTCGATCAGCGCCATGGCGATCACGGTGCGGTCGTCCAGGTCGCGGACCACCACCGGCACGGCGGCCAGGCCGGCTTCCTGGGAAGCGCGCCAGCGGCGTTCGCCGGCCACGATCTCGAACTTTCCAGGCGACAGCTCGCGCACCACGATCGGCTGGATCACGCCCTGGGCCTTGATCGATTCGGCCAGTTCGCTCAGCTTGGCCGGGTCCATGGCCATGCGCGGCTGGTACTTGCCTGGCTGCAGCTGTTTGACCGGAATCTGCCGCAGGTGTTCGCCGGGCTGGGCTTCGGGCGGTGCGGTGGCGGCGGCTTTCGGGCCCAGCAGTGCTTCCAGGCCGCGGCCCAGGCCGCGTTTCTTGGGGGCGGACATTTACGCGTTCTCCAGATATTTCGCTTGCTGTTTGTTGCGTTCGGTCTGCCGGCGCAGGATCTCGCCGGCCAGGCCCAGGTAGGCGACGCCGCCGCGCGAGGCGCGGTCGTAGCCGACGATGCTCTGGCCATGGCTGGGTGCCTCGGCCACGCGCACGTTGCGCGGCACGATGGTGCGGAACACCTTGTCGCCGAAGTGGCTGGTCAGCTCGCCGGACACCGCATTGGCCAGATTGTTGCGCACATCGAACATGGTGCGCAGCACGCCTTCGATCTCAAGGCCCGGATTCAGCCGCGCCTTCAGCGCCTCGATGGTGTCGATCAGCGCGCTGAGGCCTTCCAGCGCGTAGTACTCGCACTGCATCGGCACCAGCACCGAGTCGGCGGCGGTCAGCGCGTTGAGCGTGAGCAGTGACAGCGCCGGTGGGCAGTCGATGAGGATGAAGTCGTAATCCTCGCGCAGCGGGTCCAGTGCGACCTTGAGGCGCTGTTCGCGGCCTTCGATCTCCATCAGCTGGATCTCGGCGGCGGTCAGGTCGATGTTGCCGGGCATCAGGTCGAAGTCTTCCGGCGTCTTCACGATCACGCTGCGCGCATCGGCTTCCTGCAACAGCACGTCGTAGCTGGAGGCTTCCAGCTCGCGCTTGTCCACGCCGCTGCCCATGGTGGCGTTGCCCTGCGAGTCCAGGTCCACCAGCAGCACGCGTTTGGGCGCGCGCGCCAGCGCGGCGGCCAGATTGACCGCAGTGGTGGTCTTGCCGACTCCGCCTTTCTGGTTGGCGATGGCGATGATGCGGGCCATGCGTGGGACGCCTCGTGGAACCCTGGTGGGTCGGGGATTATGCGGGATGAAGCGTGGAACTTTGGGGAATCGGTGCCCCGTCTTTGGATTTTGGACGAGGAGTCGGTCCTCGCGGGCGCGTGCCGCTGCTTTTGCCCCCTTTGGGAAAGGGGGCTTACGGGGGATTTGCTCTTGGCGCCAAAAGCAAATCCCCCTCGATCCCCCTTTTTCAAAGGGGGAGGCCCTGCTCATGCATCGCGGGCGACGATGACCAGATGCCGTTCGCCGACCAATCCGGGCACGGCAAGGGTATGTATGTCCGAGACTGTCCACCCTGCCGGTAGCGCGGCGATCTCTTCGTCCGGCCTGAGGCCCTTCATGGCCAGCAGCTTGCCGCCTGGCTTCAGCAGATGCCCGCCGACTTCAATGATCCCGGCCAGCACGTCCAAGGCGCGGGCGGTGAGGGCGTCGTAGGCCGCCGGCTCATCCAGCGCTTCGGCGCGGGATTCGGCCACCCGCGCATTGGTCAGGCCCAGGGTGCGCACTGCTTCGCGCAGGAAGCGGGCCTTCTTGCCGTTGCTCTCCACCAGAGTGACCCGCAACTGCGGCTTGGCGATCGCCAGCGGAATGCCGGGCAGGCCGGGGCCGGTTCCCAGATCGGCCAGCGCTTCGTTCTCGACGAACGGATGCATGGCCAGCGAATCGAGCAGGTGGCGGGTCACCATTTCGCGCGGGTCGCGGATCGCGGTGAGGTTGTAGGTGCGGTTCCAGCGATCCAGCAGGGCCAGATAGGCGAGCAGGGGCGGCGAAAGCGCATCGCCATCCAGGCCCAGCGTGGTCAGGCCGCGGTTGAGATCGTCTTGCAAGGCTTGCGGAAAAGAAGAAATGTTCATCGCCGCCAGTATCGCAGATGGCCCACCGGAGCCGTAGGAGCGACGTGAGTCGCGAAGGGTTTTCCCGGTGAGGCCACATCGCGACTCACCTCGCTCCTACGGCGTTCCTGTGTCGTCCGTTGCGCGCCATGCCAGCGCGGCGTGATAGCCGGGCAAGGGCGTCCATTCGCGCAATGTCCAGTCCTGCGGTTGTCCGAGCGCGAAATCGCAGCGGATCAGTTGCAGCTCGCCGCCGTTGTCGGCGAACACCAGTTTCTCCAAGCCGAACGACAGGCCTTTGCCATGGGCCTTGAGCACCGCTTCCTTGGCGCACCACAGGCGCACGAATGAAAATTCCATCGCGTCTTCGTCCTGTGCGGCCAGCCAGCGCACTTCATCGGCATGGAAGAACCGCTGCGCCAGTTGCCGCGCCCGTGGGCGCGGCCGGATCTGTTCGATGTCCACGCCCAGCTGGATGGCTTCGCCCAGCGCCAGCAGCAACGCATCGCCGCTGTGGCTCCAGCCCGCGTCGAAGCGCTGGTAGGGAGGGCCCAGCAAGGGACGGCCTTCGCTGCCGCGCGACAAGGGCAGGTCGTCGTCGTCGCATCCCAGCGCCTCGCAAAGCAGGGGGCGCACGTAGGGCTCGCCGCGTTCGCGCCGGGGGTGGCGCAGCAACCACAGGCGGACGGGGGTTTCGGAAGGCCGGTTCGGCATGCGCACCAATGTAGCCGATGGCTGTTCCGTCTCACATTTCTCTGTGCTGCGCGGCGGCGTGCAAGCGCGGCCGGTTTGCGCTATCTAGAAGGCGACAAGGAGAGGGCCCCACCAGGACGCGGGTTAACAGCGGCTTCACATGTCGAGGCCTTAAATCGTTCCGGTTGAAAGTTTCGGTGCAACCGTTCCCGCAATGACGCGGGGACGCCTTTCCACAAATGCAAGGAGAACGCTTGATGAACTTCCTGATCTATCTGATTGTTGGCGGTATCGCGGGCTGGCTGGCCAGCATCGTGATGAAGCGCGATGGTTCGCAAGGCATCATCCTCAACGTCATCGTCGGCATCATCGGCGGGTTCCTCGGCGGCTGGCTGCTGCCGCAGATCGGGTTCGGCCTGGGCGGCGGGACGCTGGGCTTCCTGATCACCGCCTTCATCGGTGCGGTTGTCCTGCTGTTGATCATCAATCTGTTTACGCGCGGCAAGGCGCGTTAAACGTTTCGCTGCGACCGCGTGCGCGATTAAGACGCACCCATGGTTCGTGGCACCGCAAAGGCCCGGCACTGCCGGGCCTTTGTTCGTGTGGGGCGGGCACTGCCCGCCGCTTCCCGCGCCAACCGAACGGCGGGCGGTGCCCCCGCTACTAATTCTTTTTTGGATGTTTGCCATCCATGGCCGTGCGTTCGGCCGGGCAACAAGTGCCTTGGGGGCGTCCGTTAAGCGTCCAACCTCACCCAAGCAGGCGCATGATCGCTGGGGCGTTCCCAGGTGCGCGGTTCGCGGTCGATGCCCGCTTCATGCGCGCTATCGCGCAACGCCTCCGACACCAATGTCAGATCGATGCGCAATCCCAGGTCGCGGCGGAAACCGGCCATGCGGTAATCCCACCAGCTGAACACGCCGCCGGCCTCGTTATGCAGGCGGTAGGCGTCGTGCAGGCCCAGCGCGTACAGGCGCTTGAGCGCATCGCGTTCGGCGGTGGAGGTGAGGATATGCGAATCGTTCCACACCGCCGGGTCGTGCACGTCGCGGTCGTCGGGCGCGATGTTGAAATCGCCCAGCACCACCAGCTTGGGGTAGGTGCGCAGTTCGTCCTCGAGCCAGGCGTGCACCGCTTCCAGCCAGCGCAGCTTGTAGGCGTATTTTTCGGTACCCACGTCCTGGCCGTTGACCACGTACAGGTTGACGATGCGCACCTCGCCCACCGTGGCGGAGATCGCGCGCTTCTGCTCGTCTTCGAAATTGGGAATGCCCACTTGCACATCGCTGGCCGGCAGCCGCGACAGCAGCGCTACGCCGTTGTAGGTCTTCTGACCGGCGAAAACGCTGCGGTAGCCGGCCTCGGCCAGTACGGTGTCCGGGAACTTGTGGTCCTCCAGCTTGGTTTCCTGGATGCCGACCACGTCCGGAGCGAAGCTTCCCAGCCAGGTCTGCAAGTGCGGCAGGCGCACGTTGAGCGAGTTGACGTTCCAGCTGGCGATTTTCATGTGCTGCCCTATGTAGGAGCGGGTCCTGCCCGCGACGCTTCTGATGGTTTCAGGGTAAGGCATCGCGGGCAGGGCCCGCTCCTACAAAAGCTTAGCGGATGATGAAATCGATGAAGCGCGCCACCTTCGAATACGGCGGCTTGAGCATGTCGCTGCCCGCGCGCCTGGGCTGCCACAGGATCGGCAGCGCTTTGCTGAAAGCGTCGAAACCCGCGCGTCCGTGGTAGGCGCCCATGCCGCTGGGGCCGATGCCGCCGAAGGGCAGGTTGTTGATGCCGAAATGCAGCACGGTGTCGTTGACGGTGACGCCGCCGGCCAGGGTATTGCGCAGGATCTTCTCCACGCTGCCGCGGTCGTGGCTGAAGGGATACAGCGACAGCGGCCGGTCGTGCGCGTTGACGTAGGCGATGGCCTCGTCGAGGCTGCGGTAGGACTTGATGGGCAGGATCGGCCCGAAGATCTCTTCCTGCATCACCAGCGCATCGTCGCCCGGTTCCAGCACCACGGTCGGCGCGAACAGACGCTCACCCGGCATGCCGTGTTCGCCCAGCGGCAACACCTGCAGGCCGCGCGTGCGCGCGTCTTGCAGATAATTCTCCAGGCGCGCGTACTGGCCGTCGTTGATGATGCGGGTGTAGTCGCCCGAATCGGCCAGCGATCCATAGCGGGCACGGACCTGTTCCTGCAGCGCGGCGGCCAGGGCTGGGGCGCGGCCTTCGTCGATCAACACATAGTCCGGCGCGATGCAGGTCTGCCCGCCGTTGAACCATTTGCCGGTCGCCAGTCGCGCGGCGGCTTGTTCCACCGGGAAGTCGGCGCAGACGATGGCCGGCGACTTGCCGCCAAGCTCCAGCGTCAGCGGGGTCAGATTGGGCGCGGCTGCGGCCATGACCTTGCGGCCGACCGCGGTGGAGCCGGTGAACACCAGGTGGTCGAAGGGCAGCGCGGCGAAGGCGCCGGCCACTTCCGCACCGCCCGCAGCGATGGCGACGCGATCGGCGGGAAACGCTTCGGCCAGCAGGCTGCGCAGGAATTCCGTCGTGCGCGGCGTGTGCTCGGATGGCTTCAGGTACACGTGGTTGCCGGCGGCGATAGCGGTGGCCAGTGGAATCAGGGCCAGATTGACCGGGTAGTTCCAGGGCGCGATCACGCCGACCACGCCCACCGGTTCCGGCCGGATCTCCGCGCGCGCCGGCCAGAAACGCCAGCCCACGCCTACGCGGGTAGGTTTCATCCAGCGGCGCAGATGCTTGCGCAGGTGGTCGATCTCATTGAGCACGGTCATGCCATCGGCCAGCAGCGTCTCGTGCCGCGAACGGTGGCCGAAGTCGCTGGCGACGGTCTCGGCCATTTCCTCCAGCCGTCGCTTCAGCGCATCGCGCAGGCGCTGCAGGTCGTCGCGGCGCTGGGCGTAATCCGGTCGTCTTGATTGCCAGCCTGTGCGAAGGCGGGTCAGGGTGATGGAAAGTTCGGTGATGGGAGTGTCCATACGCCAGAGTGTAGTCGGGCTTCCGCGGCGCTGCCCATTACAATGCAAGGATGACCGCACTACGCCCCTATCTTGGCCGGCTTCCCACCCTTGGCCAGCGTGTTTACGTGGACCCGGCCGCCACCGTGATCGGCGATGTCGAATTGGGCGACGACGTTTCCGTCTGGCCGGGCACCATCATCCGCGGCGATGTGAACCACATCCGCATCGGTGCGCGCACCAATGTCCAGGACGGCACCATCATCCATGTCAGCCACCACAGCCCATACAACCAGGCCGGCTATCCGACCCTGATCGGCGAGGACGTCACCGTCGGCCACGGCACCATCATCCACGCCTGCAGCATCGGCGACCGCTGCCTGATCGGCATGGGCGCCTGCATCCTGGACGGCGCGAAGGTGCAGACCCACGGTTTCGTCGGCGCCGGCGCCATCATCGGCCCGGGCAAGGTGGTGGGCGAAGGCGAACTCTGGCTGGGCAATCCCGGGCGCTTCGTGCGAAAGCTCAGCGACAAGGAAATCGAAAGCCTGCTGTATTCGGCCCAGCACTATGTGCGGTTGAAGGACCAGTACCTGGCCGCGTAGGTCGGGGCTACGCCCCCGACGCTCTCGTCGCTCGCCGCTCTTGCACGTCGCGAAAGAGCCGGCGGGCAGTGCCCACCCTACGCCTTCGGTGATCTATCAGGCTGCATTTCGCTGGGTCGTGGCCATCCCGGATATGCCATGCGTCGGGGGCGTAGCCCCGACCTACCTCGGCGCCCGACCCGTTGCGCGCGGACGTAGCTCACGCGACACTGGCCCGCGGGCATGGGGATGCCCAATCACGGAGCGATAGATGATGAAGGCGATGATTCGTGGCCTGCTGGCCACGTTGTGCGTGGGCATGGCCCTGTCCGCAGCCGCGCAGGCACCGGAAGGGAAGGCGGCGGAAACTACACCGGAGCAGTTCGTCGCTTCGTTGCATTTCAAGGACGGAGAGATCGCGGTACCGCAAGCCAAGGCGCACTTCCGCCTGACGCCCGCTTTCCGCTACCTGGAACAGACCGATGCGCGCCGCGTATTGGAAGAGCTGTGGGGCAATCCCCCGGACGAGAGCGTGCTGGGCCTGATCGTGCCGGCTACTCCGACCTTGGTCGAGGACAAGAGCTGGGCGGTGGTGGTGACTTATTCCGACGACGGCTACGTCTCCGACGAGGACGCGGCCAAGATCGACTACCAGGAAATGCTGGAGGAAATGCAGCAAGGCACCAAAGACGAGAACGCCGCGCGCAAGGAGGCGGGCTACGGCACCGTCGATCTGCTGGGTTGGGCCGTGGCGCCGCGCTACGACGCCGCCAGCAAGAAGATGTACTGGGCCAAAGAGCTGAAGTTCGACGAGTCCAAGGAGAACACGCTGAACTACGACATCCGCGTGCTCGGCCGTAACGGCTACCTGAGCCTCAACGCCGTCTCCGGCATGTCCGAACTGGGACTGGTGCAGACCGGCATGCAGCAACTGCTGCCGATGACCGAGTTCGACGCCGGCGCGCGCTACGCCGATTACGACGCCTCCACCGACAAGGTCGCCGCCTATGGCGTGGCCGCGCTGATCGGCGGCGGGCTGGCGGCAAAGGCCGGGTTGTTCGCCAAGCTGGGCCTGGTGCTGGCCAAGTTCTGGAAGCTGGGTCTGATCGCGGTCGTGGGTTTGGGCGCGCTGATCAAGCGATTCTTCAGCAACAAGCGCGAACAGGACACGATCAAGTAGTTCCACGCTCAGTCCGAAAGGCGTCGTCGGCCGAACCGACGACGCCGGACGGCTTAATTCCTGCTCACGTCGTGAATTTCGCCGCTGCCGTGCAGTTGTTGCAGCTGCGAGATCGGCAACTGGATCTGCTCGGCCACGTAGTAGCTCTCGTCCCTTGCCTTGGAAGACAGGTCGCGGCTGGCGCCGGTCAGTTTGCTGTAACCCACATTGGGAACCTGCAGGCTGATCTGCTGGCCGTTGATCGAGGCCACGCGCATGACTCCGTAGGCGTGGCCATCGAAACCGCCAGGCACCAGTTTCTCCAGATCGACGACGTAGAGATCGCCTACCTGGGGTTGCGCGATCAACGTCGTTTCGCGCGCGTTGGATTGATTCGAAGCCACGATCCCGAACACGATCGCAACGGCGATCAGACCCAATAGAACCAGACCGCCGAAACGCCGATAGAAAGGGATAGGGGATTTCCCCAGCTTTTCCTCGAATTGCTTGCTGTCATGACGGGTGCCGCGGCCGCATACGTCGCAGACCGTCGCATAAGTCTTCTCCGTGACCCAGCTGAACAGATACCACAAATGTGCGTACCGGTAGCTGAGAATATTCTTGAACGGCCGGTCTTTTTCGCAGATCGCGCAATGCGCTTCGCCCGCATTGCCCAGTTGCACGACATCGCCCCCCGAACCCCAAATCAGCATCGCTCTTCTCCCCAGGTTTTAGTTCACGGTTGTTTTCAAGCCAGCGGCTTGCCCCGGGAGATAGCCTAAACCGACGCCAGCCGACGACGATAGGTCCCCGTCCGTTTCTACGGCCGTGTGGCGGATTCGAGGCCGGCGAGAAATGCCAGCGCTTGGCCGCGGTCGTTTCCGCACATCTCCATCGACGGCCGCAGCGAGGCGCAGAACGCCGGCCGCTCGGGTTTTCCGAACAGCTTGCAGCGCAGATCCGCGTCCAGCTGCACGCAGGGCACGCCCGCCGGCTTGCCCTGCGGCATGCCGGGAATGGGCGAAGTGATCGACGGCGCGATGCAGCAGGCGCCGCAACGGCTGCGGCAAGGGAAAGTGGAGTTTTCCATGGCATCGCCAGTGTAATGACTCTGGGCAAGGCAGGTTTTGGCCGTTAAAGTCGTGCCGACAAGGGAAGGCGCATGGAAAGCGAAACGACCAACCAGAATCCGTACGCGGCACCGCAATCGCCCGTAGCCGCGCGACCGCAGCAGCTCCGGCAGGAGCCTGCCGGGCGCGCCATCCGCCTGGGAGCGGTGCTTATCGACAATGTCCTGTTCACCATCGCATTCCTGCCGGGATACCTGCTGTTGCTGGAGGAAATGCCCGCGGACACGGCATCGGTCTTGCAATGGATCGCCCCGGTGACCGGTCTGCTGGGCCTGGGACTGCTGGGCTACAACCTGTGGCTGCTGCATCGGCAGGGGCAGACGCTGGCGAAAAGCTGGCTCGGCATCCGCATCGTGCGTACCGACGGTAGCCGCAGCGGCCTGGGACGGATCTTCTGGCTGCGTTATTTCTTTCCGACGCTGATCGGCGCCGTTCCTTGCGTGGGCGGAATCTTCAGCCTGGTGGACGCGCTTTTCATTTTCGCGGACGACCGCCGTTGCCTGCACGACCACATGGCCGACACCATGGTAGTGCTCGCCTGATGCTGGACACCTATCGCGAAGTGGTCACGCCCGAAGGCGTGGCCCTGCATCTGCCCGTCGCCGGTCCGGTGCCGCGTGCGGTGGCGTGGTCCATCGATCTGGCCATCCGCCTGGGCATTCTCATGCTGGTCGGCACCCTGCTGGCCTTGCTGGGTACGGCCGGGGAGGGCTTGTACCTGATCTCGATGTTTCTGATTTTCTGGGCCTACCCCATTCTGTTCGAGGTGCTGTGGGACGGACAGACGCCCGGCAAGAAAGCCATGTCGCTGCGCGTGGTCAACGGCGACGGCGCGCCGGTGGGCTGGTTGCCCGCCATCACCCGCAATCTACTGCGCACCGTGGACATGCTGCCGTTCGGCTATGCCGCCGGCCTGATCGCCTGCCTGGCCGATCCGCATGCGCGGCGGCTGGGCGACATGGTCGCCGGCACGCTGGTGGTGCACAACGAACGCGAACGCGATGCGGCAGCGGCGCCGGTGAATGCGGTGCTTGCGCCCAGCGCGGGGCTGCAGCCGGCGGAACAGGCGGCCGTGGTCGCCTTCGGCGAACGCGCGCCACTGCTGACGCCCGCGCGGCAGGAAGAGCTGGCCAACATCGTCGAACCGCTGACCGGCAGCGGCTGCCAGGGCGGCGTGCTGCGCCTGTACGGCATGGCCAACTGGTTGTTGGGGCGGCGATGAGGCAGGAACAATTCGTCGCCCGCCATCAACGCGAATGGCAACAGTTCGAGCACTGGCTGGAAACGCGCGGCAATGCGCACCATGCGCTGTCCGAACGCAATACCGGCGAAATCGGCGATGAAGACATTCCCGCGCGCTACCGGCGCCTGTGCCAGCAGCTGGCGCTGGCGCGCAGGCGCGGCTACAGCCCGGTAGTGACCGCGCGGCTACAGGCGCTGATGCAGCGCGGCCACAACCTGCTGTACCGCACACCGCCGCCGCGTTGGCAGCGCGCAGTCGAATTCCTGCTCGCCGACTTCCCGCGTTTGGTGCGCAGCGAAGCCGGCTGCATGTGGGCTTCCATGGTGCTGTTCGTGGTGCCGCTGGTGACGATGTTCGTGCTGCTGCAGTTCTATCCCGAACTGATCCACGGCCTGATGAGCCCGCAGGAAGTGGCGCAGCTGGAGCGCATGTACGATCCGGCCAGCGACAGCAACAAGCTGGGGCGCGAAAGCGGGACCGACTGGGCCATGTTCGGCCACTACATCATGAACAACATCAGCATCGGCCTGCGCACTTTCGCCAGCGGATTGCTGGCCGGCGTGGGCACGATCCTGGTGCTGATACTCAACGGCGTAGGCATCGGCGCGGCGTTCGGCCACCTGCAGCAGATCGGTTCCGCCGATCCCCTGTGGCGTTTCGTAGCCGGCCATGCGCCGTTCGAGCTGACCGCCATCGTGCTCGCGGGCGGCGCTGGGTTGCGGCTGGGCTTCAATCTGATCGCTCCCGGCCGCCGCACCCGCATCGATGCGTTGGTTGCCGGCGGCATCAAGGGCGCCAGGCTGTGCCTGGGTATCGCTTTCATGTTGCTGGTGGCGGCGTTCATCGAGGCGTTCTGGTCGTCCACGCAATCCATTCCGGCATCGATCAAGTACTCGGTATCGGGCGTGCTGTGGACGCTGGTGCTGCTATGGCTGTGGCGCGGCGGGCGCAATCAGCCGGGAGACGCCGATGCGTCTTGAGCAGATGACCGTGCATCTGCGCTCGCGCTCGGCATGGGAAGCGGTGGAATTGGGAACGGCGCTGGTGCGCCGGCATGCGGCTGCGATATGGAAGCCCTGGTTGTTGGTCACCGTACCGCTGTTCGTCGCGTTGAATGCCGCCGCCTGGGCTATCGATTCCATCTGGCTGGCCGGTCTGTTGATGTGGTGGTTGAAGCCGGTGTTCGACCGCATTCCCTTGTTCGTAGTGTCTCGCGCTACCTTCGGGGCTACTCCCAGCGTGCGCGAAGCGCTGTTGGCTCAGTTGCGCTGGGGCTGGCAGCCGATGCTTCACTACCTCACTTGGCGCCGCTTCAGTCCAGCTCGCACTCTGTATCTACCCATCGACCTGTTGGAAGGGGTGACGGGCGCACGTCTGCGCGAGAGAAGGCGCGTGCTCGGTGGTGCCGTGTACGGCAATGCGGCATTGCTGACGCTTGTCTGCCTCAACTTCGAGCTTTCGTTGGTCCTGGGTGGCGTGGGCGCGATTTTCCTTTTCGTGGACGTCGACAACTGGCTTGAAGCATTGCGCTTGATCTGGAATGTCTTGGTGGAAGAGCCCAAGTGGTGGGCGCAGATCATCGCCAACGGACTGGTCTGGATCGCCACCTCGGTGATCGAACCCTTCTTCGTCGGCGCCGGCTTCGGCCTCTACCTCAACCGCCGTACCCAGATCGAAGCCTGGGACGTGGAGATCGCCTTCCGAAAATTGCGCGCAAGGCTGACCGCCGCGGCCGCGCCATTCGCACTGGTGCTGGCCTTGCTGGGAGCCGGCTTGGCGCCCGCACGCGCGCAGGAAGCGCAAGCTCCGGCCACGCCGGCCAAGCAGGAAGCCCCGACGCTGCCGGCCGTGTTCGGCGATGCGCGCGTGGACGAACGCGCTTTCAGCAAGGCCGTGGACCAGGCCTATCGCGATCCCTTGCTCAATTCCAGGAGCAAGCAGGTGACGTGGGAGAAACGCGACAAGCCCAAGCCCAAGCCACCTTCGCCGCAACGCGATATGTCATGGCTGTCCGGTTTCGGCCAGGTATTCGCCTTCATCGCCGAGTGGGGCCTGTGGATACTGGTGGGTGGACTGGTGGCGATCCTGTTGCTGACCCTGCGCCACTGGTTGCCATGGATGCGCGGTTCGCTGCGCAGGCACAAACCGCTGCCGGTGGACGTGGAAACAGAGGCCCTTCAACTCCCCGAAATCCTGCCCGACAACGTGCCCGCCGAAGCGCGGCGGTTGTGGGTGCAGGGCAAGCCGCGCCATGCATTGGCGCTGCTGTACCGCGCCAGCGTGGAAACCATGGCCCGGCGCGCCGAAGTCGCGCTGCCGCCCGGCGCCACCGAGTCCGAATGCCTGCGCGCTTCGCGACGGATGCCCGACGGTGAGGACCGCAGCCTGTTCGCACGGATGGTGCGCGTGTGGCAATACGCGGCCTATGCGCAACAGTTGCCCGCGCAGGAAGAATTCGACGATCTGCTGTCCAGCCTGCAGCAACGCTACCGGTGGGCGGCATGAACCGGTTCGGCCCCGCCGCGCGCATCGTGTTGATCGTGTTGCTGGCCGCAGCGGTGATTGGCGGCGGCGTGGCTTGGTTCCTGCATGCCTACGAGAAAGTGGAGCGCGAAATCGCGCTGCCGCCGCGCGGCGAAGCCGGCTACAACCCGCTGTATGCGCTGAAGAAGGCGTTGCAGGCCGACGGGGTCAAGGTGGAATCGCGTCAGCGCCTCAATCTGGCCGCCCAACAGCTCGGTGCGCACGACACGCTGCTGATCCTCAACGATCCGCGCACCATGACCCCGGTGGAATCCCGCCGATTGCTGGAATGGGTGGCCGGCGGCGGACATCTGCTGGTACGCACGCCACTCCCGGCAATTCATGACGAGGAAACCGGCGTTCCGATTCTGGAGGACATCGGCATATTCCTGAGCGACCAGTCGCCGGAATGCGAACCGTTGCAGGTGGAGGGTCAGGACGGCCACATCGAATTCTGCAGCGGCCGCCGCTTTTATTTCGATGAAGTCGAACCCGAACTTTCCTGGGGCGATCTGCAGGCCGACTACGTGTACGCGCGGCTCGCGCACGGCAAGGGCCATGTGGACGTGCTGGCGGATTTCGACTTCCTGACCAACAAAGGCAGTACCGACAGCGGTTTTCTGGGCATGGTCAAAGACGACCAGTCCGGCGGCCTGCGCGACGGCCCGCATCGCGCGCTGGCAAGGCAGGTGCTGGCGCCCAACTACGGCCAAGGCACCGTGCACCTGGTCTACGCCGCGCAGATGCCCTCGCTGTTCCGCACCGTGCTTACCCAGGGCTGGCCGGTATGGGTGCCGCTGGCGCTGGCGCTGCTGGCCTGGCTGTGGCTGCGCATGCAGCGCTTCGGCCCTTTGCGGCCATCGCCGCCGGCCGAGCGGCGCTCGTTGCTGGAGCATGTGCGCGCCAGCGGCGAACACCTGTTCCGTTACAACAAGCGCGCCCTGCTGTACGCGGCGGTGCGCAACTCTTTCCTGGCCCGCCTGCGCCGCCGCGATCCCGTGGCCGCAGCGCTGTCCGGCGAAGCCCAGATCGGTGCGATCGCCGAGCGCCTGGACATTTCCGCCGACAAGATAAGAACCGCGCTGCAGCCGCCGTCCTCGCACGACAAGCCCGCTTTCCGCGACCGCATTTCCACTCTGATCCAGCTGAGAAACCGCATATGAACGATGAAACCGCAAACGCGCCTGCAGCCTCCGCGAATACGGCGCCCGCCATTACCGGCGCAGCGCTGGCCGAACGCGCTGCCGCCGTGCGCGAGGAAGTCTCCAAGGCCTTCATCGGCCAGCCGGAGGTGCTGGACCAGATCCTCATCGCGCTGCTGGCCGGGGGCCATGTACTGATCGAAGGCGTTCCCGGCCTGGGCAAGACGTTGCTGGTGCGCGCATTGGCGCAGGCGCTGGAACTCAACTACGCGCGCGTGCAGTTCACTTCCGACCTGATGCCCAGCGACGTCAGCGGCCATGCGGTCTACGATCCCAAGACCGAGAGCTTCAAGATCCGTCGCGGCCCCGTTTTCACCAACCTGCTGCTGGCCGACGAAATCAACCGCGCCCCGGCCAAGACCCAGTCCGCGTTGCTGGAAGTGATGCAGGAAGGGCAGGTCACCATCGAAGGCAAGCCCTTCGAACTGTCGCCGCCGTTCCTCGCCCTGGCCACGCAGAACCCGGTGGAGCAGGAAGGCACCTATCCGCTGCCGGAAGCGCAGCTGGACCGTTTCCTGCTGAAGATCCTGATCGACTATCCGCAGCTTGCCGACGAAAAGCGCATGGTCGACGCCATCACCACCGGCCGCAGCGCAGGCGATTTCGATCTCTCCCAGGTACGCCGCGTGCTCGGCGCCAGCGACATCGTGGCCATGCAGCGTGGTACTGCCGCAGTCATCGTGGATGAGCAGGTGATCGATTACGCGGTGCGCATCGTGGCCGCCACCCGCAAGTGGCCGGGCATCTCGCTGGGCGCCGGCCCGCGCGGCAGCATCGCGCTGGTGCGCGCGGCGCGCGCGCAGGCGGTGCTGCAAGGCCGCGACTTCGTAACCCCCGACGACGTGCGCGAAATCGCCAAGCCGGCGCTGAGGCACCGCATAACCCTGTCGCCGGAACTGCAGATCGAAGGCCAGTCGCCCGACGACGCCTTGCACGCGCTGCTGGCCAAGGTGGAAGCGCCGCGGAAATGAAGCCGTACGGCGCCGCTTTTGCCTGGCTTGTCTTCCCCCTTTGCAAAAGGGGGATCGAGGGGGATTTGCTTTTGACTTTGCTTTCGGGCGCTACCGCGAAGAGCAAATCCTCCCCAACCCTCCTTTTTCAAAGGAGGGGGCGGTCATGACGCCGTCTGCGGCGCGTGCTTCCCACTTCCCCCTTTGCAACAGGGGGACCGAGGGGGATTTGCTTTTGACTTTGCTTTCGGGCGCTGCCGCGAAGAGCAAATCCTCCCCAACCCTCCTTTTTCAAAGGAGGGGGCGGTCATGACGCCGTCTGCGGCGCGTGCTTCCCACTTCCCCCTTTGCAAAAGGGGGGTCGAGGGGGATTTGCTTTTGACTTTGCTTTCGGGCGCTGCCGCGAAGAGCAAATCCTCCCCAACCCTCCTTTTTCAAAGGAGGGGGTGGTCATGACGCCGTCCGCAGCGCACGCTTCCCACTTCCCCCTTTGCAAAAGGGGGACCGAGGGGGATTTGCTTTTGACTTTGCTTTCGGGCACTGCCGCGAAGAGCAAATCCTCCCCAACCCTCCTTTTTCAAAGGAGGGAGCTGCTTTGAGGCCTGCACCACTGCTTATCGGATTGCTGGTGCTGTGGGGCCTGTCTGGTTTCGCCGTGCTGTTCGCGGGCGTGCCCTTGCTCGCCTGGCTGTTGGCCGGCGCCGGCCTTGCCTTGCTCGCCGTACTGGATGGCCTGCTCCTGCGCCGCCGTCCAACTCCGCAGGTCTCGCGCGAAATTCCTGAAGCTCTGCCGCTGGGCATCGAACGCGATGTCGCTCTGCGCGTGGAATCGATGTCGCGCCAACGCATCGACCTGTTCGACCTGCATCCCGGCGGATGGCCTGCGCAAGGCCTGCCGAAGCGCCTGAAGCTGGCGCCGGCCACCGCGTCCACTTTCAGTTACCGCCTGCGTCCCACCGCGCGCGGCGATGCGACGTTCGCCGGAGTGCAATTGCGATTGGCGTCGGCGTTGCGGCTCTGGCGGCAATCGCGCATCGTCGGCACGCCGCAGCGGGTGCGTGTTTATCCCAACTTCGCGCCGCTGACCAAGTTCGCGCTGTTCAGCGCCGAACAGGCTTCGCGGCTGGTCGGCGCGCACCTGAAACGCCGCCGCGGCGAAGGCACCGATTTCAACCAGATGCGCGAATACCGGGTCGGCGACAGTCTGCGCCAGATCGACTGGAAGGCGACTTCGCGCTCGCGCAAGCTGATTTCGCGCGAGTACCAGGACGAGAAGAACCAGCAGCTGGTGATGATGGTCGACACTGGCCGCCGCATGATGGCGCAGGAGGGCGAGCTGGCGCATTTCGACCATGTCTTGAACGCGACGCTGGTGGTGTCCTACCTGGCGCTGCGCCAGGGCGATGCGGTCGGGTTGTTCGCCAGCGGCGGCGAATCGCGCTGGGTCGCGCCCAAGCGCGGCATGGCCAGCATCGACACCTTGCTGCGCACCAGCTACAGCCTGCAGCCGCAGCCGGTGGCCACCGATTACCTGGCTGCCGCGACCGAGCTGTCGCTGCGCCAGCGCAAGCGTTCGCTGGTGATGCTGGTCACCAACGTGCGCGACGAGGACATCGAAGATCTGCTGGCCGGCGTACGCCTGTTGCAGAAGCGGCATCTGGTCTGCGTCGCCAGTCTGCGCGAGCGCGCGCTGGACCAGGCGATGAACGACGAAGTGCACGATCTGCCTGGCGCCATCCGCGCCGCCGCCGTGGCCCGCTACCTGGAGCAGCGCACCGCCGCGCACGAAGCATTGCGCAGCCATCGGGTGATGGTGCTGGATGTGGGCAGCGAAGAATTGCCCGCCGCGCTGGTGGAGAAGTATCTGGCGGTCAAGCGCGACGGATTGCTGTAATCGCGCGGCATTTGCAGGCGCGCTCGGCCAGAGCGATGCTTTCACGCCGGCAGCGACAGGATCGCCGCGGCATCACACCGACATCACACCGACAATCGGAGCGGATCCAATGAAGTCCTGGCTGGCGATAGCCGCACTCTGCATGCCGATGGCCGCTTCGGCGGTCGAAACCGTTCGCCTGGAGAATGGCCTTATCGCACTGGAGGTCACCCCTGAGCTGGGAGGACGCGGCCTGGCATTCTCGCTCAAAGGCCGTCCCAACCTGCTGAAGACCGGCGAGCCGCTGGCCACTCGGCCCAAACCAGAAGTCAGCGCGACGGCCGACGACATCGGCTACCTCGGCCACGATGTATGGGTGGGTCCGCAAAGCCAGTGGTGGGTGCATCAGGATGCCAATCCCTCACGCCGCGAAGCCCGGGCGAACTGGCCGCCGGATCCGTTCCTGGCTTTCGCCGATACCCGGATTGTGGAGAGAACGCCGACGCGCCTGGTCCTGGAAGGCGTGGACAGTCCGGTCTCGGGCGTGCGCCTGCGCAAGACGTTCCAGTTGTCTGTCGACAGGCCGGATACCGTGGAAGTCCGCGCCACCGCACGCAATATCCGCAATACCGACATCGCGTGGGATCTGTGGTTCAACACACGCACTCCTTCGTACACACGCGTGTATGTGCCGGTGACCGGCGACCAGGACGTGCGCGTGCAGGCTTCCACCGAACAGACGATAGGGCCCTTGCTGCCGCGCGTGGAGCGCGGCCTGTTTTCGCTGGACAGATCGGCGCTTGAGGAAGGCATGAGCGCCCGGCGCGGCAAGGTCCTGATACAGCCCTCCGCGGGCTGGATGGCCGGATTCGCCAGCGGCCAGCTTTTCCTGATCCGGTTCCGGCATCATCCTCTTTCGAAGATCCATCCCGAGCAGGGCCAGGTGGAGCTTTACCTGGACGAACCCGCCGATGCGAGCGCGGGACTGTTGGAAATGGAGGTGCATGCGCCCTACCGCACGCTCAAGCCGGGCGAAGAGATGGAAGCGGTGGAGTGGTGGACCGCGATGCCGTACGACGGAGCGTATACGCGCGAGGCGCAGGTGGCGTTCCTGTGCGGAGAGGCGGCGGAACGGATGGAGCTTGAGAATCTTTGCGGCGACCAGAAGAAAGAGGCGCCGTAACCGGCAGCGGCCGACCAGCGCGGATGCTGGTTACGGAATAGACTTTTCCGCGACGATGCCGCGTCCCGTGGCTGCCCAGTAGATGCCGCCGTAAAGGTGATCCAGATAAAGCCGGTCGTTGTACAGCTCTGGCGTGTGCCCCAGCGCAGTGACGAAACTGCGGCCGCCCTCGAAGAAGTGGTACCACGCCACCGGGTGCGATTTGCCCATGCCTTCGGCTTTCTGGCCGGGCCAGATCAGGGTGGGATCGTAACTGGACTCATCCACGTTCATCACGACATGCAGGTCGGAGGAATAGGGCGCGTCGTATTCGTACCATTCGTCCGTCCATAGCCAGCGGTCCGGCAATCCCAGCGTGGCCGGGAAGTTGCGATCCACCACGTCGATCACGCCGGTCTGGATATAAGGATGGGTACGGAACGAACGCCCCACCAGATGCTCGTACCAGGTCCATTCGCGAGCGGTGGCGATGGCCTTGTGCACGGCCACGAAGCCGCCGCCGGCATGGATGTAGTCCTGGAAGCGCTTGCGCTGCGGCTCGCTCAGCTCCGCGCCGGGAGTGTTGAGGAACACGATGGCGGCGTACTGCGAAAGGTCGCCGTCGAAAGGGCGTGTGTCCCATGCCCAGACCATTTCGAAATTGTGGCGCCGTGCCATCTGCTCGAACGACGGCCTGGCCACGGTGATGTAGTCGTTGTGGTATTTGTTGGGAATGGCCGCGACCAGCACCTTGAACTGCTGCTGCGCTTGCGCAGGCAATGCGGACAATGCGCAGATCAGCGCGAGCAGGACGATCGATTTCCTCATGGCCCGATCGTAGCGCAAACATGGCGGTCGTATCGGCATCGCTGGCTCAGGACTTCAGATTTCCCTTCGCTGCTTATTCCGCATCGGCAACGAGGTATGCGGTCGCGAACTATCCCGTGCGGCGGTAAGGCGACGATGCGGTGCGGAGGATCGCACGCACAGCCTTCACCGCCGATTACTGCCCTGGGGCACGCGTGGTCGCTTCGGCTTGCCGCGTCGCCTTGCACAACCCCCAAGCAATCATCACCAACCCCGCCAGCGAAACGCAGTTGATCAACATGTGCACGGCGCTCAGGCGCGCGAAGATCGTGCTGATCTGGGTGGCGGAATCGGCGGCGGTGCTGATCACCCAGTTCTGGTAAAGCCCCAGCCCAAGCTGCAGCACCGCGCAGCCCAGCATCAGGCCGATGCCGATCAGGCCCAGCTGTCGCGCCTTGCCCGGGCGCGCCGCGCTCCACAACATCGCCAGGGCGATGGCGCAGGCCAGCAGTTCCGGGAACGAGTAGCCGAGCGTGGTCAACGCCGTTACCAGTAAAGAATCCATTTCGTTACTCCTCAGTCCGCCGTGACCAGTGAAGCATCCTTGCCGCGCAGCGCGGCGTAGACCGGCGCGGTGTCGGGGCGCACGCCGTGCCAGAGTTCGAAAGCCGCGGCGGCCTGTTCCACCAGCATGCCCAGGCCGTCGACCATGTCGCGGCAACCGGCGGCGCGTGCCCAGGCCAGGAACGGAATGGCGGCCTCGCCGTAATTCAGGTCCACCGCCAGCGTGCGCGGCGTGGACAACTGGAACGGCAGCGTGAATTCGTCCGCGCCGTTACGCGATGCGGAAGTGGCGTTGACGATCAGAGCGAAGTCGCCTTCGTTCACCAGATCGTCCCAGTAGCGCGAATGCGCGCGCTGCGGTTCGCCCAGCGCATCGGCCAGCGCATCGGCGCGCTCGGCGGTGCGATTGGCGACTATCAGTTCGGAAACGCCGGCGTCGAGCAGCGCGGGGGCTACTCCGCGCGCCGAACCGCCGGCGCCCAGCAGCAAGGTACGGCGCCCGCGCAGGTCCAGGCCCAGCCGACCGGTCAGGTCGCGCACCAGGCCGATGCCGTCGGTGTTGTCGCCATGCCATTGGCCGTCGTTGCGGGTCAGCGTGTTGACCGCGCCGGCGCGCCGCGCGCGTTCACTGGTGACGCTGCACAGGGCGAAGGCGGCTTCCTTCAAGGGCAGGGTGACGTTGGCGCCCCTGCCGCCGCCGGCCGCGAAAGCGTCCAGCGCCTGCATGAAGGCTTCCGGCGCCGCATCGACGGCGGTGTAGTCCAGCGCAATGCCGGTCTGGCGCCCGAATGCGGCGTGGATGCGCGGCGACAGCGAATGCGAAACCGGGTGACCGAAGACAGCGTAGTGACTCATGCAGGGCTCCTTGATTGAATTCCATTGTAGGAGCGGGCCCTGCCCGCGACGAGCCTTATCGGCAATGCCGGTCGCGGGCAGAGCCCGTTCCTGCGGAAATACTATGCGCTTTCTTCCCTCAACCACCGCGCCGCATCCAGCGCGAAATACGTAAGCACGCCGTCGGCGCCGGCACGCTTGAACGCGGTCAGCGCCTCCAGCACGCAAGCCCGTTCGTCCAGCCAGCCGTTGTCGAAGGCGGCCTTGAGCATCGCGTACTCGCCGCTGACCTGATAGGCGAAAGTGGGCACGCCGAATTCGTCCTTCACCCGCCGCACCACGTCCAGGTAAGGCATGCCGGGCTTGACCATCACCATGTCCGCGCCCTCGTCGATGTCCAGCGCGACTTCGTGCAGCGCTTCGTTCGAATTGGCCGGGTCCATCTGGTAGTTGTACTTGTTGCCCTTGCCCAGATTGCCGGCGCTGCCCACCGCATCGCGGAACGGGCCGTAGAACGCCGACGCGTACTTGGCCGAATAGGCCATGATCCGGGTATGCACGTGGCCCTCGCTTTCCAGGGCCTCGCGGATGGCGCCGATGCGGCCGTCCATCATGTCGCTGGGCGCCACGATGTCCACGCCGGCGCGCGCATGCGACAGCGCCTGCTTGACCAGCGCCTCGACGGTGATGTCGTTCATCACGTAGCCGCTGTCGTCGATGATGCCGTCCTGGCCGTGGGTGGTGAACGGATCCAGGGCCACGTCGGTGATCACGCCCAATCCCGGAAAACGCTGCTTGAGCGCGCGCACCGCCCGCTGGGCCAGGCCGTCGTCGTCCCAGGCGGCTTCGGCCTGCAGGGATTTGGCCTCCGGCGCGGTGACCGGGAACAAGGCCAGGGCGGGCACGCGCAGTTCCGAAGCCTGCTCGGCGACCTTCAGCAACTCGTCGATCGACAGACGCTCCACGCCCGGCATGGAAGGCACCGCCTCGCGGCCCGGCAGTTCGTGCACGAACACCGGATAGATCAGATCGTTGGCGGTCAGCACGTGCTCGCGCATCAGCCGCCGGGAGAAATCGTCGCGGCGCATGCGGCGGGGGCGGGTGTAGGGGTAGGCCATGGGTGCTCCTCAAGCGATGCGTAAATGATACGCCTGTGGCATTGAGCCCCTCTCCATCGGGAGAGGGGTTGGGGTGAGGGTACGGCGAAGCTGGGATGGTTCAGACATTAACTATTTCACCGCACCCTCATCCGCCCTTCGGGCACCTTCTCCCAGGGGGAGAAGGAAAGAGCAGGCTACGATGCGCACCATGCAAACACTGCGTACCCTGCCACCCCTCGCACGCACCTGCCTGGCCCTGCTCGCAGCGCTGGCATTGAGCTGCTGGCTCGGTCCCCTGTTCAGCGCATACACCCCGCATTCCCCCGACTGGAATTCGCTGTCCGTCGCCCCCGGCGTGAACGGGCACTGGTTCGGTACCGACGCCATCGGCCGCGACGTTTTTGCGCGCACCCTGGCGGGCGGACGCCTTTCGCTGACCATCGGCCTGCTGGCCAGCGTGGTTGCGCTGGTGATCGGTCTGACTTACGGCGCCGTCGCCGGCCTGGCCGGCGGCCGGGTGGAGCGCGCGATGCTGCGCGTGCTGGATGTATTTTCCGCGCTGCCGTTCCTGCTGGTGGTGATCCTGCTGCTGACTTTGTTCGAACGCTCGCTGGGCCTGCTGCTCGCCGCCATCGGCGGTTACGTATGGATCGACCTGGCGCGGGTGATGCGTGCGGAAAGCGCGCGCCTGCGCGAGGCGCCGTTCGTGCTGGCTGCGCATGCGGCCGGGGCCACCTTTGCGCAACGCCTGCGCTGGCACGTGCTGCCCAACCTGATGCCACTGGCGTTCGTGTACCTGGGCCTGATCCTGCCGCAGGCGATCCTGGTGGAAAGCTTCCTGGGTTTCCTGGGCCTGAGCGTGGACGAGCCTTCGGCCAGTTGGGGCACGCTGCTGGCCGAAGGCGTGCAGGAACTGGATTCGGCGCCGTGGACGCTGCTGTTTCCGGCCTTGTTGCTGGTGGTCACGCTGGCCGCTTTCCAGTTCCTGGGCGATGGCCTGCGCGACTGGATGGATCTTCGTGGCGAAAGCGTGCGCGGCGAACGTGCCGAGTCGGCTGCCGCATGAGCTTGGCCGCATTGAGCCCCCGTGTGCGAGTGGAGCTTGCCGATCTGCGCATCGCCGCGTCCGGACGGGACCGGCGCGAACTGCTGCATGGCCTGTCGCTGGAACTCGATGGCGGCCAATGCGTGGGCCTGGTCGGCGAATCGGGAAGCGGCAAGAGCCTGACTTCGCTGGCTTTGCTGAATCTGTTGCCGCCGGGATTGGAAGCCAGCGCCAGTCTGCGCGTGGATGAGCAGCAGGTCGTGTTCGGTTCGCCGGCGCATGCCGCTATGCGCGGGCGCGTGTTCGGCCTGGTGCCGCAGGATCCGCTCGCGGCGCTGCACCCTCTGCGCAGGATCGGCGCGCAACTGGTCGAAACCCTGCGCGCGGCGCGCGGCCTGTCGCGCGAAGCGGCCGGCAGGGAGGCCGAAGAGTTGCTGCGCCGCGTGCAGATGCCCGATCCGCGCCAGGCGCTATCCAAGTACCCGCATCTTTTTTCCGGCGGGCAGCGCCAACGCATCGCCATCGCGCTGGCGCTGGCGACGCGTCCGCGCGTGCTGATCGCCGACGAGCCGACTTCCGCGCTGGACGCGCGCATCGCCCGCGACATCCTGGGCCTGCTGGACGATCTGCGTCGCGAACAGAACCTGGCCCTGCTGCTGATCAGCCACGACTTGCCGCTAGTGGGCGCCTACGCGCAGCGATTGCTGGTGCTGCGCGGCGGCGAAGTGCTGGAGCGAGGCGACACCCATGCGGTATTCGCCGCCCCCGGCCACGCCTACACGCGCGAGCTGCTGGCGGCCGACCAGCTGCAGGAACTGCCTGCGCCCGTTGCCGATGCGCCGGTCCTGTTGCGCGCCGAAAACCTGCGCATGCGCTATCGCGGCGCCGCGCGCGATGCGCTGGATGGGGTGGAGATCGAACTGCGGCGTGGCGAAGGCCTGGCCCTGGTCGGCGAATCGGGCAGTGGCAAGAGCACGCTGGGCCGCGCGTTGCTCAAGCTCCTGCGCGGCGCGCAGGGCCGTATCGTGCTGGAGGGTGTCGCCTTGGATTCGTTGAGCGCGAGCGGGTTGCGCAAGCTCCGCCGGCGCATCGGAGTGGTGTTCCAGGATCCTTACGCATCGCTGGATCCGCGCCTGGATATCGCGCGCATCGTCGCCGAGCCGCTGCGCATCCACGGCATCGGCGATAGCGCGAGCCAGCGCGCGAAAGCATCGGAACTGCTACAGGCCGTGGGCATGGACGACTCCGCGCTGGATCGCTATCCGCACCAGTTTTCCGGCGGGCAACGGCAACGCATCGCCATCGCGCGCGCGCTGGCGACGTCGCCGGATCTGCTGGTCTGCGACGAAGCGGTCTCCGCTCTGGATGCGCATCATCGCGCTGCGATCCTGGCCTTGCTGGCCAAGCTGAAACGCGAGCGCGGCCTGGCGCTGCTGTTCGTCACCCACGACCTGGCGGCCGCCTCGGCCGTGGCCGAACGCATCGCCGTACTGGAACAGGGCCGCATCGTGGAATGCGGCGAGACCGCGATGGTGCTGTCCCAACCGCAGCATTCCCACACCCAGGCACTGGTCGCCGCGCGTCCCGCCTTCGCCGCCATCCTGTAGGTGTAGGAGCGACGTAAGTCGCGAAGCGCGTACAGCCGAATCCGTCTTGGCGGACCTGATTTCCGCAGTTTCGCGACTTACGTCGCTCCTACACAGGTTTGGATTTAGAAGATACCGCCGCCGATCGCCAGGCGGACGATGCCCACCACGATCACGATGCCGTTCAGCAGCAATCCGGTTTTGGCGCGGCCGGTTTTGGCGTCGGAAGTGAACAGGATGCCGATGGCAGCGATGATCGCGCCGACCGCGGCGAAGGGGATCAGGAACCAGTTGCCCCAGCCCAGCAGCGGAATCAGCGCCAGCACCATCCAGATCATGGCCACCACGCCCCACAACACACTGATAAGACCCATGACAGCACTCCTGGTTAATGTGCCAACTATAACGCGCAGACGCCTTCGATCCGGGCCAACGATGCCTAGAGTCGGCCACCGTTGCGGTGCCCGCGCCGGTGGCGCCAAGGTATGCGAGCATTCAGTCCCATAGGCCGATCATCCAGCCATCCTTCCAGGGGAAACCGCCATGAGCCTGCGTTCCGTCACTCTTCTCCTGCTGGCCCTTGCGCTCAGCGCCTGCGCCGGTACCTCCAAGGTCATGCTTGGCCAGGCGCGTCCGCCGGTCGATCCGGCCCAGGTCCGGATCTACACCACGCCGCCGCCGGGCTCCATCGAGATCGCCCAGCTCGAATCCTCCAGTGCGGTCGGTTTCGGCACACAGAGCCAGACCGATGCGGCCGTCGCCCGGCTCAAGCGCGAAGCCGCCGCACTGGGCGCCAACGGCGTGATCCTGATGGGCGTGGGCTCCAGCGGTTCGCCGGTGGGCATGTCGGTGGGCGCCGGCAGCTATGGCCGCCACAGCGCGGGCGGCATTGGCATCGGCATTCCGACCACGCAGAAGAAGGCCGCCGGCGTGGCGATCTACGTACCGCCGGGGGCGGAGCCTGCGCAACCTTGATCGATTGAGCCAATAGCGACTCCGTGGGAGCGGCTTCCAGCCGCGAGCTCTTCCATCAGCCATACCACAGCTCAAAAGCTCGCGGCTGGAAGCCGCTCCCACATGTTGCCGGCGTAGCCGAACGGTTGCATTGCGGTCATCCAAGTGCAACGACCCGCACCGACAGTGCGTTCTCCCCCGAGCAATGGAGAACGCCCATGCGCCACCTGTCCACGATCCTGGGCTGCGCCGCCCTGACCATGCTGGTCGCAGGTCCCGGCCTGACCGCCGAACCCGAACACATCCGCGGCAAAGCCTCGGCCAAGCGTGCCGCTTCCGCGCCAGCTCCGGCGCGCGGCGAAAGCGCCCAGCAGTGGTACAGCGACGGCGCGCGCGCCGCGCGTGCGGGCGCCGAGCTGCGCCCCAGCCATAAAAAAGCCAAGAACGTGATTCTGTTCGTCGGCGACGGCATGGGCCTGTCGACGGTGGCGGCCGCGCGCATCCTGGAAGGCCAGCTCAAGGGCCGCAGCGGCGAAGAGAACGCGCTGAGCTTCGAGCGGTTCCCGTACCTCAGCCTGTCGAAAACCTACTCGGTCGACGGCCAGACGGCGGACTCGGCGCCGACCATGACCGCCATGATGAGCGGCATCAAGACCAATCAGGGCGTGCTGGGCGTCACCCAGGACGCGCGCTACAACAATTGCGCCTCGGCCAAGGGCAAGGGCGTGGCCAGCCTGCTGGAAGTGGCCGAAGCGCTGGGCATGTCCACCGGCATCGTCAGCACCGCGCGCATCACCCATGCCACACCGGCCGCCACCTACGCGCATACGCCCAACCGCGACTGGGAAAGCGATGCGGAACTGAGCGCCGAGGCCAAGGCTTCGGGCTGCAAGGATATCGCCCGGCAATTGATCGAATTCCCGTACGGCAACGGCCTTGAAGTCGCGCTGGGAGGCGGCCGCAGCTATTTCCTGCCCAACACGCTCAACGATCCCGAAGACACCAGCAGCAAAGGCCGCCGTCTGGACGGCCGCAACCTGGCCAACGAATGGGGCAGCAAGCCAGCTTCGGCCTACGTCTGGAACAAGGCGCAGTTCGACGCCATCAATCCGGCCACGACCAAGCACCTGCTGGGCCTGTTCGAGCGCTCGCACATGGAATACGAGGCCGACCGTCCGCTCGATGCGGGCAAGGAACCGAGCCTGGCCGAGATGACCGCCAAGTCGATCGACATCCTGCAGAACCGCAACGGCAACAAGGGCTATTTCCTGATGGTGGAAGGCGGGCGCGTCGACCACGCCCACCACGCCGGCAACGCCAGCCGCGCGCTGGTGGACGCCATCGCCCTCTCCGATGCGGTGCGTACGGCGCAGCGCAAGAGTTCGGACGAAGACACCCTGATCATCGTCACCGCCGACCATAGCCACACCTTCACCATCGCCGGCTATCCCGACCGCGGCAACAACATCCTGGGCAAGGTGGTCACCGATGGCGCGCTGGCGCTGGACTCCGACGGCAAGCCCTACACCACGCTCGGCTACATCAACGGTCCCGGCTATCGTGGACCGGCCGCGCGCCCGGACCTGACCAATGTCGACACCGCCAACGTCAACTTCCTGCAGGAGGCGGCGGTGCCGTTGGGTTCGGAAACGCACGCTGCCGAAGACGTGGGCATCTACGCCACGGGTCCGGGTGCGCACGCCTTCCAGGGTGTGGTCGAACAGAACGTCGTCTTCCACGTGATGGCGCAATCGCAGAGGGACACCTCGTTCTTCTTCTGCTCGCTGTTCGGCGGTTGCGGCAAGAACGACAAGAAGTCGTCGCTCGCGCCTCCGCTGCTCGAAGCCGACCTGCGCGCCGGCATGACCAAGCAGTGATGGCACGCGGATGGCTCTTGCTCCTCGCGTTGATCGCCGGCCAGGGATGGGCCGGCGATGGCGGCAGCGATGAGCCGGGCTCCAACACCACGGCCGCTGGCGATGAATCGGCATGGATGGGCGACTACCGCATCCGCGATGCGCGCGGCGAGAGGGAGCTGAAGCTGGTGCGCAACGGCACACGCATCGAATACCGCATCGCCGGTGAACCGATCAGAGTCTGGCGGCAAACGTCCGATGGGGTGGAACTGCGCGAACTGTATCCGGCCGACCGGCGCATGGTGGTGTACGCGCCAGGCGATCTGCGCACCCTGGACAAGGTGCCGGACTGGGCGCAGCTGTCGGGCCTGGTCGATCCGGCGTTGCGGGCGCGATTGGATACCGCCGGCAATGCCAGCGCGTTCGCCCAGCCGCTCGCCCGTTATCGCGGCGCCGACGCACAGGGAAAGCATGTCGAACTGGACTGGTTGCCGGCTTCCGGTTTGCCGGCCCGCTATTGCACCGGCAAGCCGGACAGCAGCAGATGCAGCGGCGGGGATTCCATCCGTCTGCAGGGATTGACGCAGATTCCGGTGGAGCAGGCGTTCACGCCGCTCGATGGCCTGCTGGAGATCGATCATGCCGATCTTGGCGACATGGAAATGGATGCTTTTGTCCATGGCCTGTCGCACGCGGAGCACTCCACGCACTGACGTCGGTGGAGTCGTTATTGCATGACGACCGTAGGGCGGGCATTGCCCGCCACAGGAAAATCAAGAGCGGCGGGCAGTGCCCGCCCTACTCGAAGAACTTATTTCTTCGCCTGCTGCGCAGGAATGAAGACTTCATTCACCGCCTTGGCCAGCTGATCGGGCGGCAACAGCCCCTGATCCAACAGGAAATTGTTGAAGGCCTTGCGGTCGAAGCGTTTGCCCAGCGCCAGCTCGGTCTGCATGCGCAATTCCAGGATGCGGGTGTAGCCGTAGAAATAGCTGCCGGCCTGGCCCGGCGCGTTGAAGGTGTAGCGGTCCAGTTCCTGGCGCGCCATCGGTTCGGACAGGCCCACGTCTTCCTCCAGCACCAGACGCGCGCGTTCGCGATCGGTGAGGCCCAGGTTGAGGCTGGGGTCCAGCATCGCGCGTGCGGCGCGCAGCAGGCGGAACTGTAATGCGATCAGCTGCCCGTCCAACGGTTCGTAAGGCACCATCTCGGCTTCGGCGTACAGCGCCCAGCCTTCGACGTTGACCGAATTGAAGGCGAACATGCTGCGCGCCAGCGAGACCCCGCGTTCGACCATGGCGGTGAACTGCAGTTCATGGCCGGGACGCCCCTCGTGCGCCGACAGCGTCCACGCCACCGCGTCGAAATTGAAGTCGTCGTAGTTCTTGCCCTTGCCGTCCTTGTCCGGATTGCCCAGCGGCAGCACGAAGGTGCCCTGCTGCCCGGTGTTGCCCACCAGCGGTGCGGGCAGGAAGTGCGGCGCCGGCTGGGCCGCGCTTTCGGCGGGCGAACCCAGGCGCATCTGCATGGGCCGGTTGGGCACGTCGACGATCTTCTCGCGCACGATGATCGGATCGATCCGGTCGATGATGCCGCGGTAGTAGGTTTCCAGCTTGTCGTTGGGAATGCTGTCCTTCTTCAGCGCCTTGATCACCTCGCGGTAGTCGGTCGCCTCGATGCCCTTGGCCTTGGCCACCAGAGGCGCCAGTTGCTGCATCGCCGCGCGGGTTTCCATGAACTCCAACTGCGCGCGCCGCATCAGCAGGGCCGGGTCGATGTCGATGCCGTACTGCTTGAGCTGGTAGGCGTACAGCTCCGGCGGCAGACGGGTGTCGGTGCGCGCTTTCGGCAGGACCTGGGTGCGGGTCCATTCGTTGTAGGCCTTGAGTTGCTTCTCCATCGCATCCAGCGCCTCCTCGGCGCCGGCGATCTTGTATTTGGCGAACAGATCGCGCACGCCGCTCACATACGTATCCACGTTGCCGACCGCACGTTCGACTTCTAGTTTGGTCGGCTGCAGCAGTTCGCCGTTGGCCAGTTTCTCTTCGTAGCGCTGCTGCGCCAGGGTGGCGATGGCGGTGCTGCCCGGTGCGAGTCCCACATAGCGTTTCAGGCGATCCAGCGCCTTGGCGCGTCGCTCGGCGGGTGTCTGATCGGAAAGCAGGCCATTGATGCCGTTGAACACCATCTGCGGCGCATCGCTCCACGGAAGCAGGTATTTTTCGTTGAGCTCGCTGCCTTCGATGTTCTCGTCGGCCGCGGCGATCATGATCTCCAGATCCTGGCGCACGTTGGCGTCGCGCTCCAACTGGAGCTTGGTCCGCAGTTCGGCCTTGGCTTTCGCGGTGGCCTCCCGGTAGCGCTTGGGATTGTCAGGGCCCAGATCGGTCACCTGGTCGTCGTAGCCGGGAATGCCGAAGAAGCTGGCGTATTCCGGCTGGAACGGCGCTTGCGCCTGCAGCAGGATCTGCGCATAGCGGTTGCTGGTTTCCACCCAGGCCGGAGAAGCGGCCGACTTGCTTTGCGCGGCGTGCGCTGCGGATTGGGCCAGAACAGGCAGGGGTGCGGACAGCGCAAGGGCGATGGCGAAGACGAGAGGTTTCATTGTCGGATCCGGCGAATAGGTGCGATGACCCTACCGGCTAGCCCCCGCCGCGGCAATGCGTCTTAGGTCATGCCTTCCGACGCGGATAATTCACTGCGTTTGCGCAGGCAGCAGATCGATGGGCCGGTCGCTGCCGTCCACGCGCACCAGCAGCGTTGAATAGTTCCATTGACCTGCGGATTTGGTCGCTTCCAGATAGATGTCACCTTCGCCTTTGGGCCCGGAGATGGGGATCTGCAGGTTGGCCTTGCCGGAGGGGCCATTGACACTGATGTTGCCCATCATGAACCAGCCTTCCTCGATCGGTTCGCCCAGCGCCTGGACGACGGCCGGATTGGCCTTGGCTTCCCGCAGAGCCTGCTGGTAAGCGTCGGAGGACTTCATCATGCCTAACAATGTCGACATGAAAAGCAGGATGACTCCTGCGAACAAAGCCAGGAGCAAGGCGCTGAGCAGCGGAACAGCCCATTTCCAGTGCCGGCTCCACCATCCGCGGGAGTGGCTGGTGGGAAGCGGCGGCGGCATGGCATTCATGGCGGTCATCCCGATGGGTTGGATGAAGGGTACAACGCCGGTCAGGGTTTGAGGCAGCGCGCCAGGAAATCCTCGGTCAGGCGATAGCGATGCAGCAGATCGCTGCCCTTCAGTCCGTGCTTGGCGCCCGGGTAGGTCATCAGTTCGAATGGTTTGCCGCGCTTCTGCAGCTCGCTCATCAGCTTGGTCGAATTGGTGAACAGCACGTTGTCGTCGGCCATGCCGTGCACCAGCAGCAGTTTCGATTTCATGCCGTCCAGATGGGTGAATACGCTGGCATCGCGATAGCCGGCTTCATTGGCCTTGGGCAGGTTCATGTAGCGCTCGGTGTAGTGGGTGTCGTACAGGGCCCAGTCGGTGACCGGCGCGCCCGCCACGCCGCAGGCATAGGCCTCGCTGTGCTTGCCGAGCAGCATCAGTGTCATGTAGCCGCCGTTTGACCAGCCGTAGACGCCGATGCGCTTGCCGTCGACGAAGGATTGCGATTTCAGCCACTCCACGCCGCGCAGCTGGTCGTCCACTTCCACCGTGCCCTGCTTTTCGTACAGCGCGCCACCGAAGGCCGCGCCGCGCCGCGGCGTACCGCGGTTGTCCAGCGAGAACACCAGATATCCGTTCTGCGCCAGGTACTGGTTGAAGAACGCATCGCTGCGTCCGGGCCAGGCGCGGGTCACGGTCTGCGCGGCGGGACCGCCATAGACGTACACGACCACCGGATATTTCTTGGACGGATCGAAGCCCTCCGGCTTGATCAGACTGTAGTGCAGAGAGGTCTTGCCGTCGGCGGCGGTCAGCGTTCCGAATTCGAGCGGGCGCTGCGCATCGCGGTATTTCGCGTACGGATGTTGCGGGTCGGCCAGCTCATTGGCGAGCAGCGTGGCCAGCTTGCTGCCGTCGGCCTTGAACAATTCGATCTGCGGCGGAGTTTCCTCGTTGGACCAGCTGTCGACATAAATGCTGGCGTTCTTGGCGAATACCGCGTCGTGTTTGCCGGCCGTTCTAGACAGGGCGGCGATCGGGCCGCTTTTCAGCGAAACGGAATACACCTGGCTCTCGGTAGGCGAATCCTTGCCGGCGCTGAAATAAACCAGCCCCTTTTCCTGGTCCACCGCAAGCAATGCATCCACCGGCCATGGCCCGCCGGTCAATGGCGCAAGTTGCGTCCCGTCTTCTGACGCGAGGTAGAGATGCTCGAACCCGCTTCGCTCCGAAGACCATACGAAACGGCCGTCGTCCAGAAAGCGCAGGTTGTCGTGCAACGGCACCCAGGTCTTCGAAGTTTCAGTGGCCAGCGTGCGCTGCCGGCCGCTGGCCAGTGTGGTCTCGATCAGCTCCAGCTTCTTCTGATCCCGCGATTGGCGCTGGAAAGCGAGGCGCTGCGGGTCGCGCCAGTCGACACGGGCCAGATAGATGTCTTCGTCCTTGCCGAGGTCGATCCATTCGGGCTTCGCGTCGGCTTTCGGCGCGATCACACCCAACTTCACCCTGACATTGGCATCGCCAGCGGCGGGATAGCGCTGCTCCACCACGTCTGTGCGGTCGGGATACACCTCGTAGCGCTTCTGCACGGGCACCGGCGATTCGTCGATGCGGGCGAAGGCGAGCGCCGAATCGTCCGGGGCCCACCAGTAACCGGTGTGGCGACCCATTTCCTCGTCGGCGACGAATTCGGCGACGCCGTTGCCGATGGTATCGGAACCGTCCCCGGTCAGGCGTACCTTCTGTCCGCTGGCCAGATCGATGACCCACAGATTGCGGTCGCGGATGAAACTGACGAAGCCGCCCTTGGGCGAAATCTTCGGATCCGTGGCGAAGCCGCTGCCGTCGGTCAATTTGCGCACCGCCGCTGTTCCGGATTTGGCCAGGTCGTACAGGTAAAGCTCGCCGCCCAAGGGGAAAAGCAAGGTCTTGCCGTCCGGCGACCATTGGTAGTCGACGATTCCCGACAGCGCCGCGATGCGCTGGCGCTCGCGGCGCGCCTTCTCTTCATCGCTCAGGGTTTCGGCGCCGGGCAACACCACCTTGGAATCCACCAGCAAGCGCGTCTGCCCGCTGGCCACGTCGTATTCCCACAGATCCAGCTGGTTGCGGTCGTTGTCCTTGCCGCGCAGGAAGGTCACCCGCGAGCCGTCGGGCGCGATCTGCGGCTTGGTCAGCGTGGGGCCGGACAACGGCGCGCTGCCGGTGATGGCTTCGAGCGTGAGTTTGCTCGGGAGTGGCTGAGCGGCGTGTGCTGTGGCGGAAAGCATCATCAAGCTGATCAACATGAGGCGCATGGGGGGTCTCGGGGTGTTTTCAGTCGTCATCCCGGAGAAAGCCGGGATGACGATCCTTACTTGGTTGGACTGCTTTGGCCGAAGAGATGTTTCCGCTCTTCCTCACTCAATGGTTTCCCCGCGTCCGGGTTCACCTTGCTCTTCCAAGCATAAGCCCGTTCGGTCGCCGGCCTGGCGGCGATGGCCTCGTGCCAGCGCTTGATGTTCGGGAATGCCTCGAAATCCGCCGGCAGCTTGTCGTAGGCGCCGATCCACGGATAGGTCGAAATATCGGCGATGGTGTAGGCGTCGCCGGCCAGGAACTCGTTCCCGGCCAAGCGCTTGTCCATGACCCCGTGCAGGCGCGTCACTTCGCGGCCGTAGCGGTCGATGGCATAGGCGATGGGTTCGGGCGCATACACATTGAAATGGCCCATCTGCCCGGTCATCGGCCCCAGCCCGCCCATCTGCCAGAACAGCCATTCCATGGCGGCGGTGCGGCCGCGCAGATCTTCGGGCAGGAACAGGCCGGTTTTTTCCGCCAGGTACTGCAGGATCGCGCCGGATTCGAACACGCTGATCGGTGCGCCGCCGTCGGCGGGCGCGTGGTCGACGATGGCCGGCATCTTGTTGTTGGGCGAAATAGCCAGGTATTCCGGTTTGAACTGGTCGCCGGCGCCGATATCCACCGGTTTGATGCTGTATTCCAGCGCATGGCCCGCATCGACCAGCTCTTCCAGGAAAAGCGTGATCTTGTGGCCGTTGGGGGTGGGCCAGTAGTACAGATCGATCATGGCGAAACTCGTTGTGGGGCAAGGGAAGTGGAGTTTAGCCCCGTCGTCGCGCTTGGCAGCGTCACCATGGGCCGGTAACCTGCCGCATCCCCGCAACGCAGCATTCCGGTCCCATGTCGCATCAGCAACCCAATCGCCTCGGCCCGCTTCCCTCGCTGATCTTCGCTTCGCGCTGGCTGCAGTTGCCGCTGTATCTGGGGTTGATCGTCGCCCAGGCGGTTTATGTCTGGCAGTTCGGCGTGGAGCTGGTGCATCTGGTGAACGAGGTGTTCCTGCACGGCGGCGAAGCCGAGCAGGCCGCCAAGCTGGCCGAAGGCGGCCCCACGGCCGAAGTGGCGATCATGCTGATCGTGCTGGGACTGATCGACGTGGTGATGATCTCCAACCTGTTGATGATGGTGATCGTGGGCGGCTACGAAACCTTCGTCTCGCGCCTGCGCCTGGAAGGGCACCCGGACCAGCCCGAATGGCTGAGCCACGTCAACGCCAGCATGCTGAAGGTGAAGCTGGCCATGGCGATCATCGGCATCTCTTCCATCCACCTGCTGAAGACTTTCATCGAAGTCGGCGACCTGGGCATGCCGGACAGCAAGTTCACCGAATCGGGCGTGATGTGGCAGACCATCATCCACTGCGTGTTCATCCTGTCGGCCATCGGCATTGCCTACACTGACCGTTTGATGAGCCACGTGACCAACAAACCCAAAACCGAGCACTGATTTGCCCTTGATCGATCTCAGTGCTTGCGCGCGGTACGGCGTAAAATAGCCGCGTGGATGTCTCCCATTTACTCGATGATCTGAACCCGGCGCAGCGCGAAGCGGTTTCCGCGCCGCCGGGCCACTATCTCGTGCTCGCAGGCGCCGGTTCGGGCAAGACGCGTGTGCTCACCCACCGCATCGCCTGGTTGAACGAAGTGCACGGCGTGCCGGTGCACGGCATTTTTGCCGTCACCTTCACCAACAAGGCCGCCGGCGAGATGCGCCACCGCGCCGACGCGCAATTGCGCAACGGCAGCCGCGGCATGTGGATCGGTACCTTCCACGGCCTGGCCCATCGCATGCTGCGCCTGCACTGGCAAGAGGCGAAGCTGCCGGAGACCTTCCAGGTACTGGATTCGGACGACCAGCTGCGTCTGGTCAAGCGCGTGGTCCAGCAGATGGAGCTGGACGAGGCGCGCTTCCCGCCGCGCCAGATCGCCTGGTGGATCAACGCGCAGAAGGACGAAGGCCGCCGCGCCGAGCATATCCAGCCCGGCGACGACCAATGGACCGATACCTTGCGTCGCGCCTATGTGCTGTACCAGGAGCGTTGTGACCGCGCCGGGCTGGTGGATTTCGCCGAACTGCTGCTGCGCGCGCACGAGGTGTTGCGCGACCAGCCCGCGTTGCTGGCGCATTACCGCGCGCGCTTCCGCGAGATCCTGGTGGACGAATTCCAGGACACCAACGCCATCCAGTACGGATTCGTGCGCCTGCTTGCCGGCGACACCGGGCACGTATTCGTGGTCGGCGACGACGACCAGGCCATCTATGGCTGGCGCGGCGCCAAGGTCGAGAACGTGCAGCGTTTCCTCAAGGATTTCAGCAGCGCCCAGACCATCCGCCTGGAGCAGAACTACCGTTCCAGCGCCAATATCCTGGGTGCGGCCAATGCGGTGATCGCACACAATCCGGACCGCATCGGCAAGCAGCTGTGGACCGATACCGGCGACGGCGAGCCAATCGATCTGTATGCCGCCTACAACGAAGTCGACGAAGCGCGCTATGTGGTAGACCGCATCCTGCAATGGGTCCGCGACGGCGGCAGCTACGGCGAGGCGGCGGTGCTCTATCGCAGCAACGCGCAGTCGCGTGCCTTCGAAGAAGCGTTGCTGGCCGAGCAGGTGCCGTACCGGGTCTATGGCGGCATGCGCTTCTTCGAGCGCGCCGAGATCAAGGACACGCTGGCCTATCTGCGCATGATCGCCAATCGTGCCGACGACGCGGCGTTCGAGCGCGCGGTCAACACCCCCACGCGCGGCATCGGCGACCGCACCCTGGACGAAGTGCGCAAGCGCGCACGCACGCTGTCGCAGCCGCTGTTCGAGGCGGCGCGCGCGCTTTCGGTGGGCAACGAGCTGGCGGGCCGCGCGCGCAACGCGCTGGCGGGGTTCATCACCTTGATCGAGGCATTGTCGGTGGAGGTCGCCGAACTCGAGCTCAAGGACAAGATCGACCACGTGCTGATGCGCTCGGGCTTGCGCGATTTCTATCTCAACGAAAGCAAGGGCCAGCTGGATTCGCGCACCGAGAACCTGGACGAACTGGTTTCGGTCGCCTCCCGTTTCGTTCGACGCGACGACGAAGACATCCTCGATGAAAGCCGCGAGGGCATGAGCGAGCTGACCGCGTTCCTGGCCTACGCCTCGCTGGAAGCCGGCGAAGGCCAGGCGCAGGCGGGCGAGGATGGCGTGCAGCTGATGACGCTGCATTCGGCCAAGGGCCTGGAATTCCCGGTGGTGTTCCTGGGCGGCATGGAAGAAGGGCTTTTCCCCAGCGGCAAGTCGCTGGACGAAAGCGGGCGGCTGGAAGAAGAGCGCCGCCTGGCTTACGTCGGCATTACCCGCGCGCGGCAGAAGCTGATGTTGAGCTATGCGGAAACCCGGCGCATCCACGGCCAGGACATGTACGGCATCCCGTCGCGCTTCCTGCGCGAAATTCCGACGCACCTGCTGCACGAAGTGCGGCCCAAGGTGCAGGTGTCGCGCACCTATTCGGCCGGCGCGTCCCGCAGCTTCGGCCACGTGCCCATCGAAGCGCCGCCGCTCAAGCTGGGCGCCAATGTCTCGCATCCCAAGTTCGGGCAAGGCGTGGTCACCGACTACGAAGGCGCAGGCGCCCACGCGCGCGTGCAGGTGAACTTCGACAGCGAAGGCAGCAAATGGCTGGTGCTGGCTTATGCGAACCTGCAGGTGTTGTGACGTCCAATCCGAAGCCGCCGAGTGCGGCCTCGCTTCGCTGGCGATGGTCGCTGACGCGAACGGCATGAAGCTTGGCCTGGCGGAAATGCGTCGCCGCTTTCCATTGTCATTGAAAGGTGCCAGCCTCACGCGTCTGATGACGGTTGCCGGGCAACTGGGCTTCCAATCCCGACCATTGCGATTGGATATGGAGCACTTGGGCCAGCTCAAGCTGCCCTGCATCCTGCATTGGAACTTAAACCACTTCATCGTCCTGGCCAAAGTCGGCAAGAAGAAAATAACCGTTCTCGATCCTGCCTTCGGCAAGCGCGAACTCAGCTACGCCGAAGTCTCCGACCACTTCACCGGCGTGGCGCTGGAGCTGACCCCTACCGCCGAGTTCAAGCCGCAGAAGGCCGCGCCCACAATTTCCTTCCGCCAGCTGACTGGTCGCGTTACCGGCCTGTGGCGTTCGCTGGCCTTGATCCTGGCGCTGTCGGTCGCTCTGCAGGTCTTCGTCATCCTGGCCCCCTTCTTCATGCAATGGGTGGTGGACCAGGTACTGATCTCCGCCGACCGCAACCTGCTGACCGTGCTCGGCCTGGGGTTCAGTCTCGTCCTGCTGCTTCAAGTAAGCATCGGGTTGCTGCGCGGCTGGTCGGTGGTTTACCTGTCCACGCGGTTGGGCCTGCAGTGGATGGGCAACGTCTTCAGTCATCTGCTCAAGCTGCCGCTGGATTTCTTCGAGAAGCGCCACCTGGGCGACATCACCTCGCGCATGGGCAGCGTGCAGACCATCCAGCGCACCCTGACCACCAGCTTCGTCGAAGCCCTGATCGACGGGCTGATGGCCGTGGTGACTTTGGGCATGATGCTGCTCTACAGCTGGAAACTGGCTTCGGTCACCTTGTTGGCCGTAGCGCTGTATCTCGGTCTTCGCGCATTGGCTTTCCGCCCGGTGCGTGAAGGCACCGAACAGCAATTGGTCGCCAGCGCCAAACAGCAAAGCCATCTGCTTGAGTCGATCCGCGGCGTGCAATCGGTCAAGATCGCCGGCCGCGAAACCAGTCGTCGATCCACCTACCTCAACTTGATGAACGACACCGTCAACCGCGATGTCTGGCTGGCCAAACTGGGCTTGGGCTTCAACACCGCCAGCCAGCTGATCTTCGGCGCCGAGCGCATCGCGGTGATCTGGATGGGCGCGCTGTTGGCCATGCAGAACGTGTTCTCGGTAGGCATGCTGATCGCCTACCTGGCCTACAAGGACCAGTTCGCAGGGCGGGTGAGCAGCCTGATCGACAAATGGGTCGAGTTCCGCATGCTGCGTCTGCATGGCGAACGCCTGGCGGATATCGCACTGGCCGAACCGGAAGTCCTGGACGGGAATCGCTTCGAACAGGCCCCGCCCGCCAGTACACGCCTGGAAGTCGATGGGCTGAACTTCCGCTACGCCGAAGGCGAACCATGGGTGCTGCGGGACTGCAGTTTCACCGTGGAGGAAGGCGAATCGGTCGCCATCGTCGGTCCCTCGGGCTGCGGCAAGACCACTCTGGTAAAGCTGCTGCTGGGTCTGTTGAAACCAACGCAAGGCACGATTGCCGCAGGCGGCCACGATATCGCCAAGCTGGGGCCGCACAACTACCGGCAGATGGTAGGCGCGGTGATGCAGGACGACCAGCTGTTCGCCGGCAGCGTGGCCGAGAACATCGCCTTCGGCGAAGAAGGCTTCGATTCCGGACGTATCGAAGCCGCCGCCCGCCTGGCGGCCGTGCACGACGAGATCGCCGCCATGCCGATGGGCTACCACAGCCTGATCGGCGACATGGGCACCACGCTGTCGGGCGGGCAGAAGCAGCGAGTGATCCTGGCGCGCGCTCTTTACCGCATGCCGCGCATTCTGTTCCTGGACGAAGCCACCAGCCACCTGGATGTGGAGCGCGAGCGTCTGGTCAATGAGGCGGTGCGTGCGCTCAAACTGACCAAGGTGATCATCGCGCACCGACCGGAGACCATTGCCAGCGCCGACCGGGTTCTGGTGATGCATGGCGGAAGGATCATGGAAGAGCATCGTCCGGCGGGAGTTGCGGCTGCGACGCTGACGGCGGTGGCGCTATGAACCCCTCAACCGTCATTCCAGCGAAAGCTGGAATCCATCTTGATCTTGATTTGCTCTTGGTATCCAAAAGCCAAGCAACAGCAAAGTCAAAATGGATGACCAACCATTCGACTGTTGAAAATCAGCTTCCAGCTCTCGCTGGAATTACGAACGTTGTTGGATGCGCGTCGTATGACTGATTCCTTGTTTCGTCATGAAGTGCTGGAAGCCAAACGCAGTAGTTGGCTGGGGGGCATCTCGCTCGCTCAGCCGCTGCGGCTTTGGACGCTGGCCGGCTTCGCGATGCTCGCTGCCTCGGCCGTGATCTGCTTCCTGATCATGGGCGACTACACGCGACGCTCGCGGGTGGCGGGAGAACTGGTGCCGGATCTGGGGCTATCGACAGTGGTATCGCCGACCAATGGGGTCGTAGGCCGGCTCTTCCCCGAAGAAGGCGACGAGGTGAAAGCCGGCGATGCGCTGACCCTGATCGACGTGCCGCGAGTGACCGCCGCCGGCAGCGACGCATTGACGGTGATCAGGGACGGTCTGGAAACCCGGCGCGACAGCCTGACCGAACTGGGGCAGTCGCAAGCCGCGCAGATCGACGCGCAGATCCAGGGCATCGGCCGCCAGCGCGCCGCCGCGCAGCGCGAGCTGGCGCAGATCGAGAACGAAATATCGACTCGCCGCGAACAGGTGCGCATAGGCAAGGAAACCACGGAGCGCTACCAGCTGGTAGCGGACCGGAAGTACGTCAGTCAGGTGCAGGTGAACCAGCAACAGCAATCCCTGCTCGAACTGGTCAACGCCCAGCAAAGCCTGGAACGGCAAGCCACTTCTATCCGCCGCAGCATCGCGCAACTGGATCAGACGCTGCGCGAACTTCCCGCCCAGCGCAGAGGCCTGCAGGCCACGACCAGCCGCGATCTGGCGATGCTGGAGCAGGAGCGCGTGCAGCAGGAGGCCAACGGCGAGTTGCTGGTGCGGGCGCCATTGGCCGGGCTAATCGCCAACCGCCTGATCGAGCCGGGCCAAGCCGTGCAGGCCGGACAGCCTGTGATGAGCGTTCTGCCGAAAGGTTCCCGGCTGCAGGCCCAGTTGCTGGTGCCGAGCGCGGCGGTAGGTTTTATCGAGCCGGGCGACCGGGTACTGCTGCGCTACCAGGCATATCCCTACCAGAAGTTCGGCCACCATGGCGGCAAAGTGATCCGTGTTTCGCGCAGCGCCATTACCCCCGCGGGCGATGGCGCACAAGACGCCGAACCTTATTACCGCGTACTGGTCGCCCTGGATGAGCAATCCATCACTGCCTACGGCAAGCAGGAGCCATTGCGGCCGGGCATGCGGCTGGATGCGGACATACTGGGCGAGCGCCGCAAGCTGTACGAGTGGGTGTTGGAGCCGCTGTACTCGTTGCGTGGAAAGTTGGGAAGCTAGGGCTTCAAGCGCAAAGCGGCGTCGCCTCCCATGCCGTTCCGGAATGCCGAAGTCGCCGCGTAGCAGATGCGGGTTGCTGCGGCGCGTGCGCTACGGCTGCCGAATGGGCCGCATGACCCATGGCATATGCGGATCGCGCCGGTGCGTGAGTTACTTTCTCCGGAAAAGACCCGGAGACGCCCATGCGAACGCAAGCAGTACCCTCCAGCCGCCCAGGAAAAGCCAGGCGCTGGATCCGCAGCGAACTGCCGCAGATCGTACTGATGCTGGCGTTGCTGGCGGCGGCGCGCGATTCGTTCGCCAATCATTACTACGTGCCGTCGGGGTCGATGGAACACACGCTGGAGATAGGCGACCGCGTGGCGGTAGACATGCGGGCCTATGGCGTGCGCCTGCCGTTCACCGATGTGCAGCTCATGGCTACCGGCAAACCAGAGCGCGGAGACATCGCGGTGTTCGATTCGCCGCAGGACGGCTCTCGCCTGATCAAGCGCGTGGCCGCGGTGGCGGGAGACGAGGTGGAACTGGTCGATGGCAGGCTGAGCATCGGCGGCGTCACGCTGGGAGCGATTGACGCAACGGATACCGAGGTCTTCCGCAACCACCGCGCCGCGCTCAACCTGTCGCATGGCGGCGGACCGGACATCCACGGCCTGACCGTGCCCGATGGGCAGGTACTGATGTTGGGCGATGCGCGCGGCAACAGCATCGATGGGCGTTTCTTCGGGCTGGTGCCGGCAAGCGAGCTGTATGGCCGTGCGGTCGCCGTCTATTACCGCCGCGGAGAAGGCCTGGTCTGGCGCAGGCTTTGAAAACGCAATCGCCCGTTGCCGCATGGCCACTGCGGCAACGGGACGGAACCGTGAAGCACCCTCAGTCCGGCTTGGTGTAAGTGATTTCCAGTTTGTAGTTGCCCGCCGCGTAACCCCGCACCATCACGTAGATCTTGTTGCGGTTGGCCGGCACTTCCAGTTCGCAGGTTTCGTTGGCGTGGCTGAGATAAGGGCGGCAAATCCAGCTTGAGGTGTCCGGTGGCCCGACATAGCGCACGTACAGGTCGGGATCGCCCGCATTGCCGCCGGCTCCCTGCATCTTCACCTGGGCGATCGAGCCGGGTTTGACCGCGAACGGTCCGTACTGCTTCTTGGCGTTCTTGGCCACGGATTGGTTGTCGAACACCTTCGTCTCGGTAGCGCCGGTCGCCGGCGCTTCGGGGGCGTGATAGACGCACTGCGCCAGGTTTTCCGGGTTGTTGCTGCCTTTTCCATACAGGCAGGCCGAACCCGCCTTGTCCAGGCCCGTGAGCACCAGCGACCAGTCGCCGCCGCCGTTGCATTGCGGATAATGCATGACCGAGAACTTGTCGTAGGCGGTCAATGGCTCGAACTGATCGTCCTCGAAGCAGATGCCGGCCTCCGGACGCGTGTGCTCGTGGCGCAGGCCCAGCGTATGGCCCAGCTCATGGCGCAGGATGCCGACCAGTTGCAGCGGCTCGTTGGAGGGTAGATCGAAGGAGGAATTGTCGATCAGCACGTTGCGGTCGCTGCGCTGGTCGCTTGGGAAGAACGCGCGCGCCAGGTATTCGCCGCCCACGTCCACCGGCCGCACATCGAACAGCACGTTCGGGTTGCTTGCGTTGCAGCCGCCGTCCTGGGCCGGTAGATGGATGAAATCCACCTTCGCCGCTTCTTCCCAGGCGAGTGCGGCCGCTTCCATGTCGGCGATCACCGCGGCCTTGTGCGTGCCGAACGCGTTGCTGACGCAATAGGTGAGTTGCTTCTTCTTGGCGCTGGTCCAGATATCGACGCCGCCAGCGGCCCCCTTGGCGGCGGCCAGCGCCACGGTCAGCTTGCCGTTGGCCACGCCATCGGTTTCCTTCTGCATTTTCTCGAAGAATTCCTGCAGCAGCTTGCGGTCGGGAATGGCGATGTCGCCATTGACGATGTACTTGCCGCTTTCGCCCGGCTCCTTGTAGACCGACGCTTCGAATTCCTCGAAGGTCTTGCCGATCCATTTCCTGCGCGCGGCATCGGCCGCCTCCTCGATGGATTTCTGCGCGGCGGCGATGTTCTCGTCGGTCGCCGCCACAGCGCCCGTGGCCGGTTTTATGTCGCTGTCGGCGGGTGCGGGCGCAGGTTCCACCGACGGGGCGGGGTCGACCGTCGCGGTGGGGGCATCCTGCTTGCAGCCGGCAAGCGCCAATGCGATGGCCAGGGTCAGCAACGGACGCGCGAAGGGGGAAGTGGGTGCGCTCATGGGTTCTATTCCTTGTTGGAGGGGCAGGGTGCTTCGACGACGTTGAGCAGGTCGGCGCCGGCCGCGATCTTGCGGATCTCGGTCAGCGCGGCCTGTGCGTCGCTGGCATTGCGGAATTCCACGCAAAGCCGTGATTCGCCTTCGATGCCGATGCGTTGGTAGCGCATGGCGGCGACGGCGGAGGTCGCTTGCTGCCGTTCCAGCAGCGCGCGTATTTGCTTGAATGCTTCGCGGGTTTCCGCAGGGACGCCCTTGCCGCGCGAGAGTGCGTCGATGGTGATGCGCACGGGTTGGGTGTCCTTCGCGTCGGTGATGGGCGATGTCGGCGGTGGTACGGGACTCGCGGGTGTCTTGCTGGGGGATGTGGGCTTTGGCTTTGACGGAAGCGGCGGTGCTGGCGCGCCGGTCGGTGCGGGCGATGCCGTGGTTGGCGCGGCCGTTTCCGTGATAGGCGTATCGGGAACTGTCGCTTCCATCGGGTAGGTGTCGGGATCCGGCGCGCTGGGCGCAGACGCAGATTCGGAAGGTGCGCTGTCGGCATCGCCGGCCGGTGGCGCAGGTGCGCTGCAGGCCGTGCAGGCGCAAGCCAAAGTCAGCAGCGCCAGTAATGCGCGCGACACCGCGTACGGAATGCGCGTTGCGTTCATGGCGTACCCGGCATGCGCGCGGCGAGCGCGCGCGAAGCTTTCGGTTTCACCGTATTGGGCGACTGCAATTGGCCGGGCCGCGGCGCCTCGAGCGCACGCTGGAACGCTTCGGGGTCGCGCATCGCCAGATCCAGCAGTTCCGGACCGAAGCGTGCGAGTTCCGCTTCCAGATCCGCGGGCTGGCCCAGCAAGCGCTGCAAGCCCGCGCGCAATTCGGCCGGGTCGCGGTCCAGCGTGCGCGACAACAAGCTGACGGTGTCGTCCTTGGGCGGCGCGCGCAGTTGCGTGCGTGGCGATCCCAGCGGTTGGCGCAGCAGCTTGTCCAGATTGAGGATGCCGGTGCCATAGCGCTGCCCATCCCATCCCTGCGGCACGCGCGCGCTGGCTTGCATCGCCTGCACGAACAGATCGCGCCGGGTCAGGCTTCCCTGCGCGGCCTTGATGCGGTCGCGTCCATGGAACGCGATCCAGCTGGCGGCCGCGCCGGCCACCGCTGCGGTGGCGAACGAGGTGCCGTTGCCCGGGCTGGACTCTATGCCGGTTGTGCCGACCACGGCGTCGGCCACATAGACGTCCTCGCCGGGCGCCGAGATGTCGACCGCGCGTCCCTTCGAGGAACCCTTCCACGGTTTGTTGTCGGCATTGGTGGCGCCCACCGCGATGGCGTTGTCGTAGCTGGCCGGGGCCACCACCATGCCGATGCAGTTGCCGGCGGCGTTGACCACGATGATGTCGCGGCGCACGGCGTCGTTGATGGCGCGCTCAAGACCGAAGAACGCGCGCCCGCCCAGGCTCATCGAAATCACGTCGCACTGCGCCTTGGTCGCATGGCGCACGGCCCGCGCGGTATTGGAATCCAGCACGCGTATCACGCTGTTGAAGGTGCGGATGGGCACCAGGGTCGCCTTGGGCGCCAGGCCGTCGATGCGGCCGGGCGCGGTGGTGTTGCCGCTGACGTCGAAGCCGCCGTCGCTGATCAGCACGCTGCCGGTCTTGGTGCCGTGCCCCGGATTGCCGGAATAGCCCAACGGATCGCGCGCGTCGTTGCCGCCTTCCATCAGGTTGAGGGTGAAGCTGCGGTCGATGCGTCCGGAGTCCAGGTCGACGTGATCGGTCCAGCCGCTGTCCGGGTGGCAGATGCGCACGCCTTCGCCCAGCGTCTTGCCGCCGGGCGGCGGCGCGAGCTTGCGCGCCGCCTCGACCGCCATGTGCTGGGCATCCAGCGACCATGCCGGATTCGTTGGCGCGGCGATACCGTTGTCGCCCAGGCAGGCGGCTACCGCAGAACGCTTCTGCGCTTCGACCAGCGTGTCCTCGCTGTCCGGTTCCACCTGAAGGAAACCGCCGCGCTCGCGCAAGGCATTGGCCGAGTCCCAGGGATTGCCCTGCGGCGGGTCGGACACGCGCAGGCGATGGATGCGCGACAGCCCTTCCGGGTCGTCGTTCGCCGGGACGTCGGGAAACAAAGGTTCGATGCCGACCACGTCGGCGAACACGTCCTCGGCGGCCGTGCGCAGATCGGCGGGAGTCTGTGCGGCTGCAAGTTCCACCACGTAGCCCTGCGTATAAGCGGGCGCGGCGGCGGGCGGCGCTACTGGCGCAGCCGTGGCCGGCGGCGTCGGGGCCGCGGGTTGCTCGCGCTTGCACGCTGCGATCGGCAGCAACAGGAACAGCAGGAACGCTGGACGCATGACGTTGTCCTCAAGTGGCGGGCAGTACGCAAACGCGGGAATCCTCGCGCCAGGCCGGCGCGGCGATGTCCAGGCGTTCGATCACCTTGGTGATGGGCAGCACCGCTTCGTGCGCGCGCCAGCCGGCGGCCCAGGGTTCGGACAGATCCTCCTGCCCGTCGAAGAGCAATCCGATCACCGCGTGCGAGCGGCGGTGGTAAACCGGTGATCCGGAATTGCCGCGGTAGGTGTCGCTGTCGGCGCCGATGGTCGGCTGCCGGTCGAAGCGCACGCTGATGTACTCGTAATAGGGCGCGCCGTCGCCTTCGCGCAGCTGGTAGCTGTCGACGAACTCCTTGAGCTTGCCCTCGCGGTAGGACAGGTCCTCGGCCTCGATGGAATCGAATTCAGCGCTGACCAGCAGCTTCATGGCGATGTACTCGTCCGGCGTGACCCGGAACGGGAAGTACACGAAGCTGTTGTCGTGCACCGTGCGCGGTTCTCCCAGCGGATAGCCGATGACGTACAGCGGGTCGTCGCGTTTCACCTGCGCCAGCGACAGGCATTGCGGGGGATAGGCGGCGCCCGGCAGCACGCCGTCGGCGTTGACGCCGAGTTCGAGCAGCACGAAATCCAGGTTCCCGCGTTCGTCCTCGTCGCTCAACCGGATCGCGCTCACGGGGAACACTTGCTTGGCGAGATGGTTGCCGGCCAGATCGTCCTCGTAGTCGAAAACGGCTTCGAATTCCTCCGGGGTCTCCTCGAGGATGCAGTGGTTGTTGGTCAACGCCAGCCTTTCGCCGATCAGCACCGCGCTGCAGCGCGGTTTTTCTTCCTGTCGCGCCCTGAGCGCGAAAGCGCCGCGCGAGTTCGCGTAGATGCGCTGGTAGGTCTGCGGCGGGTAGCGGTCGTCGTGGTCCAGTCCGTACAGCGACTTGCTGAGGCGGCGGACTTCGGCGTGCTGCTCCACCAGTTCGCGCTGCTCCGCGCGCTGGCTGTCGTCCAAGGCCTTGTAGGCCTGCACGAGTTGCCGCTCGGTGTTTTCGGCGCTGCGCTTGAGCTGAACAAGATCGGCTTCGGTCGCGTCGGCGCCGAGCGCGGTTTCGGCGATGCTGCTCATGCGCCGTTGCGCGGCATCGACGTTGCGGTACTTGGCGCGCTGTGTGGGCGCGAGATCGTTCCAGCGCTTGGTGGCCTGCAGCTGCACGTTCTGCAATTGCACCGAATCGCCGGGGCCTTCGACCACCGCGGCCTGCACCGGCACCTGCCGTACCTGCTGCGCCACCGCATCGACATTGGAAACCGCCACCGCCGAATCGGCCGTCTGCAGCACCACTTTGCCGCCCTGTTTGGTGATTTCGACAGGCACCACCACGCCTTGCGGCCTGCGCCGCACCTGCTCGCGCAGTTCGCTGGTGCTGATGCGCTGCTCGCGCGGCGCGTCCTGGGCCAGGGCCGTGAGCGGCGACATGCAGCATAGGAACAGGGCAAGACTGGCGCAGAAACCAGAGTGTTTCATTGCGTGGGATCTCCCGGGGGAAAGATCGTGCGATGTGAAGTTTTTACGTTGCGCAATGCGCTGCGTAACAGTACCAACGCGGTTGCACGCGAGTTCGGGCCATCGCATCCCGAGTGTCCGGCTCTGCTGCGATGCCGCGTTGGGAAGAATTAACGGCGTGGGGTGGGCGCGTCGCGATGACGCCGAAGCAACGGCTATGCGCGCGCAAGCGCAGCGACAGAATGGAGATTGCCCGTGGATATCCGCATCGCTCGACTTTCATTTTCAATGCTGGCGCCTTTCGCGCTGGTCACCTGCACGCAGGACGCACGCGTGCGTTCGCAGGAGCCGGCCGCTTTGGCCGGCGATACCGACGCAACTTCGATGTCCGCGGCGCTTCTGCCTGCGGCCACCGGTTGCGCGCCGGGTACCCGCTGCCTTTCGGTCACCGGCACGGGAAGGCCCTTGGCCAGCGGAACCTTTGTTGCGCAATGCCGCGGCAAGTTCGCCGATTTCATCGTGCCGAAGACGACGCTGCCAGGCGCCTATGCGGGTCCCTGGTTCCAGCCGAATCTGCTGGAACAGGCCTCCACCGGCGTGCCTAGCGGTTCGCGCCCGTGGCTCGCTTTCGATCCGCGCGATCCCGACGAACGGCTGGCTTACGCACTGGCGCTGCGCAATTACGCGTTCAGCAGTGCGGTCGTGCGTGGCCTGACGCCGCAGCTGACCGCCGATTCCGATTATCGCGATGCCGCAGGCGGCACAGTGACGGCCGCGCAACGCAACCAGAAGTGGTATCCCGCGCCGCGCATGTTCTACGGACCCACCAATTCGCCCGGCACGCGCGAGGCCGCCCATGGCATGACCCTGGAACGCACGGTGCGCGTCGGAGAACTGGGCAATAACACCACGGCCTTCCAGAACTACGCCGTCGCCTATTACGACGCGCGCGGCGGGCGCGTTTTCCAGCGCTTGTGGAAGACGACCACGCCCGGCGTCGATCAGCCCAAGCTCAGTGGGATGAGGTTCACCGAAGGCAGCTTCGTGTTCAAGTTGCTATACAGCGCTGCGGCGCCAGGCGCTTTTCCCCAGGATCTGCTCGCCGGATCGCTCAAGCTCGACATTCTGCCCAATCCGGGAGGGGCTCCGGTATCGGTACGCTTGATGCAGATCGACATCGCGGTCAAGGACAGGCGCGCCAGCGATACCGGCTGGTATTTCGCCACTTACGCTTACGACGCTTCGCAACCCGGCGCATCGCCGTGGAAGAAGATGGCGCCGGTGGGATTGATGTGGGGCAACGACCCCGACGGTGCGCCGATCACCGAGTCCTGGATCAATACCGCAGCGCCGGCTTATGCATTGGCGCATCTGGGCGTGGACGGCCGGCTCAACGGACCGGTCGACAATCCCGCTTCGGCCTGCATGAGTTGCCACAGCACCGCACAGGCGCCGTCGCTGGCGGGAATGCTGCCCACCGGCGCTTGCGCCCAAGCGCCGTTCCGCGCCGACTGGTTCCGCAATCTGCGCGGCACCACCGCCTTCGGCCGTCGCCAGGCCTCGGGGCAGACCTGCCAGACGAATCTGCCGTCCGGCGTGACCGTTACTGCTGCGGACTACTCACTGCAGCTGTCGGCGACGGTGGCGCGCGCCTTGCCCACCGCGACCGGCGGACAGACCTTCAATCCCTGCACCTGGAACGAAAATGCGCCGCCGCCTTCGGCACTGGTCGCGCTTTCGCCGCAGGCGGCGCGGTTGCAGCAGGCCGATGTCGAGCAGTACGAGGTGACGCGCGATCCCTGAGAAGCGGTCGCGCGAGGTAATTGAAGAGCGTCGGGGACGTAGCCCCGACCTACGTAGGTCGGGGCTACGTCCCCGACTGCATGCCGGAATCACTCACCAGCCATAGAGCTTCCAGTAAACCGGCGAGATGTCCTTCTCGCTGGCGCCCTTGCTGTGGTCCAGGCGGCCGTCGCCGTTCTCATCCATCAGGTAGTAGGCCGCGCCGCGCGAAGGGGTGACTTTCACCATGCGCATCTGGCCGGCCACCCGGTATTCCTCGATGACATCGCCGTTGGGTTCGGTACGCACCGCGACCTGGGCATTGGCGAGGTCCACGCCGGGGTCGTTTTGCGACGATCCCAGGGAAGCGCAACCGGCAAGCACCAGCAAGGGTGCGATCAATAGGGTTTTCATGGGGGTCTCGTATTGCGATGCCGGGTCTGGATTATGCGCCGGCTGCGCTAAGCGTGCGTGAGCGCGCGGGGGGTTAGAATCGGCCCATGCCAAGACTCGTACTGATCGACGGTTCCAGTTACCTCTACCGCGCCTTCCATGCGCTTCCTCCGCTGACCAATGCCGCGGGCGAGCCCACCGGCGCGCTGTTCGGCGTGGTCAACATGCTGCGCGCGACCTTGAAGGAGAATCCCGAGTACGTCGCCTTCGTGGTCGACGCGCCCGGCAAGACCTTCCGCGACGACCTGTATCCGCTGTACAAGGCCAACCGCGCCGCCATGCAGGACGACCTGCGCGCGCAGGTCATGCCGATGTGCGAGATCGTGCAGGCCTTGGGCATGCCCATTCTGCGCGTCGACGGCGTGGAAGCCGACGATGTGATCGGTACGTTGGCCTTGCAGGCCAATGCCGATGGAATCGAGGTGACCATTTCCACCGGCGACAAGGATTTCGCGCAGCTGGTGCGGCCCGGGCTGGCGCTGGTCAACACCATGAGCGGCAGCCGCATGGATTCGGACGAGACCGTGTTCGAGAAATTCGGCGTCAAGCCCGGGCAGATCGTCGACCTGCTAGCGCTGATGGGCGACGCCGTGGACAACGTGCCCGGCGTGGAGAAGTGCGGTCCCAAGACGGCGGCCAAATGGCTGGCCGAGTACGGCACGCTGGACGGGGTGATGGCGCACGCCGCCGACATCAAGGGCAAGATCGGCGACAACCTGCGCGCCGCGCTGGAACGCCTGCCGCTGAACCGCCAACTGGTCACCATCAAGACCGACGTCGCGCTGGACGGCGACGCGCAAAGCCTGGGCATGCGCGAACGCGATGTCGATTCGCTGCGGCAGCTTTACCAGCGTTACGGATTCAACCAGGCGCTGAAGGAACTGGGCGGCGAAACCGCCGGTCCGGTCGCGGAAAAGGAGCCGGGCCGCGCGCGCGGTACCGGTTTCGTGGCCGCCGCTGCGATGGAGACCTCGGCCATCGATCCTGCGCTGTCGGCGCAGGGCCAATACGAAACCGTGCTCAGCGCCGGACAACTCGATGCGCTGATAGGCGCGCTGCGCAAAGCCGACGAGTTCGCCTTCGACAGCGAAACCGACAGCCTGGATCCCATGCAGGCCAACCTGGTGGGATTGAGCTTTGCGGTCGAACCCGGCAAGGCCGTCTACCTTCCGCTGGCGCACGAATATCCCGGCGCGCCCGTGCAGCTCGACCGCGCCGCGACGCTGGCTGCGCTTTCGCCCCTGTTCGCCGACGCCGGCAAGAAGAAGCTCGGACAGCACGGAAAATACGACCTGCACGTCCTGCGCCGCCATGGCGTCGCGGTGGCCGGCTATGCCGACGACACCATGCTGGAAAGCTTCGTGTTGAACTCGGGCAGCAGCCGCCACGACATGGACAGCCTGGCCAAGCGCTATCTGGGCTACGACACCATCAAGTACGAACAGGTGGCCGGCAAAGGCGCCAAGCAGATCCTGTTCTCGCAGGTCGCGCTGGACGACGCCACGCGCTACGCGGCCGAGGACGCCGACATCACGCTGCGCCTGCATCGCACCCTGTCGCCCAGGCTGGCCGCCGAGCCCGGCCTGGAAAGCGTGTATCGCGAAATAGAAATGCCCTTGGTGCCGGTGCTGGAGCGCATCGAAGCCAACGGAGTGATGATCGACGCCGACGAACTGCGCCGCCAGTCCGCCGACCTGTCAAAGCGCATGCTCGCCGCGCAGCAGAAAGCGACGGAACTGGCCGGGCGCAGCTTCAATCTCGATTCGCCCAAACAATTGCAGGCCTTGCTGTTCGAAGAACTGAAACTGCCGGCGATGCTGAAGACACCGACCGGGCAGCCTTCCACCAACGAAGAAGCGCTGGAAGCCATCGCCGACCAGCACGAACTGCCGCGCGTGATCCTGGAATACCGCGGGCTTGCGAAGTTGCGCAGCACCTACACCGACAAGCTGCCGGAAATGGTCAACCCGCAAACCGGCCGCGTGCACACCAGCTACCACCAGGCAGGTGCCGCCACCGGCCGCCTGTCTTCGTCCGATCCCAATCTGCAGAACATCCCGATCCGTACCGACGATGGCCGCCGCATCCGCCGCGCCTTCGTCGCCCCGCCCGGACGCAAGCTGGTCGCCTGCGACTACTCGCAGATCGAACTGCGGATCATGGCGCATTTGTCCGAGGATCCCGGCCTGGTGCGTGCGTTCGAATCCGGCGTCGACGTGCACAAGGCCACGGCGGCGGAAGTGTTCGGCCGCAAGCTCGAAGACGTCACCGGCAACGAGCGCCGCGCCGCCAAGGCCATCAACTTCGGTCTGATGTACGGCATGAGCGCGTTCGGGCTGGCGCGGCAGCTGGGTATCGGCCGCGGCGAAGCGCAGGACTACATCGCCTTGTACTTCAGCCGCTATCCGGGCGTGCGCGACTACATGGAGCGCACGCGCCAGCAGGCGCGCGAGCAGGGCTACGTGGAAACCGTGTTCGGCCGCCGCCTCTACCTGGACTACATCAACAAGGGCACGCAGGGCCAGCGCGCCGGCGCCGAGCGCGCCGCGATCAATGCGCCCATGCAGGGCACCGCCGCCGACATCATCAAGCGCGCGATGATCGCGGTGGATGCCTGGCTGGCCGACCACGCGGCGCGCGCGTTGATGATCCTGCAGGTGCACGACGAACTGGTGTTCGAAGCTGAACAGGATTTCGTCGAGACGCTGCTCCGGGAAGTCACCGGCAGAATGTCGGGTGCCGCGACACTCTCCGTTCCCCTGGTGGTCGACAGCGGAGTGGGCGATAACTGGGATGAGGCGCATTGACGCGGGTATTCCGGCCCAAATCCGTGACAAAGCGGATAGTTACGGCCGATATCTGTAGCGGCGCTTGCGTCTTTAATTCAATACTGGCTAGTTCAATAAACTGAATATGCCTTAAACCTTACGGTTTTTTAACCGGAATCTTCACGAACTATCCATGCGCGGTCTGGTCATATAGCCCGTGACAGATGCAAGGTCTGTCGCTGGATCTCTCCCATCCCCTGGAGTGATCTCCGGAACGAAGGCCCCTCCCCAGGCCTAGTTCCCTGGCCCCGCTGACCCCCCCCTGGTCGGTGGGGCTTTTTATTTGCGGAAGGTTTTTTGCGGAGCGGCCAATGCTCTGCGTTACTGTGCGCGCATCCCCGTACCGGAACCGGACCATGCCGCAAGTGTTTGAAGAGATGTTCGACCTGGCCATGCCGTGGTGGGTCTTCGTGTTGCGTGCGTGCATCGTGTACTTCGTGTTGCTGGTGATGATCCGCGCTTCCGGCAAACGCACCATGGGGCAGTTCACTCCTTTCGACATGCTGCTGGTGGTGCTGCTGGGCAATGCGGTGCAGAACGCGCTGCTGGGCCAGGACACCTCCGTCGGTGGCGGCCTGCTGCTGGCGGTGACCCTGATCGCGCTCAACTGGACCGTGGGCCTGGTGTCCGCGCGCAGTCCCAGGGTAGAGGCGATGATCGAAGGCTCGCCCGTGCTGCTGGCGCGCAACGGCAAGGTCTACAAGGATGTGCTGCGCAGAGAGCTGATCAGCCGCGCCGATTTCGACAAGGCGATGCGCGAAGCCGGTTGCGTGGAGGTGGAGGACATCGGTTTGGCCGTGCTGGAAACCAACGGCCACATCACCATCGTCAAGCAGGATCCTGCCGCATAGCCGCCGACCTTGTAGGAGCGGGCCCTGCCCGCGACAGCTTTTTGGCACGATGATCGCCATCGTCTGTAGCGCCTTGCGGAACGCCTCTCAAAAGCGGTCGCGGGCAGGGCCCGCTCCTACAAGGTCAGGTCAGCTCGGCCAGCCAGTCTCGAGGACGCAGATAATCGGCCAAGCGCGATTCCGGGCTTCCCGCTTCCGGCACGAAGCCGTATTCCCAGCGTACGCGGGGCGGCAGGCTCATCAGGATGCTTTCGCTGCGTCCGCCGCTTTGCAGGCCGAACAGGGTGCCGCGGTCGTAGACCAGATTGAATTCCACGTAGCGTCCGCGGCGGTACAGCTGGAATTCGCGCTCGCGTTCGCCATAGGGCGTGTCCGTGCGGCGCTCGACCAGGGGCAGGTAGGCGTCCAGGAAGCCGTCGCCGACCGCGCGCTGGTAAGCGAAGTCGCGTTCGAAATCGTTGCCCAGGTCGTCGAAGAACAGACCGCCTACGCCACGCGTTTCGTTGCGGTGCTTGAGGAAGAAGTAATCGTCGCACCAGCGTTTGTGCGCCTGGTAGCGCTCATCCCCGCCAAAGGGTTCGCACAACCCGCGCGCGGTGCGGTGCCAGTGCAGCACGTCTTCGTCGAAGGGATAGAACGGAGTCAGGTCGAAACCGCCGCCGAACCACCAGGCTACCGTTTCGCCGCCGCGTTCGGCGCGGAAGTGGCGCACGTTGGCGTGGGTGGTGGGCAGGTAGGGGTTGTGCGGATGGAACACCAGCGATACGCCGACCGCGCGCCAGGACGCGCCGGCGAGTTCAGGACGCGCGGCGCTGGCGGAGGGTGGCAGCCTGGTTCCCGAAACGTCCGAAAAACCCACGCCGGCCTGCTCGAATACCGAGCCCTCGCGGAGGATGCGGGTGCGGCCGCCACCGCCTTCGGCACGGGTCCAGTTGTCTTCGGCGAAGCGCGCGCTGCCGTCGGCGGTTTCGATGGCGGCGCAGATGCGGTCCTGCAGGCCGGTCAGGTAGTCGCGGACATCGTCGATATCGTTCATGCGCGCATTCTAGCTGTGAGCAGATACGGCTGCTTTGATCGCAATCAATCGGGTAAAAACAAAAAAAGGGAACTCGAATGACCTCCCCCTTTGAAAAAGGGGGATTGAGGGGGATTTGCTTTTGACTTTGCTCGGCTGCTTCCAAACAAGATCAAGAGCAAATCCCCCGCCCGGCAAAGCCGGGCGACCCCCTTTTGCAAAGGGGGTGTGCGCCGGTGCTCTTCGAATTGGGTATGCCTTTGCGTCAATTCTTGTTGGGATTGCTCTCGCCGCTATCGTCTTCGGCAGGCAACTCCGCCTCCAGCGAATCGCCCAGCTTCTGCAGGGCGTTGACCGCTTTCAGCATTTCCCAATTGCTGGTTTCGCGCACGTCGCAGGCGACATGCTTCGGATCCTTCTCGCACAACCGGTCCAGCGAATCGATCACCGATTCGTCGCCGGCATTGGCGTACACCTGGGTCAGATTCTCGCAGCCGGTACGCACGCCTTGCGCGCAGACCTGCTGGTAATAGACCTTGGCGCCGGTCCAGTCGCCCTGCAGCGCGCGTTGGTTGCCCAGGGCGTTGCAGCCCTGCAGCTTGCCTGTGTCGCAACAAGCCTTGGCGCCGCCTTCCTCCATGATCGCCGGACAGTCCTGCTCCAGCGGCTTTTCGACATAGGCCACCGGCGCGCTGCAGCGATCGGCGCCGCCTTGGCGTTCGTACAGGGCGAACTCGTTCCAGCTGTCGATACCCAGCAGGCGCTGCGCATCGAGTACGCGGAACACGAAATCGCCGCCCTTGTCGTGGCGGATGCGCACCAGGCCGTTCTCCAGGCGCGCGCGCATGCGGCTGCCGAAACCGCCTTCGATCATGCCGTGATCGCCGAACTTCAATTCAGACATCAGGCCGGTGGCGGCCGCGTAGTCGCCGCACGGCAGCTGCGTGGCCGGGGCGAAGCGCTGATCTGCGTCGGTCAGGCTTTGCAGGGGTTCGGCCTTCTTGCAGGCATCCGGGTCGCCGGCTTCGCTGCATGCGGTCTGCAATGCGCTGCGCGCCTGCAGGTAGCGGCCGGCGGTCCATAGTTTTCCGGCGGCGTTGTTGCAGACCTTGGCCGAGCCGGTGCGGTCGCACATGGCGATGCTCTGATCCAGGTGCGAGGGGGACAAAGCCACGGCATCGGCGTACATCGAGCCGAGCGCTCCCACCAGGCTCTTGGCGATCTGCTCGCTGAGGATTTGCTTGGCTGCAGCTATGCACCCTTCCTCCGAGAAAGCCGGGGTGCCTTCCTGGCAGACGGGCGGTTTTTCGATCTCCGGTTCGGGTGGCCCGGACTGCTTGGCCTGCGTCTGGTACAGATCGATCAATTTGTCGCAGGCGAAGGGCAGTGCTTCCACCTCGCACCATCGCTGCAGGGTGGCTTCATCGGCGCTGTAGGCATTGTCCAGACACTGCGACAGGTCGGCGCGGCAGGTCCCGGTGGCTGCGGCTTGCGGCAATGGTTTGCAGGCGGCGGGCTCGGATAGCATGTATTCGTGGAAATCGAGGCCGTCGGTAATCCGGTTGCCAGCGTCGACCTTGTACTTGGAGACATAACCTGCCTCCAGGTCCGCCATTTGCAATTCGGCACCGGCGCGGCGGTATTCGAAGCGGCGCGGCGCACTGCCGGCGGACAGCTCCAGCGCCTGCGCGCCGCTTTCTATCACCAGCCGGGAGTTTTCGTTCTTCTGATCCTGGTAGACGCCGCAGGCGAGCGCCACGGCGTCCGCGGCGTCGGTGAGAAACAATAGCGCGGCCAGCAGGCCGAGCCTTCCAATTCCGTTTGGCATTGAAGAACTCCAGGGCAATCAGCTAACAGGGGGATTCATTATCCCCGATTGCCGAGCCCGATGGCTTCCAAGATGAATTTTGTAGAGCCGAGCTTGCTCGGCTGCTGTTGTTCGAACTCAGGAGCAGCCGAGCAAGCTCGGCTCTGCGGCCTGGAGGTTTCTCAGCTTCCTTTCGACCACATCGGGGTCAGTGTCGTGACTTGCGGCGGACCGGACAGCAGTGGTTCGACTTCCTGCAAGTAGGCGGCGTAGCTGTCCGTCTTCAGGAACTGGCCAGCCGCTTCGGCGCTGACATACTGTTGGAACGCAACGATCGCATCCGGATCGGCATTGTCGAAGCAATAGAAGTAAGCGATGTGGCCGGGGTTGGCCGAAACGGCCGGTGCCATGTGCCGCTCCCATACCTTCCTGACTTCATCCCGTTTCCCGGGTTGAGTCTTGTGTCTGATGATGAGTGCGTGAGAGGTCATTGAGGTTCCTTGCGGGGATCGAACTCCGCCCGCACCGCCGGCGTGCACAGTTTCCAGACTATCCAGAGGTGCAGCGCAGCGAACACCACGGCCACCACCCCGCCCATCAGCATGGCGGCGGTCATGAAGCCTTCCAGTTCCGGCGGCATGGTTTGTCCCTGCGGAAGCGCGCCGGCCTGGACGGCCAGCATGCCCTCGATGAACTGCGGCAGGGCGAAGATGCAAGCGAACTGCCACAGCGTGCCAAGCACCAGGATGGCGATGAAACCCTTGCGGCCCCATTCGCGGCGCTTCAGCACGGCCCACGAAACCCACAGGAAGATCGCCGAAAGCACCAGCATCGACACGCCCATCAACAACGTGTTGGTATAGATCCAGTGCATCAGCGGCGGCAACCGCGGCGGTTCGCCGCCGTAGGGGTTGAGCATGCGCAGGTAGAAATCCGCCGGCAGCACCAGGCCCATGACTGTCTGCATCAGGCCGTACAAAAGACCGAGCAGCGCCAGCGCGATGGAAATCCAAGCCAGTACGGTAACGAAATTGCTGGCCGGCCGCGGGTTGACCGGGATCGGAGGCGGCAGGTTCGGCGTGGCGCTCATTTCAGGTTCTCCTCGAACAGCTTCAGCACGCGCTTGTATTCGTCCAGCCAGGAATCGGCGCGGGTGAAGCTGTGGCGTTCCAGCGGGTAGGGTGCGATTTCCCAGTTGTCCTTGTGCAGCTCGATGAGCTTTTGGGTGAGCACTACCGAGTCGCGGAAAAACACGTTGTCGTCGATCATGCCGTGGGCGATCAGCAGATGGTCCTGCAGGCCGGCCGCGTATTCGAGGGGCGAGGATTTACGGTAGGCCTCGGGGTCGAGTTCCGGCGTATTGAGGATGTTGCTGGTGTATTCGTGGTTGTACTGGGTCCAGTCCACCACCGGTCGCAGCGCCGCGCCGGCCTTGAACTTGCCTGGTTCGCGGAACAGCGCCATGAAGGTCATGAAGCCGCCGTAGGAGCCGCCATAAATGCCGGCGCGGTCGCGGTCGCCCTGCTTGTTGGCGACCAGCCAGTCCAGGCCGTCCAGGTAATCTTCCAGTTCCGGATGGCCCATGTTGCGGTAGATGGCGGTGCGCCAGTCGCGGCCATAGCCCTCGCTGCCGCGGTAGTCCATGTCCAGCACCAGGTAGCCGCGCTGCACCAGCAGGTTGTGGAACATCTGTTCGCGGAAATAAGCCGGGTAGCGCTGGTGCACGTTCTGCAGATAGCCGGCGCCATGCACGAACATCACGACCGGATACTTCTTCCCCGGTTCCAGCGTCGCCGGCCCGTAATACTTGGCCCATACCTTGCCGGCGCCGTGCTGCGAAGGCACCTGCACGAACTCCGGTTCGATCCAGGCGCGCGACTTGAACGCCGGGGTGCGCGTATCGGTCAGCGTCTTCGCATCGCCGCCCTTGCTGTCGACGACGGCAAGTTGCGCGGGCAGGTAGCTGCCGGAGTGGTGCAGCAGCAGTTTCGATCCGTCCGGCGAGAGAGTGAAATCCTCGACTCCACCCAGCGCGGTCAGCTCGCGTACCTTGCCGCCATCGACGCGGCAGATCTCATGCGCGCCGGGCGTCTTGCGGTTGCACAGGAAGAAGAAGCCGCCATCGGGCACGGGAACCGGCGATGAAACTTCCCATTGGCCCGAGGTGAGCTGCGCCGGCTTGCCGGAATCGCGCTGCGTATAGAGATGCGAATGGCCCGACTGCTCGGACAGGAACCACAAGGTGCGGTTGTCGGCCAGCCAGCCGAAATCGTTGAAGCTCCAGTTGATCCATGCCGGATCGGTAAGACGGTGGCGCGGCTGCAGCTTGCCGCCGGCCAGGTCCACGCTGGCGATCCAGCGATCCTTGTTGTCGATGGCGCGCACCATCACCGCCACGTTGCGGCCGTCGGCGCTCCAGCGCATGGTGGCGCCGTCGCCGTTGTCGCCGCTGGTGGCCACCTGCACGTCGCGGTTGCCTTTCAGCGCGTCCTTGCCCGCGGCCTTGCGCAAGGCCGCCAGAGGGTCGTCGGCGATGCCGGGCAAGGCATCGAACTTCAGCTCGCGCGCGCTTGCGCTGGCCAGGTCCACCAGCCACAGCGTTTGCGGCTGTGGCGCGTTGCGCCCCACCCGGGTGCGTACTTCCTGGAATTCCTCGTAGCCCGATTCGGTCACGTAGCGCGGCATCTTGCCCGCCTGGCCGGCATCGGCGCCTTTCTTCTGCGTCACCACCAGCAGCCAGCGCGCGTCCGGAGACAGCGCGCTCTGGATGATCTCCACTTCATCGCCCAGATAGACCGGCATTGGCGCGCGGCTCGGGTCGGCCTTGCGCCAGCGCTCGTTCTGCGTCTGCAACGCATCGCGCTGGGCCTTGTCGCGCGCCAGCGTTTCCAGCGTGCGCAACTGCTGTTCGCGCAGCGCGTCGGGTTTGGGCTTGGCGTTGGGATCCTTTTCGGCTTTCACCAGCGCCGCCTGGGCCACGCCGCCGGCCTGGGTCCACCGGTACCACTGGTTGGCCACGCGCCAGATCACTCCGCCATCGGTGGCGAATTGCGGCTGCGTTTCCTCATCGTTGCTGCGCGTCAGCTGGGTCAGCGCGCCGCCGCGCAGATCGCGCAGGAACACATCGCCGTTGCGCACGAAGACCATGCGCCGGCGCGGCTGGTCGTAGACGGGATTGGCAGCATCCAGCGTGTCGCGTTCGCCATCGTCCACGCGCTGGGCGGCGGCGCCGGCGATGGATTGCTGGAAGGTATCGCGGATGGGGCTGTCCTGGCGCTTGAGCTGGTATTGCACGTGCTTGCCGTCCCATGCCCACCAGGCCGCTTCCACGGGCGGGCCGATCCAGTCGGGATCGGCCATGACCTGTTCGATGGTCAGGGCGCCGGCGTCCTGCGCTGAGGCCGCGCCGGCGAAGAGCGCGCCGGCGAAGGCAAGGGGGAGGGCGAGCAACAGGGCGTTCAGGCGGGGACGCATAGGGTTTCCGTGGCATACGCGAATCGGCAAGGTTACCAGCGGCCCAAGGCGGACGACCCGGCCAGTGGTCATGCCTGGCCCGGCGCGCAATTCCTTAAGACCGTGATTTCCGACACAATCGGACTGCTGCCGTCGATCGGCGCGCAGGCAAGCAGGGCGAACCGCATAAGGGAAGCCGTACCGTTACCAGGGAGATCGCAGCACCATGTCGGCAGTCGTCAACGCTCCTTTCGGATCGGGAGTCCCGCAACCGCTGGCCGTGGGCCATGCGGATCGCACTGTGGCCCTGGATGGCCGGCAGCGCATAGGCCTGGACACGTTCCTGGCCCAGGTGCGCGGAGTCGCGGCGGCGCTGCCGGCGGGACTGCATGCGGTGAACCTGTGCGAAGACCGCTACCGTTTCCTGGTGGCGTTCTGCGCGGTGGCCTTGCGCGGGCAGATCACCCTGCTGCCGCACTCGCGGGCGCCGGAAGTGGTGACCGACGTGCTGGCGCAATATCCGGAAAGCTACAGCCTGGGCGACGCCTCGCTGGCGGTAATGCCGCCAGGCCACTGGCTGTTGCCGGACATGCTGCCGGAATCGCAGGGCGACACGCCGATGATCGACGCCGCCGCGGTGGTGGCCATCGGCTTCACTTCGGGCAGCACCGGCACGCCCAAAGCCAATCCCAAGACCTGGTTCGCCTTCCGCGCTAGCACCGCGCAGAATCTGGCCGCGCTGGAAAGCCTGTGGCAGGGGCATGCGATGCCGCATGTGGTGGCCACGGTGCCGCCGCAGCATATGTACGGCATGGAGCTGTCGGTGCTGCTGCCGTTGCTGGGGCCGGCCGGGCTGCATGCCGGTCGCCCGTTCTTTCCCGAAGACGTGGCGCTGGCGCTGGCGGAAACGCCGGAGCCGCGATTGCTGGCCACCACGCCCGTGCACCTGCGCGCGCTGGTCGAGTCGGGCGTGCGCTTGCCTGCGCTGTGCGGAATCGTCTCGGCCACCGCGCCGCTTTCCCAGGAGTTGGCGGCCGCCGCCGAGACGCGCTTCGGTTGCGAGGTGCGCGAAGTCTTCGGTTCCACCGAGACCTGCGTGATCGCCCGCCGCCGTACCGCCCGCGAAGACGCATGGACGCCGCTGCCCGGGGTGCGCCTGCACCCAAAGCCGGACGGCACCTTGGTCCATGCCGCCCACCTGCCGGTGCCGGTGGCGCTGGCCGATCTGGTGGAAGTGGAAAGCGACGGCCGTTTCCATCTGCGTGGCCGTCAGGCCGATTTGCTGGAAATCGCGGGCAAGCGCGCCTCGCTGGGCGATCTGACCCAACGCCTGCTCTCCATTCCCGGCGTGGCCGACGGAGTGATGCTGCAGCTGGACGATTGCGGCCACCGCGGCGTGGCGCGCATCGCCGCACTGGTGGTCGCGCCCGACCTGGAGGAAGCCGCGATCCTGGCGGCGCTGCGCGAGAGCATCGATCCGGTGTTCCTGCCCAGGCCGTTGAAGCGGGTGCCGGCGCTGCCGCGCAGCGAAACCGGCAAGCTGCCGCGCGCGGAGTTGTTGCGGATGCTTGGCTCGTAGGTCGGGGCTACGCCCCCGACCCACGGATAACCGGATTCCGCGTCGGGGGCGTAGCCCCGACCTACCCGTGCACGCCGTCGATTTCCATGCTGAGTTCGCGCCGGCAGATCGCGGCGTGCAGCAGCAGCCTGGGCACGCGGTCGCCGAAACGCTGGTCCAGCGCCTGCGCCACCACCGGCAGATCGGCGCGGTCGCGCACGTAAACCTTCAACCGCGTACCGGCGCCGAACTGCGCCGGCAACGACGGCGCGCGCATCCGCGCCGCGGACAGCAACGCATCGAAGTTGGCCAGGGTTTCCTCGATCTGCGCCAGCAGTTCGCCCACATGCTGCGAGGCATGCCCGACCACGCTGGCCGTGCCCGACAACAGCAGCGGCATCGTCCCGCCCGGCGGCGGCAGCATGGCGCGGGCGAAGCTGGGCGACTGCCGGCCGTACTGGCGCGGGTAGCGATAGGCGCTGACCTGGCGCGGATTCTCCACCGGCGTGCCGGCTTCGCGCGCGGCCAGCCAGTAGATCTGGATGACGCGTTCGTCGTCGCAGCGGCCGATCGCGGTGGCGGCGGGCAGGCGCGAGGCGTCGAAATTCCCCATGCCGCGCGCGCGTCCGACGCAGAACTGGCGGTAGCGTTCCGCATCGCCGTCGCCCAGGGTGATGGCGTCCAGGTAGTTCCAGATGCGCAGCAGTTGCGGGGTGTCGCTGCGGCGCACGAAATCGATCAGCTGGGCGTAGGCGACATCGGCCGCGCTTTCGATGCCTATCGCGCGCTCGTCGATCTCGATCGCGCCGAACAGCAGCTGCCCATCGGTGGCCCAGGCGATATCGCCGTCGCGTCCGCAGGTGACCGGCGCGTTGGCGCGCCACACCTCGAACGGCGCCGCGCCATGCGGCTGCAGCGGTATGCGCAGATAGCGCGGATCGTCGCTGTGCGGCGCATCGTTGCCGAAACCCAGCACCGCCAGGACATCGTCGCCGGCCAGTAGCGCGGCCGGAGAGTCGGCGCCCACATAGTCCACTTCCAATCGCGCGTGGGCGGCCGCGGCGGGCATCGAGGTCATCGGCCGGCTCATGGATTGCCTTCCTGCAAAGTGTCGCCGCCGAAATTCTCGCCCACCTGCCGCTTGCGGCGCAGCCAGCCCCGGAACGCGCGCGGCGCCAGCTGCAGCGCGTTGAACGCGTAGATCAGGCGGAACAGGCGCAGGCGCCGCAGCACCGGCCGGTTGTCGAACACGTCGCCGGCCAGCATCGAAATGACCGCCTGTTCGATCTGGAAATCGTTGCGCGGCTGGGCGAACAGGCGCTGCATCACCGGGGTGGTGAAGCGGTAGATGAACCAGGAGAAATGCTTCAAACCGCGTTTCAGGCGCTTTTCCATGGCCCGTTGCAACGCCGTTTCGCTGGCCGGGTCGCGCAACGCGCCATCGACCACGCTGGCGGCGTGCTCGCCGCTGTTCATGCCCAGGTACACGCCCGACGAAAACACCGGGTCGATGAAGGCATAGGCGTCGCCCACCATCACCCAGCCCGGCCCGGTCATCCGCGTGCAGGTGTAGGAATAGTTGCCGGTGACGTGCACCGGCGCCACCCGTTCGGCCTGTTGCATGCGCGACCACACCGACGGCGTGGCCTGCAGCGTCTGCATCAGAAAGCCTTCGTTGTCGCCGCGGCGCTGCTTGAGGTATTCGGGGAAACACACCGCGCCCACGCTCATCACGTCGCCGCGCAGCGGAATCAGCCACATCCAGCCGTGCGGGAAGCGTTCGACGGTGATGTTGCCTGCATCGGCGCCCTCCCGGCGGGTCACGCCGCGGAAGTGGCTGAAGATGGCCGCCGACTGGTGCAGCGAATTCTTCTTTTTCAGCTTCAGCTTGCCGCCCATGAAAGTATCGCGGCCGCTGGCGTCGACCAGATAGCGCGGCGCGAATGCCAGCATTTCTCCTTCGGCGGTGCGTGCCTGCACGATGGCTGGACGGCCATCGGCGCCGAATTCAACCTTCTCCACCGTCGTGCGCATGCGCGCATCCACGCCGTTGTCCAGCGAGTTCTGGAACAGCAGGTGGTCGAACTCTTCGCGCTTGACCTGATAGGCATGCGGGAAAACGGGGTTGAGCGCGCGTTCGAATCGGAACACATTGACGCTGTTGGCGTTGTCCTGCAGCGGAAAGTCGGCCCCCGGCTTGAACACGCCGATTTCCTTCACCTGCTCCAGCACGCCCAGGCGCTGCAGGATGGGCAGGTTCATCGGCAGCAGTGATTCGCCGATATGGAAGCGGGGGTGCTCGCCTTTTTCCAGCAATACCACCCGCCAGCCTTTGCGCGCCAGCAGGGTGGCGGCGGTGGTGCCGGCCGGTCCGCCGCCGATCACCAGGACATCGACCGCCGCCGGGACCGGAGCCGGTGCGGCCGGCGGATCCTCCGTACGGGGCTGTGCGCTTGCGGGGTCGGCTTGGGTCATCCTGGCTGAACCATATTCGTTGTTCGCGGAAGAAGCAGGCGCGCATGATAACTCGGGCGTTGCGGGCGGCCATCGTCCGCGCCGGTTGCCAAGCGGGCGCGGATGCCGGATCGTGTCGCCCCTGCCACTTAGGGAAGTCACTGGATGTCCACGCAAACCGCCGCTGAACGCGAACTCGCCGATCTGCTGGTCGAAAGCCTGAACCTGGAGGATATCGAGGCCGGGGCGATCGATCCGGAGGCGCCGTTGTTCAACACCGGTCTGGGCCTGGATTCCATCGACGCGCTGGAGCTGGCGCTGGCGATCAGCAAGAAGTACGGCTTCCAGCTGCGTTCGGACAACGACGAGAACCGTCGCATCTTCGCGTCGCTGCGCGCACTGTCGGCGCATGTCGAAACCAACAAGGCCGCCTGACCCCGCACCGGCCGTTCCGGAGGTTTCCGGGGGGCTGCTGATGGGGCTGCGGCTGCTGCTGGCTCTGGCCTATCCGGTGTTCGCCCACCTGGCCAGCGCCCGTGCCGATGGTGGCTGGGCGGCGCTGGCGCTGGCCGACATCGTGCTGCTGTTGCTGCTGGAGCCGTTGCTCAAGCGCCGGCTGTGGGCGCTGTCGCTGCTGGGACTGTGCCTGCTGGCACTGTGGGCGGTCTCACAGTCGCGTTATGCGTTGATGCCGCTGCTGGCGCCGCCGGTGGTGTTCGTGGCGCTGGTGGCGTGGCTGTTCGGGCGCACGTTGTATGCGGGCAGGGTTCCGCTGATCACGCGCATCGTGGAAGGGTTGTATGCGCAGGCGTCCATGCCGGTGAGCCCCGCCCTGTATCTCTACACCCGCCAGTTGACGGTGGCCTGGGCCGCGGTGCTGGGGGTGTTGGCGGTGTTGAACCTGTTGCTTGCGCTGTGCGCGGTGCCCAGCGGCGTGCTGCACCAGTTCGGCCATACGCCTGTGGTTTCGGTGACGGATGAACAATGGTCGTTGTTCGCCAATGTTCTGAATTACGGGATCGTCGGGGGTTTTTTCGTCGTCGAATACTGGTTGCGCAAGCGCCGGTTTCCGCATCGGCCGTATCGCAATGTGGGCGAGTTCGTCCAGCAGATGGCGCGGTTGGGGCCGCGGTTCTGGAATGAATTGATGCGGTGAGCGCGCCGTGCGTCACTCGCGCGCGGCGCGTCATTCTTGCCGTCATCCCAGCGAATGCTGGGATCCATTTTGATCTTGATTTTGCTCCTGCTCCTGCTCCTGCATTTGTTTCTGCTTCTGCCTCTGCCTCTGCCTCCTCCCTTGCGCGCAGCGCAGGGGAGGATTATTGAGGAGGGGTGCTTTTGATCTTGCTTTGATCTTTATTCTTGCTTGGAAGAAAGAGCGTTTCGCGCTTTGCGCGAGTCACTTTCTTTGCTTGTGCAAAGAAAGTAACCAGAGAAACACACCCTAACGTCGCGCCCCACGATGAAGCCGTGGGGTTCGCAAGCAGGCCGGGAATTTCCGTAAGACACATCCCGTGTCTACGGAAACGGCGCACATCCATGTGCGCCGCCCCTGCAGGGTTTGTCCCGGCCTGCTTGCCGCGTCTCACGGGGCTGGTGGAGCAAGAACCGGAGCCAAAAGCCAAAAAGCCAAACAAAAGCGGTGCGCCGCAAGGTTCGCGGCGTTCAGCAAGGCGCTCCGGTATCCTTGTGTGCAGGGGACAGCCAGGAAAATGCGGTATGCAGTTCATCATTCCAGCGGATCACCCGAGCTTGCCGGGGCATTTCCCCGGTCGGCCGATCGTTCCGGGCGTGGTTCTTCTGGACCGGGTGATCGAGGCCATCGAATCCGATTGCGGGCCGCTGCCGCCGTTGCGTTTGCCGCAGGTCAAATTCCTCAAGCCCTTGCTGCCCGGCCAATCCGCTTCGGTGGAGTTGTCGGGCCAAGCGCCGCGCTGGCGTTTCCGGGTGTTGCGCGGCACGGAAGTGCTGGCCAGCGGCGAGATCGTGGCCGAAGCGCAGGCCGCGGCATGAGCGCCCACTGGAAACAGCGTCCGGAAGGCGGGGGACGTTTCGCCATCTGGCTGATCCGCGGCATCGCGCGCTACGGCGGGCGCAGTGTCGCCCGCATGTGCCTGTATCCCATCACGCTTTATTTCCTGCTGGTGCGCGGTCCGGAACGGCGCGCCTCGCGCACCTACCTGACGCGTGTGCTGGGCCGCAAGGCGGGACTGTGGGCGGTGGCCAGGCATATCCATACTTTCGCCGCGACCATCCTGGACCGGGTTTTCCTGCTGGGTGGGCGCTTCGATGGTTTCGACGTGCGCGTCACCGGTCTGCCGGGACTGCACGAAGCGATGGAGCGCCGTCAGGGCGTGCTGTTGTTCGGCTCGCACCTGGGCAGCTTCGAAGTGATGCGGGTGTTGGCCCAGCAACGCTCCGACTACAAGATCCGGGTGGTATTGGACAAAGCGCACAACCCGGCGATGACGCAGTTGCTGGATGCGCTGAATCCGGAGATCGCCGCCGGCGTGATCGATGCCGGACAGGATGGGCCGTCGATAGCCATGGCCATCAAGCAGGCCACCGACGAAGGCGCGCTGGTCGCGCTGTTGGTGGATCGCGCGCGTCCCGGCGAGCCCGCATTGAATACTCGGTTCCTGGGCCGCGAGGCGCCCTTCCCGACCGCGCCCTGGTTGATCGCCTCGGCGCTCAAGGTGCCGGTGGTGCTGGCTTTCGGCCTGTACCTGGAGGGCCACCGCTACCATCTGGCGTTCGAGCGTTTCAGCGACAGCATCGCCATGCCGCGCCAGCAGCGCGCCCAGGCGGTGCTCTCGCTCATCCAGCGTTACGCCGCCAGGCTGGAGCATCACGCCCGTGCCGCACCCTACAACTGGTTCAATTTCTATGATTTCTGGGGCAACGAAGATGAAGCCAGCACGCCGTCCACGGCCGATGCGCCGCGCATCGTGGCGATCGATCATGCCGATGCTGATGCTGCTGTGCAGCGTCGCGTGGCCGTGCGCCGCAACCCCTGAAGCCGGCGCGGCTGCGGCGGTCGATGCGGACTGGATCCTGCAGAAGCTGGCGCGGCCCGCGCCGGTGCGCACCGCTTTCGTGGAGCTGCGCGGATCGGCGATGCTGAAGGCGCCGCTGCGCATCGAGGGCGAATACCAGCGCCTCGACAAAGACACGCTGGTGCGCGCGGTGCGTTCGCCGTACGTGGAAACCACCACCCTGCGCAACGGCGAGGCGACCATCGCCCGCGCAGGCAAGTCGCCGCGCAAGTTCGCGCTGTCGCGGGTGCCGGAGCTGGCGGGCCTGCAGGCCAGTTTCGGCGCGTTGCTTTCGGGCGACCGCGCCTTGCTGGAAAAGCACTACCGGCTGACGCCGCAGGGCACGCGCCAGCAATGGACGCTTCTGCTCGCGCCCCTCGATGCGCAGATGAAGAGCAGCGTGCGCGACATCACCCTGTACGGGCGCGGCGCCGAGTTGCGCTGCATCGAAACCCGGCCCCTCAAAGGCGACCTGCAGCGCACGCTGCTCGCGGGCGCCGCCAATGAGGCCGCCAAGGCGAGCTCCGCCGCTGCGCTGGCCGCGTTGTGCCGCGCGGGCGCCGCGCGCTGATGCTGTCGGCGCGCAGCCGAATCGCGCTGGCCCTGCTGTGGCTCGCCATGCTGGCGCTGGCCGCGTGGGCGATCACTCAGCGGCTGCAACTCAGCGGCGACCTGCGCAAGTTCATGCCTGCCGCCGAAACCCCGGCGCAGAAACTGCTGATCGACGAGCTGGGCGAAGGCCCGGGTTCGCGCCTGTTGCTGATGTCGATCTCCGGCGCCGATGCGCAGATCCTCGCCGTGCAATCGCAGGCGCTGCGCAGCGCCCTGGCGGCGCGGCCGGAGTTCGCGCTGGTCGCCAACGGCGGCGATGCCAGCCTGGATTCCATTCCGGAGCGGCTGCGTCCGTACCGCTACCTGCTGACCGACACTTTCGATACGCAGCCGTTCGATGAAGCGATGCTGCGCGAAGAACTCGATGCGCGCATGCAGGACCTCGGCTCGCCGGCGGCCTCGCTGATCGAGCCGCTGTTGCCTGCCGACCCTACTCTTGAAACGCTGAAACTGGCCGAGCGCTGGCAGCCGGCCAACGCGCCGCAACGCTTGCACGAGGTCTGGTTCGACCGCGCCGGCGACAAGGTCCTGCTGGTGGCGCAGACGCGGGCGGCGGGTTTCGATCCCACCGGCCAGCAGGCGGCGGTCGACGCCATCCGTTCCGATTTCGAAAAGATCGCCGCCGGCACCGGCAGCGCATTGACGCTGACCGGCCCGGGTGCGTTCTCGGTGGAGATCGGCGGGCGCACCGCCGCCGAGGCGCAATGGATCGGCATGGTCGATACCATCGGCCTGATCCTGCTGCTGGGGATCGCCTACCGCAGCTGGAAGATGCCGATCCTGGGCGCGTTGCCATTGGCCACCGCCGGATTGGCCGGGTTGGGCGCGGTGGCGTTGCTGTTCGACGGCGTGCACGGCATTACTGTCGCCTTCGGCTTCACCCTGATCGGTGTGGTGCAGGATTACCCGATCCACCTTTTCAGCCATCAGCGTCCGGGAATGTCGCCGTGGACCAACGCGCGTTCGTTGTGGCCGACGCTGGCCACCGGCGTAGCCTCCACTTGCATCGCCTACGTCACTTTTCTGTTCTCCGGCGTGGACGGGTTGAAACAGTTGGCGGCATTCACCATTGCCGGACTGGGCGCTGCCGCGATCAGTACGCGTTTCCTGCTTCCTGCGCTGATAGACCCCGCACCGCGCGACTTCGCCGATTCGCGTGCGCTGGCGACAATGTGGCGGGGCATCGCGCGTTTGCCGCGACCGAAGGGGTCGCTGGCAATACTGGCCCTGGCCGCGTTGGGCGTCATCGCGTTCGCGCCCGGCCCGTTCTGGCAGAACGACCTTTCCAAACTCACGCCGGTGCCCGCCGATGCGCTGGCGCAGGATGCGGTGCTGCGCGACGAGCTGGGCGCGCCGGATGTGCGCTATGTGCTCACGCTGGAGGGAAAGACCGAAGACCAGGTGCTGCAGGCTTCGGAACGTTTGCGTCCGGCGCTGGATCGGCTGGTGGCCACGCGTGCGTTGGCCGGCTACGACCTGGCTGCGCGCTACCTGCCCAGTGCGCAGGTGCAACGCGCGCGCCAGCAGGCGCTGCCGTCGCGCGATCGCCTTCAGGCAATGCTGGCAACGGTGCTGCAGGATTCGCCTTTCAACGCGGATGCGTTCGATCCCTTCATCACCGACATCGAGGCCGCCAAGCGCGCGCCCGTGCTTTCCCGGACCGGCCTGCAGGGCACGCCGCTGGCGGCTAGCGTTGCCGGTTTGCTGCTGCCCGGCAGCGACCACGCCACCGCGCTGGTGTCGTTGAACGGCCTGCAGGATCCGGTGGCGGTCGCGAAGGTGGCTGCGGCCAACGGCGCGCGATTGCTGGATCTGAAGGAAGCCTCCGAATCGCTGGTGGCCGCCTACCGTGGCCGCGTGCTGGCGGCGCTGGCCGTCGCCGCGCTGCTGCTTGCGGCCACGGTGTGGATCGCGTTGCGCCAGCCGCGGCGCGTGCTGCGGGTGCTGTTGCCGATGGCGCTGACGACCCTGCTGATCCTGGCCGTGCTGCGTGGCCTGGGGGTCGAATTGAACCTGTTCCACCTGGTCGCGTTGATCCTCGCCGCCGGTCTGGGCCTGGACTATGCGCTGTTCTTCGATCACGCCGGCGACGACCGCGCCGATCAGCTGCGCACTTTGCACGCACTGATCGTGTGCAGTCTGATGACGTTGCTGGTGTTCAGTCTGCTCGCGTTGTCCTCCATCCCCGTGCTGCGCGCGATCGGCAGCACCGTGGCCATCGGGGTGTTCGCCAATTTCGTGCTGGCGCTGCTGGTGTCGCGGCAGCCGGTGCAGGAGGCTCCCGATGCTGCCCCGTGAGCAGATCGAAGCGATGATTCCGCACAAGGGCGGCATGTGCCTGTGGGACCAGGTGGTGGAGTGGGACGCGCATCGGATCGTCCTGCGCGCCAGCAACCATCGCGATATTGCGCATCCGCTGCGGTCCGGCGACAGGCTGCGCGCCGTGCATCTGTGCGAATACGGCGCGCAGGCCATGGCCGTGCATGGCGGATTGCGCGCACGTGCGCGTGGCGGCGATGCGGGCCCAGGCCTGCTGGTCGCGTTGCGTGGCGTGCAGCTTCATGTGTCCTACATCGACGCGTTGCCCGGTGCGCTCGAGTGCGAAGCCGAGGTGCTGGCCGAAGGCGAGGGCAGCCAACAGTATGCGTTCCGCATCCACCAGGGGGACCATCTTCTTGTCGAAGGCCGCGCCGCAGTCATGCTTCAGGCTGTAGGAGCTGCGTAAGCTGCGACCGTGGTCTTTCCGATCGCATGCGTGCGCGACCCGGTTCTTACGGTCGCAGCTTACGCAGCTCCTACAAAAACGCGCGAGCGCAGTTGTTCAACGAACTAAGGGAGAATCCGAGATGCAACAGGAATCCATGAAGCGCGCACTGGTCACCGGCGGTAGCGGCGACCTCGGCGGCGCCATCGGCAAGCGGCTCGCGGCGGACGGCCTGCATGTGATCGTCCATGCCAACGGAAATCTTGCGCGCGCCGAGGCGGTGGCCGCCGACATCCGCGCGGACGGCGGAAGTGCGGAAGCCGTCGCTTTCGATGTCGCCGAAGGCGATGCGACGCGAAAGGCTGTCGAAGCGCTGTTGCAGGACGGTCCCATCCAGGTGGTGGTCAACAACGCCGGCATCCACGACGACGCTCCGATGGCCGGCATGTCCGAAGCGCAGTGGAAGCGGGTGATCGATGTTTCGCTGCACGGTTTCTTCCACGTCACCCAGCCGTTGCTGCTGCCGATGGCGCGCACGCGCTGGGGGCGCATCGTCAGCGTGTCTTCGGTCGCCGCGGTATTGGGCAACCGCGGCCAGACCAACTACGCCGCCGCCAAGGCCGCCTTGCACGGCGCCTCGAAATCCCTGGCGCGCGAGATGGCCGCGCGCAACATCACCGTCAACGTGGTGGCGCCGGGGGTGATTGAGGGCAGCATGGCTGGCGATGCTTTTCCGTCTGAGGTGGTAAAGCAGATAGTGCCGGCGGGGCGGGTGGGCAAGCCGGAAGAGGTTGCGGCGCTGGTGGGATTCTTGTGCGGGGAACAGGCGGGGTATATCAATGGGCAGGTGATTGGGGTCAATGGAGGGATGGGTTAGCCAAAAAATATTCCGGGCCCATTTTCTTCCGGCCGTCATCCCGGCATGCGCCGGGATGACGGCACTATTTTAACTAGGCGGCGTCGGCATACCAGAACGAGGCCAGTGAAATCTCCGCACTTTCGGAACCCGCAAGCAACTCATCCAACCCATACCCATCGATCTGTCCATGTTCGGCCCTGGCCCGCCCCAGTATCTCCCGCGCCAGCCACTCCATCCGCGCCACGTTGTCGCCTATGCGTTGCATAAACGCGGCATCGTCCAGTTCATCCAGCAGCGCCCGATTCATTTCATGGAACCAGTCGACCTCGTACTGGTTGAGGAAGCGGTCGTCCGGGCGCAGCGGCGCGCTATTGCGCCGGCCCCATTCGCGCAGCAGCGCCTGCATCGACAGGTTCAGCTGGCGGCCGCGCAGGAATTGCGGTCGCAGTTTTCCGATCAAGGCGATCTCGGTAAGCCGCCGACCGAAGAACAACGGCGCCAGCAACGCCCAGTAGTAGGTGTAGTCCCAGATCACCTTGACCGGCATCACCTGCGCATCGCCGAATAGCGGATACTGATCCTGGTACAACGTCAACGTATTTTCGTAGAACGAGAAGTACATCTGCTGGTAGATCTCGGCATAGGGCGCGAACGACCGGCCGGCGCGGTCCTTGCCGATCAGGTCGCAAATGAAAGTGTTGCTCATGGCGATGAAATCGCTGCCCGGCGAATAGAACGGATCCAGGAACAGGCCCGCTTCGCCGGTCAACGCCCAGCGGTCGCCGCTGAACACCTGTTTGCAGCCATAGGAAAAGTGGCGCAGGAACAGGAAGTCCTGCAGCCGGTGTTCGGGCTTTTCCAGAGAACGCGCCACCTGCGGCTGGTGCTCATGCAGCCAGGCCATCGCCTTGTCGAAGGTATTCATGGTTTCCAGCGGGTGCATCTTCGCGTCGCAGACGATGCCCAGGGAATGCGCGCCCGACGCCAGCGGAATCAGCCAGAACCAGTAACCGGGTCCGCACATATGGTTGGTCGAGCGCCAGCGATCCGGCGGTACGCAACGCGCCAGCCACTGCGGGTCGTCGGACCATTGGTCGGGATCGACGAAACCGTCCACCCGCCACCACACCGCATTGGCGTCGTGGTCGTTGGGCTGGGCCAGCCCGCGCTTGCGCTTGATCAGGCCCGCGCGGCCGGCCGCATCCACCACCCAGCGCGCAGCCAGCGTGACGCTTTCGCCCGCCTGCTCGAAGCTCACCGCATGCGGCTGGTTCTTTTCGTCCAGCTCGATTCCACGCACTACCGCTTCGTCGCGGAAATCCACGCCCAGCGCGCGTGCCTGTTCGCCGAGAAAATTTTCGAAACGCCCGCGGTCGAGCTGCCAGGAGGGCGCGGGCAGCAGTTCGCTTACGCCCAACTCGGTGCAGCGGTCGATGTCGTTGCGGCCTTCGGAAAAGAAGAACCGGAAGCCGAACTTGCGTATCTGTTCGTTCTCCAGGTGCTCGCGGAAACCGAGCACATTGGCGAAGTAGTGCGCCCCGATCTCCACCGTCGATTCGCCGACTTTGAATGCGGCCTCGCGCACCGGATGCGCGCGTCGCTCCAGCACGGTGACGCCGATCGCCGGCTCGCGCTGCTTCAGTTGTATCGCCAAACTCAATCCCGCCAGTCCGCCACCCAGTATCACGACGTCGGTGGCGGTGGAGTTCATGCGGGTTTCCTGACCTCGGAGGTGACCGGTGGAGCACCGAATTCCCCGCTGGGATCGTCGATGATCGGCGGGTTGGCCTGGATGCTGCGGTATACCGCGGGAATGCCGCCGTAACGCAGGGCCTGCCTCACAATGTGGCTGGTGATGCGGTAAAGATCTGTGAGGGGCCGGAAGTGGCTGGGCCGGAACTGCTCCTCGCTGCCGGCGCTGCGGTAGCGCGATTCGATCGGCACCGACACGCAACGCGTGCCCAGGGTGCGGGCCGCGGAAATCACGATCTGCGCTTCGAACACGAAATTCTCGCCAGGGATGTCGTCCAGCGCCAGCACTTCGGCCGGATAGAAGCGCTGGCCGCTCTGGCTGTCGGCGATCTGATAACCGGTGCCCCAGGCGATGCCCCAGTCGCCGAACTCGTTGGCCAGCCGGCGGTAGGTAGGCTGCGAGGCGCGTTTGCGCAGGCGCGCGCCGATCACGATGCAGCCGGGATGGCGGTTGGCCGCGTCCAGCAAGCGCGGCAAGTCACTGGCCGAGTGCTGGCCGTCGCCGTCCATGGTCAGCACGCCCTTGAAGCCGCGCCGCAGCGCTTCGCCGAAACCGTCGCGCAGCGACTGTCCCTTGCCCTGGCGCTGCTCGTGCCGCAGTACGGTCACCGGCAGGTCGGCGATGCGTTCGCCGGTGCCGTCGGTGGAGCCGTCGTCGACCACGATCACGTTGGGGCACTGCGTCAGCGCGCCCTCCACCACTTCGCGGATACGCAGCGATTCGTTCAATGCCGGGATCAGCACTGCGACCTGGTTGCGTTCGAGCCGTTTAGGCTCAGTCATAAGCGATCTCCATCTGCAGAATCTTCCCTGATCCGGCCGTTATCGCCGCGTGTGGGCGCGACAAGGCAAGCGCTTCGAACAACGGCAGCATCGGCAGCATGGCGTTGCCGGCGGCCATTCGCGAAAGCGCGCCGTCATTTTCGGCGGTAACTCCCGTCGCTTCCTGAATGCTCGCGCGCAGTCGCGGCATGCCCGGCTGCGGATCGGCGACCAGCAACAACGCGCCGCCCAGCAAACCCTGGCTGCGGGAAACCTCGCTCAGCGGTCCGGTCGCGGCGCTGTCGTAGCCGACCAGCAATACGGCGTCGGTGCCGGTGGCCAGTTGCGCCAGCGCTTCCAGCAGGCCCTGCGCGAAGCTGGCGTCGTAGGCGCTGATGGCCGTGGCCGGGGCCATGGCGCCGGCGCCGATGGTCCAGTAGCCGGCCGCCGCGTTGTGCACCGAGTTGTGGAAGCGGGTGGGCGAGAGGCTATGCGGGTCGCTGGCCAGGGTCTGGCACATGTAGTCGGTGATGGCCAGGTCGCCATGGGTGGAAGCGAACACCGAAGACAGCGTAGTCGGATCGCGGCCGGCGGCGGTGCAGGCGGCCAAAGCCACTTCCAGCGCGACCGCCACGGTTTCCGGCGCGCGCCGGCGTTCGTTGGGCGCCAGCAGCTGGGGCGAAGGCTTGGCCGGCGCGTCGTCGGGCGGCATGCCATTGGCGGGCGGGCCGTCGGCCAGGTAGGCGCACGCCGCCGCCCACGAGGGCAGGCCGCGGGTCCAGAAACCGATACCGGCGATGCCGGCCGAAAGAACCGGCGAAGTCATACGCGTCCGAAGACCAGGGACGCGTTGTTGCCGCCGAAACCGAACGAATTGTTCATGGCCAAACCGATACTGCGCTGTGCGTTGTCGAAGCGGATCTGCGGACCGCAGGCCGGGTCGGGGGTGGCGCTGTTGAGCGTGCCGGGCAGCAGTCCGCTTTCCAGCGCCAGCAGCGCGATCGCCGATTCGACGATGCCCGCCGCGCCCAGCGTGTGTCCGGTCCAGCCCTTGGTGGAACTGGCATGCAGGCGCTCGGGGAACATGCCGGCGACCGCGCGGGCCTCGACCGAGTCGTTCGCGGGCGTAGCGGTGCCGTGCAGGTTGAGGTAATCCACTTCGCCTGCGCCGATGCCGGCGCGCGCCAGCGCATCGCGCATGGCCAGGCGCGCGCCCAGTCCTTCGGGATGCGGTGCGGACATGTGGTGGGCATCGCTGGATTCGCCGTAGCCGCGCAATCGCAGGCCTTCGGTTTCGCCTTTCGCCGGGCGCTCCAGCACTGCGAAACCGCCGGCTTCGCCGAGCGAAAGGCCGGTCCGGTTCGCATCGAAGGGCCTGCACGGTTCCGGCGAAACCAGCTGCAAGGCGTTGAAGCCGAACAGCACGCTGCCGCACAAGGTATCCACACCGCCGACCAGGGCCGCATCGGCCAGGCCCGCCTGGATCAGGCGCGCGGCCTGGGCGAATACCTTGGCGCTGGAGGAGCAGGCGGTGGCCACGGTGATGCACGGACCGCGCAAGCCGGTGGCGTGGCGCACGAAGTCGCCGAGCGAATGCGGCGTGTGCAGCATCGGCCGGTCCAGGTCGGCCGGGAAATGGCCGCCTTCGCCCGGCGATCCGCCCGATAGCCGCGTGTAGGCCTCTTCGGTGGCGCCGATGCTGGAAGTGGAGGTTCCCACCACCACCGCCACACGGTCGGCGCCATGGCGTGCGACCGCTTCGGCCACCGCTTCGGGCAGCCCGTCCTGCTGCAGCGACAGCCATGCCAGCCGGTTGTTGCGGCATTCCCAGCCCGACAGCGCGGACGGCAGCGGCGCGTCTTCCAGTCCGTCCACGCGCCCGATCCAGCAGTCGAGGCGTCCCTCGCCGCCGAAATCGTTGCGGCGCAGTCCGCTGCGGCGGCCATGCAGCGCTTCGGTCAGCGCGCCGCGGCCGCGGCCCAGGGCGGTAGTGGCGGTATAGGCGGTGATCGCCAGGGCAGGCATGGGTGACAACGGCGATGACTGCACGCGGTATTCCGTGAACTAACGTGCCCGAAGTATAGCCAGTGGCGACAGCGGGAAAATTCGCGCCGGCTTAATGGCGCGCGCGGCGGCGAAGCGCCGGATTCAGCCTTGTGAGACAAACCGCGCCAGGCGTTCATTCTCCCCTCGCAAATACCGCTGTTTCGAGCCCTCCCGCACGTTCGCGCGCGCCGCCGCGGGTTTCGCTATGCCCGCGTTTCCTCCACAATCCTCCCACCCCCAAACGCAGGACGCGTCACGCGCGGATGCAAGCCTACGTCTACAAGAGCCAGCGCAAGGCCGACACTTTCGTCTACCTCGCCGCACGCGACGATTTCGAACGCATTCCCGAGTCCCTGCGCGCGCCGCTGGGCGAGCTGGCCTTCGTGCTGGAGGTGGCGCTGACGCCCGAGCGCAAACTGGCGCGGGAAAACACCGAGACGGTTCGCCAGAATCTGGCCGCGCGCGGCTTCCATCTGCAGTTTCCGCCGCGGATATTCGACCTGCAGGACGGCGATGCCGGCCGCTCGGATGGCTAGGAAAGCGTCCCTGTCCCGTGCCGCGCCCTGGGTCGCCCTGGCGCTGGGCCTGCTGCTGGCCGCGCTCACCGGCATCGGCGGCGTCGCCGCCGCAGCGGGCGCGCTGCTGGCGCAACCGGCGCTGGCGCTGGCGGTTTCGTGGCAGCGCCGGACCTGTGCGCGCCCCTCCGGCATGGCCTGGCGCGGCGAAGCGCTGGCGTTGCTGTCGCTGTGGGCGGTGGGTTTCCTCGCCTCCGCATTGCTGGTGGCATGGCCGCTGAGCGCGCTGCGCCAGAGCGGCAGCCTGCCTGCGGCGCTGGGCCTGAGCGCGGTGGTGGGCGCATTGCTGATCGGATTGTGGCGGACCTGGCCGCTGTGGCATCTGCTGGAACGCGAGGGCGGTTCGCTCGCCGAACACTGGCGCGGCCTGTCCGAGCGCGACATCCATGCCTGGCATGGACTGGGCGTGGCGGCCCTGGTGGCGGTGGCCATCGGTTTTGGCGGCGTGCTGGCCTGGCCCGGATTGGTGCCTGCGCACCTGCGGATTTTTTTTGCGCTGGCCTACACGCTGCTGCTGCCGGTGCTGCATTGGGCGCTGCAGCGCGCCGCCGCGGCCCGCACCCTGCCGGTGCTGGTGATGACACCGGCCACGGCCGATGCAAGTTCCGCTTCCGTCGCCGCACTGCCCGCTGCCGAAGAGGATCTGGATACAGCGCTGTTCGCCGCGGCGCGCGCAGGAAGGGTGGAGCGCGCGCTGGAGCTGCTGGAGGCCGGAGCCAACCCGCGCGCCGCGTCTACCGACACCCGCGACCAGCGCAGCCTGGCCACGCTGGCGGCGGTGCTGCCCGATCTGCGCCTGCTGCGCGCCCTGATCGGCCGCGGCATCGACCTGAACCAGGCGCAGGCGGGCATGACGCCTTTGCTGGCCGCCACCCGCGACAGCTGGCATGGAAGGCCCGATGCGGTGACTACCCTGCTGGCCAACGGGGCCGATCCGCGCGCCGCCGACAGCGAAGGCAACACCCCCCTGCACCATGCCGCGCGCAGCTCCGATCCCGGCGTGGCCGCGTTGCTGCGCGACGCCGCAGCGGAAATCGACGCGTTGAACGGAGAGGGCATGACCCCGCTGGCGGTGGCTTGCGTTGCCGGCAACTGGCGTCTGGCCAAGTTTCTGCTCGAGCGTGGTGCCAAACCCGAACCGACCGGGGGACAGCCGGTGCTGCTGGCCGCCGCGGCTACCGAAGAGGACGATTCGGCCGGCGTGTCGTTGCTGCTCAAGCACAAGGCCAAGGTCGACACGCGCGACAGCCGTGGCCGCACTGCGCTGCATGAAGCGGCCTTCGCCGGCCACGCCGACATCACCGCCGCACTGCTCGATGCCGGCGCCGACGTGCAGGGCCGCGACCAGGCCGGCCGCACCCCCTGGCTGGAAGCGGCGCGTGGCGGCCATGTCTCCGTTCTGGACGTGCTGGCCGAAGCGGGTTCGCTTCCCAGCGACGAAGACAGCGACGGCCGCAACGCTCTGAACCTGGCCTGCGCTGGCGAGTCGGTGCCCGCGGCGCTGGTGCGCCGCCTGCTGGAACTGGGCGTTGACCCGGACCACGCCGATCGCCATGGCAGGCGCGCAGTCGATCTGGCGGCCGAGGCCGGTCGCTGGGCCATCGTGTCCGCACTGGATCCCGCCTATGCCCTGCCCTCGGCGGTAGCCGAGAGCGAAGAAGACCAGGCGCCGCCCGATCGCGCGCCGCTGGGCCTGGTCCGCGACGGCCTGCAGGCCGACCGGCGCGAAGGCCTTGAAGCCCTGGCCAGGCTCTGTTCGGCGCAGGAGCTGGGCACGCTGCTGCACGACCCGGACATCGTCGCTTCGCCCGCGCGCGTGGAGTGGCTGTTGCGGCAAGGCGCCGATGGCGAAGCGCGCGACAGCCAGGGCGATGTGGCGGTATTCGCACTGCTGGCGCGCGGGCCCGAAGCGCTGCCGCTGCTGCGGTTGCTGCTGCAGCGTGGCCTGTCGCCCGCCGGCGCCGGCGGCTTGTCCCGCTTCCTGTCGGCCTGCCTGCAAGGCAATCCTTCGATGCGCGGCGCCGAAGCGTTCGCGCTGGAATTGCTGGAGCGCGGCGCCGATCCCTTCGCTCCTTCGCGCAACGGCGATCCGCCGCTGTCGCTGACGGTCCGTCTGGGGTGGAGCCGCCTGCTCGATCGCCTGCTGGATCTGGGCCTCAATCGCGAAGCGCGCGATGGGCATGGCATGTCCGCCCTGCACCTGGCCACCGCGCTGGGCCGCGAAGGATTGTTGAAGCAGTTGATCGCCAAGGGCGCTTCGCCGGAGGCGCGCGCGGCCGATGGGCAGACGCCGCTCGGCGTGGCGCTGGCCAGTGGCCGCCGCGATCTTGCCGATTGGCTGGATTGGCGCGGCTGGCCCCTGCCCAAGCGCGCCCTGCGCGCCGCCGACTTGCCCGCTGCGGCGATGGCCGGCGACGCCGACGCGGTACGCCGCCTGCTGGATCTGGGTTTCGCGGTCGACTCGCCCGACGCGCAGGGCTGCACCGCGTTGCTGCGCGCGGCGGGCGGCGGCCACCGCGTCACCGTCGATCTGCTGATCGGTCACGGTGCCGATCCGCAGCACGCGGCCAACACCGGCGCCACGCCGCTGTCGGCAGCGGTCAGCATGCGCCAGGCCGATATCGTCAACGATCTGCTCGCCGCCGGCGCCCAGATCGAACACCGCCTGCCGGGCGGCGTCACCGTATTGATGCTGGCTTCGGCGCTGGGCTTGCCGGATATCGCCGCGCGCCTGCTCACCGCCGGCGCCAACGTCCATGCCAGCGACGCGCAGGGACTGACGCCGCTGCACTGCGCCGCGCTGTTCGGATTCATCGCCCGCGACAAGCCGCGCCTGGTCGCATTGTTCGATACCTTGCTGCTGGCCGGCGCCGAACCAGAGCAGATTGCCGCCGGTGCGGTCACGCCGCTGCTGCTGTTGCTGGGCGCGCGCGCCGAACCGGGCACCGCCTGCGATGAGGAAGTAGTGCTGGCCGCGCTGGAGCGCCTGCTGGACGAAGAAGTTTCGCTGGACGTGCAGGATCCGCGCGGTTTCGGTCCGCTGCATCTGGCGGCGCTGCATGGATTGCTGCGCGTGGTCCAACGCCTGTTGCGCACCGGCGCCGATCCGGACCTGCGCGATGCGCTCAACCGCACGCCGCGCGAGATCGCGGTGATGCGCGGTTTCGTCGATGTGGCCGCGGAGTTCTCGCCCGCGGTTTCCGGCGCATCGATGGCCAGGTTCCTGCGCGAACCGCGATAGAAGAAACGAGGACCACCGTAGGGCGGGCATTGCCCGCCATCGCGGAGGATCAATTTGCATCGGCCCGTATCGAAACCGGTTCGATGCGGTCATGGTTTCGATAATCGCCGCCGCGCGTGGGTGGATGGCAATGGCGGGCAATGCCCGCCCTGCATTCCCCGCATCAAGCCTGCCCGGGGGCCTTGGGTTGCTCCACCGTATCGCTGTCGCTGACATCGGCCTCGAACAGCTTCTCCAGGTCCGCGCGCGCATCGCGCGCGGTCTGCACCACGGCGACATCGTCGTCGTAGATCAGGTGCTGCGCGCGCAGCAGTTTCTCGTCGTGGGTGCGGAAACGCCTGGTGTGGTCGGCCGCCGTTTCGGGCGGCAAGCCCAACGCGACCAGCACTTTTTCTCCCATCTCCAGGCTGGTGCCGAAGGTCTCCCTGAAAGCTTCAGCTCCCAGATCCATCAACCGCCACGCGTGCCGGCGGTTGCGCGCGCGCGCGAAGATCAGCGCCTTGGGGTACATGCGCCGGATCAGGCGCGTGGCCTTGATATTGGTTTCGGTATCGTCGACGGCGATCACGAACGCCTTGACGTGCTGCGCGCCGGCAGCGCGCAGCAGTTCGGGACGGGTGGGGTCGCCGTAGTAGATGCGGCTGCCGAAACGGCGCATGTCCTCCACCTGTTCCGGGCTGTGTTCCAGCGCCACGAACGGAATGCGTTGCGCGGTCAGCAGGCGCGCCACGATCTGGCCGAAACGCCCCATGCCCGCGATCAGCACCTGCGGCTGCTGCGAATCGATCTCGTCGATCCTGTCGAACTCGGGCTTGACCACCGGATTCTTCACCCGCGCCAGCAGCTTGGACATGGCGATCAGCAACAGCGGCGTCATCGCCATCGACACGCCCACCATCGCCACCAGCCGGTCGCGGGTGGGATCGTCCAGCAGGCCCACGCGCACCGCCTCGCTGAACACCACGAAGGCGAATTCGCCGCCCAGCCACAGTACGCCGGCCAGCATCAGCGCGGCGCGCGGCGCCAGCTTGCCGGGACGCAGGCCGAGCAGGTACAGGATCGAGAACTTCACCGCCAACAGCACCGCCACGCCCGCGGCGATGATCTGCGGTTCGGCGGCCACGCGGTGAAGGTCTATGTCCATGCCCACGGCGATGAAGAACAGACCCAGCAGCAGGCCCTTGAACGGTTCTATCTGCGATTCCAGTTCGTGCCGGAATTCCGAATCCGACAGGATCACGCCGGCCAGGAAAGCGCCCAGTCCCGCACTCAAGCCCGCCAGCTGCATGAACCAGGCCGTGCCCAGCACCACCAGCAGGGCGCTGGCGGTGAACACCTCGGGCATGCGCGTGCGCGCGACCACGCGGAATACCTGCCGCAGCAGCAGGCGTCCGCCGAACACCACGATGGCGATCGCGCCCACGGCCTGGAACACCATGGTCCAGCTCAGGGTTTCGTTCTTGGCGCCGGCCAGCAGCGGAATCGCGGCCAATAGCGGAATCGCCGCCAGATCCTGGAACAACAGGATCGCGAAGCCGAGGCGGCCGTAGTCGGTGGTGAGTTCCTTGCGCTCGGACAGCAGCTGCAGGCTCACCGCCGTGGACGACAGCGCCAGGCCCAACCCCACCACCAGCGCGGTCTTCCAATGCATGTCCATCACGGTCAGGGTCAGGCCGCCCAGCGCCGCCGCGGTCAACAGCACCTGCAGGCCGCCCGCGCCGAACACCGGTTTGCGCATCACCTTCAAACGCTGCGGCGAAAGCTCCAGGCCGATCACGAACAGCATCATCACCACGCCGATCTCGGCGGCGTTGAGGATGCGGTCGGCGTCGCTCACCAGGCTCAGGCCGTACGGCCCCAGCACCGCACCGGCCACCAGGTAGGCCAGCACCGCGCCCAGTCCGAATTTCTTGAACAGCGGCACCGCCAGCGTTGCGGCCAGCAGGAAGACCAGGGCAAGTTCCAGACCGCTACCGTGCATGCGCGCACCTCCGTGGCTGCATTATGCGGCGCTTACCCGTATCAGGTGATTATTGGTAGGCGCTTGCCCTTGGCGCACGCGAAGAAATGCGCCCATCCGGACAGCGACGAACGGAGTCGATGCACGGATTCCTGCGTCGCAGAGCATTCGGTTCCGGTGCCAAGGAATGCATGACATGAGCATGGCGGCCCCCTCAGGTCACTCGACACCGAAGTGCCTGCGGCTCGACCTGCCCTTCTCTGGCATCCAACGAGGGAACCTTGGATGGATCGAGTACCTGATACTGGGGTTGCCATGGATTATTTGACGTGGTTAGCTTTGGTTGGGGAAAGCGTTGCGTGCGGGGGCGCGGGCGTAGCGCGATCGAACTGGGCGAGTTTCCGGACGCAGCGCATGCGATCCGTCTTGGGGAATACCGATGAATCTATCCACCGATACCGCGGTGCGCGTTGGCGCATCGGCACAAGCGCATGCGGGTTCCGACAAGCGTCGTGCGCGGATGCTGGGATGGCTGGTGCTGCTGCCGGCCATGGCGCTGACCGCTCCGGCGTTCGCGCAGAGCTGCGGTGTCGGCGAAACGCCGGCGGCCTTCGGGTTCACCGGTGGCGAACAGACGGCCACTGTGCCGGCCGGCGTGCATTCGATCACCGTCTACCTCAGTGGCGCCCAGGGCGGTGCCGGTCGTAGCGGTGCCGGCACCCTCGCTGGCAGTCCCAATTCGCCAGGTGGTGCTGGCGGCCTGGGTGGACGAGTGCGCGGCACGATGGCGGTCACGCCTGGCGCGACGCTGTCGATCTGGGTGGGTGGCCAGGGCTCGCAGGCGGTCAATCCCGGTGGCGTGGGGCAGGGCGTCGACGGCATCGGCGGCGGCGCCACCGATTTGCGCGTGGGTGGCAACGGCATCGGCAACCGGGTCGGCATCGCCGGCGGCGGCGGCGGCGGCGGCAATGCAGGCTGGAGTACGAACAACGTGATCGCCGGCGGTGCAGGCGGGGTGGGCGGCGGCGGTACGGGCAGCGTGGGCGCCGATGTGCCGGGAGGGCCCGGCCCGTACGGCGGCGGCGGCGGTGCGGTAGGCACCGGCGGTGCGGGCGGTGGCGGCTGCGGCAGCTTTCCGGCTACGGCGGGCAATGCGGCCACGGGCGCGGGCGGCGACTCCTTCAACTTCTCCGGCTCGTTCTCCGGTGCCGGCTACGGCGGCGGCGGTGGCGGCGGCGCCACGATCGGCGCAGGCGGTGGCGGCGCGGGCGTGGGCACGATCGCATGCCAGCAGAACTGGAACGGCGGTGGTGGTGGCGGTTCGGGCGGCAGCTCGGGCGCGAGCGGCCTGACCGCGGTCACCATCAACAATGGCGTGCAGGCCGGCAATGGCGCGGCGCTGATCTGTTTTTCGCAGACGGAGTTCGCGGTGGGCGGCAGCGCCAACGGTCAGACCGGGCCGGTCACGCTGCAACTGGCCGCCACCAACCCGGTCAGCACGCAACAGGTCGTCGTGGCCCAGGGCGCGAGCAGCTATGTCTTCCCCACGCGCTTGCCGCAGGGCGCCAATTGGAACGTCAGCGTGCTGGCTTCGCCTCCCGGGCAGATATGTACGGTCAGCCCGGCCAACGGTATTGCCATCGGTGCCGATGTCTCCAGCGCCGCGCTCAGCTGCGCGACGGTAACGACGACCATCAACCCGGCGACGCTGCCCGACGGCGCGTTCGGTACGGCCTATTCGCAAACCTTAAGCGCAAGCAGCGCCAATGGTGGCAGCGCGCCCTATACGTTTTCGATCAGCGCCGGCGCATTGCCGGCCGGTCTCGCCTTGTCGGCCGCAGGCACGCTGTCGGGTACGCCGACAGTGGCCGGTTCGTTCAACTTCACCGTCACTGCGCTTTCAAGCAATGGCTTCAGCGGGTCGCGGGCCTATACCCTGGCGATAGGGGCCATTGCCCAGGCGATCACCAGCTTCACCGCCAATCCGGCGATGCCGGTGTTCGCGCCGGGCGGTACTTTCGCGTTGTCCGCCACTGGCGGCGATTCGGGCAATCCGGTGGTATTCGCCAGTACTTCTCCCGCCGTCTGCACGGTCGCCGGCAACGTGGCGACCATGCTGTCATCCGGTACGTGCGCGCTTACCGCCAACCAGGCGGGCAATGCCAACTACACGGCAGCTCCACAGGTTTCGCTCAATGTGGTGATTGGTGCGGCAAGCCAAGCGATCACCAATTTTGCTGCGGCACCTTCCGCGCCGGTATTCACGCCGGGCGGCACCTTCACCGTGTCGGCTACGCCCGGTCCTTCGACCAGTCCGGTGGTATTCGCCAGCACGTCGCCTGCGGTGTGCACGGTCAGCGGCAGCACAGTGACGATAGTGACGGCGGGCACGTGCGCGCTCACCGCCAACCAGGCCGGCGACGGCGGCTACAGCGCCGCCTCGCAGGTGACGCTCGATGTGGCCATTGGCGCCGCTAACCAGACGATCACGAATTTCGTCGCCAATCCTTCCGCGCCGGTATTCGCGCCGAACGGAACGTTCGTGATTTCGGCCTCTGGCAGACCTTCCACTAGTCCGGTGGTGTTCTCCAGCAATTCTTCGACCGTGTGTACGGTAAGCGGCAGCACGGTGACCATGCTGTCCGCGGGCGCGTGCGTGCTGGCGGCCGACCAGGCCGGCGACACCAACTACAGCGCCGCTCCGCAAGCCGCGCTCAACGTAACCATCGGCATGGCGAGCCAGGCGATCACCAGCTTCGCCGCCAATCCGGCCGCACCGGTGTACGCACCCAATGGCACCTTCACCGTCTCGGCCACGCCGGGCGCCTCCACCAGTCCGTTGGTGTTCGCCAGCACCTCGCCTGCGGTGTGCACGATCAGCGGCAGCACGGTGACCATGCTGTCGGCGGGCGCGTGCGCGCTCACCGCCGACCAGGCGGCCGATGCCAACTACAGCGCCGCGCCGCAAGTCGCTTTGTCGGTGGCGATAGGCGCCGCTACGCCGGCGTTGACCTGGATCGACGACTTGCAGAAGAGTGTCGGCGAACCCGATTTCGACCTGCCGGTACCCACCAGCGACAGCAGCGGCGCCTTCACTTTCACCAGCAGCAATGCTGCGGTGGCGACAGTGGCCGGCCGCACGGTCACGATCGTCGGCGATGGCGTAGCCACGCTAGTGGCCACGCAGGCAGCGACAGGCAATTACACCCAGGCCAGCGTGAGCACGACTCTGACGGTCACCGATCGGCCCGATCCGACTACCGACGCGAGCGTGGTCGGCGGTTTGCAGGCGCAGGTCGACGCCAGCGTCCGCTTCGCCTTGGCGCAGCAGTCGAACATCCGCGACCGTCTGCGCCAGCAGCGCTACAACCGCGACAACGTTTCCAGCAATGGCCTAAGCCTCAACCTGACCAATGGTTCGGGCGCCGGCATGTCGCTGGCGGCCGCTGAGGTGACTCCGAACAGTGCGGTCCACTTGCCCAAAGGCTGGGGACTCTGGAGCGCCGGCGTGATGACGTTCGGCGATCGCGACGGTCGCTTGGGCAGCGAAGGTTTCGATTTCCGCAGCGATGGCGTCACCGTCGGCGCCGACTGGCGCGTCAACGACAGCTTCCTTTTCGGCGTGGCCGGCGGCTTCGGTTGGAACGACACCAAGTTCGACGAAGCGCGCTCGGGATTGGATGCAGGCCAGCGGTCGTTGGCCGCCTACGGCCTGTGGCGCCAGGGCGAACACTTCTTCATCGACGGCATCGTCGGTTGGGGTCGCCTCGACTTCGACATCACGCGTTGGAGCGCGATAGCCGGCGCAACGGCCACCGCGCAACGCGACGGCAACCAGGCGTTCGGTTCGTTGACCCTGGGCTACGACCACAACAGCGGCGGCATGAGCCTGACCGGTTACGGTCGCCTGGATACCAGCCGGACGCGCCTGGATGCCTATCGGGAATTCGGCTTGGGCATTTACGACCTGAGCTACGGCAAGCAGACCATCCAGAACAGCAGCGTGGCGGTCGGTGTGGAAGGCAGTTATCTGTTCGCCGAGTCCACCGATCAGTTGCGACCGTATTGGATGGTCGAATACCGCGACGCGTTCGAGAACCACAGCGACGTCTCGCTCAACTACGTGGTGATGCCGGTGTCGACCGACTACACCCTGGGCCTGCGCAGCTATGGCGACAGTGCGTTTACCTACGGCGCCGGCCTGGATATGACTATCGCCCCAAGCTGGAGGCTGTCGCTGTTGTTCCGGCGCGAACACGCCTCGGACCAGCAGGCCAATTCCAGCATCGGCCTGATGATCTCCTTCAGTCCCGTTGGACGGTCTTCGGCGGTTTCGACGGTCGCCGATGCGGCACAGGAGACGGGCGGCCAGTCCACGGGCATGATCCAGGATTGACGCGAAACGGTGCCGGTAATCGCGGAGACGCATCGGCACCTTTCTGTGTGATCTCGCTTCCGCCCTGAGCAGTCATAGCTGCTCGCAACTGCCGATGGATCATCTGCGGATGGCAAGAAAACCAATGCCAGTGCCAGATCGCTACTGTGCATGCGCCATCTCATGATGATAGATAGTATGCGGCGGATAGGGCCGGACCGGCCGGGAATCCATGGATGAAGGAACGGGCATGAAGCGAGGAAGCTGGTGGGGTTTGGTGCTGGCAATAGGGATGTTCGTTGTGACGGGTCTTGCATCCGCGCAGGAGTCGGTTGGCGTTGTCGAGACGGGCGATCTGCGCAACCAGGTGGTGGGCAGCATGCGATTGACCGGGACTCTCGCGATCGGCGCCGATGGCAAGATTACTGGCTATGCGATCGACCATTCCGAAAAGGTGCCGCCGGAAGTGTTGCGGCACGTGGCGCGTTACGTGCCGCGCTGGCGAGTGGTGAAAAAAGATGGTGGCGCAGGCAACAAACGTTTCAGCGTACGTGTCATGGCCACTCCGCGCGGAGATGGCTATTTCGCGTTGTCTCTGGTCGGCGCTTCGATCATGGAGAAGCAGCGTCCGGAGGAAGCCGTGGTCGCCGACGGTCGCCTGAGAAGGCCTCAATATCCTCGCTCACTGGGGCACATCGGGGTAAGCGGTACCGTGTATGTGGTGGCGAAAGTGGGACGCGATGGCGAAGTGGAGGATCTTGTGACCGAACAGGTCAACCTGAACTTCGTCGGTTCGCCTGCGGAGGTCGCCAAGGCGCGGGCTGACTTTGCTGCCCATACAGCGGCCGCAGTGCGGCAATGGAAGTTCCGGTTTCCGAAAGTCGGGCCCCTCGCCGGCCAACCCTATCTGGTAGTGCGCGTGCCGATGGTATACGTCACCAAATGGCCGGGCTATGCGGAGTGGGAGTATTACGTGCCCGGCCCGCGTCGCGCGGTGCCGTGGGTGCAGCAAGAGGATGGCATGGCGCTCGGCGCCGGCGAGGCAGGCGTTCCGCAGGTGCTGGGTATGGGGCCGCGTATGGAGACATCGCTCGAACCACCTGCAGGGTAGGCGGGGTTGCGCTCCCGACGGCGCGCCCAGTGGGATGCTGCATCGACAGGAACCAGACAGTGCAAAGACGAGGCAGGCGATTGCTTTCGTCCCTGGCAGGCATAGACTGCACTCGTATCCACTTGGGAAAGGAAGCGCGCATGAAGTTCGCATGGATCGTAGCGGCCCTGCTCCTGTGCCCGGCCGTGGCCGGCGCCGCGAAACGTTCGGAAATACTCAAACAGGTCGAATCCAGCATGCTGGTGACGGGGACCATCGAGACCCGCGCAGACGGCACCGTCAGCTCGACCACCATCGACAAACCGGAGAAATTGCCCGGAGGCGTCGTCGACTTCGTCCAGAAGCAGGTGGCCACGTGGAAGTTCGAACCGGTGGTCATCGATGGCAAGGCCCGCCCGACGCGGAGCCCGATGAGCGTCCGCCTGGTCGCCAAGCGGCTCGACGACAAGAATTATTCGATCGGCATACGCAACGCCAACTTCGAAGGTACTGCGCCCAGGGAAGGCGAAACCCTGACCGGCATGAAGCTGACGCCGCCGTCCTATCCGCAAAGCGTGGCGATGAGCGGGGCCTCCGGCGTCGTCTACGTCGTGGTGAAGGTGGGCAAGGACGGGCATGTGGCAGATGCGATCATCGAACAGGTGAACCTCAAGACCGTCGGACTTGAGAGCGAAATGGCTGCATGGCGCAAGTCCCTGTCCAATGCGGCATTGCAGGCGACGCGCAAATGGACTTTCGCCACGCCGACCAAAGGCGAGCTGGCCGACGATGAGTTCTGGTCGGCGCGGGTTCCGGTCGCCTTCCATATGGACAAGCGCTTCGACGCCGCATACGGCAAATGGGAGTTGTACATTCCCGGCGTTCGCCAGACCATTCCGTGGTCGGACGAGGACCGTCCGGGATTCTCGCCGGATGGGCTGGCCGATGGCGGCGTTTACATGCTCGGCAAGAATGATGGCCCGAAGCTGCTGACGCCCTTGGACGGGACCTGATAGGACGACAGATGCGCCGCACAAAAAAGCCCCGCAATGCGGGGCTTTTTACTTTTCTGCATAACGCGCTGGCTCAGCGCTTCATGGAACTGAAGAACTCGTCGTTGGACTTGGTGTTCTTCATCTTGTCCAGCAGGAACTCCATCGCCGTGATCTCGTCCATTGGGTGCAGCAGCTTGCGCAGGATCCAGATCTTCTGCAGCAGCTCCGGTTCGATCAGCAGATCCTCGCGGCGGGTGCCGGAGCGGTTGATGTCGATGGCCGGGTACACGCGCTTCTCGGCGATACGGCGGTTCAGATGCACTTCGCTGTTGCCGGTGCCCTTGAACTCTTCGTAGATCACCTCGTCCATCTTGCTGCCGGTTTCGACCAGAGCCGTGGCGATGATGGTGAGCGAACCGCCTTCCTCCACGTTGCGCGCCGCGCCGAAGAAGCGCTTCGGGCGGTGCAGCGCATTGGCGTCGACGCCGCCGCTGAGCACCTTGCCCGAGCTGGGCACCACGTTGTTGTAGGCGCGGGCCAGGCGGGTGATGGAGTCGAGCAGGATCACCACGTCCTTCTTGTGCTCGACCAGACGCTTGGCGCGCTCGATCACCATTTCGGCGACCTGCACGTGGCGCGCGGCCGGTTCGTCGAAGGTGGAGCTGATGACTTCGCCGCGCACGGTGCGCTGCATTTCGGTGACTTCTTCCGGACGCTCGTCGATCAGCAGCACGATCATGTGCACGTCGGGGTGGTTGGTGGTGATCGCGGTGGCGATCTGCTGCATCAGGATGGTCTTGCCGGCCTTGGGCGGGGATACGATCAGCGCGCGCTGGCCTTTGCCCTGCGGCGCCATCAGATCCATGATGCGGCCGGAGATGTCTTCGCTGGAGCCGTTGCCGCGTTCCAGCGTGAAGCGGCGGCGCGGGAACAGCGCGGTCAGGTTCTCGAACAGCACCTTGCCCTTGCTGGCTTCGATCGGCTCGCCGTTGATGGTGTCCACCACCGACAGCGCGAAGTAGCGTTCGCCATCCTTCGGGAAACGGATGCGGCCGCTCAGATGGTCGCCGGTGCGCAGATTGAAGCGGCGGATCTGGCTGGGCGAGATGTAGGTGTCGTCCGGGCCGGCCAGGTAGCTGGCCTCGGCGGCGCGCAGGAAGCCGAAGCCGTCCGGCAGGATTTCCAGCACGCCGTCGGCGGCGACGCCTTCGCCGTGGCGGGTCAGCACTTTCAGCAGGGCGAAGATCACGTCCTGCTTGCGCGCGCGGGCCACGCCTTCGTGGATGCTCAGCTGTTCGGCGATGTCCAGCAGCTTCTGCGCCGGCATGCGCTTGAGATCGCTCAGCGAATATTGCGGAAAGCCCTCGGGAACGCCCGGGGCCGGGCCGCGCGGCACGAAGGGTTCGTTGGCGCCGTTGTCGCTGGGCAGCCCATCGTTGCGCGGACGCTGGTCGCGATCGCGGCGGTTGCGGAAACGGTCGCGACGGTTGTTGCCGCCACCGCCGTTCTGGAAGCGGTTCTGGTTCTGGTTCTGTTCGCGCGGCTCGCCGTCCTGCTGCTGGCCCCCTTGCCCCTGGCCTTGCGGATTCTGGGAGGGTTGGCCGCTGCTTTCCTGGTTGCCGCCCTGGGATTGCGGTTGGAAAAGCGCGGGCTGCGCCTGCACGGCGGCAGGCTGCGCGGAGGGCGCGGAAGATTCCGGTCGCGGCGCCGGAGGCGCGGCGGGAGCCGGTGGAGGCGTGCTGGGAGCAGGCGCCGGGACGGCGGGTGCTTCGGAGGCGGGAGCGGCCTTGGCGACGCGCGGCTTGCGCGCACGCTTCTCGGCAGGAGCGCCGGCGTCGCCGGCTTCAGGGGTGTTATCGGACAAAGTTGCGATTCCTCGCTACGGTTGCGAGCGCCAGCGGAATGCGGGCGGGACGGTGAAAGGGTGGGCTCTCGTAATGAGTGCGGTCAGATGGGTGCGGCGCAGACCCCGCGCCGGATAGTGTTGAAACTAGCACCGGGAAGCGGCGGCGGCAAGCGCCGTGCCGCAAACCCGTTCAGGAAGGCGTCTATCTGTAGGAGCGGGCCCTGCCCGCGACGCTCTTGAGTCAGGTTGGAAGAAGAGCGTCGCGGGCACGGCCCGCTCCTACAGACCAGGGTGTTCAGGCCGCCGAAGCGGTCGAGCCGATGCCCTTTTCGATCATCTGGGTCAGCTGGCCCTTGCCCACGGCGCCGACCTGGGTGGCCTGGACCTGGCCGTCCTTGAACAGCAGCAGCAGCGGGATGTTGCGCACGTGGTACTTGATGGCGGTGGCGCGGTTCTCGTCCACGTTGAGCTTGACCACCTTCAGCTTGCCCTCGTAGGTCTGGGCCAGCTCGTCCAGGACCGGGGCGATCATCTTGCAGGGACCGCACCATTCGGCCCAGAAATCCACCAATACCGGTTCTTCGGACTGCAGCACGGCGGTCTCGAAATCGGCATCGCCGACGTGTGTCACCTTATCGCTCACTTTGGGGTCTCCTGCGGGGTCCGCGGAGGGCGGGGCCCGGTTGTGGGCCGAAATGCCGGCCTCCGCATTGCTGTAAACTGGGGCGTTCCGCGATTCCGTTCAAGGGTTTGCCCCTGGATTCGCGTACACCGGCATGGAACGCAGTGTGCGACGCCGGTGACGACGATGCAAGCGCATCGACCCGCGCAATGCGCGTGAAACACCCCAAAGAAGAAAGCATGAGCGACAAGCCGTTAACCGATATCACTTTTTCCTCGTTCGACCTGCATCCGGCCTTGCTCGCCGGGCTGGAGGCGGCCGGGTTTTCGCGGACCACGCCGATCCAGGCGATGACGCTGCCCGTGGCGTTGCCGGGCGGCGACGTCGCCGGCCAGGCGCAGACCGGCACCGGCAAGACCCTGGCCTTCCTGGTCGCGGTCATGAACCGTTTGCTGACCCGGCCGGCGCTGGCCGACCGCAAGCCGGAGGATCCGCGCGCGCTGATCCTCGCGCCGACCCGCGAACTGGCCATCCAGATCCACAAGGATGCGGTGAAGTTCGGCGCCGACCTGGGCCTGCGTTTCGCCTTGATCTACGGCGGCGTGGACTACGACAAGCAGCGCGAGCTGCTGACCCAGGGCGTGGACGTGATCATCGCCACGCCGGGTCGCCTGATCGACTACGTGAAGCAGAGCAGGGTGGTGTCGCTGCATGCCTGCGAAATCTGCGTGCTGGACGAAGCCGACCGCATGTTCGACCTGGGCTTCATCAAGGACATCCGCTTCCTGCTGCGCAAGATGCCCGAGCGCACCACCCGCCAGACGCTGCTGTTCAGCGCCACGCTCAGCCATCGCGTGCTGGAGCTGGCCTACGAGCACATGAACGAGCCGCAGAAGCTGGTGGTGGAAACCGAGTTCATCACCGCCGCCAAGGTGCGCCAGAAGGTCTACTTCCCGGCCAACGAAGAAAAGATCCCGCTGCTGATCGGCCTGCTGTCGCGCAGCGAAGGCGCGCGCACCATGATCTTCGTCAATACCAAGGTATGGGTGGAGCGCGTGGCGCGTTCGCTGGAACGGGCCGGCTACCGCGTCGGCGTGCTGTCGGGCGACGTGCCGCAGAAGAAGCGCGAGTCGCTGCTCAACCGCTTCCAGAAAGGCCAGCTCGAAATACTGGTGGCCACCGACGTGGCCGCGCGCGGCCTGCATATCGACGGCGTGTCGCATGTGTACAACTACGACCTGCCGTTCGACGCGGAAGACTACGTGCACCGCATCGGCCGCACCGCGCGCCTGGGCGCCGAGGGCGATGCGATCAGCTTCGCCTGCGAGATCTATGCGCAAAGCCTGCCGGACATCGAGGCCTACATCGACCAGAAGCTGCCGGTGGAATCGGTGACCACCGAACTGCTGACCGCCATCCCGCGTCCGCCGCGCGCAGCCCCGCAGCCGGGCGACGAAGTGGACGAGGATGCAGGCGAAAGCATCGGCACGATCTTCAAGGAAGCGCGCGAACAGCGCATCGCCGACGAGCAGCGTCGTGGCGGTGGCCGCAGTGGCAGCGGCTCCGGCCGCGGTGGTCCATCGCGGCCGCGTTCCGGCGCCCCTTCCGGCGATGGCAAGCCGCGCGCGCCGCGTCCGCCGCGCAGCGCCGAGGCCGCACCCGCCAGGCCTGTAGTCGGCGCCAACCCTGTTGCAGCCGCAGCAAGCGGCGCATCCGCGCCTTCCGCCGACCCGACGCGTCCGCCGCGCAAACGCCGCCGTCGTCGTCATGGCGTGCCGGTCGATGGCGCCGTGGCGAACTCGGTTCCGGCGCAGACGCAGACCGCCACTGCACCCAAGCCCGTCGCGCCCGCCGACAATTCTTCGTTCCTGACCAAGCTTGGCCGCAAGCTCAAGTCGTTGGTGTCCGGCAGCTAGCAGGTCGGGGTTACGCCCCCGACCCATTGCGCCCGGCATCGCGCGCGTCGGGGATGTAACCCCGACCTACGAGTGGAAAGGGAACAGGGCATAATCGCGGCATGAGCGTTCTGCGATTCGAAAACGTCAGCAAGCAATACCCCGGCGGCCATGAGGCGTTGGCCGACGTCAGCTTCGAAGTCGCGCAAGGCGAGATGCTCTTCGTCACCGGACATTCCGGGGCGGGCAAGAGCACCCTGCTCAAACTCATCCATCTGAGCGAGCGGCCCACCCGCGGCGCGGTGGTGTTCGGCGGACGCAATCTGTTGAAAGTCCGCGGCGGCCGTATTCCGCTGCATCGCCGCGAAGTAGGCGCCGTCCACCAGGACCATCGGCTGCTGGCCGAGCGCCCCGTGGCCGAGAACGTCGCCCTGCCGCTGATCCTGCGCGGCGACCGCCGCACCGACATCGGCAAGCGCGTGCGCGAAGTACTGGCGCGCATGGGCCTGGGCCATCGCGAGAAGGCGTTGCCTTCGCAGCTTTCGGCGGGCGAGCAGCAACGCGTGGGCATCGCCCGGGCCATCGTCGCCGAACCGCGACTGCTGGTGGCCGACGAACCCACCGGCAACCTCGACCCCACGCTGGCGGCCGAAATCATGTCGCTGTTCGCTTCCATGCCCGAACGCGGCACCAGCGTGCTGGTGGTCAGCCACGACCTGACCCTGATCAAGCGCATGAAGAAACGCGTGTTGATCCTGGACCACGGCAAGCTGATGGACGATATCTCTCCGGCGGATCTGGCCGAATGAGCGGAGCCAGCGAGAACGCCAAAGTCGCCGCCGGCCCGCGTTCGGGCGTGGGCATCTGGCTCGACCAGCACCTCTACAGTTTCGTCGCCAGCCTGGGCCGCGTGCTGCGCCGGCCATGGGCCACGCTGCTGACCATCGGCGTGATGGGAGTGGCGTTGGCCTTGCCGCTGGGCCTGGGGCTGGCGCTGGAGAACCTGCAGCATTTCGCCGGCAGCGTGGAGCAGTCGCGCGAAATCGACGTGTTCCTCAAGCCCGAGATCGAGGTCGCGCGCGCGCAGGCGCTGGCGACGGAACTTCGTGGGCGTGGCGACGTGGCCAGGGTGGAAGTGCGCACGCCGGAGCAGGGACTGGCCGAGTTCCGCGCGCGCAGCGGCCTGGGCGATGCGATCGGCGCGCTGGAAGAAAACCCGCTGCCCAGTCTGCTGATAGTGACACCCGGTGAAGACGACGCCAGCCTGGTGGCGGCGCTGGAGCGCCTGCCGGAAACCGGCCTGCTGCAGCACGACGCGGCCTGGCGCCAGCGCCTGCAGGGCTGGCTGGGTTTCGGCGAACGCCTGGCCTGGGTGCTGGCGGCGCTGTTCGGCCTGGGGGCGCTGCTGGTCGTAGGCAATACCGTGCGCTTGGACATCCAGTCGCGGCGGGAGGAAATCGGCGTGCTGCAGCTGCTGGGCGCCACCGACGGCTTCATCCGCCGCCCCTTCATCTATCTCGGTGCCTGGTACGGCCTGGCCGCCGGCGCGCTGGCCTTGGGTCTGCTGGCCGCGGCAGCGTATGCTCTGCGCGCGCCGCTGCATGCATTGGCGCAAAGCTACGGTAGCGGTTTCGCGCTCAGCGGACTGGACCCCTTGCGTGCCGCAGGTTTCCTGCTGGCCGCCACGGCGATCGGTTGGCTGGGCGCGTGGCTGGTCACCGGGCATTTCCTGCGTCAAACCAGACCGACGGAAACCTAGGACAAGTCCTATATGCATTCGCAGGAACTTCGACATCTGATCAGCGACACCCCGCGGGTGATGGTGGTCGACGGTTCGAAGATGGTGCGCAAGATGATCGCCGACGTGCTTACCCGCGAACTGCCGGGCGTCGAGGTCATCGGCTGCGCCAGCGTCGCCGACGCGCGCAAGGCGCTGGAGGACGGTGCGGTACACCTGGTCACCACCTCGCTGGCGCTGAAGGACGGCGACGGACTCGAGATCGCGCGTGCGGTGCGCGAATCCGCCGGGCAGGCCTATGTGCCGGTGATCGTGGTATCGGGCGACGCGCAGCAACATCTGGTCGAACGCCGTTTCACCGAATACGTCACCGACTATTTCGACAAGTCGCTGGGCCACGAGGCGCTGGCGGCCTTCATCCGTGGCTACGTGCAGCCCGAACCGGTCGCCGGCGCCACCGTGCTGTACGTGGAAGACAGCCGCGTGGTGGCCGAAACCACCAAGCGCATGCTGGAACGCCACGACCTCAAGGTTGTCCATGTGCTCAAGGCCGAAGACGCCTTCGCCCTGCTCACCGCCGAATCGCTGGGCCATTCCACCCACCGTTTCGACCTGGTGCTGACCGACGTGACCCTCAAGGGCGAACTCAGCGGCCGCGACGTGGTGCAGCGCGTCCGCATCGATTTCGCCTACGGCAAGCGCCGCCTGCCGATCCTGGTGATGACCGGCGACGACAACCGCAACAACCAGTCCGAACTGCTGCAGGCCGGCGCCAACGATCTGGTGCTCAAGCCCATCGAGGAACGCCTGCTGATCACCAAGGTGCTGTTCCAGCTGCGGGTGTCGAGTATGGGCGAGGCTCGCGCGCTGGTGTGAACATGCGTGATGCTCTCTGGCGGCGTCAATTTTCTTGACGTCATCCCAGCTTTCGCTGGGATGACGATTCCAATCAATCATCGCGCCCGAATTTCATTCTCCCCTCATGCCCGACAACGACAACATCAAACTGGAACCCTCCTGGAAGGCGAAAGTCGGCGACTGGCTGCAACGCCCCGAGATGCGCGAGCTGTCGGCGTTCCTGCGCCAGCGCAAGCAGGCCGGCGCGCGCATCTTTCCGCCGGGTCCGCAGATCTTCGCCGCCTTCGACGCCACGCCTTTCGAGGAAGTGAAAGTGGTGATCCTGGGCCAGGACCCGTACCACGGCGCCGGGCAGGCGCATGGTTTGTGCTTTTCGGTGCTGCCGGGCGTTCCGGTGCCGCCGTCGCTGGACAACATCTTCAAAGAACTGAACAACGACCTGGGCATCCCGCGGCCGGATCACGGCTGCCTGTTGCCCTGGGCGCGGCAGGGCGTGCTGCTGTTGAACGCGGTGCTGACCGTCGAAGAAGGCCGCGCCGGCGCGCACCAGGGAAAGGGTTGGGAGGGATTCACCGACCACGCCATCGAAACCTTGGCCCGCGAACGCGAGGACATCGTGTTCCTGCTGTGGGGAAGCTATGCGCAGGCCAAGGGCAAGGTGATCGACGCGCGCCGCCACCGCGTGCTGCGCGCGCCGCACCCCTCGCCGCTGTCGGCGCATCGCGGCTTCCTGGGCTGCAAGCACTTCTCCTCGACCAACCAGTTCCTGGCGCAAAAAGGCAAAACGCCGATCGATTGGCGGCTGCCGCCCAAGTCGGAGCTGAAACTGTAGGAGCGGGCCCTGCCCGCGACGCTTTTTGCGGCCTTCGGGCGATATCCCAAAGCGTCGCGGGCAGGGCCCGCTCCTACAGTCGCCTCGGTTATCTTTTCTTTTTCTTCTTCGCCGGCGGAGTGACTTCGGGCGCCGGCGTTTCCTTGGTCGATTCCTTCAGCTCGGTCTGCAGCTCTTCCATCATCGGGATGATCTTCTTCTGGATCGCGCCCATCAGGTTCTGCATCAGCGCCGGAGTCTTGTCCAGCAGATTCTTGCCGGCCGGACTTTCGTAGAACTTGGCCATGGCCCGGACGTCCTCGCTGCTGAAGGTCTGCTTGTAAACGTCGATGTACAGGGGGCGCATCTCGTCCCAGGCCAGGGCCTTGCGCACGATCTGGTTGGTGCGCGCCTGGATGCGTTCGACTTCCGCCTTCTGTTCGGCGCTCAGGTCCTTGCCGCTGGTGATCTGCTCGAACTGCTGGCGCTGCATCTCCTCCATCTGCGGCAGGATCGCATTGAGCATGCTTTCGGCGCGCGAAGCCTTGAGCAGGCGCTCGATATCGGCATCGGTCGGCGGAGCGGCCAGCGCCGTGGCGGCGCACAAGGCAAGACAGGCGGCAGCCAGCAGGCGCGGAAACAGGCGTGGAATCGGCATGCCGAAGGTTCCTGGAGCGGATGAAGGGAGACGCATAGTGCCCAGCGCAAAGTAAACGGCCGGTTAAACCGTATCCGTCGGATTCCAGCGGCGCCGCATCACGCCTACAATTGGCGCATGGGGAGCGACGCACTCGAAATCACGCCTGCCTTGGCGATACCCGAGACCGAACTGGTCGAACGCTTCGTGCGCGCCAGCGGCGCGGGCGGGCAGAACGTCAACAAGGTTTCCACTGCGGTGGAACTGCGCTTCGACCTGGCCGGCTCGCCGTCGCTGCCCGAACCGGTGCGCGAGCGCCTGCTGGCCAAGCGCGACCGCCGCATCACCGATGAGGGCGTGCTGGTGATCGATGCGCAGCGCTTCCGCACCCAGGACCGCAACCGCCAGGATGCGCGCGAGCGCCTGGCGGCGTTCATCGCCACCGGCCTGACCGCGCCGAAGAAGCGCATCGCCACCAAGCCCTCGCGCGCCGCCAAGGCGCGGCGCCTGGATGCCAAACGCGGCCGCGGCGAAATCAAGCGCGGGCGTTCGAACAAGGGAGTGATCGATTGAGCGATGCGACGGATCTGATTCCCCCCATTCCGCCGCTGATGCCGCAGGTGAAGCCCAACCGGTTCACCCGCTGGCTGGGCCGTACCGCCTTGAGGCTGGGGGGCTGGCGCATCGTCGGCCCGATTCCCGATCTGGCCAAGGCGGTGCTGATCGTGGCCCCGCACTCGTCAAATTGGGACGGGTACTGGGGAATGGCGGCGAAAATAGCGCTGGGCCTGGAGGTGCGCGTGCTGGGCAAGACGCAACTGTTCTGGTGGCCGCTGGGCCCGCTGCTGCGGCGGCTGGGGGCCATACCGGTGAACCGCAGCTCGCCGCAGGGAACCATCGAGCAGGCGATCGCGATCATCCGCGACTTCGACCGCATCTGGTTCACCCTGACCCCGGAAGGCACGCGCAAGCGCGTGGAGAAATGGAAGACGGGCTTCTGGAAAATCGCGCGCGCGGCGGATGTTCCCATCGTCATGGCGTACTTCCACTACCCGGAGAAGATCATCGGCATCGACCGGGTCTTCCAGCCCACCGACAACCTGCAGCAGGACATGGCGCGTATCCGCGAGTACTACCGACCCTGGCAGGGCAAGAATCGCGGCACCGTCTGACGTTATATGGCCGTGGGAGCGGCGTCCCGCCGCGAGCTCTTCGCTTCACAGCCTGGAAAAGCAAAAGCTCGCGGCGGGACGCCGCTCCCACGCCGTTGTTTCACGTCGCCGTTTCCACTGAACCGGGGCTTTGCGCCGCACCTTCGACACATGCGCCGGCGCCGCCGGCGCGCTAGGGTAGCCGGCTTGTTCCCTGACCCTGGAAGCGCTCCATGTCGCGTACCGTAGTCCTCGCCGCCGCCATCAGCCTGGCCCTTGCGGCCTGCACCGGAAAATCGCCCGAAACCGTGACCGAAACCACCCCCGCCGCTACCCCCGCCGCTACCGAAAACCCGCTGCTGACCGCCAGCACGCTGCCGTTCGGCGCGCCGATGTTCGACAAGATCGAGGACGCCGACTACCTGCCCGCCTTCGAGGAGGGCATGAAGCAGCACCTGGCCGAGATGCGCAAGATCGCCGACAACGCCGAGCCGGCCACTTTCGAAAACACCATCGAGGCGATGGAACGCACTGGCGAGACCTTGAACCGCGTCAGCCGCATTTTCTTCGGCCTGGTCCAGGCCGATACCAACGAAGCGCGGCAGAAGATCCAGGAAGAAGTCGCGCCCAAGCTGGCCGCGCACCAGGACGAGATCGCGCTGGATCCCAAACTCTTCGCCCGCGTGAAGGCGGTCTACGACGCGCGCGCCACGCTCAAGCTGGACCCGGAACAACTTCGCCTGGTCGAACGCGACTACCAGGAAATGGTCCGCGCAGGCGCACAGCTGTCCGACGCCGACAAGGCCACCATGCGCAAGCTCAACGTGGAAGAGACCACCCTGTCCACCGAGTTCCACAACAAGCTGGTCGCCGCCGCGGCCGCCGGTGCGGTGCAGGTCGACGACAAGGCCAAGCTGGACGGCCTGTCCGAAGGCGACATCGCCTCGGCCGCGCAGGATGCGGCCGCGCGCAAGCTCAACGGCAAGTGGCTGCTGGCCCTGCAGAACACCACCCAGCAGCCCGTGCTGGCTTCGCTGAAGGATCGCGAATTGCGCGCCAAGGTGCTGGAGGCGTCGGAAACGCGCACCGAGCATGGCGACGCCAACGACACCCGCAAGATCATCCAGCGTCTGGCCCAGCTGCGCGCGCAGAAAGCCAAGCTGCTCGGCTTCGACACCTATGCCGCTTACAGCCTGGCCGACCAGATGGCCATCACGCCGGACAAGGCGCTCAAGCTGCTGACCGATACCGTGCCCGCCGCCACCGCCAAAGCGCGTAGCGAGATCGCCAAGATGCAGGCGGTAATCGACCAGCAGCAGGGCGGCTTCAAGCTGGCCGCTTCGGATTGGGACTTCTACGCCGAACAGGTGCGCAAGGCCGAATTCGATCTGGACGAATCGCAGATCAAGCCGTACTTCGAAATGGACAACGTGCTGCACAACGGCGTGTTCTACGCCGCCACGCAGATGTACGGCATCACCTTCAAGGAACGCAAGGACATCCCCGTCTACAACCCCGACATGAAGGTGTACGAAGTCTTCGACAAGGACGGCAGCTCGCTGGCGCTGTTCTACACCGACTACTTCAAGCGCGACAGCAAGTCCGGCGGTGCGTGGATGGACGTGTTCGTCGAGCAGGACGGCCTGACCGGCGCCAAGCCGGTGGTCTACAACGTGTGCAACTTCACCAAGCCCGCCGCCGGCCAGCCGGCGCTGCTCAGCTTCGACGACGTCACCACCATGTTCCACGAGTTCGGCCATGCGTTGCACGGCATGTTCTCGAAGGTGAAGTACCCCTCCATCGCCGGCACCAGCACCTCGCGCGATTTCGTCGAGTTCCCGTCGCAGTTCAACGAGCACTGGGCCTCGGATCCGAAGGTGTTCGCCAACTACGCCAAGCACTACAAGACCGGCGAGCCGATGCCGCAGGCGCTGGTCGACAAGATCAAGAAAGCCGGCAAGTTCAACAGCGGCTACGCCACCACCGAGTACCTGTCGGCCGCGCTGCTCGATCTGGCCTGGCACACGCTGCCGGCCGACGCGCCGTTGCAGGACGTGGACAAGTTCGAAGCCGACGCGCTGAAGAAGTTCAAGGTGGATCTGGCCGAAGTGCCGCCGCGTTACCGCACCAGCTATTTCGACCACATCTGGGGCGGCGGCTACTCGGCCGGCTACTACGCCTATTTCTGGTCGGAAGTGCTGGACGACGATGCGTTCGAATGGTTCAAGGAGCACGGCGGCATGACCGCCGAGAACGGCCAGATCTTCCGCGACAAGATCCTCTCGCGCGGCAACACGGTCGACCTGGCCACCCTGTACCGCGATTTCCGCGGCAAGGATCCCAGCGTGGAACCGCTGCTGGAGAATCGCGGCTTGAAGTAAGCGAAGAAAGAAGCATGGCAAGATCCCTTCCTCCGTTTACGGGGGAAGGTGCCCGAAGGGCGGATGGGGGCGGGGCGCACGTAGCTTGGTTTGGATGAGCGGGATGGCTTCGCGGCCATCCTGTTTTTCATGCGTGCAGGATCGGTGGGAGCGGCGTCCCGCCGCGAGCTCTCGATCCACTTCCTTTTATCCGCAAGCATAAAAGCTCGCGGCGGGACGCCGCTCCCACCCTCATCGGCTGCCTCTTGGCCCGCTCGTGCCTTGGCTGTAATTGCTTAACAGGCTGGGCGTCCCGTAGCATGCGGACTCGATGATCCGCATCCTCCGCCACCGTATTGCCAGGTTGCTGCGCCTTCCCGCGTTGGCATTGCTTGTGCTTGCGGTGCTGGTGAACCCCGTATTCGCCGCGGTAGGCGATCTGCATGAATTCAGTCGCGGCGGTACCGACCATGCGCAAGCGTCCGACTCGCACGACCATGCCGACGAGGCGGGCACGCAACAAGAAGGCACGGACCTGCTGCACGCCCTGATGCACGCGGCGCATTGCTGCGGCCATCTCACCGCGATCCTGTCGACTCCTTTCGTAGCGCAGGCGCCGCTGTTTTCCGATGAGGCGCCGGTACCGGCATTCGCAACGCCGCATTCGCCTCCGCGTACCGATCATTTCCGGCCTCCGATAGCGATCTGACGTTTTCCGGCAATCGGGCCGGTCCTTCGTCATCAGATCCTTCTGGAGAATTCCCATGTGGTTGCGTTCGACGGCGCTCGCCGTCTTCGCGGCCGCGTCGTGCTTGCCGGCATGGGCGCAGCCGCCTGAAACATTGACTCTGGACGATGCGTTCGCGCGCGTCGCCCAATCCCACCCCGATTTGCGCTTGCTGGAAGGCCAGCGTGGCGTGCTGTCGGCCGAAGCCGAGCGCGCCGCGTTGAAACCAGCCTGGGTCGCCGGCCTGCAGATCGAAAATGCGCTCGGCACCGGCGACGCCAGCGGTTTCAGGCAAGCCGAAATAAGCCTGACTCTGGCCGGCGTGCTGGAACGCGGCGGCAAGCTGGATGCGCGCCGCGCGCTGGCGCAGACGCGCATCGATTCGCTGGCGCTGCAACGGGAAACCAAGCGGCTCGATCTGCTGGCCGAAGTCGCGCGCCGTTATCTCACCATCAACGCAGCGCAGGAACAGCGCCGCATCGCCGATCTGGATGTCACCCAGCGGCAGCGTACCGTCGCGGGCGCAAGACAGCGTCTCGCAGCGGGCGCATCGCCCGAGTCGGTCGTGCTGACGGCGCAAGCCGCGTTGGCGCGCGCGGAAATGGAACGCGACCGCGCCGGGCAACGCAGTGCGGCCGCGCGCCAGCATCTCGCTGCCTTGTGGGGCGAACGCAATCCCGCATTCGGCGTAGTTGCGGGAGATCCTCTGGTCTTGCCGGACATCGCCGACTTCGCCGCACTGGATGTGTTGCTGACCAGCACGCCGGAACTGGCGCGGTTCGCCGATGAGCAGCGCATAGGCGAAGCGCGGCTGCAACTGGCGCGGAGCCAGGCCGTGCCCGATCTGGATTGGCAGGTCGGCGTGCGCCGCTTGCAGGCTACGGATGATTTTGCGCTGATCGGCAGTGTTGCCATGCCGTTGGGAAGCTCGCGCCGCGCCCAGCCGGACATCCGTGTCGCGGAAGCGGAGTTGGCGCTGGTCGAGATCGAACGCGAGGCGCAAGGCTTGTCGTTGTATTCCACCCTGTCCGAGGCGCATGGCCGCTACCGCGTCGCCCAGCTGGAAGTATCCCGATTGCAATCTGATGTACTGCCCAAGCTCGCCAGGGCCGAGAGCGCGGCGGAGCGCGCCTACCGTGGCGGTGCGATCAGCTATCTCGAATGGGCGCAGTTGCAGTCCGAACGCACCAACGCACGCAAGCAACAACTCGAAGCGGCACTGGAAGCCCAGCGCGCATTGATCGAAATCCAGCGTCTCACCGGCCAGGCGTTCGTCGCCGGCCCTGCGTCGCAGACCCAACAGGAAACGACACCATGAAAGCGAAGGACCTGATCGGCGCACTGGCATTGGCGTTGCTGTTGGGCGCTTGCGGAAAGGACGCGCCCGAAGCGCATGGCCACGAGGAAGGTGGCGGGCACGCGGAAGCGGAGGAAGCAAGAAAAGGAGAGCACGGCGGCAGGCTGCTGGAGCAAAGCGGCTATGCGGTAGAACTGGCCATCGCCGAAGACGGCACGCCGCCGAAGTACCAGGCCTGGTTGTACGAAGGGAACAAGCCCTTGCCCGCGGCGGCAGGCACGGTGGAAATAAGATTGAAGCGTCTCGGCGGTATCGCCGAGAACCATCTCCTCAAGCCGCAGGCGGATGGCAGCCTGATGGCCGCCAGCATCGTTGGAGAACCGCATTCGTTCGACGTCGAAGTGTTGGCCAAGATCGAAGGAAAGGCGCTGCGCTGGGCATATCCCAGTTATGAAGGGCGTACCCGGATCGCCGCCGCGATCGCGGCCGATTCCGGCATCCGCGTGGCGCCGGTCGGTCCCGGCGTGATCGCCGACGAACACGAAGTGCAAGGATTGCTCACCCCGGTGGAAGGCCGCGTCGCCAACGCGATGGCGCGCTTTCCGGGGCCCATCCGCACGTTGCGCGCCAACGTCGGCGACCAGGTGCGCGCGGGCCAGGCGCTGGCCACGGTGGAAAGCAATCTCAGCCTGACCGCCTACACCGTCAGCGCGCCGATCTCCGGCGTGGTGCTGGCGCGCAATGCCTCGGTGGGTTCGGTCGCCAGCGAAGGCTCGCCGCTGTTCGAGATCGCCGATCTGTCTTCGCTGTGGGTGGACCTTCATATCTTCGGTTCCGACGCCCAGCACATCCGTCCCGGCGTGCCGGTCAAAGTCACGCGCATGAGCGATGGCGCCACCGTCGAGACCGTGCTGGAAAGGGTGCTGCCCGGCACCGCGACGGCAAGCCAGAGCACCGTGGCGCGCGCGACCATCGCCAACGCCGACGGCCTGTGGCGCCCGGGTTCGGCGGTGAAGGCGCGCATCACGGTCGAACAGCAACCGGCCGCGCTGGTGGTGCCGATCTCGGCGCTGCAGAACTTCCGCGATTGGGAGGTCGTCTTCATCCGCGTCGGCGACACCTACGAAGTGCGCCCGGTGGAACTGGGCAAGCGCGACGCCGACCAGGTGGAGGTGCTGTCGGGCCTGAAGGCCGGCGACGCCGTGGTGACCGAACAGAGTTACCTGATCAAGGCCGACATCGAAAAGTCGGGGGCTTCCCATGACCACTGACGATCGCAAGCAAGAAGCCCGCGGCGCACTCGAGGGCATCGTCCGCTTCGCCATCGCCCATCGCTGGCTGATGTTGGCGCTGACCCTGGCGCTGGCCGCACTGGGCGCCTGGAGCTTCACCAAGCTGCCCATCGACGCCACGCCCGACATCACCAACGTGCAGGTGCAGATCAATACCGAGGCTACCGGCTACTCGCCGCTGGAATCCGAACAGCGCGTCACCTTCCCCATCGAGACCGCCATGGCGGGATTGCCGGGGCTGGATTATTCGCGCTCGATCTCGCGCTATGGGCTGTCGCAAGTGACGGTCGCCTTCAAGGACGGCACCGATCTGTACTTCGCGCGGCAGCAGGTGAGCGAACGGTTGCAGCAGGCGAAATCGCAATTGCCCGACGGCCTGGAACCGGAGATGGGGCCCATCGCCACCGGCCTGGGCGAAATCTTCATGTACACCGTCGAGGCCAAGACCGGTGCGGTGAAGAAGGACGGCACGCCGTGGACGGCGACGGACCTGCGCACCCTGCAGGACTGGGTGGTGCGGCCGCAACTGCGCAATACGCCGGGCGTGACCGAGGTCAACACCATCGGCGGATTCGCGCGGCAGATCCACATCACCCCGGAACCTTCGAAGCTGGTGGCGCTAGGCTTCACCCTGCACGACGTGGTCGCCGCCGTCGCCGCCAACAACCAGAACATCGGCGCCGGCTACATCGAACGCAGCGGCCAGCAGTTTCTGGTGCGCGTGCCAGGACAGGCCGCCGATCTGGATGCGATCCGCGACATCGTGCTGGATCGCCGGCAGGGCGTGCCGATCCGCGTGCGCGACGTGGCCGAAGTGGGCGAGGGCCCGGAACTGCGCACCGGTGCCGCCACGCAGAACGGCAACGAGGTGGTGCTGGGCACGGTGTTCATGCTGGTGGGCGCCAATAGCCGCGAGGTCGCGCAAGCCTCGGCGGCCAAACTCGAGGAAGCCAATGCCAGCTTGCCTGCCGGCGTGCGGGCGACGCCGGTGTACGACCGTACCGCCCTGGTGGACCGCACCATCGCTACCGTGTCGAAGAATCTGGTGGAAGGCGCCTTGCTGGTGATCGTGGTGCTGTTCCTGTTGCTCGGCAATTTCCGCGCCGCGCTGATCACCGCAGCGGTGATCCCACTGGCGATGCTGTTCACCGTGTTCGGCATGGTCCGCGGCGGCGTTTCCGGCAACCTGATGAGCCTGGGCGCGCTGGACTTCGGTCTGATCGTCGATGGCGCGGTGATCATCATCGAAAACTGCCTGCGCCGTTTCGGCGAAATGCAGCACCGGCTGGGCCGGGTGATGACCGAGGAAGAACGGCATGACGCGACCGCCTCGGCGACCGCCGAAGTGATCCGGCCCAGCCTGTTCGGCCTGGGCATCATCGCCGCCGTGTACTTGCCGATCTTCGCGCTGACCGGCATCGAGGGGAAGATGTTCCATCCCATGGCGATCACCGTCGTACTCGCGTTGACCGGCGCCATGCTGCTGTCGCTCACTTTCGTTCCCGCGGCCATCGCGATGTTCCTGGGCGGGCGGGTGGACGAGAAGGAAAACCGGGTGATGCAATGGGCCAGGCGTGGTTATGCGCCGCTGCTGACATGGTCGCTGCGGCGCGGCCAGTGGGTCATGGGCGGCGCGCTGGCGTTGATGGCGCTGTGTGCGCTGCTGGCCACGCGACTGGGCACCGAGTTCATCCCCAATCTGGACGAGGGCGACATCGCCCTGCACGCGTTGCGCATTCCCGGCACCAGCCTGGACCAGGCGGTGAAGATGCAATCCACGCTGGAGGCGCGCATCAAGCGGTTCCCGGAGGTCGAGCGCGTGTTCGGCAAACTGGGCACCGCCGAAGTCGCCACCGATCCCATGCCGCCCTCGGTGGCCGATACCTTCCTGATGATGAAGCCGCGTTCGCAGTGGCCTGACCCGCGCAAGCCGCGCGACGAGCTGGTGTCTGAAATAGAAGCCGCGGTGAAGCAGTTGCCGGGCAACAACTACGAGTTCACCCAGCCCATCCAGATGCGCATGAACGAACTGATCTCCGGCGTGCGCGCCGATGTGGCGATCAAGCTGTACGGCGACGATCTGGATACTCTCGTGGAGGTCGGCAAGCGCATCGAGGAGGTGGCCAAATCGGTCTCCGGAGCCGCCGACGTCAAGCTCGAGCAGGCCACGGGATTGCCCTTGCTCACGGTGACGCCGGATCGCAACGCGCTGGTGCGCTACGGCCTGAATCCGGGCGTGGTGCAGGAAACCGTCGCCACTGCGGTCGGGGGTGAAGTGTCCGGCCAGTTGTTCGAAGGCGATCGCCGTTTCGACATCGTCGTGCGCCTGCCCGAACGCTTGCGCCAGGATCCCGCGGCATTGGCCGACCTTCCCATTCCGCTGGGCGGCAGCGACAACGCCGACGAATCCAGCCGCAGCGGTGGTTTCAGCGCGGGCGCTCCGCGCACCGTGCCGTTGCGCGAGGTGGCCAGGATCGAAACCCTGCAAGGCCCCAACCAGATCAACCGCGAGAACGGCAAACGGCGCGTGGTGGTGACGGCCAATGTGCGCGGGCGCGATCTGGGCGGTTTCGTCGGCGAGCTGCGGCAGCGGATCGATGCCGGAGTCGAAGTGCCGACCGGTTACTGGATCGACTACGGTGGCACGTTCGAACAGCTGATTTCCGCCAGCCAGCGGCTGTCGGTGGTGGTGCCGGTGACGCTCGCCATCATCTTCGCGCTGCTGTTCATGGCCTTCGGTTCGGCCAAGGATGCGGCCATCGTGTTCAGCGGCGTGCCGCTGGCGCTGACCGGCGGTGTCGTCGCATTGGCGTTGCGCGGCATTCCCCTGTCCATCTCCGCAGGAGTCGGCTTCATCGCGCTGTCGGGCGTGGCGGTGCTCAACGGGCTGGTGATGATCGCCTTCATCCGCAAGCTGCGCGAACAAGGCGATGGGCTGGACGACGCCATCGTCGACGGGGCGCTGGCCCGGCTGCGTCCGGTGCTGACGACCGCGTTGGTGGCCTCGCTCGGTTTCGTGCCGATGGCCCTCAACGTGGGCGCGGGCTCGGAAGTGCAGCGGCCGCTGGCGACCGTGGTGATCGGCGGCATCGTTTCCTCCACCTTCCTCACCCTGGTTGTGTTGCCGGTGCTGTACCGCTGGCTGCATCGTGAAAGAACGATGCGGGCCGAGGGATAAGGGCAAGCAGCCTTACGAAGCCGGGCAAGCCGGCTTCGTAAGGCGGATTGGAGGTGCGCTACAGCGGAGGCCGCCGTTGCCCGGCCATCAACGGATCACGTAAGCCGGAAGCTCTGCGGCCGCCTCGTCGAGCAGCGCCCGCGTCTGCGTCTGCAGCTGCTTGCGATGCGCGTCCGAGGACACCAGCGAAGACAGATGGTCCATGGCCAGGCCGACGATGGTGTCGCGCATGGCGGGCGAGGCATCGTGCGGATTTGCCATCGCCGCCCACAGGCTGTGGCGCAAGGGTCCCCATGGATCGATGGGAATGGGCTTGCCCCCGACGATGATGACGCCGCCGCCATCCTGGATCACTCCGAACAGTATCGTCGCCACCGCGACCCAGCGCGACAGGTCCAGCCTGTCGAACTTGAAGCAGAAATCGGGATCGAACGGGGTCAGGAATTCGTGGATCTCGCGCTGGCAGACCGCGCAGAAAGGCTCGCCCAGCACGCGCATCTTGCAGTTGTAGGAAGGCCGGTAGGCGCCGCAATGCGCGTAATGGGCGCCTTCGTAGGTGCCCACGACGAAATTGGGCGGTTCGGGAACCAGGTCCGGCGGACATTGGCTGCAGTTGGGATTGGATTGGGTCGGCAATGTGGAAACGTTGATCAGGTCGTCCCACTTGCCGGTGGCGGTCGGCGAGATCGTGACGTTGGGCTGCGAAGGCTCCAAGCCGCTGTGCTGGTTCTGCGATGGGCCGTCTATGCCGCAACCGGCGTAGTAGAAATACTCGTCGGCCAGGCCGAAGATCGAATGCCCCATTTCGTGGATGATGATCTCGCGCCAGTCGATGTCGTTGCCCAGCGAGTTCTTGGTCGCCGTCGAACTGACGCCGACACTGCCGCCGGTTCCGCCGTATACGTCCGAATTGACGATCACCTGCGCCGAATGGAATTGCGGAACGTGGGCGGCCACGGTGCTCAACACCAATGAGCTGTCGCACACCAACGCCCGCCTGATGCCGCCGTTGCAGAAGCGCGCATCGAAATAAGTATCCGGCGTGGCGCCGGTGCCGCCGCAGCCGGCGGGATCGTCGGCGCCGCTTTCGTCGGAAGCCACGTCAAGGCGCCAGATGTTGATGGCGCAGCGATGCTCGTCGAACGGCGCGATGCCGAACAGACCGTTGGCGAAATGCTGGGCGTCCTCGGCGAACTTGCCCAATTCGCTTTGGCGATAGCCTTCGGCGACCAGCACCAGGTTGAAACGTTCGGCGGGGTCGCCGTTGTCGACGATCTTGACCGCGCCGATCACTGTGCCGTCTGCAACGCCCATGTCACTGCGCTCCTTTGTCAATGTCGGAAAGATCGAATTCGTGGGTGGCGGCGGTGGCCGCCATCTTGGCCGCATCGTCGCGGCTCGTCCGTCGCGGTTCCGCGTGCACCACGAACTTGCGGGCGCCGGCGATGTCCGGCACGATCACGAAGAAAGCGCGAACGCCCTTGTCGTCGTCGATCCTTCGTAAGGCATCTCCCGGTCCGTCGGCCACCACTTCCATGCCTTGCTGTGGGTTGTCGATGGTGCGGCGGTAGACCGGTCGGTCTTGGCGGTCGCGCAGTTCGAACCACGAACCGCGGGTGTCGCGCTTGGGCACCAGCGCTTGCGGAGGCGGCACGACCATGTTCAATCGCTGGGTGGAGACGAGCTTCATTTCGTCGCCGCGCTGTTCGAAAATCAGGCGCAGTGCGCGTTGCTGCCGCCGGTGATCGCCTGTCGCACCCGATGCTCCGCATTTGTCCACGTGTCCGCTCCATTGTCCGGTGTTATCCGATCAAACGCCGGCAATCGGACGTTCCGGACATCGTTCCTGACGTAAATATTTACGCGGACCCGATGCGCCATTCAATGCGTTTCCCCAACTCGCGGTCGGATCATGCGTTATGCGCCAAGTCTTTTAGCTACGTGTTTCGTTAACATCGCGTCTATGCGGAGTTGCGCGTACTGGCGGTCCTGCGGATCGGCGCGCGCCAGGATTTCCTGCGCAAGAACATCGAACTGCGGCCAGAACTGCGCCTCGTGGCGCAGTTTTTCGCGCCAGAGCGGCAGCATGCGCTCCAGATTCTCCAACTCCGCGTCCAATCGGTCGCGCGCGTCCGGCATGCGGTTCATTGCGATGGCGGCCGCGGCCAGGTCGCCTCCACGTGATGGATGGATTCGTCGTCCACCAGCTGGAAGCGCAAGCCTTTCTGGTCGAAGCCGTCCACGCTCAACGTCGCCGCGCCGCCGTCGATCTGTCTGATGTCGATCAGATACAGGCTGCCGCCGTACCGGTAGTGCAACTTGTATTCGTTCCAGTCGGCGGGAATGCAAGGCTTCAACGACAGATGATCGCCTTCGCGGTGCAGGCCGAGCAGCGATTCGGTCAACAGCCGGTACATCCAGCCGGCCGAACCGGTGTACCAGGTCCAGCCGCCGCGGCCGACGTGGGGCGCCACGCCGTAGACATCGGCGGCAAGCACGTACGGCTCGACTTTGTAGATCGCGCTGGCTTGCGCATCTGCGGCATGGTGGATGGGGTTGATCATGCCCGTCAGTTCCCAGGCTTTTTCGCGGTCCCCCAGATGCGCGAACGCCATCGCCGACCACACCGCCGCGTGCGTGTACTGGCCGCCGTTCTCGCGTACGCCGGGCACATAGCCGCGGATATAGCCGGGGTCGTGCGGGGTCTTGTCGAACGGCGGATCGAGCAGCTGGATCAATCCCGCATCGCGCTTCACCAAGTGGCGGTCCAGCGACGCCATCGCTTGCCGCGCGCGCACCGGATCGGCGGCGCCGGACAGCACCGACCAGCTTTGCGAAATGGAATCGATGCGGCACTCGTCGCTCTGCGCCGATCCCAGCGGCGTGCCGTCGTCGAACCAGGCGCGCCGGTACCAGTCGCCGTCCCAGGCGTGCGCTTCCAGGTTCGTCCGCAGACGGCTTGCCGATTCCGCGCAGAAAGTCGCGAAGGCTTCGTCGCCGCGCGCCAGCGCCACGTCGCCGAAGCGCACCAGCACCTCGTACAGGAAGAAGCCCAGCCACACGCTCTCGCCCTTGCCCGCTTCGCCGACCCGGTTCATGCCGTCGTTCCAGTCGCCGGTGCCGATCAAAGGCAGGCCGCGTTCGCCCATCAATTCGGTGCCGCGCTTGAGCGCCAGCGCGCAGTGGTCGTAGAAAGATTGCTGGATGCCCGAACGCGACGGCAGGTCGTAGTACGACTCTTCGTCCGCGTTCACCAACCGCCCTTCGATGAAGTGCACGCGTTCGTCGAACACGCTCGCATCGCCGGTGACCTGCAGGTAGCGGCATGCGGCCAGCGGCAGCCACAGGTAATCGTCGGAGCAGCGCGTGCGCACGCCGCGGCCCTGCGGCGGATGCCACCAGTGCATCGCATCGCCTTGCGGGAACTGGTGGGCGGCGCTGAGCAACAGGTGCTCGCGGGTCAGCGCGGGCTTGGCGTGCACTGTGGCCATGGTGTCCTGCAACTGGTCGCGGAAGCCGAACGCGCCGCCGGACTGGTAATAGCCGCTGCGGGCGACGTACCGGCAGGCCAGGGTCTGGTACATCAGCCAGCCGTTGGCGAGCGCGTCGACGCTGGGGTCGGGCGTCTTCACGCGCAGCGCATTCAACGTGTCCAGCCAATGGATGCGCACGCTGTCCAGCGCGTCGTGCGCGGCGCCCGGGCCTTTGCAGCGCTGCGCCAGCTGGATGGCGTTGCGGTAGTCGCTGCCGATGCCCAGGCGGAATACGGTTTCGTGGGTCTCGTCGGCGGCCAGGCGGATCGGCACCTGCAGCGCGGCGCAGGGATCCAAGCCCACTCCCAGCTTGCCGGAGAGCTTCTCGCGCAGCATCGCCGCCGGATCGCCGAGGCTGCCGTTGCGGCCCAGGAATTCGGTGCGGTCGGCGGTGAAGCTGCGGCCGCGCACGCCGTCGGACGCGGGGCCGTCCACGTCGAAGAACGCAACCCGTCCGGCGAATTCGGTGTTGTAGGGATTGCGCGCGGTCAGCACGTTGCTGGCGCTGTCCAGTTCGCTGATCACGTGCATCTGCGATTTGACCCGGATATCGCCCAGGATCCATTCCACGTAACCGGTCGCCGACAGCTTGCGCGCGCGCCCGGAAAGGTTGCGCAGTTTAAGCACCGAGAATTTCACCGCGTCTTCCAGCGCCACGTACACCCACAATTCGCTGGCGATGCCGTCTTCCATGTGTTCGTACACGCTGTAGCCGAAACCGTGGCGGGTCCGGTAGGCACCGATGCCGCGGCGGGGCAAGGGCATCGGCGACCATACCCGTCCGGTCTCTTCATCGCGCAGATAAAAGGCTTCGCCGCCGGTATCGGCGATCGGGTCGTTGTTCCAGGGCGTCAGCCGGAACTCGTGCGCGTTCTCGAACCAGGTGTAGCCGGGCGCGCTTTCGCTGACCACCGTGCCCAGCCTGGCGTTGGCCATCACATTGGACCAGGGCGCGGGCGTGGCGGCGCCTTCGTGCAAGGTGATCACGTATTCGCGGCCATCGGCGGAGAAAGCGCCGGTGCCGTTGTCGAACAGGAATTCCCGGGCCACCGCTTCGAACGGCCACGGATCGTCGTCGCCCGACGCGCCCGCGGGTGGCAGGCCGGACAGGGACGCTTCGTCGGCTGGCGCGTCCGGCAACGGCGGCGCGCCGTCGGCGAACAACAGCGGGATATTGCGTTCCGGTGCCATATGGCGGCCGACCTGCGCGGCCAGCGTGCCGCGCTGGTCGCTGACGATCACGCGCGACACGGTCTGCAACAGGATGCGGTCTTCCTGCGAAATCTGCTGCGCGGGCCGTACGAAGATGCCGCCCGGCCGATCCAGCACGCTGCCTTCCGGGCCGGCCGAAACCAGGCCCAGGATCTGCTCCTGCAGCTGTTGCCGATAGCCGGCCTGGTCCTCGTTCCAGATCACCAGATCCACGTTCAGGCCCTTCAAGCGCCAGTAGGCATGCGCCTGCACCATCTGCCGGACCAGTTCTATGTTGGCCGCATCGGCGATCTGCACCAGCACGATGGGCAGGTCGCCGGAAATGGAATGTCCCCACAAGCCCGATTGCCCACGGCGGTTCTGCATCAGCACCGCGCCGTCCGCGCGCAGGAACGGATGCGCGTACACCATCAATCCGGCCAGACGCTCGTACAGCTGCGCGTCCGCTTGCGAGGCGTTGATCTGCCGGCGCACCACTTGGCTGTGCGTCCACGCCAGGTCGAACACGCGATCGGCCAGGCGGCGGTCGCGGTACTTGTCGATCAGCGCCGAACACGCCTGGCGGTCGGCGCCGACGCCGGTGACCATGTCGACGATGGCGGTCTGGTCGGGCGCCAGTGTGATCCGGCAGCGGATGGCGACGATGGGGTCCAGCACCGATCCTTCGGAATCGGACAAGGCCTCCAGCGATGACAAGGCCTGCGGGTTGCGCGGGGTATTGCCGCGGCCCAGGAAGCGCGCGCGGTCGGTTTCGTAGGAAATGCTGTCGATATCGGCGTCGTGCACCGCCACCAGGTGCAGCATCCATGGCGGCACTTCGTCGTGCGCGCGCGGCCGGCGCGTGCACAGCAGCGCCTGTTTGTCGCGCACGATCCGCGTCTGCACGAACAGGTTGCTGAAAGCCGGGTGCAGTTCATCGGAGATCGATGGCGCCAGCACCACTTCGGCATAGGTGGTTATTTCGATGGTGCGCGCGCGTCGCGAGCGGTTGCAGACGGTGAGGCGGCGCAGTTCGATGTCGTCTTCGGCCGAGATCGCGATTTCGAGATGCGAGTCGTATCCGCGCTTGCGCCCGCGGAACTCGGCCTTGGCATCGGAGAATATCGCCTCGTACTGATCCACCGGTACGCAGGTCGGCTGGTAGGCCGCCGACCAGAACTCGCCGCTGTAGACATCGCGCAGATAACAGAAGCTGCCCCAGTGGTCGCGGGTGCCGTCTTCGCGCCAGCGCGTCACCGCCATGTCGCGCAGGCGGCTGTAGCCGCCGCCGGCGCCGGTCAACAGGCTGTGGTAGCGGCCGTTGGACAGCATCTGCACCGCAGGCCTGGCGGTGTTGGGATCGCGGAACACGCGCAATTGGGTTTCCGTGGCGGCCGGTGCGCTGCGTACGCCGGTGGCTTCGGCTTCGTGCGGGTGGAATACGCCGATGCGCGGAATGCGTTCCTGCAGCAGCAGCAAGGTCGCCTGGAATTCCGCGTCGGCCATGAAGCGCTTCTGCATGGGCTGGTCGTGCAGCAGGTAGTCCAGGGCCAGGAAACCCATGCCCTGATGGTGGGCCATGAACGAACGAACCAACGCATGGTCCTGTCCGCGGGGAACCCGGCTGGGCGTGTAGTCGATGGCCTCGTACATGCCGTAGCGCCCGCTGAAACCGAGCTCGGTGAGACGCTGCAGGTTCTGGCACGCCGCCTCCGGCGCCACCATCAGCGCCATCATGGTGGCGTAGGGCGCGATCACCAGGTCCTGCCCCAGCCCGCGCTTCAGGCCCAGGCCCGGCACGCCGAAGGCGCGGTACTGGTAGTTCATGCGCGCATCGACGGTGTTGTAGCCGGATTCGGAAATGCCCCAGGGCACGTTGCGCCGCGCGCCGAAATGGATCTGCGCATCGACCGCGTGCCTGGAGGTCTGGTCCAGCAGAGTGTCCGGATAGCTGGGCATCACCAGCTGCGGCATCAGGTATTCGAACATCGAGCCGCTCCACGACAGCAGCGTGGCGTCCCCGTCCACTTCGGTCAGCAGCCGTCCCAACGCGAACCAGGTTTCCTGCGGCAGCTTGCCCTGGGCGATGGCCACGAAACTGCACAGCCTGGCTTCCGAAGCCAGCAGGTCGTAGTGGCCCGGATCCAGGCGCCGTTCGTCGGCGTTGTAGCCGATGGACAGCAGATGGCGGCCGCGGTCGTACAGGAAGCCGTATTCCATCAGCGAGTACTGGCCGGCCAGATGCGCCAGCCGTTCCAGCTCGCGGATGCGCGCGCGTGCGCGGTCCTGCGCCTGGGCATTGTGGGTCTGCGAACTCAATTCGCGCAAAGTGGGAATAGGCCCGGCGGTCGCCGCGGCCGGCGCTTGGCCCATCTCCTTGTCGGAGGAAGAGAGCAAGGGTGCGAAGAACAACAGTTCCTCGTGCGCGGACCGGCACGCGTTGGCCAGCAAGGTCGGCCAGTGCGGTTCGGCGTCGAATTCCGTCGCCACGGGCACCGGCCAGGCCGCCAGGATCGCCGCGGCCTGATCCGCCAGCGACGCCAGCGTGCGTTCGGCGCCAGGCAGCGACAGCGGCAGCCACGTACACGCGGCCTCCAGTTGTTCGCGGAACGCTTCCACCGCCGGGTCCAGCGCATCGCCGCCGAAACCCGCCGCCAGCCGCACTTCCTCCAGCACGCCGAAGGTGTCGGCCAGACCGCTGAAGGTGGAGCGGGCCAGGATGGGCGCATCCAGCAGCGCCAGCAAACCCTGGCGCAAGGTCAGCAGGTGCCCGGCCAGGTTGCCGCTGTCCACGGTGGAGACGTAGCGAGGCGGCAGGGGCTGCAGCGTTTCGGTGTCGTACCAGTTGTAGAAATGCCCGCGATGGCGCGGCAGCATTTCCATGGTGGCCAGCGCGCGCTGGGTCCGCTCCATCAATCCGCCCGCCTGCAGATAGCCGAAGTCGAAGGCCGACAGATTGGCCAGCAGCGACAGGCCCATGTTGGTGGGGGAAGTGCGCCGCGCGACCACCAGGGCGGGATGTTCCTGGATATTGTCGGGCGGCAGCCAATGGTCTTCCTCACGGATCCAGGTCTCGAAGAAGGCCCAGGTGCGGCGCGACAGGCGGCCCAGGAAGGCCAGCTGCGAATGCGACAGCTCGGCGAATTTCCGCTTGGGCGCCCTGCCCATCCATGCCATCAGTGCGGGCGAAGACAGCCACAGGGCCAGGATCGGCGCGGCCACCCACAGCGCCATTGGATTGGATTGGGCCAGCAGCGCCGCGACGGCGATGGCGAACGCCGGCGCGAACCACATGCCGCGCAGTTCCGCGCCGAAACCGCTGCCCAGGCTGCGCTCGACTTCGCTGGAAGGATTCCACTGCAGCAGATGCCGGCGGCTGACCGCCATCCGCCACAGCGTGCGCACGACCGCGCCCAGACTGAAGAAGGCTTCGTAAGGCAGGCAGGCCAGATTCACCACCGCGCGCGCGAGCTGCCGTGCGCAGGATTTCAGCACCTGCAGCAGATGCGTTTCCAGCGCCATGTCCACCGGTTTGACGAACAAGTCGCGCAGCGTCGGCACCAGGATGGGCAACAGCAGAAGACACAGCACCCACAAGGTCCAGGCCAAAGTCCGCGGCACCAGGGTCCAGCCCAGGACCAGCAATGCGGTCGCCGCTGCGGGCACCAGGCTGCGCCGCAGGTTGTCCAGCAATTTGCCGCGCGACAGGCCCGACAGGGGATTGCGTTCGAATCCGCCCCCGTGGCGCGGTACCCACGGCAGCAGCCAGGGCAGCAGCTGCCAGTCGCCGCGGATCCAGCGGTAACGGCGCTTCACATCGGCGGCGTAGCGCGCCGGATAGTCTTCGAACAGGCGCACGTCGCTGACCAGCCCGGCCCGGGCGTAGCAGCCTTCCAGCAGGTCGTGGCTGAGGATGCTGTTGGCGGGGAAGCGGTTCTCCAGCGCATGCTCGAACGCGTCCACGTCGTAGATGCCCTTGCCGACGAACGAGCCTTCGCCGAACAGATCCTGGTACACGTCCGACACCGTGCGCGTGTAAGGATCGATGCCCGGTTCGCTGCCGTACATGCGCGCGTAGCGCGAATTGATGCGTCCGCTCATGCTGCTGCCCACGCTGGGCTGCAGGATGCCGTAGCCGCGCGTGACCCGGCGTTTCTTCTCGTCGAAGCGCGCATGGTTGAGCGGATGGGCCAGGGTGGCGACGAACTCGCGCGCGGCATCGCGCGGCAGGCGGGTGTCGGTGTCCAGAGTGATGACGTAGCGCACGTTGCTCAGCACGGCGGTATTGCCGGCGATCTTGAGGAACCGATCGCCGGCGCCGCTGCGCAGCAGACGGTTCAGCGCCGCCAGCTTGCCGCGCTTCCGCTCGTAGCCCATCCACGTTTTCTCGCGCGGATTCCATTGGCGGGGACGGTGAAAGAGGAAGAACAGGTCGTTGCTCTCCGGCGCGTAGCGCGCGTTGAGGCGTTCCACTTGATGCGCCGCGTGGTCCAGCAACGGCTGGTCGCCAGGCAGGATCTGCTGATCGGCATCCAGAAAATCGGTCAGCAGGCCGAAATGCAGGTGGGCGTCGCGGTTGGCCAGGAAACGCACTTCCAGTCCTTCGACCAGCGCATCGATGCCCTGGACGCTGCCGATCATGCTGGGCACCACCACCAGCGTGCGCGCATCGGCGGGCAGGCCATGGGAATAGTCCATGCGCGGCAGCGGTTGCGGCGCCACCAGCACCGTTGCCGCCCAGTTGACCAGGGCGATGCCCAGTTCGCTGAAGGCGATGACGCCCAGCGCGCCGAACAGGCTCAGCCAGACCCAGCCGAAGCGGCCCGCGCTGGCCTCGGTCACCAGGATCCAGGTAAAGGCCAGGGCGATGGCGACGATAGGCGTCAGGTACAGGGACAGCGGGATCCTGCGCGGACGCAGGCGCACCGGCTTGCGCGCGGTCTCCAGCGCGGCTACCGCCGCACGCATCTGCGCGACGCCGTCGTCGATCAGGTAGTAGCCCACATGCGCGCGGATGTCGCGCGTGCCGGCGTGCGCCTGCGCCAATGCCAGCACGCTGCGCGCCACTTCCATTTCGTCGGCGCCGCTGAGCCGCGCCGCCTTTTCCACCATATGCCGGTAAGCGTCGCGGGTGCTGAAATCCATGGACGCGTAGGTGCCTGCGGGATCCTCGCGCAGGGTCTTGTCGACCAGGCTCATGGTTTCGACGAACTCGCGCCAGTCCATGTTGGCCAGAAAACGCAGGCTGCCGATGCTGTTGCTTATCGACACCTGGTCCGAGGCCTGCTGCTGGCTCTCGGCGTGCACCAGCGCTTCGATGCTGTGGCCGCTGTCGGCCGCCCATTGCTCGGTCCAGTTCATCGGCATGGCCAGCGCTGCGCTGCGTCCATGGATGCCGCGGATCAGTTCCGCCACGAAAGCGCCCGACAGCGGCGGACTGGAGCGCGCCATGTCGGCCACCACCAGCACCACGTTCTTGGGCGAGTTGTCGGCCGTATCGTTGAGCAGGCCCGCCCAGTCGGCCGCCAGGCGATGGTCTATGCCGTCGCGCATCACCCGCACCGCCATGCGCCGCAGGTTCTCTATCAGCGCCAGCCGCAGCATGATGGGTATGGCCCACAATTCGCCCATCTTCAACGGCACCACCGATTGGTAGGCCGCCACGAACAGGCTCAGGGTCTCGGCGTCGATACGGCCGTCGCCATGGGCGATGGCTTCCATCGCTAGGTCGTAGACGCGCGGCAGTCCGGCGGAAGGGCCCTTGCTCAGGGACGGCAGTTCCCGGCTGTAGCCTTTGGGAAGATGCCGCCTTGCGGTGCGTATCTGTTCTTCGATCAGATAGTAGTTGTCCAGCAGCCACTCGCCGGCGGGAGTGATGCGCACTTCGTCCTGCACCATCTTGGTGAGCAGGGAATTGGCGTCGTCCAGCAGGCCTTCGTTCTCTTTCAGCCGCGACAGCAGCTGGTCGGGCTGCGGGAGAAGGTGCACGCGATGTTCGCGCGCCAGCGCTCTGCCATGCCGCTCCATCTGTTCGGCGCTGAGCAGCTGGGACCGCAAGGGTTCCTCGGCCAGCAGCGGCTTCTGCAAGACGGTGGGCTGCCAGCGCCGGATGCGTCTGCGCAAACGCAGCCAACGACCGAAGATCCGCCAAGCACTGGGCATATCGAACCGTCGCCTCGAACCAACAGGGCTTCGATCATTGCATTGGCGGGGGAAGTGGCTTGTGAATGCCTGCGTTGCGGGCCTGCGTCCTTTCGACCGGCGATTCGTTTCGGGCCGAGCGGGTATCTTGGTTGCGCCCAGAAAACCGGGTTTCGGTTGTACTCTTTGCCGCGACCGATCCGCTACGGGCCGGTGCAATCCAGGCGTCGGCCATCTTCGGGACCGCTAGTGCAGAAAATCGATCTCAAGAAAGAACTGAAGCATCTCTACCAGCCCTCCGCAAAGGAAGTGGTCCAGGTGGACGTGCCAACTTTCCGGTTCCTCATGATCGACGGCGAAGGCGACCCCAACACATCGCAGAAGTACGCCGAGGCGGTGGAAGCCCTGTTCTCCGTCTCGTACGCGGCGAAGTTCATGATGAAGAAAGGAGCGCACGGCATCGACTACGCCGTCATGCCTCTCGAAGGGCTCTGGTGGTCGGACGACATGTCCTCTTTCGCCGCCAACGACAAGTCGAAGTGGAAATGGACGATGATGATCATGCAGCCTGATTTCCTGGAAGAGGCGGTGATCCGGGCGGCCATTGCGGAAGTGAAGCGAAAGAAAGCGCTTGCCGCGATCGATTCGCTCAGGCTGGAGAAGTTCGCCGAGGGGTCCTGCGCCCAGATACTCCACATCGGCCCCTTCAGTGAAGAGGGTCCGACCATCCAGCGGGTCCATGATTTCATCGGCGCGCGCTCGGCGCTTGCCGGAAAGCACCATGAGGTGTATCTGAGCGACATCCGCCGCGCCGATCCGGCCAAGTGGAAAACCATCATCCGCCAGCCCATGGAATGAGGGCGGACGATTCCTCCAAACCGAGGCCGCTTGGCGGCCCGGATCGGCTCAGCAGTGGGGCGGCAATGGGTAATGATGGGCCGACTGATGCTTACCGCTGCAGAAGACCCGGCGTAGGGCGGGCATTGCCCGCCTCGTTTCCGCGCCACGGTAAAGCTGGCGGGCAGTGCCCGCCCTACACTGCGCTTTCCGGCGCGGTTCAATCAAGGAGTCCGGCCCATGATCCGCAAGCTCGCTTCCGCCGCAACATTGCTGGCCCTCGTGAATCAGCCTGCTCTCGCCTCGCAAACCGCTTGCACATTCTCGGCCGGCGAAGCGTCCCGCTATTACGAGTTGGAGTTTATCGGTTATGGGGATGCGGACCCGGTCATCGTCTTCAGCTCAACGACATTCGGGTCCGGCAAGCCGGTTACGCTCGATCCTGCGGATTACTCGCTCAAGCATTTCAGTCAAAAGGCGAGGAAGGTCAGCCTGGAGTTCCGCAACCCGAAGAACCTTGCCCTGCCGCCTTCATTCAACCTCAATGCAGTGGGCGGTCGCGCCATCCTCAGCATCGGCTCCAGCGTCATCGAGGGAGACCTGAAGTGCGATTACTGAATTGCTTCTGGCAGTCATTCGAGCCGAAACCGTTTCGAAGACCGGCTTGGTTCAGGCGCTATATACCGACTTTGTGAGATTCCCATGAAGATGACCCGTCTCATCCCGATGCTCCCGGTAAGAAGCATGCCCGCGAGCGTCGAGTTCTATCGAAAGCTCGGTTTCAGCGTTGAAAACAGGAACGATAGCTGGCGCTGGGCGATGCTGTGTTTCGACGAATGCCGGCTGATGGTGGATCAGTCGATCAACGTCCATCCGCAGAGTCCGCGCACGTCTGTTCTCTACTTGTATCCGGACGACATCAAGCAGTACCACCAACAGCTTCGCGACAACGGCTTGGCCGTTCCCGACCTGGAGACTTCGTTCTACGGTATGACCGAGTTCCGCTTCGACGATCCCGACGGAAACAGGCTGTGGATCGGGCAGGCGACAGCAGAGAACCAATAACGTTGTTGGTCTTGCCGGCATGGTTGCCGGCCAAAGCAAGATCAAGAGCAAATCCCCCGTAGCCCCCTTTTCCAAAGGGGGCAAAAGCGACGCCTGTGTCTGTCAACGTTGATCGCCGATTCCAGGCGTTGGCTTTTTGTCGCACCGATTCTTCTAACGTTCCGAATGACCGGTGTCGTCGTAGCTGCTACGGGTGAACAGGTCAGGCTGGATCAGCTCGATGAACGCCCGGGCCTGTGGCGACAGGTACTTGCCCTTGCGCACCACCACGCCATAGCTGCGGGCGGGGAACCACTGGCTTAGCGACCGCGCGGCCAGGCGGTCGCGGTCGGCGTCGGTCAGGCAGATCGAGGTGATGATGGAAATGCCCATGCCCATGGCCACGTACTGCTTGATCACCTCCCAGCCGCCCACTTCCAGCGCCACCGTGTAGGGCACGCGGTTCTGCTGGAACACCAGGTCGACCAGACGGTAGGTCACCAGTCTTTTCGGCGGCAGGATCAATCCGTAGGGCGACAGATCCTCCAGCTTCAGCGTGCGCTGCTTGATCAGCGGATGATCCGGCGGTGCGATCAGCAGGGGCTCGAAACGGTATACGGGCTCGTAGCTGAGATCCTGCGGTATATCCAGCATCGAACCCACCGCCAGATCCACCGCATCGGACCGCAGCAGGTCGGTGCCGTCGGCGCTTACCGCGTTGTGCAGGGTCAGGCGCACTTCCGGATGCTGGCTGCGGAAGTGCTCCACGATCTTGGGCAGCAGATAGAGGATGGTGGAGCTGTTGGCGGCGATGTTGAGTTCGCCGGCATCCAGCCCGCGGACTTTTTCGCGGAAGCTGCTGCCCAGCCCGTCCAGGCTTTCGACCAGCGGCTGGGCCAGTTCGTACAGCAGCTGGCCTTCGCGGGTGGGGGTCAGGCGCCTGCCGCTGCGTTCGAACAGGCCTACCCCCAACTCGCGCTCCAGCGCCTGCAGCTGCAGGGTGATGGCCGGCTGGCTCACATACAAAGCCTCCGAAGCGCGCGAAACCGACCCCAGGCGTACCGTCTGGCAGAACGCCCGCAAGGGCTTGAGCCTGTCCGATTTGTAAGGAAATCGGGGGGTTGCGATGGGCTTGTCAGGCATTGCGATGCACCATATAAGCTGAACTTATTTATTGCATTGATAAAACTGTGTTGTCAAATAAATGACGTGGGAGCACGGTGAGCGCCCAGCTTGAATGGCCTGAGACCTACGGCCGTCATTCCCGCGAAGGCGGGAACCCAGTGACTTCAGCTCATGAGCTTTAAGTCGCTGGATCCCCGCCTTCGCGGGGACGACGGCAGGTTTTGATGGCGCTGGTAGCCCGTAATTGCCGAGGAGTAGCCAATGTCTGCCGTGTTTGCCCAGTCCCAGCCCACCAGCGCAATCGAAATCACCGCCGCCGCGCCCGGACAGGCCGCCCTGCTCACCCCGGCCGCCCTGGAGCTGCTGGCCTCGCTGCACCGCCTGATCGAGCCCCAGCGCCAGGCGCGGCTGGCCGCCCGTCGCGAGCGGCAGGCTTTCTTCGACGCGGGCGGCCTGCCGGACTTCCGCGAGGACACCCGTGCCATCCGGGAAGGCGACTGGAAGGTCGCGCCATTGCCGGCGGCCCTGCAGGACCGCCGGGTGGAGATCACCGGCCCGGTCGACCCGAAGATGGTCATCAATGCGCTGAACTCGGGCGCCAAGGTGTTCATGGCCGACTTCGAGGATTCCACCTCCCCGACCTGGGCCAACCTGGTCGCCGGCCAGCAGTCGCTGATCGGCGCCGTGGCCGGCACCCTGCGGTTCACCGCAGACAACGGCAAGCAGTACGCATTGAAGCCGTTCGAAGAGCAGGCCGTGCTGATCGTGCGTCCGCGCGGCTGGCATCTGAACGAGAAGCACGTGCTGATCGATGGCACGCCGATCGCCGGCGGCCTGTTCGATCTGGCTCTGTACGCCTTCCACAACGCGAAGCTTCTGGCTGCGAAGGACCGCGGCCCTTATTTCTACCTGCCCAAACTGCAGTCGATGGAAGAAGCCGCGCTGTGGGAAACCGCGCTGTCGCACATCGAAACCGCGCTGGGCCTGCCGCAGGGCCAGATGAAGGTCACCGTGCTGATCGAAACGCTGCCGGCGGTGTTCGAGATGCACGAGATACTGCATGCGCTGCGCGGGCGCATCGCAGGCCTGAACTGCGGGCGTTGGGACTACATCTTTTCGTACCTGAAGACCTTCCGCCGCCACCGCGACAAAGTGCTGCCCGAGCGCGGCCAGGTCACCATGACCCAGCCGTTCCTGAAGGCCTATTCGGAGCTGTTGATCCAGACCTGCCACCAGCGCGGCGCGCATGCGATGGGCGGCATGGCCGCGCAGATTCCGATCGGCAGCGACGAGGCCGCCAACGAGCAGGCGATGGCGCGGGTGCGCGCGGACAAGCTGCGCGAAGTCAGCGCCGGCCACGACGGCACCTGGGTGGCGCATCCGGCGCTGATCCCCATCGCGCGCGGCATCTTCGACGAACACATGCCGGCGCCGAACCAGCACGGCGTGTTGCGCGAAGACGTCAAGGTCGCCCGCGACGACCTGATCAAGCCTTCGCTGGGCACGATCACTGCGGCCGGTTTCGAAGGCAGCGTGGAAGTCTGCGTGCGCTATCTGGCCGCCTGGCTGGACGGCAACGGCTGCGTGCCGATCCATTGGCTGATGGAAGACGCCGCCACCGCCGAGATTTCCCGCACCCAGCTGTGGCAGTGGCTGCATTCGGACAACCTGCACCTGGCCGACGGCACCCTGATCGATTTCGCCTTGCTGGAGCGGGCGCTGTTGAATCTGCCGGCGCGGCTCGGCGACACCAGTGCGATTCCCGGCGGCACGCGCATAGGCGAAGCCATCGCCCTGCTGGACAAGCTCAGCCATGCCGACGAACTGGCCGAGTTCCTGACCCTGCCGGCCTACGAATACCTCGACTGACAACTTGTAGGAGCGGGCCCTGCCCGCGACAGGCTTTACCGGTAACGCCCTGTCGCGGGCAGGGTCCGCTCCTACGAAATCTCCGGCCATTTTCATTACCTACGAAGAGAACGACCATGAGCAACCTGCAGACCGCCGAACAGATCCAGAAAGACTGGGACAGCAATCCGCGCTGGGCCGGGATCACCCGCAACTACACCGCCGCCGACGTGGTGCGCCTGCGCGGCACCGTGCACGTGGAGCATTCCATCGCCCGCCTGGGCGCGGAGAAGCTATGGGGTTATTTGCAGAAAGAGGACTTCGTCAACGCACTGGGCGCGTTGACCGGCAACCAGGCCATGCAGCAGGTCAAGGCGGGCTTGAAAGCCATCTACCTGTCCGGCTGGCAGGTCGCCGCCGACGCCAACCTGGCCGGGCAGATGTACCCCGACCAGTCGCTGTACCCGGCCGACTCGGTGCCGGCGGTGGTCAAGCGCATCAACAACACGTTGCTGCGCGCCGACCAGCTGAACCATGCCGAGGGCGACGACAGCGTCGATTACCTGCAGCCGATCGTGGCCGACGCCGAGGCCGGTTTCGGCGGCGTGCTCAATGCGTTCGAGTTGATGAAGGCGATGATCGAAGCCGGCGCCGCCGGCGTGCATTTCGAAGACCAGCTGGCCAGCGTGAAGAAGTGCGGCCACATGGGCGGCAAGGTGCTGGTGCCCACCCGCGAAGCGGTCGAGAAATTGAACGCCGCGCGCCTGGCCGCCGATGTGATGGGCGTGCCGACCCTGCTGGTCGCACGCACCGATGCCGAAGCCGCCGACCTGCTGACCAGCGACATCGATGCCAACGACAAAGCCTTCATCACCGGCGACCGCACGGTCGAAGGCTTCTACAAGACCCGCAACGGCCTGGACCAGGCCATCAGCCGCGGCCTGGCCTACGCGCCCTATGCCGACCTGGTGTGGTGCGAAACCGGCAAGCCGGACCTGGAGTTCGCCCGGAAATTCGCCGAGGCCATCCACGCCAGGTTCCCGGGCAAGCTGCTGGCCTACAACTGCTCGCCCAGCTTCAACTGGAAGAAGAACCTGGACGACGCCACCATCGCCAGGTTCCAGAAGGAAATCGCCGGCTACGGCTACAAGTTCCAGTTCATCACCCTGGCCGGTTTCCATGCGCTCAACTACTCCATGTTCAACCTGGCCCACGGCTATGCCCGCCGCCAGATGAGCGCCTTCGTCGAGCTGCAGGAAGCCGAATTCGCCGCCGCCGACAGGGGCTTCACCGCGGTCAAGCACCAGCGCGAAGTGGGGACGGGCTATTTCGACGCCGTGACCCAGGCCATCCAGCAGGGCCAATCCTCGACCACCGCCCTGAAAGGCTCCACCGAGGAGGAGCAATTCCACGGCGAAAAGGCCGCCTGAGGCCGGAAAGCCCCGCAGTTGACGTTATCCGACGATAGGCCGGGAAACCGGCCTGTCGTCTGTGCTTTGGGGGCGCATTGTGGTGATATCCTCCGGATTCGCGAATTGGGGCGTGTGATGAATCCGGAGACCGCAGCGTTGGTCGCTGGCTACGAGCCAGTGCGTCCGGCCGCAGAGGAACTGCCCATCGATCCGACCACCGCGGTGCTGTCGGCGGAGGAGTGCGAGCTTTTCGCGCAGGTCGGAAACGTGCGTCCGGTAACGGTGGGTGAAAGGCTGTTCACCCGCGGCGAACTGGGCACCACCATGTTCGTGATCCTGCAAGGCGGAGTGGCGCTGGATTTCGGCGAAGACCTCAACGAGAAGCATCTGGGCGCGCGCGAATTCTTCGGCGAGCTGGGGCTGCTGATCGGCGATCACGCCCGCGCCGCATCGGCAACGGCCATCGCCGATGGCGTGCTGCTGGAGCTGAAGAGCCACGAGTTCCAGGTGCTGGTCGACCGCAATGCCGGGCTGGTCTCGCATTTCCTGCGCCGGGCCATCATGCGCGTGGTCTCCAACGAGCAGGGCTTGATCCACCGCCTGCGCCGCCGCAACCAGGAGCTGCAGGCTGCGCTGGACAGTCTGCGGGTCACTTCGCACCGGCTGGACAAGAGCGAAGAGCTCAACCGCACCGACGAACTGACTTCGCTGTACAACCGTCGTGGGCTGGCCATGTTCCTGGAGCAGGGGCGCAACAACGGCGGCTACCACGGCTACGGCCTGTTGCTGATCGACTGCGACCGGTTCAAGGACGTCAACGACATGCACGGGCACCTGCTCGGCGACCGCGTGCTGCAGAGCGTGGCCAACATCCTGCGCTCGCTGTCCGCTTCCCAGGATTTCGCATGCCGGCTGGGCGGCGACGAATTCTGCCTGCTGCTCAAGGCGCAGCACCGCGAAGAGATGTTCCGCTATGCCGATTTCGTGGTCAGCACCGCGCGCGCGCTGCAGCAGATGCAGCCGTCGCCGCCGCTGATCACCACCCTGAGCGTCGGCGCCTGCCTGATCGATCCGTCGCGCGACTGGAACGACTGGTATGCGCAGGCCGATCAGGCGCTGTACCGCGCCAAGAGCGCCGGCGGCGATCGCGTCGAGTGGCAGGATTGAAGGGCGGAGTCGAGAAGGGATGAACGATATCGGCCGTCTTCCGCTCGAAGGTCCGCAGCTGCGGACGCTGCTGCTGACCGATCTGGTCGATTCCACGGGTCTGGTGGAGCGCCTGGGCGATACGCCGGCCTCGGAGCTGTTCCGCGAGCACGATCATCTGGTGCTGAAACTGCAGCAGGAATGGCGCGGGCGGCTGATCGATCGTTCCGACGGCTTGCTGCTGCTGTTCGAGCGGCCTATCGATGGTCTGGGTTTCGCGCTGGACTACACCCGCGGCCTGCGCGAGCTTGGCCAGGCGCGTGGGTTGGAACTGCAGGCGCGCGCCGGACTGCACGTGGGCGAGGTGCTGACCTGGAAGAACAGCGATGCGGCGGTGCTGGTCGGCGCCAAGCCGCTGGAAGTGGAGGGCCTGGCCAAGCCAATGGCCGCGCGCCTGATGACGCTGGCGCGCCCGGGCCAGATCCTGCTCTCGGCGGTGGCCGAATCGCTGACCCACCGCGCCGCGCGCGAGCTGGGCGAACGCGGGCAGAACCTGTTGTGGAAGTCGTACGGGCGCTGGCGTTTCAAGGGCGTGCCCGAGGCGCAGGAAGTCTACGAGGTAGGCGAAATCGGCATTGCGCCGTTGCGCGCGCCCTCCAATATCGCCAAGGCCTGGCGCGACACGCCGCTGTGGCGGCGGCCGGCGGCGTTGGCGGTGGAAATGCTGCTGATCGTCGGCGTTGGCGTGGGCGTGTGGTTCGTCACCAAGCCGCAACCGGCCATCGCCTTCGCTGAGCGCGACTGGGTGGTGGTGGGCGATCTGCGCAACCTGACCGGCGAAAAGGTGCTGGACGATTCGCTGGAACAGGCGTTCCGCATCAGCCTGGAGCAGTCGCGCTACGTCAACGTGCTCAGCGACATGAAGGCACGCGATACGCTGGCGCGCATGCAGCGCAAGCCGGGAACTTTGCTGGACCGCGCGGTGGCGTCGGAGATCGCGCTGCGCGATGGGGTGCGTGCGGTGATCCTGCCGACGGTGTCGGAGGTGGGAGGGCGATTGCGCATAAGTGCGGAAGTCATTGACCCGCATACCCAGACGACCGTCTACGCCGAATCAGTAGATGGCACGGGAGCGGGCTCTGCGTTGGAATCGATAGATGCGGTCACCATTGCTTTGCGCGGCAAGCTTGGCGAGGCGTTGGCATCGATACAGAAGGATTCGGAACCGCTTCCTGAGGTCACGACTTCCAACATGGATGCGTTGCGTTCGTACGCCCTGGGCCAGAAATCATTCGCCTCGGCGCAGTACGAGCAGGCGCGGTCGTTCTATGCGCGTGCGGTCGGTTTGGATCCGAAATTCGCGCTGGCTTATCTGGGGTTGGTGCGCGCGCACAACGCGATGAGCGACCTGGCCGGCGGCAAACAGTACCTGGATAAAGCCATCGCGCTACGAGAACACCTCCCTCCCAGGGATCAGCTTTATCTGGATGCATGGACAGCGCAAATCAACGATCCTTCCGCCGCGCTGCAGAAGTGGCAGGAGATGTCCAGCCTTTATCCAGACTTCTATCCCGCCATCGCGAATGTCGGCAACGCTTTCTATCTGGATAACCGATTCGCCGAAGGAATTCCGTTCGCGAAGCGCGCTGCATCTCCACAGAGCGAATTCGCGCCGTTGTCCTGGGATCTGGTCGGCCGCCTTGCGCTGGGACAGGAAAAGTTCGCCGAGGCCGAAGCGGCTTTTGGCAATGCTATCGCCAGAGGATCCAAATCCGCAGTAGTTCGCCGAGCGAACACGTTCGCGGCGCAGCGGCGCTTTGACCAAGCCATAAAGACATGGCCGCTTTCGTTGAAGGTTAGCGGCGTCTATTTCGACAGAGTCTCGCTATATCTTGACCAGGGACTGTGGGCTCCGGCTGTCTCAGAGGCGCGCGGGCTGGAGCGGCAGACGCCTGCGGGCTCGGTCCGGGCACGGTTGGCTATCTATCCGTCGGCGGTTGCAGTATGGGCGCAGGGCGACTATGGATCAACGCGCAAGGAGATTCGACGAATCGCCGACACGACGCTATCCGCCGTCGCCAATCCGACGAATGCGGCTGATGCGACCGACGATGCATACGCTGCGGTCAGCGCGGGCATACTCGCTCAACGCATGGGCGATACGGCAGTAGCTCGTAGCGTTACCGCCGAACTGCAAAAGAGGAAGGAGCTGCTGACGAACCGGCCGTTGCGCGACTTGGTGGAAGTATCGAAGGCAAACGATCTGCGTCTATCGGGGAGCGCGGACAAAGCCATCGCGTTGCTTGAGCCGCTGGTGAATGGGAGCGAGCCTTTCCAGACCCACGCTGCATTGATGGAGGCCTATGCGGCCGCAGGGCTGATCAATAAGGCGGTTGGCCAAGCGCGTTGGTTGAGCAGTCATCGTGGCCGTGCATATATCGAAATCGGTTGCGCTTGGTGCCAGCAGCCACTGGACGTGTTCGACACCACGCATGCGCACCTACGAGCAGCTGAACTGCTCGCAGGCGCGGGAAACGAAGATCAAGCCAGAAAGGAGCTCCTGGCTTTCGACTCAAAATGGAGCGAAACCCAGTTGCCAGATCATTTGCGAGTTCGGCGCAAGGCGGTACTAGAAACATTCAACTGAATCGGCGTCATTCCCAGACCTGCCGTAAGCATGGTATGCAAGGCGTCGCGTGCCTTGATGACATCGGCCTTCGGCGCAATGCTCTGTACGGCCATGCAGCAACAGGTGCGTTCCAGTTCCGCCAACGCTGCGGTATCGCCTTTCGGCAACTTGTAGCCCGCCTGCACCAAAGCCGCCTTGGGATCCTTCTTGAACAGCCGGCGAAACTCGTTGTCCGTGCTCAGCTTATCCAGCAGCTTGCCCGCGACCTTCGGATCCAGAGGCGCGGCCTTCCCCGACGCGCCCGTCTTCTTAGTTGCCATGTTGTTCCCCAGTTGAAGGCCTCGAAACGGGCCTCTTGCGCGACAATCTAGCCTTGTCCGTGTTGCCAAACAACCGTAGGGTTGCGCGTCGAGGTCGAAACAGGGGAGAGCACCATGAAGGTGCGCCGTTGCAAAGTGCTGTACCTGGAGCCCCGGGAAGAGGTGGGCTTCGACCTGGAAATGCTGCTGGGGGGCGGCAACGGGCTGCGCCGCGAGCTCGGCTGGGTCGCGCTGGCGCCGCATCTGGGCGTGGAAATCAGGGTCGACGCCGCCGAATGCGAGCTGCTGGGTAGCCTGAGCCCTGACGAGTGGATCGACAGCGGCACGCTGGCCGATGCAGGCGCACTGAAGAGCCTGCTGAAGAAAGGCCTGATAGTGGGCACCGGTAAACGCCATGCCATCCATCGCGAATGCGACGAAATCCTGCGCGGCGTGCACTGGCATCCTCTGGCCGCGACCCTGCATGCCTTCACCCGTTGGCAGGAAGCCGATGCCGTTCAAGCCATGCAGGACACCGGCACCGAAACCGCCGGCGAACTGCGCCAGGTCCTTGGCGCTCCGCCAGTGGAAGCGATGGGCCGCGGCGACGAAAAACAGCGTATTCCGCTGCCACGTACAGCGCGCACCGACTTCGACCACTTGCTCGCTCGCCGAGCCACCTGCCGTAACTTCGATGCCGAACGGCCGTTGCCGTATGCCCTGTTCGCGCAACTGATCGAGCGCGTATTCGCCGCCCAATCGCACGTGCGGGTCAGCGACGACACCGTTTTCCTGAAGAAAACCAGCCCTTCCGGCGGCGGCCTGCATCCGGTGGAGGCCTACCTGATCGTGCAGAACGTCGAAGGACTGGCGCCTGGCCTGTACCACTACCACGCCACTACTCACGCGCTGGAGCCATTGCCCTTGCCCGAGCAACCCTTGTACGACCTGGCCCTGCAGGCCGTCGCCCAGCAGGACTGGTTCGCCAACGCCCACGTCATGGCGCTGATGGCGCCGCGCTACGACCGCTCCTTCTGGAAATACCGCAACCACGCCAAGGCCTATCGCGCCATTACCCTGGAGGCGGGGCACCTGTCGCAGACCCTGTACCTGTCGGCCACCGAAGCCGGCCTGGGCGCCTACATCACCTGCGCCATCAACGAAGTGCCGCTGGAGCAGGTATTCGGCCTGGATCGCCTCAGCGAAGGCGCGTTGGCGATCTGCGGTTTCGGCTGGCGCGGCGAGGAGATGGTGACGATGGAGCTGGATCCGGCCGGCGAAGTCTGGCGCATCGAAGGATCCACCTAACACCCCCATCTTTGTAGAGCCGAGCTCGCTCGGCTGCTTTTCCGCGAAAATCAAGAGCAGCCGAGCGAGCTCGGCTCTACAAGGCGAAAGGTGGGCAGGCGCGTATTTTGGTCAGCATAGGTCCTGCGATCCGGAAATCCAGCGGCACCACCAGGCCGGATAATCCTCGATCCTGGTCGCAAGGCCCCTGCGCAACGGGTTCTCGACCAGGTAGCGGGCTTGGTTCAATAAATCCTCTTCGCTCCTGAGGTGATGGTCGTAGTATCCCGACTGCCAGAGCGGGCCGGATCGTCGCATGTGTTCGTTGATGGCCTGTGCGGATCTCGATTTGAATCGCTGCATGCATTGTCCAAGCGATCCTTGCAGCAGCTGGAAGAGCCAATGGACATGATCGGGCATCACCACCCAGGCATGCGTCAGAACCCTGCCTTCCTGTTCGATGCGATGCCATTGCTTGCAGAGGATGTCCGCATTGCCCGGCAATGACAGCAATGGCTGCCTTCCATGAACCACCGAGGTGATGGTGTACCAGGCGTCGACCTGTGAGAAGCGTCCGCGCAAGAGAGAGGGATTGGCCATGGAGCTACTTTCCTGCGGCCACGCCAGTTTGAGTATCAGCGGTTGCTGCGGTCGTCCGTAGGCAGATTCCTAACTCTACATCCTTGTAGACCCACGTCTTCTCGGCCGCCTTTAGCCCCTTCTTTGTAGAGCCGAGCTTGCTCGGCTGCTTTTCTACGAACAGCAAGAGCAGCCGAGCAAGCTCGGCTCTACAAAGAAGGGGGTGAGGCGATTACTTTCGCGGCAGGCCGTCGTTTTGATCCACGGCAACCCATGGCACATGGTCTTCCCAGTACGCATGCATCTGCGGCGCGCGGTCCACCGGCGTAGTGAAATGGGCCAGGGCGATATGCAGTTCGCCGGGCCAGCGGTTGGAGCGGAAGAACATCATCGTGCCGCAACGGCTGCAGAAGCCGCGTTCGGCGCCTGGTGTGGATTGGTACCAACGCAGCCGTTGCCTGGGATCGTCGAACACGCATCGCGTAGCGTCCATTCCGACCCATGTCACGAATGCCGCGCCGTGCGCGCGGCGGCACAGGCTGCAATGGCAATGCGCTACCCATTTGCTGGGAAGCGTGGCTTCCAGGTTCAAGTCGCCGCAGAGGCATTGGGCATGGGCGATGGTCATGGGAAATTCCTCAGCACGTTACTCTCGATCATCATCCCCGCGTAGGCGGGGACCCAGCGACTTATGGCTCCCAACGCAAAGGCGCTGGGTTCCCGCCTACGCGGGAATGACGATGAGAAATATCACGAGGCCGGAACTACTACTTCTTGATTTCCTGCTTATGCGTCTTCAATGCGTCGGCCAATCCCGGCACGCCATCGGCGCCGGTCGGCACGCTGATGCTGGAGCCTTCGAAGTCGTTGCCGATCGGTTCCGCGCGGCCGCCCAGGCATTGACTGAGGAAACCCTCGGCCACCGCGTTGAACGCCTTGCTGTTCTGCGGACGCGCGAAGCCATGGCCTTCGTCGGGGAACAGCACGTAGGTCACGGGGATATTCTTGGCTTTCATCGCATTGACGATCTGGTCGGCCTCGGCCTGTTTCACGCGCGGGTCGTTGGCGCCCTGGCCTATCAGCAGCGGCTTGGTGATCTTGTCGGCGCGGGTCAGCGGCGAACGATCCACCAGCCATTGCTTGCCGGCCTCGGTGCGCGGATCGCCCATGCGCTTGGCCAGTTGCTCGTAGAAGCTGGCCCAATAGGCCGGCACCGTGCTGAGCAGCGTGTTGAGGTTGGACGGACCCACGATGTCCACACCGCACTTGAACGCATCCGGCGTGAAGGTGACGCCGACCAGCGTGGCGTAACCGCCGTAGCTGCCGCCCATGATGGCCACCTGGTCCGGCGTGGTGACGCCTTCCTTCACCGCCCACTGCACCGCGTCCAGCAGGTCGTCGTGCATCTTCGCCGCCCATTCGCCGTTGCCGGCGTTGGTGAACTCCTTGCCGAAGCCGGTGGAGCCGCGGTAGTTCACTTGCAGCACCGCGTAGCCGCGATTGGCCAGCCACTGCGGCGTGCCGCTGTAACCGTAACCGTCGCGCGCCCAAGGACCGCCATGCACCATCAGCACCATCGGCACCGCAGCATCGGCTTTGCCGTCGTTGTTGCTATCGGCGCTCTTGGGCAAGGTCAGGTAGCTGACCAGAGTCAGGCCGTCGCGCGATTCGATTTCCTGCGGCCACTGCGCAACCAGCGGCTTGCCGTCCAGCGCCGGGCGCGCGGAGAACAGCTTGGTCAGCTTGCCGCCGGCGTCGCGGTCGTAGCGGTAATACACCACCGGCGCTTCGGCCGCCGAATACGCCACGATCCAGGTCTTGTCGTCGTAGGTGCGCGCATTGACGCCGACTTCGCCCGGGCCGATCGCTTCCAGTTTCTTCAGATCGGCGGCGATGCCGGCATCCAGCGGCGACCATTGCTCGCGCAGATAGTCCACCGCCACCGCCTGCACCACGCCGGTCTTGGGGTCGGACAGCGAATTGCCCACATCGGCGCGCTTGTCCTCGAACACCAGCGTCTTCTTGCCGCTGGCCACGTCGATGGCGTACAGCGCCGCGGTGTTGCGGCCGCGCGAGTCGACCATGTACAGGGTCTTGCCGTCGGTGGTCAGCCCGGCAGGCTGGGTGGAAAGCGAATCCTCGAACGGGATGTCGTCGTATTTCTTCCAGCCGCCCTTGCCGTCCGGCTGCAGCACGTCCTGGCCGCCGTCGGGGCGGGATCTGGTCGCGTAGCGCACGTTGTAATCGTCGTCGGTCAGGTAGCCGGCGATCTGCTGCTCATTCTTTTCCACCAGCGTGCGCTTGCCGGTGGCCAGGTCCACGCGGTACAGGTCGTGCCATTGCGCATCGCGGTCGTTCATGCCGACCAGGATCGATTCGGGGTGCGCATGGCTGGTGCCGGCCACCTGCGCGGTGGTTTTCGGGAACGGCGTGAGGTCGGTGGCCTTGCCGGTGGCGACATCCACGCTGAAAAGATGGAAGTCCTCGTCGCCGCCGCTGTCGCGCAGGTACAGCAGCGTGTCGGGCTGGTAGGACCAGAAGTAATTGCGGATGCCGCGCGCCTTGTCGCTGGTGACCGCACGCGCCTTGGAAGGATCGGCGGCCGGGGCGACCCATACGTTCATCACACCTTCCACCGGTGCCAGCCAGCTCAGGCTCTTGCCGTCGGGGCTGATCAGCACGCTGGAGCGCTCCGGGTTGCCGAACAGGGCATCGCGCGGGATCAGTTCGGTGCCCGCGATCCGCTGCGCGGCGCTGGCCTTGTCCTGGGCCAGCGCGGTGGAAATGGAGAGGGACAGCAGCAGGGCGGTGGCGGGGAACAGGAAGCGCTGGGCGGGTTTGTTCGACATCTGGAGGTTCTCCAAAGCGAGGATAGAGATGCGGATGGCGAGCATCCGGCGGGCGTGGTTAAAGCGGGTGGCGATGGGCAACACGCAGTGCAGTGGAGCATGCGGCCGCGGCCGGCGCATGTGACGCAAGGCAGGGGTGTGCTTTGCCCCCTCCCCTGCGCTGCGCACAAGGGAGGGGGCAGAGCTACGCTGCGCTCTGCGCAGCGCCCCGATCCACGCGCCGGTAACCCAAAGCTTCTGTCAGGTGTGGGGTAGCGATGCTCTGTTCTCCCGCCAGATCGGCGATGGTGCGGGCCACCCGCAGGATGCGGTGCATGGAGCGGGCGGAAAGCTGCAGGCGCTCGATGGCGCGTTCCAGCAAAGCCTGGTCGCGGTCGCCCAGGCGGCAATAGGCCATGGTTTCGGATTGCCCGAGCTGCGCATTGGCCTTCCCCGCACGCGCATGCTGCAGCGCACGCGCGGCCTCCACGCGCAGCCGCACCGCAAGGGTGGGTTCGCCCGCGGGCGCATCCGGGCGCAGGTCCTGCGGCGGCAGCCGCGGCACTTCGATATGCAGATCGATGCGATCCATCAGCGGGCCGGAGATCTTCGCGCGGTAGCGGCGCACATTCTCCGGACTGCAACGGCAGCGCCCCGACGGATCGCCGGCCCAGCCGCAGGGGCAGGGGTTCATCGCCGCGACCAGTTGGAAACGCGCGGGAAATTCCGAACTGCGTGCCGCGCGCGACACGGTGACGGTGCCCGATTCCAGCGGTTCGCGCAGCACTTCCAGGGCTTTGCGATCCCATTCCGGCAACTCGTCGAGGAACAAGACTCCATTGTGGCTGAGCGAAATCTCACCCGGTCGCGGATCCGCTCCGCCGCCCACCAAAGCGACCGCGCTGGCGGTGTGGTGCGGCGAACGGTACGGACGTTGCTTCCAGCGGGCGGGATCCAGTCCGCGCCCGCTAACCGAGGCGATTGCCGCAGTCTCCAGTGCCTCGGCCTCGCTCGCTTCAGGCAACAACCCCGGCAAGCGCGACGCGAGCAGGGTCTTGCCGCAACCTGGGGTGCCTATCAGCAGAAGGTGATGATTTCCCGCTGCCGCGACTTCCAATGCGCGGCGCGCGTGCAGTTGTCCGCGCACGTCGGCCATGTCGGGAATCAGGCTGAGCTGTGGCGGCGGGGCTGCGGCTATCGGCAGCGCCTTGGTGCGGTTCAAAGCCCCGCAGACTTCCAGCAGGGTGCGCGCGGTATAGGCTTCCACTTCGCGCGCCAGCGCGGCTTCGGGGCCGCTGCCCAGCGGCACGATCAGCTTGCGTCCGGCGCGCGCGGCGGCCAGCGCCGCCGGAAGGATGCCGTCGACCGCGCGCAATTCGCCGGTCAAACCCAGTTCGCCCAGGAATTCGTACTCGCTCAAGGCATTGCGGTCGATCTGCCCGCTGGCGGCCAGGATGCCGAGCGCGATGGGCAGGTCGAAGCGGCCGCCGTCTTTCGGCAGGTCCGCAGGGGCCAGATTCACGGTGATGCGGCGCGCCGGGAATTCGAACTGCGCGCAGAGGATGGCGGCGCGCACGCGGTCGCGGGATTCGCGCACCGCCGCCTCGGGCAGGCCCACGATATGCGTCTGCGGCAGCCCGCCGGAGAGGTGCACTTCCACCCTCACCGGAGGTGCGGACACGCCGGCCCGTGCACGGCTGTGCACCAGCGCAAGGCTCATGGCGGCGGGGCCTTAGTGCTGCGGGGTTTGCGGAGAAGGGGGCGGAGAAGCAGGGGTCTCCAGCGCGGCAACCGCGCGCTCCAGCGCTTCCAGCTTCTCGCGGGTGCGCAGCAGCACCGCGCGCTGCACGTCGAATTCCTCGCGCGTCACCAGGTCCAGCTTGGACAGGCCCGATTGCAGCGCGCTCTTGAAGGTCTGCTGCAGTTCTTCCTGTGAGTCGCGTAGGCCGGGCGGCACCAGGGCGCTGAGGCGGCGGGCGAGGTCGTCGATGGTGTTGAGGTCGATCATGTAGGTTTCTCCGGCTGTGGGGGCAGCCTGAACGCATCGCCGCGATCGCGCCATCGGCTTTGTCTGCGGCGCGGCGTCAGTTTATCCCGACGCCGTGTGGGAACCGCATTGAACCCGACCGCCCCGCGGCCCGCAAGCGTGGCCCGCCGAACCGGGATATCCTTCGGTCAGACCTCTTGAGGGAATCACGCATGAAAATGATCATGGCCATCATCAAGCCGTTCAAGCTGGACGATGTGCGCGAGGCTTTGGCCGAGGCGGGCATCACCGGCATCACGGTGACCGAGGTGAAGGGTTTCGGCCGGCAGAAGGGCCATACCGAGCTCTACCGCGGCGCCGAATACGTGGTGGATTTCCTGCCCAAGGTGAAGATCGAGGTCGCGGTGACCGACGACCAGGTCGACAAAGTCGTCGAAGCCATCGTCAAGGCCGCCGGCACCGGCAAGATCGGCGATGGCAAGGTGTTCGTTTATGCGCTGGACCGGGTGGTGCGGATCAGGACCGGCGAACTGGATGCGGACGCACTTTAGGGCGGGTTGCGGGGAAACGAAGCAATGGAATTCAACGAACGTCTGCAGCAGGCCTTCGCTTTGCTGGAAAGCAAGGGCATCGGCAAGAGTACCTATTCCCCTCCGCTGTTCCGGTTGCTCTGGAGGTTGGGCGTCAAGGTTCCGCCGCCGCACATGGCGGGTTTCGGTTTCAACGCGTTGGTGATGGGCGGTTTCTTCGGGCTGTTCTGGGGTTTGTTCATGTGGTTGTTGCTGTGGGGCCGGCAAGGCATGCCGATCTGGATCGGTGCGGCCGCGGCATTGGCGGCGGGCGTGCTGTTCGGTCTGACGATGGCCGGGTATCTGCGCTGGAGCGCCAAGCAACGCGCGATACCCACTTGGCAGGAATTCGATGCCTGACATTTCCCAGCGCGGCGCGCTTCGTGCGGCTACACAGAAAAGCCCCGCATCGCGGGGCTTTTCTTTACCGGATCCCGTAGGGTTTGCGCTTGAATGCGGGTCGGGGGCGTACCCCGACCTACGTTACTCGCCCAGCGCTTTGGCCACGAACGGCGGCGCCACCAACACACCGGTGTGCAGGTGCGCGCTGTAGTACAGCGTCTCGAACGATTTGCTGCTGGCGTCGCCTTCGCGGAAATCGAAATTCCCGCCCTTGCGCGCCAAAGTCACGCTCCACCATCCGGTCGGGTAGCACGGTTGCGGGAACGGCAGCGTCTTGAAGGTGCTGAAGCCGGCCTTGCGCATTTCGCCGCGCATCTCGTTGATCAGGTCCAGCAGCGCCAACGGAGACTCCGACTGCTGCACCAGGATGCCGTCGTCCTTCAGCGCGCGGAAGCAGGATTCGTAGAACGCCTTGTTGAACAGGCCTTCGGCCGGGCCCACCGGGTCGGTGGAATCCACGATCACCACGTCCACGCTGCCGGCCGGGCAATTGGCCATGTAGGCCACGCCGTCGTCGAACAGCAGCTCGGCGCGCGGATCGCTGTTGCTGTCGCACAGCTCGGGGAAATACTTCTCCGACATGCGCGTGACCTGCTCGTCGATGTCGCACTGGGTCGCGCTCTGCACGCCGGGGTGCTTGAGTACCTCGCGCAGCGTGCCGCAATCGCCGCCGCCGATGATCACAACGCGTTTGGGATCGGCGTGGGTGTACAGCGCCGGGTGCGAAATCATCTCGTGATAGAAGAAGTTGTCGCGCGCGGTCAGCATCACCGCGCCGTCGATCAGCATCAGGTTGCCCCAATCGGTGGTGCCGTAGATCTCGATCTTCTGGAACGGCGACTGCACCTCGTCCAGCTTGCCGGTGGTGCGGAAGCCGATGGCCGAGCCGGTGGGCTGGAAGTGTTCGATGTACCAGTTGCTGTCGTTCGTCATCGCCGGGGCTCAACGGTCAGGGGGCGCGAATTGTACCGGATGCCGCGTTACAGCTTGGCTGCGATGGCTTAGCATCCGGCAGGGACGGCAAGGGGAGGATGGAATGCAATCAGCGGAAGCGCGGCGGCAACTGGTCGAGCGGCTGGAACGCGAGGCGGAACAGGCACCGGCACGTTATCGGCTGAAACTGGCGCTGTTGGCGGTATTGGGCTACGCGGTACTGGGCCTGGCACTGTTGTCCACGCTGGGCTTGCTGGTGTTCCTGTTGGGATACCTGCTGATCGCGCGTCCCTCGCTGGGTCCATTCCAGATCATTGCGCTGATGATGCTGGCCCTGTCCGGCACTGTCGTGGCGCGTGCGCTCTGGGTCCGTTTCGTAATGCCGGAAGGCCACCACCTGCAACCTGACCAGGCGCCGGAACTGCGTGCCGAGGTGGAGCGCATACGCAAGGCCGTGGGCGCCGCGCCGCTGCATGGCATCGTCATCAACGCCGAACTCAATGCCGCTGCGGCCTATGTCCCGCAAGGACTCGGCCTATGGCGCCAGCGCCATTACCTGATCCTGGGCCTGCCCCTGCTGCATGCGCTGGATCGCCGCGAACTGGCCGCCGTGGTTGCGCATGAGTTCGGGCATTTCCATGGCGGGCACGGCCATTTCACCGGCTGGATCTACCGGTTGCGCAGCAGCTGGCACCGCCTGCTGGAAGGCATGTCCGGAGGTCTGGCCGGCGGGCAGCTGCTGTGGTTCTTCTTCCGCTGGTACGCGCCTTACTTCGAGGCCTACAGCCAGGTGTTGGCGCGCCGCCAGGAGTACGCCGCCGATGCGGTTTCGGCGCAGGCCGTCGGCGCCGATGCGGCGGTCAGCGCATTGGTGCGCATCGAGCTGGCGTCGGACTGGCTGGAAGGCGAATTCTGGCCGCAAATAAACGAATCGACACGCGCGCAGGCCTATCCGCCCATCGCCGTGCACGAACAACTCGCGCAGGGGCTTTCGCGCGAACGCCAGCGCGAGATCCGCATTCCCGCACGCTTGCTGGCCCGGCAACCGGACCCGGACGACACCCATCCCACGCTGGCCAAACGCGCGGAGGCCCTGCAGGTGGAGCTGCCGCGGACGACGGGAACGGCGGGCGTCGCGGCGGCGGACATGCTGGGCGAACTGGACGCAACGCTGCAGCGGCGTTTCAGCCTGGAATGGCGCACCGGCGCCGACGCCGAGTGGAAAGCGGGCCACCAGCAAGCGCAGCGCGAGCGCCACCGCCTGGCCGAACTGCAGGCCCATCGCACGCATACGCCCGCCGAAGCGGTGGAGCTGGCCTGCCTGTCCGAGGACCATCAGCCCGGCATCGATGCCCTGCCGCTGTATCGGGAGGCGCTGGCGCGGGCGCCGTCGAACGCCAACGGCCACTATCGGCTGGGCGCGCTGCTGCTGAAGCGCGGCAACGAAAGCGAAGGCGTGCAGCACCTGGGCCGCGCGATGGAGCTGGACGCGGCGCTGGTGGAGCCGGCCTTGCGCGCACTGGACAGCCATGCGCGCGGACAGCCGGAGGAATCGGCATTCGATGCCGCGGTCGAAACCTTGCGCGCGCGCTACTCGCTGCGCGGAGCCGGCGACGGTCATGGGCAGGCGTTGCAGCCGCATGCGCTGGAAGCGATGCAGCTGCGGGAGTTGGCGCGGGCGCTGCGCGGCCACCAGAAAGTGCGCACGGCGTGGGTGGCGCAGCGGCCGTTGGCCGGCACCGAGGTGATGCCGCACTTCCTGGTGCTGCTGGATTGGGCCGGGTCGGTGGCCAGCGAGCGTGCCGCTCTTCCGCACATCGCCTCGCAACTGCGGTTGCCGGGAAGCTGCACCGTGCTCACCGCCTCCAGCGATGCCGCCCAGGCGCGCGCGGTCAGGATGAGCGCCGGCGAGCCGGCCTACCGGCGGCCGTAACCGGAGCGGCACAACGACGGCGTTAGAATGCGCGTCCGTTTTCGTCACCAGAGCCCGCCCCATGTCCAGCTGGTCCCAAGACCAAGCCCGCAAGACCTATTCCATCCCGCACTGGGCGGAAGGGTATTTCGACGTGGATGCGGCCGGCCATGTGGTGGTCAGTCCGAAGGGCGCCGAAGGCCCTTCGATCTCGCTGCCCCAGGTGGTGGACAGCGCACGCGCCAACGGTGCACGCATGCCGCTGCTGGTGCGTTTCCCCGACATCCTGGGCGATCGCCTGGGCAAGCTGCAGGCCGCGTTCGGCCAGGCCATGCAGGAATGGGAATACGCCGGCGGCTATACGGCGGTGTATCCGATCAAGGTCAACCAGCATCGCGGCGTCGCCGGCACGCTGGCTTCGCACACCGGCGAAGGCTTCGGCCTGGAAGCGGGCAGCAAACCCGAACTGATGGCGGTGCTGGCGCTGTCGCGGCCGGGCGGGTTGATCGTCTGCAACGGCTACAAGGACCGCGAATACATCCGCCTGGCGCTGATCGGCCGCAAACTGGGCCTGCAGACCTTCATCGTCATCGAGAAGCCGTCCGAACTGGCACTGGTGATCGAGGAAGCCAAGGCACTGAACGTGAAGCCAGGGCTGGGCGTGCGCATGCGCCTGGCCTCGCTGGGCGCAGGCAAGTGGCAGAACAGCGGCGGCGACAAGGCCAAGTTCGGCCTGTCGCCGCGCCAGGTGCTGGATCTGTGGAAGGAGCTGCGCGACAACGGCCTGCAGGACTCGCTGGGCCTGCTGCATTTCCACATGGGTTCGCAGATTTCCAACGTGCGCGACATCGCCAACGGCATGCGCGAGGCCACGCGTTACTTCGTCGAACTGTCCAAGCTGGGCGCGACCATCAGCCATGTCGATGTCGGCGGCGGCCTGGGCATCGACTACGAAGGCACCCGTTCGCGCAGCTATTGCTCGATCAACTACGGCTTGAACCAGTACGCCTCCAATATCGTGCAGCCGCTGGCCGAAGCCTGCGAAGAGCACAAGCTGGCGCCGCCGCGCGTCGTCACCGAATGCGGCCGTGCGATGACCGCGCACCATGCGGTGCTGGTGGCCAATGTGTCGGAAGTGGAGCAGGCGCCGGAAGGCCGCGTGCCGCCGTCGCATGCGGATGAGCCGGCGGTGATCCGCCATCTGCGTGAGATCCACGATGAGCTGGATTCGCGCCCGGCGGTGGAGCTTTTCCACGACGCCCAGCACCACCACAGCGAAGGCCTTTCCCTGTACGCGCTGGGCCAGATCGACCTGACCCACCGCGCCCGCATCGACGATCTGTTCTACGCCATCGCCCACGCCGTGCGCGCGCGCCTGAGCAGCGATGAGCGCAACCACCGCGACCTGCTGGACGAACTCAACGAGCGCCTGGTCGACAAGTATTTCGTCAATTTCAGCGTGTTCGAATCGATTCCCGATGTGTGGGCCATCGACCAGGTGTTCCCGATCCTGCCGATCGAGCGCCTGAACGAAGCGCCGCAACGTCGCGGCGTGATCGCCGACATGACCTGCGATTCGGATGGCATGGTCAAGACCTACGTGGAGAACGAAGGCCTGGATTCCTCGCTGCCGCTGCACGGGTTGAATGCGGGCGAGAGCTACCGGCTGGGTTTCTTCCTGGTCGGCGCCTACCAGGAGATCCTGGGCGACATCCACAACCTGTTCGGCGACACGGACACGATCGAAGTGAAGCGCGACGGCGATGGTTTCAGCATCAGCCAGCAACGCAGCGGCGATACCACCGACGTGATGCTGGATTACGTGGGTTACGGATTGGCCGATTTGCGCGCGGCTTATGCCGAACGGGTGGCGAAGGCGCAACTGGGTGCGGATGAGTCGAAGCTGCTCGCCGAGGCGCTGGAAGCGGGGCTCACCGGATACACCTATCTAAGCGACGAACCTCTCAGCTGACGCAATCCACCCCCTCCCTTGCGAAGCTCCCAAGGGGACTTCCTTCGGGGCGCAGGGGAGGGTTGGGGAGGGGTTGCTTTTGATCTTGCACTCGCTCTTCTTTCAAGACACTGCGGAAAGCACCCCCTCCCAACCTCCCCCTTACCCGCTGCGCGGGCAAGGGGAGAGGCCAAGAGCGCGTAGGTCGGGGCTACGCCCCCGACGCGAGCAATCCCGCATCGTCCGATGCGTCGGCCACGTAGGGCCGACCTACTTCCGGTCTACCTGGAAACCCGCGAACGACTGCGTCACCGGCATGATCTCCAGCCGGTTGATGTTGAGGTGCGGCGGCAGGGTGGCGATGTAGTACAGCTGTTCGGCGATGTCTTCGGCGGTCATCGGATTGGCGCCGCCATACATCTTGTCCGAGGCGGCCTGGTCGCCATGTGTGCGCACCAGGGTGAATTCGGTTTCGGCCATGCCGGGCTCTATCGAAGTCACGCGCACGCCGGTGCCGTGCAGGTCCGAGCGCAGCCCCAGCGAGAACTGCTTCACGAAGGCCTTGCTGCCGCCGTAGGTGTTCCCGCCCGGGTAGGGATAGCTGGCCGCCACCGAACTCATGTTGATGATGGCGCCCTTGCGTTCTATCAGGCCGGGCAGCAGGCGGTGGGTCAGCGTCACCAGCGCGGTGATGTTGGTGTCGATCATGGTGCGCCAGTCCTGCAGGCTGGCGTTCTGCGCGGGCGCGGTGCCCAGCGCCAGGCCGGCGTTGTTGATCAGCACGTCGATGCCGCGGAAGCCTTCGGGCAATGCGGACAGCGCGACTTCCATTGCGGCTTCGTCGCGTACGTCGAAGGCGGCGGCATGCACTTTGTCGGCGCCGAACCGCTCGACGAGCGGCTGCAGGCGCTCGGCACGGCGGCCGGTGGCGATCACGCGCCAGCCCGCACCGGCGAAACGCCCGACGGCGGCGGCGCCGAAGCCGGAGGTGGCGCCGGTGATGAGAACGGTTTTGGTCATGGGAGCTTATCGGTGGTGAGAGTGAGTTGGGATGTTTACTTTAATCTTGTTCGCGACGAGCCTGTCTTTGACAGATCCGCCACGAGCGGGACGTTCGCACACCCTCACCAAACGAACGGAATCAGCCGTTTGGTCTGCCGCGCATAGTCGGGATATTGCGTAGGGAACGCCTCGGCCAGCACGCGTTCCTCCACTCGCATCCGCCAGACGAATGCGAGGAGTACCGGCGCCAAAAGCACCAGCAACGACCACCCATTGCCCAGCGCCAGGCCAAAGCCCAGGAAGGTCATCAGCGAACCGGTGTAGGAAGGATGGCGAAGCAGGCGGTAAGGGCCGTGGTGGATCAGTTCGTGGCCTTCCTGGATATTCACATCCACAGTAAAGAAGCGCGCCAGCACGCGGATCGCCCAGAACCGCAGGGCCAGGCCGCCGGCCATCAGCGCAAGGCCGGTCCAGAACAGGGCAAGGCGGATGCCTTCGTTGCCCACGCGCCCGGCCGTCTGGTACGACAGCCACACCGCCAGGCCGATGCACAGATAGACGGTTGCCAGCAGCAACCGCAATGTGCCGCGGTCGCGCATGCGCGAGCGGTCCTGCGAGCGGCGCGTCCAACCCAGCCAGAGTTCGCTGCATGCCCAGACCACGATGAGCGCACCAAACAGCTGTCCCGGCAGGGTGGCGATGTCGATCATGCGCCGGGCCGCGAGAGCTTCACGAAAAAACGCGCGGCGGCCGTTTCATCCGCGACCAGGCGCCGATCGCCGCCTGTGCATGCGGCCAGTGCGGCACCAAGCGTGTCAGGGCGACGGGGTCGGTTTTCATTGCGCCTTGATAGCCATAGCCGGCAAGCCGCCGCTGGCGAGTTTCTGCTTGGCTTCGGCCAGTTCGCTGGCGCTGCCGTAGGGGCCCATGCGCACGCGGTAGACGGTCTTGCCGCCGATCTGCGCCGATTCCACGCGCGCCGACAGGCCCAGCATTGCGATCTTGGCCTTGGTGGATTCGGCATCGCCGGACGCGCCGAATGCGCCGGCCTGCAGGATGTAGCGCGCATCCTTGCTGGTCGGTGCGCTGGAGATTGCCGGTGCCGTCGCGGTTGCGGTGGCGGCCACGGCAGGCGCCGTCGTTGCCGCAGCGGCTGGCGTTTCCGGAACCGGTTTCGGGTTGTCGGTCGCTGTGTTCACGGCGGGGGTCGTTGCTGCTGCCGTCGCTGCCGCTGCCTGCGCCGCGCGCGCTTCGCGCGCCTTTTCCTCGCGCGCGCTGGCGGCCAGTTCGGCGTCGGACATCTGCACTTCCTTGCCGGGCAGCAGGGTGTAGAAGTCGTACTGCGTTTCCTTGGCCGCATCGTCGCCGGTCTTGGCGTCGGGCTGCGAGGTGGGCGTGGAAGTCTCCGGGGCGACGTCGTCGATATTGCTGTCGGCATCGGCCACCTGCGCCGGCAACGCATCTGGATTGGGCTGCGGGCGGAAGAAGCCGTCGCCGTCTTTCTTCATCAGCCCCGGCACGATGAAGAACGCCGCCGCGCCCAACACCAGGCCGGCGATCAGCCACACCCAGCCGGGCGTGCCGTTGCCCGAGTTGCGCCGCGCCTGCGACTTGTTGCGTCTTGCCGCCATCTAACTACTCTCCAGTTACATCTTTTCAGGGGCGCTGACGCCCAGCAATTCCAATCCGTTGGCCAGCACCTGCCGCGCGGCGCAGGCCAGCGCCAAGCGCGCATCGCGCGTGGCGGCGTCTTCCACCAGCACCGGCGTGGCGTGGTACCAAGTGTGGAAAGCATAGGCCAGTTCGCGCAGGTATTGCGCGATAAGGTGCGGTTCCAGCAGCTGTCCGGCGTTCTCCACCACTTCGGGGAAACGCGACAGCTCGACCATCAACAATTGTGAGTTCTCGTCGCCCAGCAATGTGAGATGGTCCAGTCCGTTGGCCTGGTCGTAGGCGTAGCCCTTTTCCACCGCCTGGCGCAGCAGGCTGCAGACGCGAGCGTGCGCGTACTGCACGTAGAACACCGGATTGTCGTTGCTTTGCTGACGCGCCAGGTCGATGTCGAAAGTGAGTTGCGAATCGGGCTTGCGCGCGATCAGGAACCAGCGCGTGGCGTCGCGCCCGGCTTCCTCGATCAGGTCGCGCAGGGTGAAGTAGCTACCGGCGCGCTTGGAAAGCTTCACCTCCTCGCCGCCGCGCATCACCGTGACCATCTGGTGCAGCACGTATTCGGGCCAGCCCTGCGGAATGCCGACGTCCAGCGCCTGCAGGCCGGCACGCACGCGCGCCAGCGAGCCATGGTGATCGGCGCCCAGTTCGGTGATGGCGCGCTTGTAGCCCCGCTGCCACTTGGACAGGTGGTAGGCCACGTCCGGCAGGAAATAGGTGAAGGTGCCGTCGGACTTGCGCATGACGCGGTCTTTGTCATCGCCGAAATCCGTGGTCCTGAGCCACAGCGCGCCGCCTTCCTCGTAGGTATGGCCGGTGGCGCCGAGACGCTGCACGGTTTCGGCGACCTTGCCGTCGTCGTACAGCGAGCTTTCCAGGAAGTAGGTGTCGAAGGACACGTCGAAGGCGGCCAGGTCGCCGTTCTGTTCGCGGCGCAAAGCGGCCACGGCGAAGCGACGGATCGCGTCCAGGTCGTCCGCGTCCTTGGCGCCGACGATGGCGTGGCCGTCGGATTCCACGGTCTCGCCCCGCAGGTAGGCGTCGGCGACGTCCTGGATGTAGTCGCCGCGGTAGCCGGCTTCCGGCCAGCCCGCGTCATCGGGCTTCAGGCCTTTGGCGCGCGCCTGCACGGACAGCGCGAGGTTTTCGATCTGCACGCCGGCATCGTTGTAATAGAACTCGCGACGCGTTTCCCAGCCGTTGGCCTGCAGCAGGCGGGCGATGCAATCGCCGATGGCGGCGGCGCGGCCGTGGCCGACATGCAGCGGCCCGGTGGGATTGGCGGAAACGTATTCCACGCCGGCCATCTTCCCTTCACCGGAAGTGTTGAGACCGTAAGCGGCGCCCTGCTGCAGGGCCGTTGCGACTTCGCGCTGGTAGGCGGCCGGGGTCAGGTGGAAATTGATGAAGCCCGGGCCGGCGATCTCGACTTTGGCGATGTCGTCGCTGGCGGGAAGCGCGGCGACCAGCGCCTGGGCCAGCGCGCGCGGATTGCTGCGCGCAGGTTTCGCCAGCAGCATCGCCGCGTTGCTGGCGAAATCTCCATGGCTGCGGTCCTTCGGACGTTCGACCACGAAATCCGGGGTGGTGGTGTCGGCCGGCAAGGTGCCGGCGCTGCGCAGGGCGTCGATGCCTTGGGCGATCAGGGCGCGGAGTTGGGATTTCAAAGGAGTTCTGCTGGAAACGCGGATAGCGCGGAATCCGGGGATTTTAGCCGAGTACGGTCTTGCTGGTCTCAGCCAATGGCCATTTTGGCGATGTAGCCGGAACGGGTTTCACCTGCTTCCCGCGCCTTGGTGTCGAGCCGACGCAGGACCCGGCGCGGCAAGGTGATATTGACGCGTTCGATGGTGTCGTCCAGTTGTGCGGGATCCACGGTCACCAGGCCGAACAGCCAGCCGGCATAGTCTGCACGGTTGCGGATGGCATCCACGGATGAAGGATTCGGAATGGTCTGGCCTGCGTCGAGTGCGGCGTCGATCCACAAAGCAGCAGCGGCTTCGGCATTGTCGATGGCTTCATCGAGTGTGTCGCCTGCGGAAAAACAGCCGGGCAGATCGGGGATGGCGACTCCGAAGGCGGTGCCGCCGGTTCCTGCTTCGATGGCGATGGGGTAGCGCATAAGCTGATCTCGCTATAGCCCGGCTTGCTTGCGGATGGCGGCAACCAGTCCCTTGCCTAGCTCTTTCTTCGGGTGCGGCACCACCAACGTGCCGGGACGCAGTGGATGCTGGAACGCGTGGTGCGACCCACGAGTGCGAACGAGTTCCCAGCCAGCCGCCTCCAATTCGCGGATAAGCGCCTTGCTGTTCACTCGGTGTGTATCGTACGCATCATAAAGTGAGTGTCAACAATACACACTCAGACCCAGCCCCGGGACGCCAGCGATACCGGGGGTCCATCACCCACCACGAAGTGATCCAGCAGCCGAACCTCCATCAAGGCCAGCGCCTGCTTCAAGCGTGCGGTGACGGCACGGTCAGCGGAAGAAGGCTCGGCATCTCCCGAGGGATGGTTGTGGCCGACGATCACGGCCGAGGCGTTGTGGGCCAGGGCCCGGCGCACGATTTCGCGCGGGTGTACCTCGGTGCAATCGACCGTGCCCTGGAACAACTCCTCGAACGCGAGCGCGCGATGGCGTGTGTCCAGGAACAGGGCGGCGAAGACCTCGCTTCCGCGTCCGCGCAGGCGCTGGGCGAAATAGCGGCCGGCGGAGGCCGGGTCGGTCAGCGCTTCGCCGCGTTCCAGCGCTGCGGCCAGGTGGCGGTGGCCCAGCTCCAGCGCCGCCGTCAATTTGCAGGCCCGGGCCGGGCCCAGACCGGGAAGTTTCGCCATCTGGGCCGCGTCGTTTTCCAGCAGGGTGCGCAGCGGGCCATGGGCGGCGAGCAGTTCGCGGGAAGTCTGCACTGCATCCTGCCCACGCAGGCCCGAGCCCAGGAAGATCGCAAGCAGTTCGGCGTCCGACAGCGCGCCGGGGCCGCGGGCCAGCAGCTTTTCACGGGGTCGTTCCTGCAGGGGCCAGTCGCGTATGTGCATAGGACCAGCTTGCCTTGACTCATGCCTGCCGGGCATAAGGCATGGCATATGCATCGGGTAAGCTAAGTGCCTGTACGGCGATAGGAATTCCCCGACGTGGCGGACGATAAATTGAAGGGCCAGCGCGTATTGCTGTGCGTCGGCGGCGGCATCGCCGCCTACAAGGCGCTGGAACTGGTGCGCCGGCTGCGCGAGGCGGGGGCGCAGGTGCAGGTGGCGATGACCGCAGGCGCCCAGCATTTCGTTACCCCGCTGAGCTTCCAGGCGCTGTCCGGCAGCCCGACCCGCACCACCCTGTGGGACAGCGCGGCCGAGGCCTCGATGGGCCATATCGAACTGGCGCGTTGGGCCGACCGGATCCTGATCGCTCCGGCCACCGCCGACCTGCTGGCCAAGCTGGCGCACGGTTTCGCCGACGATCTGGTCACCACCCTGTGCCTGGCCACGACCGCGCCGATCACGGTGGCGCCGGCCATGAACCACCGGATGTGGGAACACCCGGCCACGCAGGCCAATATGGCGACCCTGCGTGCGCGTGGAGTGCAGGTGATCGGCCCCGAGGACGGCCCGCTGGCCGAAGGCGAATCGGGCCCCGGGCGTCTCAGCGAACCGGACGCGATCGTGGCGGCGCTGCCTTCGCAGGCCGCGGCATCCCCGCAGGCTGTCGATCAGGCCTTGAAAGGGCTGAAGGTCGTGGTGAGCGCCGGCCCCACCTACGAAGACCTGGACCCGGTGCGCTACCTGGGCAACCGCAGCAGCGGCAAGATGGGCTTTGCAGTTGCCGACAGCGCAAGAAGGCGGGGCGCCGAAGTAGTGCTGGTCGCCGGCCCCGTGCATCTGGCCACTCCGGCGGGGGTGAAGCGGGTGGATGTGCGTTCGGCCGCGCAGATGCGCGAGGCGGTGTTCGCCGCGTTCCCGGCCGACATCTACATAGGCGCGGCGGCCGTGGCCGACTACACGCCGCGCGCGCCGGCCGCCAACAAGATCAAAAAGTCGAACGAATCGCTGGCGCTGGACCTGGTGCGCACGCCCGACATCCTGTCCGAGGTGGCCTCGCAGACCCAGGGGTTGAAGCTGGTGGTCGGTTTCGCCGCCGAAACCGAGAACGTGGCTGGCTACGCGCGCGGCAAGCTGGTGGCCAAGCATCTGGATCTGATCGTGGCCAACCGGGTCGGCGTGGCCGACGGCGGCTTCGAAAGCGACCAGAACGCGATGACCGCTTATTGGCAGGACGGCGAGCGCGTGTTCAATCCCGGCGCCAAAACCAGGCTGGCCGACGACTTGATCGAATTGATCGTGGAGCGCCTGAACGCATGAACCCTACTTCCGCGAAGTCCGCTTCCCTGCAGGCCATCGAAGTGAAACTGCTGGATCCGCGTTTCGGCGACGAATGGCCGCTGCCGGCCTATGCCACCGAAGCCAGCGCCGGCATGGATCTGCGCGCCGCGCTGGAGGCACCGCTCACCCTGGCGCCGGGCGACACCGCTCTGATTCCCAGCGGCATCGCGATCCATCTGGCCGATCCGCACCTGTGCGCGGTGGTGTTGCCGCGCTCGGGCCTGGGCCACCGGCACGGCATCGTGCTGGGCAACGGCACCGGCCTCATCGATGCGGACTATCAGGGCCCTTTGCTGATCAGCGTATGGAACCGCGGCCAGGAGGCTTTCACCATCCAGCCCGGCGACCGCATCGCTCAGCTAGTTGTGTTGCCCATCACGCGCGTAAGCTTGCAGGTAGTGGATACTTTTGCGGACAGCGCGCGTGGCGAAGGGGGCTTCGGCCACACAGGCGTCCGCTGAAAAAGGCGATACACCATGGCTGAGAACAAACCACGCAAGTCGCAATCATCGGCTGCGGACCTGAAGCGCGCGTTGCCGATGCTGGCGGCGCTGTTCGCCTTGCTCGCCGTCTGGCTGGGATGGGGCGGAGTGCAGCAGTGGCGCGATGCGCGTCTGGAAGAGAGCCTGCAGCTGGCGCGCGATTCGGTACTGTCGGCCAGCCAACAGACGCTGGCCGGACAACTCAAACAACTGGCCGACAGGATTGCCGCCGCGCCAGTGCAGACCGCGCTGCGGGCTGGCGACAACGCGGCTGCGGCCCGGGCGATCGGCGAAGGCTGGAAAGGTGCCGGCCCGGTGCAGGTGCTGCCCGCCGACCTTGAGACTGCGTATGCGGCGCCAGCGGATTTCGGCTTCAGCAAGCTGGCCCTGCTGGAAGCGGCGCTCAGCGAAAACAAGCCGGTGGCGCGCGTGGTGCGCGAAGGCAAGCAGAGCCAGCTCGGCCTGGCCGCGCCTGCAGGCGATGGGGTCGCCTACGTGGTCGTACCGCTGACCCTGCTGACCGGCAGCTTCGATCAGGCCGCGGTTCCGGCGCGGGCTTACGTGGCGATAAGGCAGGGCGGCTACACCATCGGCGAGGCCGGCGACCGCAATCTGGCGGATGGGGCCGAAAGTCTGGCCCGGCCGATAGGAGAGGCCGGCATGCGGGTGGTCGCGGCCACGCCGGATGGTACGGAAGGTCCTCTGGGCCTGGGCGCAATTCCCAGTCTGGTCGCGGCAGCGTTAAGCGGGCTGCTGGCAGTATTGATGCTGTTGGTCGCGCGCGGAAGGTTGAATCTGAACCCGCGCGCCAAGCACGCCGGCGCCGCCGACGACAACGAGCCCACCTTGGTCCAGGCCCTGCAACGCGAGCCATTGCCGAGCACGCCGGCCCGGCAGACCGCCCCCGACAAGGATCCAGACGCAGTGACCGCCAGCAACAACAAGCACATCGAAATCGACCCCGGTATTTTCCGCGCCTACGACATCCGCGGCGTGGTGGGAGAAACGCTGAGCGTGGAAGTGGCCGAACGCATCGGCCAGGCCATCGGCACGGTGCTGGAAGAGCAGGGATTGACCGACATCGTGGTCGGCCGCGACGGGCGCCTGTCCGGTCCGGAGCTTTCCGCCGGTTTGATCGAGGGCCTGCGCAAGGCCGGCCGCAACGTGATCGACATCGGCATGGCGCCCACGCCGGTCGCTTATTTCGCCGCCTATCACCTGCGTACCGGCAGCAGCGTCGCGGTCACCGGCAGCCACAATCCGCCGGACTACAACGGCTTCAAGATCGTGGTCGGCGGGCAGACGCTGTCCGGCGACGCCATCACCGATCTGTATGCGCGCATCAGCGAAAACCGCCTGCACCAGGCCGCCGCGCCCGGCACGCTGCAGCAGCGCCAAGTGGATGCCGACTACGTGCAGCGCATCGCCGACGACGTGCAGATGGACCGCCCGCTCAAAGTCGTCGTCGATGCCGGCAACGGCGTGGCCGGCGATATCGCCCCGCGATTGCTGGAAGCCATCGGCGCCGAGGTCATTCCGCTGTATTGCGAAGTGGACGGCACCTTCCCCAACCACCATCCCGATCCCAGCGAACCGCACAACCTGGAAGATCTCATCCAGACCGTGAAGCGCTTCGATGCGGACATCGGCCTGGCGTTCGACGGCGACGGCGACCGTTTGGGCGTGGTGACCAAGGAAGGCGAGATCATTTTCCCGGATCGCCTGCTGATGCTGTTCGCTGCGGACGTGCTGGAGCGCAACCCGGGTGCGTTGATCATTTACGACGTCAAGTGCACCGGCAAGCTGCAGGGCTGGATCCTGAGCCATGGCGGCACGCCGCTGATGTGGCAGACCGGGCATTCGCTGATCAAGGCCAAGATGCGCGAAACCGGCGCGGAACTGGCCGGCGAGATGAGCGGGCACTTCTTCTTCCAGGAACGCTGGTACGGATTCGACGACGGCCTTTATTCGGCCGCGCGCCTGCTGGAGGTGCTGGCCGCCCGTGCCGAGACGCCCAGCGAAGTGCTCAACGCGCTGCCCAACGCGCTGTCCACGCCGGAGATCAAGGTGCCGGTGTCCGGCAGTCCGCACGAGGTCGTGGCGCGGTTCGTCGCCAGCGCGCAGTTCGAAGGCGCGCGCCTGACCACCATCGATGGCTTGCGCGCCGACTGGGAAGACGGCTGGGGGCTGGTGCGCGCGTCCAACACCACGCCGATCCTGGTGCTGCGCTTCGAAGCCGACAACAAGGAGGCGCTGGCCCGCATCAAGGACGAATTCCGCGCGCACCTGCAAAAAGTGGCGCCGGAAATCACCGCGACGTTCTGATTGCTAGTTGAACTAGTCGAAATTGCGTGGGAGCGGCGTCCCGCCGCGAGCTTTTAGCAAAGCCGGAAACTCGCGGCGGGACGCCGCTCCCACGCTTGCAGGTCTATTGTTCTGCGGGCGCGCTCGCAACCGCCGCCGCTGGATCCGCCGCCACGGCATCGATCCCTTTCAGCTCGCGGTAACGTTGCAGGATCTCGGCGATTTCCGCATCCAGTTCCACGCGTTGCCGCTCGAAGCTGGCCTGCAGCAGCCGTTGGCGTTGCAGTTCGCGATGGCGGCTGCCGATGCTCTCGGCGATCTTCGGCGCCACCGGCTTGCCCGCCAGTTCCTGGTCGCTGGCGGTCCGCAACAGGCTGACCAGGCCCTCGCGCAGGCTGGTCACGTTGTAGCGTGCGGTACGGATGCTGTTGTCGACGATGCCGGTGCGTTCGTTGAATACGCGGCGCAGCTCGTCTTCGCTCTGGTAGGACGACAGCAGCGCCTGCTCGGTGCGCCGCCGGGTGTCGGCGGCGGCCTGGTCGACCTGGCGTTGCTGTTCGTCCGAGGCCGCCAGCGCGCGCTCTTCCTCGGTCATCGCGCGGTCCACGCCGCCCGTGCGCATCCCGCTGCGCGCGCTGATCTCTTCGCGCGCGCGGTTGACCGCCTCGGCCGGCAGCGCATCGCTGCAGACGCGCTGGCCGTTCTCGTTCCAGCAATAGAGTTTCTTGGCGGGACCTTCCGTCTGCGCCATGGCCAAAGGCGCGAGCGCCGCGCACAGGGCTAACAGCAGTAATTTGCGTTTCGGCATCGTCGTCGCAGGCCCCCTTGCCTTAGTCGGACGCGCTGCTGCCGTAGCTGGCACGGTAGGCGAGCAGGCGGTCGCGGTGGGACACAAGTTCAGCGCTTTCGCCGGCGAAAGCAAGCAGGTCGTGCAGGTTTGCGACCGCAATCACGGGCACTCCCGTTTCCGCCGCCACCGACTGCGCAGCCGAACGCCGTGCCGCGCCGGCCCCGGCGACCTCACCCAGTACTTCCTGCCGGTCCAGCGCCACTACTATTCCGGCCACGCGGCCTCCGCCGGCCTGGATCATCGCCAGGGCTTCGCGGATCGCCGTCCCGGCGGTGATCACGTCGTCGACGATCAGCACCTGCCGGTCTTCCAGCGGCGCGCCGATCAGCATGCCGCCTTCGCCATGGGCCTTGGCTTCCTTGCGGTTGAAGGCCACCGGCAGATCGCGGCCGCGGCGCGCGAATTCGCAGGCCAGCGCCGTCGCCAGCGGGATGCCTTTGTAGGCCGGGCCGAACAGCAGGTCGAAGTGCACGCCCGACGCTTCCACGGCGTCGGCATAGCAGGCAGCCAGATCCGCCAGCTTGGCGCCGCTGTCGAAACGGCCCGCATTGAAGAAATACGGGCTCAGGCGTCCGGATTTCAGAGTGAATTCGCCGAAACGCAGGGCCTGGGAATGCAGGGCCAATTGCAGGAAGCGGCTTCTGTGATCGCTCATGGGCGTGCTCTGATGTGCGTGTTCTGCGGTGGAATGACGGCAAGCCTAGCCCATCGCCGCCGGGTGCGGCCACCGGATGGCGGAGTTCGGGCACAATCCGGTTTTGATCTGCGGGCAACCGTTTTCATGAGAATCATCAGTTTCAACGCCAATGGGTTGCGCTCGGCGGCCAACAAAGGCTTCTTCGACTGGTTCGCGGCGCAGAAGGCCGATGTTTTGTGCGTACAGGAAACCAAGGCCCAGGAGCACCAGCTGGCCGGGCCGGAGTTCCTGCCTGCGGGATACAAGGCCTGGTTCCGCGATGCGAGCACCAAAAAGGGCTACAGCGGAGTGGCGATCTACAGCAAACGCGAGCCGGACGAAATCCGCACCGCGCTGGGCTGGGAAGAGTTCGACGAGGAAGGACGTTACCTGGAGGCGCGCTTCGGCAACCTGAGCGTGGTGTCTTTCTATATCCCGTCGGGTTCTTCGGGCGAGCTGCGCCAGGGCTTCAAGTTCAAGGTCATGGACTGGCTGGCGCCGATCCTGGAGGAGTGGCGCAAGAGCGGCCGCGATTACGTGTTGTGCGGCGACTGGAACATCGTGCGCTCGCGGCTGGACATCAAGAACTGGACCTCGAACCAGAAGAACTCCGGCTGCCTGCCGGCCGAGCGCGACTGGCTCAATGGCCTGTGCATCGACAGCAACCCTGATGGAAGCCGCGGCTGGGTCGACGCCTACCGCGCGCTGCACGCCGAAGGCCAGGACTACACCTGGTGGAGCAACCGCGGCGCTGCCCGCGCCAACGACGTGGGTTGGCGCATCGACTACCAGATCGTCACGCCGTCGTTGCTGGAGAAGCTGGAAGCGTGCTCGATCTACAACGCCACGCGGTTCTCGGACCATGCGCCGTTCATCGTGGACTACGCGCTGTGAGCCAAGTCGTGGCGAAACCCAAGCATCCAGGCTGGAGGCAAGTGCTGATCAACCTGCGCCAGCCCAAGGTGCTGGTGATGTTGCTGCTGGGTTTCAGCTCGGGCATCCCGATCTACCTGGTTGGCAACACGCTGGGCTTCTGGATGCGGGAGAACGGCATCGAGCTTTCCACCATCGGCTTCCTGTCGTGGGTGGGTTTGGCTTACTCGCTGAAATTCCTGTGGGCGCCGCTGGTCGACAAGCTCGATGCGCCGCTACTGGGCCGCTGGCTGGGACGGCGTCGCGGCTGGATGCTGCTTTCGCAGCTTGTCGCCGCTGCCGGTTTGATCGGCATGGCTCTGGTGCAACCGGTCGAAGGGCAGCTCATGCTCGCCGGCTTTGCGCTCGACCAGTTGGTGGTGTTCGGAATTCTGGCGCTGATTGTGGCGTTCTCTTCATCCACGCAGGACATCGTGATCGATGCCTGGCGCATCGAAAGCGCCGACAGCAACGAGCAGCAGGGTCTGCTGACTTCGACCTCGACGCTGGGCTATCGCGGCGCGTTGCTGGTCACCGATTCGCTGATTCTTATCTTTGCCGCGAGCATGGGGTGGTCGCTCTCGTATCAAGTGATGGCGCTGCTGTTGGGCGTGGGCGTCGTCGCCACGCTGTTGGCGCGCGAACCGGTGGCGACGGTGATGGCGGCGACAACGCCGCATCCGGCGCTGTTCACTCCGCAGGGATTGTTCGATGCGGTGATCGGGCCGTTCCTGGCGTTCTTCCGCCAGCACGGCAGCTGGGCGCTGCTGATGCTGCTGACGATCAGCCTGTATCGCCTGCCCGACTTCGTGATGGGACCGATGGCTAATCCGTTCTATGCCGACCTTGGCATCGCCAAGGAAACCGTCGGTGCGGTGCGCGGCTCGGTCGGATTGATCGCGACCATCGTCGGCATCGCGGTGGCCGGACTGTGTGCGGTGCGCTTCGGCTTCGTTCCCACGCTGCTGGCCGGCGCAGTGCTTGGCCCCGGCTCCAATCTGGCTTTCGCCTACCTCGCCCTGCATGGCGCCGATGCGGGCGTATTTACTGCTGCGATGGTCATCGATAACTTCTGCAACGGATTCGCTGGTGTGGCACTGGTGGGCTACATGTCCAGCCTGACCAGCGTCGGCTATACCGCGACCCAATACGCGTTGCTGAGCTCGTTCTATGCGCTGCTCGGCAAAGTATTCAAGGGGTTCTCGGGCGTGGCGGTGGAGCATCTCGAGACGGGACGCACCTTGCTGCAGGCCTATTCCCTGTTTTTCGTGGGGACGGCCGTGATAGGCATTCCGGCCCTGCTGTTGTGCATTCGTCTGGTCACGCGTAAATATGGGCCGGCGGATGGCGGAACGGGGTCCCAGAGGGCGACATGACCGACATCGTGATGAAGGACATAGACCCGGTCCTGGCCGACCGCATCCGCCGCGTGGCCGAGGCGCGCGGCTGGAACATGCACGACACCTTGTTCCACCTGCTGGAACAGGGCCTGTTCGCCACCGAGGCCGAAGTGCGCAGCGGTTTCAACGACCGCGAAGTGGACGTGCTGTCCGCCGCCATCACCGCCTTGAAAGACGTACCGCAGGGACACGGCTTCTGACGATTTATCGCTCAAATCCGATACCCAGCTAGAGCGTGGGAGCGCCGTCCCGGCGCGAGCTCTATGCCATTCCTTCCAAAGCTCGCGCCGGGACGGCGCTCCCACGCGGCGTTACACAAGGCTCAAGATTTCAAGCTGGATAAATAGTGCCCAGCACCCTTGGCCCCTTCGCGCCCGTCACGCTGGGCAGATTGCCCGGGCGTCCTGCGAGGGTTTCCCGCGCCAGCCAGGCGAAACCCATGGCCTCCACGTAGTCCGGGTCCAAGCCGTGCGCCGCCGTGGATTCCACCACCACGCCAGGCAGATTCGCCGAAATCCGCGCCATCAGCGCCGCGTTGCGTACACCGCCGCCGCACCCAAGCACGCGTGCAGTGCCCGGTTGGGTGGCGCGCAGCGCGTCCGCTACGGTGATCGCGCTGAGCTCCAGAAGAGTCGCCTGCACATCCGCAGGCGACGGTCCTTCCGCGCCCTTTTGCGATTCCAGCCAGCGCAGATGGAACTGTTCCCGTCCCGTGCTCTTGGGCGGCGGCAGCGCAAACCAGGGATCGTCCAGCAACCGCGCCAGCAGGCCCGCATCGACCGTGCCGCTGGCGGCGAATGCGCCGTCCGCATCGAAGGCCTGGCCGGTATGGCGCTCGTACCAGGCATCCATCAGCGCATTGGCCGGGCCCGTATCGAAGCCGCGGACTTCGCCCGCGCGCGGCAGCAGGGTGAAATTGGCGATGCCGCCCAGATTCAGCACCGCCCGATCTTCGTCCGGCGAGCGCAGCATCGCCGCGTGAAAGGCAGGCATCAGCGGCGCGCCGTGCCCGCCGGCCGCCACATCGCGGCGGCGGAAATCGGCCACGGTGGTGATGCCGCTGTGTTCGGCGATGACGTTGCCGTCGCCCATCTGCCAGGTGAAAGCCGCGGACGACTCGGGCCGGTGGCGCACCGTCTGCCCGTGCGAACCGATCGCGCGCACCTGGTTGCGGTCGGTTCCCGAATCGGCGATCGCCTGCATGGCCGCATCGGCGAAGGCGCGGGCCAGGGTGGTGTCCAGTTCGCCCAGCTCGTCCAGGGACGTCGCTTCGCCGCCTTGCCCCAGTGCGATCAGGCGCGCGCGCAGCGTTGCATCCCACGGATAGGTGCGGCCGAACACCAGTTCGCACTGCGGCTCGAAACGGACCAGCGCCGCATCGATGCCATCGGCGCTGGTGCCGGAAATGAGACCCAGATAGAGATCGGGTGAGGACATGGAGTGAGAGTGGCCAGAAAGATTCCGCAAGTTTGCACGAACTCCCGGTCCAAGGGCTTCGCTCATGGCGGGCTTGTCTGGATTCCCGTTCGTGGGAGCTGGTCGAACCACGAACGGTTATGGGCTTGGGCGTCGCTTGGAGCGCGCTGCCGCAGTGTCATGATCGGCGGAAATCGCCAATCCGGATTCCCATCAGCCTTTCTTCGCAGCGGCTTTCGGCTTCGCTGCAACCATCACCGGCTTGGCTGCGGCCGGTGCCGGCTCCACATCGGCGTAGATGATGTTCTCCACCGTGCGGATGCGGGCCAGCGCGTTGGCCGTGTAGGTGCGGTATGCAGCCAGTTGCGCGCCCGCCAGCGGTTCCGGCGGCGGCATGGTGATGGACAGCGGGTTGCGGTGCACGCCGTTGACGCGGAATTCGTAATGCAGGTGCGGGCCGGTGGACATGCCGGTGGAGCCCACGTAGCCGATCACCGTGCCTTGCGGAACCGACTGGCCCCTGCGCAGCTTGGCGGTGCGCGACATGTGTCCGTAAAGCGTGGTGTAGCCGCGGCCGTGGTTGAGGATCACCACGTTGCCGTAACCGCGCTGCCAGCCGATGAATTCCACCCGCGAATCGCCCGCCGCCATGATCGGCGTACCGGTGGAGGCGGCGTAATCCACGCCCTTGTGCATGCGCATGGTGCCCAGCACCGGATGCTTGCGCGCGCCGAACTTGGAACTGAGGCGCGCGTAGGGAATCGGCATGCGGATGAAGGTCTTCTTCAGCGGCCGGCCCTGCGCGGTGAAGTACTCGGGCTTGCTATTCGGGCGCGAAAAGCGGAAACCCGAATGCAGCTTGCCGTCGACGGTGAAAGTGGCGGCCAGCACCGGGCTGGTGCTGATGAGTTCGCCCTCGCGCCAGGTCTGGTCGACCACCACGCTGAAGCGGTCGTCGGCGTCCAGATCCGAATCGAAGTCGATGTCGTACTTGAAGATCTCGTCGGTCAGCGAGTTGATGTTGGCCGAAGTCAGCCCCGCCTTGCGCGCCGAGCGGTTGAGCGAGCGCCCGACCTTGCCGCTGAGCACCACGGTGCGGGTGGTGCTTTCGCGCGCCACCACTTTTTCCTTCAGCGTATCGCCGGCCAGCGACAGCTCGACGCGGTGGTCGGCGTCGCGGTCGTAACGCAGCGTGCGCAGGCTGCCGCTGACGGGCAGGTCGAAAGCCAGCTCGGTGCCGGGCTTGAGTTTGGTCAGCGTGGCTTTGGCGTCGGCGTTCTTGAGAATGCGTTGCATGGTCTCGCGGGGAATGCCCAGTTCCTTGAACAGCGAACCCAGGGTCTGCCCCGGCCTGACCTTGACGATCTGCCAGCTGTCGCCGGCGGTGCCTTCCTGCCGTTCCTTGGAGAGCTCGGGCAGGTCCAGCGCAAGCACCGCGTGCGGCGTGGCGGCCGGAGTCTGCACCACAGTGGAGAAGCCCGGCACGATGGTGGCGACCATCACGCCGATAGCGGTGAACAGGCTGGCATGGATCCACTGCCGCCGCGTCCAGCGCCTTGCCGAAAGGTGCTCTCTCACTTGATGATGCAAGGCCGAGTCGCGAAGGATTTCCAAGCGTTCCTTGAAACGCTGATTGCGGCCGGGGCCGTCACCGTGAGTGTGCATCTATATGACTTCCCCGGACCCAAGACGGCGAGTCCAATCCGGGTACCATAATCACGCGAATTGTCTGCGTCAAACCCTTGAGCCAATTGACTTTTTTGACTGGCATCACGATTAACTTTGGTTTAACTTTAGATTCACCTTTGTCAGCAGGCCTTCGCGCCTGTTCATTAATTGGAAGCCCTCCCTTGCCACATGCAGCAGCACTAGAACTGATCGGCCGCGGCGCCGACGAAATCCTCAAGCGCGAGGAACTGGAAGCCCGCCTCAAGCTAGGCCGGCCCCTGCGCATCAAGGCCGGATTCGACCCCACCGCCCCGGACCTGCACATCGGCCACACCGTGCTGCTGAACAAGATGCGCCAGTTCCAGGACCTGGGCCACCAGGCGATTTTCCTGATCGGCGACTTCACCGGCATGATCGGCGACCCCAGCGGCAAGAACGTCACCCGCAAGCCGCTGACCCGCGAAGACGTCGAGGCCAACGCCCGCACCTACGCCGAGCAGGTGTTCAAGGTGCTGGACCGGGAAAAGACCGAGCTGCGCTTCAATTCCGAATGGTTCGGGCAGATGTCGGCCGCCGATCTGATCAAGCTGGCGGGCCAGCACACCGTGGCGCGCATGCTGGAGCGCGACGACTTCGCCAAGCGCTATGCCGCCCAGCAGTCCATCGCCATCCACGAATTCCTCTATCCGCTGGTCCAGGGCTACGACTCGGTGGCCTTGAAGGCCGACGTGGAGCTGGGCGGCACCGACCAGAAGTTCAACCTGCTGATGGGCCGCGGGTTGCAGGAACACTACGGCCAGCCGCCGCAGATCGTGCTGACCATGCCGCTGCTGGAGGGCCTGGACGGCGTCAACAAGATGTCCAAGTCGCTGGGCAACTACATCGGCATCAGCGAGCCGGCCATCGACATCGTCACCAAGACCATGAAGATCGGCGACGAGCTGATGTGGCGCTGGATAGAGCTGCTCAGTTTCGACATAGGCGTGGCCGAGGCCAAAGCCCTGCAGGCCGAAGTGGCGTCCGGCACGCTCAACCCACGCGACGTCAAACTACGCCTGGCGCGCGAACTGACCACGCGTTTCCACGATGCCGTACAGGCCGAACAAGCCATCGCCGGCTGGCACGCGGTGGTCCGCGGCGAAGGCGACACTTCGCTGCTGCCGCTGCAGGAGGTGACCGTGCCCGCCGAAGGCCTGCGCATCGCCGCGCTGCTGACCGCGGCCGGCATCACCCCCAGCAACGGCGAAGCCACGCGCAAACTCAAGGAGCGCGCGGTGCGGGTGGACGGCGCGGTGGTCGAAGACCCGCAAACGCATTTCAACCCCGGATTCGAAGGCGTACTGCAGGTCGGCAAGCGCAACTTCGCACGCGTACGTTTGCGGACGAGCTGATAAAGCAGGCCTCCACGCGCATGCAAAGCGTGGTCAGCCGATGGTTCGGCGCCGGATTCGAACGGCTGCATCCTTTATTGCAGGCGCTTCATCTGCACGGCGGCGTGCTGACCGGTCCGATAGAAATAACGCTGGGGCAGGGTCTGGCGCGTCCGTTCGGCCGCGCCGTCGCGCGCAAGCTGGGGATTCCGCTACAAGACGGCCCGCACGAGCTGAGGGTCGAAATCAGCCACCAGTCCGACCGCTTGCTCTGGAACCGCCGCTTCGACGATCGCCAGCGCATGGATTCCACCTTCCGCCCTGTCGGCGCATGGCCGGACGGCCTATGGCTGGAGCAGACCGGCCCGGTGCGGCTGGGTCTGGCGGTCGAAGTGATCGACGGCGGCTGGTACTGGCGTTGCCGCAAGGTCTGGCTGTATGGGATCAGGCTGCCGCTGGCGCTGTTTCCCCGTTCCGAAGCTTATAAGTGCGTCGAAGACGGGCGCTATCGCTTCCAAGTGACTTTCATGGT
>NZ_PDWS01000003.1:0-160000 GCF_010093305.1 Pseudoxanthomonas sacheonensis | reverse complement strand
GCAAGGCGAAGCTCTTGATCGAAGCCCCAGTAAACGGCGGCCGTAACTATAACGGTCCTAAGGTAGCGAAATTCCTTGTCGGGTAAGTTCCGACCTGCACGAATGGCGTAACGACAGCGGCGCTGTCTCCACCCGAGACTCAGTGAAATTGAAATCGCTGTGAAGATGCAGCGTTCCCGTGGCAAGACGGAAAGACCCCGTGAACCTTTACTATAGCTTTACATTGAACGTTGAGTTCGTCTGTGTAGGATAGGTGGGAGGCTTTGAAGCGATGGCGCTAGCTGTCGTGGAGCCAACCTTGAAATACCACCCTGTCGTGCTTGACGTTCTAACCTAGCTCCGTGATCCGGAGCGGGGACCATGTATGGTGGGTAGTTTGACTGGGGCGGTCTCCTCCCAAAGAGTAACGGAGGAGCACGAAGGTACGCTCAGCGCGGTCGGACATCGCGCACTGTGTGCAAAGGCATAAGCGTGCTTGACTGCGAGATCGACGGATCAAGCAGGTACGAAAGTAGGTCTTAGTGATCCGGTGGTTCTGTATGGAAGGGCCATCGCTCAACGGATAAAAGGTACTCCGGGGATAACAGGCTGATACCGCCCAAGAGTTCATATCGACGGCGGTGTTTGGCACCTCGATGTCGGCTCATCACATCCTGGGGCTGTAGTCGGTCCCAAGGGTATGGCTGTTCGCCATTTAAAGTGGTACGCGAGCTGGGTTCAGAACGTCGTGAGACAGTTCGGTCCCTATCTGCCATGGGCGTTGGAGATTTGAGAGGGGCTGCTCCTAGTACGAGAGGACCGGAGTGGACGAACCTCTGGTGTTCCGGTTGTCACGCCAGTGGCATTGCCGGGTAGCTACGTTCGGAAGCGATAACCGCTGAAAGCATCTAAGCGGGAAGCGCGCCTCAAGATGAGATCTCCCGGGGCACAAGCCCCCTAAAGGAACGATGAAGACTACGTCGTTGATAGGTCAGGTGTGTAAGTGCAGTAATGCATTGAGCTAACTGATACTAATGATCCGTGCGGCTTGACCATATAACCTCAAGTTGCTTTAGTCTCGACACACGTCGAATTGAAGACCAAATAGCAAACTACTTCCCAAGACCTTATGAGAGACAGGCGCCACTCCTATTTGAATAGGTATGAGCGACGCTCCAACCGTCTCCCTGGTGAAATTAGCGCTGTGGAACCACCCGATCCCATCCCGAACTCGGAAGTGAAACGCAGCTGCGCCGATGGTAGTGTGGCTTAAGCCATGCAAGAGTAGGTCATCGCCAGGGTCTTTACCCAAACGCCGGATCGAAAGGTCCGGCGTTTTCTTTTTTTTGCGCCGCAGGCGCGACCCGCGACAGGTCATCGCCAGGGTCTTCACCCCAAAACGCCATCTCCGCAAGGAGGTGGCGTTTTTCTTTGGTCGCGGCACTGTGATCCGGGCAAGCGGTTGCTAAGATCGCTGCAAATCTAGGAGCCAGCGATGAAGGCGAAAAACGCAATGCTAGTGCTGGCGCTGTCGGCAACGTCCGCTCTAGCGCAACACGCAAACACAAGCAGCGACGAACAAATCGGCAATGCCGCGCGTACGTTGCATGAAAGCGCATTGGTCCTGGATACTCATCTGGACACTCCTTCCAATCTCCATCGCCCGGGTTGGAGCATCCTCGACCGGCACGAGCAAGACGGCGATTTCGCCCAGGTCGATCTGCCGCGCATGAAGGAAGGCGGTCTGGATGGCGGTTTTTGGGTGGTGTACACAGCGCAAGGTGCGCGCGACGCCGCGGGCAATCGTGCCGCACGGGACCATGGCCTGGTGCGGCTTACCGCGATCAGGGAAATGGTCGCGGCGCATCCGCAAGACTTCGAGCTGGCGCTCACGGCCGATGATGCGGTGCGGATAGAGAGGTCAGGCAAGCGCGTGGTCTTCATCAGCATGGAAAACGCCTCTCCTCTAGCCAGCGATCCCACAATGCTGAGCGCATACTACGCGCTGGGATTGCGGATGCTGGGAATCACCCATACCAGCAACAACGATTTCGGAGATTCGTCCACCGACCTCGCCGGTGCGGAGTGGAACGGATTGAGTCCGCGCGGCCGCGCGCTGGTGGAGGAAGCCAACCGGCTCGGTATCGTCCTGGATGCCTCGCATGCCAGCGATAAGGTATTCGACGATCTGCTGGAGCTGTCGAAGGCGCCCATCGTCCTCTCGCACACCAGCGCCAAGGCGTTGTACGCGCATCCGCGCAACATCGACGACGAACGTTTGCGCAAGCTTGCGGCCAAAGGCGGCGTCGTCCACGTCAATGCTTATGGCGGCTATCTGATTCCGACGCCCAAGAATGCGGCGCGCGATGCGGCACTGGCCGAGTGGGAGAAGCGGGTCGGCGAGTACAGCGCGCTGAGTCCGGCGCAGATCCAGGCCCGGCTGCGCGAGCGGCAGGAAATCTACCGCAAGTATCCGGTCGTTCCGGCCACTCTGGACGATTACATGCGCCACCTGTTGCATATCCTGAAAGTGGCAGGGCCCGAACATGTGGGTGTCGGCGCGGACTGGGATGGCGGCGGTGGCGTTGCCGGACTGGAGGATGTGGCCGCGTTGCCGCGAATCACCGAACGGTTGCTGGCTGCGGGCTACACCGAAAGCGACATCAAAAACGTCTGGGGCGGAAACCTGCTCCGCGTGCTCCGCGAGGTCCAGGGGAAAGCAGACGCTGCGCACCGCCCCTAGTTTCGTCCGGTATCGCATCGGAACCAACGGCAAGAAAATCGGAACCAACGACAAGAAAAGCTGCGGCTAAGCGGTAACGAGATCTTCCTGTCTTCGCGTTGTCCCAACTGGACAATGGAAGACCGGTGGCGATGGCGAAAGATTCTTCACGACGTCAAATACGGACATCCGGCGCGTGTTCTCGCCGCAGGCGCCGATCGGGATGCACACGGCCAGTGACTCGCTAGTCCGCATTGCGCGAGGAGAAAGGATAGGGGGCATCGAAGCCGAAAGCGGCTCCTGGTGCGGCTACCGGCAAACGGATGCGCACGTTGGTCCCGACTGCGGGCAGCGTCCAGGTTTCGGCGACGCCGGCGAAGGGTTTCGCCAGAGACTTGATCGCGGCGAACTGCTTGTCGAAACTGCCGGCCTTCGATGAGTCGGGATTGCCGGGGCGGCACAGGAACATGATGTCGACATGGTCGGTGCCTGTCAGGTTGCCGCCATAGTCGCGCGGCGCGCTGCGCACGCCGATCATCGACCAGCCGGCGGTTTCGCACGAACGCAGCGCATAAGTGGCGAGCGTGAGAAGGATGAGACGCATGGCTTTCATATCGAAGAATATGTCGACCGGATGCGGTGGAACGAGGCAGGACAGGTCCAGGATGTTGAGCAGGATCTCATTGGTCTTGTACGCCCACTCCCGGACCAGTGCGCAGACGTCGAATACTTTCGGCTCATGCGCCGGCGTAGTCAGGATGTCCATGACGTTGCGGGAATAGAGCAACCCGCAGGAAGAGACGGCATTGATCCTGTCCAGCATCTCATCGCGCGTTTGCAAGCCCGGCGCTTCGAGCGCGCGATGGGCGCACCTGGACATAGTGCTCCAGAGACGTTCGAACTCCAGGTCCAGGCAGCGCACAAGTTGTTCGAATGCTCTGTCCGCGTCAGCCGACAACGTTGCCGGACGCGCCGCATCGCCATCTCTTACTGCAAGCATGGGGGACTCCTTGTAGGCGAGATGGATCTTCCATATTGCTCGCCGCCGGCAGCGGTGAAACTCGCGACAATAATGTTTGAATGCCGGCATGTGCGCTATATCAAATTCTTTCGTCGATCCGGCGCGTGCGACTGAAATAATTTGATACATAGGGAAATTTCCCGATCTTGTTCCATATTCCCCGAGGGTGTCGTTCCATATGGACGACGACAAGGTCTGGCGGGTGTCGGGCTACAGCTTGCGCTGAGCGTTTAGTAGACGTCCGCCGCCAGGCTGAATGAAGCCCGGATGGGGCCGGGGGAAGATCCGGCCCTGACGCCTGCTTTCAGAATTCATCAAATATTTGATTTTAATGGGATTATTGACCTGGTTTGGGGCATGGGCCGCCGCGGCCCATGCCTTCGGGCTAGGGTTCTGGCGTTCCACCGGCGAAACGATGGAACTCTTTTACCGTTTAGCAGTCCAACTCCGCGACTGCTAAAATGACCGCCATGAACCAGACCTCTGCAGCCACCGCCATGGTGGCAAACAATCTGCCCATCCCCAGCGCGCTCGGCTCGCTCGATGCCTATATCGGCGCCGTGCACCAGATTCCGGTGCTCACGGTCGAGGAAGAACAGAGTCTTGCCCGCCGTTTCCGCGACAGCGAAGACCTCGACGCCGCGCGCGAACTGGTGCACTCGCACCTGCGCTTCGTCGTGCACGTGGCCCGCGGCTACAACGGCTACGGCCTGCAACTGGGCGACCTGATCCAGGAAGGCAACATCGGCCTGATGAAGGCGGTCAAGCGCTTCGACCCCGAGATGGGCGTGCGCCTGGTCAGCTTCGCCGTGCACTGGATCCGCGCCGAGATGCACGAGTTCATCCTCAAGAACTGGCGCATCGTCAAAGTCGCCACCACCAAGGCGCAGCGCAAGCTGTTCTTCAACCTGCGCAAGTCCAAGACGCGCTTGGGCTGGATGAACGATGCGGAAGTCACCGCGGTGGCGGCCGATCTCAACGTGTCCAAGCGCGAAGTGCTGGAAATGGAATCGCGTCTTTCCGGCCGCGATATCGGTTTCGATGCGCCTTCGGACGAAGACGACGACCACGCGCCGCCCTCGCCGGGCGCCTACCTGATGACCCAGGACGAGGATCCGTCGCAGGCCTACGAGCGCGCCGACAGCGAAGACAACCAGCTGGAACTGCTGCGCGAAGGCATGGCCGGCCTGGACAAGCGTTCGCGCGACATCGTCATGCGCCGCTGGCTGGACGACGACAGCAAGGTCACGCTGCAGGAACTGGCCGATGAGTACGGCGTTTCGGCCGAACGCATCCGCCAGATCGAGGCCAATGCGCTGAAGAAGATGAAGACGTTGTTCGCCGCCTGATTGCGGCGCGCGACCACGAAGAAAACGAATGGCCCGGGAAACCGGGCCATTCGTTTTTCAGGCCGGGCTAGGCGAATCGACGGAAGCGGAAACACCGCAAGATCCGGATATCGCGCTTTGCGATTGCGGGAGAGGATGAGTCGTCCCCAACCTGCGGAGCTTCCCGTGAATTTCCAGATCAGCGCATTGCCCATGGCCTCGTTCCAGCCGCTGTTTTCCCTATCCGACGCCGAACTGTCCGCGCGCAACATGCGCCGCGTGATCGCCGATGGCAGGCCCGCGTATCCGTGCCGGGTCAGCCTGCAGGATGCGAGCGAAGGCGAGCGCTTGCTGTTGCTTCCGCATGCGCACCATGTCGTCGACACGCCTTACCGCGCCTACGGCCCCATCTATGTGCGCGAAGCGGCGCAACAGGCGTTGCCAGCGCCGAACCAGATTCCCGACTTGTTGCGCGCGCGCGCTTTATCGCTGCGCGCCTACGACGCGGACGGCATGATGGTGTCGGCGGATGTACTGCCGGGTACGGAGGTCGAGCGGGGCATCGAACAGTTGCTGGCGATCCCGCGCACGGCTTATCTGCATATCCACTACGCCAAGCCCGGTTGCTACGCCTGCCGCGTGGACCGCGCCTGATCTTCCTCATCCCTGCCCAGGATGATGCGTGCGCCGCGCTGGTAGCTCCAATACGCCCATGCCCAGTTGAGCAGCACCACCAGGCGGTTGCGGAATCCGATCAGGAAGAACACGTGCGCGGCCAGCCAGAACCACCAGGCCAGCAGGCCGGAGAGCTTCAGTTTTCCGAAATGCACGATCGCCGCCATCCGGCCGATGGTGGCGAGGTTGCCGTAGTCCTTGTAACGGAAAGCCGGTGCCGGGTTGCTGTCCATCCGCGCACGGATCGCGCGGGCGACATGCCGGCCCATCTGTTTGGCGGCGGGCGCCACGCCGGGTACAGGCTTGCCGTCCTGTTGCACCGAAGCCAGATCGCCGGCCACGAAAATGTCCGGATATTCCGGCACGCTCAGGTCCGCCCGCACTTGCACGCGGCCGGCGCGGTCCAGCGGCGCGCCAAGGGACCTGGCCAGCGGCGAGGCGGCTACGCCCGCCGCCCAGACGACCGTGCGCGCGGCGATGAATTCTTCGCCCAACCGGTAGCCTGATTCGTTTATCTCCGTTACCGGCGTGCCGGTGGAAACCTCGACGCCAAGCTTCTGGAGTTGTTTGCGCGCCTTTTCCGACAGGTCTTCCGGAAACGAAGACAGCACCCGCTGTCCGGCTTCGATCAGGCGCACGCGCGCATCGGAGGGGTTGATGTTGCGGAACTCGTTGGTAAGCGTGTGGCGCGCGATTTCCGCCAGCGTGCCCGCAAGTTCCACGCCGGTCGGTCCGCCGCCGACGATGGCGAAATTCAGCCAGGCCGCACGCTTGGCCGGATCCGGTTCGGCCTCGGCGCGTTCGAACGCCAGCAACAGATGCCGGCGCAGTTGCAAGGCGTCGTCCAGCGTTTTCAGGCCGGGTGCATGCCTGGCCCATTCGTCGTGGCCGAAATAGGCATGGGTAGCGCCGCTGGCCAGCAGCAGGTAGTCGAAATCGAGCCGGCTGCCATCGTCCAGCGCGACTCGTTTATCCGCGGCCGAGATTTCGCGCACTTCCGCCAACCGCACTTCCACGTTGCGTTGCTTGCGCAGGATGTGGCGCAGCGGCGCGGCGATATCGGGCGAGGACAAACCCGCCGTCGCCACCTGATAGAGCAGCGGCTGGAACAGATGGTGGTTGCAGCGGTCCACCAGGGTGATGCGTACCGGCGAACCCGCCAGTGCACGCGTGGCCCACAGGCCGGCGAACCCGCCGCCGATGACGACCAGGTGCGGAAGCGGACTGGCGGTCATGGGGAAAGCGCTCTGGAGGTTTCCATGAAACGCATTATTTCATGGACATGGAACGGAGGCGCGGGCGATGCGCGCCGATGGGCAAGGCCGATATGGGAATCGAGCGACTGCTGCGCCATCAGTAAAGATCCAGCGGGTCCACATCCAGCGACCAGCGCGTCTTGCGCGCTTCGGGCAGTTCGTAGATAGCGGGCAACGCGGCATCCAGCAACGCATGCAGTTCGCGGCGGCTGGGCGAGGACAGCAGAAGCTGCGCACGGTGCATGCCGGCGCGCCGTGACATGGGAGCGGGGATTGGCCCCTGGATTTCGACGTTCAAAGCCCCTCTCCCGTCGGGAATCGAAGCCGCCTCAAGCGGCTGAGGGTTGGGGAGAGGGTACGGCGGAATGGGGATGTTGGAAGGCCGCGGGCGGTTCGGCAATTGCTGCTTCGCCGCACCCTCATCCGGCGCTTCGCGCCACCTTCTCCCAATGGGAGAGGGGAACACCGACTTGACGGCATGCAGAAATGCGTTCGCCGCATCGATATGCTTGGCTTCCGCACGCAACAAAGCCAGATGCGCGAACGGCGGGAATCCCGCGGCCCGGCGCTGCTCCAATTCGCCCTGTGCGAAGGCGTGGTAACCGCCATTGATGAGCGTGTTGAGCAGAGGATGGTCGGGGTGGTGGGTCTGCAGCCAAACTTCTCCGGGTTTCTGCGCGCGTCCTGCGCGACCTGCGACCTGGATGAGTTGCTGGGCGAGTTTTTCGCCCGCGCGGAAGTCGGCCGAGAACAATCCTTCGTCCACGCCGACCACCACCACCAGGGTCAGATGCGGCAAGTCGTGGCCCTTGGCCAGGATCTGCGTGCCGATCAGGATGCCGGGGCGGTCGCCCAGCTTTTGCAGATGGCCGTCCAGCGCATCGCGGCGCTGGGTGGTGCTGCGGTCGATGCGCAACACCGGCGTACCGGCGAATTTTTCCATCAGCGCTTCTTCGATGCGCTCGGTGCCAACGCCCTGCGGCTGCAACGCCAGTCCGCCGCAATCCGGACATGCGGGCGGCACGGCCTGGCGCGCGCCGCAGTGATGGCATTGCAACCGGCGTCCGGCGCCGTGCACGGTCATCGGCGAGCTCCTGGCCGGCGTGCCGCAGCGTTTGCATTGCGCGCTCCAGCCGCAGTCGTGGCACATCAATACCGGCGCGTAACCGCGGCGGTTCTTGAACACCAGCACTTGTCCGCCCGCCTCCAGCGCGGCGGAGATCGCGGCCATGGTTTCGGCGGACAATCCCGCTTCGAGCGGACGCTTGCGCAGGTCCTGCACGCGCACCGAGGGCGGTTTCGCGTCGCCCGCACGCTGGCTTAGCCGCAAGTGCGCGTAACGTCCGCCAAGGGCGTTGTGCAGCGATTCCAGCGACGGCGTGGCGCTGCCCAGGATTACCGGCACGTCCAGCGCCTTGCCGCGCACCAATGCGAAATCGCGCGCGTGGTAGCGCATGCCGTCCTGCTGCTTGTAGCTGCCGTCGTGCTCTTCGTCGACGATGATCAGGCCCGCGTCGGGCAACGGCGTGAACACGGCCGAGCGCGTGCCTACCGCCACCCGTGCCTCGCCGCGCGCGAACGCGGCCCAGCCGCGCGCGCGCGCGTTGTCGTTCAAGCCCGAATGCAGCGCCAGCACCGGCACGCCCAGGCGTTGCCGGAAGCGCGCCAGGGTCTGCGGAGTCAGGCCGATCTCCGGCACCAGTACCAGCGCCTGCTTGCCGCGCCGCAGGCAATCGGCGATCGCATGCAGGTAGACCTCGGTCTTGCCGCTGCCGGTCACGCCGTCCAGCAGCAGCGGCGCGAAACCGCGCGTGGCCAGGATCGCGTCCACCGCCGCCTGCTGTTCCGCATGCAGGTCGGGTCCCTTTTGCGGCGACGGCGCCAGAGTCGAAGCGGGCACCGCCACGCGTTCGGCCAGCCCGCGCTTTGTCAATGCGCGCGCCGCAGTGCGCCAGCTCTCCATCTGCAAATCCAGGCTGTCCTCATCGCGCGCACCGGTCTGCAACAGGTCTGCGAACTGGCGCGGCCGAGTGCCCTGCCGCAGTCGCTCCCTGCCGGTGGCTCCCGCTTCGGTCAGTCGCCAAGCCCAGGCGTGCGTGTCCGGCATTGGCTCGCCCTGACGAAGCAGCGTCGGCAGCGCGGTGCCCAGCACCTCGCCCAGGGGCGCATGCGTGTAACGCGCCAGCCAGCGCAGGGAAGCCAACAGCTCGCCGTGCAGCAGCGGGGCCGCATCCAGCAATTCCAGAACCTGGCGCAGTTCCGGTCCGTCGCCGGTCGCCATGCCGATGCCAGCCACCACACCGGTCATTTCGCGCGAACCGAACGGCACTCTCACCCGTTTGCCGATGTCGTCGGCGCCGGGCGAATGACCGGGCGGCGGCAGATAGTCGAACCACTGCGGCAGGGGCAGGGGCAGGACGACCTGGAGGGTGGCATCGGAGCGCATCGGCTCCAGTTTACCGACCGCCGCAAGCCCCTCGCGAGGCGTGCTGCAGTTGCACGTCATTGCTACTTGGGAGGTGACGAAAATCACGCAAGTCGCCGCCGTGCTTGGAGATTCTGCTTTATCCACATGGTCTGTGGATAAAACTGTGCATCAAAGCCTTGCTCCACGCTTCCGGAGGCTTGCAGCAAGCTTCGGCGTGAGGTTGGCTAAAAAAACGCCAACGCCATTAACTTCATAAATATCAGCAAGTTGGCCGTGAAACAGGATTGTAATGCGAACGCCGGGCCTGACTGCGGACAGGCATGTGACGTTCGAATGACGGCTGTGCACAACGTGTTTTGGCGCAAAGCCTTATGGCGCTTGGGAGAGCAGGTTTTGGAAATCTGTCAAGGAGCATTTTGCGCTTGGGAAATGCCTGAGCGCGGCTATGATGCGGCGACGAATCCCCCGGTTCCAAGATGCCCAGCAATTTGAACGATGCCGCGTCCGTGCCGGCCGCGCTCTCCGCTTTCCTGCGTGGCGTCGAACGCCGGGGCGCACTGTTCGCCGAACTCCAGTGCGGCGACCGCGAGGCGGGCGACGACGCTCTGGCGGCCGCCATGCGCGCGTTCCGCAACCATGCCGGTACCTTGCCCATGGCCGAGTGGCCGCGGCGCTTCTGGACCCTGCTGGCGGCGACTCCGCAGTTGCGCCAGTCCGCAGCGACGGCGCGGTGGCCGGCGGGAGTCCAAACGCTGTCCGGATTGCAGCCGCTGCCCCGGCAGGCGCTGCTGCTGCGTCTGGCGGCGGGCCTGCCGGAGGAAGAGGCCGCGGCGGTGCTGTGCATCGCCCCGGAAGTCCATCGGCAAGCGCTCGCTTCGGCATGCCCGCGCGACGCCGGCGGACAACCGGATGCTTCGGCCTGGCGCGCGTTGGCCGAAGCGATCCAGTCGCTGTTGCGCGATCTGCCGCCGCAGCGCCTGGCGCGTCTGGCGCGCTTGCGCGAAGCGGCCATCCTGGGCACGCGGCTCGAACGTCCTGCGCCCGCGACCTTTTCCGCAGCGCCGGTCGAGGCGCGACCGAGGCGCCGCCGCTGGCCGTGGGTGGCACTGGTGCTTGTGCTGTGCGCGGCCGCGCTGGCGGCGACCTGGTGGTGGCCGCAATGGCAGGCCGCGCGCAGCGCTGGCGCCAATCGCGAGAACGGCGTCCAGCGCCTGCAGGACAGCGTGGAAATCACCAGCGAAGATCTGCCCGAACAAGCCCCTGCGGCGAAGTTCGATGCGGCCACGGCCTTGCTCACGCATCCGGACTTCGAACTGGTGCTCGAACCGCAGGACGAAGCGATCGCGCGCGATGCCGATTTCCTGGCCTGGTACGCGGCTGGCGCCAGCGCGCCGTCGGACGCTGCCGAAGATGCGTCCGAAGACAAGGCCGGAGCGGAAGCTCCGTCGAAGGCCACGGGAACGGAGACGACCGATGCGCAGTTCTGATCGGTCGCCGGCAAACAACGGCTCGGCAAAAGGTCGCGCCGTCGTGATTCTGGCTGCATTGCTGACCGCCGTATCGCTGCATGCCGCGTCCGTTCCAGCGGCCGGGGCGGACGCCGCAACGGCTCCAGGCACCCTGGCCCGGCCCGAGCGGCAGGCGCGGCTGCAAGCGATGACGCCCGAGCAGCGCGTGCAGTTCGGGCAGCGCTTGGCCGCCTGGAACGCGTTGCCGCTCGGCGAACGCGAGGAACGCCGCGCGCGCTACCAGGCCTGGCTGCAGCTCGAGGCCGGCGAACGCGACAGCCTGCGCGCGCTGGCGGCCCAGGTCGATGCGTTTCCGCCGGAACGCAAGCAGGCATTGCGCGCGCAGTTCGATGCGCTGGACGACGTGCACCAGCGTGGCTGGAGGTTGGGGCCGGTGCTGGGACGCGACTATCCCTCGCTGCATCCGCTGCTGGCCTACGTTTCCGCACCGCAGCGTCTGGCGCTGCTGGCCAGGCTGCGGAGCATGGATGCGCAGCAGCGCGCCGACCTTGCCGTGCTGGCGCAGCGCACGCCGCCGCAGGACCGGCAGGCGCTGCGCAGCGAGCTGTTGTCGGTATCCCCGGCGCAGACGGCCGCCTGGCTGAGGGGAAAACTGGATCAGTAGCGGCCCAGGTCGCGCAATACGCGGCGCGTGGAGCGGAACCGGTCGCCGAAGCGGTTGATCCCGTCGGCGCGCATGCGGGCCGAATGCAGGCGCAGGTATTCGTCGAGCGCGCTTTGATCGACCAGTTCGTACTGGGTGCAGAAGACGGTTTCCGCGGCGTCGGCCTGGTCCGGTGCGGTTTCCATCAGGCGCGCGCCGGTGAAGCCGGGCAGTGCGAGCATTTCCTGCACGTGCGCGATCAGCCAGTCGCGATATTCGGCGGCGATTTCGCGGTCGACGGCCAAGTTGACTTCGTAAATGACGGACATGACCGGTAAATTGACTTCATATACGACGGACATGCCCTAGACTACCGGGCCCTCCGACCCGGTGCCAGCGCGTCCGCGCGACCGCAGTCGTAAAGATCGTTTCCATGACGCCCCAGACTTCCCAACTCCCGCGCTTCGGCAGCGAAGTGCGCGCCACGGCCACGCTCGCCCTGCCGCTGGTGCTGGGCCATGTGTCCACCGGTCTGATCGGTTTCGTCGACAACGTCATCGCCGGCCACCACGGCACGCAGACGCTGGCCGCGGTCACCATCGGCACCGCACTGTTGTGGCTGCCGATGATGGTGCCGATCGGCACGCTGATCTCGCTCACCGCTTCGGTGTCGCAGTTGAACGGCGCCGGACGCCGCGCGGAGATCGGTCCGCTGTTCCGGCAGGCGCTGTGGCTGGCCCTGGCCCTGGGGTTGTTGATGTTCGCCTTCCTCAGCCTGGTCCCGTATGCGTTGGCGCCGTTCGGGATCGCACCGGAAATCATTCCCGGCGCGCGCGGCTTCCTGCACGGCATCCGCTGGGGCGCGCCTGCGCTGACGCTTTTCTTCTGCATGCGCTATCTGAGCGAAGGCATGCACTGGACCCTGCCGACGATGCTGATCGGGTTCGGCGGATTGGCGGTGCTCGCGCCGCTGGGCTACGCCTTCACTTTCGGCCACTTCGGATTGCCGGAAATGGGCGCGGCGGGCCTGGGCGTGGCCTCGGCCATCATGATGTGGTCGCAGGCGCTGGCCTTCGCCCTCTACTTGTGGAATGCCAGGCGTTTCTCGCACTTGCAATTGTTCGCGCGTTTCGACGGTCCGCATCCGAAGCCGATCGCGCAGCTACTGCGCACCGGGCTGCCGATCGGCGTCACCGTGCTGATGGAAGGCGGTCTGTTCATCGCCACCGCGCTGCTGATCGCGCGCCTGGGCGCGGTGCCGGCGGCGGCGCACCAGATCGCGATCAACGTGTCGGCGCTGTGTTTCATGATTCCGATGGGCGTGGCCGAAGCCACCACCGTGCGCGTGGGCCATGCGCTTGGGGCGGGCGATGCGCTGGGCGTCCGCCGCGCGGCGCATGCCGGCTACGTGATCGTGCTGGGCACGCAGGCATTGTCGGCCACGGCGCTGCTGCTGGGCCACGATGCGGTGGTGGCGCTGTATACGCGCGATCTGGCGGTGGCGGGGCTGGCCGGCAGCCTGTTGCTGTACGCGGCGGCGTTCCAGTTTCCCGATGGCATCCAGGTGCTGTCGGCCGGCGCGCTGCGCGGGCTCAAGGACACCCGCGTACCGATGTGGCTGGCGGTGCTTTCCTACTGGGGCCTGGGCATGCCGCTGGGTGCGGGATTGGGACTGGGGCTGGGCTGGGGGCCTCAGGGCATGTGGATGGGCCTGATCGTGGGCCTGACCGCCGCAGCGGTACTGATGGCCACGCGTTTCCAGCGCAGCAGCCGGCGGCTGTTGGGGCTTCCCGTCTCACAGATTCCGGGCAGTGACTTACGGGGCATGTAAGCGCGGCGGGCAAACGGTAAGCTGGCGTCGGTTATCCGGAGCTCGCCCCCCATGAATCAAGTCGTCCATCGCGGTCCCATCGCCGCCTTCTTCGTCGGCCTGTGGAACGTGATGAATTTCACCCGCAGGCTGATCCTCAACTTCCTGTTCTTCGGGTTGCTGTTCCTGTTCCTGGTCATTTTCGTGGCGGCGGTAGGGCGCGGCAACGGGGTCAAGCCGTTGCTGGACAGGACCACGCTGGTGATCGCGCCGGAAGGCAAGCTGGTGGAGCAGTACAGCGCCGACCCCGCCACGCGCGCGCTGGCCAAGGCTTTCGGCGACAAGAACGCCGAAGAGATCCAGCTGCGCGACCTGATCCGCGCCATCGACGCGGCCAAGGACGACAAGAAGATCGAACGCGTGCTTCTGCGCGTGGACCAGCTGCAGCCCAGCGGCTACGCCTCGATGCGCGAAGTGGCCGCCGCGCTGGCGCGTCTGCGCGCTTCGGGCAAGCAGATCGTGTCGTTCGGCGAGAATCTGGACCAGTCGCAATATCTGCTGGCCGCGCAGGCCAATGAGGTCTACATCGATCCGATGGGCAGCATGCTGCTGGAAGGCCTGGGCCGTTACCGCCAGTACTACCGCCAGGGTCTGCAGGACAAGTTGGGCGTGGACGTGCACCTGTTCCGCGTGGGCGAATTCAAGTCCGCCGCCGAGCCGTACATCCTCGACGCCGCTTCCAAGGAATCGAAGGAAGCCGACCTGTTCTGGATGAGCGATATCTGGCAGCGCTACCTGGCCGACATCGCCAAAGCCCGCAAGGTGACGCCCGAGCAACTGGCTTCGGGCATCGACACCCTGCCCGAAGGCATCGCCGCCGCCGGTGGCGACCTGGCCAAATTCGCCCTGCAGCAGAAGCTCGTGGACGGACTGAAGACGCAGGAAGAAGTGGAGACGCTGCTGACCGAACGCGGCGTGGCCGACGAGGATTCGGACAATGGTTTCCGCAGCGTCTCGCTGGGCGGTTACCTGGCCCAGCTGGATGCGAAAACGGTGCGTATCGCCGACGAACGCCCGCAGGTCGCCGTAGTGGTGGCCGCAGGCGAAATCACCGACGGCGAACAGCCGGCCGGCACCATCGGCGGCAAGTCCACTTCGGCGCTGCTGCGTGAAGCGCGCGACGACGAGGACGTGAAGGCGGTGGTGCTGCGCGTGGATTCCCCGGGCGGCGGCGTGTATCCGTCGGAAGAGATCCGCCGCGAAGTCGCCGCGCTGAAGGCCGCCGGCAAGCCGGTGGTGGTGTCGATGGGCGATCTGGCCGCTTCGGGCGGTTACTGGATTTCGATGAACGCCGACCGCATCTACGCCGATCCCTCGACCATCACCGGTTCCATCGGCATCTTCGGCCTGATTCCCAATGTCACCCGCACGCTGGACAAGGTGGGCGTGCACACCGACGGCGTGGGTACCACGCGTTTCGCCGGCGCCTTCGACATCACCCGACCGATGGATCCGGCCGTGGGCCGCGTGGTCCAGTCGGTGATCGACAAGGGCTACGCCGATTTCACTGGCAAGGTCGCCGCCGCGCGCAAGAAGCCGGTGGAAGAGATCGACGCCATCGCACGCGGCCGCGTGTGGAGCGGTGCGCAGGCCAAAGAGCGCGGGCTGGTCGATGAGCTGGGCGGTTTCGAAGCCGCCGTCGCCGATGCCGCCGCGCGCGCCAAGCTGGGCAAGCCGGACAAATACCGCGTGCGCTACATCGAGAAGATGGCTTCGCCGTTCTCGCAGTTCATGAGCGGTTTCGCAGGCAGCCGCATCGGTTCGGCCTGGTTGAAGGATTCGGATTTAGCCCGCGCGCTGCTGGCCAAAGCGATGCCGGAGACCGACGCGCAGCTGCGCTTCGTCGAACAGGCCGCCAACAGCCGCAACGGCGCGCCGGTCAAGGCGCTGGTGTATTGCTTCTGCGGGTTGTGATCGAAGCGTAGGTCGGGGCTACGCCCCCGACTTGCGGGCAAGATTCGAGGCGCGGGAAGAGCGGCGGGCAATGCCCGCCCTACGGCGACGCGGTTACTGCGAAGCAGCGTCGATTGCGGCGCTGTTCTTGTCCGCCGCTTCCTGCACCGTACCCTCTACCGCCTTGGCCTGATCGATCGGCTTCTGGATCGCATCGCGCAGTTCGGTGTTGCCGGTAGCCGTGGCCTGGGGCTCGGGCGGCTCGTCGGTCGGCGGCGGCTCGGGCTTGCAGGCGGCCAGTCCTGCCAGCGAGAGGGCAAGGCAGCCGGTACGGAACAGGGATGCTTTCATGAAGGCGTCTCCACGGATCGTGGCGTTATGCTACGCCCATCCGTGAAGGGCGATGCGATGACTCCCAACCGTTGGCGATTGGATGGACAACTGGCGTTGATCACCGGCGCCAGCGCGGGGATAGGCCTGGCCGTCACCCGCGAGCTGCTGGGCTTCGGCGCCGACGTAATGCTGGTGGCGCGCGATGCCGATGCGCTGGAAGCGGTGCGCGACGAGCTGCTGGACGAATTCCCCGAGCGCTCCATCAACGCCATGGCCGCCGATGTCGCCGACGACGAAGACCGCCGCGAAATACTCGATTGGGTGGAAGACCACGCCGATGGCCTCAACATCCTGGTCAACAACGCCGGCGGCAACCTGACCAAGGCCACGGTGGACTACACCGAGGACGAGTGGCGAGGGATATTCGAAATCAATCTTTTCTCCGCGTTCGAACTCTCGCGTTACGCGCATCCGCTGTTGACCCGCCATGCGGTGTCCAGCATCGTCAACGTCGGCAGCGTGTCCGGTATCACCGCGGTACGCAGCGGGGCGCCCTACGGCATGACCAAGGCCGCGCTGCAACAGCTCACCCGCAACCTGGCGGTGGAATGGGCCGAGGACGGCGTGCGCGTCAACGCGGTGGCGCCGTGGTACATCCGCACGCGCCGCACCTCGGGCAAGCTGGCCGACGCGGACTACTACGAAGAAGTGATAGACCGCACGCCCATGCGCCGCATCGGCGAACCCGAGGAAGTGGCCGCCGCGGTCGGTTTCCTTTGTCTGCCGGCCGCCAGCTACATCACCGGCGAATGTATCGCGGTGGATGGCGGGTTCCTGCGTTACGGATTCTGATTTTCCTTCTCCCTCTGGGAGAAGGTGGCGCGAAGCGACGGATGAGGGAATGGCAGTGACTACCCATCCAACTTTCATTACAGGCTGATACTTCATTCCCTTATCCGCCCCCGTATCAAGTACGGGGCAGGCTCTATGGGCGCTTTCTCCCAATGGGAGAAGGAAAAAGCACTACTCCCCGCAGGCGCTCTCGCGCCAGATCTTCTGCGTGCGCTCGAACTCCGCTTTGTTCTTCGCTTCATTGCCCGGGCGCGCGAAGCGCCAGGCCACCTCGGTTTCGCCCATGCGCTTCTTCCACGCTTCGCACAGCGCGCCGTCGGCCACGCGCGCGCATTGGTCGCGCATCATCTCGCAGGCTTCGCCCGCGCCGGTCTGCGGATTGCCGTCCAGGCCCACGGTGCGCAGGGGGACGCAGCGCGATTGGGGCTCCGCGCCCTCGGTGATGTAGGTGTCCTTGTCGTAGGTGACGCATTGGAAAAGAACGGGGGGCGGCAAGCGGTTCTCGGCTGACGGCTCGGCGCCGCCGTCCGCCACGGCTTCGGCGGGCTTGGGCGGGGATGGAGCGGTCGGGGCCGTCGCCGGCGGCCGCGCGGAAGGCGGTGTGCGGGGCGGGGCCGGCTTGGCTGGCGCGGCGTCTCCCATCGGCACCGTGCTGACGCTCTGCATGACCTTTTTTTCCTGCTTTTGGCCTTTCGGGCACGGCATGTTCTGCATGGTCAGCGCACCGCTGGCGTCGGTGCAGCGATAGAACACGACTTCGTCGGCGTCCGCCGACGATGCGAACAGCAACAGGATCGGCAGGACGTGTCCGAACTTCATCAGTAGTTTCCGCAGTCGTTGGCGATGCGCGCATCGATACCGCGCTGCTCCAGTTCCAGCCGATGCTGATCGCTTTGCAGGGCGCTGTTGTAGCGGCGGATGATTTCATAACGGCGGTCGGACAGCCGTGAGCAGACCTCTTGCTGCGGCAACGCGTGGCACTCGTCGCGAACCCAGGTGTAACCACCCGGAACGATGACGCCGGGCAGGTGCGGATGGCGGTCGTCAGGCGGCCGGGATCCGCCGCCGCCGCGATGCGGCCACGCCGGGTAACCCAGTGTCCACAAAGGAACCGAGCGCGGATTGCCTTCGCCGTTGTCGCTGGTGTACTTCTCGCCGTCGGCGGTGACGCATTCGTACATCGGGCGTGGTGGGCTGCGGTAGATGACCTGCACTTCACGCGGCGGCGGGGCGGGTGGCGGGGCGGCTTTCGCCACCGGCGGCGCTGTGGGCACGGGATCCTTGGGCCGCTGCATGGAACGCACTTCCTGGGTTTCGCCCTTCGCGCAAGGCGAGTCGCGCAGGGTCAGCTTGCCGGCCGCACCGATGCAGCGGTAGATGGTGACGTCCTGCGCAGGCACGCGTGCTGGCATGGCGGCCAGCGACAGACCGAGAAGCAGGGCTATGGGGCGAAGAAGCGGCATGCAGGTATCTTGCGCGTATTGGTGGGTCGGGGCTACGCCCCCGACGTATGGGAGGTATCCGGCACCGCGCCCGTCGGGGGTGTAACCCCGACCTACCTGATGGCAGCGCCGGTCAGCGCTTCGCGGATGGCGGTAGGCGCGCCGAGTCCGCCGGTTTCCCCGGCGACCAGTCCGTCCACGCCTGCAAGCACCACAGGGTCGAGCATCTCGCGGGTGAACGCCGCTGGCTGTCCGGCCCGGTTGGCGCTGGTGGAAACCAGGGCGCCGCCATAGGCATTGCAGAGCTCGATCACCAGCGGATGCGCGCTGATGCGTACGGCGATGCCGTCGTGCGCGCCGGTGATCCAGCGCGGCGCGGCGGCGCTGGCGGGCATCACCCAGGTATGCGGACCCGGCCAGCTGGCAAGCACCGCCGCCAGGTTTTCCGCAGGCACGGCGGCCAGATCCAGGAACGGCCGCAATTGCTCCAGATTCGAAGCGATCAGGATCAGACCCTTGTCGACGGCGCGCTGTTTGATCGCCAGAAGCCGCAGTACGGCACCCTCATCGCGCGGGTCGCAACCCAGGCCCCAGACCGCTTCGGTCGGATAGGCGATGACGCCGCCGGTCTGCAGGGCGGTGGCGGCTTCGTGGATTGAAAGTAGCGAGTTGATCATCGGAAGCGACCGGTCGACCGGCTTTCGTGTGCGGATGGCATTGACTACAGCGATGCCTGAATCAATCGAAGTATTTTCAGGTCGTCATTCCCGCGGAGGCGGGAACCCAGTGCCTTTGTTGCGACCCACTTGAGGGACAAGCGGAAGTCGCTGGGTTCCCGCCTTCGCGGGAATGACGATTCCATTTGGCGGGCGCCCACAATGTGAGCAGCCCGAACTGCCTTGCCCAGCCACCAGCTTCGACACCGCGCCGAGTTACTTCGCCGCCTTGACGATCCGCTTCTTGCCCAGCTCGATGTTGGCGGCCGGCGTCAGCAGCGATTTGACAGGCTCGACCACCGGGGCCACCGGTTTGCGAGCCGGCGCCTTCTTCGCGACGGTCTTCTTTGCTGCGGTTTTCTTGGCGACTTTCTTCACGGCTTTCTTGGCCGCGGTTTTCTTCGGCGCCGCTTCCTTCTTCACCGTGGTTTTCTTGGCCGCCGTCTTCTTGCCGAAGCCCTTGCGCATCGGCTTGCCGGTTTCCTCCATCAGCTTCACCACTTCCTCCAGGGTCAGCGAAGCGGGTTCGCGGTCCTTGGGAATGCGGCCGTTGAGCTTGCCGTCGCTGATGTAGGGGCCGTAGCGGCCGTTGAGCACCTGGATATCGCTGCCGTCGAATTCCTTGATGACGCGGTTGCGCGCGATCTCTTCCTTTTCCTCGATCAGGAATACCGCCCGCGCCAGATCGATGGTGTACGGGTCGTCCTCCTTCTTCAGCGAAGCGTACACGCTGCCGCGCTTGGCGAACGCGCCGAAACGGCCGATGCCGACGCTGACTTCCTCGTCCTTGTCCTGGCCCAGCTTGCGCGGCAGCTTGAACAGCTCCAGCGCGTCCTCCAGGGAAATGGTGTGCATGCTCTGGCCGGGACGCAGCGAAGCGAAGGTCGGCTTGTCTTCGGCGTCCTCGGCAGTGCTGCCGATCGCGGCATACGGTCCGTAACGGCCCAGGCGCACGCTGACCGGCTTGCCGGTCTTCGGGTCGGTGCCCAGCTCGCGCGCGCCGGTGGCTTCGCTGCGGTCCACCGATTCCTTCTTTTCTTCGACCAGCTGCTTGAACGGGCCCCAGAACCGCTCCATCAGCGGAATCCAATCCTCTTCGCCGCGCGACACCGCGTCCAGCTCGTCTTCGAGCTTGGCGGTGAAGTCGTAGTCGACGTACTGGGTGAAATGCCCGCTGAGGAAATTGCTGACCGCGCGGCCCACGTCGGTGGGACGGAAGCTGCGTCCTTCCATTTCGGTGTACTTGCGGAACAGCAAGGTCTGGATGATCGAAGCGTAGGTCGAGGGACGGCCGATGCCGTACTCCTCCAGCGCCTTGACCAGCGCCGCTTCGGTGAAGCGCGGCGGCGGCTGGGTGAAATGCTGTTCGGCGTGGATGCGATCCAGCGGCACGCGGTCGCCGGGCTTCATCAGCGGCAGCTTGCGGCCTTCGTCCTCGTCCTCGGAGGTCTTGGTGTCCTTGCCTTCCTCGTACACCGCCAGGAAGCCGGGCACGACCACGCTGGTGCCGCTGGCGCGGAAGCTGTGCTCGCTGCCGGCGGCCAGTTCCACGCTGACGGTGTTGAGGGTGGCGGGAATCATCTGGCAGGCGACGGCGCGCTTCCAGATCAGTTCGTAGAGCTTGCGTTCGTCGTCGGACAGGAATCGCGACACCTGCGCGGGCGTGCGCAGCGCCGAAGTGGGACGCACGGCTTCGTGCGCTTCCTGCGCGTTCTTCGACTTGGTCTGGTAGACGTTGGGCTTGTCGGGCAGCGATGCGGTGCCGAAATCGCGAGCGATCACGTCGCGGATCTCGTCCAGCGCGTCCTGCGACAGGTTGACCGAGTCGGTACGCATGTAGCTGATCAGACCGACCGTGCCTTCCTCGCCGATGGCCACGCCTTCATAGAGCTTCTGCGCGACCTGCATGGTCTTGCGGGTGGTGAAGCCGAGCTTGCGCGAAGCTTCCTGCTGCAGGGTGGAGGTGGTGAACGGCGGCGAAGGACGGCGCTTGCGTTCCTTGCTGGCCACGTCGGTGACGTGCAGCGCGCCTTGCGCGGCCTGCTGGATGCGCAGACGCGCGGCTTCGGCGGTGTCGCCGTCGGTGACGGTGAACTGCTCGAACTTCTGCCCATCCAGCTTCACCAGTTTGGCGGTGAAGGCCTGCGAGGGGTGCGCGCACTCGGCCTCGATGGACCAGTATTCGCGCGCGATGAACGCTTCGATCTCTTCCTCGCGCTCGACGATCATGCGCAACGCCGGCGACTGCACGCGCCCGGCGGACAGGCCGCGCTGCACCTTGCGCCACAGCACCGGCGACAGGTTGAAGCCCACCAGGTAGTCCAGCGCACGGCGCGCCTGCTGCGCATCGACCAGGTCGCCGGCGATCTGGCGCGGCTTGGTCATGGCTTCCTTGATCGCGCGTGGGGTGATCTCGGTGAACACCACCCGTTCCAGCGTCTTGTCCTTGAGCAGGCCGCGCTCCTTCAGGATCTCGGCGATGTGCCAGCTGATGGCCTCGCCTTCGCGGTCCGGGTCGGTGGCCAGATAGATCGCGTCGGCGCCCTTGGCGGCCTTGGCGATGGCTTCCACGTGTTTTTCGTTCTTGTCGATCAGCGCGTAGCTCATCGCGAAATCCTGATCGGGGTCGACCGCCCCCTCCTTCGGCACCAGATCGCGGACGTGGCCGTAGGAAGCCAGGACGGTGAAGTCCTTGCCGAGGTATTTGTTGATCGTCTTGGCCTTGGCGGGCGATTCGACGATGAGCAGGTGCTTGGGCATGGGTTGGGTTCGAGCGCCGGCGGGGCCGGCGAGTGTCCTTCAGATGGGGGCGGCGTAGAAGCCAACGCCCGGGGTGTGTGCCCCGGGCGTTCAGGTTTCTTCTATTTATAGTGGAATCACGCCGGACCCATGGCTGTCAAGCGCGGGCTGCAGCCCGGTCAGCGCATGGAGCTGGCGATTCCGATCATTGCGAACACCATGATCGCCCCGAAAAGCAGTATCAGCACGCCAAAAATGGCAAGGATCACAACGGTGACCGTGCCCAGTTCACGTTTCTGCCATTCCGGATGGGCGGTATAGGCCCATTTATCCACGACCAGGGTGTCGCAAATCATGTCGTGCAGGCCCTGCTTGCGTTCGGTGAAGGCCGCCATCAGGAAGCCGATGCCGATAGTCAGGCTGCTCAGAATGGTGCCGAAGAACCGGCCTACGCCACGCGCCAGACTGATGCGGGTGCCATCGGTGCGCACCACTTTGATGCCCACCGCCATCTTGCCCAGCGTGGCCTGCTTGGAGGAGGCGTGGAAAGCGGCGTAATAGGCGGCGTTCATGGCCAGCGGCACCACGTACAGCGCCAGCACGAACAGGATGCCGGTACCGCTGGCGAACATGGTTTCCGGGTTGCTCATGCTGGAGGCGCTGAGGCCGAAGAACACGCCCATCACCACCAGTTGCACGATCTGGGTGGCAATACCGATGACCATGGCGTCGATCATGTAGGCCGCCACGCGTTTCCAGAAGCCGGCGTACACCACTTCGCCGCCAGCATAGAAGGCTTCGTCGGAAGTCAGCGCCGCGCTGGGCGGGGCGTAGGGCGAAGCGCTGCCGGCCGCGTCGCCGCTGGATTCCCCGAAAGCCGGTGCCGTTCCGCCGGCGGTCGTTGCCGCCGCCGCGGGTTCGGCCGGCGTGTAGAAGGTTTCCGCCGGTGCCTGGTGCAAGGCCAGTTCGGCGGTGAAATCGCGCAGCGGCTGCCATTCGGCCATGCCATCGCGCCATACCAGCGTATCCAGGCGCAATCGGCCCTGATGGAAGCGTTGCGCCAACTCTTCCGCACTGAGCGGCCCTTGGCGTTGGCGCTCGGCGTCGGCGTAGTACCAGTTTTCCATGGAGGTTCCTTAAATCCTTTCAGCGCGCATATCGAAGGGCATCGCCGAATCCCAGCGCTACCGCGAATATCACCGCCAGCACTATCAACCCGATATAACCCACCAGCACCACGACAGCGGCGGTTCCCAGTTCGTGCCGCTGCATTTCCGGCTGCGCGGTGAAGGCCCACCGATCCACCACCACCGTGTCGCAGATCATATCGTGCAGCGCCTGCTTGCGAGCGGTGAAGCCGGCCATCAGGTAGCCGATGCCCAGCAGGATGCCGCTGGGAATGGTGGCGAAATAGCGCGCGACCGCGCGCAGGAAGCTGATGTTTTCGCCGTCGCTGCGCACCACCTTGATGCCGATCAGCATCTTGCCTGGCGTGGCGGCATTGAACGAGGCGTGGAAGAAGGCGTAATAGCAGACCTGCAGGGTCAGGGTGACCAGCAGGATCATCATCGCCACCGCAACCTCGCCGCCACCGGCAAGGTCGCCCAGCAGGGTGCCCAGCGCTTCGCCGCCGAAACTGCCGATGATCCAGACGACGATACCGTCCACGATGGCGGCCGCCGCGCGTTTCCAGAACCCGGCGTAGACGATGTCCTGGTTGCGCGCTGCCGGGGCGCGGCTGCGCAGCGCGGCCTGGGAGGGGCGGTAAGGGTTGCCGGAATCCAGGTTGTCGAGCGCCTGCACGGCGCGCTGGTGGGCCTCGGCCAGCACCTGCGGCGGCAATTCGGAAGGTTCGCTGCCCAAGTTGAACACGGCGCGGCCGCTGGTCGGCGCCGGAGCGATCGTCGGTGCGGGCTCGGGCTCCGCTACCGGAGGCAACGGCGCCAGCGCAGGCGGTCCCGCCTTGGCCGATGGCGGCGCCTCGGCGACCGCAGCGGCGGCAGGCAGCAGATTCAACTGCTCGGCCAATTCGCCCAATGCGCGCCAGTGCAGCATTCCATCGCGCCAGACCAGAGTGTCCGGGTTGACGATTTCGCGGTGGAAGTATTGCTTGAGTTCATCCGTGGACAGCGGCCCCTGCTGCTGCCGTTCGGCGTCGGTGTAATACCAGATGGACATGTGGTCTCCCCAGACCGTTTGCAGAAAAAATCAGCCCCAAGCGCCGCGTCCGACCAAGCGCAATGGTTTGAAACTCGGAATCCTTCGCCGAAAAAACATCGCGAAGCTGCGAATTCAACCGCGTCAGCGCGAACAGCGCACGCGCATCCTCATCCGCGGCATTTGATCGGCAGTAGCTTGTCGTCGATTTCCGAACTGCATTGCCAGGACGAATCGGACGGATCGTATTCCAGCCACACCGCCTTGCCGTCCAGCGCTTCTTTGCCGGGCACGGTGAGGATCAATTCCATGCCGCACAGATCGCTCTCGAACTGGCCGAAGGAGATCGAAGCGACGGTGCCGCTGGCGTAGCTCTCCGGCGTGCCGAAGCCGGCTTCTTCGTTGTTCGGGCAGGTTTGCTCGCTCGTCAGGTGCGCGACCAAGGCCGCCTTCGCCGGTTCGGCGACGGGCAGGGCCGAGGCCACCTTGGCCCGCAGCGTGTAGTCGTTGTAGGCGGGCAATGCGATCGCCGCCAGGATGCCGACCATCGGGATGGCGAGCACTGCGGCCACGATGATCGCGATCATGCAGCCGGACATGCCGGATTTCGGCGGAGCCGAAACAGGTTGCGGCATCGACACCGGACGTGGCGGCAACGGCGGCGGCAGCGTGCCGCCGGCAAATCCCAACTCCGCGGCGAAATCGCCCAGCGGCTGCCATTTCGCCTGGCCGTCGCGCCAGACCAGCGTATCCAGGCCGATGCGGCCCTGGCGGAACAGCGCTATCAAACCATCCGTGTCCAGCGGCCCTTGGCGCTGATCGGCGCCTGCGGAGTAATACCACTCGCTCATTGCGTTCCCTGCAGGATTCGCCCTCCCCGCAACGGGGAGGGTCACAGGGGTTTAGTGTACCGGTTCAGGTTCGTCGTCGAACATCTGGGTTTCCATCCACGCATAAGCTGCTTCGGAACCGGGCTGGTTGAACAGCACCATCAGCACGACCCATTTCAGGTCGTCCAGGTCCAGTTCGTCCTGGTCCAGAGCCATGGCGCGGTCCAGCACCAGCTCGCGCTGGTCGGCGTCCAGCACGCCGTGCTGTTCCAGGAACAACAGGAAGCCACGGCACTCCACGTCCAGCTTTTCCAGCTCGGGGCCGTGGTAGACGCGGGTAGGGCCGCCGATGCGGGGTTCGCTGGCGGCCGGGCGCTGCTCGGCCAGGGCATCGAGCCAGTCGAACGCCTTGCTGATTTCGGTTGGGCTGAAGCCGGCCTGGATCAGGCCGTTCTGGAGCGAGTCGCGGTCGCGGACGGGGTCCGCGTCTTCGGTGAAGTAGTGTTCGAACAGGTAAAGCAGTACATCCAGGATGCTCTCTTTCATTGCCCCTCGGCCTGCGTCCCTGACGCTGTGGAGGAAAGAAACTAGGTCTTGCGCGAGTAGCGCCCGTGTTCGACCGCCACCCGTCCATCCAGTTCCATGACCAGCAGCATGGAGGACAGTTCGGCGGCCGTCAATCCGGTCCGCTCGACCAGTAAATCCATACCGGTTGGGTCGTGGCCCAGCGCCAGCCACAAGGGCTGGTAGTCGGGGTTCAGCGGCGCAAGCGCGGCGTCGGCCCCGATATGGGGACGGGCGAGGCTGCCCGCAAGCCGCCCGCGCAGGAAATCGGCCAGTTCGCTGGCCATCGGCACCAGCGCGTCGAGCACTTCCTGGGCGTTCTCCACCAGGCCGGCTCCTTCGCGGATCAGCCGGTGGCAGCCCCGCGCCATAGGATTGTGGATGGACCCGGGCACGGCGAAGACCTCGCGCCCGTTGTCGCCGGCCTGGCGGGCGGTGATCAAGGCGCCGGAGCGCTCGGTGGCCTCCACTACCAGCGTGCCCAGGGCCAGTCCGGCCAGGATCCGGTTGCGGCTGGGGAAATGCGCTGGTTTGGCCGCTGTGCCGGGCGGATGCTCGCTGACCACCGCTCCTCGCGCGGCGATGCGTTCGCGCAAGCCGGCATGGTGCGGCGGATAGGCAAGGTCCGGTCCAGTGCCGAGCACGGCGACCGTGACCCCCTGCGGCACCGACAACGCCGCCTCGTGGGCGGCCGCATCGATGCCCGCCGCCATTCCGCTGATCACCGCCGTGCCGGAAGCGGCGAAAGCCCTGGCGAAGGAATACGCATTGTCGCGCCCGCCCGCCGTAGGCGAGCGGCTGCCTACGATGGCGACGCCGGCATGCCAGAGCAGGGAGGGGTCGCCGTCCACGAACAGCGCCAACGGCGGACTGCCGATCCGGCGCAGCAAAGGCGGGTAATCGGGATCGTGCCAGCCGAGCAGGTGGTGACGGGCGTGTTCCAGCCACTGGAGCGCGCGTTGCAGCGTTTCGCCGTCGGGCTGGCGGATCCGTTGTATCTGGGTTTCGCTCAGACCCGCCGCTCTCCAGGCCGACGCTCCGGCGGCCAGACTGCGCGCGGGGGCGCCATGGGCGTCCAGCAGCGCGCGTCGGGGCGCGACGCCGCCGCCGGCAAGGATCAGTTTCAGCAGGGCGAAGGATTCTTCTTCATGTTCATGCATTCCTCCAGACTAGGGCGGAAACGACGACGGCGCCCTCGGGCGCCGTCGCGTTGCTGCATAGGAAATTTCCTAGCGGCGGTCAGTAGGTCGCATCCGGATGCTTGAGCGCGTAGCCCACGCGGGTCGGCTTGGTGCCTTCCATGACCAGGCCGTAGCTGACTTTTTCGAAGGTGCGGAACACCATCACATGGCCGGCGTATTCGTCGGGGAGCACATGGTCGCTGCTGCCCGTCTTGGTCCGGGAGTTAGGACGCGTTTCGGTAAGCCGCGAGTCTTCCGGGTCGTGCAGGCGGTCGATCACGTGGCTGCCTTGGCGCCAGATGGAGAACACGGTGCCGTTGTCGATGCCTTCGCGGCTGCCGCCGGAAATGGCCACCACGTCCCGAGGACCGCCTGAGGTCAGCGCATTGGCCACCGCGGCGATCTGAAGCTTGCCCTCGGGCTGCGGCACCTTGGGCACGTGCGGGAAGAACTGCAGATCGTAGGGCTGGGCCTCGACCGGGATCAGGCGGTCGCCGACGCGGACTTCGTGGCCGTTGCCTTCCAGGGCCAGCGTGCTGGCGTCCGAACCGGGCACCACGCCGCGGGTCAGGGTGCCGACGCTGACCTGGGCCAGTTCATAGCCCAGCAGTTCGAGCTTGGGCCCGGTATCCAGGGCGGCGCTGTTCCAGCTGCGGTCCCAGTCGATGGTTTCCGAACCGATGCGCTTGCCGCGGAAGTCGAGGTCTTCCTTGTAGGTCGCGTAACGGCCATTGGAGACGAAGCGGGTGTGGGTGTAGCGCAGAGTGGGGCGCACGATCGCGAAACGCTGACCGACCTGGGCGCCTTCCAGGCCCACGCCGTAAATCAGCTGGCCGCCCGAGCTGCGCAGGCGGTCTTCTTCCAGGCCCACCACGCGCGGCAGCTCTTCGAAGCTGTCGGTCACGCGCAGGTTCTTCAGGAAGGGTTCGATGTCGGCCAGCGGGATCGCACCGATCGGCGCTTCCTCGCGCGGACCCGGCTGCAAGGCCACCCGGTCGAGGTAGGCCAGGCTGATCACGTCGCCGGGGTAGATGAGATGGGGATTCTTGATCTGCGGGTTGGCCTGCCAGATCTCCGGCCACAGCCAGGGCTTCTTCAGGAATTTGGCGGAGATGTCCCAGAGGGTGTCGCCCCTTTTCACCACGTAGGTGTCGGGGTGGGCGCCGGACATTTCGGCGGCCGCGGCGTAGGTGGCCACGATGAACGCGGCGGCGGCAAGAACCGTACGAAATTTTCTGAACATGATGATCCCCACCTGATTCCCCACAGGTTGTCCGCACTATAGTCCAGAAACCGGGCCACTAAGCAAGCCCGCGAGTTAGAATCCGTGAGGCCTTGCCGAATTCCGACGGCATCCCCATTACAGAACTGCCATGTCACTGCTCCCCATCCTCGAATTCCCCGATCCCCGGCTGCGCACCAAGGCTGCGCCGGTGGATTCCGCGCAGATCGCCGATCCCGCGTTCCAGCGCCTGCTCGACGACATGTTCGAGACCATGTACGAAGCCCCGGGCATCGGCCTTGCCGCCAGCCAGGTCGATGTGCACAAGCGCTTCATGGTCATCGACATCAGCGAGGACAAAAGCGCTCCGCAGGTGTTCATCAACCCGGAAATCCTTTCCAGGACCGGCGAGCAGGTCTACCAGGAGGGCTGCCTGTCGGTGCCCGGCATCTTCGCCGACGTGACTCGCGCCGATTCCATCGACGTGCGCTTCCTGGACCGCGACGGCCAGCCGCGGCAGCTGCAGGTCGACGGTCTGCTGGCGGTGTGCATCCAGCACGAGATGGACCACCTGGACGGCAAGCTGTTCGTCGACTATCTGTCCCCGCTCAAGCGCGAGATGGTGCGCAAGAAGCTGGCCAAGCAGCGCAAGCTGGCGGGCGACGCGGCTTGAACGGCCGGGAATCGGGAATGGGGAATAGGGAATAGAAAAGGCGGTTAGCCGTCTCTTGGCCGTTACCATTCCCCATTCCCTATATCCCCATTCCCCCATCATGAGAATCGTTTTCGCCGGCACGCCGGCCTTTGCCGTCCCCAGTCTTCGCGCCGCGCATGCGCACGGCGAGGTGATCGCGGCTTATACGCAGCCGGACCGGCCGGCGGGGCGCGGGCGTGGGCTGACTCCTTCCCCGATCAAATTGGAAGCGATCCAGCGCGGGATTCCGGTGTTGCAGCCGGAAACGCTCAAGCGCAAAGAGTCGCAGGAGGCGCTGCGCGCGATGGAGCCCGACCTGCTGGTGGTGGTGGCCTACGGCTTGATCCTGCCGCGCGCGGTGCTTGAGATTCCGCGCTTCGGCTGCTGGAACGTGCATGCCTCGTTGTTGCCGCGCTGGCGCGGCGCCGCGCCGATCCAGCGCGCCATCGAGGCGGGCGATACCGAAACCGGCGTCTGCCTGATGCAGATGGAAGCCGGCCTGGACACCGGTCCGGTGCTGCTGGCCCAAACCACGCCCATAGGCCCGGAAGAAACCGGCGGACAACTGCACGACCGGCTTGCCGAGCTGGGCGCAGGCGTACTGGCCGATGGCCTGGCATTGCTGCGCGCCGACGTGCGGCCGGTGCCCTGGGTGCAACCCGAGCAGGGAGTGACCTATGCGCACAAACTGGATAAGCACGAGGCGCGTCTGGACTGGAGCCAGCCGGCTGCGGTTCTGGCGCGCAAGGTGCGTGCCTTCGAGCCCTGGCCGGTCGCCGAAGCGCTGGTGGCGGGCGAGCGTCTGCGCATCCGCGGCGCGGTGGCTTTGGATCTTCCGCATGCGTCGGTACCGGGCACGCTGCTGGCCGCCGGCAAGCAAGGCCTGGATATCGCCTGCGGAGAAGGCGCGTTGCGTCTGCGCGTGATCCAGCGCGAAGGCGGCAAGGCGATCACCGCCGCCGATTATCTGAACGCGCGCCGCGATCTGGCCACGCTTTGAACGCTTCATCCAATGGCGGCTCATCCGCAGGCGCCGCCCCCGGCGTCGCCACGCGCGTGCTGGCCGCCAAAACGCTGGACGCGGTGATCCATCGCGGCCGTTCCCTGAAAGGCGAACTGGCCACGGCGCTGGCGCAATTGCCCGATCCGCGCGACCGCGCCTTGCTGGAGGCGATCTGTTTCTCGGCCCTGCGCCAGCGCGCGCGCTACGACGCGGCGTTGCAGCTCTGGCTGCAGAAGCCGTTGGGAGAAAAAGACGGCGACCTGCGCTCGCTGTTGCTGGTGGGTTTCGCCCAGATCGATGCGATGGGCTTGCCGGCGCATGCTGCATTGTCGGCCACGGTGGAAGCCACACGCGCGCTGGGCAGGCCGCACCAGGCCGGCATGGTCAATGCGTTGCTGCGGCGCGCGCAGCGCGAAGGGCTTCCCGAATCGGATCCGGCCGCGGCCTGGCCGGCGTGGTTGCGCAAGAAGATCAACCTGGAGTGGGGCGGGCATGCGGCGGCCATCTTCGAAGCCAGCGCGCATGCCGCGCCGCTGTGGTTGCGGGTGAACCGCAGCAAGGGCACGCGCGATCAATATGCTGTGCGTTTGCAGGAGGCGGGCATCGCTTCGGGCACCGATCCGGACCTGCCCGATGCGCTGCGCATCGATCTGCCGGTCGCGGTGGCGGCGTTGCCGGGTTTCGCCGAGGGCGATGCCTCGGTGCAGGACGGGTCCGCGCAACAAGTGGCCGATGCGTTGCCGCTCATGCCGGGTGCGCGCGTGCTGGATGCTTGCGCTGCGCCGGGCGGCAAGGCCGCCCATCTGCTGGAGCGCGATCCTTCGCTGCGTCTGCTGGCGCTGGACGTCGATCAACGCCGGTTGAACCGGGTGCGGGAAACGCTGGCGCGCATCGGCGCGCAGGCCGAGTTCCGCGTGGCCGACGCAAGCGATACGCAAACCTGGTGGGACGGCGAACCGTTCGACGCCGTGCTGCTGGATGCGCCCTGTTCGGCGACCGGCATCGTGCGGCGGCAGCCCGATGTGCTGCTGCATCGCCGTCCGGAAGACCTGTCTTCGCTGGTGGCCTTGCAGGCGCGCCTGCTGGACGGCCTGTGGAAGACGGTCAAGCCGGGAGGAGTGCTGCTTTATGCGACCTGCTCGATTTTGAAGGACGAGAACGAGCAGCAGATGTCCCGTTTCGTGGCGCGCACCGCCGACGCGCTGCCGCAAACGCTGGATGTGCGTTACGGCCATGCGGCGGGCCATGGCCGGCAGCGATTGCCGGGCGAACACGGCATGGACGGGTTTTTCTATGCGTTGTTGCGCAAGCGCGATCTCGGCTAGTCGATAGTGAAACCTGAGTGAACAGTCTCCGCGCCTGAACGCATCGTTAAGTATTCCGTTCGCAATTGTGAGACGGAATTACTCGGGAATTTACGCTTTGCCGGCTACCATCGGGCGTTCCGACTTCAATGCTGGATCGAGCGAAAAATGGCTGTTTCGGGAAGAGGGCTCTACTCGCAACGTCATCTGGAGCGACAAGGTTTCGCCGCCGCCGTCGCCGGGCTGTCCTTGGTCTGCGCTACTGCGCCGGTACTACTGCCCAAGGGTTTCGCCGCTTTCGGAGTGCTGTTGGCGGCGGCCACGCTGCTGGTGCCAGATCTGCTTGCCGAGGCATGGAACGAGACCGGGCATGTGCTGCGTTCGGTCGCGCTGCTCGCGGTCCTGGTGCTCGGGCTGGCGATCTTGTCCATGCAGTTTTCCGGGCAGGATTGGCGAACCGTCGACAATTACGCAAGGTTCCTGCTGGTGCCCTGGTGCGGATTGTTGGCGTTCGCGTTGGCTCCCTCGCGCTTCTGGCTATGGATCGGCGCGATGTCCGGGGTGGTTCTCGCCTGCGTCATCGCTATAGGCGAAATGATTTCCGGGGTCGAGCGCGCCGGCGGCGGCGGCAATCCCATCGTATTCGCCAACGCCGTGCTGGCGTTGCTGGTCTTGGCGGTCTATTGCCGCCCGCAGGATAAACGGCCTTGGACGCTGCCGCTGCTGGCCCTCATGCTGGCGCTGGGAACCATCGCCATCGTGCTGTCGGGAAGTCGCGGAGTATTGCCGGGCCTGGGTCTGCTGGTGCTGGTCGCGGCGATCGGCAGCGGCGGCCGCGCAGCCAAGGTTCGCATCGGCGTTTCCCTGGGCGCGTTGCTGCTGTTGCTGGCGCTGATGTGCGCGGTGCCGTGGCTGACGGCGCATATGCGGCTGGAGAACATCCAGACGGACCTGCAGAAATATTCCGCCGGCCATGTGGATTCAGCGGTCGGCGCAAGACTGGAATTCCTGTCGCTGGCCTGGCGCGCGTTCCTGGATCATCCCTGGACTGGGCTGGGCATAGATCGGTTCGGCACCCTGGTAGAGCAGCTGCCCGAATGCCGCACGCAGGAATTGACCGTCTGCACGCTCCACCATGCCCATAACGACCTGGCGCAATGGTCCGCCACCATGGGCATTCCCGGGCTTTTGCTGATCGTCGCGCTTTATCTGCTTCCTGCGGGCCATTTCCTGAGAATCATCGTCGCCCACCGCCTGGCCATACCAAAGGGTTCCGCTTGGGCCGGCCTGATGCTGGTCGTGGTCTACGTGCTGTCCGGAATCACCCAATCCATGTTCGCGCATGCCTTGACCACAACGCTTTATGCGGTCCTGGTAGGTCTGTTGCTCGGCCTGTCCCTGCGCGAGAACCCGTCCGCGCAAAGCGCGGCACCAGCGTGAACGGTTATTCGCGCTTCTTGCCCGATACCGGCTGCGCATGTTGCAGCATCAGCAGCATGATCGATTTCTGCCGTACGTAGTTGGCGCGCACATAGGCGTATACGAGCCCCTGCCAACCGTCCAGAAAGCCGAGCCTGAAAACATAACCGCGCCAGAACCGCCAGGCGGGCGACAGCACCAGCTTGAGCAACGAAGCGCGCTTGCCGCGCGCATGCTCGTGTTCGGCCATCATCCGCGCATAGGTTTGCGTCTTCGCCAGCTGCTGTTCGAGCGAGCGGTAAGGGTAATGGACGACATCGCCTTCCAGCGGCAGGATCGGCCCGTCCACGCTCGCCGCTTCGTGGATCTCGCGATCGCCGCGCCAGCCGCCGCGGCGGCGGTCGAACAAGCGCAGGCCGCGGTCGGGATAGGCATTGCCGTGGCGCAGGAATTTTCCGAAATACCAGGAAAGCCTGGCGAACCGGTAACCGGCCGCACCGGCGAAACCGCCGGCTTGCGCGGCCTGGATCGAGGCGCGCAAGCGGTCGTCGATGCGCTCGTCCGCATCGAGGGTGAGGATCCATTCATGGCTGGCCTGCGCGGCGGCGAACGCTTTCTGGCTGCGGTAGCCGTCGAAAGGCCGCATCAGCACCTTCGCGCCGCGTTGTTCGGCCATCGCTGCCGTATCGTCGGTGGATCCGGAGTCGACCACGACCACTTCGTCGCAGAACGACACCGAGTCCAGGCAATCGGCGATGCGGTCGGCCTCGTTGAAAGTGATAATGCAGGCCGAAAGCCGAGGCCGCTCGTCGTGAGCGCTGGTTAGGGACGTATCGATGGCCGAGTACCTGTTGTTCGCTACAGAGCGGTATGCGCTGCCTATTCTGCAACCTTTGGCGCGCGCATTGCATGAGTCGGGCCAGTCCGTTTCGGCCTGGCTGGAGGGTGCGGCATCCGGAGGGCGCTGGGAAACGCCCGTGCGCGCGGTCGGCCTGCGCGAGGCGCTGGCGCTGCGTCCGCGTGCGGTGTTCAGCGCGGCCAACTGGGTGCCGTCCTTCGTTTCCGGCGCCAAGGTGCAGGTGTTCCATGGCTTCAATGTGGAGAAGCGCGGCGACAGCCGCGGTCACTTCCGGGTCAGGGGCATGTTCGATCTGTACTGCACGCAGGGGCCGGCGACCACGGCGCCGTTCCGCGCGCTCGCCGAACGCGAAGGGCATTTCGCGGTGGCCGAAACCGGCTGGCCAAAGCTCGATCCCCTGTTCCGCCACGGCGCGCATGAAGACGATGCGCTGAAGCTGCCCGCCGCGGGCCGCCGCATCGTTCTGTTCGGTTCCACCTTCACCGAGCGGCTGAGCGCAGCGCCATTGCTGTTCGACGCCATCGCCGCCGAAGTCGCGCGCGGCGACCGCTACTGGCTGCTGACCTTGCACCCCAAATGCCCGCAGGAATGGTTCGACCGTTACCGCTCCCTGTCGGGCCCCAATGCAAGCTTCGTCGAAACGGAGCAGTTGATGGCGGCGCAACGGGTCGCCGATGTGCTGGTGTCGGATACTTCGTCGATCGTTTCCGAGTTCGTGGTGCAGCACAAGCCGGTGGTCACCTTCCGTAACCGCGCGCCGAAACCGCACATGCTCGATTTCTCCGACAGCGCGCTGCTGCCGGCGATGCTGGAGCGGGCATTCGCGCCCACCCCGGAGTTGCGCGCTGAAATACTGCGCTATGCCGATGCCATACATCCCTACCGCGATGGGCGCTCCTCAGAGCGGGTGATCGCCGCCACCGAGGATTTCATCGATGGCGAAATGGGTTCGCTACGCGCCAAGCCCCTGGCCGCGCGCCTGCGCAACCTGCAGATCAGGCATCGCCTGGGTTACTGGGGCCCGGCGCGCTGACGGCATCGGGTCGCCGCATGGACTAGGACGAATGCGGGTCGCCCGCAACCGCCGAACGCCAGGCCGAAATCACCTGCGTCGCCGAGAGGTCGCGCACTTCGCTCTGATCGCCGCGTTCGCCACGCAGCACCAGCACCTTGCCCGGTCCCAGCGGACGCCATTTGAGCGGCGAAGCGTGACCGAACATCACCACCAGCGGGCAAGCCAGCGCGGCGGCGGCATGCGCCGGGCCGGTATCCACCGAGACCATGCTGTGCGCGTCCTCGATCAACGCGAGCAAGCGAGGGATGGGCAGTTCGCTGCCCAGGTTGTGCATGCGCGGATCGTTGCCGGCGGCAACGCGGATTTCCTCGAGCACCGATCGCTCCTGCGGCGATCCGCACAACAGCACCTGCGCGTCGGGCAGGTCCTGCCAGATCGCATCGGCCAATGCGGCCCAAGATTCCGGCGGCCAGAACTTCGGATGCTGGCGCGTGGCCACGGTGCCGCGTTTGTGGGTGCGCTTGTTGCCGGGCTGCAGCAGGATCAACGGACCGCGCAGGCCTTTGGCCTGCTTCCAACGACGGTATTCCTGGCGCGCGGCGTCGCCCAGCACCAGCGACGGCAGCCGGTAAGCCTGCGCATCGACTGCGTGCGTCGGAAAGGGCGAAACGGGATCGCGCATGCCCATGTCCAACCAGCGGTCCGGCCAGAGACGGATCGGAGCTTCCGGTGCTTCGTCCTCGATCGGCCGCCGCACCATGTCCTCTTCGCGTACGCCGCCACGCCGCAGCAGAGCCAGCAGGCGCGGATGGTTGTCGCACATGTAGACAGGCCCGCGGCCGCGCCGGCGCAACCAGCGCGCGACCCGCCATTGGCTGGGATTCAGCGCGTACGGCGTATTGCGGCTGGTGAGCAGATGGATTTCGGCGACCGCCGGGTCGTCGGCCAGCAGCGCTTCGGTCCAGGCATCGGCGCCGACCACATCGACCGGCGATCCATAGCGGGCGCTGAGCAGATGGATCAGCGTGGTGAGCACCACCACGTCGCCGAAGGCGCCAGTGCGCACGATCAAGGGACGCGCACTCAAGTCTTCGTTCCCGTGGCGCGCTCGTCCATTCCATGTCTTTCGGCGCAACCGGGGGCAGGACCGCGTTGTTCGCGGGCCGCAGGTCCAGCCGGGAAAAGAGGTGGGCTTCGCATCGCTGTAAAATTGACCGCGAATGAATGGGCGCATGATTGTGGACTATTGCGGTGATGGTTTGCACAATCGCCGCACCTCAGTTTGGCTATCCTGCGTTTCCCCCCGGTACGGCCCGCAAATGTGCGTGTAAATCTGGTGGCCGCCGATAACGGAGCCGGCCTGACCCGCGACATGAACCTGCTTGCCGGGGCGCTGGCCGACGCGGGCATGGACATCACCATCACCGCCTTGAGGCGGGGAAAGTTGCGCAAGTGGTTGCGGCCATGCTTTGTGCGCGCGGGCAACGCGCTGCGCCGCCTGCTGAGGCTAAAGGCCCCGTTCCGCCTGAGCCTGATGCAGGAACATATCCGTGCCGAATACCTGCCGTGGGCCGAGACGAACGTGCTGGTGCCCAATCCCGAATACCTGTTGCAGTCGGACATCGATCTGTTGCAACGGATGGACTGCGTTTTCGTCAAGACGCGGCATGCCGAGGAAATCCTGCGCCGATTGGGCGGTCGCACCGAATACATAGGATTCACCAGCGAAGATCGCAGCGACGCTCGGGTGCCGCGCATGCGCGCCTTCCTGCATGTCGCCGGCAAGAGCGGCAACAAAGGCACGCAGTCCGTTCTGGAGGCCTGGAGGCAGCATCCGCACTGGCCGCCGCTGACCGTGGTCCAGCGTTCCAAGCGCGTCCCGCAAAGCGAGCCCGTTCCGGCCAATGTCACCCTGCTGACCCGGTACTTGGCCGACGACGTACTCAAAGAGCTGCAGAATTCGCATCGTTTCCACCTGTGCCCGTCGCGCACCGAGGGGTTCGGACACTACCTCTTGGAGGCCCTCGGAGTGGGCGCGGTGACTCTCACCACGGACGGAGCGCCCATGAATGAACTGGTTACCCCGCAACGCGGGATCCTGATTCCGGTAGCGGCCACCGGCCGCCAAGCCGCGGCGACCACATGGCTTGTCGACGCGGCCGGAATCGCCGATGCGGTCGAGCGCGCATTGGCGCTCGATGAGGAGCAATGCGAAGAATTGGGCGAGGCGGCCCGGGAATTTTTCCTCGAAAACGACCGCAAGTTCCACGACCGGATCGTGGCCGCGGTAAATGCCTGGTTGGAAGACGCTCCCGATCTACCAGCGCAGCCTGCGGCGGACCAGCGCCTGGCTGAGTTGCAGATACAGTAGTCGCGCATCGGCTTCCGGCAGGAAACGGATCCGCAACGGCGGCGCAAGGCCGCTGGCGCCGGCGGTGTCCATCCACAGGCTTGCAGTGCCCATGCGTCTGTCCATCGGCGAACGCACCAGGCGCAGCGCCTGCAACTTGTCGATTTCCGCGAAGCGCCAGTGGCGCGACCACCAGCCGCCGCGGACGGCCACCAGGCGCTCGTCCACCGCATAACCGGCGCGGCGCGCCTGCTGGATCGCCGCATGAATGCTCCATGGCAACCAGAGCAGCGGCAATAACCCCCAGGCCGTCTGCGCATAGCAAACCAGCGCGAGCGCCAGGAGGCAGACGAAAACCAGGGTGGGCAGGAACAACCGCCACCAGGCGGCCACCGGCAACGGCGTCCATTCCGCTCGCGGCCAATGCGCCTGCGGCAACAGATGCTGGATCAGTGCGTCGCAGGTTTCGGGCGTGGCGATGGGGGCCAATTCCTTCAGCGCGCGTTGGTCGTTATTGCCCTGTTGCTCGGCCACGGCGGTGTCGATCCGCAGGCTACGGCGCTTCAACAGCCGGTGCAGGAATCCTTCGTGCAGGGTCCAGGCCTGGATGCGCCGGCGGGCCACGCTGGTGCGCAGTTTCGACAGCAGGCCGCGCTCCACCGTGAGCCGGCGCTGTTCTTCGCTGAGACGAAAGCCGTGGTACTGCACCAGCGCCAACAGCACCGAGAGCAAACGCAGCAACAGTGCCGCCAGCAAGATCAATGCAGCCGCAGCGGCGGCCGTGGTGATCCAGCCGTAGTGCAAGTGACTGGCGTAACCGAACAGTTGCCGCGCGAAGCGTTCGAAATAATTGGCGAGCACCTGGTCGGGAAACACCTGCCACGCCGCACCGAACGCCGCGGCCATCACGATCATGCCGCGGTTGGAAACCAGGCCCAGGCGGATCACTTCGGCAGTCGGCAGCGACAACAGACTGTCGGCTTGCGCTGCGGGCGCATCGGCATCCGGCGCCTGGCCGCGATGCTTGATCAGGCTTTCCAGCGCCAGCGCTTCGTCCAGCCGCAGCACGCGCATCTGCGCCTCGGGTTTCTGCCCGCCGGCCGATTCCAGCCTGACCTCGGCCACGCCGAACAGGCGGTGCAGCACGGTCTGGTGCAGCACCACGTTGTGGATGCGCGAATACGGGATCTCGCGCAGGCTGCGGTGCAGCCAGCCGTCGCGGATGCTCAATCCATCGCGGCCGATGCGGTAGCGGTAGGTGAAGTACTGCAGCACCGAGATCACCACCAATACGCCCACGGCGACCAACGGACCGATGCCGGCCCAGAAACCGCCGGGCCCGCCGCTACCGCCGAACACCAGCAAGGCCAGCAGCGGCACCAGGAACTGCTTGAGCTGCTGCACCAGCACGAACAGCCACGACCATGGGTGCAGTCGGCGTTCGGGTTTGTCCTCGCCCATGGCTTCGGTCTGCATCACAGTGCGTCGTCGTCATGGTCCAGCTGGCGCGCCAGCCGGTCGCGCAGGCGCTCTGCGTCCTCGCCGTCCAATCCGGAGACCGACACGGCCGCCATCTTCGTTCCTGCAGTGTGGATCACCAGCGTGGCCAGTTTGAAAGCGCGCTCCAGCGGGCCGCGCTTGAGATCCAGATGCTGCACCCGCGAGATCGGTACGCGGCTCTCGGTCTGCCACCAGCGTCCGCGCTGCAGGGCGAAACCCTGCTCGTCCAGTTTCCACAGCGTGCGCCGGTGGCGTTTGACCGCCAGCCACGCGCCGAATGCCGCGCCCAGCAGTCCGACCACGGGCGCGATCAGCCACGGAGTGCCGAAATCGGCGAGTCGCGACAGGAAAACCGACGCCACCGCGAACGGAACCGCGGATCCGAGCGCTCCGCCGAACGCAGCCAACTTGGCGCCGCGTGCCGGCAGGTGCTGCCAATCGACCAACAAGGGGGCCGTGGGCGCGATGGCTTCCTCTGGCGGGTTCTGCGGTGCAGGAGTGCGGGGAAGATCGGTCATGCCGGGGTTTGCACCTTGTAGGGATTGGGTTCGCCGCTTCCCGGCGGCCGCGCGCCATAGCGCTTGTAGGTCCACTGGTACTGTGCCGGATCGCGGCGCGCGATGCGCTCGATCATGGCATTGAGCGCAGTCGCCGCGGCTACCGGATCGGGGTCCGCGATGCCGTCCGGCGCCGGCTCCACATGCAGGGCGAACTCCAGGTCGGCACTGGTGCGCTCGCACCAGGCGAACAGCACGGTGGCGCCGGTACGCTCGGCCAGCCGGGAGACCAGGGTCATGGTCAGGGCCTGCATGCCGAAGAACGGGGCGAATTCGCCGTCGCCCATCTTGGGCTGCTGGTCGGGCAGGATGCCGACCGCGCCTCCGTCCTTCAGCGTCTTCCACAGTTGCCGCACCGCCGGCCCTTCGGCGCGGACCTGGCGGATGTTGTCGGCGCCGCGCACGCGCAGCAGGAAGGCATCGCCCACCTTGGAATCCGGCGGGTTGTAGACGATGGCGATCGGCCCGCGCGAGGACAGCCACTGGTTCAGCAGCTCCCAGTTGCCGAAATGCGGCGCCACCACGATCAGGCCTTTCCCCGAGGCCAGCGCCGCATCGTACGAAGGCTCGCCCTGGCGCTCGCGCAGCCGCGCCAGGTTTTCGGCGGGCGGCCGGGTCCAGAAGCGCAGGGTTTCGAAGGCCTGGCGCGCGGTCGTGCGCAGGATCCGGCGATGCAGCTCCTCGCGCTGGGAAGGCAGCAGCTCGGGGTAGGCGAGCTGCAGATTGCGGCGGGCGACCTTGCTTTCGCGCGCATCCAGGCGCCGCCAGACCCAGGCAAGCAGGTCGGCCGAGTTGCGCAGCCAGGGCCAGGGCAGGGAGGTCAGCAGGGCGGTGGCGCGGTAGAGCAGACCCGCCAGGGTTTCGGGCTTCATACGCCAAGTCTATCGGGTTGGCACCGCCGTCCGTGCGGTTGGCCCTAGTATCCCGTCGCCTGCTCGCGGTAACGGAAGGTCAGCCACAGGCCCACGGAAACGGCATAGCAGAGATTGGGGATGAAGGCCTTGTCCAAGGTCGTCAGATGGGTGGTGACGGCAATGAAGTTGGTATAGGCCGCCTGCGCGGCCGTAAACGCGCCCAGCATCAGCACGAAGCGGGTCAGCACGGGCCTGCCGATCCCGATTGCGATGATGGTCACTTCGGACACCAGCGCCCCCACCAGGAACGGGACGATGGCCCCGATCAGGATCAGCATGAAGACATCCCGCTGGTCCAGCGAGGACAGCAGCAGATCGGCGAAAGTCAGCCCCAATGCCTTGGTGATCAGGAACACCAGAATGCCGGTGGCGTAGGACATGATCCTGACGTATTGCTCAGCGCCCGCGGAATTCAGTATCACTTTGCAGGCGATCCAGATTTGACCGGCGATGGTCAACAGGATGATCAGTTGTTCTATGGCAGTGAAGATGTCCCATTTCATTCTCGATTCTTCCTTGATGCTGCAGCCGGCGCATGCCATGCATGGTGGCGAGGGTAAGCGGCTCCGTATGCTCACACAACCAGGCCAGGTTCGGGCTCGAGGCGGTACGCTTCCGCTTCCGCGACTTCCGGCACCCAACAGCACCCACGTCCTATGCTTTCACTCATCCAGCGCGTCACCCAGGCCAGCGTCACCGTCGAAGGCCGGACCACAGGGGCGATCGGCCCGGGCCTGCTGGCCCTGGTGGCCGTGGAACCCGGCGACACCGAGGCGCACTTCGTCCGCATGGCCGAGCGCCTGCTGGGGTACCGGATTTTCGCCGACGCGGAGGGCAAGATGAACCGGTCCCTGGCCGATACCGGGGGCGGCCTGCTGCTGGTCAGCCAGTTCACCCTGGCCGCCGATACCCGCTCGGGCATGCGTCCCAGCTTCACTACGGCCGCCCCGCCGGAGGAGGCTGAACGCGGCTACAACCGTCTGGTGGAAATTTGTCGGCAAAAACACATCCCAGGGGTGGAAACCGGCCGTTTCGGCGCCCATATGATCGTCAGCCTGACCAACGACGGTCCCGTGACCTTTCTGCTGAGGCCCTGAAAACGGGCGGTGGGAGCCCCGGGCCGGAGGCCGCGCCCCAGCGCGTTCATCACCCAGGTAAGGCCAAATCCCCGGCGGCGCGGTATAATGCTGGGTTCCCCAATCTCCTATTGCCGGTGGCGCAAGCACTGATGGCCAACGAACGTCCTGCCCAACAATCCGATATCAAGCTGCTGATCAGCAAGGGCCTGGAACAGGGCTACCTGACCTTTGCCGAAGTCAACGACCACCTGCCCGACGACATCGTCGATGCCGAGCAGATCGAAGACATCATCGGCATGATCAATGGCATGGGTATCGAGGTGCACGAAATCGCACCCGATGCCGAAACGCTGCTGCTCGCCGGCAACAGCACGGGCAACCGTGAAGTCGACGACACCGCTGCCGAAGAAGCCGCCGCGGCGCTGACCCTCGACACCGAAGGCGGCCGCACCACCGACCCCGTGCGCATGTACATGCGCGAGATGGGCACGGTCGAGCTGCTGACCCGCGAAGGCGAAATCGCCATTGCCAAGCGCATCGAGGAAGGCCTGGGCCAGGTGCAAGCCTCGCTGGGCAGCTTCCCGTGGTCGATCGAACTGTTGCTGGAAGACTACGAAACCCACAAAGCGGGCAAGAAGCGCTTGGCCGAGATCGTGGTCGGCTTCAACGACCTGATCGAAGAAGTGCCCGAGCCGGTGGTGGTCGTGGCCGACGACGCCGAAACCGAGGACGACGAGGAAGAGCCCGCCGTCGAGGAAGAAGCCGAGGAAGCCGGCCCGACCGGTCCGGACCCGGAAGAAGTCGCGCGCCGCATGCAGGCGCTGGCCGAGCTGTACGCCAAGTTCAAGAAGTCCTACACCAAGAGCGGCGCCGACAACAAGGCCGCGGTCAAGCTGCGCGCCGACATGGCCGAAGTGTTCGTCACCCTCAAGCTGCCGCTGGCGCTGACCGACACCCTGGTCCGCAAGCTGCGCGAAGTGGTGCAGCAGATCAAGGACCACGAGCGCCGCGTGCTGCACCTGTCCACCAACTCCGCCAAGATGCCGCGCAAGGATTTCATCCGCGCCTGGGAAGGCAACCAGACCAACCTGGGCTGGGTCGATGAAGTCCTGAAGCGCAAGCAGAAGTGGTCTTCGGCGCTGCGCGACGTGCGCGAGCAGATCATCGCCGAGCAGGAAGCCACCATCGCCATCGAACACGCGATGCACCTGAACCTGGTCGACATCAAGGAAATCAGCCGCGCGATGGCCTATGGCGAAGCCAAGGCGCGCAAGGCCAAGAAGGAAATGGTGGAGGCCAACCTGCGCCTGGTGATCTCCATCGCCAAGAAGTACACCAACCGCGGCCTGCAGTTCCTGGACCTGATCCAGGAAGGCAACATCGGCCTGATGAAGGCGGTGGACAAGTTCGAATACCGCCGCGGCTACAAGTTCTCGACCTACGCCACCTGGTGGATCCGCCAGGCGATCACCCGTTCGATCGCCGACCAGGCGCGCACCATCCGCATCCCGGTGCACATGATCGAGACGATCAACAAGTTGAACCGCATTTCCCGCCAGATGCTCCAGCAGTACGGCCGCGAGGCCACGCCGGAAGAACTGGCCAAGGAAATGGACATGCCCGAGGACAAGATCCGCAAGGTGATGAAGATCGCCAAAGAGCCGATCTCCATGGAAACCCCGATCGGCGACGACGAGGATTCGCACCTGGGCGATTTCATCGAGGACACCAACGTGGAGTCCCCGATCGAGAACACGGTCAACATCAACCTGTCGGAAACGGTCCGCGACGTGCTCGCCGGCCTGACCCCGCGGGAAGCCAAGGTGCTGCGCATGCGCTTCGGCATCGACATGAACACCGACCACACGTTGGAAGAAGTCGGCAAGCAGTTCGACGTCACCCGCGAGCGCATCCGCCAGATAGAGGCCAAGGCGTTGCGCAAGCTGCGTCATCCCAGCCGCTCGGAACAGCTGCGCAGTTTCCTCGATATCGAGTAAGCGGCATCGAGTAGACGGACGGCTGCCGGCGCTTCGGCAACGGAAGCCACGATGCGAAACCGGAAGCCCCGCCAGTGCGGGGCTTCCTTGTTTGTGGCCGTGGTCCGCCATGACCGTGACCCTCATGGCAGGTCCGGCATCGGCCTGCCGGTCGTGTCTTGGCGCTAACGCGGTCTTGCCTACAATGCGGCCGCTTCCCCCAGCCCAGCCTCGCGAGGAATAACGGTGCGCAGACGAGAATTGATCCTGGGCGGCCTGTCGTTGCCCCTGGCGACACTGGCCGCTAGCGGCTTGCTGTCGCCGCCAGCGGCATTGGCCGCAGACAGCGGCACCGCATTCGACAACGACAGCGTGCCGGCCATGGCGCGGCGGCTGGCCGCCGAGCCTTTCCGCAAACCGCCCGCCGATCTGCCCAAATGGCTGCAGGACATGGGCTACGACGAATACCGGGATATCCGCTTCAATCCGGCGCATGCGTTGTGGCGCAAGCAGGGACTGCCTTTTCAGGCGCAGTTCTTCCATCGCGGTTTTCTGTTCAAGGACCGGGTGCAGGTCTTCACCGTCGCCGCCGGACGGGCGAGGCAGGTGGACTATTCCCCCGACCTTTTCACTTTCCGCGCCGCGGCGGTGCGCGGCCGCGGCGGAGCCGACCTGGGATTCGCGGGAATGCGCCTGCACGGAACGATCAATCGCCCGGACTATTTCGATGAAATCTGCGCTTTCCTCGGCGCCAGCTATTTCCGTGCGGTAGCCAAGGGCCAGTCCTACGGATTGTCGGCGCGTGGCCTGGCCTTGAACACGGTGCAGCCGGTGGGCGAGGAATTTCCGGTGTTCCGCGCATTCTGGATAGAAACCCCAGCGCCCGGCGCTACCGCCATCGTCGTGCATGCGTTGATGGACAGCCCCAGCGTGTCGGGCGCGTTCCGTTTCGCGATCAAACCCGGGGACGAAACCGTGTTCGACGTACAGGCGCGGCTGTATCCGCGCGTGGAACTGACCCATGCGGGCATCGCCCCGTTGACCAGCATGTACGAATTCGGCGCCAGCGACCGGGTAGGCGTGGACGACTACCGTCCGGCGGTGCACGACTCGGAGGGATTGGCCTTGCTGACCGGTGCGGACGAACAGATCTGGCGGCCGCTGCACAATCCGGCCACCGTGCAGGACAGCGGCTTCCAGGACACCACGCCGCGCGGCTTCGGTCTGATGCAGCGCCAGCGCGACTTCGCCGCCTTCGCCGACAGCGAAGCGCACTACGAAAAGCGTCCCAGCCTGTGGGTGGAACCGGTCGGCGACTGGGGCAAGGGCGCGGTGCACCTGGTCGAGATTCCCACCGGCGACGAATACCACGACAACATCGTCGCGTTCTGGCGTCCGGCCGCGCCGCTGGCCGCAGGGCGCGAGCACCGCTTCGACTATCGCCTGCACTGGTGCAGCGACCATCAGTGGAAGCCCGAACTGGCCATCGTCGCCAAGACCATGATCGGCGCCGCCGCGCAACCGGGCCGGCGACTGGTGATCATCGATTTCAAAGGCGATGCCCTGGCCGGACTCGGCGACAAGGACCTCAAGCCCGACGTCTGGTCCGGCGCCGGCAAGGTGCTCAACGCCGTCGCCCATCCGGTACCGGCGACGGGAGGTTGGCGAATCGGATTCGAACTCGATCCGGCTGGCGCGCAAGCGGCGGAACTGCATGCGCGCCTGTTGAAAGGCACGCAACCGGTTTCGGAAACGTGGCTTTACCGTTGGACGGCGTAAACCTGATGCAGGCGCCGCCGGCCGTTCCTGTCGCCTGCGAATCGCTGCCGCCGCCTTCGCCGATGCAGATGCCGGTGCAATCGCTGCGCACCGGCAAGCTCGATGGGCGTCCGTTGCCCAGCGCGCCGCGCGGGGCTTTCTGGCGCCGCGCGTACATTCTGGGCGGCACCGGCGCGCTCACCGCCCTGGCGACCTACCAGATGTGGCGGGTGCTGCGCGTAGAGGGCGTGAGCGTGCTGGAGGGCGTGCTGCTTGCCTTGTTCGCGGCGTTGTTCGCCTGGATCGCGCAATCGTTCCTGGGCGCGCTGGCAGGGTTCGTGCTGGTGCTGTCGCGCAAGGGAGGCAGGTCGTTGGGAATAGATCCCGATGCGCCTTTGCCTTCGCTGCCGCCCTCGGCACGCACGGCGTTGCTGATGCCGGCATACAACGAGGATCCGCACCGGTTGATGGCGGGCTTGCAGGCCATCTACGAGTCGGTGCGCGATACCGGACAGGGGGAGCGTTTCGATTTCTTCATCCTCAGCGACACCACCCGCGCCGAAACCGCCGAAGCGGAAGCCGCCGAATACCATGCGCTGCTTGCGCGCCTCGGCGACCCGGCGAATCTCTACTACCGCCGCCGCACCGACAACATCGAACGCAAGGCCGGCAACATCGCCGAATGGTTGCGGCGTTTCGGCGGCGCTTATCCGTACATGCTGATCCTGGACGCCGACAGCCTGATGACCGGCGACACCATCGTCAGGCTGGCCGCAGCCATCGATGAGAACGCGGACGTCGGCCTGATCCAGTCGCTGCCGGCCATCGTCAACGGCACCAGCCTGTTCGCGCGCATGCAGCAGTTTTCCGGACGCGTGTACGGTCCGATCATCGCCCACGGCGTGGCCTGGTGGCATGGCGCCGAGAGCAACTACTGGGGCCACAACGCCATCATCCGCACCCGGGCCTTCGCCGAACAGGCGGGCTTGCCGCAACTGCCCGGCAGCAAGCCCTTCGGTGGCCATGTGTTGAGCCACGATTTCGTCGAAGCGGCGCTGATCCGTCGCGGCGGCTGGGCCTTGCACATGGTTCCCGCGTTGCATGGCAGCTACGAAGAAGGGCCGCCTTCGCTCACCGATCTGCTGGTGCGCGACCGCCGCTGGTGCCAGGGCAACCTGCAGCATGCCGCCGTGTTGCCGACGCGTGGCCTGCATTGGGTGAGCCGCTGGCATTTCATGATCGGCATCGGCCACTACTTCACCGCACCCATGTGGGCGATGCTGCTGCTGGTCGGCATCGCGATCCCGTTCGAGCATATCGGCTTGGCCTCGGAGGGCGGCCTGCGTGCCGCGCTTTCCCCGGCGGCGTACTGGAGATCGCTGGATCCGGAGCGCATCGTCTGGTTGTTCGCGGCCAGCATGGCCGCGCTGTTCGCTCCCAAGATCCTGGGCTATCTGGCCATGCTGGTGAATCCTGCGGAACGCCGCGGCTGCGGCGGCGCGCTGCGCGCGTTGCTGAGCGTGTTGATCGAAAGCGTACTTGCGGCGCTGATGGCTCCCATCGTGATGTACGTGCAGTCGCGCGGCGTGGCCGAAGTGCTGGCGGGCAAGGATTCGGGCTGGGAATCGCAGCGCCGCGACGATGGCAGTCTGCCTTTGTCCGGACTGTTGAAGAGTTATGGCGGCCTGAGTCTGTTCGGGTTGCTGATGGGTGCGCTGGCGTTGTTCGCATCGCCTTCGCTGGCGGCCTGGATGGCGCCGGTGACCTTGGGACTGGTGCTGGCCGTTCCGCTGGTGGCGCTGACTTCGGCGCGCGCGCCCGGGCAATGGCTGCGCAGAAGGAAGCTGCTCAGCATCCCGGAAGAGACCGACCCGCCCCCCATTCTCAAGCGCGCCACGCAGCTGCGCCTGCAATCCGCGCTACGGAAGGCGGCATAGCGCCGCGCCAGACCCGTCGATCGATCATCGCCACGAACCGGCGAGATGTGCATGGCCATGAACCGGCCAGTTACAATTGCGCCCTGCGACGGGCCCATAGCTCAATGGTTAGAGCAGAGGACTCATAATCCTTTGGTTCCAGGTTCGAGTCCTGGTGGGCCCACCAAGCGGACTGGGCGATGGATTGCTGTTGTGGGAGAAAGCATAAGTTGGCCGCCTAGTAAAGCTGACATCTCTTTCGGCATAACCTTGAAGAGTAAACCTGACCCCGTTTCCCCCTGGTACCAAACATTCTCGCAAGACGTTATTGATGCGAGAAAAATATCCGATACTCGAGATGCCAGTGCTTGGCTTGGGATCAGTTGGCTATGAGTGGCTGCGAGCATCGCTGCCATCAAAAGCAAAGAATGTTCAGTTCGCCAAAATTGAGAATAGCGGTCAATTCTTCATGGCAGAGCAATCGGCAAGGACGACCTACGAACTCATTATGTTCTTCCGCAGCGGGTGATCGCTTTTGGCCGATCTAGGGAAAAGCCCGTCCCCGCCACTCCCTCGGCGAAACTCCCGCTTGTGCCTTGAACGCCCGTGACAAGGCCGACTCACTCGCGTAGCCCACTTCATCCACCAGCAGCTTCAAGGGTTTGCCGCTGCGCAGCCCCTTCTGCACCAGCAAGATCCGCCACCGCTGCAGATACTCACCGGGCGTGCTGCCCACGGTGCTGCGGAACGTCTGCGCGAACGAGCTGCGCGACATGCCGGCCGTCGCGGCTAGTGTCTCCAGCGTCCAGTCTTCCCGCGGCCGTTCGTGCATCGCGGTGATCGCGCGGCGCAGGCGCGGATGCGCGAGCCCCGACATCAATCCCGCCTGGCCCCGCTGTCCTTCCATCTGATGCCGCAACACCTGGATCAGCACCAGCTCGAACAATCGCGCCAGCACCTCGCCACGGCCGCAGCGCTGGTCGAACGCCTCTTCGAATAGCAGGTCAAGCAATGGGCGCGCACCGCCCAGTTGGTCCAGCGGCAGGCAGACGAAGTCGGGTAATGCAGCCACCAGCGGGTGTTCGGCCGCGCCGTCGAAACCGAGGTCGGCGCAAGCCAACTCGGCGCCCTCGGGGTCGTCGATCACGAAGCGGTGGGCGCAGGGCCGCGGATACAGCAGCAGGCTGGGCTCGGTGAGGATGATCGGCTTGCCGGCGGCATGGTGCACGACCACGGTGCCGCGCCGGACCAGGTGCAACTGGCCCAGGGTTCCGCGCGGCGGCAGTTCGTGGATGCCGCACAGGGCGCCGGCGTGCAGGATGGATGCCCGCACCGGGAAGTGGGCCAGTAGGGCCTCGAGTCTGTCGGTCATTTTTGGACTATTTGACAAGTTATGTGGACTTTACAGCACATATAAGCCAAATGAAACGAGGATAGTGACCTCACCGGGACCGACCCGGCCAACCCAGCCAATCCATCCTCAAGGAGCCCACATGAACATCCTCGCCCCCCTGGCCCTCGCCGCCGCCCTCAGCCTGGGCACGGCCTCGGCCGCCACTCCCGCCCCGATCGCCGACACCCGTCCGACCGTGGTGCTGGTCCACGGCGCCTTTGCCGACGGCTCGTCGTGGAACAAGGTCATCCCACTGCTCCAGGCCCAAGGCTTGAACGCGGTCGCGGTGCAGAACCCGCTGACCTCGCTGGAAGACGACGTGACCTTCACCAACCGCGTCGTCAACGCGCAGTCCGGTCCGGTCGTACTGGTCGGCCATTCCTGGGGTGGCTCGGTCATCACCCAGGCCGGCGGTCACGACAAGGTCAAGGCCCTGGTCTACGTCGCCGCATTCGCGCCCTCGCTCAATGCCGCGCCGGTGGTGGACACCAAAGACTTCCCGACTCCACCGGGGTTCGCTCACTTCATCGCCGACGCCGACGGTTACCTGACTCTGCCCGCCGACGCGATCGCTCGCGACTTCGCGCAGGACGTCAGCGCCGAGGAAGCCAACCTGATCCACGCCACCCAGGGCGCAGTGCGCGGCGCCAACTTCGAACAGCCCGTCACCGTGGCCGCGTGGACCACCAGGCCGTCGTGGTACATAGTCGCCGCCCAGGACCGCATGATCGACCCGGGCGCGCAGCGTGCGTTGGCCAAGAAGATCGGCGCGACGACCACGGTGCTGCCGACCAGCCATGTGCCGATGGTGTCCGACCCGGAATCGGTGGCCAAGGTGATCGTCGAAGCGGCACGAGCAGCGGCGAAGTAATCCGGGCAAGGATCGCTGCCGGGGGTTGCAACGACCCCCGACAGCTTGTCGAAGCGGCCCAGAAACTCAAGGCTTATGAAATAGCGGGCCTGATCTTGCCAGCGGGGCGATCAGAGAAACGCGCAGGATCCAATGCTCACCGCCCTAGCCGAGCTGTAGGGTGGGTCCCGTTCTGTCGAGCCTCAATGTTCGATCCTGGCCGGAAGCGGACACTGGGTCGATTCAAATGGTCGCCAGCCGGCCGGCCAACTTATGCTTTCTATGGGCGGCCAACTTATGGTTGTTCCCACAGCAGGGAGTGTATGTCCAAGCCGGAGGCTTGCAGCGATGGTCGGCCGAGAGTTCGATCTTTTTGCAGGAACCTTGATGCTACTCGGTCATGTCGATACGGATGACCAGTAACTCATGCGGGAATATCCTCGGCCATGCCGCAAGATAACGGCTCGCCCAGGCCCGGCTGAGTTGAGGCAGCTGAATAGTGGTCTCGAGCATTCCGCCAAACCGCTTCTTCGATGTCCGTTCTCGGCCGAAGCGGACATCAACGCCTGAACTAGGACCGCGCGGGATCCATTCCGCCGAGTGATCGGTGAGTAGCTGAAACAGGGATGTCATGCATGCCGAATAGCATCTTCTGGCTTTTGCCAAGTGGGCGGATGCTGGGGAATCTGGGTGCCTGATCGAACTGAGGTAGAGAGCGGCATGGAGGACGCTCTGGAGGATGTCGAGAGAACGCGCTGGTTCATGCATCACGTGTTGCCGCATGAGGGGGCGCTCAGAGGCTGGTTGTCGCGCCGATGGGCGCCGGCGGCATTCGATATCGACGACATCGTGCAGGAAAGCTATGCGCTGCTGGCCGAGCGCGAACGCGTGGACGACATCCTGAATCCGCGCGCCTATCTTTTCCAGGTGGCCCATTCGCTGGTGGTCCGCAATATCCGGCGGGCACGGATCGTGTCGATCCTTGCGGTCGAAGATCTGGGACTGGTGGATTTCGCCGACGACGCGGCCACCCCGGAACAAAGCGCCATTGCGCATGACGACCTGCGCCAACTGGCCAGGGTGATCGCAAGCATGCCGGGGCAGACGCGCGAGGCCTTCGTTCTGCGTCGCGTCCGCGGATTGTCGCAGCGGGAAATCGCCGCCCGGATGGGCCTTTCGGAGAATACGGTCGAAAAGCATATCGTCCGGGGGATCCGCTGGTTGGGAGATTGGTTCGCCAGTGGCGGAAACCCACCCGCCAAAACCTCTAGTCAGTTGGAGCGGGAAAAAAGGCGTGCCAGTGGAAGAACGCGAAACCAGCCAGGACATTGACCGGATCGCCGCGGAATGGGTGGCGAGGATGGATCGTGCGCCCCTGTCCGCCAGCGAAGCCTGGGAGTTGAAGCAGTGGCTGGCGGGCGACAGGCGACGCCGCGGGGCGTTCACGCGTGCCAGGGCCGTATGGATGCGCAGCGAGTCCGCGCGCGCGCTGGGCCCGCAATACGATCCGGAAGACTTTCGACCTGCGGTAGTCGTTACCTCGCCTGGCCCCCACGCCGGGCGCCGCCGTCGGCGCCTGATGGAATGGGGCGGCGCCATGGCCGCTTCGCTGGTGCTGGTCGTGATGCTGATGGCCACGTTGCAGATGCCCACGGCCTACGCCACCGCCAAAGGGGAGATGCGCACGGTGCCGCTGGGAGACGGGGCCACGGTGACGCTCAACACCGATACCCGCATCAAGGTGTACGACGAGCAAGGGCGGCGGCGGATACGCGTCCTGCGGGGCGAAGTGCTGATCGAAGGCGCCGGAACGGCGGTGTCGACATTGGTGGAAATCGACGGAAAGCGCTTGGAGGCCACGGCGGCCACCTTCGTCGTGCGCAAGCTTGAAGGCCGGCCGGCGCAGGTGCTGGTGCAGGAGGGCAGTGTCGTTCTGGCAGGAGCGACGCAGTCGTCCAAAACTCCGCTGACGCCGAATACCGGTTTGTCGTTACCGCAAGGAAAAGGGGACGAGTGGAATCCGACGCCGCTCTCCTCCGGGCAAATGGGCCGCGAGTTGGCATGGCGGGAAGGCAAGATCGCCCTCCAGGGCGAAACGCTGGCCGAAGCAGCGGCCGTCTATGCGCGCTACAGCGATACGCCCATCGTCATCGCTGACCAGGACCTGGCACGGATGCAGGTGACCGGATTGTTCGCGGTCAACAATCCGCTTGGTTTCAGCCGTGCCGTCGCAGAAGTGTTCGACGCGGAAGTGCGGCAGGAAGACGGCCGCATCATCGTCGCCCGCGCACATTAATTTTTTTTGACAGATAGCGGAAACCGCATTCATCGGGACTCTCTGTTTTCAATGCCGACTGCACGCGGCCCCTGTTGAGAACATAGACCATGAATCGTCGCAACAAAATCCTGTTGTCCGCTGCCATCGCCGCTGCGTTGGCCTTCAATTCCCAGGCAATGGCGCAACAGCGCAAGTTCGAAGTTTCCGCGCAGCCCGCGGTCACCGCCATTCCCGAGTTGGCACGCCAGGCGCAGGTGCAGATCATCGCGCCGGCGGGAACGTTGGAGGGCATCAACACGCCGGCGATCGTCGGCGAAATGGATGCGCGCGAAGCCTTGCGCCGGTTGCTGCAAGGAACAGGCCTGGAAATAAAATCCGATAAAGGCAATGTCATCCTGCTGCAGAAAACCGGCGGCGGATCCGGCCGTACGCGATCGGAGCAGCAGATAGGCAACGGCAGCGTGCGCGGCCGCGTCCTCAATACCGCGACCGGGGAATACGTGCGCAATGCCGAAATCCGCGTCGAGGGCACCACGATCGTCGCCTACTCCGAGGATGGCGGCAGTTTCCGCCTCGCCGGGGTGCCGGCCGGAAAAGTTACCGTCGTAGCCAAGTACACCGGCCTGCAGGAGTCGAAGACGGTCGTCGACGTGGTCGCAGGCCAGGTGGAAACGCTGGATTTCGAACTGAGAGTGCCTTCCTACACCGCCCCGGGCGGCGGCGACGCGGTCGAGATGGACATGATCCAGGTCACCGCCAAGCGCGAAGGCCAGGCCAGCGCCATCATGGAGCGCCGCGCCGCGATGAACGCGAAGAACGTCGTCGCCGCCGACAACTACGGTGCCCTCACCATGGGCGATGTGGGCGAATTCATGAAGTCCATGCCCGGCATTTCCCTGGACTACACCGAAGTGGACGCCACCGCCGTGCGCATCGGCGGCCTGGACCCGAAGTATTCCACCTTCACCGTGGACGGCGCCCGCATGGCCACCGCCACTTCCAACAACAACAGCGGCCGCCAGAACTCCTTCGAGCAGATGTCCATCACCGGCATCGAGTCGATCGAACTCAACAACACGCTCAGCGCCCGCATGGACGCCGATTCCCCCGGCGGACAGATCAACCTGCGCAGCAAGTACGCCTTCAATCGCACCGGCCGCCAGCTCGTTTTCCAGCTCGGCGGCGTCGGCACCTCCGACTCCACGCTCTCCCGCAAGTATTTCCCCGACGACAGGAAGCATTCGACCGTCTACCCCTCGGGCCAGTTCGGCTTCGGCGACGTTTTCCTGGACGGTCGTCTGGGCGTGGAGTTCAACACCAGCTACAACGCCAACTATGTTCAGCAGGACCGCATCCAGACCGACTGGTCCTATCTCCCCGATGGCCGGGTCATGCCGTATCGCCTGATGTGGCGCCCCGGCCCGAAGATGACGAGCCGCACGGCCGCCAACCTGAGCACGGACTACCAGATCACGGACGAACTCGTCTTCTCTTTGCGCAGCACGTACTCGTTCTACGACGTCGAGTATTTCAACCAATACACCTTTCTCTACTTCGGCACTCCTACAGCGACCTACGCCACGCCGGATTCCACGCCTACGCACATCGTGGTGAATCCCAACGGCACCAACACCCGCCTGAGAACCGAATACTCGCACCGCTACGCAGGCACCCCTACCTATACCGTTGCCCCGAAGCTCGAATTCAAGAACGACACCCTGGAGGCCACGCTCCGCGGCAGCTATTCCAGATCCGAGTTCAACTTCCGCGACACCAGCGAGGGCTTCTTCCAGCGCACCGACAGCTGGCTGACCGGCATCGGCTTCACCCTCGACCGTCCCTCGGAGGACTCGAACCAGTGGATGCTCACGCAGACCGCCGGTCGTCCCTGGGGCGACCCGGCGAACTTCAATCGCGACGCGGATATCGGCAACAACGTCCGCACCGCCGAGTCCGACGCCATCAACGACCAGTACGGCGGTTATCTGGACCTGAAGAAGCTGCTCACCCTCCAGGAACTGCCGGTCACGCTGATGGGCGGCCTGGGTAGCCGCAAGAACGACTGGAGGACCAACGAGGGTTCCTTCCAGCAATTCCAGTACGTCGGACCCAACCGCGACATGACCCAGAGAGATCCTGCGGCCGTCATTCCCTGGACGCATAACTACCAGTTCGAAATCAACGGTTTCGACGCCGGCAACATGAACGACCAGAACTGGCGCGCGGACAGCAACTATGCGACCTACGACATCTACAAGGAGCATCCCGAGTATTTCGTCCCCGACACCGTGGGCAACCTGAAGCGCAAGCTCGACAACGACAAGCGCATCCAGGAACAGATCGACGCCGCCTACCTCGAGGCCCAGACGCGCGTCGGCGATGCCCGCTTCGACCTGGGTTTGCGCTACGAAAAGACCAAAACGGCCGCCAGGATCGCCAATGTCCGCCCGGTGAGCGAAGTGACCGAAGCCGGTCTTTCGGTCAACACCGTCGAGGGCCTGCTGTACCAGTACAACAACGGCGCGTATTCCACCCGCCGTGGCGAATACGAAGACTGGTTCCTCAGCGGCGGGGTCAAGTACGACTTCACCGAGAAGCTGGTCGGCCAACTCGCCTTCAGCGAATCCATCCTGCGTCCCGATTACGGGAACCTGGGTGGCGTCGTTTCGGTGAACGACGACACCATGATCGTCACCGTGCCTAATCCGGAGTTGAAACCCGAGCATTCCACCAAGTATTTCGCCAGTCTGCAGTATTACCTCGAGCCCTCCGGCATCCTCGGCCTGTCCTACTACAAGCTCGACATGACGGACATGCAGGTCACCGGAGTCACGGTCGATCCCGAAGATGTCGGCTTCGATCCCGACGAATACGCCGGCTACACCTTCCGCAGCGCGCAGAACCTGCCTGGAACCAGCACCAACGAAGGCCTGGCCTTCGAGTACAGCCAGCAGCTGACCTTCCTGCCTGGCGCGCTCAAGGGCCTGAGTCTTTACGGCTCGATCACCTCGATCGATGCCGACGGCGAGCGCCAGAACATGCCCGAGCGGGCGGCCAACTGGGGGCTCCGCTACAACTACGGCCGCTTCGACCTGCAGATCAACGGCAACCGGCAGGGCGAGTATCGCGTCAGCGCTTTGAGCAACACGCCCACCACCGCCAACAACGGAATTCTCTACCACACCGCGCGCGAGCTGTGGAACATCAGCGCCAGCTACAAACTCTCGAAGAACGTCGAACTGCAACTCGCGGGGCGCAACATCTTCAACGAACCCGACATCATCTATTCCAACATCCCCAGCCGCGTTCAGCAGTACACCATCTACGGCTCGATGTGGAATTTCGGCATCAAGGCGAGATTCTGAGCCTGTTCCCGGCACTGATGACACCATGACCATTCCGCATCGCTACCTGCCAAGCGGCAGGCGTTCCGCACGCCGCGCGCTGTCCGTGATCTGCGTCGCCGCGACTCTGTTCTCCTCTATCTTCGCGGCGGCCGCCAAGTCCGCCGCCGCAGCGCCATCGGTCCGCCTGCCGCTCGAACAGAACGGCGGCGCCTGGCCTTCCGGTCACGTGCAAGGTATCGCCGTGGATACGGAGGGCGGCTATATCTATTACTCATTCACCAATCTGCTGGCGAAATACGACTTCAGCGGCAGGCTCATCGGTACGCTCGTCGGTTGGACCGGTCACCTGGGCGACCTCGATTTCAATCCGGTCGATGGGAAAGTTTACGGCTCGCTCGAATACAAAGAGGACGAGGCCTTCTACATTGCCGTGATCGACGCGAAGCGGATCGACCGCGTCGGCATCGAAGCGAGCGGGACGGAGATTCTGCGCGCCGTCTATCTTCCGGAAGTGGTCAAGGACTACGCCGCCGACATGGACGGCGACGGAAAACTCGATGGAAACGCAACCGGTACGCGGGACCACCGCTACGGATGCTCCGGAATCGACGGCATCGGTTTTGGCCCTGCCTTCGGCCATGCCGATGGTCCGCGCTACCTCACCGTTGCCTATGGCATCTACGGCGACACCACGCGCGCCGACAACGACCACCAAGTGCTTCTTCAGTACGACATCGGCGATTGGGCCGAGTACGCCAGGCCGCTGACCGAGGCGGAACCGCACCGCAGCGGCCCGACTGCGCTGCAAGGGAAGTATTTCGTCCGTACCGGCAACACCAGCTACGGCGTGCAGAACCTTTCCTACGACGAAACGTCGCAGCGGTGGTTCATGGGCGTCTACCGGGGCAAGAAAAAGTCCTTCCCCAACTACCGGTTGTTCGCGGTCGAGGCGCGCACGCAACCGGTGATGGGCGACCTGATCGGCGTGCCAAGTGCCGGTGGCGGTGGCTGGGAGCAAGGCCTGCGGCTCGAACTGGCCGATGACGGGTTGAAGGACCCTGCCACCGGCGTACGCGGTTGGAATCAGAAATCCGATGTGGGTTTCCAGCCTGTGGGCCGGGGATTGTTCTATCTCTCTGCGAGCTCGGGCGACAAGGGCGCGCAAACCTCCGACCTCACTTTGATGCGATGGACGGGGGATGCGCAACAGCCACTGGTTCCCGTGAAAGAAGAGGAAATGCCATGACGGTGAACATCGAACGCCGGCGTCTTGTCGTCGGCGGCGCGCTTGGCCTGGGGGCGTTGATGCTCCCTGTCGGCCGCAGCCTTTCCGCCGAAGTGCTGGGAGCCAGGGGTTTCACCCACAACGTCGCCAGTGGCGAGCCGGGTTCCGACTCCATGCTGCTGTGGACACGCTACGCACCGGCTGCGAGCGTCGACGAAGTCCGCCTGGATGCGGAGGTAGCGCTCGACCGCGATTTCACGCGTGTGGTTTCAATCGGCAGCGTGCGCACCGGTGCGTACCGCGATTGGACGGCCAAGCTGACGATGGAGGGTCTGCAACCCGGCACGAGCTACTGGTATCGGTTCATTGCGCCAGATGGCGGCAAATCTCCGGTCGGGCGCACCAAGACGCTGCCGGTCGGCGACGTCGACCGCTTCGGGCTGGGCTTGTTTTCCTGCTCCAACCTGCCGATGGGCTGGTTCAATGCCTACGCCCACGCAGCGGCGCGCGATGATCTGGATCTGTGGTTGCACGTAGGCGATTACCTTTACGAATACGGCATCGCTTCGTACAAGGACAAGGATCGGGTCGCAGGCCGGGAAGTCATGCCCGCGCACGACCACGAGATGATCAGCTTGATCGACTATCGCCTGCGCTTCGCCTGCTACCGTGCCGATCCGGATCTGCAGAAGCTCCATCAGATGGCCCCGATGGTCGCGCTGTGGGACGACCACGAAATCACCAACGACAGTTGGGAGGGCGGTGCGCAGAATCACCAACCGCAGTCCGAAGGGGATTGGAATACCCGCCGCGCGGCCGCGATGCAGGCCTACCGCGAGTGGATGCCTGTATCGGAAGAACCGTGGAAGGCCTACTCCATCGGTACGCTCGCCACGCTGTACCGCACCGAATCGCGCCTTCTGGCGCGCACGCGACCGGCGTCGGCGGAGCTGGCCCGGGCGCACCAGGCCGGCGATCCGGAAGCGGCGCTGCGCAACTTCCGCGATGGCGCTTGGCGCGATCCCACGGCGACCATGCTCGGCTCGGAACAGGAATCCTGGCTGGCGCACGAGTTGAAGCGCAACGCGCCCGCTTCCGCCTGGCAGATGGTCGGCATGGGAACGATCATCGGGCGTACTTTGATGCCGGAAGCGATGCCGGGCTGGGTCCGCCCTGAAGCGGGCGAGCGGGCCGTGGACAAGTTCAAGAAAGACGTGCGCGCTTCCAAACTCGGCCTGCCGATGTGGATGGATCGCTGGGACGGCTATCCCGCGGCCCGTTCGCGCCTGCTGCGGGCGGCCCAGCACGCGGATGCGGATCTGGTGATGCTGTCGGGCGACAGCCACAATGCCTGGGCGTATTCGCTGGCGGAAGATGGGCAACCGGCCGGTATCGAATTCGCCGGCCATAGCGTTACTTCCAATGGCATGGAAGGACAGTTGGCGGCGGATCCCAGGGACGTCGCCGGCGCCTTTGTCGCCGCGAATCCCGAGCTGGTTTGGGCCGACACCAGCCAACGCGGCTACATGATGATCGACATCACTCCGCAGCGTGTCGCAGGCGAGTGGCTGTTCATGCGAACGACGAAGTCGCACAGCACGGCCCTGGCGGGCGTTCACCGCATGTCGGTCGAGCGGGGGCGACGCAAATTCTCGGTCTGATCGGGATCGACTGGAAGCGGTCGTGAACTCGTCGCCAAGCGCCGATTGCTTCCGAACGGATAGGTTGGTCGTAGCGAGCGTCTGCTTCCGACCCGAAGCGGACATTGCGCGCCGTGCAGTAGTGATGCCGGGAGAGACTATGTCGACCGCCTGGACGCATTGGAGGGGCCGGTATAGCTTTCCTTGCTGATGAATTGGGAGGAGTCGAAGAGGTCTCTGAAGATCGGTCGGTGCAAAACGGGTCGTTTATTAAGGTCTACTGTTCACCTTGGGTGGAGACCGGTGATTGCGGACAAGGTTGTGATAGTCGATCAAATGCTGCGAGTTCCCATGGCGACTGATGGATTCAAGCCGTAACTCTTACTGGTTGCCACATCTTCACAATCCATCTACGTATCCCAATTCCAGCTGAAGGCGGGTCATGACTCCGGCCAAAAGACCGCTATATTCCCAACTCCCAAGATGAAGGAGAGATTGGAATGTTTCTGACCAAGCAACATCTGACGACGGCGCGTGCGCTCGGCGTGGCTATCGTCGCCCTGAGCCTTTCCGCCTGCGCCACCTATAAAGACGAGTTTGCAGGGATCAACTCACGCCTCGATCAACTCGACACGAAGGTGCAGGGCGCGGCCCAGAGCGCCGAATCGGCCAATCAGTCCGCGCAGCAGGCCAACCAACGGCTGGATCAAATAGAAAGCCGCGTCCAGAAGCTCGAAACGGCACCGCGCCGCGTGCCGCGCGGTTAATCGTTCTTGCACAATTCGCGACGACCAGCCTGAACGTGACCGGTGGCCTTTGCTGGCCACCGGTCTCTTTCTCTTCACCCAGTCTTAAGTTCTAAGGAATCGTCCCATCCGTACGTGCACACACCCAGCGATCTGGGCCGTTTTTGGTGCGCTGACGCTGGCGCTGGCGTTCGCCAGCTTCGGCGCGGCCAGCGCCGAGCATGCCCCCGCACAACCGGTCGCCGCCTTCGACCAGCTTCCGCCAGGCCAAGAGGTCTCCGACACGGTGATTGAGCTCGCGGGCTGGGTTGTCGCCGCCAAGGACAGCCAAGGCTATCCGTTCGCAGTCATAGACAAGGCCGCCGCACAGATCCTGGTGTTCGGCGGCGACGGCCGGCTTCGCGGCGCGGCGCCTGGGCTCTTTGGCTCGGCGATCGGCGATCATACGGCCCCCGGCGTCGCCGGTTACGCGCTTCGCGAGATTCCGGGCCGGGATCGCACGACGCCTGCGGGTCGCTTTGTGGGCGGTTTCGGTCCGTCGATCGACGCTGGGCGCGTGCTGTGGGTGGACTACGATTCCGCGGTCTCCATCCACCCTACCGCTACTGGCGTCCCGGCCGAGAGACGCGCCGAACGCCTTGCATCGCCTTCGCCGGACGACAACCGCATCACTCATGGCTGCATCAACGTCTCGCCCGAGTTCTACGAGCAGATCATCCGTCCGACGTTCGAGCGGGGCGGGGTGTTCTACATCTTGCCGGATGCGGACTCGATAGCGGAGACCTTCCCGGAGTTCGCGCAAAGTCGCGCGACTACGCAACGCAAGGGTGGAAGACGCGCACGGACCGCCCGCCAGTGAAAGGCGCATCGGCGTGTTGCCTTATTGCTGTGAGTCGGGTGATAAGCCCGGTCGCGCAGGGATGGCGCATGTCTTCGAGAAGGCGCTGCGATCCACTCCATCCACATCGACAACCAGATCCAAGCGGATGACGGAATCATCGTCGAGGCGCATGAACTCCATGGCGTCCTTCGCGTAAATATCGGCGATACGCGATTCCACCGTTCTCCGCTGTCCCGATTCTTCCAGGTACGTGATGGAGACGACGCGCCGACGCACTGCGACTGCTTCCAGAACATCGTGGAATTCGCAGTCGATAGGTACATAAATCTGGCTCATATGATGAATCTCTGCGTTCATTGAGTATGGACCTGCTTTGGAAGACAGAGAACCTGCTGGCGTGCGCTGGCCGGGTGCGTTTCCCGGCCAGCATCCGAAGCGCCCGTGTCAACGCAGCTTGACGCCGGGAAAATCGACCGGCACCGCCAAGGCGACGTTGATGTAGTTCGTGAAAAGGTTCAGGGCCACGTGTGCCAGGATTTCGACGATCTCCTCGTCGTTGTAGCCGGCGGCTCGCAACTGCTGGACGTCGGCGTCTTCGATCTGACCACGACCTTCGACCACGCGCAGGACGAAGTGCAGCGCGGCTGCCGTCCTCGGATCTTCGGACTCGCCAGCCTGTGCGGCGGCCATCTCCTGGCTGCTCGCGCCTGCTTTGCGACCCAAGGCGGTATGCGCTGCCAGGCAGTAATCGCAAGAGTTGCGGTTGGCGATGGCAACGGCAATTTGTTCGCCGAGCTTGGCCGGAACGACACCGTTGCCCAGCGCCCCGAACGAACCCCACATGCTCTTCAGGGCAGCGGTGGAGTTGGCGACAGCGCGGAACATGTTGGGGGTAGCGCCGAAGGCCGAATGTATCTGGCCCAAGAGGACCTGACGTTCATTGGCGGTGTCTTCCGGGTTGATGAGGGGTACACGGGACATGAGAGGTATTTCCTGTTGAGAGACCGTCCGGGGTGGGCGGTTGAAGCCATAATAGGAACCAGATCGGGACGTTTGGTGGTTTTATGTCGCTAATAGATGGCATTTCGTCCAATCCTGCCGGCAGCGTTACTGAGGCTGCCGCCCCCTTGATCGACCGCCTCACACCGGTATTGGAGCGATTCCGGGTGCAGGCTTCGCTCTTCCATGCAGGCCCTCTTTGCGGTCACCAGGTCTTTGATGCGAGGCCCGGCCGGGGATTCCTGCACGTGTTGCGGCGTGGCGAGATGGAGATGCTTCATCGGGATGGTTCTCGACTGGCACGCACCCGTCTGTCTGAGCCCACGCTGCTTTTTTTCCCGAGGGCCGTGCACCACGAATTCATCAACCCGCCGATCAAGGGCTCGGATTTCACCTGCGCTACGCTGGATTTCGACGGCGGCGCGAGAAATCCGATTGTCCAGTCCCTGCCTGACGTCATCACGCTGCCACTGGCGAGAATCGACGGACTGGGGGCGGCGTTGGATCTGTTGTTCGCTGAGTCGGACCAAGTGCGGTGCGGTTCCAAGCTCCTTGTCAATCGGTTGTTCGAAGTGGTGTTGATCCAGCTCTTGCGCTGGATCATCGACCATCCGAACGAGGCGCATGTATCGCAAGGAATGATGGTGGCCCTGTCGGATCCACGGCTGGCCAAAGCGCTCATTGCTTTGCATGAGGCGCCTGACGTGGATTGGACGCTTGAGCGCATGGCCGCGAACGCCGGGATGTCGAGAAGCGCGTTCGCGGCGGCGTTCAAGGCGGCCACCGGAACGACGCCGGCGGCCTATTCGCTGGATTGGAAGCTCAATGTCGCCACTTCTCTTCTGCGCGAGGGGCGATCGGTGAAGCAGGTCGCGCTAAGTCTAGGATTCGCCGACACGCCGGCGCTTTCGCGTGCCTTCCGTAGAAGGACCGGCTCTTCTCCACGCGAATGGCTCGCCTTGCATCAGTTCAGCGCTGCTTAGAGATATTCAAGTCCTGGAAGACAATATCCAGGCTCAAAACCCTTCATCGCTGTGCCCGCGGATAGTTCTGTGCCCTCCTTGGCTACTTTGGCGCCCTCCGGTTCCAAGGGCGTTTGTGGTCGCCACGGACCTTCCCTCGATCCCAAGCGCCGGCTGCGATTCCGGGTAACGAACTTGTGGCAGCCGCTGCGGAGCAGCGGCGCACGAATAACGCCGGTGCTATTTTTCCGGCTTCGCGCCTTTCGCATACACACAGCTTTCAGGCACGGACTTGACGTAGTAGCGCTTGTAGTTGCCTGCGCTTCGGTCCATGCAGCCGGCAAGGTTGAGCAGTTCCACCTTGCGGATGTCGATCGGGTGCGATTCGCTCTGCAACGAGATATAGCCGCCTTCGATCAGTTGCCCGTCGGGTTTGGCCGCTGGGTCGAAATCCGACACGCCGCCGCCGCCGAACTGCGGCAATGCGTACTCGAGCACTTCCTCGCCATTGACGAAATGGGTGATCTGCCCGCTACCCAGGACCAGTACTTCAGCGCGGACCCACTGGTCGCCGTCGAAGGTCTTCGAAGCGGAGTTGAGGCAATGCTCGGGATAGATCGAGCCCTGATACACGACCTCCGTGCCCGGCGTGCACAGGTTCATCGTCGAGCGTGCCTTGCCGTCGCCCAGGCCTCCAAGGAACTGCACCTCGATGGAAATGGGGAAGTCCTGGTCGCGCCCCATCGTGCGTGGATGCGGCGAATGCAGCATCGCGCCGCTGTTGCGCAAGGCCCAGCTTCCTGGGCCATGCGGCGCCTGCTCGCCGACGAAGCGGTATTCCACTACCAGGCGATAGTAGGAAAACGGGTCCTTGTAGAACAGGTGGCCGAACTTGTTGCCGAAGGATTCGTACTGGTCGTAGCGTACCTTGAGCAGCCCGTCTTCGACACGGAACGTGTTTGCGAAGTTGTCCCCAAGCGCGTGGCCGGTGATCTTCGGTGTCCATCCGTCTAGATCGCGGCCGTTGAACAACGCTATCCATTCCTCTTTCCCGGCAGGGGTGCCTGCCACCGCCGCGCCCCCGAACAGTGCGGCGAAAAGGAGAAAGCAACGGCGCGAGCGCGCGATGAGTCTGGGATGCGAATTCATCCGTCGGTCCTGGTTGAGAGGTGGGGCTACCGCGTTAGTCGCTTTCGCCCCGTTGAACGAATCAGAATCGATAGCTCGTCTCGGTGGCCCAGGTCTTGCCTTTCCCCGCCTGCTTCAGCGGAACGCACGCGTGATACGCACCTGGGACCGGGCGGTACTGCAATACCTGTGTGGCGCCGGGTTCGGAAGTGAAGTAACCGAGCAGCGTCAGTTCTTTCGTCATGAGGATGAAAGGACGGCCCCGCTCGGCGACGGGCTGGGTGGCCTCACGCTCCACCTCGACGGCCGGGTCATGCGCCTGTTTCACCAGCGCCGCGCGCAGCGCCGGTTCCAGCTCAACGAAGGCGCGCCCGTGTTCGCGCTTGGCCTGGGTTTCGAAGTCCGCGAGTCCGGCGACGAAGCGGGCCTGCTCATCCTTCGGGTAGACGTCCTTCAACATCTTGTCGATGAAAGCCGGAATACCGACATCCTTCGCGCCCGGCGTATCCGTGCGGGGGATCATGATCTCGGCGACTTCCGCCACCAACGCGGCCTGCGCCTGGGTGAGGAAGGTCGGCTTCCATTCGGCCTCCGTGTCCGGCTCGGCCGAGCAGCCGGCGAGCACGCCAAGGATGGCCGGCGCCGAAACGGCGCCGCCCATCAGCAAGGCGACCCGGCGTATCGCCTCGCGGCGGTTGATATCGGTCTTCATAGGTTCATCCGCTTCAGTTCCTGGACGGCGTGGTCCGCGGCGCGCGCGGTCAACGCCATGTAGGTGAGCGATGGGTTCTGGCAGGCCGAAGACGTCATGCAGGAACCATCGGTGACATATACGTTCTTGCAGGCATGCACCTGGTTCCAGGCATTGAGCACGGAGGTTTCCGGATCCCGGCCCATGCGCGCGGTACCCATCTCATGGATGCCTATGCCCAGTACATCGCCGCCGTCGTACTCGTGGACATTCTTGAATCCCGCCGCTTCCAGCATCGTCGCGGCTTCGGCCGCCATGTCCTGGCGCATCTTCAGTTCGTTCTCGCGCAGCGCCGCATCGAACGCCAGCACCGGAAGCCCATGCTTGTCCTTGCGGGTGCGATCGAGGGTGACGTGATTGTCGTGATAGGGAAGGGTTTCGCCGAAACCGGTCAGCCCCATGTGCCACGGCCCAGGCTCCGCGGCCTTCGTTTTCAGGTCTGCGCCCAGCGTGGAATCTTCAAGCAGTCGGGTCCATCCCGAACGCCCGGCACCGCCCTGATAGCCGAAACCGCGCAGGTAGTCGCGCTTGTCCTTGCCGATATTGACGAAACGCGGAATGTAGATGCCGTTGGGCCGCTGACCGGAGTAGTACTTGTCGTCGAAGCCTTCGGCAACCGCCGAGGCGCCGGCGCCCAGGTGATGATCCATGATGTTGCAGCCGAGCTCGCCGCTGTCGTTGCCGAAACCGTCGGGAAACCTACTGGAGACGGAATTCATCAGGATCTGCGTGGAACCGAACGTGGACGCGCACAGGAAGATCACCTTGGCGTGGAATTCCAGCTGCTCGTTGGTTTCCGCATCCAGCACGCGCACGCCGCTGGCTCTGTCGTTCTTCGCGTCATGGATGAGCTCGTAGACGATCGAATTGGGCCGCAGCGTCATGTTTCCGGTTTTCTCCGCCGCAGGAAGCGTGCTGGAGTTGCTGCTGAAGTAAGCCCCGAACGGACAGCCGCGCCAGCACAGATTGCGGTACTGGCAGGTGCCGCGCTGCGGGCTGTGCGCGAGCGGCGCGGTGAGATTCGCGGTCCTGCCGATGGTGAGCGCGCGACCCATTTTGTCGGCAAGCGCCTGCTTCAGGTGCAGCTCGACGCAATTCAACTCCATCGGCGGCAGGAATTTGCCGTCCGGCAGTTGCTCGTAGCCTTCGGCCTGGCCGCTCACGCCGATGAAGCTCTCCACGCGGTCGTACCACGGCGCGAGTTCCTCGTAGCGGATGGGCCAGTCCACGCCAACGCCGTCTTTCGCGTTCGCCTCGAAGTCCATCGGGCTCCAGCGGTACGACTGCCGGCCCCACATGATGGAACGGCCACCGACGTGATAACCGCGCACCCAGGCGAAAGGTTTCTTCTCGATATAGGGATGCTCCCTATCGTTGACGAACCAGTGCTTGGTCGCTTGCGAGAGCACGCCGCCGCGTTCGGCGACCGATTGCCTGTCGCTATCCTCTTGGGTGGGACGGCCGCCATAGGGCAGCTCCCAGAGCTGCAGGTTCGCGGTGGGATAGTCGCCATGTTCCACCATGCGCCCGCGATCGAGCACCAGTGTTTTCAATCCTTTTTCGGTCAGCTCTTTCGCGGCCCATCCGCCGCTGATACCGGTACCGACCACGATCGCATCAAAGGAACTGTTCCCAGCCGCCATACTTTCGTTTCCTCGAGCTAGCTCGATAGGACTCTACCGCGAAAAGTATGTAACATCGCAACGCCAATCAAGACGAGCGTCAAACAATGGGCGGTGCGATGAAGTTGTCGCAACGCAACATTACTGGATGTATATCGACCTATATGTTTTTTGAATGGGCAGGGAAACACGATGTTGACTCGACGTGCATTTCTCCAACGCAGCTCACTGGCGCTTACCGCGATGACTTCCCTCGATGCTTTTGCCATGAATGCCGCGCGACCGCGCCTGGGTCCTCTGAACAAGCCGATCGGACTTCAACTGTGGACGCTCCGCGACGAGGTCGCGAAGGACCTGCCGGCCACGCTGAAGGCGGTCAATGCGATCGGGTATGGCGAGGTCGAGTTCGCGGGCATACCAAAAGCGACCACCGCGCAGGTGCGCGCCATGCTGGCGGACAACGGCCTGACTGCGCCCAGCATGCACTGCGGCATGGCCGACGCACAGAAAGACCTGCAGCAGCGCATCGACTACGCAAAGGCGATCGGCTCGCAGTACCTCGTGATCTCGTTTCCATCGACCGTGGACGAGCGTTTCAAGGACGGCAACGCGCTCGCCGCCGGCATGACCCTGGACGACTGGAAATGGAACGCCGAGCAGCTCAACCGCATGGGCGAGCTCACCCGCAAGGCGGGCATCACCTGCGGCTACCACAACCACAACATGGAATTCCGCTCCTACGACGGCGTGGTGGCCTACGACGAATTGTTGCGGCTCACCGATGCGGAGCTGGTGACGATGGAGCTCGACATCGGCTGGGTTACCGCCGCAGGCGCCGATCCGCTGCAGCTGCTCACTCGCCATGCGGACCGTATTTCCTCCTTGCACATCAAGGACGTGCGCAAGGACGCGAAAACGGGTGTCGACCGCGTCGATACCCAAACCACCGAGGTCGGCAGCGGCCGCGTGGACTGGCCGAAACTGTTCGCGGCCATGGATCTGCAGCGCATCCGGCATTATTTCGTGGAGCAGGAGAATTTCGAGCGGCCGCCGCTGGAAAGCGCGAAGCTGAGTTTCGATTACCTGAGCCGTTTGAAACCATGACGCGCGCCGAGGTCATGCCGTGCCTTTCCTGACTGCGGGCGCCATCAAACAAACCTATGACGCGATCGTGGTGGGCTCCGGCGCAGCCGGAGGCCAGACCGCCTACACGCTGTGCATGGAAGGCGCCCGGGTGCTGATGCTCGAAGCCGGGCGCAACTACACGCCGGAAACCGAAACGCCGATGTTCCAGACTCCGGACCAGGCGCCGCTGCGCGGCACCTCGACACCGGAAAAGGCATTCGGTTTCTACGACGCCACCATCGACGGCGGCTGGCAGGTACCCGGCGAACCCTACGTCAATGCACGGGAGGACAGTGCAGGCCGGTTCGACTGGTGGCGCGCGCGCATGCTGGGCGGCCGCACCAATCACTGGGGCCGGATCTCGCTGCGCAACGGCGCCTACGACTTCAAGCCCTACAGCCGCGACGGCCTGGGCTTCGACTGGCCGATCGACTATACCGATGTGGCGCCGTACTACGACAAGGTCGAGATGCTGATCGGCGTGTACGGCGACAACGACGGCCTGGAAAACACGCCCGATTCGTCTCCCGGCGTATTGCTGCCCCCGCCCAGGCCCAAGGTCAGCGACCTGCTGGTAAAGCAGCGCGCCGGGCGCCTGGGCGTGCCGGTGATCGCCGGCCACCGCGCGGTGCTGACCCGGCGCCTGGATGCGGACAACCTGCCGGCCAAGCTGCATCCGGGCAACCCGGAGGCGCAGCGCATCCTGCGCGAGTCGATGCTGCGCCGCGCGGCCTGCTGGTGGGCGACGCCTTGCGGTCGCGGCTGCTCGACCGGGGCCAACTACCAGTCCACCACCGTGCACCTGCCGCCGGCGTTGGCGACCGGCCGCCTGGACATCGTCTGCGATGCCATGGTGCGCGAAGTGGTGCTGGGCGCGAACGGCAAGGCCGATGGCGTGCGCTTCATCGACAGGACCAGCGGCAAGGAATTCGCAGCTTCCGCGCGCGTTGTGGTGCTGGCGGCCAGCGCCTGCGAATCGGCGCGGATCCTGCTCAACTCCAGATCCAGCTCATTTCCCGATGGGCTGGCCAATTCCAGCGGCAAGGTCGGCCGTTATCTGATGGACACCGTCGGTACCAGCCTAAACGGGCAGATACCGTTGCTGGAGAACCTGCCGTTGCACAACGAGGATGGCGCCGACGGCGGCCACATGTATTCGCCGTGGTGGCTCTACCAGGAGCAACTGGCCGGCAAGCTCGGTTTCGCGCGCGGCTACCACATCGAGTTCGGCGGCGGCCGGCGCATGCCCGAGATGCATACCGGCGCCGGGCTCGAATGGCTCACAGGCGGCAGCTACGGCCAGAAGTTCAAGCAGGACGTGCGTCGCTACTATGGTTCTTTCGTCGGCTTCGCCGGCCGCGGCGAGATGATTCCGAACGAGAATTCGTACTGCGAGATCGACCCGCAGGTGAAGGACAAGTGGGGCATCCCGGTGCTGCGCTTCCACTGGCAGTGGTCCGAGCATGAAACCCGCCAGGCTGCGCACATGCAACGCACCTTCGCCGACATCATCGAGTCGATGGGCGGGCGCGTGCAGGGCAAGGTCGAAACCGACGGCGCCAAGGCGATCAAACCAGGCGGCTATATCATCCACGAGCTGGGCGGCGCGATCATGGGCGCCGATCCGAAGACCTCGGTCACGGACCGGTGGTGCCGCACCTGGGACGTTGACAATCTCTACATCACCGACGGTGCAGTCTTCGCGTCCAATGCCGACAAGAACCCGACGCTGACGATCATGGCGCTGGCCTGGCGCGCCTCCGACCACATGCTGGCGCGCATGCGCCGCAAGGAGCTTTGATGGACCGCCGCACTTCGCTGAAATGGATGTTGAGCGCGGCCGCGTTGCCGATGATGCATCTGGCCGGCTGCAGTTCCGAGCCGTCGCCCAAGCTGCCTTCGGGCGTGGGCTACGGCACCGACCCGGACCTGCTCAAGGTCTATGGACCGGGCTCGGTCTGGCCGCTGACGCTGGACGAACAACAGCGGCGCACCGCCACCGCGCTGTGCGACCTGATCGTCCCCGCCGATACGGATGGGCCAGGCGCAGTCGCAGTCGGCGTAGTCGATTTCATCAACGAATGGGTCAGCGCGCCGTATCCGCAACAGACCGCCGATCGCGAGGTGATCCTGGCCGGGTTCGAATGGCTGGATGAGCAGGCGGAGCAGCGCTTTTCGCGCAGTTTCAGCGGATCGAGCGCGAGCCAGCGGAGCGCGATCTGCGACGACATCTGTTACCTGCCCAAGGCACGCGCCGAGTTCAAACAGGCCGCGGAATTCTTCGCCCGTTACCGTGACCTGACCATCGGCGGATTCTGCACATCGCCGCAAGGCCGGCAGTACCTGGGCTACGTCGGCAACGTGCCATTGGCCAGTTTCGATGGTCCGCCGCCGGAAGTGCTCAAACTCGTGGGAGTGGGCTGATGCCTGTCACGCATCGCGTGGCTGGTGCGGTAACGAGAGGCGCTGTAATGAAAGGTACCGCAACAAGTTTGGCCGCAATAAGCACCATGCTAACGCTGACTGCGGCATCGTACCGATCCTTGCCGGCGCTGCGCCGGTCCGTCTGGAGGAAACATCGCATGCGTATTGGTTTGCTTGGAGTCTGTCTGCTGGTACTGGCCAGCGGCACGAGCGTGCAGGCCGCAGAACAGGCGCGTCATGACTGGCAGTCGTTGTTCGATGGCAAGACGCTGGAAGGCTGGCGCGCCAGTGAGGCGCCGGGTTCGTTCGACGTGCGCGACGGCGCAATCGTGGTGCGGGGGCCGCGTTCGCATCTGTTCTATGTCGGTGCGGTGGGGCATCACGATTTCCGCGACTTCGAATTGCAGCTCGACGTCATGACCAAGCCCGGCGCCAACTCCGGCGTCTACTTCCATACCGCCTGGCAGGACGAAGGCTGGCCGGCCAAAGGCTACGAAGTGCAGGTCAACAACAGCCAGAGCGACCCCAAGCGCACCGGCGGCCTGTATGCAGTCAAGGACAACTACCAGGCGCCAGTCAAGGACGACGTCTGGTTTACGCTGCGCATCCGCGTCGAGGGCGACCGCATCCGCACCTTCGTCGACGACAAACCGATCGTCGACTACACGCAGCCTGAGCAACCGGAGCGACCGGCCGACATGAGCGGCCGGGTGCTATCCTCGGGCACCTTCGCGCTGCAGGCGCACGATCCGGACAGCGAAGTGCACTACCGAAACATCAAGGTGCGTGTGTTGCCCTGAAGCATTCGTCCCCTCTCCGCGGAGAAACCTATGAACCCGCAGCGCCTGTTCGTCGCCAGTTGCATCGCCTTGTTGGCCACCGCGATGTCGTTTGCCATCCGCGGCGACATCATGGGAGAGTTGGAGCTCGCGTTCGAGCTCGACAAGATCCAGTTGGGCTGGATCAGCGGCGCCGCGTTCTGGGGCTTCGGCCTGTCGATCCTGTTCGGCGGCACCTTGTGCGATCTGTTGGGCATGGGGCGGCTGCTGAAACTTGCGGCGGTAGGACATATCGCAGGCGTGCTGCTTACGGTGTTCGCCACCGATTTCACCATGCTGTTCGCGGCCACCGTGGTGATCGGCATCGCGAATGGTTTTGTCGAAGCCGGCATCAATCCGCTCATCGCCACGCTGTACCGCGAAGACAAGACCGCGCGGCTGGTCAAGTTGCATGCCTGGTTCCCGGGCGGCATCGTGGTCGGCGGCGTGCTTGCCTTCGCTTTCACTCAGCTTGGCCTGGGCTGGCAGTCGAAGATGCTGTTGATGCTGGTGCCGTCGGCGATCTACGCGGTCATGTTCTTCGCCCAGCGTTTCCCCGACAGCGAACGCAAGGCGGCCGGTGTTTCCACCGCAGCGATGTATGGCGAACTCAAGCGCCCGCTGTTCCTGGTGGTGTTCGTCTGCATGTGGCTGACCGCGGCCACCGAGCTCGGCCCGGGGCAATGGGTCAGCAATATCTTCAACGAGGTCATGCACAGCACGCTGCAGGCCGGCGTGCTGCTGCTGGTATGGATCAACGGCATCATGTACGCGTTGCGGCAGTTCGGCGGAGTCCTGGCGCACCGGTTGTCGCCGGTGACGCTGATCGCCGTGACCGCGCCGATCGCGGCGCTCGGGCTGTGGCTGTTCGGGCGTGCCGACACGCCGGTACTGGCGTTCGCCGCCGCGGCATTGCTCGCAGTGGGCACCGCATTCTGGTGGCCGACCATGCTGGGACTGACTTCCGAGCGCTTCCCGCGTGGCGGCGCACTGGCGCTGGCGATGGTCGGCGCCGCCGGCGCATTCTCGACCGCGGTCGCCGGCCCGGTCATGGGGTGGATCAACAATACCTACGGCGCAACGAATGTGTTGCCGGTGTGGGCAGTGCTGCCGGTGCTGATCGCGCTGATCTTCGGCATTCTCCATCTGGTCGACCGGGCCCGCGGCGGCTATCGCATCGAACGCGTCGATGCATGAGAACAGCGGGAATGGAGAACCGGAAATGGTGAAACCTCCATTCCCAATTCTCCATTCCCCGTTCTCCGTGTAAAAACACCAAATCGCCAATAACAGGAGTTCCACATGCCACGTCCTGTCACGCTCTTCACCGGGCAATGGGCCGACCTCACACTCGACGAACTGGCCAAACAGACTGTCGCCATGGGCTACGACGGCCTGGAGCTGGCGTGCTGGGGCGACCACTTCGATGTCGAACGCGCGCTGGCTTCGCCGGACTACGTGCATCAGCGCTGGAGCGTGCTGCAGGCACAGGGCCTGTGCTGTCATGCGATCGCCAACCATCTGGTCGGACAGGCGGTCTGCGACCTGATCGACGAGCGCCACCGCGCGATCCTGCCGCCGGAAGTCTGGGGCGATGGCGAGCCGGAAGGCGTGCGCCAGCGCGCCGCCGCACGGATGATCGATACGGCCAAAGCCGCGCGCGCGTTCTTCGATGCGCGGCCGGGTGCGGCAGCGAATTCTCCGGCGACGGTCACCGGCTTCACCGGCTCGTCGATCTGGCATGCGGTCTATGCCTTCCCGCCGACCTCGCAGGCCTATCTGCAGCAAGGCTTCGATGACTTCGCGCGACGCTGGCGGCCGATTCTCGATGCCTTCGACGCGGTCGACGTGAATTTCGCCCTGGAAGTGCATCCCACCGAGATCGCATTCGACATCGCCAGCGCGCAGCGCGCTCTGGAAGCGGTCGACCACCACCCGCGCTTCGGCTTCAACTTCGACCCCTCGCATTTCGCCTACCAGGGCGTGGACTACATCCGCTTCCTGCGCACCTTCGGCGATCGCATCTTCAACGTCCACATGAAGGACGTCTGGTGGGGGCGTGGCGACGGCAGCGTGGGCGTGTTCGGCGGCCATACCGATTTCGGCGACGCACGCCGGCATTGGGACTTCCGCTCGGTCGGGCGTGGCGATGTCCGCTTCCAGGACATCATCGTCGCGTTGAACGACATCGGTTATCGCGGCCCGCTGTCGGTGGAGTGGGAGGACGCGCGCATGGATCGCGTGCACGGCGCCACCGAGGCAGCGGCCTTCGTGCGCCGGCTCGATTTCCCGCCCAGCGCGGTGGCCTTCGACGCGGCTTTCGAGGGTCGCGGGCGCGGAGGGATGGCGTGACAGGACGCAAGCTGCGCTTCGGCATGATCGGTGGCGGACGTGGCGCGTTCATCGGTGCCGTGCACCGGATCGCCGCGCAGATGGACGGGCAGGCCGAACTCGTCGCCGGCGCCTTTTCATCGGATCCACAGCGATCGCTCGACTCGGCGGCCGACTTGTTCGTCGCGGCCGATCGTGCGTATGGAAGCTATCGCGAGATGGCGATTGCCGAAGCGGCGCGCCCGCCTGGCGAACGGTTGGACTTCGTCGTCATCGTCACCCCGAACGACCAGCATTTCCCGGCCGCGACGCTGTTCCTGGAGCACGGCTTCAACGTGGTCTGCGACAAGCCGGTCACGCTGACGCTGGCCGAAGCGCGCGCCTTGCGCGAGACGGTCGCGCGCAGCGGCAAGGTGTTCGCGCTGACCCACAACTACACCGGCAATGCGATGGTGAAACAGGCGCGTGCGCTGGTGCGCAGCGGCGCGCTCGGCACGCTGCGCAAGGTGGTGGTGGAGTATTCGCAAGGGTGGCTGGCGCGCGACATCGAAAGCAGCGGCCAGAAGCAGGCCTCTTGGCGCACCGATCCGGCGCGCAGCGGCGCGGCCGGGTGCATGGGCGATATCGGCACGCATGCGGAAAACCTGGCGCGCTATGTCACCGGCCTGCGCATCGCCGAGCTGTGCGCCGACCTCACCACTTTCGTGCCTGGCCGCCGGCTGGACGATGACGGCAACCTGCTGCTGCGTTTCGAAGGCGGTGCGCGCGGCGTGCTGCACAGCTCGCAGATCGCGGTGGGCGAAGAGAACAAGTTGAGCCTGCGCGTGTACGGCAGCGACGCTTCGCTCGAGTGGCAGCAGGAGCATCCCAACGAGCTGATCGTCAAATACCCGGACCGCCCGCGCGAAATCCTGCGCCGCGGCAACGGCTATGTCGGCGAGGACGCACAACGCGTCACGCGGATACCGGCCGGGCATCCGGAAGGCTATCTGGAGGCCTTCGCCAACCTGTACCGCGAAGCTTTCCGTGCGATCGCCGCGGAAGTCGCTGGCGCGCCGCCGCCGGATGATCTCGATCTCCCCGGCATCGACGACGGCGTCGCCGGCATGGCCTTCATCGAAGCGGCGGTGGCCAGCGCAAAAAAGGGCGCAGCCTGGGTGCCCGTCGCCTCGTAGCAATCGCCGCCCGACAGCGGGAAGCCCGCGGCGACGGTGCTCACGAAATGGGAGAGCGCGGCGACAGTAATATTCTGTCCCGGTCGCCTCACCTGGCCAACACGCGGCGTACGGCCGCCAGGAATTCCGGATCGACCTTGCTGCCGACCTGCTCGGTGCGCGCTACGATGCGTCCCTCCGCGTCGAGCAATACCAGGGCGCTGGTGTGGTTGAACTCTCCGTCGGAGAGTTGGCGGTAGCGCACGCCAAGAACGCCGGCAACGCTCCGTACATCGGCGGCCTTCGGGCTGGCGAGCGTCCATTGCGCGGCGTCGAGATCGCGTTTCTTCGCCACGGACATGAGCGCGGCAGGCGTGTCGCGAACCGGGTCCATGCTGATCAGCAGGAAGCCGATGCGGCCGCGTTCGGCTGGAGTGAGCGCATGCTCTACACCCTTGCCGCTGTTCACGATCAAAGGACAGATGTACTGGCAGGAGGTATAGAACATGGCCACGACCTGCGGCTTTCCGCGCTTTTCCTCCCAGCGCCAGCTCTTGCCATGCTGATCGGTCAATTGCAGCGGCAGCCTGTAGACCGAATCTTCCGGTATCGGCGCCTGGGCCGGCGAAGCGAGTGCGCCTGCGGCGAACAGCAGCAGAATTGCGGGAATCGAACGGAAGCGGTTCATGGGGCGCTCCTGGCGCAGCGGAAGCCGAGGCTGGTGGTGGTGTCGTGGGCTTCGAGGGAAGACAGCAACGCCACCCGCATCAGGACGGCGTAGTTGTCCCGGTCATCCATCGACAGCGCGCCGGCGCCGCAGAACCTGGCCTTGTCGGCATCGCCTTGATTGCGGTTGTCGGCCGATACCAGCAGGGAAGAAAAATCTTCGGTCCATTCCCAGACCAGGCCATGCATATCCTGTATTCCGTATGCGTTGGGCGCCTGCAGTCCAACGCGCGGCAAGGCCTGATTGGAGGGCTTGGAGTACCAGGCGAGGATGCGTTCGCGCCATGCAGGATCCTTGCGCGCGTCGCGGCGGGTTTCGTCGGCGGCTGCCGCGTATTCCCATTCCGTCCAGGTCGGCAGACGCGCGCCTATCGATTCGCAATAGGCGTTCGCTGCGAACCAGCTTACCGAAGTCACCGGTTGCTGCAGCAGCGCCGGGGAGCCGGGATCGGTAGCCGAACGCCAATGGAAAAGATAACGGGCCTCGGCGAAAACGTCCGCGACGCGATCGCGCCGCCATTCCGGGTGCGCCTTCACGAACGACAGGAATTCGGCATTGGTGACGGGCCGCCGCATCAGCGCGAACGGCGCCACGCGTTGCCCATCGGGGCGATCTTCGTACTGGAGCGCCGACTTGAACGCGCCGCCCGGCAGCCCTGCATAACGTCCAGCCGCGCCGGCGGCGAGTCCGGCGATGGGCAGGAAGATCAGCAGCGCGGCGATCAGGCGACGCATAGCTCAATGGCCTTCCGAAGCGTTCGCCGGCTTCGATTGCCGAACCTGGGCCGCCTGGGCCTTGGTGACGCGTCCGCCCGGATTGCCCCAGCTGTTGAGGACATAGGTGGCGATGTTCGCGACTTCGTCGTCGGTCAGCTGGCTCATCGGCGGCATGTTGGAGTTGTAATCCGTGCCGTTGACTTTCACTGGGCCGACAAGACCGTGCAGGATGATGTTCGGCACCCGTTTCGGGTCGCCTGCGATGTAATCCGACCTGGCCAGCGGCGGGAACACGCCCGCCATGCCCTGACCTTCGGGTTGATGGCAGGTCGAGCAAGTACCGGCAAACAGCGCCTTGCCCGCCGCGATCTGCTCCTCGACCGAAAGATCGCCCGTCTTCGCAGCCGCGGCCGCGGTCGCTACCGCTTTCATGTCCTTCTGCGCGCGGTCGCCCAGGTAGACGTAGTCGACCTCTTTGCCGGAATAGATTTCCTTGTTCTCCGGTCCGTCGGCCTTCAGGATCGCCAGCGCGCCCTTGTTGAAGGCGCGGAATATCGAGTGGTCGACCAGCACGTAGCTGCCCGGCACCTCCACATGGAAATCCATGATCGCCGCGCCGCCGGAGGGAATGAGCGTGGTCTGCACGTTTTCCTGGAAGCGGGTGCCGCCTTCGAACCAGACCTTGTCGAAGATTTCGCCGATCACATGGAAGCTGGACACCAGATTGGGGCCGCCGTTGCCCACGTACAGGCGCACGTTGTCGCCGACGTGCGCGGTCAGCGCCTTGTCGCCGGTCAGCGACCCTTCGCTGCCGTTGAACAGCACGTAGGTGGGGTGTTCGTCGATAGCCTTTTCCATGTCGAAGGGTTGATGGCCTTTTTCGCGATACTTGCCGGTCGTATAGAAATCGCCCTGCATCACGTAGTACTCCTTGTCGACCGGCGGCAAACCTTCCGGTGGTTCGACCAGGATCAATCCGTACATTCCGTTGGCCACGTGCATGCCCACCGGCGCGGTGGCGCAGTGATACACGTACAGTCCGGCGTTGAGCGCCTTGAAGGTGAAACGCGAGGAATGCCCGGGCGCGGTGAAGCTGGATGCGGCGCCGCCGCCGGGGCCGGTGACGCCGTGCAGATCGATGTTGTGCGGCATCTTGGATTCGGGCATGTTGCGCAAGTGGAATTCGACCGTGTCGCCTTGGCGCACGCGGATGAAGCTGCCGGGCACCGTGCCGCCGAAGGTCCAGAACGTGTAGGTGACGCCTTCGGAGATCGGCAGATCCTTCTCTATCACGTCCAGCTTTACGATCACCTTGGCCGGGGCCGTGCGGCCGGTGGGCGGCGGCACCATGGGCGGCGAAGTCAGCACCGCGTCGATCTCGCGCCCCTGCGGCGGGCCGAAGTCGCCCTTGCGGGAGCCGCCGGTATCGGCTGCGACCGCTGCAGCGGATTCGGAACCTGATTCCTTTGTGCAGCCGCCCACGACCAGCAGCATGGCAATCGCGATACAGGACAGTGCGCGTTTCATGGTGTTCCCCTAGTGAGCGATGTTTCGGCCGTCCGGATCGATAGCAGCGGTCGCGTTGCGCAACGCATCGGCGAAACCGTGGTTCGCGTCGCCATGCCCGGATTTCCATGGCACTCCGCGAAGAAGGCGCCGGCCAGCAACCGCAAGCTGCGGCTGATGCCGAAGGCCACGCGGTCGGACCAGTCGCCGATGCCGTGGTGAGCGTCCAGATTTCCCATGTCGTGCCGTATCCCAGCATCGGTGGACGCGCATAGGGCCCGTCCCATCCATGCACGTACGCTAGTCCTCGATGGCCCGGCCATACATGATCTAGATCAAGCGGATGGCCAAGTCCGCGGAAAAGCGGCGCGGCTTGACCAGGATCAGAGCCCTGGCCGACACGAAGCGGTTTGATGGAACCACGCCGGTAACGGTGAGTGAAGGGAGTCCGGCAATGGGCCGCGAATGGGAGTGGGATGGATTCGAGCCGCTGGCACGGTTCGGTGTCTCTGAAGCGCTGTACGCCGCAGGTGTGGACTGCAGCGTGCGCGCATATGGCGGACCTGCCGGTAGCGGCGATTCGTTCGCGATGCTGGATCGCCTGCCGACGCCGGACCCGGCGCCAATCCGTCATGCCTTACTGTCGCGCTGATCGGGCCGTGAAAGGATCGACGCGAAGCGCTGCTCCGATCGAAATGGAAACCAGCATTATCGGCAACGGGCTTGGAATGGAACCTTCGCAGGTCCAGGCACGGTTGCAGGAGGGGAAGATCTCCACCCTGTGCGAGCGGGGCATCGGCGAAGATGAGGGACGTTACCGGCTGACATTCTACTTCGGAAAGCGGCGTCTGCGTCTTGTGATCGATACGGACGGGAGCGTCACCGAATCGGCATGAAGCGCATTCGATCCATCACGCTCATCCCGGCCATAAGTGCAACCAACCGAGCGGATGATGCGCGCGGGCGGTGCCGATGATCAGCAGGTAGGCCGCCACGGCAGAGGCATAGCACCAAGCACGCGTGCGCGCGTTGCGGCTGCGTCCCAATGCTAGGCTGCCCAGCAACACGTAGACGACCAACAGCACCAGCTTGGTCGCCAGCCAGCCGTTGCCGAACATCGCCCACGGCAGGATCGTCAGCAGCATCAGCGCCGCGGTCAGCAAGGTGGTGTCGATGGCGTAGCTGGCCCAACGCAACGGCAGCGTCATCGGCCAGCGCGCGCCCGTGAGCACGCCGATTCCACGGAACGCGAACAGCGCGCCGCTCAACAGCACCATGAGGATGTGCACGCTCCTGATTTGCGGGTAGAACTCGATCATCGTGACTTTCCCGCCGGCCTCAGCCGGGCTTGCCATCGGCGCGCGGCGCCAGATAGATGCGGCCGATACGCAACAGCCAGGGTAGGAATGCCGCCAGCCAGCCCACCGCCGCCAACGTCTGCCAGACCCCTGCGTCGGGCAGGACTTCAGCCGCCACTCGCAATATCGCAACCAGCTGGATGGAGACGAAGGCGAACCATGCCACGACGGGCATCACCAGTGGCCGGCCGGAATGCCCTTGGGTCACCCGGGTCACCATCGCGATAAGCACGCTGCCGAAGAAGCCGACGAACAGCGCATGCGCCGGGCCGCGCCCCAGCCAGTACACGCCGGTCATCGCGTAGAAGATGCTCTGTACCGAGTACAGCCAGAATGCCAGCGGCAACCACGCCAGACCGATGAAAAGCGCTGTCAACAATCCCGGTTTGGGACCACGCGGCCACCAGCGCCAAAGCATCGTCGCGAACAAGGCCAGCAGCGGCACGTCGACCAGCCACAACCAGGCGTAGGCATGTGCCAATTCCAGCAACAGATGCCCCAGGCACAGCGGCCAGAAAACACCCAACAACCACAGGGGACGCCAGGGCTCGTAGCCGCGCACCACGTTGCCGGCGAAGAACGGAAACATGCGGTGCGCCACGGTCACATATATCGGCAACAGCAGGCCGAAGCTGCCCAGCTTGATGCTGGCGAATACATACAGCGGCGAACCGCCCAGCAGGAATGCGATGAAACCCAGCAAGCCCAGGTAGCCCAGCAGCAGCGATGCGAAGCACGAACGCGCATGCCAGGTGGCGCCGCGTTCGCGCCACAGCAGCGGCGCCAGGGCGAGCAGTCCGGCGCTCCAGCCGCCGAGCGTCAGCAGCAGGCCGACCGTGATCCCGGCTTCCCAGCCCAGCGCGCCGAGCAAGGTCGCCAGTTGGCCGCCGAAGATGCCGATGCCCACCGGCACGTAGCGCCAGCGCTCCAATTCCGGCAACCCCATCCAGCGCGGAAAGGTGGTCAGCAAAAACCCGAAGATGAAACTGGGCAGCACCTGGTACTGCATCACGAACGCGTGCAGCCAGCCCGCGTAGGGCCTGGGCTGCGGCATCGCCAGCGCCGGCCAGCGCACCGCGGCCAGCCACGCCGCCCACCACAGCATCGCCAGCAGCAGGTTGCTGGCGCCGATGAAGAACATCAGCCGATGCGGGGCCGCAGCCAACAGACGCGGCGACAGGGTTGGAGCGGCGAGGATGAGCTTTTCCATGCGCCCAGAATGCGGCAGCGACGCCGGCCCCGCCTTGACCCAGATCATCCGCACGCCGCCTGGCGCGAACGCGAACGGGGCGGCAATCGCCGCCCCGTTTTCCGTGCCCCATCCCCGAACCGGTTCAGGCGTCGCCGGCTTCGGCGTTTCCCGCAAGCGCCGCTTCGCGCCGTGGCGCTATCCACAGCCGCAGCACGAACCAGGCCAATGCGACCGCGCCGATGCTGAAGATCGTATCGCCCGGCACCCGCATCCATACCAGCATCTCCACGATCGGCTGCTGCATGAACTCGGCCGAACGCGCATAGGCGTAGCCATGCTCGATCGCCGCCAGCAACTGCATCGTGCCCAGCGGCAACAGGGTCAGCAGGGCCATCAGCGCCAGGCCGATGTTGAGGCACCAGAACGACAGCTTCAGCGGTCTGGAATCCCACACCATCTGTCCGCGCAAACCGCGCAGGCAGAACAGCACCAGCGCGATGCCGAGCATGCCGTACACGCCGAACAGCGCGGTGTGGCCGTGCAGCGGCGTGAGGTTCAGGCCCTGCATGAAGTACAGCGACAGCGGCGGGTTGATCAGGAAGCCGAACAGTCCGGCGCCGACCAGATTCCAGAACGACACCGCGATGAAGAACATCACCGGCCAGCGGTAGCGCGCCATCCACGGGGTGGATTTCCCCAGTTTCCAGGTGTGGTAGGCCTCGAAACCGATGTAGGCCAGCGGCACCACTTCCAGCGCGCTGAAGCTCGCGCCCAGCGCCACCACCGAGGTCGGCGTGCCGACGAAGTACAGGTGGTGCAGGGTGCCGAGCACGCCGCCGGCCATGAAGATGATCGTCGCGAACAGTACCGCCACCGTCGCGGTGGAGGTCTTGATCAGGCCCAGACGGGTGAAGATCAACGCCATCACCGCGGTCGCGAACACTTCGAAGAATCCTTCCACCCACAGGTGCACCAGCCACCAGCGCCAATACTCGACCTCGGAGATGTGGGTGTGCTCGCCCCACATCAGCGCCGAGGCGAAGAACAGGCCGATGCACGCCGTGGACAGGAACAGCAGCCCGACGATGTGCCGCGCCTCGTTGGCCTTGTTGCGCAGCACCGGCCACAACGCGCGCCCCACCAGCGCCACCCACAACAGCAGGCCGACGAACAGGTACCACTGCCAGAAGCGGCCCAGGTCGGCGTATTCCCAGCCCTGGTGGCCGAACCAGAAGTTGTGCTTCAGGCCGAGCTTCTGCATCACCGCGAACCACTGGCCGGCGAACGAGCCGACCACGATGATCAGCAGCGATACGAACAGGAAATTGACCCCGAAGCGCTGGAATTTCGGCTCATGCCCGGACAGCATCGGCGCGATGTACAGACCGGTGCCCAGCCACGCCACTGCGATCCACAGCACCGCCAGTTGCGTATGCCAGGTGCGCGCGAGCGAATAAGGCAGGTATTGCGACAGCGCGAAGCCATAAGCCTCCTGGCCCTCGACCTGGTAGTGGGCGGTGACCGCACCCAGCAGGATCTGGGCCAGGAACAGCGCCAGCACGACCCAGAAATACTTGGCCACCGCGCGCATCGAGGGGGTGATCCGCAGCGCGGCGAACGGGTCGCTGGCCGGGATCGCGTGCCCGCGCTCCTCCTTGTCGTGGCTGACCGCATGGTGCCAGCCGAGCACGCCGATGCCGGCGATCAGGAACAGCACGCTGAAGGCCGACCACACCCACATCGCAGGCGGCGGAGTGTTGCCGACCAGCGGTTCGTTCGGCCAGTTGTTGGTGTAGGTGACCTGCTTGCCGACCACGCCGGTCTTGTCCGGCACGAGCGCATCGCCGGCCGCGCTCGGGCGTTCGGTGGTCGCGGCCCAGGCCGTCCACCAGAAGAAGGCGGTCAACGCCCGCCTGTGTTCGACGGTATCGACGGTGTCCTGCTTCATCGCATACGCCTCACGCAGCTCGAGCGTGGCCGGATCGTTGCCGAACAGGCTCACGTAATGCGCGGCCACGTTCGACACCGCGGCGGCACGGTCCAGGCTGAGCGTGATCGTCCTGGTCGCAGGATCGTAGGTGTTGGCGCGCATCATTTCCTGCAGACGGCCGCGCAGGGCGGCCTGCCGTTCGGCGGGCAGCTGCGCATAAGCGGCGCTGCCGTCCTCCTGCCGCGACCATATGTCCAGTATCCAGATGGCCTCGCGGTGCAACCAATCCGCGCTCCAATCCGGCGCCACGTATGCGCCATGGCCCCAGATCGAGCCAAGCTGCATGCCGCCCATCGACTGCCATACCTGCCGCCCCTGCTCGATGTCGGCGCGCGTATAGATGACCGTTCCATCCTGGGCCAGCACTTTTTCCGGCATGGGCGGCGCGGCGCGGAAGATCTCGCCGCCTGCCCACAGCAGCACCGAGAAGGAACAGATCAGCAGCACGGCCAAGGCCGTCCACAGCTTGCGGGTGTTGCTCATGGCGGCTCTCCAGTGCGAGTGCCCGCATGGTGGTCCGCGCATCCCGAGCTCGCCATGATCTAGGTCAAGGGTTGCCGCGCTAGCGTATGAATGCCGTTCCCGGGAACGGGAGCGCGGCAGTGCCGCTCACTGGCGCAGGATCGGCGCGGCCAGCGTTTCCAGCGTTCCGCGCCGCATCAGCTCCACCTCGCGGCGGTCGATCGCAAGCGTCCCCTCGTCCTGCAGGCGCTTGAGCACGCGGCTGACCGTCTCGGGCGCCAGCCGCAGATAGTTGGCGATATCGGTGCGCGCCATGGTCAGCTGGAAGCGATCGGGCGAAAAACCACGGGCTGCGAGCCGCCGCGACAATCCGACCAGAAACGCCGCCATGCGCTGATCGGCGGAATAGTCGCCGGCCAACAGCGAGGCGCGGCCGATGTCGCGGCTCATCAGCCGGAACAGGTGCTGTTGCAGCCCCGGCAGGCGCGCCGCCAATACCGAGATCCGGGGGAACGAGAAACGGCACAGCATCACCGTGTCCAGCGCCACCGCGTTGCAGGGATAACGGTCGCCGTCGATCGCGTTCAGCCCGATCACTTCGCCGGGCAGATGGAAATCCAGCACTTGCTCGTGACCGTCGCGGCTGGTCACGTAGGTCTTGACGGTGCCGGCGCGGACCGCGGCGATGGCTTCGAACGGATCGCCTTCGCGGAAAAGATGTTCGCCGGCATGCAGCGGACCGACATGCTCGACCAGCATGTGCAGATCCATCAAGGATCGCTTGTCCATGCCTTCGGACAGGCAAGCTTGCGAGAAAGCGCAGGTCGAACAGAAATGCAGGGAATCGCCGTCGTCGGCGAGCGTACGGCGATCCAGGCGCGGGAAAGCACTGCCGCTCACGTTCGTCTCCATGCGGTTCTCAGATGGCGCGGGAGAACCGTTGCGGTTCGCAGGCAGGCTTGTCGAGATATCGGTCGAAACACATCGCGATATTACGCAGCAAGAGCCGCCCGGGCGATGTCACCACGATCCGGTCCGGTTCCATCCGCGCCAGGCCATCGGCGACCAGACGCTGCAGCTTCGCCAGCGATTCGGCGAAATAGGTCGGAAAATCGATGCCGTATCGCCGCTCCAAAGCGTCGATCGGAACTTCGCCCTGGCACATCAGCCGCTGGATCAGATCGGCCCGCAATTGGTCGTCCTCGCTCAGGCGCATGCCGCGGAACACCGGTAACCGGCCCTCGTCGATAGCGGACTGCCAACTGGGCAAGTCGCGTGGATTCTGGCTGAAGGAATCGCCGATGTGGCTGATGGCGCTGACCCCGAGTCCTATCAGGTCGGTATCGGCATGGGTGGTGTATCCCATGAAGTTGCGATGCAAGGTGCCGCGCTCCTGGGCCAGGGCAAGGTCATCGCCGGGCAGCGCGAAATGATCCATGCCGATATAGACGTAGCCGGCGACCGTGAGTTTCTCGATCGCCAGTTCCAGCAGGCCCAGTTTGGCTTCCGCGGACGGCAGGTCGGAAGCGTCGATCCGCCTTTGCGGCTTGAACATCCCCGGCAGATGCGCATAGCTGTACACAGCCAGCCGATCGGGCCGGGCCGCGATCACCGTATCCAGCGTGCGCGCAAAGCCCGCCTTGCTTTGCTTGGGCAGGCCATAGATCAGGTCGACGTTGACCGAACGCATGCCGTGGCGGCGGCAGGCTTCGATGATCGCGATCGTTTCTTCGACCGACTGGATGCGGTTGACGGCCGCTTGGACGTCGGGGTCGAAGTCCTGCACGCCGAGACTGGCGCGGTTGAAGCCGATCGCCGCAAGCGCGCCGACGTCTTCGGGCGAAATGAAGCGCGGGTCCAGTTCTATCGACAGGTCGCGGCTGGGCGAATCCGAAAAGTGGAACTGGCGGCGCAAGGCGCCGACCACTTCCCCGAGTTGCGCCGGAGACATGAAATTCGGCGTGCCGCCTCCGAAATGCAGCTGGATGACCTCGCGGTCGCGGTCGAACAGCTCGGCCGTCATCGCGATTTCGCGGTACAGCCGCGCCAGGTAAGCCTCGCCGCGCGCAAGATCGCGGGTGATGATCCGGTTGCAGCCGCAGTAGAAGCAGGGACTCGTGCAGAACGGCACATGCACGTAAAGGGACAGTCGCCGGGGTATCGGATCGCCATTGCTGGCTTCGGCCGCCTCGCGCAGCGCTTCGGCGCCGAATTCGGCCGAGAACTGCGGCGCGGTCGGATAGGAGGTGTAGCGCGGCCCGGGGCGGTCGTAACGCTGCAGCAGGGCGGTGTCGAAGGCGGGATGGACGGGCATGGACGCAGGCTACGTACTGCATCGCCCATGCGCCTTGACCAGGATCAACCCGATGGCGATGCGCCCGCCGAGGCCCGATCCATCCAAGAAGGATTCCGGCCTGCCTCGGGCCCGCGTCCGGGCGCGAGAATTGCCCGCATGCCGCAGTGCGCGGTCATTGCCCGTCCGCCTGCAGGATTATCCTGCCGGATTCCGGCGATTTCGCCAAAGGCTCATCGGTAATCACCAGAGTGGTTCCGGGAACGAGCTGGTCGTAGACTTTTCTGGCGAAATCTTCCGGTATGCGCAGACGTCCGGAGGCGATCTCGGCGCGCGGATCCCATGCGGGCGCTGGCCGTCCGCGCTCCAGATCGAGGTCCAGCCAGCGCAGGGCGGGGCGGTCGCTGACCACAAGGCTCGGCTCGTCGCCGTCGCCTTCGAGCAGCATGTAGGCGCGGGTTCCTTGTGCCTGGCCGGAAGCCATTTCCACTTTCGCACGGCCGATTTCCGTGGCGTTGCGTACGACGACCACTTCCTGGCTATGCGTGCTCAGCACGATGCTCATGGGCCCTGACGGAGAGTTCTCGGGGAGCCAGGTCGGTGCGGTGTCGTCCGCCATTTCAGGCGGTGCGCCGGAACTTCCGGATGCGGGAAGGAATGAGGTCGGCCGTAGGATCATGGGTTCGGATGCCTTGTCCACGATCACCAGCGTGGCTCCGGTGGTGGTTATTGCGTACAACTTCTCTGCGAAGGCCAGCGGCAAACGGATGCAGCCATGGGAGGCGGGGTGTCCGGGCAGACTGCCCGCATGCAATGCGACTCCGCTCCATGTCAGGCGCTCCATGTAGGGCATAGGCGCATTGTCGTAGATGTTGGAGTAGTGCTCGCGCTCTTTCTGCAGGATCGTGTACGTGCCCACCGGTGTTTCGTAGCCCGTCTTTCCGGTGCTGATGCCGCTGGCCCCGATCCTGATTCCGTTCCTGTATACGTACAACTGCTGGTTCGAGAGGCTTGCCACCACCAGCACGGGACCTGCCGGCGAAAGCGCCGGATTCCACACGAAGCCGGCAGGGCCGGACAGCGGCAACGCTGGTGGTGCGGATTGACCGTCATATGGCGCCAATAGAGAAAGCGCCATCGCGAACATCATTGCGGTTCTCGGGATAAGCGACATCAGCTTCAGCCGCTCCCGACCGGATTTCCCGCATCGTGTGCGCCGGCCACCACCCGCGCCGCGCGCCCGGCCGCATTCGGTCCGGTTGCCGAACGCGCATGGCCGGCCTGGTCGGCAACACAGTCCCCCGCCGCGACTACGCCCCCGGAGACGCCGGCGCGCGGAGCGAATGCCGGCTCTTCTGGGACATGCATGTCTGGGTCATATCGGCGCAGTCTTTGGACGTTCACGCGAGTCGCTCCGATTGGATGGCTTCCAATCTAGTGGACTGTCGCGGGACGCCGGTTTGATCCCGGTCAACCGAATGCCAAGGATTATCCTTGCCCAGGATTACGGAAATCGACCGGATGTTGACCCAGGTCAAATCCAACCGCTCCGATTTGCCGCGTAGTTCGCCTGCGCGAGACCGCGATGCCGATGGAGCAGGAATATGTTCAAAGATATCGTCGTACCCATCACCGGAACTTCGGGCGACAGCTATGCGTTGAACATGGCCCTGGACCTGGCCTTGGCCCATGAAGCCCACCTCACCGTCATGGAGATGGTCAATCTGCCATTACCGGTCGCGGGGCCGTGGGGCCTGATGCCGGATGTGTCCATGAGCGATCTTTATCAGCAGCTGCGGGAGCAGGGAAAAGCGAACGTGGCGGTCTTGAAGAAAAGACTGGAGAAGGAAACGGTCTCGACGGAGGTGCGGCTGGTCGAGGCGCTCTTCAGCGAACCCTCCCGGCTGGCGGCCCACTGCGCGCACTACGCCGACCTGGCCGTCATCGCCGGCGTGCTGGGGGACAGCACGGAAGGCGATATCTCACGCACCTACTTCGGCGGTCTGCTGGTCGAATCGGGACGCCCGGTGCTGGTCATTCCACCGCGTTGCAAAGTACCGGTGCCTCCCAAGCGGATCGTTGCCGCCTGGCGGCCGACGCGCGAGTGCGCCCGGGCTTTCCACGACGCGTTGCCGTTGCTGGCAGCGGCAGAGTCGGTCGATGTCCTGGTGGTGGATCCTGTTCGGGGAGAACTCGGCCACGGCGAGCAGCCGGGGGCGGACATCGCGGCCCACTTGGCCCGCCATGGGGTCAGGGTCAATGTGCAGGTACGGCAGTCGCACGACAACCGGATCGCCTCGGTGTTGCTGGACCACGCCGCGGAGATGCGCGCCAACATGCTCGTCGTCGGCGGCTATGGGCATTCGCGGTTCCGCGAATGGGCCCTGGGCGGCGTGACCCGGGAACTGCTGTTCGAAGCCAACCTGCCCGTGTTCTATTCGCACTGATGGGCAGGCACGTCTTCCTGGAAGCGCCGCAGCTCACGGTCGAGGGACAAGCGCAGGCGCTCAAGCATGCCAAGGATGCGGTCGACAGGAGCGCCTGGTTCCTCGCCATAGTGCGCAGGGATCTGGCCCAGGGGCCAAGGATCGGAACACCGTACCGTCTGGAAGTGCGCCGCGCCCTGGCCGACCTCGAGAACCGGCAAGCCCTCATATCCACCGCTTACGACGACATGGCCGCTGCATCCGCCAGCGGAAAATCCATGGAATTGAAATCGTTCTTCCTCGCTTACGACGAATTCCTGGGCGCGGCCCACGCGGTGAGAATGGCGCAGTATTCCTGCTAGGAAAGCAATCGGTGCGCTGACTTGCCTTCCGCTGCCAGCTAGTCCGGTCTGTTGGAGCGCGACTTCCTCGCAAGCAGCTCGTAGGTTTCGCGATAGCGGTCCAGTGTCGCCTCGTCCAGCTCTTCCAGGTCCAGCAGTGCGTTGCTCGCCGCCTCGGTGGCCCGGATAAGCTCGTCCAGCTTTATCTGCATCGCCTCGGTGTCGCGCATCTGCGTGTTCTGGATCAGGAATACCATCAGGAACGTCACTACCGTGGTTCCGGTATTGATCACCAACTGCCAGGTATCGCTGAAGCCGAAGACCGGTCCCGTGACCAGCCATAGCGCGATGATCAGCATGGCAAGGCCGAAGCTCACCGGCCGTCCGGTGAATCGCGCGATGGCTTTGGCGAATCGATTGAATGAAAGCTGCATGTCTATTCTCTCGTTGGAATGGTCGCGACGTGAGCCCGGCTGCGCGCATGCGGTCGGACCACGCGTCGGCCGACTCGCCGGCTGCTTGTCGAGAGCGATTATCCGCTTCATGCCAAGCTCAAGATCGCCCGTTCGGATTTGCGGAACCGCGGCTCCGGAAGATGATGTTGGCTGGCCAATCGCGTGCAGGCCGAGATCGCCTCCGGTTCCAGGCGATCGCCGCTGTATACCAGCGGGTAGTCGATGGGCGCGTCGATCCAGGGCTGGAAAAGGCCGCGTATCCTGATCTGCTGCAACAGCATCTGCCGTGTGTCCAGAGGATCGGCCCGCATCGGGAGTTCCCAGCGCGAATCCATATCCCAGGCAGACCCGGTTATGGGGTCGAGCGCATCGCTGGCGTTGTTGGCGAATAGACCTATCAGGTGTTGCGAATGAATCGCTGTCGTTCGCGGGTGCCGCGACACGCTGCAGGGCGCCCGGCAAAAATCGCCTGCTGCTTTGCATTGGTTTGTTCCGGGCGCCAACCGACAGGTCCCGCGTTCCTGCATTAGTCGTAATGAGGATTCCAAGCATGCGGCAGAGAGAGTCTTGCCGAGAGCGGACGCGAAATCGCACGCACGCTCGCTTACATAGGAGCATCCCAATGCCGCCAGGGCATCGGCGAATCCCATCACGCCCACGCAGATGGCCGTGGCGGAGGACTTGCCTTCGTAGGTCAGCCAGGCGTCGTCGAGGAATCGCACCGCCAGTGCCGCCATCTCGCTGAACGATTCATAGTCGAAATAGGGCTGCGAAACCTGCGGACGAACGACGAATGCTCCAAGGTTGAGCGTGGCCCGGGGGCTGTCGAGCCTGATGTCGGTCACGCCGGTTCCCGCCCATTTGAGCAGCCGGGCGTCGGGGACTATCCGCCAGTCCTGGAAGGCTTCCACGAAGCGTTGTTCCCATTTTCCGGCGTCGTCGCTTTCGACGCCCGCGACCGCCGAGGCGACGCGCCGCCAGGTCGCGTCGATGGTGCGATCGTGCAGATCGTCGCCCACGCGCCAGCGGAAGTGGGCGTCCCATGTGTCGACCGCGATAGCCGTGGTGAATTTTGTCGGAAAGGACAAGCGCAGATTCCCTGGGTCTGACGCCGACAGAGTGCGCCGCCCGGCGATTCGGCCCGTTGATCGAAGTCAACTGGGCGAAGTTACAAACCGTTACACAGGGTTACTCGATTGAATTCCTGCCGGGTTGCGCGGGGGGTAGCCTTTCGCCACATCCTTCGAGGTCGCGGCCATGCTCCAGGTTCGAGAGTCCCATGATCAATCCAGCGATTACCTGTCCGGCGCAACGCACGGTTGCCTGGAGGCCAGGGAGGTCACCCGCGACATGGAGGAATTGCTGCGGGGAATTCCTCTGCGTCATCGCACGCTGAAGGCCAAGGAGCATGTGTTCCGCGCAGGGCAGCCGCGCCATTCCCTGTTTCTGGTGCACGCGGGCTTTTTCAAAACCTGCCTGACCAGCGCCGACGGCCGCGAAAAGATCACCGGCTTCAGGATGCGCGGTGACATGCTGGGCCTGGACTCGCTGGGCATAGAGACCTATGCGTGCGACGCCATCGCCCTGGATACCAGCGAGGTGTGGGAACTGCCGTATTCAGACCTCTGCGGCTCCCTGCCGGAATTCGAACAGCGCATCACCTCGTTCCTGGCGGCCGAAATCCGGCGCGACTGGAACTGGATGTTGACTTTGGGCACGCTGTCGGCCGATCAGCGGGTGGTGTCCTTTCTGCTGGATATGGCGACCAGGCTGGGTTCGCTCGGATTCAGCCGGCAACACATGATCCTGCGCATGACCCGTGCCGACCTGGGCAGCTTCCTCGCGCTCAAGCTGGAAACCGTGACCCGCGCGCTATCGCGCCTGCAGGACAAAGGGTTCATCGCCGTGCAAGGCAAGGAAATAACCCTGCGCGACCCGGCCTCGATGAACGAGTTGCTGCAGACCGCCGACTGCGGCTAGACGCCATCCTGCAGCAGCGACTGCCGGACCGCATCCAGCAACTGCTCGCGGCGGTAGGGCTTGCGCAGCAGATCGAAGGAGACCGACTCGATTTCCGCGTGCGGGGAAGGGGACGGCTTCTGCTCGAACCCCGATGTGAGCAGAACCGGCAAACCCGGCCGCAACCGCAGCGCTGCGTTCGCCAGCTCTTTGCCATTGCCGCCTTCGCCCAGCAGCACATCGGTGAACAACAGGGCGATGCGGTCGTCGGCATCGAGTTCGCGCAAGGCAGCATCCGCGCTCGCCGCTTCCGTGACCCGGTAGCCCGCCTTGCGCAGGAACGCCACGGCGATGCGGCGGACGGAATCCTCGTCTTCCACCACCAGGATGGTTTCGCCCGTTCCATGCGGATTCGCCGCTGGCTGGGCGCTCTTCAGCGTACCGCCGCCGCGGTCGACGGGAAGGCAAAGGTGGACATGGGTGCCGTATCCGAGCGCGCTGTCGATCCACAAATCGCCGCCGCTCTGTTTGGAGAAGCCATGCACCATGCTCAGTCCAAGTCCGCTGCCGCGCCCGGCTTCCTTGGTGGTGAAGAAAGGTTCCATCGCATGGTCGAGCGTGGCCTGGCTCATTCCGCGTCCGGTATCGGACACGGTGATCAACAGATAGTCGCCGATCGGCAGATCCGCAGGAGTGCCGTTGCTATCGGTCATCCTGCTCACTTCGATGGCGATCTCGCCGCCGCGCGGCATCGCATCGCGCGCATTGAGGGCCAGATTCACCAGGGCCGTGTCCAGCTGCGCCGGATCCGCATGCGCGCTCGGCAGGCCATCCGGGCAGACGGTGCGCAGGCGGATCGTGTCGCCCAGGGTCCGTCTGAGCATCTGGTTCAGATCATGGAGCATCGCCTTCAGGTCCACCGCCTGCGGAACCAGCCGCTGCCGCCGCGCGAACGAAAGCAGTTTCGCCGTCAGTTCCGCGCCGCGGGTAACCGAGCGCAGCGCGCTGTCGATCAGTTCGCGCGCCTCCGATGTGCCATCGTATTCCGATTCCAGCAATTGCAGATTGCCGGACATGATGGTGAGTAGGTTGTTGAAATCGTGCGCGATGCCGCCGGTCAATTGACCCAATGCGTCCAGCCGTTGCACATGCGCCAGCTGGTCCTGGGTACGCTGGCGTTGCACCAGGGCGGCGATCAGGTTGGCGAACGATTGCAGCAGATGCAGGGCATCGTGGTCGAATTTCCGCGGCTGGCGCGAGAATGCGAGCAGGGCGCCCATCGGACGATTCACGTCCAGCAAGGGAACCAGTGCTGCGCTCCCGGATGCGAGTTGCGAAAGCGGGAATGCCTGCTCCCGCGTGCCGGCCAATGAGAAGTCTTCCACCATCCAGGCACGGCCTTTGCGCAGGGTCGCGAGCAGCATCTGCTGGTCGATATGGATGCCGTCGGCATACGCCTGCCCGTCAAGCCCGGTCGAAGCGCGGATCTCCACGCGATCGTTGTCGGCGGAAACGAATGCGATCAGGACCGACTCGATGCCCAGGCTTTCGGCCAGCAGTAGCGGCACGTGGGCGAGGACGTCCTCGTCCTCCTTGGATTCGAGCGCAAGCTGGCCGAACCGTGCGACCAGCGCGTCGTACCCGGCGCGGACCAGCACCTGGCGCGCACGGGGACTATCGGAGATGTCGCGGATGGAAGCCAGGTACTGCACCGTTCCATCGCTGTTGATCGGACTGAGCGCGATCTCCAGCGGAAACTGGGTGCCATCGTAGCGGCGTCCCATCAGCGTCTGCCCGGTCGCGCCCATTGCACGCACATGCGGGTGCGCCATGTAGCCGGCACGGTGCGCGCGGTGCCGCGCCCTTGCGCCTTCGGGGACGAGCATTTCGATGGAAACGCCGACGAGCTCGTTCTCCGGATAGCCGAACAGACTCGAAGCCCGGCTGTTGGTCTGGACGATCAGGCCTTGGTCGTCCACCAGGACGAGCGCATCGGGTACGGCTTCGAAGAGTTGCGGATACATGGCCGGCCTCAACTCCTGATTACTTCCGACGCGAACAGATAACCGACTCCGCGTACCGATTTGATCAGGATCGGAACCTCCGGGTTCGGCTCTATTTTCCGCCGCAACCGTCCTATCCCCATATCGACGGCCCTGTCGAAGGGGCCTGCCTCGCGCTTGTACAGAGCGTCCATGAGCTCATCGCGCGATAGCACCTGTCTTGGCTTGTCCAGCAACGCGCACAACAGCTGGAAATCCCCCGTGGTGAGCGCGACCTCGTCCCCCTGCGGATCGGTCAGCCGCCTGCTGGCCAGATCGAGCCGGAAACCGGCGAATTCGAACAGGTTGGATTGCGCTGTCGGTGCGGGTGTCTGCGTCGGTGCCGTTTTCGCGCTCCTCCGCAACACCGACCTGATCCGCGCCAGCAGCTCGCGCAGATCGAATGGTTTCGATACGAAATCGTCCGCACCCAGTTCCAGACCGACCACCCGTTCGACAGGTTCGCCACGTCCGCTCACCACGATCACGGGCCCGCTCCAGGTCCCCTGCAGGTAGCGCAGCAGTTCCAGGCCGTCTTCGTCGGGAAGACCCAAGTCCAAAAGAATGACATCGGTGCCTACGCCTTCGACATGGGCGCGCAGCTCCGCCCCATTGCCCGCCCCGGAGACCTGAAATCCATGTCCGCTCAGATAGCGCGTGAGCAGCGTGACGATGTCCGCATCGTCGTCGACGATGAGTATCCGCTGTTCGGCGTTGGGAGATGCGCTGGAAGGGCCGGTTGCCGGCATTCGATCGCCTGTTGTATCAAGGTCGCGCTACGGGCCGCCTTCGTACTATAAGCCAAGTCGCTGGGACGCGTCCCGACGACGGGTTGTCGCCGGGCGCCGAGCCATCGGCTTGATCTGGGTCAACGTGCGCCGGCGCGGTAAGCGCCAGTCTGGCCGCATTCCCCGATCGGAGAGGATTATGGCCGCCGTCACCGGCACTATGCGCGCCGCCGTTGTCAGCGCTTTCGGCAAGCCGCTGGACATACGCAAAGTGCCCATCCCGCAACCTGGCCGGGGCGAGGTGCTGGTGAGGATCATGGCCAGCGGCGTTTGCCATACCGACTTGCACGCGGCCGACGGCGATTGGCCGGTCAAGCCGACCCTGCCTTTCATACCGGGCCATGAGGGCGCCGGCATCGTGGCGGCGCTGGGAGAGGGCGTCGCTTCCCTGAAGGTCGGCGACGCAGTGGGAATCGCATGGCTGCACGACAGTTGCGGGCGTTGCGAGTACTGCCTGACCGGCTGGGAAACCTTATGCGAGCGCCAGCACGACACCGGGTACAGCGTGAACGGCACATTCGCCGAGTACGCCATCGGACACGAAAGCTTCGTTGCGCGATTGCCGCCCGACTGCGATTTCGCCGCACTGGCGCCGATCCTTTGCGCGGGCGTAACCACTTACAAGGGAATCCTGGAAACGGAGGCCAGGGCAGGGCAATGGATCGCCATTTCCGGTGTCGGCGGGCTTGGGCACATCGCCATCCAGTACGCCAAGGCGATGGGTCTTTACGTGGTGGCCCTGGATGTGGCTGCCGACAAGCTTCAGCTGGCCCGGCAGGTGGGTGCGGATGCCGCGGTCCAGGCGAACGATCCACAGGCCGCCGAGCAGGTCATCGCCCTGACGGGTGGCGGTGCGCATGGCGTGCTGGTGACGGCCGTATCCACTTCGGCCTTCTCGCAGGCGCTGCGCATGGTCCGGCGCAAAGGAACGATCAGTCTCGTCGGCTTGCCGCCCGGCCAGTTCGCCACGCCCATATTCGATGTCGTGCTGAAGCGCATCACTTTGCGCGGTTCCATCGTCGGCACGCGCAAAGACATGGCCGAGGCGATGGAGTTCGCAGTGAAGGGAAAAGTCCACGCAACACTCGTGCACCGGCGATTGGAGCAGATCAACGAGGTTTTCGCCGGACTCAAGGCGGGAAAAGTGGATGGCCGAGTGGTGCTGGACATCGCCAGGCCTTGAATTCCGGACGGCTCGCCGCCGATTCCGTTTCACGTATTTGCTCTGCATGCAGTACAGCCGTTACCAGTCGCCCAATCAAGGAGTACGCCATGAAGATCGTCGCCGTTCTCGGCCTTGCCGCCGCCTTGTCCCTTTCGTCCTCCGCGCGAGCGGCCGGTCGCGACGTCTCCTGCACTCTGAAATTCTCTTCCACCCAGTGGTCGGTGCTGTACGAGCACGCCGAAGGCACAGGGACGGTGACCTGCGACAACGGGAAAAAGATGGAAGTCGATATTTCGGCGAAGGGCGTGGGCCTGACCGCAGGCAAATGGAGGATCGACCGCGCCACGGGAAAGTTCACCCATGTCGCCAAACTGCGCGACGTGCTTGGAAGCTATGCTGCCCTGAGCGCGAACGTAGGGCTGGTGAAATCCGGCACCGTGCAGGCGCTTACCAACGGCAAGGTGTCCTTGGTGCTCGCAGGCAGCGGCGACGGTTTCGACGTGGGCGTGACCATCAGCCAGTTCAAGATAGAACGTTCGGCGATCGACCCCAGCACCTGACCGGCAGCCATGCCATTCGCGTCCGCTTATCCGTGCGTCGTGACCAGCGTCTGGTGGCCCGTCCTGCTGTTGCTGCTGCTATTGCTGGCGCACGTCGCAGAAGAGAGAATGCGGAAAGCGGCCCGGTCTTTCGATTCCCAGCCGCGTTGATGTCGCATATCGATGCTGCATTGGGGGTGGCCGAATGAGGTTGTCCGACCTGACCGAGGGAGCCGCTTCGCCAGCCGCATCGGCATGGCTGGGAACGGCCGCCGCCGGCTTCGCAGTGGCGCTGGGCATCGGCTTGCTGGTCGGGCTGGAACGGGAGCGCGTAAAAGGCACCGGACAGCGCCGGAAAGCCGCCGGGATACGGACTTTCGCCTTGCTCGCGCTTGTGGGCGCATCGGCGGCGTCGATGGGAGACGCGGCGTTGCTGGTGGCCGGCGTTTTCGTCATCGCCGCGATGATCGTCAGCTACGGACGCACGAGCGCGGCCGATCCCGGTCTCACCACCGAAGTGGCCATGCTGGCTACGTTCCTGCTGGGCGCCATGGCTCTTGCCAGGCCGGGACAAGCGGGCGCATTGGCTATCGTCGTTACGCTGCTGCTTCACAGCAAGGCTCGCCTGCATACCTTCGCCACCCGGTTGTTTTCGGGACAGGAAGTACACGACTTGCTGTTCCTGTCGCTGTCCGCCTTCGTGATCCTTCCCTTGCTGCCCGACTATCCGGTCGATCCCTGGAATGCGCTCAACCCGCGCAGGCTATGGATGCTGGCGGTGGCGATGATGGGCGTCACCGCGCTGGGCTACTTCTCTTTGAAAGTGCTGGGAGCGCGTGCCGGCCTTGCCATCGTCGGGCTCGCCGGAGGCTTCGTGTCCAGCACCGCGACGATAGCCGCCATGGGCGAGCGCGCCAAGACGGCGCAGGCGCTCGTTCCCGCGGCGGCGAGTGCGGCACTGATGTCCAATGTCGGAACCATAGTCCAGCTGGTCGTCGTGATCGGGACGTTCTCGCTGGCGCTGCTGCAGCGGTTGGCCTTTCCGTTGGCGGCGGCGGGCGCTGTCGCGGTCGCGGCGGCGCTGATCGCCAGCAGGCGCTCGTTCGCCAGACCCGCGGATATGGACACGTTCTACGGCAAACGCGTTTTCGAGCCGTTGCGCGCGTTCGGCTTCGCCGGTTTGCTGGCCGGCGTCATGCTCGTGGCCGCGTGGCTGCGCAGCGTGCTGGGAGAAGGTAGCGCGATATGGGTTCTTGGCATATCGGGACTGGTGGATGTGCACGCCGCCGCCGCGTCGGCGGCGCAACTGGAGTCTGCCGCGAGCCTCTCGCCGATGCAGGCCGAGTACGGATTGCTGGCCGCATTCGGCGCGAATTCCCTGCTCAAGTGCCTGATGGCCTGGTTCAAGGGCGGGAGCGCGTATGCGCTCAGGGTGGCTCCCGGCATCGCACTGATGCTGGCGGCGTTCGCGGCGGCGGTGTTCAGGTGATGAACGCATGGGTGGCGCTTTGCCGCGCCGCAGGCCGAAGTCTGCGCGACAGCCATAGCAACGGCATCGCCACCATGCTTCCCAGCAACGCAAGAAGGATGTCCTGGTGCGCGTCCCACGGGTCGCCTTGCGTTCCCAGATAGGCTTGTCCGAGGTCGCCGCCGAAGAGGATGGCGGCGGCCCATTCCAGCAGTTCGTAAAGCGCGGCATGGGACAGCACGAAACTGGTCGGCAAGATCCAGCGCCAGATGCCGCGCGGGCGCGCACGTGCGGCCAGCAGTTCCATGACGGCAGGGGTTGCCAATAGCCCGTACAGAAAATGAACCAGGCGGTCGTAGTGGTTCCGCGAGAAGCCGAAGTGCTCGGTGATGGAGAATCCGAACAATTCCATTGTCCAAAGATCGAAGGGAACCTCGGCATAGGTGTAGTGCGCGCCGACCTCATGCACCACATAGAGCACGAACAATGCGAAGTAGGAAGCGTTGGAGAAGCGCAGACGGCGATAGCCGCATACCAGCGCCGGCAGGGTAGCCAGCACGATAAGGTTCTCCAGCGCCCAATCCCGCGGGTACAGCGGACGGATCGCCAGCAGGCCGGCGATGATCAGGAACGCCAGCAACAAGGCCAACGGGAATGCAGCCTGCTGGTTCGATTGCGGCATGGCTGTCTCGCGGGGCGTCGAATGCGCGGAAGGCCCAGGAATGCTCCAAGTCCCGGAGCCCTCCGGCGCAGCGCGCATCAGTTGATGCGGATGTTGTCCTCGATCGAATGCACGCCCGGCGCAGACCAGACGGCACGCTCGACGGCACGCCGTTCCTCCCAGCCATCGACCAGGCCGGAGAGCTTGACGCCGCCGGCCGAATCCACATCCACGCCGATACGGGCCGCTTCCACCTCGGCATGGCGCTTCAATGCGTCCATCACGCGCTGGCGGATATCCACCTTTTGCGCCGCCGGCTCCAGCGTGATGTTGTTCACCAGGCCCAGCACGCCGGTCAACTTGCGTATTTCGCGCGCAGCCGCGTCGCGCTGGTAGTTCCAGTTGACCCGGCCGCTCAGGGTGACCCAACCGTCGCGCACCAGCACCTTGATCGACTCGCTGGGCACCAGCGTGCTCCAGGCCAGGATGTCGAGCGCGCGCTTGGCGATCTCGTCGTCGTTCACCTTCTTGTCCCAGGGAAGGCGCACATCGAGTTCCTGGGCGATCGCCTTGACGCCCTTGACCCGCCAGACGGCGCGCTCGGCGTCCACTTTCTGGATGTAGCTCGCCACATGCCCGCTCAACGTCACCACTCCGTTCTCGGCCGCTACGCCGATGTTGGCCGAATCTATGCTGGGCTCGAACTCCAGTTCGTCGATTACGTTCTGACGCAGTTCTTTGTCGTTCATGATGCTGTCCTCATTGGTCGTTCGGTTCGTTTGGAAAATGCCGGTGGAAACCGGTTGCCGGTTCCATCGGGCAGGCAGGAGCAATCCTTTGCGAAGAACCGTTCAGATAGCGAGATCCGAACGGATCGCTGCGGTCGCTGACCCCGTATCGCAAACGAGCGAAATAGTGTGGATTACCTGGTGCGGATCCGTAGGGTCGGGACTGGAATGGAAACCAAGCGCCGAAGCCAGATCCCGCATCTCCCAGTTCTCCGCCAAGTCGACCGATTTCATGCTGAGCAGGCCGCGCTCGGTGGCCAGGGTTTTCAGGCATTCCATCAGGGCGGTGCCAAGGCCCTTGCCTTGCCAGCTGTCCGCTACCACCACCGCACACTCGCAGGCCTTGCGCGAGGAGTCGACCGCGTAGCGGCTTACTCCGACGATCTTGTATCCCCCACCTTCGGGCGCGATGGCCGCCAGCGCCACGTCGTTGACGTAGTCGATGTCGGTCAACTGATGGATGAATTCGTCGCTGGGGTGCGCTATCTGGCCGAGGAATCGGTTGCGACGGCTTTGCGGAGAAAGCGACTCGATGAACGCCTTTTCCGCCGCCGCATCCTGCGGGCCGATGGGGCGGATCAGAACCTGGGAGCCGTCGGACAGTGTCGTGTTCCAATGCGGATAGTCCGGGCCCAGATACGCGGCATGGGAAGGCTTGTCGGTCATGGATGCATCCTCCGGTTCGGTATGCGCAGGGTGGCTACTGGAAGGCATGGCCGGATTGACCTGGGTCAATCTTTGTACGCAAATTTTCCCGGTTCGGTCCGCCCACCGGTCCCCGGAGCGTCCGGACTGAGAATCACTTACGCCGCAGGTTCTCTTTCGGAGTAAACAGCGATGTCTTCAACAACCATGCCGTTTCCATTGGAGCCCGTTGTGAAAAATGTGGTCGGTCCGGAGCGTCAGTCGATCGTACTGCTGGTGGGTGGTCCCTACGACGGGCAGGATATCGTCGTCACAAAAGAGGAATGGACGCAGGACAGCTTGATGAGGAACGGACACCGCTACGCATCGGAAAGCATCGCGCCCGGCGTTGGTCCCAACGCAGGCGGAATGCGGATATTCACCTGGGTGGATCCAGCGCGATGACGAGGAAAGACTAAGAAAGCGCTGCTCGCGTTGGATCCGGCTGGCAAACGAACGGCAATCGCCCTTCTTCAAGGGTGCTGCCAATCCTCTGTCGAGCCATGGCCGTCTGCAGGGAATGCAACCGTACCGCATCCTGGACCGCCTCGCCGAAAGACGAGCGCGTGATCGGCGTAGAGCGCGGTATGCGCAATCCCGGCAGGGATCGAAGATCGCCCGGGCAATCTGGTCCGCGGCTGCGGTTTTATTGATCCTGGTCAAGAAGCAGGCCCGCAACGCGCTCATTCTTTGAATGCTGATGGCCGCCCCCTGCGCCATCGCCGACAGGAGAATTCACATGACCATGCTGACCCGTTGGAACCCGTTCCGCTCAGTGGCGCGCTTCGATCCGACCAGCGACTTCGAAGATCTGTTCCGCGGTCTTTCGCTGCGGCCGTTGCTGCGCGAGTTGGAGAACTCGGCTCCGGACTTGCGCATCGACGTCCAGGAGGACGAGAAGAACTACTGCGTGAAGATCGACGTGCCGGGCGCAAAGAAGGACGATATCCAGGTTTCGATCGACGGAAACCAGGTGCGCGTCGAAGCGGAGGTAAAAAGCGAAAAAGCGCATGAGGACCGCAAGCAGGTCCATACCGAACGATACGTCGGCAAGACCTGCCGCGCGTTCGGCTTGCCCCAGGAGGTCGATGCCGACAAGTCGGAAGCCCAATACGACGATGGCGTGCTGACGCTGACGCTGCCGAAGAAAAACAACGGAAACGCGAAGCGCATCGCCATCAATTGAAGAAGGCGGCGGATCCGATCCGGCCAATGGGAAGGAGAAAGTCATGAACCTGATTCCTCAAGTCGCCGCGTCCGGACTGTTTGCGCTCGTGCTCGGCTTGGCGGCGGTCCAAGCGCCTCCGGAACCGCAGCCGGGAGGCGCCGGGGACGCGGAAGCCGCGCGGCAGGAGGCGGCGAACCGCGATGCCCGCCGCGAGGAGATGCGCCGCGAGGTCGATGAAGCAGCCCGCGCCATCGGCGCGTTTTCCAAAGCGGAGAGCGATCAGGCATTGAAACGCGCCAGGTCCGCGCTGGAGGCGATGGACAAGCGCATCGAAGATGCGCGCCTCGACTGGGAGAGGGAAGCCGCACGCATGAGCGCCGACGCCAGGGAGCGTCGCGGGCGTGCGATGGCCGAACTTCGCGCTCAACGCGCCGAAGTGGCCGAACGCTACCGCGCCTTGCAAGGGGCTTCGTCGGCGACGTGGGAGCGCGTCAGGGAGCAGTTCCTGGCCAGCTACCGATCGCTGGCCGATGAAGTCCGCCGTCTGTCGAACGCCGACTCCAGCGACGGAGCGCCTTCGACCGGGGAAAAATCCGAACCCCCGGCGGAACCTGAAGAATCGGGCAAGAAGGACGATTGAGCATAACGGCTGGAGCGGAATTCGAACCTTGGGAGACAGTCATGGTGCAGGATACAGAGCGGCTACGCCGGCAAATGCGCAATTTTGTGCGCACGTTCGACAGGCTGATCGAGCAGACCGCGAACGACGGTTCGGAGGCCGCAGCCAAAGCCTCGACGAGGATCGGACACGGCGCGGAAGACGTCAGAATCGGCTTGCAGGACCTGCAGGATCAGGTCGCGTTGCGGGGACGTCGTGCAGGCAGGCATTTGAAGCGGCAGCTGGGGCGTCACCTTTGGCCCACGGTCGGTATAGCCCTGGCCGTTGCCGCGGCGGTTGCCTTCATCGCGACCCGTGAGCGGCGTGGCTGATCCGACGCAGGAGGATCGCGGAGATTCCGTAGTCCCGGGGGGCGTCGCCGTCCCGGAGCACGATGAGCCTGCCGCGCTCTGGAGCGGCCATCGCCTCAGAATCGGGTTATTGGTGTTCTCGGTGTTCGGGCTTGCTGCGCTGCTTTCCACCCATGCCGTGCGCGAGGCGTTGGATGAAGCACTGAACATCGCGGGTCCGCTGCTGGCCGGCCACCCGTTCATCGGTCCCGTCCTGTTCGTGCTGTTGTCGGCCCTGTCTTCGCTTCTCGTGTTCTTCTCCAGTGCTGTCCTGGTGCCCGTGGCGGTGTACGCGTGGGGTGACCTGGCCACGATCTTCCTGTTGTGGTGCGGATGGTTGCTGGGCGGAACAGCGACCTATGCCATAGGCCGAATGTTCAACAAGCCGTTGTTGCCTACCCGCCGCTTCGCATCGGTAACGGCGACCTACCTGGACAGGATGCCGGCCCGTCTCAGCTGGCCGCTGGTGTTCCTGATGCAGCTGGCGCTTCCCTCGGAAGTGCCTGGTTACCTTTGTGGATTCCTGCGCGTGCGTTTCCGCGTCTACGCCACGGCGGTGGCCGTGGCCGAGATTCCCTACGCAGCGGGTATGGTGTTACTCGGTGAAAGCGTAGTCCATGCGCGTCCCGGTTGGTTGATCGCACTGGGTCTGGCCGCCGCGGTCCTGCTGGGCGGCGCCATGTTCATGCTGCGCATGCGGCTTCGGTCGGAAATCCCGGCGCCCCACCCATCGGTGCCGGTCGAAGACATTCCGTAGGCGCGTCTGGGGATTCCGGAGCGCGGGAAGCGTCATGCCAGATCGGCGTATTCCAGATACTCCGGAATGTGCGCCGTCCAGCCAAGCTCGCGTTGTATGCGCACGCGCAAGGCGTCGGCCGCATCGGGTTCGCCGTGGGTCACGAACACACCGTGTGGCCGGCGGGGCGCCTGGCGCAGCCAAGCGAGGATCTCGTCGGCATCGGCGTGCGCCGAGGCCGCGGAGAGTTGGACTACCTCGGCACGAATCGGGACATCCTGTCCATAGATCCGTACCGTTTTGGCGCCCGCCGCGATGGCGGCGCCCCGGGTACCGCCGGCCTGGAATCCACACAGGATGATGGCATTTTTAGGGTCCGGGGCGAATGCGATGAGATGATGCAGGACGCGCCCGCCGGTGACCATTCCGCTTGCAGAAACGATCACCATCGGCCCCTTGCGCCGATTGAGCGCTTTGGATTCCTCGGCGCTGGTAACCATCCGGGTTATCCGCTCGAGTTCATCCAGGCCGGCGCTGTCGATACGATGAAGGTCGGGATAACGCCGATACAGATCGGTGACGCCCGTCGCCATGGGGCTGTTCAAGTACACCGGCACGGCCGGAACCTCGCCAGCGTTCTGCAACTGGGCGATGATGTGCAGCAGAAGCTGCGCACGCCCCACGGCGAATGCCGGGATCACCACGACGCCGCCACGGGCGGCAACGCGGCGCAGCGTCTTGCCCAGCTCTTCCTTGAGAGTTTCCGGTGGATGCGCACGGTCGCCATAAGTGGACTCGGTGACGATCCAGTCCGAATCGGCCGGAGGCAAAGGCGCGGGCATGACTGGATCATGCGGCCGGCCGAGGTCTCCGCTGAAGGTGATGCGCTTGCCTTGGCATTCGAGCGTTACCGCTGCCGCGCCCAGGATATGGCCCTGCAGACGCAGGCTGGCTTTAACCCCAGGCACCGGCTCGAAGACCTCTTCGAACGCTACGCCGCGCAGCTGCCGCAAGCTCCTGTTCGCGTCCTGTTCGCTGTAGAGCGGCTCCGCTGGATGATGCTTGGACGTGCCTGCCCGATTGGCGTATCCGGCTTCCTCTTCCAGCAGGCGCCCCGAGTCGGGCAGCAGGATGCCGCACAAACTGCCGGTCGCCTGCGTGCACCACACCGCACCGTTGAAGCCCGAACGCACGAGGCGGGGCAGGTAGCCGCTATGGTCGAGATGGGCATGGGTCAGGACCACCGCGTCGATCGACGCCGGATCGACCGGGAAGGGCGCCCAATTCCTCAACCGCAACGGCTTGTAGCCCTGGAACAGCCCGCAGTCGACCAGGATTCTGCGGCCGCCTGCTTCGACCAGGTAACGAGAGCCCGTCACGGTTCCGTTGGCGCCGAGAAACTGCACCCGGAATCCGGTTTTCGGGTTTGAAGAGTCCGTCGTCATGGGTATCGATGATGGCCCGGGCGCCAAAATGTTCGTTGATCCAAGTCAATTCCTCTCAAGACGGGCGAGGTCATCCTGAAGCCTCTTACGACGGAGAGTTCGCCATGGTGGACATCGCAGCGCCAGCAGATCTGGTTGTCTTTCTCGAGCCCGCTCGGGAGCGCGACTCGCGGCTACGCTATGCGGCTTTGCTGGCGAAACAGTGGCGTGCGCACCTGATCGCCACCTTTGTCGTTCGTGAACTCGCGTTGGAGCCGTATGCGGGTTTCGCGGTAGGCGCCGCTCTGACGGACATGCTGGCCGAGCACTCGAAGGCGGCAGCGGAATCGCTCTCCAGGGCGCGGGAGGACTTCGACGCACTTGTGCACAACCGAAGCTTCAGTTCGGAGTGGCGCGTTTCGGACAATGAAGACAGTGAGGCATTGATGCAGCACGCGCGGCATGCGAGTTTGGCGATTCTCGGCCCTCCCGCTTGTCGGCAGAACAGAACCACGCGTCTAGGCTTATCGGAACGCTTTATTTTCGAGTCAGGCCGTCCCTGCTTGCTCCTGCCGGAAGATTGGCCGGAAGACCGGACCGCGCGACGCATCGTAGTCGGCTGGAACGGAGGGCGGGAAGCGGCGCGGGCGATTGCCGACGCCATGCTGTTCCTGGCCTTGGCCGAATCGGTGCATTTGGTCGTCGTACCGGAAGGACGCTTGCGGGGCTCCTACGGATCGGAGCCTGGTGCGGACATGGCCGCGCATCTGGCGCGGCATGGCGTGCAGGTGACGCTTGAACAGCACACGGGCACCGATGCCGGAGCAGTACTGCTTGAGCGGTGCAGAGACCTCGGTGCGGACATGCTGGTGGCCGGCGGCCGCGCGCATCCGCGCATCAGCGATCTCTTGCTGGGCGGCGCCACGCGGACGATATTCGAAGGCGTGGAGGTGCCGCTGATGATGTCCCGATGATCGCCTGGCCGGGGGCTGCTGATTGCGGTACTCATCCTCGGCTGCCCGATCGCCATAACGATGAAGGGTGGATCGACTTTGTTGGGTCTGCCGTTCCTTGGTTGATGGTGCCATGGTTGTTTTGGTCGATCTTCCGCATCGGAGAAGAACGATAACTTCTGCCCTCAAGAGCAAAGTAATTCCGAATCCCGGGAAGTCCGAGATGCGCTGACCGAAAGAGCAGCGGTCCCCAGTGTCGGTCGGCGCCGTCGGTTCGGGTGCCTCATATCCGACACGGGCTGGTCGGTTGCTTGGGCTTTCTCGAGATTTACCTTGACGGAAGAATGCAGCGGCCCGCGAGGCGGATTAGGTCGTGTGGCGCGGAAGCCAAACGGTGGCTGCTAGTCCTCCAAGCGTTTCGGAGGTACCCAAGGTTATGCGGCCGCCATGGTCATCGATGATTTTCCGCACAATGGCTAAACCCAGTCCACTGCCTTCTACGTCACTTCCTACGATTCGATGGAAACGATCAAATACGCGATCACGCGACTCCTCGGGAATGCCAGGCCCAGAATCCTCGATTTCCAGCCTTGCCCAGTCCGGCTCGACGCTGGTCGAGACCATGATGGTTCCACCATCGGGCGTGTAGCGAATTGCATTCTCCAAGAGATTGCGGACAAGGGGTCCCAAGGCCAGTTCATCGCCCAATACTCGGGTGTCGGCCAGTTGAAGACGGATTGTCTGCCGTTTTTGTAGGGAAAGCGGCTTTATCTCATCAATCTCCACGCGTACGAGTGCGCCCAGATCCACGTGTGTTTGCAGTGGATCTTGGGAAGCCCTTTCGGCTCTATTCAGAGAAAGCAACTGCGCTACGAGGCGCTCAACACGCGCGATGCTTTGATCAAGATGTTCCTGTGAAGCGCGGCGCTCGCTCGCGTCTGCGGCTTCGCGCGCATTGCAGGCGTGGACTTTGAGCGCGCTGATAGGCGTGCGGAGTTCGTGAGCCGCATCTGCGATGAATTGGCGCTCGCGCGCCAAGGCGGCATCCAGACGATGGAGCAGGCCATTGACCGCGCGCACTAGGCCGTGCGTTTCAAGCGGAAGGTTGCCCGTATCCAGGGGCGACATCCGCTCTGGATCGCGTTCGCCGATCTCGTCGGACACGCGCGACAACGGCCTCATCGCCCAGATGACGGTTGCCCAGATCGCCAGGGCCATCAATGGAAGTGCCAGGAGCAGGGGTAATAGCGTGCCGATGGCGATGTCCTCGGCAAGCTCCTGGCGGATGTCGGCACGCTCTGCCGATTGGAACCATCGACCGGGCGGCGAGCGCAGCGTGAATACCCGCCATTGCTCGCCGTCGATCAGCGCATCCGAATATCCTGGCGAAAGCGGGGCCAGCTTTGTCTCGGGCGCACTGTCCGATCGCAACATAAGATGGCCCTGCGCATCCCATACTTGGAAGGCGAGCTTGTTCTCGTAGGCGTGGCCATCCTTGAACGCCAGCGCCTCGCCTACACCCTGGGCCCGACCATGCCAGCCGCGCAGCACGATCGGTTGCCCGGGATACTCGGTAAGGTCGCTAAGCGGCTCGTCCACGAGGTTCAGCAACACCCGCGAGGATTGCACCAAGCGAGCGTCAAACATCTCCCCGGCCTCTTGCAAGCCCGCCCGATAACTGAGCACGGCAGCCAAGGTCATAAGTACCGTCAACACTCCGAGGAGTGAGGCCAGCAAGGTCCGACGGATAGAATTCATTCGGCCTTGCCATCGGGCAAGACGGCGGAGGGCCGGTCCATCGCGTATCCGATCCCGCGCACGGTGCGTATCAGTCCTGGCTCAAGCTTCCGCCGCAGCTGGTGCACGTGAACATCCACAGCGTTGCTGGCCACGTCTTCTTCCCACCCATAGAGGTGCCGCTGAATGGTTTCGCGCGCCATCGGACGGCCGTGTTGCTCCATCAGTAAACGAAGCAGGGCGAATTCGCGTCGAGTCAGATCGAGCGAGCGGCCGTGCCAGGTGGCCGTCAAACGGGCGGGATCCAAACGCAGTGCGCCAGATTCCAGCGTGGGTTGCGCGCGACCGGCACTACGACGGAGAAGCGCGCGCACCCGCGCGAGCAGCTCCGCGGTATCGAATGGCTTGCCCAGGTAGTCATCCGCACCGACATCCAGGCCCAGCGTGCGATCGGTGGAGCGCTCGCGTGCGCTGAGCACGAGGATGGGCACGCCGCCACCGGACGCCCGCACTTGCCGGATCACTTCGATGCCGTCCATCCGGGGCAGCCCCAGATCAAGCACCACCAGATCGATGTTGCCATCGTTGATGGCCGCTAGCGCACCGGACCCGTCTTTCACCCAATCCACAGCGAAAGCGGCTCGCTTCAAAGCAGTCTGGATGCCTTCTCCCAGCGATGCGTCGTCTTCGGCCAACAGTATTCGCATGCGGCAAGTCTGGTCCTGGCCCGTCTACTTGGCAAGGTGGGCGCGCACCTCATCCAATTTGGCCGCGGCCTCCTTGCGACGCCCTGCATCGGCGACCTCACGACCGGGGCGGGCAGGTGCTGCCAGCGCCTTCTCGAAAGCTGCCTTGGCTCCTGCCCAGTCCTTCTGGTCCCGCAGGAAGTCGCCGTAGAAGTAGTTCGCATCGATGCCATCGGGATCGATGGCCAGACCTTTCTTCAACATGGTGCGCGCGGTGTCGTCATCGCCGAACCCGAGCGGCCAGCCGGGTACCTGATAGTAAAGCGCGCCCAGGCTTGTGTAGGCAGCGCCATTCAGCGCGCCAGGTTCGAGCTTCAGTGCGGCCTCGAAATCCGCGCGCGCCTGCTTGACCAATCCCAGTGCCCCCATGCCGCCTTTCTCGCCGGCCAGGCTGGACAACACGATGCCTTCCCAGATGAGCGCGGCCGCGTCGCGCGGCTGCGCCTGCTTGGCACTGCCGGCCTGCTTGGCAAGACTCTCGAAGGCTGCTTCTCGTTGTGGCTTCGGCACTTGGTAATTGATTTGCGCCCACCGGTCCCGTATTGCCTGGACATTGGACGCGGCATTCGGTCCGGCGGTGCAGGCCAGACAAACCAGTACCATCGTCGCGCCGAGGATCAGGATAAGCATGTTGTTAACGCGGGACCGTTTCATGAGACGTTTCCTCCGGGGATGGCCGTCCCTGCCTTTGGGCGTGGCGACGGATGATGGACAACTGGCCGCGCAGACTGCTATCGACCAGGGACGGCAAGATTCCGTTGATGCGTACAAAGAGTTTTTCCGGCCAACCCAACTGTCGCCGGGGTTCGCCGCGGATGATGGATTCGACTAACTTTTCCGCCACCTCTTCTGGCGGGTCCGAAGCGACTTTCAGCTCGGTATTGAGTGCGTCCACTGCCGGTGTATTGAACGCCGTGCGCGTTGCCCGCGGAGCCAGATACTGAAAGCGAAGCGACGTGTCGGCATATTCGCGTGCCAACGCCTCCATCAATCCACGCAGGCCGAACTTGCTGGCGCTGTAGGCGGCGAAAGCCGGATAGCCCAGGCTCCCGAAAGTGGATCCGATCACCACCACCGAAGCCTGGGCTTGCGCGCGCAAGATCGGCAACAGGGCGTGTATCAGCAAGGTCGAACCGACCAGGTTGGTTTGCAACATAGCTTCCAGAGCGGCCGGATCCTGCTCATCGAACAGCCCGAACGCGCTTTGTGCGTGCCCGATCACCAGCAGTGAAGGTGGCGACTGCAGTTCCCGAACCGCCTGCAGCAGGTGTTCCCGACCTTCTGCGGTGCCTAGGTCGGCCAATACGCTATGCCCCCGTCCTGCGGGCAGACCGCGCTGCAGCTGATCGAGTCGATGCTGATTGCGACCCACCGCCAGAATGGAGGCGCCAGCCGCGGCCAATGCCCTGCACAACGGCGCGCCGATGCCGCCGCTTGCACCGGTCAGTATCACGGTCTTGCCGGCCAGATCCATCACGCTGCCTCGGCCAGCCGTACGCCATCGGTACGCAAGGTTCGGAAGATGTCGCCATAGAGTACGTAGAAGCGGCGAGCGGCATGGATCACGGCCTGCTGATCGCCTGCGTCATCCAAGCGGTCCATCAGGCCCTCGAAGAAGCCGACATGTTCGATATCGAGGTCGCCGTGCGAGAGTAGGTAGCTGAACGCGTTGCGTGGCAGATCGAGCGACGCCTGGATGCTATTGGCGGCCCGCGTGGCCAGAGCGACGCTCGTACCTTCCAATACCAGCACCATGCCGAAGAAACCGACCGGATTGCCCCGCTGGATGGTGTCGTAGGCATAGCTCACCATCAGTTCGGTGGCCAACGACGGCGAAGACGCGGCTGCTTCGGCACGATCCGCGCCACACGCAGCCAAATCATCCAGGATCCATTCCTGGTGCCCCATTTCTTCCTCGATATACTCGCCAACAGCCGTGCGCAGCCACTCCAATCGTGCCGGCAGACGAGCGCCGCAAGCCATCAGCAGCGGCACGGTGTGGCGCACGTGGTGGTAGGCCTGGCCCAGGAAAGCGACATAGTCGTCGCGGGCAATGTGGCCGCCCAGCGCGGACTGAATGATAGGAATCGAAACCAGGGCAGCGCGTTCCCGTTGGGTCTGGTCAAGCAGTTCGGTATGGAAACTCACGCGATAGCTCCGGAAACAACAACGGCGGGTGGGCGGCGGTAGCATTCGTCTACCGCAGCTTGGTACTGCGACAGGATCGCTTCGCGTCGCGGACGTCCATTGCTTGTCAGCAGCCCGTTGGCCGCACTGAAAGGCGACGGGGCCCTGACGAAGCGCGCGATGCGTGCGTAGTCGGGCAGGTCGGCGTTGACCTCGGCAAGGGCCCTGACAAGAGCGGCGTCATCCAGGTCGCCGCGTCGCGGCACCAGCACTGCCACGTTGTCCGCCTGCGCCTCTCCCCACACCACTGCCTGGGCAAGGGCAGGGTGGGACAGCAACTCGCTCTCCACCCATTCGGGCGAGACATTCCTGCCAAAGGCCGTAATGAAAACATTCTTGCGTCGCCCGGTGACATGCAGGAACCCGTCCTGATCGAGGTGTCCAAGGTCGCCAGTACGGATAGGGCCTTCGGGGAGGGTTTCGTCTCCGAGATAGCCGAGTGCGCGTGCGCCCTCTACCTGGATCTCGCCCTCTACGACACTGATGCTTGCGTGCGGCAATGTCTGCCCAACGGTGCCGTCCCGATTGGCGCCGGGACGGTTAAGACAAACCACCGACGCGCATTCGGTCAGCCCATAGCCCTCATATACCGGCAATCCAGCCGCGCGCGCGCGCGCGAGCAGCGATGGGCCGACGCGACCTCCACCTACAGCCAAGTAGCGCAACGAAGGCGGCAACGGAGCCCCCTGTTCTGCCGCCATCACTAGCGCAAGCAGCAATTGGGGAACGAGAATGACGCTCTCGGGCTGGAATCGGTGCAGGCAGCGCAGCAAGGTAGGCACATCGAGCCCCGAGGCACCGGTGTAACCGATCTCTGCCAGCGTCGGCAGCACTATCTGCGCATCGGCCAGCAACGTGGCGTATAAACCAGCGACATTCTCCAGCAGCGTCGACAATGGCATCAGGCAAAGATGCCGGGTAGGCGAAATGGCGGATGACGCCTGCACCAGCGATCCAGCCACTTCCAGCAAGGCGGTCGTGCTCAGGCACACGCCCTTCGGACGACCGGTCGTTCCGGAGGTATAGGTAATGCAACTCGTATCAACGGGTAGCAAAGCCTGGGAATCGCCGGCAATGCGCCAGTACGCGAGGTTGCTGTCATCGAGCATTCCTGCCAGTTCCTCCGTTCCCACGGGCATGGGCGCATGCGGAGCGGTAATGACGCATTGAGCACCGCTCGATTTCAGCGCGTGGTCCGCTTGGCTGGAGGAAAAGAATGTCGGAAGCGGTATGTGAACCGCTCCAAGCTCGCGCAGCGCCAGATCGAGGATCAGCCAATGCGGGCCGTTATCCAGCTGGCTGGCAACGCGCCTGACGCCCGCGCTATCCAGATCTTCGGCGAGGCGCTTGATTCGATCGGATAACGCTGAGTCGCTGATCGTTCCGTCGGCGGTGATAACGCGGGCGTCCCGACCGCGCAGCGCATCCAGCAGGCGAGAAGGATAGGCGCTCACAGTGCACCTGCCAGAGCCGGCTTGATGTGTTGAACTGGGCTGTCCGCGGCATCCAACTTCAGTTGTTGCTGGAGGTAGGCATGCCCGGAGACTACGTTGCCGCACATGACCCGAGGCTCGGAGTCGTAGTAGCGCCCCCATTGCAGCCGGTCGCCGCCCAGTCGATCCGCTCTGGCTTCGGCCAGTTCGATCGTGGACAAGTGCAGGCGGTCGAATGCGTTGCGAAGTTGCTTGGTCGCGGCGAACAATACCCAGCGGACATGCGCGGAATGCAAGGTACAAGTGAGCTGCAGAATCAGCTCGCGTGCCGTTCCAGGCGTTAATGCGGCGAAATTTCCGACTTCGGCGAGCGCCGTGCGCGGGACATTGGCGATTTGGCGTTGAGCGATCACATGTTCCGCGCGGCCATCAAGGTATTGCTCTACGAACAGGTCTCCCTCGCTGCCTAGCCGTAATCCTACCGCGGCAAGCATATTCCCATCGGTGTCGCGATACGCCAGCAGGTGCGGGAGAAAGCTGTGCAACGAGGCCTCATATCGCTCCCGATAGATCTTCCTGATGAACTCTTCGACTGCGGGGCGCTGTGGATCGTTCGACGAAACCAGGCTGGCGTGAGCAAAACGGCCAGGAAGCGGGGCAAGTATTGAGGTGGGGATCCAAGACATGCCGCGCAGCTTGGCGGCGTTGGATTAAGGCTCAATTAGCCGCAAGTAAAAAGCCGGTTAGATTTTCGGCAGAAAATTGTCGCGGTTCAGCTACGGGATTTTGAGCCAGGATGAGTGCTCAGTTTCTACCCCTGCTGCAGCTGCAGCTCGCTAACCGAGAATCGGTGGGTCGGCTGTGGGTGGAGACTTTGCACATCCGTTGTCTTCGTTAACCTTGAGCAAGGGTGCAGGACGCTGCTGGAGTCGGCGATTCGGTTTATCGGAACGCTTGATCTTTGAATCCGGCCATCCCTGCTTGTTCCTGCCGGAAGATTGGCCGGTAGACCGGCCTGCGCGCCGCATCGTCGTTGGTTGGAATGGCGGTCGGGAAGCGGCGCGGCCGATCGTCGGTTCCCGGAATACGTTGACGAAGATCAACATGGCTTGGGATCCCGGAGGAATACTGGTCTTCTCTTCATTTCCATGAGAAGAATGATGTCCGCCACCTGGATACTGGTCGCCGATGGCGCCAAAGCGAGACTGTTCGCGGTTGAAAAGGACCATTCGATCGTCGAGCTCGAGGATCGCGTCAATCCCGAGGGCGCGGCAAGCGGCCGCGAATTGTCGCGGGACCGGCCACCAAGCACCCACGACAGCTTCGGCCATGGCCGGCACAGCATCGAGCCGCATACCAGTCTCCGGCAGAAGAGCGCCGAGGCGTTCGCACGCGAACTGAACGATGTACTGGAGCAAGGCCGCCTGGACCACCGTTATGGGAATGTCGTGCTGATCGCGCCAGCGCGTTTCCTGGGCACGCTCAACGCCGCATTGAACAAGCACGTCCGCGCTTGCGTAACCACCGGGCTGCCCAAGGACCTGACCCAGGCGGATGCGCAGACCATTCTGGACCACCTGCCGATTTGACCATCAGACTGCTCGAGCTGCTTTACTTCATGGCGCCCGCCTATCTGGCGAACATGGCGCCGCCGTTCGCGCGCTATTGGCCAGGTTGGAATAGGCCGATCCATGAACGTTTGCTCGGCAGCCACAAGACGGTAGCCGGCGCGATGATGGGCGTGGTTGCCGGCATCCTAGCCACCGCTGCGCAGGCGGCTATCGATGCGCCGTTCGGCCTGGTCGACTATGCGTACTGGCCGTTGCTGGGATTGGGTTTCGGCGTCGGAGCGATGGCGGGCGATTGCCTGAAGAGCCTGTTCAAGCGGCGCCTGGGCGTCGCGGCCGGAGTGCCGTGGGTGCCCTTCGATCAGCTCGATTTTCCGATCGGCGCGCTGGCGTTGGTCGGGCCCTGGGCCAGGCTGTCCTGGCTGGATGTATCGCTTATCCTCGCCGTCACTTTCATCGGCGACCTGGCGGTGAACCGCATCGCTTTCCGGATCGGGATCAAGGACAGCGCGTGGTGACTGACGGCATCGGCGGAATTCCCGCGCCGCATCGGATTCGCCGGCGAGTTCCGAATCCAGGCACGCCATGCCGGTGAACGCCGTCCGCGGTCAGGGATCGTCTTTCGTCAGCGGGCCGTATAGCCGCCGTCGATCACCAGTTCGGCGCCGGTCATGAACTTCGACTCGTCCGAGGCAAGGTAGACCACGCCCCAGGCGATATCGTCCGGCTCGCCCATGTGCCCGAGCGGGTGCAAGCGGCCCACCTCCTCGCGTGCGGCCTGCATATCCACGGCGCCGCTGGCGGCCAGATGCTCCTTTACCATCGGCGTCCAGATATAGCCCGGATGCACCGAGTTCACCCGGATGCGATCCGCTGCGTAGATCATCGCGTCGGTCTTGGTCATCAGCCGCACGGCGCCCTTGGCGGCGTGATAGGGAGGCACGTCCGGCGCGCCGACCAGGCCGTAGATCGACGACAGATTGATGATGCTGCCGCCGCCGGCGCGGCGCAGATGCGCAATGGCGTGCTTGGTGCAGAAGAACACGCCTTTGACGTTGATCGCCTGCACCCGGTCCCACTCTTCCTCGGTGATCTCGTGCGTGGGCTTGTTGGCGCCGGCGATGCCGGCGTTGTTCACCAACACGTGCACCGCGCCGAAATGCGCGGCCGCGCCATCGACCGCTTCGCGCACTGCGCGTTCGCTGGAGACATCCACATGCCAATAGCGGGCCTTGACGCCGCGTGCCTGCAACTCACCGGCCAGGGCCTGGCCGGCTTCATCGAGTACATCGAACAGGGCCAGGTTCGCTCCTTCGTCGGCGAGGCGCTGGGCGCAGGCATTGCCGATCCCGAGTGCGGCCCCTGTGACGATGCAGGTTCTGTTCATGACTCTATTCATGACTCGATTCCTCGTGCCCGCCGGCCGATTGCGACGATTGCCGTATACGCAACCGGTAAGCCGACTGGCAGTGGAAACCCGCAGCGGCGGCGCGGTATTGATCCAGGTCAACCGGATATCCGTTTATATGGGCCGGTGAAGAGGCGAACCGCGCGCCGAGGTCAGTCCGGCACCAGCACCGCAGCTCCCTGGATCCGCCCTCCGCGCAGGGCATCCAGCGCAAGATTGGCTTCGCCGAGCGCGTAACGCCGTACTTGCGTATGCACGCCTGCGCCGGCGGCCGCATCGAAGAATGTTTCCGCGTCATGGCGGGTAAGGTTGGCGACCGACACCAGCTGGCGCTCCTCCCACAACAGACGGTACGGGAAGCGCGGGATGTCGGTCATGTGGATGCCGGCGCAGATTACGCGACCGCCTTTGCGCACAGAACCGAGCGCGATGGGCACCAGATCGCCGACGGGGGCGAAGATGATCGCGGCATCCAGGGACTCCGGCGCCCGCTGATCCGAATCGCCCGCCCAGAGGGCACCCAAGGACATTGCGAATGCCTGCGCCGAACGGTCGCCGGGCCGGGTGAACGCATAAACCTCGGTTCCGCGCCACCGGGCGAGTTGGGCGACGATATGCGCGGCAGCGCCGAATCCGAAGATTCCCAATCGCCCGCAAGACCCCGCGGCCTTCAATGCGCGCCAGCCGATCAGGCCTGCGCACAACAGCGGCGAAGCCGCGACCGGATCCGTCCATCGCGACCCCAGGCGTACGCAGAAGGCCGCGTTGGCGATCAAATGCGTCGCATAGCCGCCATCGCGCGTACAGCCGGTGAACTCCGCGAAATCGCAGAGATTCTCGAGACCCCGCCTGCAATATTCGCAGCACCCGCAGGTGCGCGCCAGCCAGGGTACGCCGACGCGTTCGCCGAGTTCTAACGCGACCACGCCCGGTCCGCACGCATCGACCAAGCCAACGACTTCATGACCCGGCACGATGGGATAGACGGCCTGCGGCAATTCGCCGTCGACGATGTGCAGGTCGGTACGGCAGACACCGCAAGCCTCCACTCGGATCCGGATCTCGCCGGCTTGCGGAAGGGGCAGGGGGCGGCGAGTCTCGACCAGTGCCGAATTCGGGCGCTCGAGGAGCATCGCGCGCATCTCGACCGGTATTTCGGCTGGCGGATTCATGCGACTGCCCTCCCGGCGGCGGGAAAAAGCGTTGCGACGCGCCAGATGGCCATGGCGGCGCTTCCGCCATGGACGCGCGCTTGCCGGCACATGGGTTTCTGCGGTTGCCATTGCGGTGCGCATGAAGCCTTCCAACTGCCGGCGTGCGGCATCGAGGCAGACAACACCGTTGCTGCCTGTGCAGACATCCGGCACGGCGACCATCTCATCAACGAAACTCGAAGAGTTCGTGGCGAAGGCGGTCGTCCGGCACGCCGGTTTCGCGCATCAGCGAACGCAATTGCCTGAGCAGCCCTTTGGGACCGCAAAAGCTGATTTGAACTTGCGCAGGCCCAGCCTGGGCGACGACTTGAGCGAAGCGGCGGCGGAACTCGGGCGCGCTGGGTCCCGTCGCGATGTCGACCAATTCCACACCGCGCTCCTCGGCCAACACCCGTGGGTCGGCCGCCTCCGGCAACTCGCGCCCGGGAGTGAAGAAGTGGAAGAACGTCACCCGTTCGAACCGACCTTCGTCCGCATCCTGCAGCCAAGCGAGAAAAGGCGTCACGCCCACGCCGCCTGCGATCCATATCTCTGCCTTCCCATCCGGCGAGCGCTGAAAGCGCCCGAACGGCGCATAGACCTCTACCGTCAATCCGGGCTCGGCTTCCCTCACCAAGCGTGCCGTATAGTCGCCAAGCGAACGTACCATGAAGGCGATGCTGCCATCCTCCTTGGCGGCACTCGCGATGGTGAATGGATGCGGCTCGCGCAGGCCATTCCGCTTGAAAGAGAGAAATGCGAATTGTCCGGGAACAAAGGGAATCTTCCTGCTCACCGGCGTGAGCCGAAGATGGACGGCGCTGGCGTTGGCGGAAACTGATTGCAGGCGGTACTCGGCATGCTGCGACAGCGAGGGATACAGGAGCAGCTTGTACGCTGCCGCGGCCACGCCCAGGACCGACAACGTCGCCAGCCATATCCCTGCCGGGCTGACCAACGCGACTGGCGATTTGAAGCTCAACCAGTGCGCGATGACTATCAGGAACAAAGGTCCGGACAATTTGTGCCACCAGCGCCAAACGCGGTACGGGATATTGCGGTTCAGCGCCAGCAGGACGATCAGCATCAGCGCCACGAAGCTCAACTGCCGTACCAGCCGCGTCGTCGGGCTTGGCAGGGCCAGGATGGCAGCGGTCTGCCATTCCGCATTCCCGGCCTTGAAGACGAGATGGATCGACCCGAACGCCAGAGCCCACACGCCCAGCCATTTATGCGTTTCGTAGACCCGATCCAGACCGCCGAAAATAGACTCGACCCACTTCCAGCGGGCGCCTAGTACGGCCGCCATCGCCATCAGCGAAACCGCTGCGATCCCGGAACCAAGACTGAGCGTTGCCGTGCTCCACCAAGTGCCGGTCGGGATCGCCGCCAGCATCGACGCGAAACTTGCCACAACCAGAAAAATCACCAACGACCTGGATCCAGGTCCAATGGGTCTTGCTGCAGTCAATCGGCCCGCATCATGCTTCACGATGATCACCTTATCTATCGGTCGCTATCGCCGCGTCGGAGACCCTGGAAAGCCATTGCCGCCAAAGTGCCATCGCAATATGGAACCGGTACGCAAGCGAAGTGTCTTCCGCACCCAAGTTTGCGTTAACGGGCGAACATTGCATTGATCAGGGTCAATTGCCGGCGCCGAATCCGAGGTCTCCGGCGGTCCCGTTGCGTTCTTTACCGCGCCCGGATGAGCGGACGGGATAGCGGTCCGTCGGTTGCGGGACTTCTCCGATGAAGCAGCCCTAGGCGAGGCCCGCGGTGCCGAACAGCTTTCCTATACCCGCGGTAATCGCCATCGCCAGCGCCCCCCATACCATCACCCGTATCGCGCCCCGCGCGATCGGCGCCCCGCCCATGCTTGCTGCGGAGCCGCCCAGCACTGCGAGCAGAACCAATGAGATCATTGCGATGACCATGGTCACGCTGCCTCCGCTCCAGAATGCAGCCACCGCCAAGGGCGGCGCCGCACCCACGCAGAACGACGCAGCCGACGCCAGCGCGGCCTGCAACGGACGAGCCAGCGTGGCTTCGTGGATGCCCAGTTCATCCCGCAGATGAGCGGCGAGCGGATCGGCTGCCGTCAGTTCCTTGGCCACATCGAGCGCCAAGGGAGCGCTGAGTCCCCGCTTTCGGTAAATCCCCGCCAACTCCTGCAATTCCGCCTCCGGCTGGGCGCTCAATTCGCGGCGCTCCTTTTCCGTGTCGGCGCGCTCCGTGTCCGATTGCGAGCTGACGGATACGTACTCACCGGCGGCCATCGACAGCGCACCCGCCACCAGTCCCGCCAGCCCAGCGAGCAGTACGCTACGCGTGGAAGCGTCTGCCGCGGAGACGCCGACAATCAGGCTGCTGGTCGAGATCAAACCATCATTGGCTCCGAGGACGGCGGCGCGAAGCCATCCGATTCTCTGATTCCGATGCCGTTCTGCGTGGTGCATGACGAATTCCTGGTGCGTAGGTGCGCGGCCTCGTGGTCGGCGATCAAGCGCCGCGCTCCGGTCACGTCCTTTCCTGTTTACCCCAATCGCCCGGCATGCGAGTGAGTGATTCTCAGTACGCATCCGAGCGAGCCTCGGACATTCGTCGAGGACTCGTGAATGGATCGATAGCGGTCGAAATTCATTTTCCGCAAATCGTTGATTCTTCTGGCGCTAGGTCATTCGCCTTATGGCGCGGCAGTGGTCATCCATCCAAAGTTCGGCGAATCCATTTCTCCAAGGAACTCCCATGCGTCCTTTGCTCGTCTACGATTGGCCTACCCGCATCTTCCATTGGCTGTTCGCCGGTTTCTTCGTGGCGGCCTTCGCCATTTCCAATCTGATCGAAGATGACTCTCTCGGATTCCCGCTGCATATGCTGGCGGGTTTGGCGATGTGCGGCGTCATCCTGTTGCGGCTTGTCTGGTCCTTGGTGGGGACCCGTCATGCGCGGCTCTCCGACCTGGTCTTGGGGCCAGTACCTCTGTTCGCCTACTTCAAAGGGATGTTCTCCGGCACTACCCAGCGCTGGGTCGGCCACAACCCGGCCTCCAGCTGGGCGGCAGTGGCCATGGTTTGTCTTGGGCTGGGGCTGGGCGCAACGGGCTACCTGATGGCGACCGGTCCCGAAAGCGAACTTCTGGAGGAGGCGCATGAGTTGATGGCCAATGCATTTCTCGTCGTCGTTCTGATGCATCTCGGAGGACTGGTTGCACACGCGCTGCGGCATCGCGACCGTCTGGCAGTCAGCATGGTGACGGGCAGGAAACAGGTTCCCTCCCCGGATCAACCCGCGGTGCGCACCCGTCCTTTCGTCGGACTGGTGTTCGTTGTGCTGACGGGATTGTCCGTCGTTTATCTGCTTCGGCACTATGATGGGCAAGCGCGCACCTTGGGTCTGTTTGGCCAGACGCTGCAGCTCGGCGAACGCGAAACGAGCCAGGAATCCGGTGGGGCGGACGGGGGCGGGCAGGAGGCCGAAGAAGAGCACGAATGAAGATTTCGATGGGCGAGGCCAGGAGCGATGACGAAAGCGAGCGATGCGGCGACATCTCAAGGGCATGGCATTGGGTCGAGGGAGCGCGTCGTCACTGCAACGGTGCTTGCGCTGATCGCGCTTCTGGCCACCGTCGATCTTCTGGTCGACTTGCGGGATGGGGTGACGGCATGGCATGTCCTGGCAGAAGCCGTGGCTGCCGCGACTGCGTGTTTCGGCGCGTTCTACCTGCTACGCGGTGCGTGGGAACTCCGTCGGCGCCTGGATGTGCAAGCCCGTGACTTCTCGACCTTCCGGCGACAGGCCGAGGCTTGGCGAGCCGAGTCGAGAAACCATGTCGAAGGGTTGTCGCTCGCCATCGCCCGGCAGCTGGACCAATGGCAGCTGTCGGACGCCGAAAAGGAAGTGGCCTTCCTGTTGCTCAAGGGCCTGAGCCTGAAGGACATTGCCGCCGTGCGCCGCACCACGGAGAAAACCGCGCGGGTGCAATCCAGTGCGGTATACGCGAAGTCCGGCCTTGCCGGTCGTTCGGAGTTGTCGGCTTTCTTCCTGGAGGACTTGCTTCCGCCGACTGCGGTCCCAGCATCGGTCGACAGGAGCTGAAGATCGCATTGCGCGTCCCGGTCTATCGGAGCGTTTGATCTTCGAATCCGGCCGTCCCCGCCTGCTCTTGCCGGAGGATTGGCCGGAAGGCCGGGCTGCGCGCCGCATTGTCGTTGGCTGGAATGACGGTCGGAACGCAGCACGGTTGAGCCAGTACGTGTGGAATCACGGGAATTTCCAGCCGCCTCACCCGGAAACGCCAGAATTTACGTGCCAACGCCGCTCAGCTGTCTTAACCGCAGTAAACAGCGTGCAGTGCCTGCAGAATCCGTTGCGCAGGGCCGGGCGCTATCGAATAGACGATGCTCTGCGCTTCGCGGCGGGTCCGCACCAGGCCATCGTCGCGCAGTACGGCCAGATGCTGGGAGAGGGCCGACTGGCTCAGCTCCAACAGCGCATTGAGTTCGCCGACCGAGCGTTCGGCTTCGACCAGCAGGCACAGGATCATCAGCCGCTTCTCGTTGGCCAGAGCCTTGAGCAGCTGGGCGGCATCGCCGGCATGCTCGCGCATTCGCTCGGCGTTGATCGGAGCTTGGATAGTGCGGCGCGCCATGAAGGGTTCCGTTGCGGTTTCATTCGGGTACGACGACCGGTAAATCGGCCTCGGTCCAGCCCATGATGCCACCGGTCAGCGACCTGACCCCATCGAAGCCCAGCATCGACAGGCTCAGCGCAGCCAGTGCGGCGCGGCCGCCGCTGCGGCAATACAGCACGATGGGGCGGGGCGGACCCGCCAGGGCCGGATGCGACCCGACCTGGAATTCGAGCACGCCGCGCGGAATATTGACCGCGCCGGGGAGATGGCCCGTGGCGAATTCGGCGGGTTCGCGCACATCGATCAGCACGGCGCCGGCGCCTTCGGCGGCGAACGCGTGCGGTGCGATTTCGACGATACGGCCGCGGGCATGTTCCACCAGTTGGTTCGCGGTGAGCGCCATTGGGACGATCCTTTAATATTAGTTGACACTAATATAAGAAAGATCTAAATTAAAAACAAGCAGGTTGATCGCCGGTGGCTTGACCAAGGTCAATGCCCCGGGGGCGGCACTGGCGAATATGGCTTACTACAGGAGATTCGCCATGGCCAAGATCATCGTCCTTGGAGCCGGTCTCGCCGGCATGAGCGCTGCCTACGAATTGCGCGAGCGGCTGGGCAAGGCGCACCCGGTCACCGTGGTCGGCGACGGCGACAGGTTCAGCTTCACGCCGTCCAATCCGTGGCTGGCCGTGGGCTGGCGCGAGGCCGACGATTTCACTTTCCCTGCCGGCGGGTATCTGGCGAAAAAAGACATCGCCTTCGTGCCCCACCGCGCTACGCGCATCGATGCCGAGAACAGCAAGATCGAGACCGCCGATGGCCGGGTTTTCGATTACGACTATCTGCTGATCTGCACCGGACCGCGACTGGCTTTCGAGGAGGTGCCGGGCACCGGCCCGGTGGCCGGGCATACGCAGTCGGTGTGCACCACGCCGCACGCGCAGCATGCCTGGGCCGCGTACCAGGAGTTTTTGAAGGATCCAGGGCCGATCGTCATCGGCGCGGTGCAGGGCGCGAGCTGTTTCGGACCGGCGTACGAGTTCGCGATGATCGTCGATGCGGACCTGCGCAAGCGGAAATTGCGTGACAAGGTGCCGATGACTTATGTGACCAGCGAGCCGTATATCGGCCACATGGGCCTGGGCGGAGTCGGCGATTCCAAAGGTCTGATGGAATCGGAGATGCGCCAGCGGCACATCCAGTGGATAGCCAATGCCAAGGTGAAGGAAGTGCGCGCGGGCGAGGCCGTGGTGATCGAGCACGATAGCCTGGGGCGGCCGCTGCGCGAACAGGCGCTGCCGTTCAAATTCTCCATGCTGCTGCCGGCGTTCAAGGGCGTAGAGGCCGTTGCGGCGGTCGAGGGCCTGTGCAATCCGCGCGGCTTCGTGCTCATCGACAAGCACCAGCGCAGTCCCAGGTACCAGCGGATATTCGCCGCGGGCGTGTGCGTGGCGATCCCGCCGGTGGAAGTCACGCCCATCGCCACGGGCGCGCCCAAGACCGGCTTCATGATCGAGTCGATGGTCACCACCATCGTCCGCAACATCGAGGCCGAACTGCAGGGCAGGTCCGCCGATTTCGAGGGCACCTGGAACGCGGTGTGCCTGGCCGACATGGGCGATACCGGTGCGGCGTTCGTGGCGCTGCCGCAGATCCCGCCGCGCAACGTGACCTGGACCAAGATCGGCAAGTGGGTGCACGTGGCCAAGGTCAGCTTCGAGAAGTACTTCCTCTACAAGATGCGCCACGGCACCTCGGAGCCGATCTACGAGAAATACATCATGGGCCTGCTCGGCATCGACCGGCTCAAGAACGACAAGCAATGATGCGCGCATCCCTTTTTCCATAGGAGAACACTCATGAACCTAGACCGTGCCGTCATGGCCTTCGCCGGCGTGATGATCCTCATCAGCGTCGCTTTGACCCAGCTCGTTTCGCCGTGGTGGTGGTTGCTGACCGCCTTCGTCGGCTTGAACCTGCTGCAATCCAGCATCACCGGCTTCTGTCCTGCGGCCATGATCATGCGCAAGCTCGGTGTCGGCAAAGGCGCCGCGCCCGGTTGCGGTTTCAGATGACCGGTCGCGAAAGTCAGCTGACCGTGCGAACGCGCGGGGTCCTCGCCGCCGGCCTGTCGCTGGCGCTGGCGGCTTGCGGGAGCGGGCCGCCGGCACCGGCCGCCCTGCCGGCGCTGTCCAGGCTGGAAACGGCGACGGCGCAGACGACGGGCGATGCGCGCGGCCGTGCCTGGGACGGCGTGGTCGAAGCCGTGCAGCAGGCGACGCTGGCTGCGCAGACCACTGGTCGCGTCACTGCGGTCAATGTCGACGTCAACGACCGGGTCGCGGCGGGCGATGTATTGCTCCGCCTCACCGCAGTCGAACAGCAGGCCGGCGCCGACACCGCACGCGCGCAACTGCGGGCGGCGGAAGCAGCGGCGATGGAGGCCGAAACCAACTACCGGCGCTTCGCCGCGCTGGCTTCCGGCCAGTACGTATCCCGCGCACAGGTCGATCTGGCGCGCGCGACGCGCGATAGCGCCGCCGCCGCCCGCGATGCCGCCCGCGCGCAACTCGCGCAGGCGGGGCAGCAGGCCGAGTACACGGTAGTGCGCGCGCCCTTTGCCGGCATCGTCAGCGCACGCGAAGTGGAGCCGGGCGAGAGCGTGGTGCCGGGTCAGGCGTTGTTGTCGCTTCACGCGCCCGGTGCGCTGCGCGTCGAAGTGCAGGTGCCGCAATCCGACGCCGCCGGCATCCGCGCCGCGAATCGCGCGCGGATCGTGCTTGACGACGGCCGCAGCCTGGACGCTGCGCAAGTGATCGTGTTCCCGGCCGCCGATCCGTCCACCCACAGCGTGGGCGTGCGCGCGGTGCTCCCGGATGTCGCCGACGCGCCGCAACCGGGCATCACCGCCAAGGTCGTGTTCCCGATCGCCGGCAATGCCGGCCTGGTGCGCATTCCGGCCGGGGCGGTGATGCAGCGTGGAGAAGTGAGCGGCGTGTACGTGCTGGCCTCCGGCAACCGCATCGCCCTGCGCCAGGTGCGGCTGGGCCAGCGCATCGGCGATGAGATGGAAGTCGTCGCAGGGCTCAAGGCGGGCGAGAAGGTCGCGCTCGATCCTGTCGCAGCGGGGCAGGCGCTAGCCGCGCAGCGGAAGACCGCCGCCGGGACCGGACATGGCTGAGGACGCCAGGCTTGGACTGTCCGGCCGCATCGCCGCCGCGTTCCAGTCCAACCCGCTGACCCCGATCCTGGCGATCCTGGGCCTGCTGCTGGGTCTGGTCGCGGTGCTCATCACGCCGCGCGAGGAAGAACCGCAGATCGACGTGACCATGGCGAACGTGTTCGTGCCGTTCGCCGGCGCCAGTGCGCGCGACGTCGAACAGTTGGTCAGCACGCCGCTGGAACAGAAGCTGTCCGAAATCGAAGGCATCAAGCATGTCTACTCGATCAGCCGCCCGGGCATGGCGGTACTGACGGTGGAATACACGGTCGGCGTCGAGCGCCAGCCGGCGATCGTGCGTCTGTACAACCAGGTCTTCTCCAATCAGGACTGGATGCCGGCCGGCGTCGGCGTCGGCCAGCCGCTGATCAAGCCCAAGGGGATAGACGACGTTCCGGTGATGAGCCTCACGCTGTGGACCGACGATCCGCAGCGCGGTGCCACCGAACTGGCCGAAGTCGCGCACACGCTGGAAACGGAAATAAAGCGCGTCGCCGGCACGCGCGATGTGTATACGCTCGGCGCGCCCGACCGGGTGGTGGCGGTGACGCTGGACCCGGCCAAACTGGCCGCCTACGGCCTGGCCGTGTCCGATTTGACCCAGGCGCTGCAGGCAGCCAATGCGGTGCGCCAGGTGGGCGAGCGTGTCGGGCCGCAAGGCGCGGTGCCGGTGACCGCCGGCGAGTTTCTCGCCGATGCCGATGCCGTCGCCGATCTGGTGATCGGTCTTGAGGGTGGCCGTCCTCTGCATCTGGCCGATGTCGCCGACGTGCGCGCCGGCGCCGACGTCCCCTCGCGTTACGCCTGGCACGGCGCGCCGGCCGGCCGCGACGGCCCCGTGTCAGGCCTGGCGCCGGCGGTGACGATCGCCGTGGCCAAGAAGCCCGGCAGCAACGCCGCCGACATCACCGGCGCCATCGCCGAGCGGATCGGGCAGCTGCAGGGCGAGCTGATTCCCGAAGGCGTGCACGTCACCGTCACCCGCGACTACGGCCGCACCGCCACCGACAAGGCGCAGAAACTGATCCAGAAACTGGCGTTCGCCACCGGCTCGGTGGTGCTGCTGGTGCTGTTCGCGTTGGGCTGGCGCGAAGCCATCGTGGTCGGCAGCGCAGTCGTGCTGACGCTGGCGATCACGCTGTTCGCTTCCTGGGCGATGGGCTTCACGCTCAACCGCGTTTCGCTGTTCGCGCTGATCTTCTCCATCGGCATTCTGGTCGACGACGCCATCGTCGTGGTCGAGAACATCCATCGGCATATGGCCATCCCCGCACGGAACGGCCGCCGCAAGACCTTGCGCGAAGCGATACCGCCGGCGGTGGACGAGGTCGGCGGGCCGACGATCCTGGCCACGTTCACCGTGATCGCCGCGCTGATGCCGATGGCGTTCGTGTCCGGCCTGATGGGGCCGTACATGCGTCCGATTCCGATCAACGCCTCGGTGGGCATGCTGCTGTCGCTGGCGATAGCGCTGGTGGTGACACCGTGGCTGTCGTTGAAACTGCTGTCGCGGCATGCCAAGGAGCACGCGCATCAAAGTCGGGGAGCCGAAGCGGCTGAAGAGGGAGAGACGCGCCTGCACCGTCTGTTCGGCAGGATCATGCGTCCGTTCCTCGATCGCGGCGCCGGTGGCCGGCGCCGCAAACTGTTGTTCGGTGGAATGGCCGTACTGGTCGTGGCCGCTGCTTCGCTGGCGGTGTTCGAACTGGTGGTGCTGAAGATGCTGCCGTTCGACAACAAGTCCGAGTTGCAGGTGGTCGTGGACCTGCCCGAGGGACGCACGCTGGAGGACACCAGCGCGCTGCTCACCGAACTCGCGGCCGTCGTCGACACCGTGCCGGAAGTGCTCGACTACCAGGGCTACGCCGGCACCGCGGCGCCGATGAATTTCAACGGGCTGGTGCGCCAGTACTTCCTGCGCAACGGCAGCAACATGGGCGACCTGCAGGTCAATCTGGTCGACAAGCACCAGCGCGACCGCCAGAGCCATGAGATCGCCCGCGCGTTGCGCCCCAGGCTGGCCGAGGTCGGCGCACGCCACGGCGCGTCGGTGAAAGTGGTCGAAGTGCCGCCGGGACCGCCGGTGCTGTCGCCGCTGGTGGCCGAACTCTACGGCCCCGACTACGCGCGCAGCCGCCGGCTGGCGCTCGAACTGGAAAAGCGTTTCGAGAAGACCGAAGGCATCGTCGATATCGATACCAGCGTGGAAAGCGATGCGCCGCGCGAAGTGGTGGTGGTCGACCGCGTCCGCGCCGCGCGGCTTGGCGTGCCGCAATCCGCGGTCGCCGATACCCTGGCTGCGGCCGTCTCGGGCGTGGACGCCGCATACGTCCACGACGGCGCCTCGAAGTATCCGCGACCCGTGCGCTTGCGCCTGCCGGTATCGGAACAGACCGGCATCGAGCGCCTGCTCGCGCTGCGCGTGCGCGGCGGATCGGGGCAGTGGGTGCAACTGTCGGAACTGGTGTCCGTGCGCAGCGCGCCGTGGGACGGCGCCATCCATCACAAGGACCTGTTGCCGGTGGTCTACGTGACCGGCGACGAGGCCGGCAAGCTCGACAGCCCGCTGTACGGCATGTTCGACCTGGTCGGACAGTTGCGCGACGCCAATGTCGACGGGCGGAAGCTTGGGCAGACCTTCATCGCGCAGCCCCTGGACACCAGCGATTTCGCGGTCAAATGGGACGGCGAATGGCAGATCACCTACGAGACCTTCCGCGACATGGGCATTGCCTACGCGGCCGGCATGGTGCTGATCTACCTGCTGGTGGTCGCGCAGTTCCGCAGCTATCTGGTGCCGTTGGTGATCATGGCGCCGATACCGCTGACCGTGATCGGCGTAATGCCCGGCCACGCGCTGCTAGGCGCGCAATTCACCGCGACTTCGATGATCGGCATGATCGCGCTGGCCGGCATCATCGTGCGCAACTCGATCCTGCTGGTGGATTTCATCAACCAGGCCGTCGCCGAAGGCCGCAGCGCCGAGGAAGCGGTCATCGAGGCCTGCGCCGTACGCGCGAAACCCATCGTGCTGACCGGCGTGGCGGCGATGCTGGGGGCATTCTTCATCCTCGACGACCCGATATTCAATGGTCTGGCGGTGTCCTTGATCTTCGGCATCCTGGTCAGCACGGCGCTCACGCTGGTGGTGATCCCGTTGCTGTATTACGTGTTGCTGGCGGCGCGGGAGCGCCACGCCGCGGCGAGCGGACCCCTCGAGGAATGAAAAAGGAGAAAGCGATGAGCATAGAGCAACCGATCCGCGTGACCCTGGAACTGGAAGAGGGCTATGCGTTCCGCATCCGCTTCGACGACAACGCGCTGGCGCCGCTGCTGAGCGACGAAACCGCGCCGCTGGGCGAAGGCCGCGGACCCAATCCGTCGCGGTTGCTGTTGGCGGCCATCGCCAACTGCCTGTCGGCCAGCCTGTTGTTCGCATTGCGCAAGTACAAGAACGCGCCCGGCGCGCTGCACGCAGAGATCACCGCCACGCCGATGCGCAACGCCGAGGGACGCTGGCGTATTCCGCAGGCTTTCGTCGAGATCCGCCTGACCGAAGGCGGCGAGGCGCATGCGCAGCTGGACCGCATCCTCGCGCAGTTCGAGGAGTTCTGCCTGGTCACCCAGAGCGTGCGCGAAGGCATCGATGTCGAAGTGACGGTGAAGGACGCCCATGGCCGGGTGCTGCTGGGCGACAAGAGCTTCGAGGCCGGCGCGTGAACGGTATCGGTTCCGTCGCCTGACGGACCGATGCCGTCCCCGGCCGTCGCCAGCGCGCGCCGCCGGCCCTGGTCCGGGACCTGGCCGCACAAGCATTGACCAGAGTCAATCCGGCATCCGGCGCAAGGAGTAGGGTGATGCGCGGATACATAGGCCCCTTGAATGCATTCCACCGATCCCGTCCATGACACCGCGGATTCCGGCATCCGATTGCCGGTGCGCCGCGCCGGTATCGATACCTATCGGCAGCCCGTGCTTTATCTGCACCAAGGCTGCCTGGTGTGCCGCGCCGAGGGGTTCGCCGCGCTGACGCGGATCAGGGTGAAGTGCGGCGATCGCGAAATCATCGCCATATTGAACGTGGTAACGGGCGGCTGGCTCGGCGAAGACGAAGCCGCGCTTTCCGAGGCGGCCTGGCAGGCATTGAGTCCCGGTCCAGGCGCGCTCGCCGAGTTCGCCCATGCCGAACCACCCGGATCCACAGGCGCAGTGCGGGCCAAAGTGTTTGGCGCACGCCTGGGCGAAGCCGAATTCGAGGCCGTGTTGCGGGATGTAATGACGGCCCGTCTGTCGGACATCGAACTGGCCGCGTTCGTCACCGCCTGCGCTGGCGACCGGATGGATCTGGACGAATCCGTGGCGCTGACGCGGGCGATGATCTCGGTAGGCGAGCGGCTCGACTGGGGATCGGGACCGGTCCTGGACAAGCATTGCGTAGGCGGCCTTCCCGGCAATCGCACTACGCCGATCGTCGTCTCCATTGTCGCTGCGCTCGGCTACCGCATTCCCAAGACCTCCTCGCGCGCCATCACTTCGCCGGCCGGGACCGCCGATGTCATGGCGACGATGACGAAGGTCGATCTGGAGCCCGATGCCTTGCGGCGCGTGGTGGAGCGCGAAGGCGGCTGCCTGGCGTCGGGCGGAAGGATGCGGTTGAGCCCGGCCGACGACATACTGATCCAGATCGAGCGGCCGCTGGACTTCGACAGCGATGGCCAGATGGTCGCGAGCATCCTGTCGAAGAAGGCGGCTGCCGGATCGACGCATGTACTGATCGATATTCCGGTCGGACCCACCGCCAAGATCCGGACGCCTGCGGCGGCGGACGCGATCGCACGGCGCCTCGCGTTCGTGGGCGAAGCGGTGGGATTGCGGGTGGGCATCCACCTTTCCGACGGACGCCAACCGGTCGGGTGGGGGATCGGGCCCGCGCTGGAGGCGCATGACGTCCTGGCCGTCCTGCGCAACGAAGCGGACGCGCCGAGCGATCTGCGCGAACGCGCACTCGACGTAGCGGGCGCCGTGCTCGATCTGTTGCCTGGAGCAGCGCAGGGCGGTGGGCGCGCGTTAGCCGGCGAAGTTCTCCGCTCCGGTGCCGCCCTTCGCAAGTTCCTGGCCATCTGTGCGGCGCAGGGAGGCTTCCAGGAGCCTGGGACAGCGCAGTTCATCAAACCCTGCGTTGCCCCGATTGGCGGCCGAATCATGTGCATCGACAATCGCCGCCTTGCGCGCGTCGCCAAGCTGGCGGGCGCGCCGCATGACGCCATCGCCGGAGTGACGTGCAGGTTGCGCGAAGGCGACCCTGTCGAACGCGGAGCGACGTTGTTCGAAGTGCATGCCGCGACGCGGGGCCAGCTGGCCTATGCGCTGGACTATGCCTCCGCGCATCCGGATATTCTGGCTGTTGGTCCTGGCCGGCCATGACGCCGGTTCTGCTCTCCTTCCCGGACGACCTATCGCTGGCGACAGCCGTCGCTGGCCGAATCGGCGCCCGCATGGGGCGTCTGGAGTGGCGGCATTTCCCCGATGGCGAATCCCTGATCGCGGTCGACGAAGAAGTTGCCGGCGCCGATGTCGTGCTGTTCGCCAGCCTCGACAATCCCGACCGGAAAGCATTGCCGCTGAGGTTCGCCGCACGGACCGCACGGGAATTCGGCGCACGCAAGGTGGGACTGGTGGCGCCGTATCTGGCCTACCTGCGCCAGGATGCCCGCTTTCATGCCGGCGAAAACATCAGTGCGAATGCATTCGCGGAGTTCCTGGACCAGAGCGTGGACTGGCTGGTGACCGTGGACCCGCATCTGCACCGCATACCGGCGCTCGGCGATGTGTTCCGGATGCCCGCCACGGCCGTCGCCTCAGCGCCACGGTTGGCCAGCTGGATTCGCAGTGAGGTCGCCCGACCGATGCTGATCGGACCGGATAGCGAAAGCGCCCAGTGGGTGGCGGATGTGGCGCATGAAGCAGGCGCTCCGTACGAGGTGTTGCGCAAGACCCGTCGCGGCGACCGTGAAGTCCAGGTCAGCCTCCCCGACATCGCACGCTTGCGCGGCTGCACGCCCGTACTCGTGGACGACATCGTATCCACCGGGCGTACTCTGATCGCCGCGCTTGAACAACTGCATCGATTGCAGTTGCCGCCGGCCGTATGCGTAGCCATTCACGCGATCTTCGCCGGCGATGCGTGGCGGGCCTTGCAGCGCGCCGGCGCGGGGCGGATCGTGAGCACCGATAGCATCGCCCATTCCAGCAATGCGATCAGCCTGGCCGAACCGATCGCGACCGCGGTCGCCGCGCATCTGGCCTCGAGCTAAGGGGATTTCGCCATGATCTGCGAGGAAATACCGGAAGAAGGCCTGCTGGCCTACGGAATCTGCAGCGAGCTGGATCCGCCCACGCGGCGGCGAGTGGAAACCTTGGCCGCCGGCTATTGCGCTGCGGACCCGGCGTTCGCCCAATGGGCCGCGGGCTACGGCGTCATCATCCACGATCCACTGACCCAGACGCGCATCCATGCGTTGGCGAAGGCGCTGGTGGCGGAAGGCTCGGTACCGGACGCGACTACGGCGTACCGCCGCCTGGCGGCGGCCGATCGTCTCGCCAGCGCCGCCCTGTGGCTGGTTACGCACATGACCTATGCACGCCAGGTCAGGCTGGACGGCAGCGAACTGGCTGCCGGTGATTTCAAGCCGCACCCCGAAGGGCACACAGGCGGTTCGTTGAACATGGTGCCGGCCTACGCGGCGTATTTGGCGCTCAATGCCCTGACCGGACATACCCGGAGCTGGCTGATGGGGCAGGGGCACTGCGTGGCCGCGGTCGATGCAGTCAACCTGCTGGTGGGCAACATGGGCCCGGCGCACGCCGAACGTTATGGTCTGGACGACGCACGGCTTTCCCGCTTCGTAAGCGACTTCTATTCGTATGCCGTGGGTGCCGACGGCCATCCCGAGTCGCCGTTGGGCTCCCACGTCAACGCGCATACTGCGGGCAGCCTCCAGGAAGGCGGCTATCTCGGGTTCGCCGAACTGCACTATGCCCATGCGCCGCTGCCGGGCGAACGGCTTGTCGCCTTTCTCAGCGACGGCGCTTTCGAAGAGCAGCGGGGCAGCGATTGGGCGCCGCGATGGTGGCGGCCGGAAGACTGCGGAATCGTCGCGCCGGTGATGATCCTCAACGGCCGCCGTATCGAACAACGTACCCAGATCGCCCAGCAGGGTGGCGAGCGCTGGCTGTATGCGCATCTGCAGCTCAATGGTTTCCAGCCTCTCGGCATCGATGGGCGCGACCCGGCGAGTTTTGTCTGGGGTATCCACGCCATCGAACTGGGACAACGGGCCAGACTCGATGCCTATCGCGCCGCCGGGTCCGACAGCGGGATGCCTTTGCGATACGGAGTCGCCCAGGCGCCGAAAGGCTACGGCTTGCCGGGCGCCGGCAGCAACCGCGCGCACAATCTGCCCTTGGCGGGAAATCCAGCCAGCAACGAAGCCGCTCGCAACGAGTTCAACACGGCCTGCAGGCGTCTGCATGTTCCTGAAACCGAGCTGCGTGAAGCGCTGTCCCTCTTGGCCACGCATGATGCGCAGCGCCGGCCGCTCGAACGGGATCATGCGCTGGCGGTACGCCAGGTGCCATTGCCGAAACTTCCGGAACCCGATTGGCGCACGCCGGGCGAGACCATCGCGCCGATGGCAGCGCTCGACGAGTACTTCGTTGCGACGATAGCCGCCAATCCCGCATTACGGCCGCGCGTCGGCAATCCGGACGAGCTGCGCAGCAATCGTCTGGACCATACGCTCGACCGCCTCAAGCACCGCGTGCAGGAACCAGAGCCAGGCGTAGCCGAGGCCCGCGATGGCGCCGTCATCACCGCGCTCAACGAAGAGGCCGTGGTTTGCGCCGCGCTCGCGAACAAGGGCGGCATCAACCTTGTGGTCACCTACGAAGCCTTCGCGGTGAAGATGCTGGGCGCGCTGCGTCAGGAGCTTGTTTTCGCCCGGCAGTTGCGCCGGGCAGGGCGCGCGCCCGGCTGGTTGTCGATGCCGCTGGTGCTGACCTCGCATACCTGGGAGAACGCCAAGAACGAGCAGTCGCACCAGGATCCGACATTGACCGAAGCCTTGCTCGGGGAGATGCAGGATGGCGTGAGCGTGATATTCCCGCCGGATGCGAATGCCGCGCAAGCCGCACTGCGGGCGGTCTATGGCCAACACGGGCGCATCGCCGCCCTGGTGGTGCCGAAGCGCGAACTGCCGGTGGTGCTGGATGCCGGACAAGCCGCGGCTCTAGCGCGCGACGGCGCGCTATTCCTCGCGTACAGCCCCGATGCCGCGATCGACCTGGTCGCCACCGGTGCGTATCAACTCGCCGCGGTACGCCGTGCCTGGGAGCGACTGCGCGAACACAACGTAGTAGCCAATCTGATCTATCTTGGCGAGCCCGGCCGCTTCCGGACGCCGCGCGATGGAGCGGAGTCCGAACATATCCATGATGACGAAACCCTGCGACGCTGGTTCATGCCTGCGCAACCGCGCCTGTTCGTAACGCACATGCGCCCCGAGCCGTTCCTGGGCGCTCTGCGCCGATTGGACGATGGCCCTCGTCTTACCCGGGCACTGGGATACAGCAACCGGGGCGGCACGCTCGACGTCGACGGGCTGATGTTCGCCAACCGTTGCACTTGGGCCCATGCGGTCGAGGCTGCCGCCAAGTTGATGGAACAGCCACCGGCTGCCTGGCTGTCATCGGCGGAGTACGAAGCCGTCGCGGGATATGGCCTGCCGGCAGTGTTGTGGCAGAAGGAGCCGGCATGACGGCGTCCGGCGAGGGGTCGTTACTGGTGCTGAATCTGGGCTCGGCCACATTGAAAGCCGCGCGCTTCGACGGCTTCGGCCTCGGCACGGAAAGGCCGGGACGGCCGCAGCGGATAGAGATTGCGCTCGACCAATTCTCCGGCGATCCGCGCGCCTTGCTTGCGCAGGCAACCGATGCCCTCGGGTTTGCCGCGACGCCAGCGTGGGTGGGGCATCGTATCGTCCACGGCGGCGATGCCGAAGCAGCGCGCATTCTCGACGCCGGCGAGATAGACCGATTGCATGCGCTGGCAAGCCTGGCGCCAATGCATCAACCGCCCGCGCTGGCGTTGGTGGAAAGCGCAGCGAAGCTATGGCCGCACGCCGTTCAGTGCGGTGCCTACGATACCGTCTGGCATGCAGCGCTACCGGCCAACACGCGGCGTCTACCGGTGCCGCAACGCTGGGACGCGCTCGGTGTCCGGCGGTACGGTTTTCATGGGCTGGCGTTCGCATCCGCGATGCGGTTGCTGGCAAACCAGGACGATGGAATAGTCCGTGGCAGGGTAGTGCTGGCGCATCTGGGCGGCGGATCCAGTTTGTGCGCCGCGCAGGACGGTTGCAGCGTCGACACCACTATGGCGATGACGCCGTTGGACGGGGTACCGATGGCGACCAGAAGTGGAAGTCTCGATCCGGGAGCGCTGTTTTTCCTCTTGCGCCAGGAAGGCTTCACCGTGGATTCCCTTGAGCAAGCGCTGTATCACGAATGCGGGATGCGCGGAATCTCCGGCCAGTCGGGCGACATGCGTGAATTGCTGGCTTCCGATAGCCCGGCGGCGGAGCTGGCGCGGGAGGTGTTTGCGCTGCGGGTCGCGCAAGGGATTGCCGGGATGGCCACGCGGCTGAGCGGCATCGACGATCTGGTTTTCTCCGGTGGCATCGGCGCCAACGCAGCCGATGTGCGAAGTTCAATCGTGAAGTATCTGGCCTGGCTCGGCATGCAGCTGGACCATGACGCCAACCACCGGGAAGCAACACGTCTGGACGCACCCGCAAGCCTGATCCGCATCTGGCGTGTCGAAGTCGATGAGGAGAGCGAAATCGCAACCGCCTGCGCGCACCTTGTCACAAGCGGACCCTAGCGCACTTGCGCTGTTGCGTCGCCAGCCTTCGTCCTCGGGGCGCGCATTCCACGCCAGCCCTCGACCAAGCCCAGTACCAGCAGGGGCAACAACAGCGCCACGAGGGACAGGTCCAGCGGCGGCGGCGCGAATCGGAATGGATGCCCTGGTCCCTCAAAGCGGGTGACCAGGAGCAACAGACTCAGCGCCGAAAGCGTCACGATCCAGAACGCAGGGTTGGATTGCCGCCACCAACGCCGATGCGCGGCGCCAGCACGATTGACGACGATCAAGCCCAGATTTCCCGCGACCAATGCCGTGAATGAGAGCGCGGCCAATTGGGGGGCGGATATTCCGCTGGCGCGTCCCAGCGCATAGATGGCCGCCACCGCAACAAACACCGCTAGTCCTTGGCTGAGACTGCCGAACAGGGTCCCGGCATCGAGCAGCCGCCGGGAAGGCGACCGGGGTGGCCGCTGCATGACATCGGCTGCGGCCGGCTCGCGTTCGAACACCAACGTCGAGGCCGGATCGATGATGAGCTCCAGAAAAACCACATGCAACGGCAGCAGCATCAAGGGTCCACCGAAAAGCAACGGCAGTACCGCCAACCCGGTGATGGGCACGTGCACCGCCAGAACGTAGCGGATGGCACGGACGATGTTGTCGTAGATGACCCGACCCTGCTGGATTGCGCGCACCACGGTGACGAAGTTGTCGTCGAGCAGCACGATGGCCGCCGCCTCGCGCGCGACATCGGTCCCGCGTTCTCCCATCGCCACGCCCACATGGGCAGCCGTCAACGCGGGCGCGTCGTTCACACCGTCTCCGGTCATGGCGACGACCTGCCCATCGCGCTTCAATGCATCGACCAATCGCAGCTTGTGGTCGGGTTTTACGCGAGCGAAGACGTTGATTTCGCGGATACGCCGAGTCAAAGCGACTCCGTCGAGCGCCAACTCGCTCCCCAGCACCACTTCCCCGGAGTTCGCCAGACCCGCTTGCGTAGCGATTGCACGGGCGGTCTCCAGATGATCGCCGGTCAACATGATCACGCGCACGCCGGCCGCCTGGGCCTCGGCCACCGCTTCACGAACGCCAGCACGCAGCGGATCGGCGAACCCGAGCAAACCGCGCCATTCGAAGCCGAAACCATGTGCCGTCAACGGAAGCCTATCCGCGTCTTCGTCCCAGACCGCCGCTGCCGCGGCGAGTACCCGAAGACCTTGCCGAGCCATCTCGTCGACTTGCGCCAGGACGGTGGCCCGATGTGCGGCTTCCAGGCCGCACAGGTCGGCTATGGCCTCGGGGGCGCCCTTGCACATGACCTGAAAACCCGATGCGCCAGGCCGGCTCCAGACATGGGTCACCGCAAGCAATTCGCCGGAAAGAGGGTACTCACGAATGCGCTGCCAGCCCTCCCGGGAGAGCGGCTCGGAAAGCTTCGATGCCGCCTCGTGGATTGCCCGTTCCATCGGATCGAATGGCTGGTCCGGACTGGCCAAGTCGGCACAGGCGAGCAGGGCTCGCATGGCGGGCGAAAGGGTTTCCATCGGAGCGGTCCGCTCCTCGCCGATGACCAATTCGGCCACCGACATCCGGTTTTCAGTCAGCGTGCCGGTCTTGTCCGTGCACAACACCGTGACCGAGCCCAGCGCCTCGATCGCGGGCGCGCGGCGGACCAGTGCCTTGTGCTTGGCCATGCGCCATGCGCCCAATGCCAGGAATACGGTCAGGACTACCGGAAATTCCTCGGGGATGTTGGCCATCGCCAGCGTGATGCCCGCCAGCAAACCTTGCAACCAGCCGCCGTGTACCGCCACGTACAGCAAGGTCATCAGCAGACTGGAGCCCAGTCCGAGTGCCGCAAACAGAATGACCGTGCGCCGGATTTCCAGCTGCATCGGCGTTGGCGGCGAGCGCAGTGTCCGCAGCGCCATGCCGATCTGGCCTACGGCCGTATCGCTGCCGGTGGCCATGACTTCGGCCGTGCCATGACCAGCCACCACCAGGGTGCTGGCGCGTATCAGGTTTTCGTCCTGCTCGCCATTGGGAGAGGCCGAGCGGCGCACCGGCACTGATTCTCCGGTGAGCATGGATTCGTCCAGCATCATCTCGCTCGCGTCCAGAATGCGCGCATCGGCCGGCACCCGGTCGCCCTCGCCCACCAGGATCACATCGCCCGCCACAAGCTCGCGTGCCGCGACCCATCGCGTCTCGCCATCGCGCAACACGCACGCCCGCGGACTGCTTAGATCGCGCAGCGCCTGGAGGGCCCGTTCGGACTTGTGCTCCTGATAGACGGTAAGCGCGATGACGAGCGCAACGGATGCCACCAGAACGGAAGCTTCCTGCGGATCGCCGAGCAGGAGATAGATGCCGGCCGCGCCCACCAGCAGCAGAAGCATCGGCTCGCGCAGAACGCTCCAGACGATACGCAGCCAGTTGCGGTGGTCCGGCTGGGGCAGCAGGTTCGGCCCGTCCTGCTGCAAGCGGCGGCCCGCTTCGGCGCTGGAAAGGCCTTGCGGCCTGGCGTTCGTATCGTGGTCGATAGCATTCATCGGTGCACCATCCGATGAAGCATGACTCCATGGCTCCTTCGCGGGTTGACCTTGGTCAATCGGCAGCGTTGCGGCGACCGTCCTGGGGATTGATCCAGGTCAAGCGCTCGGGCCGGCGGAAGCCTACCCTCTGCTCACCGCCTGCAGATGAGAAGCGGCGCGAAGTCAGGGATCAAGCGGAGGGAGGAGCCGTTCGGCCATGTGGGAAACGTTGATCGCAAGCCACGACCTGGGCCGGCTCCAAACGCTGGCTGCGATTCTGGTCCGGTACGGCTTCGGCGATATGGTCAATCGATTGGGATTGGCGCAAGCGCTGACCCGCGTCGGCAAGGTCTTGCCTCTGACCGACCTCGAAGAACTGGTGGCGCTGCCGGCTCATGTGCGGGTGCGGCGCGCCCTGGAGGAAATGGGCCCCTGTTTCGTCAAGTTGGGGCAGGTCCTGGCGACGCGGGTGGATCTGTTTTCCCCGGATTGGATCGCCGAATTCAGCAGGCTGCAGAATGCGGTGCCGCCGGTCGCGTTCGAAGACATTCGCACCGAAATGATCCAGGCGCTGGGCACCGGCCTCGAATCGGCTTTTCTCTGGCTCGATCCGGAACCCCTGGCCGCCGCATCGATCGCCCAGGTGCATCGCGCCCGCCTTCATGATGGGCGCGAAGTCGTGGCGAAAGTCCGGCGTCCCGGCATTCGTCCCATGATCGAGGCCGACTTGAGGTTGCTGCAGTATGCGGCGAGCCAGATCGAAAAGAAGTTTCCGGATCTGCGTCGCTTCCACCCGGTGGGCGTAGTGCGTCAGTTCCGCGCCTCGCTGCTGTGCGAGCTCGATCTGGCCGCAGAATGCCGTCACGCCGAGCGCATCGCGGCGAGCTTCATCGGCGACGACCGCATTGTCGTCCCTTCGGTGCACTGGCCATTCACCAGCGAGCGCATGAATGTCCAGGATTTCGTCGACGGAATCCCCGTCGCCGATATCCAAGGGCTGGATGCGGCGGGAGTGGACCGCAAGCAAGTCGCGCGCACCGGGGCGCAAGCCGTATTGAAAATGATGCTGGAAGACGGCTTCTTCCACGCCGATCCCCATCCGGGCAATGTATTCGTGCTTGCCGATGGGCGCATCGCCATCATCGACTTCGGCATGGTGGGGCGCCTGTCGCCGGCACGTCGTGCGGAAGTCGTGAGCCTGTTGTTCGGCTTGGTCGAGCACGATTCCGGACGCGTCACCGAAGTGCTGCTTGAATGGACCCAGCAGTCGGACGTTGACGAGGAACAACTGACCGCCGATATCGACGCGTTCGTGGACCGCTACCACGGTGTGCCGCTGGGGCAACTCGATCTGGCGGGCATGCTGCTGGAAGTCACCGTATTGCTGCGCGCGCACCGCCTTGCGCTTCCGGCCGACCTTGCTTTGCTGATCAAGGTTTGCCTGACCCTGGAAGGGCTGGGGCGCAGTCTCGATCCTGATTTCGACATGGCGCGTCAGGCGCAGCCCTTCCTGCGTCGTGCGATGGCCGCTCAACTCGGTCCTCGGGCAGCAGTGCGACGCGGCGCGCGCGCTCTTATCGACGCCACGGGTCTGTTGGCTGCATTCCCACAGGAGTTGCGGCGGCTTTTGCGTGCGGTCCGTGGCGGCAACGCCAGGCTGCATCTGCAAATGGATCAGTTGCCGGAGTTCGGTCGGCAGGTGAGCCACTCCGCCAACCGCCTGGCTGGCGGCCTGGTGATCGCGGCCCTCATCATCGGTTCTTCGATCACCTTGACGGTGAAGGGCGGACCGACCTTGCTGGGCCTTCCGTTCTTCGGACTGCTTGGCTTCGCCGGCGCCTCGTTGGCGGGGCTGTGGCTGCTTTGGTCGATCTTCCGCAGCGGGGGAGGGCGATAGCTGCGGCGCCCAGGGGAAAGGCAATTCCGATTCCTGGAAAGACGAGCGGTACTGTCGTCCGGCAGAAGGATCCTGCCGAAAGCCTTCGCAATGGACTCCTAGGCCGGGATCAGGGATCGCGACAGGCGGTGCATTCCATGGGCCGCCAGGCTTTCGGAATGCCGCTGCACGCCCACTCCCAAGGCCACCAGTACCCTGGCATAAGCGTCGATCAAGCGGTCGTTGCCGATTAGGTGCACCTGCGCCGGGCGCGGAGTCCGCGAGAACAATCCGGAGGCGCGTACTTCGTGTCCTATCAGCAGGCCCGACAAGTACGAAGGAAGGGCCGCCTCGGAGAAGCGGCCGAACAGCCCCAGCGTGCGCACGCCGAACAGGTGGTGCAACAGCCCGCTGGCGTCGGCGCTGCGGCGCAGGCCGGCATCGAAGGCGTAGGCGTCGAAGCGTGAGTCGTCCTTGCCCATCAGTTTGCCCAGCACGCTGTGCCGGCGCATGACCGCGTAGGTTTCTCCGGTCATGGCGGTGGCGATGGCGACGATCTTCCCGTCGCGCACCGTTATCCATTTGCTGTGCGTGCCGGGCAGGCACAGCACGTGCGTGCCCTGGCGCAACAGGTCGAGCAGCGCGCAGGCCTGGGTTTCCTCGCCGCGCATGACATCGGGTACTTCGGTCGAATTCCGGTCCGCGACTCCGGGCACGAACCACAGCCTGCGCCCCGGAAATTCGGCCACCTGCACCGGCGCCATCGCCGCCGCCAGCTCGTCGAGGCCGGCCGGGCAATCCAGATAAGGCTGCTCGAACCAACCGTCGCGGCTGCCGACCATTCCGCACAGCACGATGTCCGCATCGTTCCAGGCTGCGATCAGCGGAGCCAGCGCCGCTGCGAAATCCCCATCGCACGCCAGCACGCCGCGATCGCTGCGCTGCTGTTCGGCCACGACGCCGGCGGCGTCCAAACGGTACGCGCGCAGGCTGCTGCTGCCCCAGTCGATCGCGATCACGGGAGTTCGATCCGGCTTTCCGGCAGGCCCAGCGCGCGCGGCAGCGGGATCTGCCAGATCCCTCCCGCGCCGGGCGTGCGCGCCAACTCCTCGGCGCTGTTGTCGACCCGCGCGCTGCTGATGTACAGGCGGTCGTAGGCGGCGCCGCCGATGGCGCAGCAGGAAGGATTCCTCACCGGCAGCAGCATCACCCTGTCTACCCGGCCGTCGCCGCGATAGCGCACCACGCGGCTTGCGCCCCATTGCGCGTTCCACAGATAGCCGTCGGCATCGATGATGGAACCATCGGGCGACGCGCAGGCCTGGTCGACTTCGGCGAATACGCGCGAACCCGATACCTGCGCGACGCGGGCGTCGTAATCGCAGCACAGGATCCGCGGCTCGACCGAATCGCAGTAGTACATTTTGCGGCCATCGGCGCTGAAACAGATCGAATTGGGAATGACGGCGGCGGGCAGATCCAGCCGGCGCAAACCATGTTGGCCCGAGTACTGGTAGAACGCGCCGATGGGAGCGTTGTCGCTGCGTTCGCTCTTGGTGCCGAAGACGAAGTTTCCGTTGCGGTCGCTGCGGCCGTCGTTGATGCGGGTTTCGGCGTTGCCGGCTTCCACATCGGCCAGCTTTTCCAGCGCAAGGGTTTCCTCCCGCGCATTGTCGGGATCGGTCAGGTACAGGCCCTTGGCAAGGCCCAGCAGCAACTGGCCGGTCTGGCACAGCGCCAGCGAACCCAGGCGGTCCGGCAGGACCCAGTGCCGGGTCGTCCGCACATAGGGCCGATGCATCCATAGATGCGAGGCATCGATGTCGGTCCAGAACAAGGCAGCGCGCCGTTCGCACCAGAGCACGCTTTCCCCCAGCGCACAGCGGCTATCCACGGCCAGGCTGGGGACGACGCGATCCAGGTCGACGTAGGCGTTCACCGCATCACCACTCCGCTACGCTGCCGTCGGCGTGGCGCCAGACCGGATTGCGCCAGGCGGGCGGATTCCGGCTCGCCTCGATCAACCGTTGCTCGTCGATCTCCACGCCAAGGCCGGGCTTGGGTAGCGCCGCGATGTTGCCATCGATGCACTGGAAGTCTTCCTTGTTGAGCACGTAGTCCAGCAGATCGGCGTCGCCGTTGTAGTGGATGCCGATGCTCTGTTCCTGCAGCACCGCGTTGTGGGCGACGAAATCGACCTGCAGGCAGGCGGCGAGCGCCACCGGGCCCAGCGGGCAGTGCGGCGCGAAGCCGACGTCGTAGGCTTCGGCCATGGCCGCGATCTTGAAGCATTCGGTGATGCCGCCGGCATGGGAAAGGTCCGGCTGCAGGATCGACAGACCGCCGCCGGCCAGCACCGATTTGAATTCGAAGCGCGAATACATGCGTTCGCCCGCGGCCAGCGGGATGGAGGTGGCGTCGGCCAGCCGCGGATAGTATTCGGCCTGCTCGGGCAGCACCGGTTCCTCGACGAACAGCGGGTTGTGCGGCTCCAGCTCGCGCAACAGGACGCGCGCCATCGGCACGCTGACGCGGCCGTGGAAGTCGATACCGAAATCGATGGTATTGCCGAACGCCCGGCGGATCTCGGCGACCTTGGCCACGGCCGCATCGATATTGCGCGGGCTGTCGATCAGCTTCAGCTCCTCGGTGCCGTTGAACTTGAAGGTGTCGAAACCCAAAGCCCGGTACGACTCGATCTGCGCGATGATGTCGGCCGGCCGGTCGCCGCCGACCCAGCGGTAGGTTTTCATGCGGTCGCGCACGCGTCCGCCCAGCAATTCGTACACCGGCACGCCCAGCACTTTGCCCTTGATGTCCCACAGCGCCTGGTCGATGCCGGCGATGGCGCTCATCAGGATCGCGCCGCCGCGATAGAAGCCGCCCCGGTACAGCGTTTGCCAAAGATCGTTGATGCGCGACGGATCCTTGCCGATCAGGTAATCGGACAATTCATGCACGGCCGCTTCCACCGTCTGCGCGCGGCCTTCGATGACCGGTTCGCCCCAGCCGCTGATGCCTTCGTCGGTTTCTATCTTGAGGAACAGCCAGCGCGGCGCGGCGTGGTAGGTGCTGAGGCGCACGATCTTCATGGCATGGATTCCAGATAGGCCCGCTTGAAGGCGCGCGCGGCCTGACGCGTGCGCTCGACCGCCTGGCCTGGTTTGTAGAGCTCGCCGCCGATGCCCGCACCCGCGCTGCCGGCGGAGAGGAAATCGGCAAGGGTAAGGGGCGTGACGCCACCGACGACGAACAGAGGGACCGGAGGCAGCACCGCGCGCAGGGCGCGTACGTGCTGCGTTCCGTAAGTGGAAGCGGGAAAAAGCTTGAGCATCTGCGCGCCGGCGTCGAGCGCGGCGAAGGCTTCGGTAGCGGTGGCGAAACCCGCCACCACCTGCAGCCCAAGCCGCACCGCGTGGCGTATCACCGCCGGATTGGTGTTGGGAGTGACGATGAAGCGCGCGCCCAATGCGTGCAGCGCATCGACATCGCGCTCGTGCAGTACGGTGCCGCCGCCTATCCAGGTACCGCTGCCGGCTTCGCGAGCGGCGGTGCCGATGCTGTCGGCCCAGTCGGGCGAGTTGAGCGGGATCTCGATGGCGTCGTAGCCTTCTTCCACCAGGGCCCGCACATGCGCCGACGCCTCGTGCGCGTGGATGCCGCGCAGGATAGCGATCAGCGGCAGGCGAAAAGGAGAAGCGGCGGATTCGATGCTCATGCGCGGGCCGGTCGCCTCACTCGTGGTAAAGCTGCGAGCGGCCGCCATCGATGAGGATGTCGGTGGCGTTGATGAAGCGCGCTTCGTCGCTGGCCAGGAACAGCGCGGTGTGCGCGACTTCCTCCGGCGTACCGATGCGTTTTGGCGGCAGCAGTTCGGTCTGCGCGCGGCGCGCGGCTTCCGGATTGGGCTGCGAGGCGAACCAGGCTTCGATGCGCGGCACCAGGATCAGGCCGGGCGAAATGGAATTGACGCGGATGCCGCGCGCGGCGTATTCGATGCCCAGCGAGCGGGTCAGGCCGATCAGGCCGTGCTTGGCCACCGGGTAGGGAAACGCGCCGGGGATGATTTTGTGGCCATGCACCGAGGCGATGTTGACGATGGAGCCGGCGCCCTGTTCCAGCATCGACGGCAGTACCGCGCGCGCCATGTTCCAGGCGCCCTTGAGGTTCAGCGACAGGCAGCGTTCCCAATCGGCATCGCTCAACGACAACGGCTCGGAAAACACATCGGCGCCGGCGTTGTTCACCAATACGTCGATGCGGCCATGCTGGCCCAGTATCTGCGCCACCGCAATGTCAATCGACTCGGCATCGGTGACATCGGCGAGCAGATGAGCGGGATTGTCGGTGAGCTCCGGCGAGGGATTGCGGTCCAGGCCGAACACGTGCGCGCCGTGCGTGGCGAACAGGCGTGCGGTGGCAGCGCCTATGCCGCTGGCCGCGCCGGTGACCAGCGCTACCTTGCCTTGCAGCCGCGCGTTCATCGCTGTTCCCCTGCGAAGGGGAATTGCGGCAGGAAGCGGCTTGGCGTCTTGCCTGGCTCGGTTTGCGCCATGGACCCTCCCGGTTCGCAGCGATAGTTCGGTGCCCGCGCCTTTGCCTTGTGCCGGAAGGTGCCCGTGCGCGACTTGTAATAGCGGTTCCATTGTTCTTCGTGGCCGTGCCCTACGGAATGGCGCGGCAACGCTGGACCAGCGTGGCATAGGGTTGCCCGCGTTAGCTATGTACGACAAATGAAATTTTCGTCATATGCTATTCCCCGTACATATAGCTTGCTGAACGTCCCAGGGAGTACAGCCATGGTCCAACCCTCAACCAGCTGGTTCAGCGCCTCGCGGCTCAAGACCCGCCACCTGTTGCTGCTGTTGCACCTGTACGAACAGCGTTCGGTGCTGCGCGCGGCCGAGGCGGCCAACATGACCCAGCCGGCGGCTTCCAAGCTGTTGTCGGAAATGGAAGGCATCCTGGGAGTGCCGCTGTTCGAGCGCCATGCGCGCGGGGTGGAGCCGACCTGGTATGGCCAGGTGTTGATACGCCGGGCGCGCTCGGCCTTGTCGGAAATCGGCCGCGCCCACGATGAAATAGCGGCCATGCGCAATGGCCGCATGGGCCAGGCGTCGATTGGCACGGTGGTCAATCCCGGCACCACCCTGGTGCCGCAAGCCATCGCTGCGGTGAAGCGCGACTTCCCCGACATTCTGATCCGGGTGGAAATGGACTATAGCCGGCCCTTGGTGGCCAAGCTGCTGGATGGACAGCTGGACATCGTGATCGGCCGGATCCTGGGCCCGGAAGGGGCGGGCGATCTGGAGTTCGAGCCGCTGGCCGACGAACCGCATTCGGTGATCGTCAGGGCCGGGCATCCGTTGACGCAGCAGAGCAGGGTTACCCATGCCGACCTGATCGATTACGGCTGGATCATGCCGCCGGCCGCCAGCGTATTGCGCGCGCGCCTGGATTCGATGTTCCTGGAGCATGGCCTGGCGCCGCCGCAGAACATCATCGAAACCGCTTCGCTGCCGGTCATCATCCATCTGCTGCGGCACAGCGATCTGCTGACCGCCCTGCCTGCCGAATCCGTGGCCCCCTACCTGCAGACTGCGCAAATGCAGGTCTTGCCGATCGAACTGGGCGTGCGCATGGAGTTCTTCGGCATCATCCGCCGCCGCGACCAGCAACTGTCTCCGGGGGCCGAGCGCGTCCTGGAAGCGCTGCGCGCCACAGCGCGCCAGCTATATCCGGACCTGTAATCGATTCCACCGGCTGAATGCCGGAAGCGTTTGGTTCCGTATTCAAAAACAACATAGCTTCCGCTCAATATTTCATTGGTATGGAATGTTGAGAGCAGCCTATGCTCGCCTCGGAAGTCACATTTAGCTGTTTTTTTGTTAGCGCTACCACGTGAGAGCAGTAACAGATCCGCAATGTGTCGGATGCCGGAGGCAAGGGCATCGCGACAACCCGAGAGGACGAGGGACTACAACACGCGGGGAACCGGCAGAGGGCCGGGATCGGGCCCGGAAGCATCAAGAGGCAAATCACTTCACAACACAAGAGCACGGCCGGGCGCAAAAAACGCACAGGTCCGAAAACCAGCCAATCGTTCGTCAAGGTGTCCTGGGAGGGAACAACCATGTCAACGCGCCAAAGCCGTACCCCGGCAAGCCGCACCAATTTCCGTAAATTCCAACACTCCGCCATTGCTTTGAGCATTGCCGCGCTGCTCAGCGCCAATGCCTATGCGCAAGAGTCCCAGGCCGCCGCGGACGGCACGGACGAGAAAAAAGAAGCCGTCGATCTGGACGCTGTCGTCGTCACCGGCATCCGTGGTTCTGTGTACAGGGCGCAGGACATCAAGCGCAGCGCAGACACCTTCGTCGATTCGGTCACCGCGCTGGACATCGGCGCGCTGCCCGACCGCAGCGTCACCGAAACGCTGTCTCGCATCCCCGGCGTGACCATCGACCACTTCCTGTCGGTGGGCGATCCGGAGCACTTCTCGGCAGAAGGCAGCGGCGTGCAAGTCCGGGGCCTGACCCAGGTCCGTTCCGAACTCAACGGCCGCGACAGCTTCTCCGCCTCCGGCGGCCGCAACTTGAGCTTCGGGGACGTGCCTTCCGAGCTGATGGCTGGCGTCGACGTCTACAAAAACCAGAAGGCCGACATGATCGAGGGAGGCGTGGGCGGCAGCGTGGATCTGCGCACCTTCATGCCCTTCGATTTCGACGGCCAGAGGATCAGCGGTACCCTCAGCGAGAACTACGGCGACTTCGCCGAGGAATACAAGCCTACCGTCTCCGGCCTGTACAGCAATACGTGGGATACCAGCATCGGCAAAGTCGGCTTGCTGGTCGATATCACGCATTCGGAGCTGGCGACCCGCACCGACGGCATGTTCGTGCGGCCGTTTTTCCAGAACGACAACAACGATCTGAACGGCGACGGTACCAACGAGGCACTCTGGCTGCCACGCGGCGCCGACTGGCGCACGCTGGAGTACGAACGCAAGCGCGATGGCGCCTATGTCGCCCTGCAATGGCAGCCCAGAGACGACGTCGAACTTTACGCAACCGCATTCCAGAGCAAATACGATGAGCTCTGGAACGAGGATGCGATCTTCGTCTCGAACGATCCCCTTGCGGTGGCGATTGACGCCAGCCAGCCGTATGAACTGGACGGCGATGTGTTCCGTTCCGGCCGGCTCACCCAGCCGGGCGGCGTCCCCATGGGAACGGATATCCGCGCCTCCCACCGCAAATCCAAGACCACCGACTTTTCCTTCGGTTTGAAGTGGTCGCTCAGTGACGCCACCGAACTGACCACCGATTTCCAGTACATCAAGGCCACCACCAAGAGCCTGGATTCCACGGTGTCCCTCGGCGTCAACGTGCCCTATATCGACGTCGACCTTCGGGGCGGCAGGCCGACCATCGGCGTCGACGAGCAGTTCACGGGAAATCCCGCCAATTACTATTGGGGTTTCACCATGGACCATCAGGACGACAACGAGGCCGAGGAACTGGCCTGGCGCGCCGACCTCAAGCACAGCTTCGACAGCGGCTTCATCAAATCGGTCAAATTCGGCGTGCGCCTGACCGATCGCGACGCCACCAGCATCGATACCGGCTACAACTGGAAGCCGGTGTTCCAGACCTGGATGCAAGGGTGGGCGCTGCCGAGCGGCGCGATGCCGCCGCTGGATCTGAACGGTACGATCAACTCCAGCCTGGTGCATCTGAATACATTCGATAATTTCTATCGCGGCGACGCCAACACGCCGGGCGGCTTCTATGCGCCCGTTCTGGCGACTGCGCTCGGATTTCCGGGCAGCTACCAGGCTATCCACGATGCCGCCGCTCCGTATTACAACTGCTGCATAGCGTACTCAACGACGGAACTGGACGATCTGCACACCAACGTCCAGGCCGAGACCACCGAAGCGGCCTATCTGATGGTGAACTTCGGTTTGGACGACGCGCGTCTGGACGGCAACGTCGGCGTGCGCGTGGTGCGCACCGAGAACGCCGCCAGGGGTTTTCTGATCTATCCGAATGTCGCCTATGCGCCCTATCTGGGTGCCGGTGAATCGGAGCCCATCACGGCCGAAAATTCGTATACGGACGTGCTGCCCAGCCTGAATCTGCGCTGGGAATTCGCCGACAATCTGATCCTGCGCTTCGCGGCCTCCAAGGCCATCGCCCGCCCGAATTTCAGCGACATGCAGGCCTATCAGGTCCTGAACGCCGACGTGCGCGACGGCGTCACGCCGCCGACCGACGGCAGCTCGCTGCCGCCCAGCGATCTGGAGCTGACCGGCAGTTCCTTCGACAATCCTTACCTGGAGCCGATGAAGTCCAACCAGTTCGACTTGTCGCTGGAGTGGTACTTCGATCCGGATCACGGCGGCATGGCCTGGATCAACCTGTTCCACAAGGACGTCTCGGACTATTTCCGCCGCCAAACGCAGTTGGTTTCCTATCCGGGCGCCGATGGAAACGACTACGACTACCTGATCACCCGTCCCGTGAATGTCGGCACCGCGCGCATCCAGGGTGCGGAGATCGGCTGGAACCAGTTCTTCGACTTCTTGCCTGCGCCGTTCGACGGATTCGGAATGTCGGCGAACTACACCTACATCGACAGCTCGACCAAGGTGCCGAACAATCTGGATACGCAGCCGGTCGACACCGATGGCTCGGTGTTCGGCGATCTGCCGGCCGACGGCCTGTCCAAGAATTCCTACAACGTGGCCGCGTTCTACGAGAAGGGACCCTGGCAGATCCGTTTGGCCTACAACTGGCGCAGCAAATACCTGCTGTCGATCGGGCCCAATGGCTACAACGGCGGCGACAACAACATCGCCTGGAAGCTGCCGGTGTACAGCGACGACTACGGGCAGCTGGATGGCTCCATCTTCTACAAGTTCAACGATCACATCACGCTCGGTCTGGAGATGAACAATCTCAACAACGCCGAACAGCGCACGATCATGGACCAGAACGGAGCTGGCAGCCGCGTCACCTCCTGGTACGTGAACGACACGCGCTACGCCGCGACCCTGCGCGTGACGTTCTAAGCGTGTCCGAAGAAGGGGAGGCGTTTCCTCCCCTTCTTTCGTCGACGAATCGCCTCCTGCTCAAGGAGTACGCCATTGGCACCATTCGCGGTGCGAGGAGCGCGTATTCGCTTCTTCCCCGGCGCATTGCGACCGGTCATTTCGGACGGTCCTTACCCATGCAGCGTAAGCGAACCTACAAGCTGATTCCGGTGTGGCTCGCACTGATGCTGCTGGCTTCGGCTTTGGCGATCCGGCCGGCGCTGGCATTGGAAGAGCCGGCCGACGACGCGCAACCCACGCAGACCGAGCCGCCGCGCACGATGAACGGCCTGGCGACGACGCCGCCGATGGGTTGGAACAGCTGGAACAAATTCGCCTGCAACGTAGACGAGAAACTGATCCGTCGCATGGCCGATGCGATGGTTTCCTCGGGCATGCGGGACGTCGGTTATCGCTATATCGTCATCGACGATTGCTGGCACGGCGAGCGCGATAGCAACGGCTTCATCCAGGCCGATCCGAAACGCTTTCCTTCCGGCATGAAGGCGCTGGGCGACTACATCCACGCCAAAGGCCTCAAGTTCGGCATCTATTCCGATGCGGGCCGCAAGACCTGCGGCGGACGGCCCGGCAGCCAGGGCTACGAATTCCAGGATGCCTTGCAGTACGCGCGCTGGGGCGTGGACTACCTGAAGTACGACTGGTGCAACACCGGCACCCGCAACGCGCAGGAAGCCTACACGCTGATGGCCGATGCGTTGCGCGCCAGCGGCCGTGACATCGTGTTTTCCCTGTGCGAATGGGGCGGCCAGAAGCCGTGGCTGTGGGGCAGGACGGTCGGCAATCTATGGCGCACCACCGGCGACATCTACGACAAGTGGCAGGGCCGGCACAAATACATGCTGGGCATGCTGGACATCGTGGATATCAACGAGCCGCTCTGGCCGTACGCGGGCCCGGGGCACTGGAACGATCCGGACATGCTGGAAGTCGGCAACGGCGGCATGACGGAAACCGAATACCGCACCCACTTCAGTCTGTGGGCGATCATGGCCGCGCCGTTGATCGCCGGCAACGATCTTTCGCGGATGGATGGGGCGACCCGGCGCATCCTGCTCAATCGCGAAGTGATAGCGGTCAACCAGGACGCATTGGGTGCGCAAGGGCGCCGCGTCGCCAAGAACGGCGACCAGGAAATCTGGGTCAAGCCGTTGGCCGACGGCGCACGCGCGGTGTTGCTGTTCAACCGCGGCGAGCGTCCGGCCGAGATCGGAGTGGGATGGGAACAATTGGGATATCCGCGCCATCTCAGCGCGCACCTGCGCGATCTCTGGACGCAGCAGGATCTGCCGGCGCAAGTGGGGCGCTATGCGGCCATGGTCGAACCGCATGCGGCGGTGATGCTCGTGGTTCGGCCCTGATCGCTATGCACGCAAGGCAACGACCGGCCCGCAATGCGGGTCCGCGTACTTTCAATGCCTCCGCCGCACTTGCGGATCGTTTGCGGCAAACGGCAAAGCTGATCGCTGGACCGTGCACGGTCGCGATTCCGCACGAATTGATGACGCGATGCAGCATGCGAGAGCGATATAGATCAAAGCGAATATTTCATTGGTATGGAATGTCACCGCCACCTATGCTGCGTGCATCCGGGAACGGCGATACTTCGTTATGTTAGCGCTACCATTGCGCATTGCAGCCAGCAGATCAGACCCGGAGGAGTAGGCAAAGTATCGATCGTGCCGCTGCGATTGGTGTCGGTGCCTCGAACGAACGGTGGCGAAGATCTGGTCCATGCAGCCATGTCAAGCCGACGACAAACATTGTCCTGGTCGATAGACGGGCCGTCGCGTCGGGATTTTCAAGAGCAGGTCCGTTTTTTTGAGTCATGTTCCTGGGAGGGAATAGTCATGCCAGCGCAACAGAGCCGTAGCCCGCTGCTACGCGGCATCACCTTGCGAGCCAGTCTGTAACCGCCGAACGGCGGTTCCGGACCCGTCCCACGCCCCTCCGCGTGGGACGGGGTTATCGGAGTCCACAGTCACCAAGCAGTCCACAGTCACCAAGCCGTTCCACTCCGCACGTCGCCCGTTTCCTGGAGGTCGTTTCCCGATGCATGCAATCAGTAATCGGTCCGCGCAGGCGACGTCGCAGAAGGCCACGGCCTTGCGATGGTTGGCGTTCTTCGCGGGCCCACTGTTTGCGGGCCTGTTCGCCTGCGCGGGTATCGCGCAGGCTTCGCCGGCCGCTGAAGCCGCCTACCGCTGGAACAACGTGGCCATCGGCGGCGGCGGCTTCGTCACCGGACTGTCGTTCCATCCCGCCGAAAAGGGATTGGCCTATGCGCGCACCGATGTCGGCGGCGCCTACCGCTGGGACGACAAGGCGCGCAGCTGGATACCGCTGACCGACTGGCTGGGTGCCGAGGACACCAACCTGCTGGGGATAGAAAGCCTGGCGATCGATCCCTCCGATCCCGAACGTGTCTACCTGGCGGCGGGCACTTATTTGAACGAGCGGGTGGGCAACGGTGCGATCCTGCGTTCGCTCGACCGTGGCCGCACCTTCAAACGCACCGACCTTCCGTTCAAGCTGGGCGGCAACGAAATGGGCCGCGGCAACGGCGAACGCCTGGCGGTCGATCCCAACGACGGCAGAGTGCTGTTCTTCGGCACGCGCGCATCGGGCCTGTGGCGCAGCCAGGACGGCGGCGCCAGCTGGTCGCAGCTGAAGTCGTTTCCAGATATCGCCCATTCGCCTTCGGCCAGCGTGCAGACTTCGTGGGCGGGCCTGCAGCCGGTGGGCATCGTTTTCGTCGTATTCGATCCGGCCAGCGGTAACAAGGGCGCACCGACGCCGAAGTTGTACGCGGGCGTCTCCACCCGCGAAACCAGCCTGTACGAATCCAGCGACGGTGGAGCGAGCTGGCAGCCGGTGGCCAAACAGCCAGTAGGCCTGCGCCCGAACCATATGGCGCGCGCGTCCAATGGCGACTATTTCCTGAGCTACGGCGACGAACCCGGGCCCAACACCATGAACAACGGCGCGGTTTGGAAGTTCGCGCCCGCATCGGGCCAGTGGACCGACATCACTCCGGCGCCGCAATCCATCGATGCCGAAAACGACGGCTTCGGCTGGGGCGCGGTCGCGGTGGATCCACGCAATCCGCAGGTGCTGCTGGCGACCACCTTCAACCGCTTCGTCCCGCACGACGAAATCTTCCGCAGCACCGACGGCGGCCGGCAATGGCAGCCGGTGCTCGCGCGCTCCGAGTTCGACCACACCACCTCGCCGTGGACCGCGCACGCCGGCCCGCACTGGATGGCCGACATCGAGATCAATCCGTTCGACAGCGACGAGGCCATGTTCGTCACCGGCTACGGCATCTGGGCTTCGCGCAACCTGACCGCGCTCGACGACGGCAAGTCGAAAGTGAAGTGGTGGTTCAAGAACACCAACCTGGAAGAAACCGTGCCGTTGGACCTGGTCAGTCCGCCGCAGGGCGCGCATCTGCTCAGCGCGGTCGGCGATATCGATGGCTTCCGCCACGACGACCTGGCGGTACCGCCGCTGCAGTTCGTCGGTCCGCGCCTGACCAATGGCGAAAGCATCGCCTATGCAGGACAGGCGCCGCAGGTCGTGGTGCGCAGCGGCACCGTCCGCCACCGCGACAACAACGAAGTGCGCGCCGCCTACTCGCTGGATGGCGGCAGCAGTTGGACTTCGTTCGCCAATGAGCCGCCGCAGGGCGAGGGCGCCGGACATATCACCATCGCCGCCGACGGCAAGCGGGTGATCTGGACGCCGTTGAAATCGGGCGCATGGATCACCGCCGATTTCGGCAAGCACTGGCAGAAGGTCAAAGGCGTGCCCGACACCGCGCTGATTGAAGCCGACCGGGTGGACGAAGGCATCTATTACGGATTCGACGGCCTCACCGGCAAGCTGTACGTCAGCGGCAACGGCGGCGTGGAATTCAAGGAGGCCCAGGGCGCGGTGGGCGAATTCGGCGACTGGTTCCGTCCCGAAGTGCATCCCGATCCGCTGCACAGCGGCGTGGTCTATCTCACCGCCTCCTGGCGCGGACTGCTGCGCTGGTCAGCGGGCAAGCTGGAGCGGTTGTCGGGCGTGGAGAACGCACACTCGCTGGGGCTGGGCAAACCGAAGGAAGGCAGCGACACGCCGACGCTGTACCTGTTCGGGCAGATCGCCGGCAAGACCGGCCTGTACCGCTCCGACGACGACGGCCGGCGCTGGACCCGCATCGACGACGACGCGCATCGCTACGGCAAGATCTATCGCGTCACCGGCGACCCACGCCTGTATGGGCGGGTGTATTTCGCTACAGGCGGACGGGGAATCGTGTATGGCGATCCGCGCTGAATTCTCCATCAGTATGAGCTCGCTGCGCCGACTCGCTGTCGCGTTGCTGGCCTGCTCGCCATTGGCCTGCGCGCCGTTGCTGGCGAATGCGCAGGGATACTCGCCGCGTCCACAGGAGCGCGTGTCCGTAGCGCCGGTGCCCACGCCGATTGCTGAGCCTGCCTCCACGCCGTTGACCAATTTGCCGGGTCGCCAACGGCGCAGCCTCAACGGCAAATGGCAGGCGCTGGTGGACGGGTACGCCGACGGCATCGGCGACTGGAAGGCAGTCTGGAAAGACCGTACCGCGGCAGGCAAGACCCAGTTCTTCGAATACGGATTCGACGACAGCGTCACCCTGGACGTGCCGGGCGATTTCAATACGCAGCGGCCGGAGCTGACCTGGCTGGAAGGTTCGGTGTGGTATCGCAAGGCGTTCGAATACGATGCTGCCCACCATGATGGACGGCGGCTGTTCGTCCACTTCGGCGCCGCCAACTACCGTACCGACGTGTTTCTCAACGGCGAGAAGCTGGGCAGCCACGAAGGCGGGTTCACGCCGTTCCAGTTCGAGCTGACCGGGCGGTTGAAGGACGGCGAGAACCGCCTGCTGGTGCACGTCAACAACGAACGCCGCAAGGACGGCATTCCGGCGCAGGGTTTCGACTGGTTCAACTATGGCGGGTTGACCCGCGACGTGGATCTGGTCGAAACGCCGGCGACCTACATCCAGGACTATTCCCTGCAACTGGCGCCCGATTCGTTGCGGCGGGTGGATGGCTGGGTGCAGCTGGCCGGCACCGCGCCGCGGCAGCCGGTGCGCGTGCGCATTCCGGAACTGGGCGTGGATGTGCGCGCCCAGGCCGGCGCCGACGGTCGCGCGCCGCTGCGCTTCGAGGCGCCGTTCGCATTGTGGTCGCCTGCGAAACCCAAGCTGTACCGCGTGGAGGTCTCCACGCCGCAAGAGTCGCTGCAGGAAGACATAGGTTTCCGCAACATCGCCGTGCGCGGCGACGCGCTGCTGCTCAACGGCGAGCCACTGTTCCTGCGCGGCGTCAATTTCCACGAAGAAATCGACGGCCGCCGCGCGCATTCCGAAGCCGATGCGCAGCGCATGCTGGAGCAGGCCAAACAGCTGGGCGCCAATTTCTTGCGTCTGGCGCACTATCCGCATAGCGAACACTTGGTGCGACTGGCCGATCGCATGGGCCTGCTGCTGTGGCAGGAGATCCCGGTCTACCAGGGCATCGACTTCGCCGCCGCCGGTATGCAGGACAAGCTGGAGGCGATGCTGGCCGAAATGATCGACCGCGACCGCAACCGCGCCGCGGTCATCGTATGGGGCGTCGCCAACGAGACTTCGCCAGGGCCTGCGCGCAATAGTGCGCTCGCAGCGCTGGCGCAACAGGCGCGCCGGTTGGATCCCACGCGGCTGGTCAGCGCGGCGTTCTATGGACCCGGTTTCGACGGCGGCACATTGACCGTCGCCGATCCGCTGGTCGCCTCGCTGGATGTAGTCGGCATCAACGAATACTTCGGCTGGTACATACCTTGGCCGGTCGAACCCGAGCAAGCGGTGTGGAAGCCGTTCGGCAAGCCGCTGCTGATCACCGAATTCGGCGCCGAGGCGCGTTACGGCCATCACGGCGCTGACGATGTGGCCAGCGCCTGGAACGAGGAATTCCAGGCCGGGTTCTATCGCAAGCAGCTGCGCATGCTGGCGCGTATTCCGTTCCTGCGCGGCACGGCGCCCTGGGTGATGATGGACTTCCGCTCGCCGGTACGGATGCATCCGTTCCAGTCCGGCTATAACCGCAAGGGGCTATTGTCCGAACGCGGCGAGCGCAAGCTGGCTTGGCAGGTGATCCACGACTATTACTCGGAGGTTGGACGGTGAAACGCACTCTTGTGGGATTGGGACTGATGTTGCTGGCGGCGCAGTCCGTGCAGGCGAAGATCGCGCTGCCGCTGATGTTTTCCGATGGCGCCGTGCTGCAGCGCGACCAGCCGTTGCCGGTCTGGGGCTGGGCGACGCCGGGCGCGAAGATCGAAGTCGCGTTCGACGGCCGCAGCGCGGAAGCCACGGCCTCCGGCGATGGCGCGTGGCGGGTCGAATTGCCCGCGCATGCAGCGGGCGGGCCTTATCTGCTTAAGATCAGCGAAAACGGCGGCGACGCGACTACCGTGCACGACGTGCTGGTCGGCGACGTGTGGCTGGCTTCGGGCCAATCGAACATGGAGTGGCCGGTTGCGCAGGCCAAGGACGCGCAGCGGGAAATCGCGAGCGCTGGCGACAATCGCATCCGCCATTTCAAGGTGCCCAAGTCGTGGTCGGGTCAACCGGAAGCGCGCTTGACCGGCGGCCGATGGCAGGCGGCATCGCCGCAGACGGTGGGCGCGTTTTCGGCGGTCGGGTATTTCTTCGCGCGCGATCTGCGGGCGAAGACGGGCGTACCCATCGGCATCATCGACAGCACCTGGGGCGGCAGCCGCATCGAGGCCTGGACCGATGCCGCTACCCAGGGACTGGATGCGCAGGCAGTCGTGCGGCAGGCCAGTGAAGCGCAGGCGCGCGATCAAGCCGCAATGGCCGAGACCCATGCGCGTCTGGCGCGCTGGCCGCAGAAGGGAGTCGACACCTCGCGCTGGAACCAGGCCGATTTCGACGACCGCGACTGGGACCGCATTGCGGTGCCGGGTTTGTGGGAAGGCGGCGGCTACAACGGCATGGACGGGGAGGCGTGGTATCGCGCCAGCTTCACCCTGAGCGATGCCGAAGCCAAGGCGGGCGTCGTACTGGGCGTCGGCCGCATCGACGATTCCGACATCACCTGGGTCAATGGCCGGCAGGTGGGCGAAACGCGCATGCAGTACAACCTGCCGCGCCAGTACACAGTGCCGCCGCAGGCACTGCACGCGGGCGTCAACAAGGTCGCGGTGCGGGTGCAGGATTTCGGCGGCGGCGGCGGCATCCATGGCGCTGCCGGCGAAGTGTTCGTGCAGCCGCAAGGCGCGGCCAAGCGGCCGTTGGACGGCGAGTGGAAATTCCGGCCGGCGCAGGTGTCGACGGCGATGATCGACGACAAGAACCAGTATCCGGCGCTGCTGTACAACCAGATGATCCATCCGCTGCAGCCGTACCCGGTGCGCGGGGTCATCTGGTACCAGGGCGAATCCAACGCGAGCGCGACCGACGCTTATCGTTATCGCGACCAGTTCGCCGCCATGATCGGGCAATGGCGCGGCGACTGGAAGCAGCCGGCGATGCCGTTCCTGTGGGTGCAGCTGGCCAACTTCGTTTCCGGCGCGGACGTTCCCGGCGAAAGCGCCGGCGCCGGCAGTCCGTGGGCGCTGCTGCGCGAATCGCAGTCGCATACGCTGGCCCTGCCGGCCACCGCGCAGGCGGTGGCCATCGATATCGGCGATCCGAACGACATCCATCCGCTGAACAAGCAGGAAGTCGGCCGCCGTCTGGCGTTGGCCGCGCGGCATGTCGCTTATGGCGAATCGCTGGTGTATTCCGGGCCGGTTTATCGCGCGGCCAAGTTCAAAGGGCGTGAGGCCAGGGTGGAGTTCGATCCGTCCGCCAATGCGTTGGCGGTGCGCGGCGGCGGCGATGAAGTGCATGGTTTCGAACTGGCCGGCGCCGACCATCGCTTCCATCCGGCACGCGCCGTTCTCCGCGGCGACGCCGTCGTGGTGACCAGCGACTCAGTCGCACAACCGCAGGCCGTGCGCTATGCATGGAGCGACAATCCTGAAAGCGCGGATCTGACCAATCGCGACGGCCTGCCCGCATCGCCGTTCCGCAGCGATGCCTGGTGACGGGGAGAACCAAAGAATGACGATCCGAAATCCAGGCCGTACTTGCTCCGCCCTCCACCTGCTGCGGTTGTTAGCGGCAATGGCAGCGCTGACGGCCCTGGTCGCCTGCAAGCCGTCCGATGCGCCGCCGGCCGCCGCGCCGGCCGCCGCCAAAACCGATCCCAAGGCGGAGACGCGAAGCGTCGAAGCGCCGATGCCGAAACTGGTGAGCGAGAACGGCCGCCACGCATTGCTGGTGGACGGCGAGCCGTTCCTGCTGCTGGGCGCACAGGTGAACAACTCCAGCAACTATCCCGCTGCGCTAGAGAAGGTATGGCCCGCCATCGACGTGCTTAAGCCCAATACGGTGATGGTGCCGATCGCCTGGGAGCAGGTCGAGCCGCAGGAAGGCAAGTTCGATTTCTCCTTCGTCGATACTTTGCTGACGCAGGCGCGCGAGCACGAGGTGCGGCTGGTGCTGCTGTGGTTCGCCACCTGGAAGAACAACGGACCCAACTACGCGCCGGCCTGGGTGAAGCTGGACAACAAACGTTTCCCGCGCGTCATCACTGCCGACGGCAGGACGCTGAACTCCCTGTCGCCGTTGTCCACAGAGACCTTGGAGGCCGACAGAAAAGCTTTCGTACGGCTGATGCGTCATCTGAAGCAGGCCGACGCGCAGCGCACCGTCATCATGGTGCAGCCGGAAAACGAACCCGGCACCTACGGCGCGCCGCGCGACTTCTCGCCGCTGGCGCAGAAAGCGTTCGATGGGCCGGTGCCGGAAGCCCTGATCAGGAAGATGGGAAAGCAGGCCGGCAACTGGAAGCAGGCGTTCGGCAACGACGCCGATGAGTTCTTCCACGCCTGGCATGTGGCGCACTACATCGATCAGGTCGCTGCGGCAGGCAAGGCCGAATATCCGTTGCCGATGTACGTGAACGCGGCGCTGCGCGATCCGTTCACTCCCGGCTTGCCCGGACAGTACGAAAGCGGCGGCCCCACCGACAACGTACTGGAGGTCTACAAGGCGGCCGCGCCAAACATAGATCTGCTGGCGCCGGACATCTACATGCGCGAGTACGACAAGTACACCGCCGTGCTGGACCGCTATTCGCGCCCCGACAACGCCTTGCTGGTGGCCGAAACCGGCAACGATGTGATGTTCGCGCGCTATTTCTTCGCCGCGCTCGGCCAGCAGGCCATTGGCTGGTCGCCATTCGGCATCGACTACACGCGCTATTCCAATTGGCCGCTGGGGGCCAAGAGGATGTCGCCCGAATCGCTGGAGCCGTTCGCGCTGAACTATCGTCTGGTGCGGCCGGCCGCGCGCGTGCTGGCCAAGCTGAGTTTCGAGGGCAAAGTGCACGGCATCGCCGAGCAGGCCGGCCAACCCGTGCAGACCCTCAAGCTCAACGACCGCTGGAATGCCGTGATCACCTATGGCGTACCGCAGTTCTGGTTCCAGGGCGAAGCGCCGGGCAATCCCGAGCCGGTAGGCGCGGCGTTGATCGCCGAAACCGGCACCGACGAATTCCTGGTCACCGCCTACCACGCGCGCGTCAACATCGTCGCCGCCGATCCTGCGGTCGCCGCACGGCAGATCTACGACCGCGTCGAGGAAGGCACCTACGAAAACAACCAATGGAAGTTCCAGCGCGTCTGGAATGGCGACCAGACCGATTACGGGCTGAATTTTTCCAGCGCCGATCAGTTGCTGAAGGTGAAGTTGGCGACGTACTGAATTGCAAGGTATCGACGGCGTCCGGCGATCGTTGCCGGAATCCGTAGCGGCGGGTCTGGCCCGTCCCACACGAATCGAAAGGGAGGAGCGGAAGATGCGTAATTTGATGGGGCTGACCCTGCCGTTGCTGGCGCTGCTGGCCGCTTGCGGCGGCAAAGCCGGCCAGGCTTATGAGAAGACCGACAACGGCGTCATCGTGCGTCCTGCCGATAAAGGCGCCGCGGCGGTGCGTTTGCAGGTGGTGGATGCCGGCATCATCCGGGTCAGTGCCGATCCCGATGGCGATTTCAAGCGCAGTCCCAGCCTGATGCGGGTCGATACCGGCGCACCGGCTGCCACCTTCGATGTCGCTAGTGCCGACGGCAAGCTGCGCCTGACTACCGCCAAAGTGACCGCCGAGGTTTCGCTGCAGAGCGGCCGGGTCAGCTTCCTGGACAAACAAGGCAAGCCGATCCTGGCCGAGGTCGAAGGCGGCAGGAGTTTTTCCCCGCTGGAAGTGGAAGGCAAGCCCTACCTCAGCGTCCGCCAGCGTTTCGAATCGCCAGACGACGAAGCCATCTACGGCTTCGGCCAGCATCAGCAAGGCTGGATGAACCAGAAAGGCCACGATGTCGAACTGCTGCAGCACAACGTGGACATGGCGGTGCCTTTCCTGGTGTCCAGCCGCAACTACGGCCTGCTGTGGGACAACAACGCCATCACCCGCCTGGGCGATCCGCGCGGCCTGCAGCCGTTGCCCAAGAGCCTGAAGCTGTACGACGCCAAGGGCGAAGCAGGCGCGCTGACCGCGCGCTACTCGGTCGGCGGCGTGCAGAAAGTCGAGCGCCGCGAATCCGAGGTGAACTACCAGTACATCAAGGACCTGGCCAACTTCCCGGCCGAAGCCAAGAGCAAGGATCAGCCCATGCAGGTGACCTGGGAGGGCGAGATAGAAGCGCTCAGCCCCGGCCGCCACACGTTCTCGCTGTACTCCAGCGAATACGCCAAGCTGTGGATCGACGGCAAGCCGGTGATCGACCGCTGGCGCCAGAACTGGAACCCGTGGCACCACGAGTTCGCGCTTGACCTGCAGCCGGGCCAGCGCCACAAGCTGAAGATCGAGTGGAAGCTGATCGACCCCAGCTACATCGCCCTGCTGCACCGCGATCCCTTGCCTGCTGCGGAGGCCAAGGACTTGTCGTTGTGGTCCGAAGCCGGACAGATGATCGATTACTACTTCGTGGCCGGTGGCGGTACCGACAAGGGCGCGGCCGACCAGGTCATCGCCGGCTATCGCCAGCTGACCGGCAAAGCGGTGCTGCTGCCGAAATGGGCCTATGGGTTCTGGCAGAGCCGCGAGCGCTACAAGACGCAGGACGAACTGGTCGGCGCGCTGGCCGAATACCGCAAGCGCCAGCTGCCCATCGACAACATCGTGCTCGACTGGTCGTACTGGCCGGAAGACGCCTGGGGTTCGCACGATTTCGACAAGACGCATTTCCCCGATCCCGATGGCATGGTCAAGCAGGTCCATGACCTGCACGGGCAAATCATGATTTCGGTATGGCCCAAGTTCTATCCCACCACCGCCAACTACAAGGAACTGGATGCCGCCGGTTTCATGTACAAGCGCAATGTGGAAGTGGGCGAGAAGGACTGGATCGGCGCAGGCTACCTGAACTCGTTCTACGATCCGTATTCGGAGAAGGCGCAGGCCATCTACTGGCGGCAGATCAACGAGAAGCTCAACAGCAAGGGCTTCGACGCCTGGTGGCTGGATGCCGACGAGCCCGACCTGCATTCCAACCTCGATGTCGGCGAGCGCAAGGCGCGCACCACGCCGACGGCGGTGGGCCCGTCCACCGAGTTCTTCAATTCCTATCCGCTGCCGCACACCCAGGGCGTATACCGCGGCGACCGCGCGGCCGACCCGGACAAGCGCGTGTTCATCCTGTCGCGCAAGGGCTATGCCGGCACCCAGCGCAATGCGGTGGCGGTTTGGAGCGGCGATATCGTTTCGCGTTGGGACGACATGCGCGATCAGATTTCCGCCGGCGTCAACCTGTCGATGTCGGGCTTGCCCAACTGGACCTTCGATATCGGCGGCTTCGCGGTGGAGAAGCGCTATGAGAACCAGGATCCGGCGCATCTGCCGGAATGGCGCGAACTCAACACCCGCTGGTACCAGTTCGGCGCGTTCGTGCCGCTGTTCCGCTCGCACGGCCAGTTCCCGTACCGCGAGATCTGGAACATCGCGCCGGAAGGCACGCCGTACTACGCCAGCATGGCCTACTACAACCGTCTGCGCTACACGTTGCTGCCCTACGTCTACACGCTGGCCGGCGATACCTATCATCGCGACGGCAGCATGATGCGCAGCCTGGCGATGGATTTCCCGGGCGACGCCAAGGTCCGCGACATCAACGACCAGTATCTGTTCGGGCCCGCCTTCCTGGTGGCTCCGGTGACCGCGTTCAAGGCCACGCAGCGTGCGGTCTATCTGCCGGCCGGCAGCGCCTGGTACGACTTCTATACCGGCCAGCGCCATGAGGGCGGGCAAACCCTGCAGGCCGCCGCGCCGCTGGAGCGCATGCCGTTGTTCGTGCGTGCCGGCGCGATCGTGCCGACCGGTCCGGTGCAGCAATACGTGGACGAGAAGAAGGGCGCGCCGCTGACCGTGGTGGTCTATACGGGCGCCGACGGAGAATTCTCGCTGTACGAAGACGATGGCAAGGGCTACGGCTACGAGAAGAGCGAGTTCAGCCGCATTCCGCTGAAATGGAATGAAAAGACCGGCGAACTGAGCATCGGTACGCGCCAGGGTACGTTCCCCGGCATGCAGGCCAAGCGCGAGGTCCGCGTGCGCTGGATCAGCGGTCCGCGCGCCGATGCCGGTACGCTGGAACCGGCGGCCGATACCACCGTGCAATACGACGGCAAGGCGGTCGTGGTGAAGGCAGTCAAGACGAATTGATATGAGCGTCGATCTGACCCGCCGCGAATTGTTCAAAGGAGTGGGCGCGGGCATCGCGATCGCGGGCCTGGCGCCGTCCGCAGTCGTGCATGCGGCTGCGGGCGCCATCGCCGACGGCGATGCGCTCAAGCTCTGGTACCGGCGGCCGGCGACGCGATGGGTGGAGGCGTTGCCGTTGGGGAACGGCCGCCTCGGCGCGATGGTGTGGGGAGGCATCGAACACGAACGCCTGCAGCTCAACGAAGACACGCTGTATGCGGGCGGCCCGTACGAAGCCGACACTTCCGGCGCGCTGGAAGCATTGCCGGAAGTGCGCCGGCTGATCTTCGCCGGCCAATACGCGCAGGCCGAAGACCTGGCCAACGCCAGGATGATGGCGCGGCCGCTCAAGCAGATGCCTTATCAGCCGCTGGCCGATCTGGTGCTGGATTTCCGCGATGTTCCGGACACCACCGACTATCGTCGCGAACTCGATCTGGATACGGCGATCACGCGCACGCAGTTCCGGACCTGGAAGACGGAGCACACGCGCGAGGCCTTCGTTTCGCCGGTCGACCAGTGCATCGTGGTGCGCCTGTCGACCGACCGTCCCGGCGGCATCGATCTGCGGGTATCGCTGGACAGCGATCAGCAGAGCGAAGTGTCTGCCGAAGAGGGCGCCCTGCTGCTGCGCGGCCGCAATCCCGCGCGGCACGGCATCGAGGGCAAGCTGAAGTTCGCGACGCGTGTGCGTGCGATTCCACGCGGCGGCTCGTTGCAGGTGCGCGGCGAACGCATAGAAATAGAAGGTGCGGACGAGGTAGTGCTGCTGATCACGGCGGCCACCAGCTATCGCCGCTACGACGATGTCGGCGGCGACCCCGAAGCGATCACGCGCCGGCAACTGGCCGCAGCCCAGCAGCGTGGTTTCGAAGCGCTACGCGCAGCGCATGTGGCCGAACACCAGCGCCTGTTCCGTCGCGTCTCCCTCGATTTGGGAAGTGCCGAAGCGGCGAAGCTGCCCACCGACGAACGCGTCGCGAATTTCGCCAGCGATGGCGATCCCGCGCTGGCCGCGCTCTACCACCAGTACGGCCGGTATCTGCTGATCTCCAGTTCGCGTCCCGGTACGCAGCCGGCCAACCTGCAGGGCATCTGGAACGACCTGATGGACCCGCCGTGGGAAAGCAAATACACGATCAACATCAACACGGAAATGAACTACTGGCCCAGCGAGGCCAACGCCTTGCCAGAATGCGTGGAACCGTTGGAGAGCATGCTTTTCGATCTGGCGGAAAAGGGCGCGCGCCGGGCCAGGGAAATGTACGGAGCACCAGGCTGGGTCGTGCATCACAACACCGACCTGTGGCGGCAGACCGGTCCCATCGATGGTGCGCAGTGGGGTTTATGGCCCATGGGCGGCGCCTGGCTGCTGCAGCAATTGTGGGACCGCTGGGACTACGGCCGCGACGAGGCCTATCTGCGCAGGATCTATCCGTTGTTCAAAGGCGCGGCAGAGTTCTTCGCCGCCGTGCTGGTGCGCGATCCCGCTACTGGCGAGATGGTCACCAATCCTTCGATGTCGCCCGAGAACATACATCCGAAGGGCGCTTCGCTTTGCGCTGGACCGGCAATGGATTCGCAATTGCTGCGCGATCTGTTCGCGCAGTGCATCCAGGCTGCCGGTCTGCTGGGCGTGGACGCCGATTTCGCGCAGCGGTTGCGGCAATTGCGCGAGCAGCTGCCGGCTGACCGCATCGGCAATGCAGGCCAACTGCAGGAGTGGCGCGAAGATTGGGACATGCAAGTGCCGGAGATCCACCACCGCCACGTCTCGCATCTTTACGCATTGCATCCGAGCTCGCAGATCAACGTGCGCGATACGCCGGAACTCGCCGCTGCCGCGAAGCGGTCGCTGGAGATCCGCGGCGACGACGCCACCGGCTGGGGCATCGGTTGGCGCCTGAATCTGTGGGCGCGGCTGGGCGACGGCGAACACGCGCTGAAGATCCTGCGCATGCTGTTGGCACCGCAGCGGACCTACCCGAATCTGTTCGATGCGCATCCGCCGTTCCAGATCGACGGCAACTTCGGCGGCACCGCCGGCATCACCGAGATGCTGCTGCAGAGCTGGGGCGGATCGATCTTCCTGCTGCCGGCGCTGCCGCAAGCGTGGCGCGAAGGGTCCGTGCGCGGTCTCAAAGTGCGCGGCGCTGCGGGTATGGATCTGTCGTGGAAAGAGGGCCGCCTGTCGATGGCGACGCTCACCAGCGCGCGCGGCGGCCGTTACAACGTGATATTGGGAGAACAGAGTCTGGATATGGAACTCGAGGCGGGCCAGTCGCGACGCATACGCCTGCAAGACGGCAAGCTGGTGGCGGCATGAGCCTGTACGCCGGCATCGATGCAGGAACCCAGAGCATCAAGCTGCTCGTCTACGACGCGGAGTCCGGACAGGTCGTGGCCACCGCCAGCGCGCCGCTCGAGCTGATCAGCGGCGAGGACGGCAGTCGCGAGCAGCTGGCCTCGTGGTGGATCGAAGGCGTGCACGCTTGCTTCGCGCAACTGGATGCGCCAATCCGCGCGTCCATCGCCGCGGTCGGCGTCTCCGGGCAACAGCATGGCTTCGTGCCGCTGGATCGCGATGGCCAGGTGCTGGCGCCGGTCAAGCTGTGGTGCGATACCAGCAGCGCGCGCGAGTGCGGACGGATCATGCAGGCGCTAGGCGGAGAGCGGCGCTGCATCGAGATCGCGGGCAATCCCATCCTGCCCGGCTATACCGCCTCCAAGTTGCCGTGGACGCGCCAGCATCGCCCCGAGGTCTATCGCGAGCTGGCGACCATCCTGCTGCCGCACGACTATCTCAACTTCTACCTCACCGGCGAACGCTTCACCGAGGTCGGCGATGCCTCGGGTACCGGCTGGCTGGATGTACGCACGCGCCAATGGTCGAAAGAACTGCTGGCGGCCATCGATCCCGATCGCGATCTTTCGCCGTGCCTGCCGCCGCTGGTCGAACTGGGCACTACCTTCGCGATCCTGCCTGCGATCGCCGACGCGCTGGGGCTGCCGCACTCGGTTCGCATCGCCGTCGGCGGCGGCGACAACATGATGGCGGCCATCGGTACCGGCTGCGTGGTGCCGGGCCGCCTGTCGATGAGCCTGGGCACCTCCGGGACCCTGTTCGCTTACGCCGATCATCCGGTGGTGGATGCCAACGGCGCCTGGGCAGCGTTCTGTTCTTCGTCCGGCGGCTGGCTACCGTTGATCTGCACCATGAACTGCACGGTCGCCACCGAAACCATCGCGCGGCTGTTCGGTTTCGGCGTCGCCCAAGGCGAAGCCATGATCGGCGAAACCTCTCCGGGCGCCGGCGGCCTGACTTTGCTGCCCTTCTTCAATGGCGAACGCACACCGAATCTGCCCGATGCGCGCGCTGCGATGCTGGGCATGGATCCGCTCAACGCCACGCCCGCCAACTTCTACCGCGCGGCGATGGAAGGCGCGACCTACACCTTGAGGTACGGCTACGACGCATTCGCCGCGGCGGGCCTGGGTTTCGAAGCCATCGTGTTGACTGGCGGCGGTGCCAAGAGCGCCGCCTGGCGGCAGATGATCGCCGACGTATTCGATCTGCCGGTGGAAGTTCCCCGACAGAGCGAAGGCGCCGCGTTCGGTGCCGCACTGCAGGCGTTGTGGTCCCAGCAGCATGGAAGCGGCGACAGCACTCCCTTATCCGAACTGGCGTTACGGCATGCCGCCGTAGATCCAACGCTTTCCACCCGCCCCGACCCTGCGCGCGTCGGCGAATACCGGACGCATTACGCGCGTTTCCTGCAATACCTCGATGCCGTGCGCACGCTGTACCCGGCGTAGCACGCACTCGCACAACAGAACGGAAGACAGACCATGAGCAATCCCTATTTCATCGGCGCAAAAGAATATTTCCCCGGCATCGGCCGCATCCCGTTCGAGGGCCGCGATTCCGACAATCCGCTCGCTTTCAAGGTATACGACGCCGGCAAACGCGTCGGCGGCAAGACCATGGCCGAGCACCTGCGCTTCGCGGTGTGCTATTGGCATACCTTCTGCAATGCCGGCCACGATCCTTTCGGCCCCGGTACGCGCCGTTTTCCGTGGGAAGCCGGCTCGCCGCTGGCCACCGCCGAGGCCAAGGTCGACGCCGCGTTCGAGTTCTTCAGCAAGTTGGGCGTGCCGTACTGGTGCTTCCACGACATCGATCTTTCCCCCGATGCCGAGGACATCGGCGAATACGAGAAGAACCTCAAGCACATGGTCGGCCTGGCCAAGGCGCGCCAGGAGGCCACCGGCACGAAACTGCTGTGGGGTACGGCCAACCTGTTCTCGCATCCGCGCTACATGAACGGCGCTTCGACCAACCCGGACTTCGCCGTGGTCGCGCGCGCCGCCGTGCAGGTGAAGAACGCATTGGACGCCACCGTCGAACTGGGTGGTGAGCACTACGTGTTCTGGGGCGGCCGCGAAGGCTATGCCTCGCTGGTCAACACCAACATGAAGCGCGAGGTCGAACACTTCGCCCGCTTCCTGACCATGGCGCGCGACTACGGCCGCAGCATCGGCTTGAAAGGCAATTTCCTGATCGAGCCCAAGCCGATGGAACCGATGAAGCACCAGTACGATTTCGACAGCGCCACCGTTGCCGGTTTCCTGCGCGAACATGGCCTGGAAAAGGACTTCAAACTCAACATCGAAGCCAACCACGCGACGCTGTCCGGACACACCTTCGAACACGATCTGCAGGTGGCCTCCGACGCGGGCATGCTGGGCAGCATCGACGCCAACCGCGGCAATGCGCAGAACGGTTGGGATACCGACCAGTTCCCGACCGATCTGTACGACACCGTCGGCGCAATGCTGGTGGTGCTGCGTCAGGGCGGTCTGGAAGGCGGTCTGAACTTCGACGCCAAGGTCCGTCGCGAATCGACCGATCTGGAGGATCTGTTCATCGCCCACATCGGCGGCATGGACGCGTTCGCGCGCGGCCTGGAAGTGGCGCATGCGCTATTGACGGATTCGCCGTGGGAACAATGGCGCAGCGAGCGTTACGCGAGCTTCGACAGCGGCGCCGGCCGCGATTTCGAGCAGGGCAAGCTGGCCCTGGGCGATCTGCGCGCACTGGCGGCCAACAGCGGCGAACCCAAGCAGATCAGCGGCAAGCAGGAACGTTATGAGAACCTGTTGAACCAGTACCTGTTGCGCTGATACTTGCCGCCGCCGATCCGTAGATTCCTAATCCATACGAGCCGCACTCACCAAAGGCCTCCCATGAACAGCATTCCCCTCAGCAAGGCGCCCGCCGACAGCGGCGAGAACACCCGGCTGATCATCCTGATCAGTTGCGTGGCCACCATCGGCGGCTTCCTGTTCGGTTTCGACAGCGGCGTGATCAACGGTACCGTCGACGGGCTCAAGCAGACCTTCCACTCCAGTTCGGCCGGAACCGGT